>NZ_JBBIQL010000007.1:21716-164282 GCF_037442345.1 Rheinheimera sp. | reverse complement strand
AGAGTTGCAATAAACATCAGCGGATCTGCTGGCAGCTCCGGCTTCAGTCCTTTAAATTGCCCCATTTGCTGTAATGGCAACAGCAGCATCAGCACCATCAGCAGCAATAACCAACTCAAATAGGTCTGCAGTTCACCATTTTCAATGCGTTGATGCAGGCGCTGCGCCTTGCCTACCCACTGACGGAACCATTGATCAAATACGGTTAACGCATTGAGGCTGGGAATTTCAGCCTGAAACCGAAACAGATGCTTCCGGTTGGCATAGAGACAAATCCCCAGCACCAGCGCCACCATACTCATCAGCAGGGGCAAGTTAAAACCGTGCCAAATGGACAAACTGTAGTGTGGCAAAGGCCCGGCCAGGGCTGCCACTGATGCAACAGCCAATAAATCACCCACCACATAGTGCGGTACCACCCCAACCAGGATACAGAGGGCGACCAGAACCTCCACTGGCACCCTCATGTAACGGGGAGGCTCGTGGGGCGTTTTAGGCAAACCTCTGGGCTGACCATTAAAAAACACGTCATGAATAAAACGCGCCGAATAAGCGACAGATAAAATAGCCGCCACTGTGGCCAACACAGGGATCAGCCAAGACAAGGCACCAAGTACGTCCTGGTGCAGGGTTTCAGCAAAAAACATTTCTTTGGACAGGAAACCGTTCAACAGCGGTACTCCAGCCATCGAAGCCGACGCCACCATCGCCAGTGTGGCGGTCACTGGCATAAACTGCCAGAGCCCGTTCAGTTTACGCATATCCCGCGAACCGGATTCGTGATCAATAATACCGGCGGCCATAAACAACGACGCTTTGAAGATGGCGTGGTTCATAATATGGAAAATAGCGGCCACAGTCGCCAGATCAGTATCCAGCCCCAACAACAGGGTAATGAGCCCCAGATGTGAAATGGTGGAATAAGCCAATAGGCCTTTTAAATCATGTTGGAACAAGGCCAGGTAAGCACCGACCAACAAAGTGGTCAGCCCGGTCAGGGTCACCAGCAAAAACCATAAGTCCGACCCCGCCAGCAGCGGGTACAAACGCGCCAGCAGGAAGATACCGGCTTTCACCATAGTGGCCGAATGCAGATAAGCACTGACAGGTGTGGGTGCCGCCATCGCATTGGGCAGCCAGAAATGAAACGGAAACTGTGCAGATTTCGTAAAAGCCCCAAGCAGTATCAGCACCAGTATTAACGGATACCAGTTGCTTTGCTGCAGTTGTGCCGCTTTACTCAGCACCACATCCAGTTGGTAGCTGCCTAACACCTGTCCGAGCAATAACACCCCAGCCAGCAGTGCCAACCCACCAAAGCCGGTAATGGCCAAAGCCATCCGCGCCCCCAGGCGGGCGTCGGCTCGGTGCCACCAGTAACTAATCAGCAGAAATGAGCTGATGCTGGTGAGCTCCCAGAACACCCACAGCTGGATCAGGTTATTGGACAGGACCACCCCAAGCATGGCCGCCATAAACAACAACAAAAAGGCATAAAAACGAGGCATGGAGTCTTTTTCAGCCAGGTAATAGCGGGCATACAAAATCACCAGCAGTCCCATACCGAGGATGAGCAGCACAAAGAGCAAAGACAGACCGTCCAGCCGCAGGCTGATTAGTAATCCCAAAGCTTGCGCCCATGGCAGATGAAGCAACAAGGTGTCACCGGCAAACACCGCTGGGGCCAGCTGCAACACCAACGCTAATGCAGCAAACGGAAGTACAGCCGTAGCCATGGCGCAGGAGCTGCGGGACCAATGGCGGCAGAACACAGGAACCAGCACCCCAAGCAAGGGGAGCAAGACCAGCAACAGCAGTTCAATCATCGATTTGCGTCCTTATGGAGACCTGAATGCATTGATGGATCCAGGAAAACGACCAAAGCAGCGCGCAACGAGGCGGGCTGAAATCAATCAGTCCAGCATGATCATAAATTTCAGAATGTTATACCTGCCAGCCTGCAGCCTGTCCAGCCAAACCGGACTGCTGCGCCATGACGCGGGACAAAAGCAGGAGGCAACGGCGGTTGCCTCCTTCAGGATTCAATGGCCGGATGCCGGACTGACGACGGCGGCAGGATCAAAGTGATGGATCCAGCCATTGGCATACATCCACTGGGTCACTTCAGGCAATACCAGCACTGTTGTTGCCAGACCAACCAGGGTCAGCACCAGCGTATAAGGCAACGCCATCCAGACCATTTTCATATAGGACAGCCGAATAAGCGGGGCCAAAGCGCTGGTCAGCAGGAACAGAAACGCCGCCTGACCATTTGGAGTGGCCACACTTGGCAGGTTGGTACCTGAGTTAATCGCAATCGCCAGCAATTCAAACTGCTCACGCGTAATTTGGCCGGATTGCCAGGCCGCTTTGACTTCATTGATATAGACAGTGCCGACAAACACGTTGTCACTGACCATCGACAAGGCGCCATTCGCCAGGAATAGCATGGCCAGTTGATCCTGACCGTCAAAGGTCAGAACCCAGTCAATCACAGGTTTAAACAGGTGCTGGTCAATAATGACCGCCACCACGGCAAAAAACACCACCAGCAGCGAGGTGAAAGGCAAAGCTTCCTGAAAGGCTTTCCCCAACTGATGCTCGTCGGTAACACCACAAAAGGTTGTAGCCAGAATAATCACCATCAGACCTATCAGACCCACAGAAGCCAGATGCAGGCTCAGGCAAAGGATCAGGATCACGGCAATCAGCCCCTGCACCCACAGTTTGCTGACGTCCGAACTGGTCATACGTTCGGTCTGGTAGTTGTCATAAGCAATAAGGACATCCTGCACCGGCTGCGGCAAACGCACACCAAAATCAAACCAGCGCATTTTCTCCAGCACAAAACAAGTGACTAAACCAGCCAGTAAAACAGGCGCACTGATGGATGCCATACGCAACGCAAACTCAGCGAAATCCCAGCCCACGGCTTCGGCAATAATCAGGTTTTGCGGCTCGCCGACCATGGTCGACACACCACCCAAGGCGGTCCCTACACCGGCATGCATCAGCAGGTTGCGTAAAAAGCCACGAAACGCATCCAGATCCGCCCGCGACAGTTCATGCACTTCGTTGTCTTCGTTGTGGTTGTGCGGGTCCTGAAATTTCTTGCCAGACGAAATTTTGTGGTAGATGGCATAAAATCCGATGCCCACCGCAATAATCACCGCCACCACGGTCAGCGCGTCGAGGAAAGCCGACAAAAAGGCCGCCATACAGACAAAGGCCAACGATAAGGTTGTTTTCGAGCGCACCCGAATCAGTAATTTAGTAAACACAAACAACAGCAGGTCTTTCACAAAGTGAATGCCGGCGACCATAAACACCAGCAATAAAATCACTTCAATATTGACCGACACTTCATGCATCACTTTGTGGGTGCTGGTCATCCCCATAGCCACAGCCTGCAGCGTCAGCAAGCCGCCAGGCTGCAAGGGGTAACATTTCAGCGCCATGGCCAGTGTAAAAATAAACTCGACAACCAAAGCCCAACCAGCCAGGTATGGGTTCTGAATAAAGAGTATCGGGTTGATCAGTAAAAAAACGATGATGGTGAGTTTGTACCAGTTAGGAGCCTGACCTAAAAAGTTGTTATACAAGGCCAGGGACATGCCGGATGCTTTCATAAGCGTTACCTGAATTATGGTTATTATGTGACTGCACTAAAAACCATAGCTGATAATTCTGTCCACTTCATGACAGAACAAAAAATTCAGCTAAGTCATATTGTTATACAGAGCAGTAAAAACTTTGTCTACCAACACAGGCAGGGAATTGAGGTCAATTTGCGGCTCTTTAAGCCCAAGGGGGAAAAATGGCAAAAAAACCGCAGCCCGGCACAGGCTGCGGTTTCATCATCACAACTAAGAACCTGGCTGGTTCAGCAAAGATAAAATGAAAGCGTATTCCTGCGCTGTTTCATGCAAGCGGGCAAAACGTCCGGATTTACCACCATGGCCAGCTTCCATATTGATCTTAAATAACAAAGGGTTGTTATCTGTTTTCAGGGTACGTAATTTGGCAACCCATTTGGCCGGTTCAAAATACTGCACCTGGGAATCATGCAAGCCCGTGGTGACCAGCATGGCCGGATAGGCTTGTTTTTTCAGCTGATCATAAGGGGAATAGGACAGCATATAGTCGTAATAGGCTTGTTGCTTCGGGTTGCCCCATTCATCAAATTCATTGGTGGTCAGCGGGATTGATTCATCCAGCATAGTGGTCACGACATCGACAAAAGGCACATGAGCCACCAGACCACGGTATTTCTCTGGTGCCATATTGGCCACCGCCCCCATCAGCAAACCACCAGCGCTGCCCCCCATACCAAAGACTTTATCTTTGGCCGCATACTTTTCTGCAACCAGATAATCTGTCACCGCAATATAATCAGTAAACGTATTGATTTTATTCAGCAACTTACCCTGCTCATACCAATGCCGTCCCATTTCCTGGCCACCACGGATATGGGCAATGGCATAGACAAAACCCCGGTCCACCAACGACAACACAGTCGAACGGAAATAGGGGTCCATCGAGTTGCCATAAGAGCCATAGGCGTATTGGTACAAAGGTGCAGTGCCATCACGCTTAAAGTCCTTTTTGTACAACAAGGACACCGGAATTTTGCTGCCATCTTTGGCCAGAGCCCAGACTCTGTCCGTCTTGTATTGCGATTTATCGAAACCACCCAACACTTCCTGCTGTTTCAGCAGCACCCGCTCACCGGTCTTCATATTCACTTTGTACACGCTGTTGGGTGTGGTCAGTGAACTGTAGTTATACCGCAGCCAATGGGTGTTTTGTTCCGGGTTGATCTCAAAATCTGCCACATAAGAGGCTTCGTCAGACGCCACATAAGTGGCTTTGCTCAGGTCTTTCCAGGGCAAAACCCGGATCCGGCTTAAACCCTCACTGCGCTCGTTAATGGCCAGGTACTGATCAAACAGCTGAAAGCTTTCGATAAAAATGCCATCGTCATGTGCCAATAACGACTGCCACTTGGTGCGGTCGCCAATGTCTTTATCCGCCACAGTCATCAGACGGTAGTTCGGCGCCTGCCAGTCAGTGCGGATCACCCAACGTCCGGCCTGATGATCAGCGTCGTATTTGAAGTCACGCTGACGTGGTGCCAGCAGCTGGAATTTTCCGTCCGGGGTGGCCGCAGGCAACACCCGGAATTCATTCGAGACTGTACTTTCCAGACCGATCACCACATAAGCGTTATCGCTGCTGGTTCCGACCCCCATATAAAAACTGTTGTCTTTTTCTTCATACACCACAGGGTTTTTGCTGGCGTCCGTCCCCAGCTGATGCTTTTTCACCTTGGTGCTCAGCAAAGTCACTGGGTCGTTTTCGATATAAAACACCGTTTTATTGTCGGCAGCCCAGGCAATAGATGCCGACAAACCAGGGATCTGATCCGGTAAGTCTTTGCCTGTTGTCAAATCGCGGAATTTCAGGTTGTACTGGCGACGGCCATTTAAGTCTTCCATATAGGCGAGCGTCCGCTGATCCGGGCTGACTTCCCAGTTACCTATCTGATAAAAGTCTTTGCCCTCAGCCAGTTTATTTACATCCAGCAGGATTTGTTCTGCTCCACCGGCTTTTGGCTTACGTACATAAATCGGGTACTGCTGACCGGTTTCAAAACGGGTGTAATAGGTGTAATCCCCTTTGTCATAAGGCACAGAGCTGTCATCTTGTTTGATACGGCCGACAATTTCTTTATCCAGCTGATCCACCAGAGTTTTCTGATTGGCTGTCATTTGCTGAAAATACTGATTTTCAGCATTCAGGTACGCCAGCATCTCCGGGTTTTGCCGGCTGTCATCACGCAGCCAGTAATAAGGGTCTGAGCGTTTGCCATACGGGGAGTCAACCTCATAGGCTTTGGTCTGAGCTTGTGGTGCTTGTGCGGCCATAGCTGTTCCTGAAAATAAACATGCCAACACAAGGCTGACTAAAGGTGGGTTGCGCATACTAAGGTCCTGACAGAAGGATGATCACAAAAATCTAACACAGGCTTCACCAGGCGCCACAAATAAAATTGTAACGAAATCTGAGTGATCCGGTTGTCTGCTCTGTGAAAACACAGTAAAACTGTGATAACGCCTCTGAGCGTTCTGTGTAAAACAGACATACAATGATTCTTGGTTAATAGGGCAGGAAACAAAACAATGGCAACAATGACCGTAGCACAAGTCGCTGAATTTCTCGGTATTCAGGATATCCGGGTCGAGCGGCTGGCGCGTGAAAACTTACTGGTCCCCTGTGATAAGGACGGTGAAGGCAAACCGCTGTTTGAAGAAGACGACGTTAAACGCTACAAAATTCTGGCAGAGCGCTTAGGCGGTTTGTGACAGCAACTGCAACAACTGCCACCTGGTGGTTGTTGCAGCCTCTTGATGGCGCGGGTCTTGGTTCTGCTGCTGTTCCGCCAGATACCATAACCAGGCAAAACCCAAAGTCAGTTGTTTGACCAACTGATACTTCTTTCCGCCAACCCTGCCTGCCTGCCAGCCGCGTAATTGGCAATACAACCCGAGCAATTGCTGCTCTTGCTGCATATTTAACGCAAAGTTCCAACTCAGGCTGGCCAAATCAAAACAAACATCGGCCAGCTGACAATATTCGAAATCAATCAACCAGACCCTGTCCTCTGCCAACAACAGATTGGCCGGATTCAAATCCATATGGCATAACCCTGTATCCGCGGGGAAAAACTGCAACTGCCGCGCCACGTCAAGCAACTGCTGATACAACATCTGGTCCGCAGCACAAAGTTTGACAGCCAGTTGCTGCTTTAACTGGTGCAAATAGAGCCATGGGTCGAGCTGCGGGGTTTGCACACTGAGTTGATGCAGGGTCACCAGCCGCGAAACACTTTGAGTGAGGTGCTGCTGCAGCCAATGCAGCTCAAGGTGGCAGGCCTCGGCTAAAAACTCGCAAACCAACATACGCTGATGGTTATTCAGACACAAAGGCGCTGGTGCCAGTCCGGCTGCTGCCGCAGCATGCTGGCAACGCAGTTCCTGCTGGCGACGGACCGGACGCACAGAGTCTGCATAGTGCCGCACCGCATACACACCTTTGTCAGTCTGCACTTGAAAGGTTTGGGTTAATTGACCAAAGGTCAGTTGCTGCAAGCGCACTGGCTGGTGCTCTGCAAAAAACTCCAGACGCTGGCACAAAGCCCAAATCAGGCCAGCTGCTGTTGTTGCCGGTAACTCTGTCGCCATAAGAAAAACCCAGCCAATGCAATCAGGGTGTAGAGTACAAAAAGTGCGGTCGTGAAATACAGGTGTTTTTCGATATAGACGTAAATACACACCGCATCAATGACCAGCCAATACAACCAGTTTGACACCACTTTTCGGGCCACCAGAAAGGTGGCCATCACGCTGAACGTGGTCGTTTGCGCATCCACCCAGGCAAAATCTGCCTGAGTATAGCGGCTCATCAGGTAACCCAATACTAAACCTGCACTGGCCGTCAGGCCAATCAGCCTGGCATGCACTGACCAGCTCCACTCCGTCATGCCTCTGGGCTGGCCTGGCTGCTGTTGCAGCCGTCGCCAGTGATACCAGCCGTACAGCGCCATACCGGCATAATAAATCTGCAGCAACGCATCGGACAGCAGTGCCGAATGCCACATAATATGGCTGTAGAGCAAAGTGCTGAGCATCGCGGCCGGCCAGCACCATAAGCTCTGTTTCAGAGCCAGCAGCACATAGGCCAGGGCAGACAGCACCGCCAGCAGTTCCAGCTGGGTCATCAGCGCCATATCGGCAAACAGCTGCTGCCAGAGCGCTGTCATGGCCGCAGATCACCGTGCAGGAACTTCACCACAAACACCACTTTGCCATAACGTTCAAAGGACCAGCGGATCCCTTCGGACAGCGCCGCCATCACCTGGTCATAGTCACCAAATACCTGAGTACTCAGGGTGTTGGTGATCACGTGCAGTCCTGGCTTTTGGTTCAGCAGCTCAATAAAACCTTTGATGGGTTCAATGTAGTTTTCTGTCAGTGGGTACTTACTGATTTCAATGGATAATTTCATCTGTTTCTCCTCAGAACTGATAACGGGCGCTTAAACCGATACGGCGCGGTTCTCCCAGTTGTTCATAGCTATGTTCGGTGTAACCGTCACGCGGATCATTGCCAAAATAGAAGCCACGTACCCCATAGTCTTCATCCAGCGCGTTGCGGCTCCACAGGGCAAACTGCCATTGCTCCAGCTGGTATTGCAGCCGCAGGTTCAGCAGATGCATCTGCTCTGAACGGGCATCATGGCTGTCGGAGTAATAAAAAGCCGCTTTGCTTTGCACTGCCAGATTCAGGCTCCAGTCGGCGGCCAGTTGCCACTGCGATCCCAGTTGATACTGATAGCCCGGCGCATGAGCCTGATCACGACCGGTTTTATCCAGCCCTGCTTCGGTAACAAAACCACGGATTTCACTCTTTAATAACCCGAGCGTACCGTACAAGGTCCAGTCTGGCCGTGCCTGATAGCGGCTTTCCAGCTCCAGACCATAATTGCGGCCCGACGCCGCATTGTCGATAAACCCAATAAACATCTGGTCACGTGTGACCCAGCTATTGACCTGCATGTCGTCACGCCACATGGCAAACAGGGCAACTCGCACAATCAGCGTCTGCGGCGTATTGCTGGCTTTGACACCTACTTCGGTATTGAGCAGTGTTTCCGGCGAAAAACTGGCGCGTTCGCGTAAATAGCTGGCCAGAGCTGCTGAACCAGTGGCATCCGCTTTGCCCAACGCTTCGCCATTGACACCACCGGCTTTATAACCCTGCGACACCAAGCCATACAGGCTGGCTCTGTCAGTCAGTTGGTAATTCAGGCTGGCTTTCCCGCCCAGCATCCAGTCATTGTCCTGATGCTGAATGCCTTTGCTGTCATGGTACTGATCCTGATAGCGCTCAGCACGGCCGCCCAGGGTCAACTCCAGGTCCGGCGCCAGCATTTCCGTCCATTCAGCAAATAACGCGGTGTTTTTGCGCTTAAATTGACTGAAAAACTGTGCCGCAGCCCAGACATCCCAATCCCAGAACTGCCGCTCTAAATCAGCACGCTGCTGGCTGTGATACCAACCGGCCACCCACTGATGCTCACCTGAGCTGACCAGCCGCTGCTCGGCACTCCAGAGTGAACGCTCACGTAAATAGCGGTCTGTGGTGCTGTAGCCATCGGGGTGAATCCCCTCATAGCTCCAGTCTTCATCAAAACCATAGTCGGTGTCAGCCGAAACATAACTCAGTTGGCTGTGCAGGCGGCCCACACTCAGACCTGTGTAATCGGCACTGAGCATAGAGCCGTGGCTGCGCTGCTGATCCTGCCCCGGTTGATCAGACAAAGTGGTGCGGTTGCGGTCCAGCGAAAAGGCATCGTAGCCGTTGTCCAAATCACGGATATGGTTCACCCAATCCAGGGTCAGATCGTCTGTCGCCAGATAACGCAGGGCCAGTTTGGCAGTGGTTTCGTCGATGTGATTGGTATCGTCACGCTGCAGGTAGGTATTGTTGATAAAGCCGTCCGACTGCTGGTGGTCCACAGCCAGCCGGAAAGCCAGTTTGTCAGTCAGGCCCTGACCATAAGCGGCACTGAGTTGCAGGCTGTCATAATTGGCGATGGTCGCCGCCAGTTCGCCACTGTGTTCGAAATCAGCCCGGCGGGATTGCAGATTCAGCATACCGGCCATGGCATTGGCACCAAACCGGGTGGCCTCTGGACCGCGGAACACTTCCACCTGCTCCAGATCAAACAGCGAACTGACCCCCAAAACGGAGTAATCCATGCCATCAATCAGCACACCTACCGACGGGTTAATGCTGTCGACAAACTCGCTGCGTTCACCGACCCCCCGTACCTGCAAAAAACGGCCACGGGAAGCACCGGCGGAAAAATTCAGGTTGGCGGCCTGCTGCAACAAATCGTCCAGATGCTGGGCATTCTGGCGTTGTATTTCTGCATCGGTAAAAACGGCAATACTGCCGGGGATTTTGTTGAGTTGCTGGCTGCGAAAGTCGCCTTTCACTTCGATGGTTTCAACCACGCTGTCGTCGGCCTGAACAAAAACACAGCTGACTGCGCTTAACGCAATGAATAGATGGGATAATCTACGCATTTGTGACTTACTCCAGTGAAATCAGAAAAACGTAGGATCACCAGAGCAAAAGGAAATGAGGTTCGCACCATCCCTCCGCCGGTATGATCCGGATCAGGTTCTAAGGGTTCGCCTGTTGGCGTCTCAGCTTTCGCACCCCTTGGTTCGCCGCGCACTATAACGGCTTTTTTCTGACCGGACAATCCGGATGGTTAAAACTTTTTGACTATGAATGGAAGTGGAGCCTGCACTTTATAGCGCCAGCTCCAGATACCAACTGGCAATCGAGAAATAAATCACCACGCCGGCGACATCGGCAATAGAAGTGATCAAAGGACCGCTGGCCGTGGCCGGGTCCATACCAAAGCGGCTGAGTAAAAAAGGCAACGACAACCCAATCAGGCTGCCAATCAGCACCACCAGCAGCATGGTCGAAGCCACCACCACACTGATGTCGGCTCCACCACGCCAGAAACCAAGGCCAGAGACGGCAATCGCCATGGTCAGGCCCAACAGCCCGGCAATCAGCACTTCTTTGCCCAGCATTTTGCCCCAATCCCGCAGCTTCACATCCCCAGTCGCCAAAGCCCGCACCATCAGTGTGCCTGACTGGGCACCGGCATTGCCGCTGCTGGCAATCAGCAACGGCAGGAAGAACAGCAGCGCTATGTGCTGGGAAATCACCTGCTCAAACAGCGCAAGGCCTGCCCCGGAAAAAATATTGCCAAACACGAGCACCACCAGCCACACCACCCGCTTGCGATACAACAGGCTTATTTTGGCTTCTTTGACACTGCCTTCAAGTTTGCCGATAGTCGCTGTTTTGTGGAAATCTTCGGTCGCCTCCGCCGCGGCAACATCCATCGCATCGTCGTGCGTGACAATGCCGACCAACTGGCCTTGCTGGTTCACCACCGGAATCGCCAATAAGTCGTAACGGGCAATCAGTGTGGCAACCTCTTCTTGCAAACTGTCCACCCGCACCTGGATAGGATCGTGTTTCATTACCTCATCAATCAGCGCTGAGGTCGGCGCCAGGATCAACTCCCGTAACGACAAAGCGCCAATCAGTTTGCGCTTTTCATCGACCACATAAGACAAGTAAATGGTTTCTTTGTCTGGCGCTTCGTGACGCAGCACGTCAATGGCTTCACTGACGGTCAGGTGCGGTGACAACATGGCGTAGTCAGAACTCATAATGGCGCCAGCTGTGCCCTCTGAATAGGACGACAGGCTCAGAATATCGTCGCGCTCAGCCTGAGCCAGCGCAGGCAACAGGGCTTGTTTCTGCTCATCAGAGAATTTATTAAACAAATCCGCCCGTTCATCAGACGACATCTGCCGGATCAGTGGGGTAAAACGGGCCCGGCTGACACTGTGAGCCAGCTCCACCTGCTGTTCCAGCGGTAAATACACAAAAATTTCAGCTTGCCGGGCCAAAGAGCACAGGTTCAGCAGTTGCCACTGATGAGCCGGAGAAAACTCAGCCAGGGCGGCCGCTAAATCGGCCGGGTGAATATCGGCCAGTTTATCGGTCAAACCGGCATAGTCGCCGCTTTCCAGCGCCGCCCGTAACAAATGGATCAATACCAGTAGTTCCATAATTACCTCAGACTAGGGGTTGTCGTGAGGCCAGGAACCAGTCACTACAACCAAATAAATAATTGTTGAGTTGAATTCAGGCCAGGCCTGTGACTGGGCACGTCCATAAAACGGACTCTCCTTCAGGGGTTATGGGTTAACTCATTGCTGAGCCGATGAAAAACGCGCATTATTTTACGCGTTAACGCACTGAACCTCAACTTAACGGGATTTTTTATGTGGTTGGATTCGCAAAGCCCCTGGTGGCAGGCGCAGACACTGAATCATGAACAGATAGCCCGACTGCAGATAGGCCCGCTCTGCCTCTACTTACAACGGAAAACCGGAGAATGGCGCCTGCATACTGAACGTCTGAGCAACCCGGAACAAAACCTTGCACAGGCCAGTTATGTACCGCATTGGCCGGCGCATCAAACCTTCAGCCGCTATGTGTTTTCCAACGAGCCGCTGCAATTCTGTTTAACCCCCCAGTTGCTGGACAGGCCTGTGGTGATCAAAACCCATCAACCTGTGTATCTGCCCGCTGCGGAAGAAGTGACCTTTTATATCAGCAGCCCGGTGCTGATCCGGCTTGAACTGAAACAACCCGATATTGTCCTGCAGGATATTCCAACCCAGCTGTTATCCGACACCTGGTTCGGGCCCAACACACAAACAGGTGAACTCTGTTATGCCGACAAAACGCAGGCCAGACACAGCAAAGAGGAATTACCCAGCCGGGCGCACCGGGCCATTACGCCTATTCGGGTGAAAAACAATTCCAATCAGATGATGAGTATTGAAAAACTCAGCCTGCCCCTGCCGTTTTTAGCCTTGTACGGCTTGAGTGATGGTTCACTCTGGACCGATGAAGTGCATATTGATCACCAGGACGATGCCGAACTGTCTCGCCTGACGATTCACCGGCAACAAGCCCCCGGAGACGAGTCTACCGTCAGACTGTGCAAAGCCAGGCAACACTTTGAAACGCACGGGCTGTTCCGGGTATTCAGCGGTTTATTTAATCAGAAGGAGCGCAACTGATGTCGATCGATTCGTTGTGGAGTTACGTCGGTTCGTCGAATGTCCTGCCGTTACTGCGCGCCACCCTGCTGGCGATTGTTGGTTTTGTCGCTGCCAGCCTGCTGTCCAAGGCCGCCTTTAAACTGTGTCTGAAAAAATTCAGCCCTCATCATGCCACCCTGACCAAACGCCTGCTGTACTGGCTGGTGCTGGCGCTGTTTATTGCCACAGCCTTAAAGCAACTGGGGTTTAACCTGGGTGTGCTGCTCGGTGCAGCCGGAGTGTTGTCGGTGGCTCTTGGGTTCGCCTCTCAGACGTCCGTTTCGAATCTGATCAGTGGCTTGTTTTTAATTGGTGAACAGCCATTTCAGATTGGAGACACCATCAAAGTGGGCACCACCACGGGGGAAATACTGTCTATTGATTTACTGTCGGTGAAAATCCGCACCCCGGACAACCTCTTTGTGCGTATCCCCAATGAAAGTCTGATCAAAACTGAAGTGACCAACCTGACCCGCTTTCCGATCCGCCGGCTCGATCTGTTGTTGGCCGTGGCTTACAAAGAGCAGATCAGTCAGGTACGGGACCTTCTGCTGCAAGTCGCCGATGAGCATCCACTCTGTCTGGATGAACCAGCACCGGATTTCCGTTTTCTGAATTTTGCGGAATCTTCGCTGGATTTGCAGTTTTCCGTCTGGACCCGCAAAGAAAATTATCTGGCGCTAAAGACCAGTTTGCTTGAACAGATCAAAATTGCCTTTGACCGTGAAGGGGTGCAGTTCCCTTTCCCTCAACGCGAGCTAAGCTTAAGTGAACCAGCCCAGACATTTCTAAGGGAGTGGAAATCTCAATAAAAACAGCCACTTTACAAAATGCACTCTGGCAGGCTAAGGTCAAAAAAAATTGGCGGGGTAAAAACCGCCGCACTAAAGGAGTTCTCCATGCGCTTCCGGATGGCAGCAATGTGGTGCTGGATGGCTTGGTTTGGCTGTAAAGCTGCTTTGGCAGCAGAGCAACACTCTGCTGCCTGTACCCGATTGCCTGCTGACAGCAAGTTGCAGCAATTTCAGGGGTTCCCCATTCGGGCCATTCGTGTCCACAGTGAAGATGTGTTTGATTTGAACGCAGACAAAGTCTACTGGTTTCATCATCTGGCCAATCGCACCCATAAAATCACCAAACCAGACACCATACTGGAAGATGTGTTGTTTCAGGTCGGCGATCCACTGGATGCGGAAGCCTTGCTGGAGACTGAACGTTTGTTGCGCACCCGGCGTTATTTGCGCAAAGTCGAGGTCCGGGTCACTGAACACTGCACGGACGGCTCTGTCAGTGTCACCATTCACACTTGGGACAACTGGTCTTTATTGCCGAATATATCGCTGTCCCGCGAGGGGGGTGAAAGCAAAACCGTATTGGGTTTGGCCGAAGACAACCTGTTTGGCACCGGCAACCAGATCAATCTGGATTATGAAAACGACAGCGAGCGTCAGAGCTACCTGGTGAATTTCCGTTCACCAAACCTGTTTGGCAGTCACTGGAATCTGAATACCCTGTACGCAGACAAAACCGATGGCGAATCCTATTTACTGGCGCTGGAAAAACCCTTTTACCGGCTGCATGCTCCCTGGGCTTTTGCATTTCACCTGGAAGCCGACAGTGAAAATGTGAATGAGTACCTGCGCGGTGACGAAATTAATGAGTACCAGCGCAACCTCGACTTATTGCAACTGTCTTCGGGCTGGAAAGTGGCGGAAGCAGAGCGCTGGGTGCAGCGCATCAGCCTGGGCATAGAGCAACACCAGGTGCAGTTTGATACCACGGAGTACACAGATTACGGTAAACCAGAGGACAGAGACTTATCACAGTTTTGGTTCAGCTGGCACTTTGTTGAAGCCGATTACCGGCAACTCTACAACGTCTATCAGTTTAACCGGGTGGAAGACATTAACTTAGGCTGGCAGGCCAGTGTGCAGCTGGGCTGGTTTCAACCCTGGCTTGGTGCAGAGCGCAGTGGCTGGTCACTGCAAACCCAACTGGATAAAGCCTGGCAGTTGAGTCCAACCGATTTGTTGATTGCCCAGTTCCGGGCCACGCAACTGCAACAGGGCGAACTGGAACAGAGGCTCGCCAGCAGTTATGCCATGTGGATCCATCAGCTGGACGAACACCAAAGCCTGGTCGGGCAGCTGACCTATGCCTACGGTCAGGATTTATTCCGCGATCAGCGTTTAAGTCTGGGCGGTGATACAGGTCTGCGTGCTTACCCTTTGTACTACCAGACCGGCGAACGGCTGGCACTGGCGACAGCTGAATACCGCTATTACAGTACCCTGTCCATCGCTCAAATCTTTGATGTGGGTTATGCCGCTTTTGCGGACTGGGGCCGGACCTGGGGCAGCAATCCGGCCTTGCCGGAGGACTCTGCAGGCCAAAGCCTGTATGGCATAGGTCTGGGTGTGCGTTTGTTATCCAGCCACAGCAGTCGCGGTACCATGATCCATATCGACCTGACCAAGGCTTTGCATGATCAGGGCGAGTTGTCGGGACTGGAGTGGCGTATTCTGGCCAAACGGCGTTTCTGAAACCGCTGTTTGGCCTAAGACTCCGGCTGGCATTGTGGGCAGTAGACAGTACTGCGCTGGCCCAGACGGATCTCTTTGAGCTCTGTATTGCAGCTGAAACAACATTCCCCACCGCGGCCATACACCAGCAATTGCTGTGCAAAGTAACCGGGCTTGCCGTCTACCTGACTGAAATCCTTTAAGGTGGTGCCGCCTTGAGTAATGGCTTTGGCCAGGGTTTGTTTGACGATGGCCGTCAAACGTTCGGCTTGAGGTAAGCTCAGTTGATTGGCTGGCATAGTCGGGCGAATGCCGGCCTGAAACAAGGCTTCATTCGCATAAATATTGCCAACCCCCACCACCACCTGATTGTCCATCAGCACCAGCTTGATGGCGCTGCTGCGTTTACCGCAGGCCTGCAGCAAGTGCTCAGCAGTAAAGTCCGGTAGCAGTGGTTCAGGCCCCAGATTCGCCAGCAACGCGTGCACAGCGTTTTTATCCTGCCACAGCACGGCGCCAAAACGCCGGGTGTCATTCAGTCGTAGCAGTTGGCCTGAGCTGAGCAGAATATCCACATGGTCATGTTTGCCTGCGGCGGTCCCCTGCGGTAACACTTTCAGATTGCCAGACATGCCCAGATGAATAATCAGCTCACCAGCAGGTAAGTGAATCAATAAATACTTGGCGCGACGACTGACGTCCAGCACAGGCTGGTCTTTGATAGCCAGCACTTCATCCGGGATCTGCCAGCGTAACTGGCGCTGACGCACCAGTACCTGTTCAATGCGCTGTTGCTGTAAATGCGGGCTGATCCCTAACCGGGACACTTCAACTTCTGGTAATTCAGGCATAGTTATCGTACTGCTGTTGGAAAAAGTTGTTCAGCTTCAGTCTCACTCAGACGGAACCAAAGATCAGCGTCCACGGCCTTCAGCCACCACTGCTCTTGTGCCTGATACAGCTGCCAGTGCTGTTGTGCGGGTTTGCCGGTCAGCCAGGCGGCCACTTCTGAACGCAATACCGGCTGAATTGGATTGAGTGGCGACGGGGACGCCAGGCTGCCCTGCTGCCAGTCTTCCACTAATTGTTGCAGTTGCGCTTGCGACAATACCGCAGGTTGTACCCGCCACGCGGGCCCGGCTCGTTCGACCTGATGCGCCGGGTAATGCAATGCCAATAAGGTCTGAGTGGCTGGCACCAGACGGGTTGGTGCACTCTGATCTTCGCGTTGCCAATACTCAGGCAAAATCACAAAAAGCCCAATCAGCACCAGCACGGCATAGATCAAGACATTGTTCCAGCTGGTTTTGGATAATCGAATCATCAGCACAGCTCCTGCATCTCTGCTGACAGGGTACCCGCTGTGGTCGCCCTTGTCACTGCTGTCATTTTTCTGGCTGCAGAAAACAACAAACCCGGCTTGAGGCCGGGCTTGTTGTTGAAATCGTGTTCGATTATTTGATTTTCGCTTCTTTGAAAATCACGTGCTTACGCACTTTTGGATCGAATTTTTTGATTTCCATCTTTTCTGGCATAGTACGCTTGTTCTTATCAGTCGTGTAGAAAAAGCCAGTACCAGCAGAAGAAACTAAACGGATTTTATCGCGCATAATTTATTTCCTTAAACCTTCTGACCGTTTGCACGCAGGTCAGCTAATACTGCATCGATACCATTCTTATCGATGATACGCATACCTTTAGTAGATAAACGTAAAGTTACAAAGCGGTTTTCGCTCTCAACCCAGAAACGGTGAGTTTGCAGGTTTGGCAGGAAACGACGCTTAGTCGCGTTGTTGGCGTGTGAACGACGGTTACCTACCATCGGACCTTTGCCAGTGATTTGGCACACTCTAGACATGTCAATGTTTCTCCAAAATAACTTCAGCTCGAGCTTCTTTCATCCTTCTGGCCAAGAAGAATGCCCCGGACTTCTGAAAGGGCGCAATTTATACACGAAAGCCTGAACAAATTCAAGGCAAATCTGTATTTGATTCCGACGATCGTGAGCGGATCCTTTCCGATCATCACAGCCAGCCGCGTTCAGCAAAGGAAACAACCTCCGCGTCGCCGACGACAAAATGGTCCAGTAACTTGATATCTACAAGGGACATCGCCTGAGTCAGGCGTTCGGTTATGGCTCTGTCAGCACGGCTTGGCTCTGCAACTCCGGATGGATGATTGTGAGCCAAAATAACGGCGGCGGCATTATGCGCTAAAGCACTCTGAACTACAATACGCGGATACACAGGAGAAGCGTCGATCGTGCCAAAAAATAACGGCTCGGCGCAAATCAGCCGGTGCTGACTGTCCAGATACAGCAACATAAAGACTTCGCGTTTTTGTTCGGCCAGACTTTGCAGCAGGTAATTCTTCACCAACGCAGGTTCGGTAAAGACAGTGTCACGTTGCAGGCTTTGTAATAAATAGCGCCGGCTTAATTCAAGCACAGCCTGCAACTGCACATACTTGGCCTGTCCTAACCCCTTGCCCCGGCAAAACTCAGTTTCACCTGCGGCCATTAATGACCGCAAACCACCAAAGTCCTGCAACAGTTGGCGGGCCAGCTCCACTGCATTTTGTCCTGGAATACCTGTCCGTAAAAAGATCGCCAGCAACTCACCGTCAGACAAAGTACCAGCGCCTTGCTGCAGCAATTTTTCCCGTGGCCGCTCACTCTGTGGCCAGTCGCGAATTGCCATCACACACCTCCTTTGTATTTTGTTTTCCTTTAACTTTCCGTGTTATCTTAACGTCCTATGAACACCTCAGAATCTCGCAGTTATGAGCTTAGCCCTGGCCAATAAACGTATTCTGCTTGGCATTACCGGCGGCATTGCTGCTTATAAAAGTGCCGACCTGATCCGCCGCTTAAAGGAGCGGGGCGCTGATGTCCGGGTGATCCAGACCGACGCTGCCCGTGAATTTATTACACCTTTAACTTTGCAGGCTTTATCCGGCAACCCGGTCAGTCACAGCCTGCTCGACCCTGCGGCTGAACTGGCGATGGGCCATATTGAACTGGCCAAATGGGCCGACTTAGTGCTGGTGGCTCCGGCGTCGGCCGACGCCATTGCCCGCATTGCCCATGGCATGGCCAACGATTTACTCAGCACCTGCATTCTGGCGACCGCAGCCCCAGTGGCGATAGCCCCGGCGATGAACCAGCAGATGTATAAAAATATAGCGACCCAGGCCAATATAGACAGGCTGAAGCAACATCATTTTTACATTTGGGGCCCGGCGGCCGGTGAGCAGGCCTGTGGGGATGTCGGCCCGGGCCGCATGCTGGAACCCCTGCAGCTGGCCGAACTGGTGGTGCAATTTTTTCAGCCCAAACCGCAGTGGTTACAGGGGCTGACAGTGACCATTACGGCAGGACCGACCCGGGAAGCCATAGACCCGGTGCGGTATATCTCCAACCACAGCTCCGGCAAGATGGGCTTTGCGTTGGCGCAGGCCGCCGCTGAGCTTGGCGCTAAAGTTCAGCTGATTGCAGGCCCGGTCAACCTGCCAACACCAGCCGGTGTGCAGCGTATTGACGTGCAAAGTGCCGATGAAATGTATCAACAGGCGCTTACTCTGGCCACAAACTGCCACATTTTTATTGGCTGCGCCGCCGTGGCTGACTACAAAGTGGCCCAAGTGGCAGAACAAAAACTAAAAAAAACCAGCGACGAAGGCATCAGCCTGCAGTTGGTAAAAAACCCGGACATTATTGCCGCCGTGGCGGCTCTGCGCCAAAACCGGCCTTTTACCGTTGGTTTTGCGGCAGAAACCCAGGATGTGGCGAACTACGCCAAACAAAAACTGCAGAAAAAAAGCCTGGATTTAATTTGCGCCAACGACGTGTCGGTGCCTGGCCAGGGCTTTAATGCCGCGCAAAACGCTCTAACCGCCTATTGGGCTGACGGCGAACAGGCCTTCGCATTACAAGAGAAAAGCCAGCTGGCTGAACAACTGATTTCTTTGATTTACAAGCGGTACTCACAATGAAAAAAGCTATTGACCTGAAAATTCTCGACGCCCGCATTGGCACCGAATTCCCTTTGCCAGCTTATGCCACCCCGGGTTCTGCCGGCCTGGATTTACGCGCTTGTCTGGATTCAGTGGTCGAACTGGCACCGGGCCAGACCACCTTAATTCCGACCGGCCTTGCCATTCATATTGGTGATGCCAATTTATGTGCGACTATTCTGCCGCGCTCCGGGCTGGGCCATAAGCATGGCATCGTCCTTGGCAACCTGGTGGGGTTAATTGACTCAGACTACCAGGGACAACTGATGGTGTCGGTATGGAACCGTGGCCAGGACAGCTTCAGCATTCAGCCAGGCGAGCGTATTGCCCAGCTGGTGTTTATGCCGGTGGTGCAAGCCGAGTTTAATCTGGTCAGCGATTTTGACGCCTCAGAGCGGGGTGAAGGTGGTTTTGGTCATTCAGGCCGCAGCTAACAGCAAACAGGGATTGGCATGGCGACCATAAAAAAAACTAACCGCAAGGAAGATATTCTGCAGGCTTTGGCAGCGATGCTGCAAAGCCATGCCGGACAGCGCATTACCACAGCAGCGCTGGCCGCGGAAGTAGGGGTGTCAGAAGCGGCTCTGTACCGCCACTTTCCCAGCAAAGCCCGGATGTTTGAAGGCTTGATTGATTTTATTGAAGACACCCTGCTGTCCCGCATCAATGCCATTTTGCAGGAACACAAACAAACCGAACAACGCATTGAGCTGATTATGCAGCTGCTGTTGATTTTTGCTGAGCGCAACCCGGGCATTTGCCGCATTCTGACCGGTGATGCCTTACAAGGCGAGCAGGAACGGCTGCAGGAGCGCATCAGTGCTTTGTATGAGAAACTGGAAACTCAGCTGAAGCAATGCCTGCGCGAACGCAAGCTGCGCGAAGGCAAAAGTTTCAGTGTGGACGAAGGGGATTTAGCCAACCTGCTGCTGGGCATTTGCGAAGG
The DNA here is from genome assembly GCF_037442345.1 of Rheinheimera sp. Taxonomy (GTDB): domain Bacteria; phylum Pseudomonadota; class Gammaproteobacteria; order Enterobacterales; family Alteromonadaceae; genus Pararheinheimera. The sequence goes on along the minus strand of NZ_JBBIQL010000007.1, from coordinate 144,022 downwards.
CAAACTGCAGCAGTTTGTCCGCTCAGGCTTTGAACGTTTGCCGACGGCGCAGTGGCCGAATCAATGGGCGCTGCTGCAGCGCAGCATTTTTGCCCTGTAACGCCATTAAAAAAGGCGGGTTCACCCGCCTTTTTCACCACAAAAGCGATTAAGCAAACTTCTGCCAGATGGCACCAATCCACACCAAAGCAACAAAAAGCAACGCCAGACTCACAGCCGCTGAGCCCATATCTTTGGCACGGCCAGACAACACGTGACGCTCCAGGCTCACCCGGTCTGTTAAGGCTTCGATGGCCGAATTCAGCAATTCGACAATCAGCACCAGCAACCAAACGCCCATCAGCAAGGCAAACTGAGCAAAGTCGGCCGCCAGATACCAGGCAAATGGCAACGCCAGCACCGTCAAGCCCGCTTCCTGCCGAAACGCCGCTTCGTTGGTCCAGGCTGCTGCCAGGCCTTTTCGGCTGCAATCTGCAGCTTTTACCACACGGCCTAAACCGCTGCCATTGGGTTTGGTCATGGATTGTCCTTAGTTCACACCGTACCGGGCACGGTAAGCTTTAACGGCATCCAGATGCGCTGCCAGTTCAGGTTTGTCCTGCAAATACTGGATAAGATCTTTCAGGCTGATGATAGACACCACCTTGGTATTGAAATCACGCTCCACTTCCTGAATGGCCGACAACTCGCCTTTGCCTTTTTCCTGCCGGTCCAGCGCAATCAATACGCCGGTCAGTTGGGCCCCCGCCTGCTGAATAATCTGCATGGATTCGCGAATGGCGGTGCCTGCGGTGATCACGTCATCCACCAGCATCACCCGGCCTTGCAGCGGCGAGCCGACCAGATTGCCCCCTTCACCATGGGTTTTGGCTTCTTTGCGGTTAAAGCAATAAGGCACGTCTTTACCATGATGATCAAACAGCGCCACCGCCGTGGTGGTGGCAATAGGAATACCTTTGTACGCCGGGCCAAACAGCAGGTCAAATTCCACACCGGCGTCCTGCAGGGCTGCCGCATAAAAACGACCCAGCCGGGCTAAATCACCCCCTGTATTAAACAACCCAGCGTTGAAAAAATACGGGCTGGTGCGGCCGGACTTTAAGGTGAACTGGCCAAACTTCAGCACCTGACGCGACAGCGCAAACTCAATAAAGTCTTTCTGAAATGCTTTCATCACTGCCTCTTACGCCAACACTTTTTTCTGTTCGTCGATGATTTCACGGATGGCATGGCGGGCCAGTTCCAGCATGTTCTGCATTTCGTCGAAGCTGAACGGCTCCGCTTCTGCTGTGCCCTGAATTTCAATCAGTTTGCCGGTTTCGGTCATCACCACGTTCATGTCGGTATCAGCGGCTGAATCTTCGGTGTATTCCAGGTCGGCAATAGCTTCGCCTTTGTACACCCCCACTGAAACCGCCGCCACCATGTATTTTAACGGGTTGGTTTTAATCAAACCTTTGCTGCGCATATGGTTCAGCGCGTCCACCAAAGCCACACAGGCACCGGTAATAGCGGCTGTGCGGGTGCCGCCGTCAGCCTGAATGACGTCACAGTCGAAGGTGATGGTGTTTTCGCCGAGAATAGACAAATCCACCGCCGCCCGCAGCGCACGGCCTATCAGGCGCTGAATTTCCATGGTGCGGCCAGATTGCTTACCACGGGCCGCTTCGCGGTCATTGCGGGTATGAGTGGCGCGAGGCAACATGCCATATTCCGCCGTGATCCAGCCTTTGCCCTGGCCTTTCATAAAACGTGGCACCCCTTCCTCCACGGAAGCGGTACATAAAACCTTGGTATTTCCAAACTCCACCAGCACCGAACCTTCGGCATGAGCAGTGAATTGACGGGTGAACGAGATAGGACGAATTTGACCAGCAGTTCTGCCACTTGGACGCATGATGGAGCCTCTGTCAGCTGAAAAATGTGCCTTATTATAGGGATTTCGCTGGCCCGATGCCATCCATTAGCGGAATTGAGGTGAACTGGGTATACTCGGTTTTATTTTCATTTTCAGGACCTTGTTATGATCCACAGCATGACCGCCTACGCCCGGCATGAAATTAAAGCCAGTTGGGGCAACGCCGTCTGGGAAATCCGCTCTGTGAACCAGCGTTATCTGGAGACGTATTTCCGTCTGCCCGAACAGTTCCGCGGCCTTGAGGGCCTGCTGCGCGACAAACTGCGTCAAAAGCTGAACCGTGGCAAACTGGAAGTGAATTTAAAGTACAGTGCCAGCGCCGCTACGGGTGAACTGGCCATCAACGAGCAACTGGCCAGCCAGTTGATGAAAGTGGCCAGTACACTGGCCGAACAGAGCAACAAAGCCCAGCTCAATGTACTGGATATTCTGCGCTGGCCTGGCGTGATGGAAAGCCAGGAATCCGACCTCGACAGCCTGCAGGCCGAACTGCTGGCCGGTTTTGATGCCGCCCTGACCGACTTTTTGGCCGGCCGTGGCCGTGAAGGTGCCGCCATCGAGCAGATGCTGCAAGACCGTCTGGCGCAAATTGCCAGTCATGTCAGCAATTTACGCCAGCATTTACCACAAGCTCTGCAATGGCAACGCGATAAAATCGTCGCCCGCCTGCAAGAAATCAAAGCCGAACTGGACCAAAACCGGCTGGAACAGGAAATGGCCTTTTTAGCGCAAAAATCCGACGTCGCTGAAGAATTGGACCGCTTAGACGCCCATATCAAAGAAACCCGTCACAGCATCAAACAAGGGGGCGCCGTCGGCCGCCGGCTGGACTTTATGATGCAGGAATTCAACCGCGAAGCGAACACCCTGTCGTCCAAGGCGATTTCGACAGAAATCACCAATACCGCGGTGGAGCTGAAGGTATTGATTGAACAAATGAGAGAACAGATCCAGAATTTGGAATGATAACCTCAGCCCGCGTTTCAACCTGGCGGCGGGCTGTTCTTTTCACTTTTGATCTTGTTGACACCAGGTCTTTACTTGCCGGTACAAGTCCTGTCGGTTGGCCGACAACTGGTTCACATCCACCCTCGCCAGCCACTCGGTAGCGGCTTTGCGTTGATTCAGCTGGCTGTATAGCTCGGCAATTTTCAGCTGGTACAACGCCAGAAGGTGAGCATCCTGCTGCGGCTCTATAAATTTCAGAGATTCAGTGTAGTAATACACCGCTTGCGGGTAATCGCCCAGCAACTGGTAAGTGCGCCCCAAATTACCGTAAGCCACAATATTTTTGCCATTGTGCTGCAAAGGCGCTATCGCCTCCAACGCCGTTTTTCTGAAGCTGGCAGACTCGGTAAAATTTCCGGCAATATCGGACAACAAAGCTTTGTTCGAATTCAGCTCAAACAGAAATACCGGGTCTTTGCTGCGCTGAAACTCACTTTCTGCCAGCAACAGCAGGCGTTTTGCCTGGGCTATTTGCCCCATGCTGTAATGCAGATTGGCCAGTTCCACCATGCGTAACGGGTCGCCAAAGACTTGATAAATCTGTTCGAGAATTTGCATCGCCTGATCGGCAAATAACAGTGCTTCGTCCCTGCGACCAACAGCGATCAAGGCTTTGGCATGGTAAAAATACACCTGCACCTCAATAGACTGCGGCAGATTTTGCAGCTTCAGCAAGGCCGACGTTTCATCCAGAAGCGGCTTCAACTGCTGTTTATCAAACAGATAATCCAACTGGTAAGTTTTCACTTTAAACCAGTCAGCCGACTGCGGCTCTGCTGCAGTCAGATGCTGCTGAATAAACTCGTGGCAGGCCACAGCAGGATCTGCCTGACAGAACACTTCATGATCACTCAGATGTTCCGATGCAACAGTCGGACAGCAGCCGAGCAGCAGTAACCAACACAGTAGGTTTTTGTTTATCATGCTGTGACTCATCAAGTCGGAAAGCGCCCGGTTAACATCCGTTATTTTTCGCATCATGCTGGCAGTACTCCACAAAATCAACGAAATTCCGCTCACTTTCTGCTGTTCATTTTCTTAAACAACAAGTTAACAAAACCCTTCCGCCGAACAAAACATCAGTTTAAATGATTAAAACAATCGCTTTTTATCATTTAGTACTATGAATGCACTACGGCTACTTTTTAAAGGCTGTTTTACCTGAGCTCTGTTACCTCCAGATGTTAAGAGGCTCAGGCAAAAAGCATACGAGTGCTGTGTCGTCTGCACAGCGACCGATAATTCTTGTGCCCGCTGCGGCACTTCAAGGACAGGAACAACGACCATGAAGAAAACCATTCCTTTGCTGTCTGTACTTGCGCTGTCAATGTCGATTGCGCTGCAGGCAGAAACCGCAACCCAAGACACGACCACCAACAGCTTCTGGTGGCCTGAACGGCTGAATCTATCCCCTTTGCGTCAGCATGGCGCCGAATCCAATCCTTATGGCCCACAGTTTAACTATGCTGAGCAGTTCAAAACTCTGGATCTGGACGCCCTGAAAGCCGAAATCCGCACCACCCTGACCACTTCACAAGACTGGTGGCCAGCGGACTACGGCCACTATGGTCCGTTTTTCGTTCGTATGGCCTGGCACAGCGCCGGGGTGTACCGCATTTTTGACGGCCGGGGTGGCGCCAACGGCGGTCAGCAGCGTTTCGAACCGCTGAACAGCTGGCCTGACAACGTCAGTCTGGACAAGGCCCGTCGCCTGTTATGGCCACTGAAACAGAAATACGGCAGCAAAATTTCCTGGGCCGATTTAATGGTACTGGCCGGTACTGTGGCGATGGAAGACATGGGCTTTAAAACCTTTGGTTTCGCCGGTGGCCGGACTGACGACTGGGAAGCCGAGATGGTGGATTGGGGTTCAGAAAAAAAATGGCTGGACAACAAGAGTCGCTATGCCAAAGGCGACTTAGCCAAGCCGATGGGCGCCACCCAGATGGGCCTGATTTATGTCAACCCGGAAGGCCCGAATGGCGTGCCAGACCCACTGGCATCCGCCCAGCAAATCCGTGACACCTTTGGCCGTATGGCGATGAATGACGAAGAAACTGTGGCGCTGATTGCTGGTGGCCACACCTTCGGCAAAGCCCACGGCGCCCATGATCCAAACAAATGTGTTGGTGCCGACCCGGCTGCCGCAGGCCTGGAACAACAGGGCTTTGGCTGGAAAAACAAATGTGGCAAAGGCCACTCGGAAGACACTGTCACTTCAGGCCTGGAAGGCGCCTGGTCGGTCAGCCCCACCAAGTGGACCATGCAGTACCTGGACAACCTGTACGGCTTTGAGTGGGTGAAAACCAAAAGCCCGGCGGGTCACACCCAATGGATCCCAGCCAATGGTCAGGCAGCCAATTTAGTGCCCGATGCGCACGTTGAAGGCAAACGTCATGCACCTATTATGTTTACCAGTGACATCGCGCTGAAAGAAGACCCGATTTACCGCGAAATCACCACCCGTTTCCGTGCTAATCCAAAAGAGTTTGAGCTGGCTTTTGCCAAAGCCTGGTTTAAGCTGACGCACCGCGACATGGGCCCGGCCACCCGTTACCTGGGTAAAGATGCACCAAAAGAAGCGCTGATTTGGCAAGACCCCATTCCGGCTCTGGATCACCCGGTGATTGAAGCGGCAGAGATCAACGCCCTGAAAGGCAAAATTCTGGCCACAAAACTGACGGTACCAGAACTGGTGCGCACCACCTGGTCTGCAGCATCCAGCTTCCGTGGCACTGATATGCGAGGGGGAGCCAACGGTGCCCGTCTGGCCTTGGCACCACAAAAAGACTGGGCTGCGAATAACCCGAAAGAAGTGGCGAAAGTGCTGGCTGCCCTGACCAAAGTGCAACAGGATTTCAATAAAACTTTGAAAGGCGGTAAAAAAGTATCGCTGGCCGACGTGATTGTGCTGGCAGGTTCTGCCGCCGTTGAAAAAGCGGCCAAAGATGCCGGTTACACTGTCACTGTGCCGTTCACTCCTGGCCGGATGGACACCACTCAGGCTCTGACCGATGTGCAGTCTTTTGCCGTATTGGAGCCCAAAGCCGACGGTTTTCGTAACTACTTCAGCACAGACAGCCAGTTACCGCCTGCTGAAGCCCTGGTAGAAAAAGCGCATTACCTGACGCTGACGGTGCCGGAAATGACCGTCCTGCTGGGAGGATTGCGGGCACTGGATGCCAACACGGCGGGCGTGAAACACGGTGTTTTCACCAGCAAGCCCGGCACGCTGAGTAACGATTTCTTCGTCAACCTGCTGGATATGTCCACCCGCTGGGAGAAATCGGCCAAACAAGAAGGCTTGTATGAAGGCTTTGACCGCAAGACCGGTGCGCTGAAGTGGACAGCCACCCCGGTGGACCTGATTTTCGGTTCGCACTCTGAGCTGCGCGCTGTGGCTGAAGTCTATGCCTCAAACGATGCCAAACAGAAGTTTGTCGACGACTTTGTGAAAACCTGGACCAAGGTCATGAACCTGGACCGTTTTGATCTCTGAGTTTGCTCAGCGCTGATAAAGCCGGAGCTCATTGCTCCGGCTTTATTTATGGCAGTTATTCTGCACGGCTTGCACACCAGGCATGCAGCAACCCGGCCTGAAACACAGGCCTGACCTCAGCAAAACCGGCTTGTTGCAACAACAACAGCAGCTCAGAAGGCTCGGATACCTCCACATCGCGTCGGTAACTTTGCATCCATAGCGCTAACTTCTCTGCATCAGGAGGCTGCCCTGTCATCAGTTGTTGCCACAAACTAAGTTGGGCCTGCCACTGCACGTCCTGCTCAGCACAGGCTAAATCGGCATTTAGCAGCACAGCCCCGGGCTTAAACCGACTGGCAATCTGCCGGAAAAAAGCCAGACGCTGTTGCCGCTCGGTCAGAAAGTGAGACACCAGAAAAGCGGTGGCGCCATCAAAGCTGGCCGCGACAGGCAGATCCTGCAGATAACCCAACACAAACTCACAGCGCTGCAGCACCCCGGCGGCTTGTGCTTTTTGCCGGCAACGTTCCAGCATTGCCGCTGCAGGTTCTACCGCGGTAAAACGCCAGAGCGGAAAGCGCTGTGCCAGATACAGCAGCTCTTCGCCTGTACCGACACCAACACAAAGCAGATGCGCCTGTTCAGGCAGTTGCAACAGGCACTGCTCTGCCAGGAAAAACAGCGCTGATTGCAGTGGCGCCAGCCGCAGCCACTGCTGATCGTACCGACTGGCTTGCTGCTCAAAAACCGCTTTTAATTGTTCAGCATCCATCAGGCATGCTCCGCGGCCTGATACTGCAACATCAGGTACCGGTGAGCCGCTCCCCCCGCCAACACCCCTGCCGCTGAAGCCAGCGTGGCGTTGTGCATTGGGCTGCTATTGTCACCGGCGACAAAAACTCCTGGCACCGAGCTGTGTTTCATCTCATCAGCAACAACAACAGGCCCGGTCATTCCGGCCTCAACAGCCAGCCCCAACTGCTCCGCCAGTTGATGGCCAAAGCTGGTTTTTGGCGCCAGATAAACAGCGGCCGCCGCCAGACGCCGTCCGTCGGCCAGCAGCACAGCGTCAATCTGCACCCCTGCGCCTTCCACCGCCACGACGGGGCTGCGTTCAATCTGTACACCGCGTTTTTCCAGCATCATCATTTGTTCGGCATCCGGTTCAAACTGGCCTTGGGTGCAATACATGGTCGGGCCCCAATCCGGCAGTATCGCCGCCTGATGCACCGAATGGGGAGAACTGGCGATGACCACAGCTGGTTGATTACGCAGCTCGTAACCATGGCAATAGGGGCAATGGATCGCCGTTTTGCCCCAGCGTTCAGCCAGACCAGGAATAGCAGGTAAGGTATCCGTCACCCCAGTCGCCAACACCAGGCTTTTCGATGACCAGCTTTGGCCCTCAGCGCTTTCCACTGAAAACCCCCTGGCGGTTTTCTCCGCCCGTACAGCGCGCCCCCACACCCGTTCGACGGTCGGGTAGGCCAGCAGTGGTGTCCAGGCACGCTGCAGGATCTCAGCAGGGCTGACGCCGTCCAGTGTAAAAAAACCATGCGAGTGAGTGGAAAAACGATTGCGCGGCTCCCCTGCATCCAGCACCACAACAGACCGTTGCCCACGCGCCAGCTGCATTGCTGCCGACAAACCGGCAAAGCTGCCTCCAATAACCAGACAATCCAGCATAGTTCCGTACCTCTGTGACGACTTAACTTACGATACATTATAAGTTACATAAAAAATCAAATTCAACTCATGAAACATTATTTGTTTCATGAAAATTCAGCGTACACTAGGCAAAGATCCAACCAGCATCAGAAAAAGATGAGAAAAGACAGCCGTTTATCCCGCATGTTGCATGTATTGGTGCATATGCATTACCAGCAACAACCCGCTACATCCGAGCAGATCGCCCAGATGCTGCACACCAATCCTGTGGTGGTACGCCGTACTATGGCCAGTTTAAAAGCTCAGGGTTATGTCAGTTCCGGCAAAGGCCATGGTGGCGGCTGGACACTGGCCAAACCGCTGGCAGAAATCAGTCTGTTGGATATTCACAGAAGTCTGAAAGAAGGCTCATTATTTACCATAGGGCTGACCGATGAGCACAATAACTGCGCAATAGAACAGGCCGTCAATGCCGCAATTGATGATGTATTGCAGGACGCCGAACGCCTGGTATTGCAGCGCTTCAGCGAAGTGATGCTGGACCAGCTGGCTGCAGGTTTTCCCGGGCCGGCGTCAGCGCAGTAAAAAAAACCTTGGTATTAACGGGTCGGCAGACCTGCAGCCAGATACAGACGGTCTATCCACTGCATTTGTTGCAGTGCATCCTGGCCGCCGGTTAAAGGAGTCGCGCTGCCTCGCAGGCAATCCAGCCAGTGTTTCAGCTGGTAGTAGTAAGTGCTTTCGCCTTCCAGCTGCTCTGTCTGGCTTTGGCCATTGAGCTCCAGACGAATCTGATGGCCCTGATGAGGCGCCACCAGATTAAAGACTTCCAGCTTGCCCTGTGAGCCCTGCAGCTCCAGGTAAGCTTCATGCTGACGGCTTAAATGTTCGGCCATGGAGCAGCCGAGGTAAATCTGCTCACCCGCCGGCCCCAGCAAACGGGCACTGAAACTTTCATCCACACCTTGGGTGTGGCAGATGGCGGCAGCCTGCTTTAGCTGCAGCTCATTGCCCAGTAACTGACGCACCCAGTGCAGCGGGTAACAGCCCAAGTCCATCAGGGCCCCCCCCCCAACGCCAGCTGGTGCCGCAGTGAACCCGCGGTTTCAGCAATACGCACCGAAAAGTTGCTGCGTACTGTCAACAGAGGCCCTAACACACCGGATTGCAGCAGTTGCTGCACCTTGAAAAACACCGGATGGAAGCGGTAGTGGTAGCCTTCCAGCAACAGCTGACCACTTTGTTCCGCTGCCGCCAGCATAGCGCGTACTTGCGCCGCATTGAGTGCAAAAGGCTTTTCGCAGAGCACTGATTTTCCTGCAGCCAGGGCTTTTATACTCCATTCAGCATGGGCGGATGCTGGCAGCGCGTTGTAGATCAGATCGATATCGTCACGGTCCAGCAGCGCCTGATAACTGCCTTCCCAGGCAGCTAACTGGTATTGCTGTGCATAAGCCTGGGCTTTGGCTGCGCTGGACGCGCCGACCGCCCGCACTTCTACTTCACTGGCCAGCAGCGCAGCCGGCTGCAATATGGCTTTTTCTGCAATGCGTGATGCGCCTAATAATCCAATCCGCAGCCTGGTCATGGGTTACGCCTCCAGTGGCAGTAGTAAAGTCAGTTGATAATGATGCCCGGCCTGAGGTTTTGTCAGCCTTAACTCTGGCAATTGATGTCCATCCTGCCACAGTTGCGCCTTGGTCAAACCAGCCTCGCGGCGGATATGCAGTTGAATTTCAGCCCCACGGAATTGCCGTGTCACCTGTGCCGCTGGCCAGTGTGCCGGCAGTTGTGGCTCAATACGCAAATCGTCGCCGTCCCCTGTTAAGCCAAACAAGCCTTCAATCAGGCAGCGATACACCCAATGCACTGTGCCTGTATTAAACAGCTGACTGGAACGGCCAGCGGTGCGGGGCAACTGCTGATAAGCGCCACGGTAGTAATTCGGAATAAACACAGGCAATTGGCCACGTTGGCGCTGATCCGCCTCGTCATCAGACGGCAACATCTGCCGCAGCACCTGATAAGCACGGTCCGCCTCGCCGGCCTGGTACAAGGCGTACAGATAAAATGCAGCGGCATGGTTGTACACCGAACCGTTTTCGGCTGACCCCGGGTATTTCTGCGTGACCCGGCCCACATCTTCCCGCATACCGGTATAAGCTGGCGCCAGCATTTGCGGACCATATGGGGTATGCAATTGCTCGGCCACTGCAGCCAGTAATTGTTGCTGTTGCTCTGGACTGGCCGCGCCACTTAATAAGGCCCAGCTTTGTGGGTTCAGGTAAATACGGCCTTCGTTGTCTTTACGGACGCCAAACACCAGATTGTCATCGGTAATGCCACGGCCATACCACTGACCATCCCACAGATGCGTATTCACCGCCTGGTTAAAGGCATCGGCCTGTTGCTGATACTGCTGTGCCAGCTGCTGTTCCCCCTGCTTCTCGCAGACCTGTGCCCATAACTTCATCGCGTAAGCCGCCGCCAGACTGAGCCAGCCGGACACACCTTTGCCTTTGTAGCCCACCATATTCATCGGATCGCACCAGTCGCCCTGGTCGATGTAACTCAGGTTGCGTGCATCTTTTTTCAGCCAGAGCCAGCCCATAGCCCGGCAGATGTGCTCAAACACCGTGCTTTGTTCGCTGCTGTCTTTGTAGGGCAGACGCTGCTGCAAAATGCCATAGTCATTGGTTTCGTCCAGATAGGCTTGCAGACAGACCGGCAGCCAGATGCACTGGTCTGCATGCGGTACCTGATTGATGTATTTCAACTCAGCGTCTTTGTGCAGCAAAATACCATCCGGCATTTCACCGCTCTGGTGCTGCTGCGCCAAGGCGGTCAAAAAAGCATTGCGGGCAACAGTCGGCGCCAGATAAGCCATGCCCATATTATCCTGCAGGTAGTTGCGGGTTTGCGGGTCTGTGGTCAGGCGGTTGACGTCGCCATGGTAATAGACCTGACGCGCCAGCCAGTGGTTGACAAAATTATCCAGGCCAGCGTCCGGCGTCTGAATTTGCAATGCTGGCTGCAAGCGGTTCATCCAGTTCTGATACTGCTCCACGGCCCGACTGAAACCCTGAGCACAACCAAACAGCTGCTGACGGATGGCCGCCACTTCGGCTTCATCGTAAGCAGGGCCGAAGGCAAAACGGTACTGCTGCTGTTGCCCGCCCGCCAGTTCCAGCCGGTACTGCATGGCACAGACCGGGGTTTCATAGTCGGCGTCAGAACAGCTCAACTCTGCCTGTTGCAGTGCCGAAGGCGCATGCAAACCTCCTTCGCCTTCAAACAGCTGCTGCTGGGTTTCCCAGGCGACTGGCGCCTGTTCGGCCAACAAGAAGGTTTTGTCTTTAAAGTACTTATTCTTAAAGTAATCCGGGTACTTCTGATAGGGCGTGACCGACGAGCACAGCACCGCCTGCAGCTCAGGCCGATAACGTGCACTCTGGTTCATCCAGGACATATAACCCACTGGGAAATAGGGGTACAGACTCAAGCGGCGCGGTCGACTGCCGGTATTTTTCACCGACAAAGCCCACAGTTCCAGCGGCCGATCTGCACTTAACGTCAGCCGCCAGTCCACTTCAATTGCACCGGCCAGCGTCAGTTGCCAGGCAATATCCGTTTTGCCGGCTGAAAACACAAACCGCTCGGCGTAGCGGCGCACCGGCTCATGGGGGACCGACCAAATCTCCCCACTGTCTTCGTCTTTGATATAGACAAAACGGCCGGGGTGGTGCGCGTAATAGGGTTGCTCCGGTTGCATAAAGGTTTTCGCTTCCAGATTCGGCGCATGCGCATATTTGGCCGGCTCCGGCTGCATAAACTGGGCTGTGGCATAACCGCGGCAGTTCAGCTGGATCATCAGCTGTGAATTCCATAAAAAGGCCCCCGCCTGTGGCATGGCGGTTGGACTGAATAATTCATAGCGCTGCCCGTCAGCGCTGGGGCTCATGAGTGGAGTCGTCATAGGTTTCATTCTGTGGGTCCGACCGCCGGTGCGGTTAGTTTTCGTTGTTCAAGTTCATGTTGCATCTGCAACAACTGCGATTCGGTCAGCGGGTAAAACCACATCACGGCCGCGGCCAACAGGGCCACCACCCCAGGGATCACCGAAATCATCAGCAGGATGCCCAGCTGCGAACCGGCATTTTGCTCAGTATTGGCCACATACCCCATCAGCGACAGCAGCCAGCCAATACTGGCCGAAGCGATGGCGCCACCCAGCTTTTGCGAAAAGGTCGCCGCCGAGAAGGTCATGGCCGTCGCCCGGCGGCCAGTGCGCCATTCGTTGTAATCGGCGGTGTCGGCATACATGGAAAAAGCCAGCGGTGACTTAGGGCCCAGCACAAAACCTATGGCCAGGTTCACGGCAAAAATCAGCCCTATCTGATCCGCCGGCACAAAAACCAGGCTGATCGACAACAGACCGGCCAGTGCCATTAACAGCATCATCAGTTGTTTTTTTGGCAGAAAGCGGGTCATTAACGGGGTCGAAGCCGCTCCTAACGCCAGTGCCAGCATATAAGACGACAAGAACTCGCCAACCAGCTCAGGCCGCATCACATAGTATTTAAAGTAATAAACGCCACTGGCGGCCCGCATGGTGATGGTGATCATAATCACCAGCGCCAGTACAAAAAGCACCAGCCAGGGTTTGTTGGCCGCCAGATCGGCCAAATCCTGTTTTATTGGATGGCGCTCAGTTTTCACCGGCTGGATCCGCTCGCAACTGGCGGCAAAGGTCCAGAGGAACAGCAGCGCTGCCGCCACTCCAAACACTGCCATGGTCAGTTGCCAGCCCAGCGCTTCATCGCCCTGCCCCAGCCAGACCACCAGCTTGGGCGTGAGATAAGTCACCAGAATGCCGCCGGTAAAACCACCAATAAAACGGAAACTGACCAGGGTGGTGCGATCCTGACTGTTATTGGTCATCACACCGGACAACGCCGAATACGGAATATTGATGGCTGTGTAAATCAGCATCAGCAGACTGTAGGTGGCATAAGCCCACACCAGTTTGCCGTCAGCGTCTAAATCCGGTGTGCTGTAAGTCAGCACCCCGGCGCCAGCCAGCGGTAAGGCCAGCCACAGCAGGTAAGGCCTGAATTTACCAAAGCGGGTTTGGGTCCGGTCAGCCAGAGCCCCCATTAAGGGGTCGGTAAAAGCGTCGATCACCTTGGTGATCAGCATCATGGTGCCAGCTGCGGCGGCCGAGATACCAAAGACGTCGGTGTAGAAGATCAGTAAAAAGGCTGAGATATTGGCCCAATAAAAGTTAAAGCCTATATCACCGGCACCGTAGCCCAGCTTTTCCAGCCAGCCAGGTTGCTTGTTGATTGCTGTCACCCTGTCTCTCTTTTGTTATGTTGTTAGCTTGTACCATTGCACTTATCACAAAGCGCAACTCCATGATTGCGTTATCAGCCAATCAGTCTGCCCAGCACCTGTTGCAGCAATTGCTCCCTGCTTTGGCTGATATCCAGGATCAGCACATCGGCTTCCTGCTCTGGTTCCTGCATGGTGGCCAGCTGACTGGCCAACATGGACTCCGGCATAAAGTGGTTTTTCCGTTCAGCCAGACGCTGCGACAACAACTCAGCCGAGCCTTTCAGATAGACAAACAGCGGTGCCCAGGCGGCGGCACGGATCTGTTCACGCTGCGTTTTAATCAAACCAGAGTAGCTCAGCACTACAGGCTTTTGCTGCTGTTGATACTGTTTTAACACGTTACACAGGCGGTCCACCCACTGCTGGCGAAGCGCTGCCGCCAAAGGCTGGCCTGCGGCCATCATTTGTTTGCCTTCGGCAGAATGAAAGTCATCGCCTTCCAGGCATTGCCAGCCCAACCGCTCTGCCAGCAGCCGCGCCATAGTGGATTTGCCACTGCCTGCGACCCCCATCAGTACCAGGCTCTGATAACAAGTCTGTTGCTGCATCAAAAATTAAGCTCAAAAATGACGTGCCAAGAGCTTAATTCAGACAAAATGTTAGCGCAACCATTTTGACCATTTCTTTGCTTTCCGTTAAGGTGAATCCGGAACAGCAAGGCAGGATTGCATGAACAGAAAACCCAACCTTAAAGATGTGGCCCAACTGGCCGGAGTCAGCGCCATTACCGTCTCCAGGGTGTTAACCAATCCGGAAAAAGTCTCGGATAAACTGCGGCATCAGGTGGAAACTGCGATTGAACAATTGGGTTATATCCGCAACCACGCCGCCAGCGCACTGGCGTCTAACCGTTCCGGGGTGCTGGCGGTGATTATTCCGTCTTTATCCAACATTGTGTTTAACGAAGTGCTGCAAGGCGTATACAGCGCTGTGAAACAGCACCAGTTGCAGGTGATCCTGGGGGATTGCCATTACTCGCCGCTGGAAGAAGAAAAACTGATTGCCACCCTGCTCAGCCAGTCGCCTGAAGGCATGATCCTGACCGGTACAGACCAGACCGACTATGCCAAACGTTTACTGAAAAACGCCGGTATTCCGGTGGTGCAGCTGATGGAGCTGACCGAACAGCCGATTGATTTAAATATTGGCTTTTCGCATCTGGCCGCCGGACGCGATATGACCCGCCATCTGCTTGAGCAGGGTTACCGTAAACTGGGCTTTATCGGGGCCCGGATGGACCCACGCACCCAGCAACGGCTGACCGGCTTTAAACAGGCGGTTGCCGCCTGGCCTGATGCCTGCCAGACCTATGTAATCACCACGCCACAATCCTCGTCCATCAAATTAGGCGGACAATTGCTGCAGGCCGTTTTGGCTGAATCGGCCGGTCAGTGTGATGCTGTGTTTTGCTGCAACGACGATTTAGCCTTGGGTGCTTTATTTGAAAGCAAACGGATGAATTTGCGGGTGCCGCAGGATTTGGCGATTTGCGGCTTTAATGATCTGGAAGCCTCGGCTCTGGTGGAACCAGGCATCAGCTCTGTTGCCTCACCACGCTTTGACATGGGCAAACAGGCGGTTGAGCTGCTGGTGGCCCGCAATAAAGGCGAAGCCGTGCCAGAAGCGCCCATTGACGTGGGCTATCAGATTATCCGCCGCGCTTCCACCTGAGATCAGGTTCATTCTTTGCCCTCAGGCAAAAAAAAGCACTCCGGCTGGAGTGCAAAACAAGGGCAAAAGCCGCTCCGGTGAAGGAGCGGCAGGCAGGAATTAATCGAAACTGACGCTGAAGCGCACCCCAAAAGTCCGTGGCGACTGCCACATAAAGTTGGGTACTGCATCGCCATGAGTCCGGCCCTGATCGCTTTTAATGTCACGGTCTGTCACATTGTTCACAAAGGCTTCCGCACTCCAGTTGCCGTCTGATGGCTGGTAGTTCAGGCTCAAATCCAGCTTGGCGTAGGCATCCTGGCGGTCAATATCTGCCGCATAAGGCAGGTTGCGGAATCCCTCAGGGCGGTCACCACGGTTGGCCGGGTCAAACCAGACTTCTGACGAGTAGCTGACACGGGCACGTGGTGTTACAGTGGCGCCGCTGTCCAGGCCGACAAAGTGCTCGTAGCTGACAGAGCCGGAAAACTCAGGCGCCAGCACCAGGTGGTTACCACTGAAATCCAGCAGATTCGGCTGCGAAGGCATACCGGCAGACGGGTTAAAGGCGATACCACCGGCACCGTACTTGGAATCTGTGGTCAGGAACTCATCGTAAGTAGCGTCCAGAACAGAGCCGGCAAAGCTCAGCTCGCCATTGGCGCTGACCAGGTACTTGGCTTCCAGCTCCAGACCATTGATGGTGGCTTTACCCGCATTGGTTTTACGCAGCAAATCAGCTCCCGTCGCGGTCACCACGTTACTGGTGACCTGCAGATCGGTGTATTCGGTGGAGAACAAGGCACCAAAAAGTTGCAGGCTGCCGTCAAGGAACAAGCCTTTCATGCCCAGTTCAATGCTGGTGTTTTCTTCTGGCGCCACATAGGCATTGGTGCCTGCCGCTTCGTTATTGTTGGCTGCAATAATGGCGTCCAGATCGGCTTTGGTGAAAGGACCAGTGCCGGTGTATTTGTTGCCGTCCTGGATAGTGCCGGATTTAAAGCCGGTGGCGACCGAGCCATAGAACATGATGTCTTTATTCATGTCCCATTCTAAGCGCGCCATCCCGGTGGTTTTTGACCATTCAGGGCTGGTGTCGTTGTAGGTATCCACCCAGCATTGTCCCGGCTGAACCAGATATTTGTTTGGCGCCAGGCCCCCCAGCAGGTTATCCGGGTCCAGCAGGCCAACATAATCCGTGTTTGGCTCCATGGTTTCCGTACCTTTTTTCACCGGACACATAATATTGCGTCCGCCCTTGTCCCAACGTTTGTCATTGGTGTACCGTAGGCCAGCACTCACTCGCCAGTCGTCGGTCAGTTTAAAGGTGCTTTGGGCATACAGGCTGTTCGAGCGTAAACCGCGGTCTGGCTGGCGATAGGTCGACCACAGGTTCGGGTTGGGTGTAGTGCCACCTTCATAATCCACGTCCGGGTGCACTATGTCGAAAATAGTTTTGTTGCTTTCATCAAAGAAGAAATAACCCACCATCCACTGCCAGCGGGCGCTGTCTTCGTTTTTCAGCTGCAACTCGTGCTGCACGGCTTCGTGGGTGCAGTCAACACAACCACCCCATTCGTATTTGGTCAGGCTCCAGGTGCGGTCCCATAAGGATTCACGGGAAGAGTCTGTATAACCACCGATATAAGATAATTCCAGTTCGTTTTCAAACACATAGTTAATACGGGTGCGGACAGAATCAATAACAAAGTCATTAAAGCCTGGCACCTGCACATAAGAGCTGCGGTCGTCGCCTCCCGTCAGGGTTGGAATATGGCCAGTGCCCTGATCGGTAAAGTGTTCGTAAGATAAAGACCAGTCCAGTTGGTCAGTTGGCTGGTAATAGGTGCTGAAACGGGCAGCAGCCAAATCGGTCGAGCCGTACTTTTCACCCATGGCTGACCCCGGCAGAAAATCCACCACGCCGTCCGATTGATCCGTCGCAGCGGCAACTCGAAACGCCAGAGTCTCAGACACCGGGACATTCACCATGGCGCGCACGGCTTTGCGGTCATAATTGCCCAGCGTTATTTCAGCATTGCCTTCAAAACCATCCAGACGGGCTTTGGCGGTGTGCAGGTTCACCACACCTCCTGTGGCGTTACGGCCAAATAATGTGCCTTGCGGACCACGCAGTACTTCGGCGCCTTCTAAGTCAAACATCAGCGCCGATGCGCCCTGCGAACGGGCTGAGTAGACACCATCCACATGGAAAGCCACCGCCGGGTCACCACTTTCGGTCTGATCAGAGGACCCTATACCACGGATATACACCATTGGGGTGTTCTGGGTACCGTTTTGCGCAATTTGCAGGCTGGGAACAGCGCCCTGCAAGTCATCCAGCTGGATCACGTGGTTCTTATCCAGCGCTTTTTGATCATAAGCCGTGACCGCCAGCGGAGTCTCTCTTAAGGTCGTGGTCCTTTTGGTGGCAGTCACCTGGATCACTTCAATTTCACGCTCAGCAGCGGCCTGTTGTTCCGCCTGAGCTGAGGCCATACACGCCAGGGCTGCACTGATCAGCAGCGCCGCCTGCGTTGGTCTGAATTCTTTCACTTTTGTCACCTTACCCCGGTCTTTATTAGCGTGATAGCGCTAACACCTGTTGATTTATTTAGAATTTTTAACTGATTTTCTGCATCGCCACTCACAAAACCCAGCCAATACAAGCCTGAAACGTTCAAAAAACCAGCAGAGGTTAAATACCCGGCAATAAATTAACCGACACAAAATGATTGCGCAACCATTTTATATCTGGCGACAATAGAATTGCGGAAGCATATGGATTAACGCTATGAAAAACCTGGATAGCAGCGATGTGTAGTGATTTCTAAAAAACTGATCAATCTGGTAGCGCTATCAAAAACTGCCCGGCTACGTTGCTGCAGCCGGGTTCAGCCTTAGACAACCGCCTGCTCTGCCTGCAGCGCCCGGCGTTTTTGCAGGAACAGCCGGTCCAGTGTCATAAAGACCACTGGGGTCGTCAGCAATGTCAACACCTGGCTGAACGCCAGGCCGCCCACCACAGCCACACCCAGCGGTACCCGCAATTCAGAACCAGTCCCAAAACCCAAGGTCAGTGGCACAGCCCCCAGAATAGCGGCCAGGGTCGTCATCATAATGGGTCTGAACCGCACCAGGCAGGCCTGATGAATGGCCTCTTTGGCCGACAGCCCCTGTTCACGCTGCGCTGCCAGCGCGAAATCGACCATCAGAATGCCGTTTTTCTTCACTATGCCTATCAGCAGAATAATGCCAATCAACGCCATAATGGAGAAGTCCAGCCCCCAGAACCACAACAGTAAAATGGCGCCAATGGCCGCCGAAGGCAGTGTCGACAAAATAGTCAGCGGATGCACAAAGCTTTCGTACAGCACCCCCAGAATAATGTACACCGCCAGCAAAGCCGTCAGGATCAGCAAGGGCTGACTGGCCAAGGACTCCTGAAATGCCTGGGCTGCGCCCTGAAAACTGCCCAGCACAGAGGCCGGCATCGCCAGTTCTGTCCTGGCCTGCTCCAGCGCCTGTACCGCATCGCCCAGTGCGACACCAGCGGCCAGGTTAAACGAGATATTGGCGGACGGCTGCAGCCCATGGTGGTTAATCACCACAGGGCCAGCTTCGGCCGGCAGCACTTTGGCAAAGGCCAATAAAGGCACCAGCTCACCGGTACGGGGAGAGCGCAAATGGAAGTAATCCAGGCTTTGTGCTGTGCCGCGCTGATCCGGGCTCAGTTCCAGTATCACTTTGTATTGGTTAGTCTCAGTCTGGTATTCATTGATCTGACGCTGACCAAAAGCGTCATACAGCGCCTGGTCTAAATCCGCCGCGCTAAAGCCAAGGCGGGCCGCTTCCTGACGGTCTAAATCCAGCCGGACAATATTGGCGTCCCACTGCAAATCATTCGACAGGTCCGTAAAGATCGGGTTTTGCCGCAGCTTGCTGGTCAGTGCGTGGGTCCACTGTGCCAGCTCGTCGCTGTCCAGCGCTTTGAGTACGTACTGGTATTGAGCACGGGAGCCTCGGCCGCCGAGATTAATATCCTGCGCTGAACGTAAAAACACCTGTAAGCCCGGAATTTGACTGAACTGCGGCCTTAAGCGATCGATAATGGCATTGGCATCCGCCTCCCTGTCGTCCGGATCACTTAACACTATCCAGACCCGGCCTGAGCCATTGGATGCATTGCCGCCCACCAGATGATTAAAGCCTGTCACATCCGGGTCGTTGCGCAGTATCTGCTCCAGCTGTTTGTGTTTGGCCAGCATGTCCTCATACGGAATATCAGAAGCTGCCTGCGTAGTGCCAATAATAAAACCAGTGTCCTGCAGCGGGAAAAATCCCTTCGGAATGGCAATAAAACTGCCGACACTGCCCGCAATCGTCAGGAAAAACACTGCCAGCATGGTTTTAGGGTGGTCCAGCGCCCAGCTCAGCACTCTGTCATAGTGGCCGATCAGCCGGTCAAACAGCCCGGGGTTGTCACTGTGATGCGGCGCTTTGTCCATAAACAATGAGGCTAAAGTCGGTGCCAGCGTTAAGCAAACCAGCACGGAAATTAAAATGGCCGCCGCCGCGGTTAACGAGAACTCGAGGAACAAGCGGCCAATAATACCGCCCATAAACAGCAGCGGGATAAAAGCCGCAATCAACGACACGCTGATCGAAATTACGGTAAAGCCAATTTCCTCAGCACCACGCAGCGCCGCTTCTTTTTTGCTGTAGCCCAGCTCCAGATAACGATGGATGTTTTCAATCACCACTATGGCGTCATCCACGATAAAACCAACGGCTATCACAATGGCCACCAGCGTCAGGTTGTTCAGACTGAAGCCCGCCACATACATCACAGCGCAGGTGGCAATCAGCGAAATCAACAGGACAGCGGTCACGATCAGGGTGGCCGACCACTGGCGTAAAAACACCGCCATCACGCCAATCACCAGCACCACGGCAATAGCCAGCGTCAGCTCCACTTCATGCAAAGACGCGCGAATGGTGCGGGTTCTGTCGTTAAACACCTCCACTTTGACATCCGCTGGTAAGGCGGCGGTCAGCTGCGGCAAGGCGGCGGTGATCCTATCCGCTGTCGCAACAATATTGGCACCAGGCTGCCGGCGGATAATCAGCGCCACGCCGGACTCGCCATTCGGCGAAATCTCGACATAATCGTCTTCAGCACCGGCTTTCACCACCGCTAAATCCCGCAGGTACACCGGTGCGCCATTCTGATAAGTGACAATCAGGTTGGCATACTCTTCTGCACTGAACACCTGATCATTGACCGACAAGGTGGACACTTTGCTGTTGCCGTACAAGGCCCCTTTGGGTTGGTTGACACTGGCTTGTTGCACCGCAGCACGAATATCGGCCAGTGTGATACCGGCAGCCGCCAGCACTTCAGGCCTGGCCTGAATACGAATGGCCGGTTTTTGCTGACCGCCAATAAAAACTTCACCCACGCCGTTAATCTGGGTCAGTTGCCGCGCCAGCACGGTTTCGGCCAGATCGCTTACCTGGGTACGGGACAAGGTGGCCGAGGTCACACCAATAATCAGAATGGGGCTGTCGGCCGGGTTGGCTTTACGCCAGGTCGGCGCATTGGGCATATCGGGCAGGCGGCCCTGCGCCTGGTTCAGCGCCGCCTGAACTTCCTGCGCGGCCGCATCAATGTCTTTTTCCAGCACAAACTGCAGCGTAATGCTGACCGAGCCCAAGGCACTGCTGGACGTCATTTCGGCAATACCGGGCACAGCGCTGAGCGCCACTTCCAGCGGCGTTGCCACCGCCGAGGCCATAGTCTCAGCGCTGGCACCGGGTAAACGCGCATTCACTTCAATGGTCGGGAAATCCGCTTCAGGCAAAGGCGCCACCGATAAACGCGGAAAGGCCAGCAAGCCCAGCAGAACTAATGCCAAAGCCAGCAGCACTGTGCCTATCGGATGCGCCATACACCAGGCAAACACGCCTCTGGCTTTCATGGCTGCTGCTCCTTGCTGGCCGCCAGGCGAGGCTCGGCAGTCACCGCCAGTTCAGCACCCGGTTTTAGCCGGTTTTGGCCGTCAACCACCACCTGCTGGCCGGCCTGCAACCCTGAAACAACCGCCAGATCCTGCTCCTGCAACACCAGTTGCACAGGCTGCGTTTTGGCTTTGCCCTGCTCATTCAGCCAGACATAAGGCCCGTCCGGCCCCTGTACCAGTGCACGCAGCGGGACTGTCAGTGCACCTGGCAATTTCTCTTGTTGCAGCGCCACCACCACCGTCTGCTCAGGCCATAACTTGTGGTCTGGATTGGCAAAATCAGCTTTGACACGCACTGTGCCTGTGCCTGCAGCGACTTTGTTGTCCACCACCTGCAACAGCCCCTGAGCCAACAGCTCAGCACCATCCTGCAGAAAAGCCTGGACCGGAACCTGCTGTTGTTGCCTTGTTTGCTGCATCAGTTGCTGCAGCTGGGGCAGCCTGGACTGCGGCAACGCTATTTCGACACTGATAGGGTCCAGCTGTACCACCGAAAACAGGCCAAGGCTGTCGCCGGACCGCACATAGTTACCGGCATCCACATTGCGGATGCCCACCTGGCCTGTGACCGGGGAGCTGATGCGGGTAAAAGACAATTGCACTTGCTGCGCCTGAATCGCCGCTTCAACACTGCGCAACTGGGCTTCCTGTTGCTGCACCAGCGCCTTTTGTTGATCCAGCACTTGCTGTGAAATGGCCTGGGTTGTGCTCAGGTTCAGAAAACGCTGCAGGTCCAGCCTGGCCGACTCCAACTGAGCTTTGATGACCCCATGCTGCGCTTTGGCTTGAGCCAGCGCAGCCTTTATAGCCCGGTCATCCAGCACCGCCAGCAGATCGCCTTTGTTCACCATCTGGCCTTCTTTGACCAGGATGTCCAGCAGCACCCCATCCACCTGAGGACGAATATCCACACTTTGTTTTGGTTTGACCCGGCCTATGCCACGGATCCAAACCTGCATATCCTGCTGTTGCACCAGCGCCGTCCGCACCGGCACTTTAGGCACTTGTTGTGCCTGAACACCACTGATGCCAAGCAGCGCTGCCAGCAGGATCACAGCTCCATTTATCTTCATTCTCCAGCCTTTATTGTGCATTGCCTGAACCTTGGGCCGGTTTTGACCTCAAGGTCACAAAAACCAGCTATGTTTTATTTACTTTATGTTAACCAATAAGGGGTTTAAGGATGAACCCATCGCTGGTTTGCCTGTGCTTTGTTCTAATCAGTTGGCGTTTGGCTGCAGCAGCCTGTTCAGACATTGAAGTCAGACTGAACATGCTGGAGCAACAACTGAAACAAGGTTATCGCCTGAACGAATTACCAAAATTACAGCGACAACAACAACTTTTGTCGAGCCGTCTGCAAAATTGTCTCGACCAGCAGCAGGCGAAATCAGTCCAAAGCAAAAATACCCCCCCGGCAAAATCCGGCGATCTGTCGCAGCTGGCGAAAGGCCGGGCTTTTTCCAGCAGTCACTTGTTGCTGACTGCACCTTATCAGGGTGAACAACAGCAAGCCTGGCTGAAGTTTTACCGCGAGCCCGCACTGTGTTATGGCGTGCGGGACACAGCGCAAATTGCCTGGTGTGCAGAGCAGCGGCAGCAGGCAAAGCTGCAATTTGACCGACAATGGCAGCAAAAACTCGCGAAATCCCCACCCAAATGATAAGCTCCGACCAGTTAGAATATGGAGCAGAACATGAACGCATTACGCAAAGCCAACTGGCAATTATGGTGGTTTGGGTTTCGTTACATTCCCCTGATTGGCTTTTGCAGACCCAGGATTATTGAACTGGATGACCAACGCACCGTGATCCGGATGCCGCATCACCGCCGTACCAAAAACCATCTTGGCAGTATTTATTTCGGCGCTTTGGCCATAGGCGCCGATTTAGCCGGCGCCTTTCTGGTGTTTCACAAAGCCCGCCAGCGTGGCTTGTCGATCCATTTTGCCTTTAAAGACGTGAAAGGTGAGTTTTTAAAACGGCCTGAAGCCGATGTGCATTTTGTCAGCAATGACGGCGCCTTAATCGACCAGATGATTGAGCAGTCGCTGCAAAGCGGTGAACGGGTGAATCAGACGGTCACTATTCATGTGACCTGCCCTTCGCTGCATGGCGACGAAGTGATGGCCCGCTTTGAGCTGACCCTGTCGATTAAAGCGAAAAAACGCTGAGTGGTTGGCAGTCACACCGCTCAGCGCTAAAATCGCCTTTTGGCTACAACAGCAGACAGCGTCATGCAGGACTTACCAGGTAATCTCTTTATTATTTCGGCACCAAGCGGCGCCGGCAAATCCACGCTGATTAACGCGTTATTAAAAAAGCACGCCGATATGCAGCTCAGCATTTCGCATACCACCAGAGCGCCACGCCCTGGTGAGACCAATGGCGTACAGTACCATTTCACCGACGTCCCCAGCTTTCAACAGCTGATTGAACAGCAACAGTTTCTCGAGTGGGCCGAAGTATTTGGCAATTATTATGGCACCTCGAAAAGCGCCATCAGCGACCAGCTGGCCCGTGGCATTGATGTATTCCTGGATATTGACTGGCAAGGTGCCCGTCAGATGAAAGCGCAGCTGCCTTTTATCAGCAGCATTTTTATTCTGCCGCCAAGCGTTGCCGCACTGGAGCAGCGCCTGAACCAACGTGGACAGGACAGCGCTGAAGTGATAGCGGGCCGGATGGCTCAGGCCCGGGCAGAAATAAGCCATGCTGACGAGTACGATTACTGGATAGTCAACGACAATCTGCAGCAGGCCATTGCTGAATTTGAAGCGGTGATCCTGAGCCATCGCCTGCGCAAAGCCAAACAGGTGCAACGCCAGAGCGCGCTGCTGACGGGCCTGTTGGCGAATCCGGCCAAATAGAGTAGACTATGCGGTCTTAATTTGAACCTATATCACTGGAGTGGCTGATGGCTCGCGTAACAGTTGAAGATGCAGTAAATAAAATTGGTAACCGCTTTGATTTGATCCTGGTCGCCGCACGCCGTGCCCGCCAGCTGTCAGTGGAAGGCAAAGAGCCAATGGTGGATCCGGAAAACGACAAAGCCACTGTGATCGCCCTGCGTGAAATCGAAAAAGACCTGATCACGGAAGACATCCTGAACCAACAGGAACGTCGTGACCAGCTGCAGCAGGAAGCCTCTGAAATGGCTGCCGTTGCCGCCATCATCGGTTCAGACGACTAAGACCGCCTCTCCCGTGCCAACGGCGCCCTGCCGTTGGCAACTGCTCTAAATCCACGTATATTCAAAGAGCACGCCCATGCGTGGTGGTCTGGGGAGTTCTGAATGTATTTGTTTGAAGGCCTGAAGCAGCAAATCAGCGCGTATTTGCCACCGGAGCAAGTGGCTCAGGTGCAGCAGGCTTATGTGGTTGCGCGTGATGCGCACGCCCCGCAAATCCGCTCCAGCGGCGAGCCTTATATTACTCATCCTGTCGCAGTCACCAGCATTCTGGCGGATATGCGCATGGACCATGAAACCCTGATGGCCGCCTTGCTGCATGATGTGATTGAAGACACACCGGTCAGCAAAGACGAATTGGCCCGTCAGTTTGGTGCCACTGTGGCTGAGCTGGTGCAAGGGGTCAGTAAGCTTGATAAGGTCAAATTCAAGGACTTAAAAGAATTTGAAGTGACCAACCTGCAGAAAATGTTTATGGCGATGACCCAGGACATCCGGGTGATCCTGATTAAACTGGCCGACCGCACTCACAATATGCGTACCATAGGTGCCCTGAAGCCGGAGAAACGCCGCCGCATTGCCCGCGAAACCCTGGAGCTGTACGCCCCTATCGCCAACCGCCTGGGTATTCACCATATTAAAAATGAGCTGGAAAACTGGGGCTTTAAAGCTTTATACCCTATGCGTTACCGGGCGCTGGAAACCGCGGTCAAACAGGCGCGCGGCAACCGCAAAGAAATTATCGAGAAAATCCAGAACGAAATTGAACAGCGTATTCGTGACGCAGGCATTGAAGCTGAAGTGGCAGGCCGGGAAAAACACCTGTACAGCATCTACCGCAAAATGAAAAGCAAAGAGCTGATGTTTAACGACGTGATGGACATTTATGGCTTTCGCGTGCTGATCAACAGCATCGACAACTGCTACCGGGTGCTGGGCGTGGTGCACAATCTGTTCAAACCCATTGAAAGCCGCTTTAAAGACTATATTGCTATCCCCAAACAAAACGGTTATCAGTCGTTACATACCTCTTTGATCGGCCCACACGGTATTCCGGTGGAAATTCAGATGCGCACCCGCGAAATGGATGAAATGGCGGACAAAGGGGTGGCTGCACACTGGTCCTACAAAGGCGCCGGAGAGACACAAAACACCACAGCACAAATTCGGGCTCAGCGCTGGATGCAAAGCCTGCTCGAACTGCAACAAAGTTCGGGCAACACTTATGAGTTTGTGGAAAATGTTAAGTCTGAATTGTACCCGGACGAGCTCTATGTGTTTACGCCCAAAGGCAAAATTGTGGAGCTCCCTATTGGGGCCAATGCAGTGGATTTTGCCTACACAGTGCATACCGACATTGGCAACCGTTGTGTCGGAGCCAGGGTTGACCGCAAGCCTTACCCGCTGAACAAGCCACTGGAAACCGGCCAGACGGTCGAAATTATTACCAGCCCTGGCGGTAAACCCAACGCCAACTGGCTGAACCATGTGGTGACCAGCCGCGCCATTTTAGGTATACGTAACTACCTGAAAAAACAACAAATCAGCGAAGCCATTACCTTAGGTCGCCGCTTGCTGACGTCCGCTTTGGGTGACACTAAACTCGAATCCATTCCCATGGAGCGTATTGAACAGGTGCTGCAGAGCACCACACAAAAATCGCTGGACGAGCTGTTGGTGGAAATTGGTCTGGGCAACCAACTGCCTATCGCCATAGCCCGGCGCTTGTTGGGAGGCTTTGAATCCGGTGATGAACAGGCACTGCCACTGGCCCCAACCGACAAACCGAAAGCGCTGATCATTGGCTCTGAAGGCATGTTAGTCACCTTTGCCAAATGCTGCCGCCCTATCCCGGGGGATGACGTCGCCGCCAACGCCACGCCAGGCAAAGGCCTGAACGTACACCGCGTGGAATGCCGCAATATTCGTGGTTGGGAAAAAGAGCCGGGTAAATACTTCCCGGTGCGCTGGGACAAAACCGGTGATAAACAATTTCTGGCGGATATCCGCGTCTTTATCGTCAACAAGCAAGGCATGCTGGCCAAACTAACCACTGTGATTGCGTCACAGGATTCCAATATTCAGGACTTAGCCACAGACGACAGAGACACCGGCGAGTATGTGATCAAAATAACCCTGTCCGTCCGCGACCGCATTCATCTGGCCAATGTGATGCGTAAAATCCGGGTATTGCCGGATGTGATTAAAGTATACAGAAGGAAGTAACCACAGATGTCTAAAGTCATCATCAGTACAGACAAAGCTCCTGCCGCTATTGGCACCTACAGCCAGGCAGTCAAAATTGGCACCACAGTTTATCTGTCCGGTCAAATCCCGCTGGTACCGGAAAGTATGCACATGGTATCTGACGATTTTGCCGCTCAGGCCCAGCAAGTGTTCCAGAACCTGGCCGCCGTCTGTCAGGCGGCAGGCGGCAGCCTGAATGATATGGTCAAAGTGACTATCTTCCTGACTGATTTAAGCAAGTTCGCCACCGTCAATGAAATTATGAGTCAGCATTTCAGTGCGCCCTACCCGGCCCGCGCTGCAGTGCAGGTCAGCGCTCTGCCCCGGGGCGCCCAGATCGAAATTGACGGCGTGATGGAAGTTCCTTCAACCAATTAGGTGTGTCTATGTGGTCCAGGCTGCTCGCGTCGCTGTTATTGCTCAGCCACTCTGTGTGGGCAGAACAGGTGCACCCCACGCTGACCTGGTGTCTGGACCACTTTCCGCGTTTTCATGCCTATGAAGATGGCAAGGCCCCTTATGGCCCTTCGGTCGATTTGATGCAGGAACTGGCGAAACGTGCCGGTTTTACCCTGAAATTTACCGCCAGAACCCCGTCTGCCCGCTGTTTTCGTCAGATGGAAACCGGTGACGTCGATCTGATGAGCAACCTGAACTACACCGACGAACGCGCCACTACGATGTGGCTGTTTCCTTACAATGAACGTATCGCTGAATCCCTGTATTTGCTCGGGTCTGACAGCAGAGCCATCCAGGCGCTGAACCAGCTGGTCACTTTGCGTATTGCCACGGTGCGCAATTACACTTACCACCCCAGCCTGATGAAAATGATGAGCGAATCGTCCCGCCATGTTGAAATTGACAGCATCGCCACCGGCTTTGAAATGCTGTTGCGGGGCCGCGTCGATGGCCTGGTGGTTCCAACCCAAAGTTCATTGGACGTGATTGCGCAGAAGCAGGAGCTGCATTTTAAATTTCGCCGCGCCCCTGTCGATTTTTCGGTAGTCGAAAAACGTTACATTAATATTGGCCTGTCCAGAAAGAGCCCTCATTTACAGCTCAAACCACAAATCGAAGCTGCTATCGCTGCGATGGTGGCAGACGGCACTGTCAAACGGCTATACGCCTTTGATCCGCTGACCCAAGGCCCGACCTACCTGGTCGAACCCTGATGCGCCATCTTTGGTTGCTTCTGCTGCTGGTCAGCGGCCCGCTGCCAGCCAGGGATCTGCTCTGGTGTCTGGATAATGCACCGGGCCGGCATCAGTTTGATGGCGCTGAACCCAAAGGGCCCGTCGTTGATCAGGTACGGAAGTTCGTTGCGGCGGCCGGTTTTGGTGTGAGCTTTACTCCCCCAACTCCGTTATCCCGTTGTCTGCGACTGATGCAACAAGGCCAGGTCGATTTAATAGCCCGCTTAAATTATTCGGATGAACGGGCCCGTATGATGCACCTGCTTCCTTATGGCCAGGCCCAACCAGAATGGTTGTACCAACCTAAGCAGGCTAAAGCCATTCAGTCGCGTCAGGAGTTGCTCCACTACAGACTGGGTGTAGTGCGTGGCGCGGTTTACAGTGCCCCTTTACTGCAGGATTTACCCTCGCTGAAAACCACGGAAGTGAGTTCGCTGGAACAAGGGTTTGCCATGTTGGCTGCAGGCAGGCTGGATGCGATGGTGGCGACCAAAGCCCAAGCCAGAGATTTGCTGGCGGCCAAACCAGACCTGGCGTTGCAGGTGAAAGCCGCGCCATTGCAACTGGCCACGCAGGTGCATGGCGCCATTTACCTCGGCCTGTCCCGTCAGCGTCTGACCGAAGAAGAACGTGCCGCTATCCAGCGTGCGAGCGTCCGCCCATAAGCCAATTTCACAGCGCTGATTGTCCAAGCCAAGCCTGAACAGGTAAACTGAAGCCATTCAGTGAGTTATCAGGCTTTATTTTGACGGTTACCGCTTTGGATGCTGTCGCTATCCATCAACTCAAAGGCGTAGGTGCGAAAAATGCCGAACTGCTGCACAAGCTGGGTATCCAGAGCGTGCAGGATTTGTTATTTCACCTGCCGTTGCGTTACGAAGACCGCACCCGGATTTATCCCATCGCCCATCTGTTGCCAGGTATGCAGGCCACTGTGCTGGGCGAAGTGCTGTCCAGTGATGTGATCTTTGGTAAAAGACGCAGCTGGCTGGTCAGCATCCGTGATGGCAGCGGTATTCTGACCTTACGCTTTTTCCATTTCAGTGCAGCACAGAAAAATGCGGTCAGCCCAGGTGTGCTGCTGCGCTGTTATGGGGAAGTCAAACGCGGCAACCGCGGTGTGGAAATGATGCACCCGGAGTACAAGGTACAGAAAGACAGCACTGAGCCCGATATGGCGGAAAGCCTCACACCGGTTTACCCCACCACCGAAGGCTTAAAACAAGCCAGTTGGCGCGCCCTGACCGAACAGGCGCTGCAGTACCTGCAACGCAGCAGCCCGGTCGAATATCTGGCCCCAGTGCTGGGCGCCCAGGCCTGGTCACTGGCCGACGCTTTACGCTATCTGCACAGGCCCCCCCCTGATGCGTCCTTAACCCTGCTGGAGCAAGGCCAGCATCCGGCCCAACAACGGCTGATTTTTGAAGAACTGGTGGCGCAGCAGTTGTCGATGCTGCAAATTCGTAAGCAAAGCCGTCAGCAACCAGCCCGCTCCTTTCAGATCAAGATCAGTCTGGAACAACAGCTGCTGGCACAACTGCCCTTTGCGCCAACCAAAGCGCAGCAACGCGTGGTGCAGGAAATTCGTGCCGATTTAGCCCAGCAAGCCCCTATGCTGCGGCTGGTGCAGGGCGACGTTGGCTCAGGTAAAACCCTGGTGGCCGCCTTGTCGGCGCTGACAGTGTTGGGTCAGGGCGCGCAGGTGGCCCTGATGGCGCCAACCGAACTCTTGGCGGAACAGCATGCCAGCACCTTCAGGCGCTGGTTGGAACCCCTGGGGTTTCAGGTGGCCTGGTTATCCGGCAAAAGCACGGCCAAACAAAAGAAACTGCAGCAGGACAGGGTGGCCAGCGGTGAAGCCAACATGGTCATAGGCACCCATGCGTTGTTTCAGCAACAGGTTGAGTTTCATACCCTGGCACTGGTGATTATTGATGAACAGCATCGTTTTGGTGTGCATCAACGGCTGGAGCTGCGCGAAAAAGGCACCACGACCGGCTTTTCCCCACACCAGCTGGTGATGACCGCCACCCCTATACCCCGGACCCTGGCAATGACAGCTTATGCAGACCTCGACACCTCCATCATTGACGAACTGCCTCCGGGCCGGACGCCAGTGACCACAGTGGCCATTCCGGACAGCAGGCGTGCTGAAGTGACAGAGCGGGTACGTCAGGCCGTGCAGCAGGAAGGCCGGCAAGCCTATTGGGTCTGTACCCTGATTGACGAATCAGAGCAGCTGCAGTGCCAGGCCGCCGAAATTACCGCAGTGGAGCTGGCCGAAGCCCTGCCAGAACTGAAAGTGGGTTTGGTGCATGGCCGCTTAAAACCGGCGGAGAAACAGCAGGTGATGGATGCCTTTAAACAAGGCGGACTGGACCTGCTGGTGGCCACCACTGTGATTGAAGTAGGGGTGGATGTCCCCAACGCCAGCCTGATGATTATTGAAAACCCGGAGCGGCTGGGTCTGGCCCAGCTGCACCAGTTGCGTGGCCGGGTGGGCCGTGGCAATGCGGTATCGCATTGTGTACTGCTGTACCACGCACCGCTGTCCGCTACAGCTCAGGCCCGGCTGGCGGTGTTGCGGGAGAGCAATGATGGTTTTGTGATAGCGCAAAAAGATCTGGAGATCCGTGGCCCCGGTGAATTGCTGGGTACCCGTCAGACCGGCCAGGTGAACTACCGCATCGCGGATCTCAGCCGGGATGCCGACCTGATCCCTGGCGCCCAGCAAGCTGCGGTGCAGTTGCAGCAGCAGTACCCACAGCATATAGCCCCTTTGGTGCGGCGCTGGCTGGGTTACAAAGAAATTTACGCTCAGGCCTGATCACTGGGCTTAGCTTTGATAGGCTTACAGCAGAACTGCCATTGCGGGAGTAAAGTGATGTTTCAGATTAAAGGCCTTGATCATCTGGTCCTGCGGGTGCGGCAGTTGCAGCCCATGTTGGCGTTTTACCAGCAGCTGGGCTGCAGCCTGGAACGGGTGGAAGCTGAGCAGGGCCTGTATCAGCTGCGTGCCGGAGCCCAACTGATTGACCTGGTACCGGTTGACCAACCGTTAGGGGCTGCAGGCGGCGCAGCTCCCGGTGTTACAGGGCGGAATCTGGACCATTTTTGCCTGCAAATTCAGCCTTTTGAACCTGAAGCTATTCAGGCCTGGTGCCAGGCCCGGCAGATCCCCTGCTCCACTGTCGCCGAACGTTACGGCAGCCTGGGCTTTGGCCCCTCTTTGTATATTCAGGACCCGGAAGGCAACAGCATCGAACTAAAAGCCGGCGCCTGAGCCCAGAGTTAAGCCTGCGGCTTTTTCTTTTTTAGCTGCAGCACGGCATCTGCACTGTACAGCAGCAACGCAGCCCAGATAAAACCAAAAGTCACCAGCTTGCTGTCGGTCAGGGGTTCGTTATACAGCCAGACGCCAAACACAAACATAAAACTTGGGCCTATGTACTGAAAGAATCCCATAGTGGACAGCTGTAGCCGTTTGGCGGCAGCGATAAAACACAGCAGCGGCACCGTGGTGACCAGACCGGCTGCCATCAGTACCAGATTCAGGGTCCAGCTGTTTTGGCTGAAATCAGCCGCACTGCTGTTGGCAAACTGCCACCAGTACCACAGCGCCAAAGGGGCCAGTAACAGCGATTCCACAAACAAACCGGTAATGGCATCCACCGCCAGTTTTTTGCGAAACAAGCCATAGAGTGCAAAGGTACCGGCCAGCACCAGCGCAATCCAGGGCACAGAACCAAAGGTGAGCAGCTGGATCAACACCCCCGTGACAGCCAGCGACAACGCCAGCCACTGAAAGCGGCGCAACCGCTCACCAAGAAACACCATGCCCAGCAACACATTGAGCAGCGGGTTAATGTAATAGCCCAGACTGGCATCCAGCATATGGTGGTTATTGACCGCCCAGATAAACAACCCCCAGTTGGCACCGAGGATCAGGGCTGTGCCAAGCAGTGCCAAAACCAGCTTGGGTTGTTTCAGCACCGCCAGCACTTTGTCGCTCTGACGCATGGCCCAGACAATCAGTACCAGCAGCACTAAAGACCAGACTATACGGTGCACCAGAATTTCTTCGGCAGGCACAAAATCAATTTGTTTGAAGTACAGAGGCGCCAGGCCCCATAAGGTGTAGGCAGTGGCGGCAAAAGTGCCGCCAATTTTCTGCGCCGGACTAAAAGACATGAACTTTACTCAACAGAGCGACTTAAAGGTCCGTATTGTACTGAAGCACAGCGTCACACCACAGCAGAAAAAACCGGTTCTGGCCGGAAACACTGTGTTTTTGCCTGAATTGCTACAAGAGCTTTTGCCAATAGCCCACATCCAGCCATTGCCCGAATTTATAACCCACCTGACTGAAGTGGGCAACTTTGGCAAAACCGCATTTTTCATGCAGCTGCACACTTTGCCGGTTGGGTAAGGTAATGCCGCCCATCACGGTGCGAAACCCCAGCTCCTTCAGGCGTGCCAGCAACGCCATATACAACTGGCTGCCATAACCGCGGCCAGACAGATCTGCTTTTAAATACACTGTACTTTCGGCAGAAAAACGGTAAGCACTGCGCAGCCGCCATGGGCTGGCATAGGCATACCCCAGTACCTCGCCTTGTTCCAGCAACACCAGCCAGGGAAAACCGGCCTGCTGCACTTCGGCAATACGTTCCGTCATCTGAGCTTCGTTTACCTGCTCTTCTTCAAAGGTGACGCTGGTGTTCAGTACATAGTGGTTGTATATGGCGGCAATAGCAGCGGCGTCGCGAGCCGCAGCATTTCTCAGTTCGGTGCTTTGGGTGATCACAGTGTTTGTCCTTGGTCAGTGGAACACAGGGGCTGAGGTGAGCATAGTCAGCCATTTATGCATCAGACAACGTCTGGCTGGTTTTTGCAGAGTAACAGGCGTGAAACTGGCAGCAAGAATCACAGATCGAGGTAGCATCTTGCCCGGCCTTTTGCAGAGCAAAAGGCGTTCGCCCGGCAGCAAGAATCACAGATCGAGGTAGCATCCTGCCCGGCCCCTCGCAGAGCTCGGGGCGTGAAACTGGCGGAACGCAACATTGGTTGCGTTCCGAAAGACCAGCATCCTGCCCGGCCCCTCGCAGAGCTCGGGGCGTGAAACTGGCGGAACGCAACATTGGTTGCGTTCCGAAAGACCAGTATCTTGCCCGGCCCCTCGCAGAGCTCGGGGCGTGAAACTGGCGGAACGCAACATTGGTTGCGTTCCGAAAGACCAGTTTCACCCCACCATATAGGTGCCGGTGCCTAGGGCGAGGTGGGTGCCGGATTCGTTGTGCAGTTCCATCCGGCAGACGCAGACTTTATTGCCGCTGCGGATCACCACGGCACTGGCGATAAATTCTTCACCCCGGCCTGGGCGCAGGTAATCGGTGCGGATGTCGATGGTGCTCATTTTGCCGAGTTTTTCCTGCAGCTCAGCGGCCGGTACCTCACCCAAACGGCTTAAAGCGCTGGACACAGCCATCAGGCCCCCAACCACATCCAGCACTGAGGCGATCACGCCCCCATGCAGAATTTGCTGCACCGGGTTACCGACCAAATCCTGTTTAAAAGCAAAACGCACTTCAGCCCTCGCTTCATCAAAACCTGTGACTTTCAGACCCAGCAACTGGTTAAAAGGCATCTGGTCAAACACCTGGGCTATATAAGGCAATAACTGTTCAGGCTGCATCCATCAATTCCAACTGGTAAGAGGAGATTCACTTTAGCCAATACCAGGCGGTGAAACAAGCGAACAAAACCAGCTAACACAGCGCCGCAGAATTTCAGTACAATGCCCGCCTTTGCAGCACAACACCACAGCATGTCCGACACCGATTTATACAATCTGCTCAAACAAGCTTTTGGCTACAGCCAGTTCCGCTCTGGCCAGCTCGAGGTCATTCAGGCTTGCCTGAGCGGCCAGGATTGTTTTGTGCTGATGCCAACAGGTGGTGGTAAATCCTTGTGTTATCAGCTACCTGCGCTGTTGTTGCCACAGGTCACTGTGGTGGTGTCCCCTTTGATGTCGCTGATGAAAGATCAGGTGGATGCGCTGAAAGCCAACGGCATTGCGGCGGAGTTTCTCAATAGCAGCATCAGCCGCGAACAGATGCTGGACGTGTTAAACCGGTTGCGTTACGGCGAGTTAAAGCTGCTGTATCTGGCACCTGAGCGTTTGTTGCAGCAGGATTTTATGCAACGGCTGCAGGAGGTTGGCGTCAGTTTATTTGCCATCGACGAAGCGCATTGTATTTCGCAGTGGGGCCATGATTTCCGGCCGCACTACACAGCGCTGGCTCAACTGAAACAGCAGTTTCCTCAGGTGCCTGTGATGGCGCTGACCGCCACCGCCGATCCGGCCACCCAAAAAGACATCCGCCAGCAGTTGCAACTGCAACAGCCTTTTATTTCAGTGGGCAGCTTTGACAGACCCAATATCCGTTACACAGTGCAGGAAAAGTTCAGCGCGCTGAACCAGTTGGTCAGTTACCTGAAAACTCAGGAACAGCACAGCGGTATTGTCTACTGCAACTCACGGAAAAAAGTCGATGATCTGGCGCAGCAGCTGAAAGACAAAGGTTTTGCCGCCGGTGCTTATCACGCCGGGCTGAGCCATGAAGAACGCATGCAGATCCAGGACGCTTTTAAACGCGATGAGCTGCAGCTGATTGTCGCCACTGTGGCTTTTGGCATGGGTGTGAATAAATCCAATATCCGTTATGTGGTGCATTATGAACTGCCCCGCAGCATTGAAGCTTATTATCAGGAAACCGGCCGCGCTGGCCGCGACGGCGTCGCCGCGGAAGCCCTGATGCTGGTCGACCCGGCCGATATTGGCCGGATGCGCAACTGGATAGCTCAGGATCAAAGCAGCCAGACCGAAGTGGTGCTGCAACGTTTTAACCAAATGGCCGCTTTTGCCGAAGCCCAGACCTGTCGCCGCCTGGTGCTGCTGAATTATTTTGGCGAAGCCAGCCATCAGCCCTGCGGCAACTGCGATATCTGCCTCGACCCGCCGCAACGTTTTGACGGCACCGAACTGGCGCAAAAGGCCCTGTCCTGTGTGTACCGGGTCGGCCAGAGTTTTGGCATGAACCATGTGATCGATGTACTGCGCGGCAGCCATAACCAACGTATCAGCGAGCTGGGTCACGATCAGTTATCCACTTATGGCCTGGGCAAAGAGCAATCACATGACTACTGGCTCAGTATTCTGCGCCAGCTGGTGCATTGTGGTTTGCTGCAGCAGGACATCAGCCAGCATTCGGTGCTGAAATTATTGCCAGCCGCCCGGCCTGTACTGCGCAGCGAACAGCCATTGCAGCTGGCGGTGCCCCGGCTGGTGCCAGGCAAAAGCCAAAACAAAACCAGCCTCAACCTGCTGTACGACAAAGCCTTGTTTGCCCGCCTTAAAGCGCTGCGCAAACAACTGGCAGAAAAAGCCGATGTTCCACCTTTTGTGGTGTTTTCCGACGCCAGCCTGATGGAAATGGCCCAGCAGTGCCCCACCACAGCGCCGGAGTTTCTGGCGATCAGTGGGGTCGGCCAGACCAAGCTGGCCCGTTATGGATCTGAATTCCTCGACTGTATTGCTGATTATTTAGCTGGCGACTAAGAGACAGGACAGACCCAGCTGGCCTTATCGCAGGCACTGAAAATCCAGATGCCCATGCCGGCTATTTAGCGGCTGACTGAGCCGGCAGGCTGGCAAAATACGCTGCCAGGTTGGCAATATCCGCGTCGGTTAAGCCATTGGCCATAGGTGACATCACCGCATGCTTCCGGCCACCGTCCCGGTAAGCAGTAATAGCCAGCTGCAGGTACTTTTCTTTTTGCCCGGCCAGGTTCGGGTAATCCGGCATCATCGACACACCGTCCGCCCCATGGCAGGCGGCACAGACCGCGGCCTTGGCCTGACCTGCGGCTTTATCCTGCGCCAAAGCGGTAAAAGGAGCCTGCCACAGTACCAACGCCAACAGAATGACTGCATTTTTTTGCATACTTACCCTCCTCGGGTCCTTTGTTGTTGTTTGCTTTTCCACCATTAAAGTGGCAAGTGCTTGTTTATACAAGTGAGTTACCGCAGAAAAGCCGTTTTTGCCGACAAAAACCTTGAGCCTGCGCCGCTGCAGCGAGACAATACAAAGCCTTGAGCGGGAGAAACCAATGCCTGTGCAGTTACAAAATACCTTTACCGAACAGCTGGGCGATTTAGGCAGCCCTGTGGCAGTGACGCCTTTTGCCGCCCCCAGGTTGCTGTTACACAGCCCTGAAACCGCCAGCTTGTTAGGTTTTTCCGCCGATTTCTTTTTACAGCCCGACGCCGCCGATTATTTGTCAGGAAAGAAGCTGCTGCCCGGCAGTCAGCCTTTTGCGCAGAAATACACAGGCCACCAATTCGGCCAGTACAACCCGGATTTGGGCGATGGCCGGGGCTTATTATTGGGTGATGTGCAAGGCTCGGACGGCCAGCGTTATGAGCTGCATTTAAAAGGTGCAGGCCGCACGCCTTATTCGCGTTTTGGTGATGGCCGAGCCGTGTTGCGCTCCAGCATCCGTGAGTTTTTAGCGTCCGAAGCGATGCACCACCTGGGTATTCCAACCAGCAGGGCTCTGAGCCTGGTCGGCAGCACCGAAGCTGTACAGCGCGAAACCACAGAACAAGGCGCCATGATGATTCGGGTTTGCCCCAGTCATATCCGCTTTGGCCATTTTGAGTACTGCTTTTACCAGGGCGGCGAACAGGCGCTGCAGCGGCTGGTCGATTTTTGTATCAGCCAGTATTTCCCCGACTGCGCCCACGCCAGTAACCCGGCGCAAGCACTGCTGCAGCAGATTGTGTTGCGCACGGCCCGTTTAATAGCGCAGTGGCAGGCGGTAGGGTTTAACCATGGCGTGATGAATACCGACAATATGTCAATTCTCGGCATCACCTTCGACTATGGTCCTTACGCCTTTTTAGACGACTATCAACCGGGTTATATCTGCAACCACTCGGATCACAGCGGCCGTTATGCCTTTGACGAACAACCCGGAGTGGCGCTGTGGAACCTGAACGCGCTGGCCCATGCCTTTTCGCCTTTGGTGCCGGCGGATGCGCTGCGCCAGACCTTAAGCCTGTACGAAGCTGAACTGGTCAGCTGTTATATGCAACTGATGGCGAAGAAACTCGGATTGGACAGTTACCGCGAAACAGACCGGGCCCTGATAGGCCGCTGGCTGGCATTGCTGCAAAGCCAAAAACAGGACTACAGCCTGTCGATGCGCCGGTTGGCTCAGTTTAGTGCCGACAGCCAGGCCACAGTGCTGCGTGACCATATGCTGGATACCGCTGCGTTTGATCAATGGGCCAATGACTACCGGGCGCGGCTGGCGGACAATGCCCTGGCGGAGGCGGCCAGAGTGCAGCAAATTGAACAACACAATCCGCTTTATGTGCTGCGCAACTACCTGGCTCAACAGGCCATCAGCGCGGCTGAACAAGGCAACAGCCAGCCGCTGACTGAGCTTTTTACTGTGCTGAAACAGCCCTATACCGAACAGCCGGGCAAAGCGGCTTTCGCCGCCCCTCCCCCCGACTGGGGCAAGTCGATGGAAATTTCTTGCAGTAGTTAACCCCATGAGAAAAAACAGTTTTATTGTGCAATACCCGCAGTTAGATGCACAGATTTACCTGACACCTTTACAGCCACTGCGGTTCGAACACTGGCTGCAGTGCAAAGGCTGGTTCGCTGGCACTGCCATCAGCCCCCTTGCGCTGCAGTACGGTGCTGATTTGGTCGAACTGCAACTGCGTTATGCAGGTGAAGCTTTTACCCTGCATTTCGAAGATAACAGCGAAAGCTGTTGGGTCAGCGCTGACAGTGCGGCGGCAGCCATGCTATTGTCTGAATTAGCCAATCTATTCAGACAGTTGGAACTGACGGGGTTTTAATTGAACAAAAGCTGGGTCGTATTTTTCAGCCTGTTAGCAGGGCTAGCGCTGGTGTCACCCTGTCAGGCCTTTTTTGCCGAGCTGACCAAGTTTGACAAACAGCAGCCCCAGCTGGACCTGAGCCCCAGCCTCTACATGCAACAAACCGACACAGAAACCCGGCTGGAAGAGCTGGTGTCGGATCCGGAGCGGCACCACGGTTTTCGGCTATTAAGTGAAACCGGCCTGAGCCAAATCAGCACCCAACAGGCGGTCTGGTTATTTGCCCGGCTGGCCTATCAGGGCCAAAGCCCGGCTGACACCATTCTGCACTACGACTTTCCGCTGGCCGATCAGGTCGAAGTCTACAGTTATGACCGCAGCCGCAATGAAATTCAGTTGTTGCACCGCACCGGCTCACAAGTGCCGTTTCTGGAGCGGGGGCTGCCTTACCGCAGTTTTGCTTTTGCTTTTCATTTTGAACCCGGCCAGGAAGTGGATGTGTTTATCCGGGTGCTGGACGCCGGCATAGTGCCGCTGCAACTGGTGCTTTGGCAACAACAGGATTTTGTGCTGGATCAGCTGTACAAAAACATTCTGGACGGCTTGTTGTGTGGTGTATTGCTGCTGATGGCCTTTTATAAATTGTTTCTGTTTGCCGCCAGCCGCGAAGCCATTTATCTGTATTTTTCCGGTTTCTTTTTTGGCAGTGCTTTGGTGCTGGCCATTCTGAATGGTCTGGCCTTTGCACTGTTATGGCCTGGTTATCCGGAAATTAACCAGGCCATATTGTACGTCGCCACAGGTGGCACACTGGCCTGTTTAAGTCTGTTCAGCTGGGCGGTCATCCAGAAACCGCAGTTTTTGCTGGGCCGTTTCAGTTTCGCCTTATGCCTGTGCAGCGCGTTGTTGTTGTTGTTCAGCCCGCTGTATTTGTCGAATACCGACAGGTACTGGCTACTGCTGGCCAGCATTGGTTTTTCTGTGCTGGTGAATCTGTGTTTTGCCTGCTGGTATGCACTGCGTGGAGGCCGTGCCGCCCAGGCCTTTGCACTTGGCTGGTTTTTATTTTTTGGCTGTATTTTATTGCTGGCGCTGTCGCAAACCGGTTACCTGCCGGCCAAACAATCCTGGCAGGCTCTGTTACTGATGGCCGTCACCGGCAGTATGGCGCTGATGAGTTATAACCTGCTGAAGCAGCAACGGGATCTGCAAGTTGCCCCTGTGCTCAACCCGCAACTCAGACAACTGCAGCAGTACCATGATATTTTCCACAACGCCGTGGAGGGAATGTTCACCTCCACCACCGATGGTCAATTGATCAACGCCAACAGTGCCTTGCTGAGAATCCTGGGGTACGACTCATTGGCGCAGATGAAAGCCGATGTCAGCCGCAGCAGTATGAGCCGCTATTATGCCAACCCGGCCGACCGGCAACGTATGCTGCAACAACTGCAGCATGACGGTAATAAGAACTTTGAAATTAAAGGGTTGCGGGCTGACGGCACCCCATTTTGGGCACTGATGTCGGCGCGTTTGTCTGTGCACGACCAAGACCAGACGCCTTACGTGCATGGCTCTATCATTGATATCACCGAACAGAAACGTAATACAGAGCAGCTGGATTATCTGGCCAACCATGACAGCCTCACCTCGCAGTACAACAGGCACTACCTGATGGGGCAACTGCAGCTGCAGCTGGGGCAACCCTCCAGTGCAGTGCTCCTCTACCTGGACATTGACCAGTTTAAGCTGGTCAACACCACCTGTGACCATACCGCAGGTGATGCCCTGCTGTGTCAGCTCAGTAACCAGCTGCTGCGGGTATTGGCCGGGCGTGGCGTGTTGGCCCGGCTGGAGAGCGACGAATTTGCGGTATTGTTGCCAGGCCAAAACAGCCAACAGGCCTTTGCAGTGGCTTATCAGTTGCTGGATAGCGCCAAAGAATACCGTTTTATCTGGCAGGACAGCGTCTTTAACGTCAGCCTGAGTATTGGCATGGCGGAAAAACTGCCGGATGAAGCCAATGTGGAACACTGGCTGAAACGCGCGGACGCCGCCAGCTTCGTTGCCAAAGAAAAAGGCCGTAACCGTATTCATTTGTTTAATCCGGACGATGATGAGCTGAAAAAGCACCAAAAAGAGGTGTTATGGCTGAAACAGCTGCGCCAGGCGCTGGCACAGGATCAGTTTGTTTTGTATAGCCAGCAGGTGCAGGCGCTGCAACATCAGGACAAAGGCCTGCATTATGAATTGCTGCTGCGCATGCAGCTGGATGATGGCAGCCTGATCCCACCCGGCAGTTTTTTAACTTCGGCCGAACGCTACGGCCTGATGCCACAAATTGACCGTTGGGTGCTGAAACAGTATTTCCGCTGGTTGTGCAGCCAGCCGGCACATCTGGAGCAGTTGTGGCTCTGCAATATCAACCTGTCCGGCGCTTCCTTAACCGACCCTTTGTTTAAAGCCTATGTGCTGGAACTGTTTCAGAGTTACCGCATTCCGTACCATAAAATTTGCTTTGAAGTGACCGAAAGCATGGCCATCCTGAACCTGCAGCATACGCTGGATTTTATGGCCAGCCTGCGCGCCTGTGGCTGCCGTTTTGCTCTGGACGACTTTGGCTCCGGCTTTTCATCCTATTCCTACCTGAAAAACCTGCCGGTCGATTTTGTCAAAATTGACGGCAACTTTGTGCGTGACCTGCTGCAAGATCCCTTTGATCGCGCCATAGTGCAATCCATTCATGACATAGCCACAGTCATGGATATTCAGACAGTGGCTGAGTTTGTGGAAAGCCCGGAAATAGCTAAACATCTGACCGATATGGGAATTAACTTCGGTCAGGGTTATGGCATCGCCAAACCCCAGCCTTTGTACACAAACGACAAGGCGCCCCCCAGGTAGATTGGCATTGCTGCGCGGCGACAAATCTGTGTGACTGGGGCGAGCTGGAGCTGTCAATAAAGCTGCAGCGCCAAGAACGACGGGGGAAGTATATTTTCAATGCCCTCTTGCGGCCAAGAATTCGCCCTCATTACAATAGCGCCCACCCCAGTTCCGGGGTCCTTTCTTCGGAGAATTTATGCAGCGGCTGCGTGGTTTAGCGGAGCAGCTCGGCGTTGTGTACCAGCAGATCAGTGACACCTACAGCACTTATCAGCGTCAGCGCGAGTTGTTTTGTCGTAGTGGTTGTGGTGAATGTTGTCTGCACCCCGGTATTGAAGCCTCGGTGCTGGAAATGCTGCCCCTGGCAATCAGGTTGTATGACGAAGGCACAGCAGAGCAAACGCTGGAAGCCTTACAACAACATGAAAAACCAGGTTGTTTTTTTTATCAGCGCTTTTCCGAAGACGGTAAACAAGGCCAGTGTGGTGTTTACCAGCAGCGTCCGGCTATTTGCCGTTTATTTGGCGCTGCAGGTTATACAGGCCGTGAGGGCCAGGTGGAGCTGTCGGTGTGCAAAGTGATTAAAGCTGACCACCCACAGGCCTTAAAAGACAGCCTGATTGCGCTGGAGTCCGACCCTCCGCCTATGATCCGCAACGGCAAAGAGCAGGTGCGGCAAATCGATTACGAGCTGGGTGGCCGCAACCTGCCTATCAACGACGCCATGGTGCAGGCGCTGGAAAAAGTGCTGTTTGAAGGCTATTACGCCAGTATGGCCGAACCTGAACCTGTGATCCCTTTGGACGACCCGCTGGATTACGCCAGGCCGGCCTGAGTGATTTCGTCATCAAAAAGCAGCCTTCAGGCTGCTTTTTTTGGTTCTTTTTCCGGTGCAACAGGTGGTGCTGTATCTGCAGCTTTGCCCGACTCAGGCGGGCTTGCAGCAGGCTTCGCGGCAGGTACTGGCGCCGCTTTTTTTAGTGGCACAAAAGCGGCCACATTGGCATGAGGGATCAACATCACCTGCTTTTCGTAATACAACACCAAATAGCCACTGGTGCGGCTAATCAGCTGTACCGGCTGTAGCATCCGGGTTTCCTTGCCACCCGGGTTCATCGGGTAAATCAGACTCAGGCTGAATTCTGGGTTGGCTTTGTCCTGGATCTCCTGATAAATCTGCTGAGCTGCAACCAACCCGGAAAAGTAAAGATACGCCATACCACCGAAGACAGCTGACAACCACATGGGTATCCACCTGGTCATGCGCTGGGTCCATTCCATGGCCTAGGCATAACCGCCCCACCACTGACGGCATTTTTTATCCAGCACAATCAGTGAGAAATACAGCAGGAAAAATAACGCTGATATCACCAGAGAACGCGGATTCACGATGGCGGCAAGTAAAAAATCCGTCAGTTCCAGGTAAGGCAAAATACTGAAATCAAAACGGCTGAGCAGCTCAACGGTTAAAAACAACCCCAATGAACTTGCCAGTAAATAAAATAAGGTGAGCGCCAGGCTGGGATGCTTCAGCAACAGGTGCCGGCTAAAACCGAGCATATTTTTCAGACTTTGTTCAGCCCGGACAGAATGCGGGTAAAGTGGCTGCTCATCCGGCAGGTTTTCAGCAGATGCCACCGCTGAATTTTCGGCTAATTGAACTTCTGACACCTGAGTTTCCAATCCTTGTTCACTGTGAACTGTACTTTAATGGATTGGCTGCTTGAGTGACAAATTTTTAACTTTCATCCTGATATTCTTTGTCACCACTGATGAGTCCGCTTCGCCCACGCTGCTGCAACAGTTGCCGCGCATAGCTGGTGGCGGTGTCGATATGGCCAAAATACAACGGCTTATGGCTGCTGTCGTATTTAAAGTCCAGCAGCTGTTGCTGCACCTCGTTTAAGCCGACAAAACAGCGCAGCACACAGGCATGCTGGTCTTCCCAGCCGATAAACTGCTGCATTTGCGCCAGTGCATCTGGCGTCGCCAGCGCCCAGTGCTGCATATCCATCACCCGCACCCAGGGTTTGCCACCAAAGGCCTGCACCTGCTGCTGTACCTGACGGATCAGCTCTGTGGTAACGGCCTGTGTCCAGGCGCCCTGAATACGGCAAATCAGCACCTGCTGCTGCCATTCCAGTTGCAGCGCCTCTGATAACTCTTTGTCTGTCATAGACTCCCCTTCGGCTGGTGAAAGTTAATCGTCTATACCTGTATGGCTTAAACCATAGCGTTCCAGTTTTTTTAATAAACCCTGACGGGAAATACCCAGGGTACGGGCGGCCTGGCTTTTATTGCCTGCATGCTGCTGTAAGGCCTGCTGAATTAAGCGGATTTCCAGTGCTTTTACCTGCTCATCCAACCCACCCAGCATGGCGCTGTCCAATAATTCAGTGTGATCGGCCGCCCCCTGACCGTCCAGATGCAGCAACTGAATATCGGACAGCCGGATCACGCCCTGCTGGGCAATAGCCGCCACACTTTCCAGTGTATTTTTCAGCTCCCGCACATTACCCGGCCAGTGCTTTTGCAAAAACCACTGCATGGCACCGGTTTCCAGTTGAAACGCCTGCCCCTGCTGCTCCTTCAGCTGCTCGAGAAAAAACCGGATCAACAGCGGAATATCTTCGCGGCGCTGGTCCAGCGCCACAGTTTCCATCGTGACCCCTTTAATACGGTAGTAGAGATCTTCACGGAACTTTCCTTGCCGGACCAAATCGGGCAGGTTGGCGTTGGTGGCAGAAATCAGCCGGATATCAATATGTTGCATCTCGCGCCCACCCACAGGGTAATAACTGCCCTCCTGCAGTACCCGCAGTAGTTTGACCTGCATGGGCAGCGGCATTTCGCCTATTTCATCCAGAAACAGGGTGCCACCGTCGGCCAGCTTCAGCAGGCCCTGGCGGTCTTTGTCTGCGCCGGTAAAAGCCCCTTTGACATAACCAAACAGCTCACTTTCCAGCAATTCAGCCGGAATAGCACCGCAATGCACCGACACAAAAGCTTTGTCGGCTCTGTTACTCAGCTGATGCAGCGCTTTGGAAATCACCTCTTTGCCGGTGCCCGACGGCCCCGTCACCAGCACCCGCACCTCAGTCGGCGCAATACGCTGTACCAGGGTGCGGATACTTTCCATATGGCCGGAATGCCCGGCCAGGCTGGGCAGAGGGCTGCTGAGGGGCGCCGCCTGACGCAGTTGCAGCAGCTCTTTTTCCAGCTGATGTTTGGTCACTGCACGTTTGACCACCACCGCCAATAAATCCGGATCTATGGGCTTGGCAATAAAGTCCCAAGCCCCCTGACTGATCGCTTTCAGGGCCAGATCCCGTTCGGCATGGCCGGTCAGAATAATCACAGGCCGACTGGCCAGCTGCGGCACCAGGTTCAGCGTCTGTTGTGGGTCAAAATGCGGTGGCAGCGCTAAATCCAGCAGAATTAAATCGGCATCAAACAGCCCCAGCTGAACCATAGCGTCATCCACGCTGGCGGTGCTGACCACCTGATAACCCTGTTGCTGTAAAAATCGTTCGGCCAGCAACCGGAACGCTGGTTCATCGTCCACTATCAGCACTTTGGCCGCTACATCTTTGCCTTTAACCAGCATCGGCAGGCTCCTTTGGTAAACTGAATTCAAATGTCACAGCCCAGCCCAAATCGGCTCTGTGGCTGATCTGGCCTTTATGGGCATCCATAATACGTTTAATAATGGCCAGCCCCAGGCCACTGCCGCCGGCTCTTTTGCTGATAAAAGGCCGGAACAGCTGGGCAGAAACCGCCGGGTCCAGTGCAGGCCCGTTGTTATGCAGCCGCAGCCTGACCTGCCCCGGCAGTTCAAGCGCTTCAATGCAGAGTTTTGCATCCGGCTGGTTACGTAAAAAGGCATGAGCATTGTCCAGCAGGTTCAGCAGCACCTGCTGCAGACGGTGGGGGTCGGCCCAAAGCCATAGTTCAGCCGGAACCTGTAAACTCAGCTGCACCTGCTGCCAGTCCAGTTGCTGCAGCAGGCTTTCTATCAGAGGCCGCAGCGGCACCTGGCTATAATTCAGCTCCAGCCGGCCTGAGTACACCAGCATGTCAGAAATCAGCCGGTCAGCCCGCTTCAACTGCTGCTGGATATGACCACGCAGCTCCGCATCCACACCGGCAGACGCCATCGAAATAATATTCAGCGGGTTGCGCAGTTCATGCGCCATAGAAGCCGCCAGCGCGCCCATTTCCACCAGATGTTGCGACGATAAACGCTGCTTTTCCGTGTCGGCCAGCTGCAGGCTTTGCTGCAAAGTGGCACAGCGGCTTTGCAGCAGGGATGCAAACACCTGCACGACCAGCCGCAGCCCTGGCGTCAGCTCCTCATCGCCCGTGACCAGAC
Source organism: Rheinheimera sp. (assembly GCF_037442345.1). Taxonomy (GTDB): domain Bacteria; phylum Pseudomonadota; class Gammaproteobacteria; order Enterobacterales; family Alteromonadaceae; genus Pararheinheimera. Next base: position 99,068 of record NZ_JBBIQL010000007.1, on the reverse strand, counting down.
ACTGCCAGTGCCCCTGCTGCTGCGTTGCCGTCAGTCGCAAATCGCCGTCACCGGCCTGCACCCTGTCCAGCTGCACCAGCACGGCTTTTCCCAGTTGGCTGGTCAGCAGTTGCTGGGCTGTGCCGGCCAGTTGTTGCCAGTCAGCCGCGCTGGCCAGCTGCAACTGCCAGCGCTGCAGTATGTGTTGGTCCAGCCGGGCTCCGGGGTAGATCAACCGCTCAGCCAGACGGGCCACAGGCCGGTAACAGGCGGCGGTCAACAGCAACACCAGGCTGGAATAAAGCCAGAGCTGCCAGACAGGCACTGTCGCCAGCGTCTGCATCCCCAGCTGACCAAACACAGTGCTGATCAGTGCTATGACCAGCAGCAACAGCAGGCTCATCACCAGCCAGAGCAAAGCCCGGTTGGCTATCGCATTGGCCGCCAGCATCTGATAACGCACCACCCCATACACCAGCAGCACCGGGTATGTGGGCAACAGCAACATAGGGTACGGAAACCAGTCCAGACCAAAAGACGGGAACACGAAACTGGTGGCCAGCAGTAAACCCCAGCCACCCGCCAGAAACATGGCACCAATAGAGCGTTTTTTATTGCCACTGTGATGACGCCAGCCGTACCAAAGCACCGCATGAGCAGCAACGCCAAGCAGCACTGTGTACAGCAGGTTCAGCCAGCCGTAGCCACTGAACACAAAGACCACAGGCAAGACCGCGCCCGGTACCAGTTCACTGGCACCAAGACTCAGGCTGAGCAGGATCACCAGCACAGAGGCAAAATACAACCAGCCAATCGCCGCCGACAGTCGTTCCAGCCAGGGCCTGTCCGGCGACCCCTGCCGCACAAACTGAATGGCAAAATGCAGAAAAAAGGTCGGCATCAAGGGATTGGCCAGCAGCAGGCTGCTGCCAAGCACAGGTTGCTGACGCAACACAAAAATATGGCCCAGACACCAGAGTGCCATCATGGCGCCAAAACCAGCCAGCCCAGCCAATAACCGCTGGTAGCGCGAATGCCACCATAACCAGCCAGCCATCAGTGCAGCACAGGCGGCCGTCAGCAGCATCATCAGTTCAAAAACCAGTACCAGCCCCATCTAAATCGTCAACCTTATTGACATGCCGCTCCTTTTAAATCGTAAATCATGTTTACACTCATTTCAAACAACTTAAAAAAACCAAATAAAAACAATAAATTAATTTTAGAAAAGTTTTGGCCTGATTTTCGCAATCCCCAGGAGTGATTTGCTAAAGCTGTCAACGGAGAAGATAAATGCCCGACCTGTCGTTACTTATGGCCGAATTTGTAGTGCTTGGCAGCCTGCTGCTGTGCTGCTTAGCCCCAGGCCTGCTTGCCAGCCACTTACGGAAGGACACTTAAGATGGAATTGGATGTTGCGCTGCTGTCCAGGCTGCAATTCGCTTTTACCGTCAGCTTTCACATTATTTTCCCGTCTATCACCATTGGCCTGGCAACCCTGATTGCGATTTGGGAAGCTTTGTGGCTGAAAACCGGTAATCCGCAGTATCTGCAACTGGCCAAATTCTGGATTAAACCTTTTGCTATCACTTTTGGTATGGGGGTGGTGTCCGGCATCGTTTTGTCCTACGAATTTGGCACCAATTTCAGTAAGTTCTCCGAACTGGCCGGCGCCGTACTTGGCCCCTTGATGGCTTATGAAGTACTGACCGCCTTTTTCCTTGAAGCCGGTTTCCTCGGCGTGATGCTGTTTGGCTGGCAACGCGTCAGTGCCAAAATGCACTTTTTCGCCACTGTCACAGTCGCCATCGGCACCTGGATTTCAGCGTTCTGGATTATTGCCGCCAACTCCTGGATGCAAACCCCGCAGGGCCACCAATGGGTCGACGGCAAACTGGAAGTTGCCAGCTGGCTGGAGGTCATTTTTAATCCGTCCATGCCCTACCGGCTCAGCCATATGCTACTGGCGGCCTTGATCACCGCAACTTTTGTCGTCATGGCCACCCACGCCTGGTACTTAAAACGCGGTGAACATCAGGAGTTTGGCCGTAAGGGCTTGTCGATGATGCTGTGGTTTGCCTTGGTACTCACCCCGCTGCAGGCCTGGGTCGGCGACTTGCATGGCCTGAATGTGAAAGAGCATCAGCCCATCAAACTGGCGGCCATGGAAGGGATTTGGCCGGAATCAGAGACCAGTGTGCCACTGCTGCTGTTTGCGCTGCCCGATATGAAAAACGAAACCAATCACGCTGAAATTGCCCTGCCTGGGGTGGCCAGCCTGATCCTGACCCACAGCTGGCATGGCGAGCTGCAGGGGCTGAAATCGGTGCCCGCCGCCGACAGGCCCAATGTGCCACTGGTGTTTTTTTCGTTCCGCATCATGGTGGGCATTGGCGTGCTGATGATAGGCGTGGCGTTGCTCGGCAATTACCTGCGCTATCGCGGCACTCTGTATCAGGCCCACTGGTTTTTAACACCTGTCAGTTGGCTGGCGCCAGCAGGTGTGATTGCCGTATTGGCCGGCTGGTATGTGGTGGAAATAGGCCGGCAACCCTGGCTGGTCTACGGCCTGATCCGCACCAGCGACGTGGTCAGCCCCTTACCGGCTGAACGGGTGCTGTTTTCACTGACGCTCTTTGTGCTGGCTTACAGCCTGCTGTTTGGCGTTTACCTGTATTTTATGCGCAAGCTGATCAAAAAAGGCCCGGCGCCGCTGGAGCTGTTGCAACAACAGCGCATCGGGGTAAAAGCCTCCGGGTATGCCTTGTCTTTTACCAAACAACTGGCTGATGAGTCCGAAGGAGCGCGCTAATGGAACTGTCACTGAGCTTACCTTTGTTTTATTTCCTGCTGCTGGGCTTTGCGGTGCTGATGTACGTGCTGCTGGACGGTTTTGATTTAGGCATCGGCATTTTGTACCCCTGGTTTAATTCTGACGCCGAACATGACCATCTGATGCGTTCGGTGTCCCATGTCTGGGACGGCAATGAAACCTGGCTGGTGTTTGGTGGGGTGATTTTGTTTGGCGCCTTTCCGGCCGCTTATGCCGCTATCGCCTCCCAGTTCTACCTGCCAATAGTGCTGATGCTGCTGGGCCTGATTTTCCGCGGCGTCGCCTTTGAATACCGCTTTAAATCCGACAGCTCCAGACGCTGGTGGAATACCGCTTTTGCCGCTGGCTCCAGCCTGGCCGCTTTTTGCCAGGGCCTGATGCTGGGCACCTTGGTACAAGGCTCGGCAGACAGCCTGTTAAACCAGTCCAGCCTGAACTGGCTGAGCCCATTTAGTCTGTTTTGTGGTTTTGCCGTGATGGCGGGTTACGCCTTGCTCGCCTGCTGTTACCTGGTGATGAAAAGCCGTGGTGAGCTGCAGCAAAAAGCGGCCCGTTATGGCCAGCGCCTGTTGCTGGCTGTGATGTTGTCGATGCTGCTGGTCAGTCTCTGGACTGTGCTGATTGAAGCAGATATCCGGCAACGCTGGTTTGGCGGCTGGCATGGGTTGTGGTTTGTGCCTCTCCCTTTGTTGTCCGTGCTGGCCGCCCGTTTATTGTTTCGTGACCTGGGCCGGGTGCAACGCCAACTGGTGGCAGCACAAGTGGTGCACAGCCGCCATGAAGACCGGCCTTTCTGGCTGGCTGCCAGTCTGTTTCTGTTCGCCTTTGCTGGCCTGGTGGTCAGCATATTCCCTTACCTGTTGCCACGGCAGCTCGATTACCTGCAGGCCGCTGCGCCAGACTCCAGCCTGCAGTTTATGTTGCCGGGGATTTTTATTTTCGTGCCGCTGATCTGCGCTTACACCTTCTGGGGTTACCGCATTTTCGCCGGTAAAGTGGAAGATTTTCAGGAGGGCTACTGATGCCAGACTCCATCCGGAAATCCCGCCAGCAATGGCTGTGGTTTGTCGCGTTTTATCTGCTGGGTGTCTCATGCCTCTCAGCGCTGGCTTTTCTGCTGAAATGGGGAGTAAGTTTCCTCTAAGCGTTTAAAAATCAACCTTTTTTCGGTGAAATCCGGCCGCTATCTTTGATCTGCCACAATAAATTGGCCGATCAGCAGCCGGATATTTTTTCATTTTTTTCATTTTTCCGGTTGCTTTTAAAAAATCACTGCTGCTATAGTCAGGTCAGGACCAAGCAGTTTTGGTCATTTCCGGGTGCGAAAAATGAGATTGCTGAGTTTTATCGCTGCATTGTTTTACCTGAGTTTGCTGAGCCCTTCAGCAGGCTATTCTGCATCAAGCAGTTGGGTAGACGTGCGCGAAAGCAACAAAATCAGCCTGCATGCCCTGATCGCTCCCGCCTCCTCCTCTCATCAGGCCACTGACAGCACAGAGAATTCTTCTGATCCGGACAAAACCTTAGCCTTGTGGCGCAGTTTTGAATTTCCGTCTGGTTCAGCTGCCCGCTCTCAGTCAACCGAAAGCCCTGTTTTTAGCGAGCGGATCCGGCCGTACGCCAGCCGCGCACCACCTGCACACCTCGTTTAATTAGCAACGTTTTGAATTTGTTAAATTAAATTTTAAGGTTTTGTGGCCTCTGCACAAAGCCTATCGAGGTTAGCATGAGAAAGTTAAATTTATTTGCCGTAGAAACTGCCGATCATTTAGTGCAGCCTGCCGAATTCGCCGACACCAGCCTGGACACAGCGGCGCTGGAATTTGTCACAGATTTCAAACACAACAGCCCGATGATGATCGACGCCGAAACCTGTGCAGTGGAAGCAGAAGACATGATGAAACACGAACACAGCAAGCTGAAACTGGTGATCGACGCGAATCAGGAAATGATTGGGTTAATCAGCTTCGAGCAGCTGTCTATTCAGAATGTGCTGCAGCGCATGGGCAAAGGCATTAACCGCAAAGACCTGACGGTTGCAGACTTAATGTTGCCACGCAGTGAGGTCAAGGCACTGGCTTACCAACAACTGCAACACTGCAGCATTGGTGATGTGCTGCACACCTTACAGAGCCACGGTGAGCAATACTGTCTGGTGATTGACACCGACTCCCATCATATCCGGGGTTTGATGTCAGCCGCTGATATTGCCAGCCGTCTGCATGTGCCGGTGCATATTGAAAAGACGCCGACCTTTTTGAATATTTTCGACAGGGTTTATGCCTGATTGATTGACGTGTAACGTTTTTCTTCCTGCCCCCGTCTGCAGTCATTCCCAGCGGACGGGGTTTTTGAAAGCCGCCACAGAGCATAGGTGACTCCAAGACCTCCCCTCTGCTGCCTTGCAGTTTATGGCGGCCTTTTCGGCCTCTCAAGTTTTCCTCCAGACCGCAGATATAAAGTCATATTCCCGCACAGAGCGCCTGAACATGACAGAAAATCGCCGCTTACAACGAATGCGTGACCTTGGAGTACGGCTGCACGAACTCAGACTGGTCTCAACCTCTGCTCAGCAATCCTATGCGACTCTGGCGCTGAACTTCCTTTTTCGTGAACATCAGTTGGAGCGCCCAAGCGGTGTACCTCTGGAAGTCACCCTGCAAAAGCTGGCCTCTGGTCTGGCACAAAAGTACGATTTACCTGTGCGGCCAGACCCGGACAAAATCATTGACTATTTCTGCCGCCAGTATCAGGTGCACTGAGTTTACCCCTCTGAAAACAGCGCCTGATACTGGGCAGGTAAACGGCTCAGAGACTTCAGCTGAATGCGCCGGTAAAATACTTCGGCCGCTTCACTTTGCAACTGAAGCTTCCCCTGCATCAAAGGCTGTACCTGACCTTGCTCGTCGCGATACCTGGAGTTACGCAGCACCATCACCACCTGACCATTGACGATGTGCAGGCTTTGACCTTCAAAACAAATCAGCTCCAGCGTATTCCACTGCCCATCCGGTAACTCGTGGTTGTCTTTACGCAGCACAAAGCCCTGGTTTTTTTCACCGGCCCCTACAGCCAGAAAGGGCTGCCGCTCATCGGCCACTGCGTTCATGATCGACTCTGGTAAAAAGGCCCGGATATCTATTGCTGAACTGGCCTGGCTCCAGTAATCACCCGTATGGCCCTGCATAATCTGGAACTCCTGCGACAACATCCAGGAGCGCCAGTACTCTTTACCGTGCTCACCCACCGCATGGTACAGAATGCCACTGTCTTTTAATAACTGCAGGCGCGGCGGCCATTTCAGTTCGCCCCACCGAAACTGCAGGCTCAGATGGTAATTGCGGTACTGCTGTTTGCTGGTCAGCGCACCATAAATTTCACCACTGACCCGCAACACGGGTTCGCCCTGCTGCTGTTGTACGGTAAATACCTTGAACCTGTCATTGCCGGTATTGAGCCCAATAGGGGCAATAGGCTGGCCTTGCGCATCTTTTGGTATGTCGCCCTGGTAACCAGGCTGATGGCGATAACTCAGGTAGGTATCCCACTGACTCAGCTGCGGGTCCAATAATTGTTGCCAGTCCGACGCCGCTAAGTGCGGGGCCACCACCAGCATCCACAGGGAGATCCAACGCATATTCTGCTTCCTGCTTATAATGAAAGGGCTTTCATTGTACAGAAAATCATCAGCACAACAAGCCAAACCAGTGGAGCTCAGAATCAGCTTTTGGCGCTAAAACAACAGCTTGTGACGACAGCCTTCTGTGGTAGCCTGAATGCCTTTCGTAGTGAGGTTTTATGCGTTCTCATCTGGACTGGTTTCGTCATGCCATCTGTTATGAACTGGGTGCCGTGGGCCTGCGCACCTTGTGCACAGTTGCTGTGGCCCAGATTGGTCTGGGCCTGGCCACAGGTTTTTCCCTGCTCAGCACCCTGACAGTATTTTTGCTGACCCTGAGCCATACCAGAGCCTTCGACTATTGCCTGCTGCGCCTGACCGGCAGCCTGCATAAAAGCCGCCGTGCCCGCATTTGGCATTGCCTGAGTTACGAGCTGGCTGGTGTGCTGATCAGTATTCCTCTGACTCTATGGTTACTGGGTTTTAGCTGGCAACAGGCGCTGCTGCGTGAGCTGTTGATGTTTGTTGCCTTTACGCTCTATACCTACCTGTTTAATCTGGGGTATGACAAAGTGTTTCCAACAGCAGAAGCCTCCCAATGCTGAGTTTATCCATCCGCCAGTACAGCCCGCAGCTGCAAAGCCATCAGCATGAATTTACCCAATTGGTACTGCCGTTGACCGGGGTACTGAAACTGGCCATGCCCACAGCTATGGTGCTGCTGCACCCAGGTGAAGTGGTGTTTATTGCACCAGGCACTGAACATGGCTTTGCGGCGCAGAATTTAAGCCGCTTTCTGGTGCTGGATTTAGCCGAAGCGCCGCCACAGTTTCGCGCCTATTTTGGCCAGACCATGATGCTGCCCGCACCAATCACCAGTTACCTGACCACGTTGGAACAACTGCTGCTGGAGCCGTCACCGCTATTGCCCCAAGCGGGTCAGCTCTTGCTGGACCTGTTATGCCAGTACCAGTTGCAGCCCAGGCTGGACCAACGGCTGCAACGCGCCATGCTTTATATGCAACAACACCTGGGCGCACCGCTCGATTTAGCCCTGTTGGCTGATCAAGCCCACCTGAGCCTGAGCCAGTTTAAGCAGCTGTTCCGCCAACAACTGCAGCAAACCCCAGGGGACTATCTGACCAAGCTTCGGATGCAGCAGGCCCGGCAACTGCTGCAATTTTCTGATCTGCCGGTGCAGCGCATTGCCAGACTCTGTGGTTACAATTCTGCTTCTGCTTTCAGTGCCCGCTTTCGCCAGCAGTATCAGCAAAACCCGCAGCAGTTCAGACAAGCACCCATAAATACCCCAAAATGAAACATAGAAAAACACAAAAACATCCCTCATATAAATACAAAAAATCAGCAGATCCACTTAATGAACTTATGAAAACTCGTTGATAACCATACCCACTTAAGGTATAAAAATAAATCATTGTTTGGAAAGGTCATTATAAACACATTGACATTCAATTAGATAAAACTGATTTAACCTTATAATCGACTCACACAATAAAATTCATGACCATTCAGTATAAATTGAACCAACAATTTTAATGGTGGTTAGTCTGGTAATTTTTTATCAACTAGGAGTTTTTATGTCTGAAATATCTCGGCGACAATTTACAAAATTAACCGTTGCAAGCTTGGCTTCTGGCTACGCTTTACTCAATCCAGCCGTACCAGCTTTTGCAACAACAATTAATGGTATTGAGATAGATCCAGCTTTTAACGGCGGGTCAGGTTTCTTCGACAATCTAATCAATGTGAGCCAGTTTGGGGCAATACCTGACTCACAAAATGACCAGTCCGCACAGTTGCAAGCAGCCTTTGACGCCGCAGCTTCTAGTGGAGCAACCTTGGTCATAGATAAAGTGTATTGGATTTCTCCAAAGCTAAGAAGCTATAGCGCAACTGAAAGCCGCTGGGTTGGCATTCACATACCAAGTAACTGCAAAGCAATATGGATAGGTTCCGGAGCGTTTAAAGTTTTACCGGTTTCAGACTCCCAAGGTGGTGGCACGTATTATCCTTTAAATTTCTATGGTTCGCAGAATATAACGCTTTATAAACCCACTGTGTACGGCGACAGATTTTCCCACCTAGGAACTCAAGGAGAAAGTGGCAACAACTTTAATATTGTGTGCTGCTCAAATGTAAAATTATTCAAACCATTATCTATAGATTCTTGGGGAGACGGTTATTATATCGGCCTTGAATATTGGGGCGAAAAAACAAACCATGCAACAAACATTACCCTTACTGCTCCAAGATCAGTCAATGCAGGCCGCAATGGGATTTCGTTAGTCTCAGGACAACAAATAAACATACTACAGCCTGTCAATGAAGGTTCTCCCAGGACAGGGCCTGGGGCTGGCATTGACATTGAGTTTGAAAGCGGCAACAACCAACCCATCTGCAGTGGTGTTGTAATTGATTCTCCTGTTTCAAGAGGTCGAACTACCGGCTTATTACTCTTTAATGCCTTCACAAATGCACAGAATTATGCCGTGGATTTAGACATCAGAATTACAGGTACCGCACTAGATGAAGGAAGCGGCGTGAGCTTTGCCTTTAATAGTTATACCCACGGCAACGGTATAGTGTACGTAAATTCACTTAAGTCTATTGGTTCTGGCGAAACCCCCATGTATATTGAATGGTTAGATCACGGCCCTCGCTTAGTTGTAGATTACGTAAACATCCAAGACGGTAACGTTAACGCCTCAGCTGCCAACTATGGTTTTGGTATGCATATCAGGTTACAAAATGCACCAGTTCCGGCATATACAAGTAGCGGGCAGTTAAAATCTTTAGGAAACTTTGTTATTAATGAATTTTCTGTCACAGATTCCCGCCCTCAGAAGAAGATATTTTACCCATTTAAATTATCTTCTGTAGCGGGCATTCCATTAAATAATGTATACATTAACTGTCTATACTCACCAAGTGTCCTAAACCCGGCAATTTTATATACTGGAATCAATGAAAGCTGCTTTATCAGTCTGTATGCTCAGGTTGTCTATTATGATCTGCCGCATCGCTTAGCCTATGCCAGTGAACTAGATATGTTTGCGACAACTCAAGATGGAATTACTCTTAAACTGGATAGTACAATAAAAACTGCATCAACCTATACTAAAAAAACTGATAATGGTTGGCCGATCATCATCGTAGCACCGCCAGGGCAGTACATTCGCGAAGGAGGGCAGTATTTTACCTCATACAGCTCTAATCAATATAATGCTTCGATCAGCATAGATGATGTCGCGGGTGAGAAAGTTGTTACATCAAAAGTAGGAACATGGACTTCGACCTCTGCATACTGACAGAGTATGCAGCATGTAGGAAACCAGCGGCCAGTTGGTTTCCTTCAATATTAGTAAAGTTATTAATAGAAGCTTCTGCTTATTTTGCTGCCCCATCAGTTAAATACAGAAGCTCCACAGCACCACGCTTTTGCAGGGTGACATAAAGTACATCCGGGTTCTGGCTGTCAAACGTGACATTGGTGGGAAATTCACCTTTCAGGCGGTATTCGCGCAGCAGCTCGCCTTGTGGGCTGACTTTGGCGACTGTTCCTTTGCCATAGCGGGCGATCAGCAGGTTCCCCTCTTGGTCGCAGCGCATGCCATCCAGACCAAAGTCGTCAAATTCAATCAGCAGACGTTTGTTGCCTGGGTTGAGTTCCTTATCCAGGTCATAGACCCAAACCCGGCGCTGCGCGCTTTCGTTGATATAAAGCCGGGTCTGATCCGGGCTGATTTCAATGCCATTGGTGGTGCCCATACCGGTTTCCATCAGTTGGGCCTGACCATTCAGGCCAATGCGCCAAAACTGGCCCTGGCGGTTAACCCAATCGGGGTCCGACGCGAAAATAACGCCGTTGTCGGCAATGGTCAGGTCATTGGGCTGAAACATCCGGGGGTCGTGGCTGTGTAACCTCAGCTGTTTGCCGTCGTAACGCCAGATGTTATGGCCTGTGTAGTCGGCAATAAACATCTGGCCTTTGGCATCAAAACGTATGCCATTACCAATGCTGCCTTGAGGCAGAGACAGGTACAGCTGGGCTTTACCGTCGCGGCTGACTTTACCTACAGTGCCTTCCGAGCCCAAATTCACCGCATACAGGTTGCCTGCCGGGTCCATCGCCGGGCCTTCAATGGTGGCGTAAAATACTCCGTCTCCCACAAAATCCGTACTGTCGCGTTCCACCGGTGCCGATGAAACCACCACGGTCGCCAGCACCGTATTCAGCCATAACGTCATTCAGTCCTCCTTGATACTCTGGGAAAATTGCAGCACTGAGCCCGGGTCATACTGCCGTTTCAGGCGCTGCAGCCTGGGGTAGTGGTCCGCATAATAAGCCTGTGGCCAGTTCGACAAGAGCGGGTCCGTGTAGTTCAGATAAGCACCACCTGTGCTCCAGGGGGCCATAGTGCGGCGCATCTGCCCCATCCACAGATCGGCCTGCTGCAGTTGTTTTTCCTCGGTACCGACGGGCCGGCTGACCAGATACTGGGCGCAAAAATCAGCGGCTCTGTGGGCAAAGGCGGTGTCATCATGCGCCAGGTCCCGAATAGCACCCCCCATCAGTGTCAGCAGAATGCCGCCACTGTGGCCCTGTTGCTGCCGTTGCCGCACCGCATCCAGCAGGGCATCCAGCCCGGCTTTTGGCATAGCGCCACGAAAAAAGTCGGAACTGCCAGCCATCGCCACCCGGCGCAACCTCGCCTGATCCGACTGATGTGGCAATTTGCACTGCCCCATTTCAAGGCCTGCGCAGTCACTGAGCATATATTCGGCGTAATCATGCAATACCACGTCCTGCTCAAAAGGCTGTGCAGGCAAACGCCGCAGCCAGGTCGCCCATTGCTGCTGCAATTCTTTGGTCGCTCCCAGACTGCTGACCCGGATTTGCAGCACAGGGGCTTTGCGTTGATCTTCTGTCCACCAAAAGGCGGCTTGCGACCAGAGTTCCCGTGGCAGTTGCCGGCTCCAGTGTTGCCACAGGTTCAGTACCGGCAAGGCCTGATCAAACTGAAAATAGGCATGACAGCTCAGCACTTCCGCCACAGGAAAAGTACGGAATTTAAGCCGGGTAACAACACCAAACTGGCCACCGCCACCGCCGCGCAGGCCCCAGAATAACTCGGGGTTTTGTTGCTCTGAGCAGCGCAACAGCACGCCGTCCACAGTAACCAGTTCAGCTTCCAGCAAGGCATCGCAGGTCAGGCCGTATTTGCGGTCAGCCATGCCCATACCGCCGCCCAGCGTCAGGCCACTGATGCCAACGCCAACACAACTGCCCGCAGGAATAGAGCGGCCTTGCTGGCTGAGCTGAAAATACACGTCGCCCAGTTTGGCTCCCGCACCAACCCATGCCGTTTCGCCTTGCAGTTCAATCTGATCCATCAGTGCAACGTCGAGCAAAATGCCTGGGGTGCAGGAATAACCTGCGTAGTTATGGCCACCGCAACGGCCAACCAACGGCAGCTGGAATTGCCGGGCAAAAACCAGCACCAGCTGCACATCGGCAGCCAGCTTTGGCCTGGCGATCAGGGCTGGTTGGATGGCGTCAAACCGCGAGTTGGCCGCTTTGGCAAAGCGGCTGAATAAAGCATTGGCCGGGAACAACAATTGCCCTTGAAAACTGCGCTGCAAGGCTTGCCAGTCCGCCGCTTCAGGCAAGGCCGGTTTGAGCTGGCAGCCTGCCAGTTGCAACCCTGCTGTTGCCGTTAGCCAGGCCGCACTTTGGCTGAAAAATTCTCGTCTGTGCACTGTCCGCGCCCGTTATTTTTGTAATGCCGCGCACCTTATCACAAAAAACTTTATTGGTCTGATTCACACCGGCAGAGCTTTGCAATGCCAGGTCCCGGCTTATCGCCGGCGGCGGTGGACGACCCGCACTGTATGCGTCTGTTCGTTCAAAGGCCAGAGTGCCAGAGGTCCTCAAGATGCTGGACTCAATCGACTGCACTGCCTGGGCTGGCGCCTGGTTGAATACAGTGATCACTCTCAGCCCGGTTCACTGGAAGTACATCGCGGCAATATGATAATTCTGATAAATATGAAAAGATGTTTTTTGGCGTTCTGAAAAAATACTGCCACAATAGAAGGGTTTAGCCACTATCTCTTACAGAGCACAGTTATGAAATCAACCTTATTCCGCATGAAGTTAACTGCTGTTGGTTTTGCTTTGGCTGCCAGTGGACAGGCAGCTGCTTTCGACTGGGATATCTATGGAAAAATTGATCTGCAAGGGCTGTACACCGAAAACGACTTGTACCGTTACGCCGATGAAGGCTGGCAAATTGAAGCCCCATTAAGCCGCATTGGCGCCAAAGCCAAACAGGCATTTAATGACGAATTCAACCTTGTGGCCGTATTTGAGTACCAGCTTAATGGTCTGGACCAGGCGAACCGGGATGACAAATTTGGTCTGCGAAACGCCTATGTAGGCTTTGCCGGCAAAAGCTGGGGCGAACTGGTGTTTGGTAAAAACGACACCCGCTTTAAAAAGTCTGAGGGCAAAATTGACCTGTTTAACGAAACACTGAACGATATGGCGCAGCTGACGCCAGGCCAGGACCGGCTGGAAAATGTCGTGGTTTACACCAGCCCTGTGCTGTCGGGCCTGCAGTTTTCCGCCACCTATCAAACCGGTGTCAGTGACGAAGAATCCGGAGGTTATGACTGGACCTTAAGTTATGGCGACCCTGGCTTTAAAAGCTACAGCTACTATGTGGCGTACAGTCAGGCTCACGAGCTGAATAACCTGGATGCTCAGCGGGTGCTGGTGCATGCCAAGCTGGCGGAAGTGGCAGGCGGCCTGTTGTCCGGCGGTCTGATGTTCCAGCACAGTGAACACCAGACCCGGCCATTAAAAGGCGATGCGCTACTGGCTGAACTGGCCTTTGACCGGGAGCAGTTTACCTACAAGCTGCAATGGCAAAAAGATGACAGTAAAACCCGTCATCCCGAAGAAGGCCGGCTCTGGTCGGCCGGGCTGGAATATGGCTACAGCAAAGAACTGGCGGTCTACACCATGGTCTCTGTGTTGGACTTCGAAAGCCAGGACGACAATTCAGCCGCCTTGGGGCTGCGTTACACCTTTTAACGCGGCCCCGCTCAGGGCCGTTTAAAACCAATACGGAAGCCGCCCCAGTGGCGGCCCCGCACCCGGATTGGTACTGACAGATCGTGCAGAATCTCCCCTGTATCCCTTTTATACGTCTGTAACAACATCGATTCGGTATTGCTGCCACACCGGCTGCCAGTTCTGTCGCTGAAAATACGTTTGGTGCGGTTTTGCAGTAAGTCTTTCTGATAATCACCGGTCAACGGCTGGCTGTATTTTTTATTGTGAGTCGGAAAATAACCTTTTTTATCCACAGCCCCGGCATAAAGCACAGACGCATGGCGCGTTAAAATTGGCTCCTGAATAGCGGGTAACTGCTGATCGGTAAAGCTGTCATAAGGCGTGTGGTATTTCGGCGGATTGGTATTGGCAATCTCGGTATAGTGCTCGCTGAACAGCTGGTTTTCCGTCAACTGACCGCTCTGCAGCGCCTGCTCAAACACAGCAACAATACTGGCGGCTGCCTGTTCGGCTTCCTGCAAAATAGGCGCATAAAAACTGTGGCTGGATACAGTGCTGAGTTCGCGGTAAATCGATTCGGTTTCCACCGATAAATCTATGGCTTGCGCAGCGACTGTTTTACCTTTTTGTTCAACGGCCGACAAGGACTGATGGATAGCCTGCATGGCCTGATCAATCTGCGTGCTGTTCTGTTCAAGGCCGGTGCTGACCTGTTCTATCTGTTGCAAGGATGCAGACACCTGGCTGACTTCATCATTAATGCCGCTGAAGCCGGCAGCAACAGACCCCAGTTGCTGCTGCACTGAGCCACTTAAGCTGACCAGTTTCTGCATCAGCAGCGCATTCTGCTCTGTCTGTTGACGGATATCGGCCAGCATGGCGGCAATATCGGCGGTCGCTTCGGAGGTTTTGCCAGCCAGAGCCCGCACTTCGTCGGCCACCACGGCAAAGCCTCTGCCCTGTTCCCCCGCCCTTGCCGCCTCAATAGCCGCATTCAGCGCCAATAAGTTGGTCTGGTTGGCCACACCGGTAATCACCTCAGTAATACGCTGAATGCTGTCGGCACTGCTTTTCAGCCGCTCCAGTTCAGTGGCAGCATGGCCCACTGCCTGTGTCAGTTCACTGATGGTGGAAACCCCTTGCTGCAAACTGACATCAGCCTGTTCACAGGCGTCAGCCGTATGGCTCAGGCTACGGCTGATCTGTTGCAGGTTGTCGGTCAGGCGGGCACTGCTGTCAGCCAGCTGTGCCGTGGCTTCACTGATCCGGCTGGTATCGTCATTACTGCCCTGAATATCTTTGATCAGGCCATCGATATAAAACGACACTTCGGCCGAACCAATCGCCATTTTTGAGGTGGCGGCGGTAATGGCATCGGCTTTGTCGCTAAAAGACGGAGTAGCCAGAACCGGCGCCCCGGAGTCAGGTTTCAGGCGGTTAAGCAACAGAGGGGCCAAAACAGCAGTGGTCAGTACTGCCAGTAACCAGACCGGCCAGTGCAACCACCACCAGAGCAGTTGCCCGGCTAAAAAAGCCAATAACACCAGCACTGACTTTGTGTTCATGTCTACCCCGCAGTCTTTTTCTAATTATAGAAAAACCAGTGTTTTACTTTTCTACAGCGGGTGTCAAACACTGGCTCTGATACCAAGACTAAAGTCTAACTCTGTCCGCTCTGGCGTACCGGCAGACCAGCGTCCTGCCAGGCCGACATGCCACCGGCAATCGAATACACCTCGTGAAAGCCCATGCGGTGTAACGACTCAGCCGCCAGCGCCGAACGGGCGCCTGAGCGGCAAATCAGATACAAAGGTTGTTTGGCCAGTTCGGTCAGCGCCTGCACCGCATCTTTTTCTGTGGCCACCGCCGGGTGGCTGTGCAGCTGCATTTCCAGCACACCACGGGGCATGCTGACGGCATTGGGAATATGGCCTGCGGCAAACTCAGCAGGTTCCCGTACATCAATGACTCTGGGGTCGGTGGTTTTTACCAAAGCGGCCAGTTGTTCGACCGACAGTTCCTGAATTTTTGCTTTGGCTTCGGCAGCCAGCTGTGCTCCGGTTTTCATAAGTCTATCCTGTTGTTTTGGCTGGTTTTACTATAGCCCACGCCGCGATGGTGGCTCAACCGGCCGGGACGCCTGAAACCAAGCGTCAGACTGACGGCGTTGCTGCCAGTTCATCCCCGTGACCGCTGCGGCGACCACAGTGGCCAGTTGTGAACGCAGCCGGCGGATAGTGGCGCTATCATCAGGGTAAGTTCTGTTCGTCAGCAGTACCAGGTAAGTGCCACTTTGCGGGTCGAGCCAGAAGCTGGTGCCTGTATAGCCGGTATGGCCAACAGAACCGGGCGGAAACAGCTCACCCCGCGCTGACGAATAAGCCGAATGCATATCCAGCCCCAAGCCGCGGGCCTGCGGGCCGCTTTTACTGGGTAACCAATAAGGGCTCACCATCAGCTGCGCACTGGCGGGCGACAAGACCGCTGTCGATTGGCCTTGCAGCCCCTGTTGCAGCATTTGCAGCCAAAGCGCCAGATCGGCCGCTGTGCCAAACAAGCCGGCATGGCCAGCAACCCCGGCCAGCCGCTGCGCTGTCGGATCATGCACTATGCCCTGCAGTTGTTGCACTTCGGCAGGCAACCACTGATAAGCCGGATGGCTGCTGCGCAGCGCTGTAGGTGCGGTACGCTTCAGCCGTTTTTCAGCAGGTGGGCACCAGGGCTGACACAGCCGCTGGTACGCGGTCTCTTGCATCTTTAATGGTGCGAACACCCACTGCTGCATCAGTTCAGCCAGAGGTAACGCACCGGCCCGTTCGGCAATCAATCCCAGCAACACAAAGCCAATATCAGAATACACAAACTGGCCCGGCGCCTGAGTTAACCGCAAAGCCGCCAGCTGTGTTGCCAGCCCTTGTGAGCCTGTCCAGTGGGTCTGCAGATCAAAACTTGCCGGTAAACCTGAGCTATGGGTCAGTAAATCCCGGATAGAAATGGCTTGCACGGTGGGCTCCGTCAGTTCTGGCAGATACTGGCCTATGGCGTCACTCAGGCTCAGCTTGCCAAGCTCCTGCAGCCGCAGAATAAGGGTTGCGGTAAAAGGCTTGGTTAAAGAGGCCCAGTCATACAAGGTGTCTGGCTGCACTTCTGCGCTTGCTGCGGTACTGAAACGGCCAAAAGCTTTGTGATACAGCACCTGCTCGCCTTGCCCTACCAGCAGTACGGCACCAGGCGTCTGTCCGGCAGCAACAGCCTGTTGCATCAGGCTATCCAGTGGGGTTAACCGACCGGCATCCAGACCGGGCTGCGCCCACAACGGCACACTGAAAAACAACAGCAGGCAGTAACGTCTCAACATGAAGTGGTCCGGCAAACAGCAGATAGCCCCACTTTAAGGGAAAGTGCGCTGAGCTGCCAGCCTGGGCCTGAGCGTCAAAGCTGACGCAACGGATGGTCAGCAGGAACGCCAAGCAAATCCAGCATCTGCCAGTCCGGGGTTTTGGGTCGGGCCGGCGGCACTACCAGAGTGGTGATCTGGTTGAGTTGGGCTTGGTCTAAATCCTGCAGCAAAATTGATTCAATTCGGGGTTGCCAGATAGGTAAGTCGGCCGCTTCGTACAACAGCACTGGATGATCGGCCGGGTACAGCTGCAACAGCCGTTGTTGCAACGCCTGTGTGCCCGCCTGGTTTTGCTCCAGCCGTTTTAAGCTGAAATCTCCCGCTATCGCCACCTGCCATAAAATCAGGTAAGCCGAGGTGTCGATATCACGGCGGTAAAACAAAAACTGACTGGCTTCAAACTGAGCGCTGCCCTGCGCCATAGGATCAATGCCCAAATCAGCATAGAGGCAGGCGTCGGCTGAAATACCAGCCTCCATTTTGGCCTGATAACCCAAAGCCGTTAAACGCCGGATCACCTCATGCGGCGGCCAGCTGGCCACCCCTGGGTGACCATAACAGGCCCAGACCACCTGTTTGCCTTGTTGCACAGCCGCCATCACTGCCGCCATCATGGCCTCATAGCTGACGAGCCTGGATTGACCGGGCTGGTAAAAGGGCTGTAAATCGACCAGATTCGGATTAATTTTCTGCAGAAAACCGGCCAGGTAATGGCTGTTGCTATGGAAAAACACCAGATCTGCCGCGGCCAATCTGGCCCGTGCCAGCTCAGTGAGCTGGCTGCCAAGCATAATACCCAGGCCAATACAAAACAGCTGGCCTTCAGATTTCATAGCCGGGTTCCATCGCAAAACTCTGACAGCTGTTACGGCCTGCAGCCTTGGCCATATATAAAGCCTCATCCGCCTGCTGCAGCAACTGGTCAAAACTTTGGCCCGGCACAGCAGCCGCCACACCAAAACTGGCAGTGACCTGCACCTTGTCCCCTTTCAGGCTGAACTTGCGCCCGGCAATATGACAACGGCAGGCTTCGGCCAGCTTTAACGCATGGTCAAGGTCACAGCCGGGCAAAAAGACAGCAAACTCTTCACCGCCCATCCGGGCTATTACATCCTGTTTTCGTAGCACCGACTGACAGAGTTTGGCAACCTGACGCAACACATAATCACCGCTGGCGTGGCCATACTGGTCATTCAGCTGTTTGAAGTGGTCAATATCCAGCATAATCAGGCTTTGCTGTTCCGCCTGACGCCTGTTGTGCAGCTGAGAAGTCACCTGCTCGGTAAAATGCCGCCGGTTTAACAAGTGAGTCAGATAGTCTGTGGTGGCCAGACGATGTAAAGCCCGACGTTTACCATTGACCACATACAAGGCTAAAAGCAATAGGGTCACCAACGCCATACCGGCAAAAATAGCCACTAATTTTTCATTGGTTTGCACTTCGCGTTCCAGCCGTAACAACTCATTTTGATTCTTCAGCAGCGCCAGTGTGTTTTCGCTTTCCAGCAAATTGGTTTGTGCCTGGTGATACGCAATATTTCTGGCTTTGTAGTCATCAAAATAAGCCTGTTGCACTTGGCTGTACTCCTGATACGCCATCAGCGATTGTGCTACCTTACCTTCACTCTGATAAAGTTTCGCCAGTAATAACAACGATTTATTGCCAATGTCCAGGTCTTTCAACTGATGCGCCTGTTGTTGGACCATGAGCAAAAGCTGCTCAGCATCCAAAGGTCGGTTTTGTTGAATGTGAACTTGAGCTAACAAAAATCGTGCCTGCAAAATTGCAGGAGGAAACCCAATGTGTTCAAGTTCGCTCAGCAAAGCAGTCAATTCAACAGGCGACGAAGACTGTCCTGTCTTTAGCCTATGCTCCGACAGATAAAGAGCCAGGCTTGCAGACATCAGGCGTTCGTTGGCGTTTTGGCACGCAGTTCTGGCCTTTTCCTCTATCGCCAGGTCTTTAAAGTCGCCCAGCTTTAGCTGAACATGGATGTTCAACACTTGAGCAATACATTTTTGCCGGCTGTCTACAGCATACCGCTGCAGATTATCCACAAACTGAGCCGCTCTCTGATAAGCTCCTGCGCTGACATGCAGCTGCACAGCCACAGTGTAGATATTGGTCAGCAGTTCCTGATCATCTATCCGACCAACCAGCTGTAAGCTGTTAAACAAATAGCCATAAGCCGCTTCATAGTCTTTAAGTGTTTCCTGAATATTGGCCAATAACAGATTTGCGCGAATTCGTTCTGCCGGAAACGGGCTGGACGTCAGAGGAAGCATTAAGTCAACCGCCTCATCCAACTGGCCTTTAATCGCCTTTAAATATGCTTTCAAATAAAGCAGGTGATGTTGTTGTTGTGCTGACAGGAAAGCCAGCTTGCTGTCTAAATCACTGACCAACTGCTCAGCCAAAACTGGATTAGAGGTTCTTAATTGTTGAGCCGCGTGCAACTGCTGCTCCGGTGAGTCGTATTGTTCAGCAAAAACTGGCCCGCAGAGTATCAACAGGCCGGCAAAGA
Source organism: Rheinheimera sp. (assembly GCF_037442345.1). GTDB lineage: Bacteria > Pseudomonadota > Gammaproteobacteria > Enterobacterales > Alteromonadaceae > Pararheinheimera. Next base: position 79,610 of record NZ_JBBIQL010000007.1, on the reverse strand, counting down.
AGAGAGTTCTGGCGAATACAAAACACATTAAGGAATGTGATAGAACATAACAGCCTTGACCGATTTGCCAGTCAACTGCTCTACCTGGGCTTTATCGCCTGACAGCACTGCGTCTATTTCATTTTGAGCCAAACCGTAAGCTTGCATAGTGCCTGCAGCGTCTGCGACATATTGTTGCTGAAGGTCGGTATTGGTAGCCAGTTCTTCAATAAATTGGGCGAGCTTTGACATCTTTTACTCCATATTGACAGCAAATCACGACAAGAATGCCGCTTTACCCAGCATACTTCTGAACCTGTTACTGTGACAATATGAAATTAATGATAATCCGATGAATTTAACTGCCAAACAGCTCCAACAGATCGGTTGCGTTGCCCTGCCAGGCCTGCTGCTGGCCAAAAGCAAACAGCTGGTCAGCCAGCCCTTGCTTGTAGCTTTGTAATTGCTGCACTTTTTCTTCCACTGTATGGGCGGTGATCAGTTTATACACAAACACCTGTTTGTCCTGGCCGATGCGATAAGCCCGGTCTGTGGCCTGTTGCTCCGCCGCCGGGTTCCACCAGGGGTCGTAGTGGATCACGGTATCCGCTGCCGTCAGGTTCAGGCCCGTGCCACCGGCTTTTAAACTGATCAGAAACACTGAGTGCTCACCCAGCTGGAAGGCGTCAATCTGTTCCTGCCGCTTTTTGGTCTGGCCTGTCAGTTTGCTGTAACTGATGCCCAGGTACACCAGTTCCTGCTCAATCAGGCTGAGCATCGAGGAAAACTGACTAAAGATCAGAATTTTCCGGCCTTCGTCGACCATTTCCGGCAAGGTGTCGCGCAGCCATTCCAGCTTGGCGTTGTGCTGCACCGACTGCGCCTGTTCAATAGGCACCAGCCGGGCGTCACAGCAGGCCTGGCGCAGTTTCAGCAAGGCGTCCAGGTACTCCATCTGGCTGGCGGCCACCCCTTTGCGGGCGAACAGCTCCCGCACTTTGGTTTCCATCACCAGCCGGATGCTTTCGTACAGATTGCGCTGGTCGCTTTCCAGCTCCAGCAGTTGCAGAATTTCAATTTTGTCCGGCAGCTCAGTGGCTACCTGTTTTTTCGTGCGGCGCAAAATAAAAGGCGCAATGCGGGCACGCAGCGCGGCGGCCCGTTCGGCATCGGCCGATTTTTCAATCGGCTTGCGGTACACCTGCTGGAAATGCGCTTCGGTGCCAAGCAGCCCCGGCAGCACAAAATCAAACAAGGCCTTCAGTTCACCCAGATGGTTTTCCAGCGGTGTGCCAGTCAGCGCCAGCCGGAAACCGGCTTTGAGCTGACGCACCAGCTGCGAGGCCTGACTGGCCGAGTTTTTAATATGCTGGGCTTCATCCAGCACCACTGCACTGAACTCCTGATGCAGATACAAAGCCGCGTCGCGCACCAGCAACGGGTAGCTGGTGACAATCAGATCGTGGTCGGCCAGCTGTTCAAAATACTGCTGCCGCTTGGGGCCATACAAGGTCAGCACCTTTAATTCCGGGGCAAAACGGCGGGCTTCGTTTTGCCAGTTGCCAAGCAGGCTGGTCGGGCAAACAATCAGCGCCGGCTGCTGCAACTGGCCCTGCTGTTTCTGGTGCAGTAAAAATGCCAGGGTCTGCAGGGTTTTACCCAGGCCCATATCATCGGCCAGCACACCGGCCAGGCCAAACCGCTGCAAAAACACCAGCCAGTTCAGGCCCTGTTGCTGATAAGGCCGCAGTGTTGCCAGCAAGCCTGCGGGCACCGCCACCTCTTCAATGCCCTGAAAATGCTGCAACTGACTGACCAAAGTCTGCAAGCGGCTGGCATTGAGGTAATTGATGTGTTCGGCGCCGGGTTCCGGCAATAAGACGGCTTTGTAGGCTGGTAATTCCAGTTCCAGCGGCGGCTTTTTCAGGTTCAACAGTTCCACTATGGTGTCGATCACCGGCTGGATCAGGCTGAATGGCAAGGCCACTTTGCCTTGCGGCAGGCTGAGCCACAGGGTGTCCTGCGCATTGGGTAAGCCATAACTGCGCAGCCACTGGCTGATCAAGGGCAACAATGGCAGCTGCTGACCGTCCACATCCACCTGTATCGCCAGTCCAAAACCACCATTGGCTTTGTCACTCAGTTCCACATAAGGTTTGGCGTCCAGCACCGCCTGGTTAAAGGCGCGGTCCTGCTCCACCAGCCAGCCTTGTTGGCGCAGCTCAGGCAAAGCATTGAGTAACGGCTGCCACAACAAAGGGTTATCCGGGCCGTCACCACAATCAAACCAGGCAAAAGGCTGATCTTTGTCCGCCACGGCGCGCAGACCGTACTGAGTGAGCTGGTTCAGCACCGCGGTTTCCAGCGTGCGGTCGCGACGGATAAACAAGGTGGTGTCGCCTTGTTGCAACTGGGTCTGCGCTTGCTGCAGCGCCAGCGGCAAACGGAAATCGCCGTATTGCATCAGCAGCTTCGCGACAGCCTGCGCTGGTTTTTGCCGCTGAGTCTGTAATTGCAACTGCAGCACAGGCTGCGCTTTGGGCTCCAGTTTCTGAATGGCACTGGCATCCGGTACCGGCAGTGGCATGGCCGGAAACAGCTGCTGCAGTTGTTTCAGGCTGTCTTCCAGCACGGCAGCAGGCACGGGAGGTAAACGCATCAACAGCTTCAGTTCACGGCCAGACAAAGGCGACTGCAAATGGCCAAGCTCATTATTTAACGCATCCAGATAACAGGGCGGCTCGGTAAATACCAGTTCCAGCTCGCCATCGGCGTGCGGCTGCTGCAACAATTGCCAACCCACTTTGGTTTTCAGCCAGCGTAACTGCAGCTCTTTCGGCTCACGCCACTGCAGTTCACGCCGCTCTTCATCCAGCACAGCCCGGCCTGTTGCCAGCACCTGCTGCAACACCTGATACCCCCATTCATCTTCCAGCACCGCATGGCGCTTGGCGTCAAAGGCAAAAAACTGCTGCAATAACCTATAGTCCGCTTCCGGCATCCAGGCTGGCCTCGCCTGCCCTAATAATTCGCCCGGGCTGATAATTTTGCCTTTGCTGTAATTGCCATTGGCGGACTGTTTCACCCGCTTGGGCGCCAGTTGCAGGCCCACAGGAGCAGGCCTTAACTCGTACAACACCAAATCGTCGCTGTGCTCTTCGGCTTGCTGTTGCTGCCGGGCGTCATGAAACCACTGGTTCAGCAGCTTCAACGGTTGCTGCTGACTTTTTTGTGCCTGTTGTTCCAGTTGATGGCGTAATTTCAATAAAGCGGCCAGCACATGTTTGCAACGGGGCCCTTCCGGGCAGGTGCAGGAATCGGTCAATTGCCACTGACCGGCGTCATCCTGGCTCAATACCAGCAGTTGCTTAAAGGGGCTGAAACCATCCCCCCAGACCTGGGCACGGATTTGCGAAAAATCCGGCTCGTAGTCCAGTTGCACCACTTTGCCGGCCAGAAAATAAGCACGGGCCTTATGAAAAGTGGCTGGGTGAAACCATAACTGCAACTGTTCCTGCGACAGCGGAAACTCAAACTCAAGCGACATAACGGCGAATTTTTCTGACACAAAATGGGCGTTATGCTACCTCAAATCCATACGCCGCCATAGCACTGCGCACAGAAGAACAGGTCACCAAGTTGTCATCAAGTTGCCATTTTTTCGACACAAATACGCCATACCCTGAAGTTTTACAATGAATTTCAATTACTTCAGGAGCTGACTCACGATGTTAAAACGTACCTTGATGACTATTTCCCTGCTGGCTGCATTAAGCGGTTGTGTGCTGGAAGGTGATGATGGCGCCACAGGCGCTACAGGCCCTGCAGGCAGCAACGGCCAGGACGGTGCGGATGGCGCCGATGGTGCCGACGGTTCCAATGGTCAGGATGGCAAAGATTCGCCACGGGATTTAAGCCTGGAAGTGGTTGGCCGTTTTAACACTGGGATTTATGGCCGTGCGGCCGCAGAAATTGTGCAGTTCCATAAAAGCTCCGCTTCAGTGTTTGCCGTTAACGCGGCGGAAAATAAAATTGAAGTCATTCAGCTGACCAACCTGCCGACAGCGGGTGTAGGCAATGGTATTACCGATAACAGCTTAACTTCTGTGCCTTTTACCTTCCCAACCTCAGTCACAGTAAAAGACAGCCTGGGCAATGATAAGACCCTGGCCTTAGGCGGCGCCAACTCCATTGCCATTCATAACGACTTGCTGGCTATTGCCGTAGCCGCACCGAATAAAACCGACAACGGCGCTGTGTTGTTTTACAGCTTAAGTGCCACAGGTGCCGGTACTTTTGTCAAAGCGGTGGAAGCAGGTGCTCTGCCAGATATGCTGACCTTTACGCCGGATGGCAGCAAAGTGGTGGTCGCCAATGAAGGCGAACCCGACACCGATTACCTGGCAGACCCGGAAGGCAGTATTTCGGTGATTGCCCTCAGCAATGGGGTGCCGGCGGATCGCGCCAGCAGCATCAATCTGACCAGCAATATGGTGTTCAGCTCTGGCCTGCTCAAAGCAGCCGACTACGACACAGACGCCGAGCGCCGTGCACTGCTGAGCAAAGCCGGGGTGAAATTTGCTGGCCCTGCCGGCACCACTGTGGCGCAGGATTTAGAACCTGAGTACATCACGGTGTCTGCCGACGGCAAAACCGCCTGGGTCTCCATTCAGGAAGCCAACGCCATAGGCCTGATTGACCTGGAAAAAGGCACTATTGAAGTCAAAGCGCTGGGCTTTAAAGACTGGGGTACCACGCCAATCGACTACACCAACGAAGACAAACAACCGGCCATGCGCACTCTGCCGGGCGTGTATGGCATGTACCAGCCGGATACGCTGGCGTCTTACCAGTGGCAAGGCGCAACTTTTGTAGTGTCCGCCAACGAAGGCGATTCGCGGGATTGGGAAGCCTACTCAGAAGATATCCGGGTGGCAGACGTGATCAGCACCAGTAAACTGAACAAAAGCTTCACCCCGGCGTTGCAGGCGCTGTACGACGAAACCGGCGGCAAAAATGGTTTAGGCCGCCTGAAAGTGACAGCTGCCCTGGTCGACCCGGATAACGACGGTGTAGTCGACAAGTTGTACGCCTACGGTGCCCGCTCCTTCTCAATCTGGGATCAGAAAGGCAACCTGGTGTTTGATTCAGGCGCTGATTTTGAACGTATTGGCGCTGCTGTACTGGGCAATGACTTTAACAATGCACACACCGAAAACAGTGGCGACAACCGCTCTGACGACAAAGGCGGTGAGCCGGAAGCTGTGGATGTCGGCACCATCAATGGCCGCACTTACGCCTTTGTGGCTCAGGAGCGCACCAGCGATCTCTTTGTGTACGACGTGACCAACCCCTTCAAAACCAGCTTTGTCACTCATTATGTGAACCGTGACTTTGACACTGAGTTTGAAATGGACGATGAACTGGCCAACCCGTGCGATACGGCCGAAGGCATGGATTGTACAGAAGTGCCACAAAGCGGCGATTTAGGCCCGGAAAGTGTCAAGTTTGTCTCTGCCAGCAACAGCCCGAATGGCAACCCGCTGCTGATTATTGGCAACGAAGTGTCCGGTTCTGTCACTGTGTATCAGGTGACTGAGCTGTAATTTCCTGTTGGGGTCAGAGCATGACTCTGACCCCAACACTTTAATCGTCCGGTCCCAGCGTGGTCATCACCAGGTGCTTACGCATCTCTTTCAGCACTACGCCTTTTTTCAGCATCAGGCCGCTGAATTTTTTCTGCCATGCCAATAACTGTGGTTGCGCCTGTTCCAAAGCCGCATCATCACTGAACTGTAAACGAACCAATAAAGAGCCGGGGAAAGCTTCATATTCCAGACTGAACCAGCATTGCACCAGGCCGGCTAATTCCGTCAGCGCCTGTTGCTCCAGACTGGTCACCGCCGCCATCACGGCCGCTTGTTGTTTTTGCTGTACTGCAGAGAGTTTTTTCATAACTGTTCAGACCGATACCAAAATGGCGTCAGTCTACCCCAGGGTATGAAAGACTTACATCTGGCAGGTAAATTTTACTGTTTTTGCGACAGCGGTGCTTCAGTCAGCATTCAGCCTGACTATAGATAATTGCTTATAGATCAGCGCGTTAAAGCTCATTTTTTAACCTGGCACAGGTTTCGCTTAGTGAGTGGAGTCTCATTGGTTGTGCCAAGGCACGAAGGAGCAGGTATGTTAGGCTGGGCTTTCACTTTTTTGATTGTGGCCATTATTGCAGGAGTGCTGGGGTTCGGCGGCATCGCCGGTACAGCCGCCTGGATTGCCAAGCTGATCTTTGTCATATTTGTAGTGCTGCTGCTGATTTCAGTGCTCAGCGGTGCACTGCGGGGAAAAACACCAAAACTTTAACACCGGGCGCAGAGGCCCGGGCCAAAACGAAGAGGACCAGAAGATGATGAAAGCAAAGAAGCACTTGCCATTCGTATTAGCCGCTACATTGGCCACCTTGGTTGCAGCCTGCAGTGATGACAGTGCCAAACAAGCCGAAGAAAAAGCAGAAGAACTGAAAACGCAACTGGCAGAAAAAGCCGAGCAGGCTGAAGACAAGGCCGCAGAGCTCAAAGCAGACCTGACAGAAAAAGCGGAACAGGCCAGTGATGCCGCCGCTGAGCTGAAAGATGACCTGGTGGAAAAAGCCGAAGACGCTGGCGACAAAGCGGAAGAAACAGTGGAAGCGGCAGCACAGAAGCTGGAAGAAGCCTGTGAAGACCTGAAAGAGAAAGCCGACAGCAAAGATAAAAATTGCTGATAAGTGGCTGGTTACACCAAGGGCAGCTCAGGCTGCCCTTTTGTTTGCAGTTAACTGGCCTGCTGGTACTTTTCCAGTTTGTTGTACAAGGTTTTAATGCTGATCCCCAGTTGTTCTGCGGTGTCGGTTTTATTGCCCAAATTGCGCTCCAGCGCCGCCAGAATGGCGGCTTTTTCCAGTTGCTCCAGCGGCATTACCGGCACGCCGGGCGCGCTGGCCACAGAAACTGCAGCCGGAAACAGGTGCTCAGTATCCAGCTCGTTGTCGGCCAGAATAAAAGCACGCTCAATCGCATGTTTCAGCTCCCGTACATTGCCCGGCCAGTCGTGTTGTAAAATAGCCTGCTCAGCGGCGGCTGACAGCCGTTTCTGTTGCTGCTCTCTGCTATTGCAATAGGCCAGAAAATGCCTGGCCAGGCCAGTAATATCACCCTGGCGCTGCCTGAGTGGCGGCACATGCAACGGAAATTGCGCCAATCGGAAATACAAATCTTCCCTGAGCAGGCCATCGGCAATAGCCTGTTGTGGATCTCTGTTGGTCGCCGCCACCACCCGCACCTGGGCCGGCCCGGCTTGGCTGCTGCCAACAGGCCGGTATTCGCCGGTCTCCAGCACCCGCAGCAGTTTCACCTGCTGTTCCAGCGGCATTTCCGTCACTTCATCAAGAAACAAGGTGCCATTTTGGGCTTGGGCGAAAACCCCCTGATGATCCCGCAAGGCCCCAGTGAAGGCGCCTTTGACATGACCAAATAACTCACTGTCGACCAGTTCGGGGCTCAGCGCACCGCAGTTAATCGCCACAAAGGGCTGATCCGCCCTGCGGCTGGCCAGATGCAAGGTATTGGCCACCAGCTCTTTGCCAGCCCCACTTTCACCAATAATCAGCACGTTACTTTGGCTTTGCGCCACTTTACGCAAGGTGCGGTACAGCTGCAGCATCACCGCCGACGAGCCCACCAACAAACCGAATTGATCCAGTTCGCTGCACAACGGCTTTCGTTTCACCGCTGCAGTGCTGAACTGTTGTTTAAAGTCCTGCAGCAGATCCAGCAATACGGGTAAATCCAGAGGGTGACGAAGATGGTAACAGGCGCCTTTGCGCATCAGTTGGTCCAGTGCCGGGTCTGGAGCCCCCTGGCTGATAAAAATAAACTCTGTGCTGCTGAGTAGCCCGCTTTGGGGCAACAACCGGTATTGCCCGGCTTCCGACTGATGGTATTCAATCAGCGCCAGATCACAGGCGCTGGCCTGCAGCTGATCAACCCAAGGCAGGCTCTTGTCACTTTGACAGAGCACAAAAGCACGGGCTCGCTCAGAGCACAACAATTGCTGCTGTAACTCCGCATTATGCAGATGCAAAAACAAACGGGCCTGGTTCATTGCAACACCTCTTTGTTTGGTTCCAGCCAGCGGTGCTGGCTGTAAATTTAACAGGGTGCCCGGTAAGACTTACCGGTAAAACAACGGCTTAGAACCGGAGCCAGGCGTAAAAGTACAACTAAATCATTAGATTACATTCTGGTACATGAATTGATAATGAACTGCTGATCCTCAGGTAACAGGAGTGTCGAGATGCAGTCTCAATTAACCTACACCAGCCCGGCTGAACGTCCCCACCACTTGCCCGCTTTACAGCAGCTGCTGAATGCAGCCGAACATTATTTCCGGCATCAGGCCAGACACAACCAAAGCAGCAACCTGCGCCGCCAGCTCACCCTGCTGCAGCAGTTACATCAGCATACGGTGTTGTTGCTGCCTGCGGCACCAGAGGCTGCCGCCCCCCAGGACAGCCGGATTGTGGCACTGCGGCAGTTTTATCTGGCTACAGAGCAGGAAATCAATAGTCCGGCAGCACTGGCACAACTGAGGCTACAACTGAACAAGCAGTTGCAGTGGCAAAAAAAGCTGTTACGAAGCCAGCAGCTGGGCCCTTGTCATACCGTGCTGCTGCATTTTACCGCCAGCCTGCAAATGGCCGCTGACCAGTTGGCGTTGCGTCTGCATCACTGAAACTTTTACCTGCAGCACAGGGAAAATTTACAGACAAAAAATTAACAGAAAACAAATCAGCCAATTAAATCATTAAAATTCAACAACTTAAATATTGGCATTGTTCTGGCACTAGCGACAGGGTCTCACTACAAAGGAGCGACATGATGAAAACCACTCAATTAACTCTGATGAGCCTGGCTTTGGTTTCAGCGTCTGCTTTGGCTGCCAATACCTGGGAAGATAAAGCCAAAGACGCCTGGATTGATGGTAAAGCGGAAACCACTTTATTGCTGAACGGCAACCTGAACTCCTTTACCATCAATACAGACGTGAAGGACGGCAAAGTGACCTTAACAGGTGAAGTAGAAAATGCGGTCGACAAAGCCCTGGCAGCTGAACTGATTGAAGGTCTGGATGGTGTGACCGAAGTGGAAAATCTGCTGGCGGTTAAGCCTGGCCAGCCGAAAAACCAGCAGAATCAAACGACGGGCAGTGCGTTAACAGACGCCAAAATTGCCACAGTGGTGAAAACCAGCCTGCTGTTTGAAGCCGAAACCAGCGGCACCACCATTGATGTCGATGTGAAAAACAGCGTGGTGACGCTGAGCGGTGAAGTGAAATCTGAAGCGGAACGCGACCTGGCGGTGGCCAAGGCGAAAAACACCAAAGACGTGACAGATGTAGTGGATAACCTGACCGTCGTCAAAGGCTGATTCTGCCTTTACGGACAAGAGCCGGCTACCCGCCGGCTCTTTTGGCATATTCAGCAGCCTGACAAGCAGCCGCTAATTTTTGGCAGCCGTCACGTGAATAAATACCGGGTTGCTGTAAAACCATAAATCAGACCAGGGGTTTTCGCCTTTGGCATCGGCTTCCGGTTCCAGTTCCTTTTTGTTGTTGGTGCCACGCAAACGCACATACTGGCTGGTGTTAACTTTACCCAGCGGCAATTCAAACTGGCTGTAACCGTCCTGAATGCGCCAGTCGGCCGGGTAAAAACGCCTGGCAACTTTGGTCTGCGACGCTTCGTCGCTGTTGCGCTCTGCGGCCGGGCCTGCGATCTCCCCCTGAATCACATCCACTCTTTGTACTTCCGGGTTAAAACCGCCGCCGTTGTTGCGGTTGGGGTCACGAAAACGCACGCGCAGCACCAGCTCATCATCAGGTGTGACTGTAAGTGTCTGACCCGCTGAGGCGGTTCTGGCTGAGCCTTTTACTGCCACGTCAACAAAAAGCGCATCGATTAAGTCGCCGGTCGTGACAAACACTTGCCCGGCTTTGAGTGCCGCAAAAATACTGTCGTAGTTTTTATCGGCGTACACATAGGTTTTGGCGTATTGGCCAGGCCAGAAGTCAGCCCAGCCGTCTGTGTAATGGCCATGACTGTCGGACACACCTGTCACCCACCAGTGCCGGCCTTCGCTGAGTAAACTATCCCAGACCCCACCTAAACGGGCTGTCATCTGGTCATAGCCGCCCATAGTCGGATAATCCGGGTACTCACCCCGAATCGCATTCAGGTCTGCACTGCCGTCGGGATTTAACGTCGCCGCCTGATGACCTTCAGCGCCTGTCATGCCTATGACCACATCAGGTGCCTTGTCCTGCCAGTCGCGCAGTTGCGCTGGGGTCACTTTATTGTACTGCCGAAAACCACTGGCTAAACGCGCCGGATGATTCACCAAAAGCAGTGGTTTATCCGGCAACTCATTCATGGCTTTTAAGGCTTGCAGCATAAAGGCATCTTCAGCTTTTTCCGGCCCTGGTGGTACACCCTGACGGCCATTGTAGCGGCTTTCGATTTGGTACAGCTGCTCTGCTTCGCTGGGTCTGTGCGGCATAATCAAACTGGCATGGCGACCACCTGGGCTATGGCCCGGCACATCAAACTCCATACCGTAAAACTGTAAAATCTGCGGTAACGCCTTACGGGAAGCCACCAGCTCAGGGTACGCCTGTTCCAGTGCCAGTTTGGCACGGTTTGGACCGCCGTGGTCTGTCACCACCATCCAGCTTAAGCCATAGTGCGAAGCCATTTGGGCATTCAGTGGAATCGAATATTTCGCATCGCCACCTAAAACAGGCGCAGGCGGAAACACCGAGTTATCCCATTTCACGCTGTAATGGGTATGCACATGGTGGTCACCGGCCAGCCAGCTTTTGCCTTGTTCAGTCTTAGCTACCGGCTGAACCTGTTGGCAGGACGCCATCAGCAAAGTCGCGATACCAGCCAGACCAATCTGCTTTTTATTCACTACCAAAGTTGTCACTCACTACACCTTACATCTAAGAAAGGCCACCGTAGAGGCGGGGTTTACCCCGCCCGTTTCGAATTAAAAACAAAACCGCAGCAAGGCCAGCCGTAGGGGCGGGGCTTGCCCCGCCCGTTTCGAATTAAAAACAAAACCGCAGCAAGACCAGCCGTAGGGGCGGGGCTTGCCCCGCCCGTCTCGAATGTAAGCCAAAGCTGCAGCTTCAAGTACGAGGCGTCGCCAAAGTAATTGATGGTGCAGCAAGGCGACAAGCACTTGAGGCCCCAGGAGCATAGTCAACCTATGTGACTGGGGCGAGAGTGCGCAGTCAACAAAGCTGCAGCTTCAAGTACCAAGGCGTCGCCAAAGTAATTGATGGTGCAGCAAGGCGGCAAGCACTTGAGACCCCAGGAGCATAGTCAACCTATGTGACTGGGGCGAAAGAGCGCAGTCAACAAAGCTGCAGCTTCAAGTACGAAGGCGACCGTTAGAACTGTACTGTTACCCCAGCCATATAAGTCCTGCCACTAAAGGTGGTGTTATAGGCTCGGTCGCTGGAGTCACTGTACAACTCATCCCGCACATTGGTCAGGTTGATCGCTTCCAGGTTCAGTTTAATGCTGTCACTTAAGCGATAAAAGGCGGAGAAATCCAGGTTTGTGCTGGCATGGTAGCCCCGCTCATCGTCGTCAATCGAGCCACTTTCCACCGCCGTAATGTAGTCGCTGCGGTAAGTAGCTGCCACGCGGGCGCCCCACTGTTCAGTTTCGTAATACAGCGTGAAGTTGTAGCTTTGTTTGGATAAACCCGGAAAGGCTTTGATTTGATCTTCGCCTGAGTTCTCCACGTTCCGATACAAAGTCTTACCGTCTGCCCAGGTGTAGTTGGCAATGACACCTAAGTGATTAAAAGGCGCTGGCAGGAAATCCAGATCACGCTGCATCGCCAGTTCAAAACCTTTGATGGTGGACGAATCGGAGTTTTGTGGCGACGACACATTAAAAATGTCGTTGACCGTTTTGCCTTTTGGTAATAACTCAGCCGGCAAGCCCAGTTCGCTGTACACAATCTGCTGGGTTTCAGTCACGATAAAGTTATCAATGTCTTTGTAAAACAAGGCCGCCGACAACAGACCTACGTCTTCAAAATACCATTCCAACGCCGTATCCAGGTTGTCCGACTCAAAAGGTTGCAGGTGCGGGTTCCCCACGGAAATCTGGCCTATGTCATTTTCGCCCAAGGAGGTTTGGCTGACATTGGCCGAAAACGCCATAGCGCCTAAGGAAGGACGGGTCATGTTTTTACTCAGGCCAGTACGCCAAATCACATCTTCCGCGAACTCGTAAGCAATATTCAGGCTTGGCAAATAGTCTGAATAATCGCGCACCATTTCGGTTGGAATGCCTTTGGACAAGCCTTTTGAAGTCAGCTCTGTGGTGAAGTAACGCACGCCTATATTGGCACGCAGCGGCATACCGGCCACATCGTATTCAGTGTCGTACACCAGATAAGCCGCCTGAGTTTCTTCGGCTAAATCATAAGCCGAACTTTCCACTGTGTAGGCCTCAGTTAAGGCAAAATCGGTCAGGCCATAAAAGGCCTGCAAGGCGGCCATATCACCTTCCAGCCAGCTGACATCAGGATGGCCGTTAAACAGCTGCACCTGCTCTGCGGTTAAGGTTTTTACACCCTGATTGAGTGGAGTGGCTTTATTGGTGGGGAAATCCTGCGCCACCCGCTCAAAACCAGAGTTGGTGAACTTTTTATAGTTGGCACCAAATTTCAGGCTGGAGCTGTCGGTTAAACCGTAGTCAAAATCCAGTTTGGCGTTGTCAAAGTCGGAGTAAATAAAGTTCGACTGAAAGTACAAATCTTTGACCGTGTAACCCTCCAGAGCGGCCACATCAAAACTGGGCGAATAGCTGTGGCCGTAGAAGGCATCCTGAGTAAAGTCAGTAATAATGTTCACTTTTTTACTGGCTTCAATATTCAGTTTGTTCACACGCGGCTGCTCGTAGTCGGAAGAACTGTGACCGACCATCGCACTCATTTTCAAATTGTCGCTCAGGGTCCAGTCGGCCGTTAAGCTGATTTGATTAAACACCGACTCGTTGTAATCCTGCCGGTGCTCATTGCGCCAGGTGGCATTTTTATAGTCGGCATACACCACTTCTTTGCTGCCGTTGTTGTCGCGCCAGACCAGGCTGTTCACAGTGGAGTTATCTTTGACTGCCATATGATGCTCAGACAGCTGGTTTTCCAGTTTGCCGTGCATCAAATCCAGCACCAGGCTGAAGTCTGTGCTGGGTTTGTACTGCAACGCCGCCGTCACCCCTAAACGGTTTTGATCGTTTTCCCACACCGAATAACGGTGACCACGCGGAAACCATAACTCGCCCGAATTCAGCAGCGCCTGCAATTCAGTATTGCTGGCATCGGCCGCTTTTTTGCCGGTTTCACGGCGCCAGCGGGTGGTGTTGGTGCCGTATTCGTTGGTGGCTCTGTCGCTGTAGGCCACTGACACTAACGCGCCAACATCTGACCAGGTATTGGATATCAAAGCCGCGATACGAGGGTCTGTGCTGTCGGTATTGGTATTAGTACCAAGTTGAGCAGAGACTGCTGCCTGAGCACCATCGTAATCAAAAGGTTTGGCCGTACGTAAATTGACAGTACCGGCAATGCCCCCTTCTTCCTGATCGGCAGAAAAGGATTTTTTCACATCAATCTGGTTAAACAGCTCAGAGGCAAAAATATTAAAGTCAAAAGCACGGGTACGGGACACCCCACCGCGCGCATCCATTGGCGAAGACGAAGTGCCTAACGCTTCCATGCCATTGACCTGCACCCGGGTAAAATCAGGGCCTAAACCACGCAGAGAAATCTGCCGGCCTTCACCGCCTTCACGGGTAATAGTGACACCGGGCACACGTTGCAGTGAGTCGGCCAGGTTCAGATCAGGAAAGTCGGCAATATCTTCCGCCACTATCGAATCCTGCGCGATCATCGCTTCACGCTTTAAGTCTTTGGCTTTGATAATAGAGCTGCGAAAGCCTTTCACTTCAATCACTTCTGTTTCTGCGGCTGTGGTGTCTGCAGCAGCTTGCGCCAGAACGGCAGCGCTGTAAAAAGCCGGCAGTGCAGCCAGCACGGCCAGAGCCAGATGACTCTTGCGAAGATTCGTCTTCATCATTAATCCATTCTTCCTGGTTAGTTAAGCTGATTAAGTCAATCTGCCAGGCGTAAATGCGCGGCAGTCCCCCTAAAGAGCAACCAGCAGGGATTTATGGACAGAAAATTTTATGAAGGTTTTTTTACGCTGATTGGGGTGGAGCCAAATTGCACAGGCCACAACTGAAACAGAACTCTTCTGGCGCCGCAGCTGCGGCCTTGAGAGAAGCGGGTTTCAGGCCCGCCCCACTGAGTTATTGGATCTCAAATAACTCCACATCAAAAATCAGCGTGGAGCCAGGCGGGATTTTGCCTGCGCTGCGGTTGCCGTAGCCCAGATTGGACGGAATATAAAAACGGAATTTATCGCCCGTTTTCATTAACTGCACCCCTTCGGTCCAGCCCGGAATCACGCGGTTCAGTGGGAAAGAAATGGTTTCGCCACGCTCGACCGAGGAGTCGAATACGGTGCCGTCGATCAAGGTGCCGTGGTAATGCACCCGCACTGTGCTGCTGGCGGTTGGATGGCTGTCGCCGCTGCCACTGTGCAACACTTCATACTGCAGGCCTGAAGCTGTGGTTTTGACGCCGTCTTTTTTCGCGTTTTCCGCTAAAAAGGCACTGCCTTTTTCCTGGTTCAGCGCGGCGGCTTTTTGGTTGTGGCTGCTGTTGTAGAAGTAAAAAGCGATACAGGCAATAACGAGGATAATTAACGCAATTTTCATAGTGGGTCCGGTTCTTCACGAAATAAAGGCCATCTTAGGACGCTTGCCGCTTTTGGTCAAAACCTGAAGCCAGAACGCAAAAAGCTGCAGTTCAAATAAAAGAGGCGTCGCCACAGTAATTGGTGTGGCAGCAAGGCCAGCCGGGGCGGGGCTTGCCCCGCCCGTCTCGAATTTAAACCAAAGCTGCAGCTTCAAGTACGAGGCGTAACTTAAAACTCCGCCGTCAGCCCAATCATATAAGTGCGGCCACTGAAAGTTGTGTTGTAGGCTCGGTCACTGGAGTCACT
This sequence comes from Rheinheimera sp., assembly GCF_037442345.1. Lineage (GTDB taxonomy): Bacteria > Pseudomonadota > Gammaproteobacteria > Enterobacterales > Alteromonadaceae > Pararheinheimera. The sequence goes on along the minus strand of NZ_JBBIQL010000007.1, from coordinate 64,442 downwards.
GTAGGATTCATCCCGCAGGTTGGTCAGGTTAATCCCTTCGATATTCAGTTTCAGCTGGTCACTGAGCCGGTAAAAGGCAGAGAAGTCCAGCGTAGTGCTGGCATGGTAACCCCGTTCGTCATCATCGGCCGAGCCGCTTTCCACGGCAGTGATGTAACGGCTGCGGTGCGCTGCCGCGACCCGGGCCCCCCACTGTGCCGATTCGTAATAGAGCGTAACGTTGTAGCTTTGTTTCGATAATCCTGGCAAGGCTTTGATTTCATCTTTGCCTGAGTTCTGCACATTGCGGTACAGGGTTTCTCCGTCCGCCCAGGTGTAATTAGCCATCAGGCCCAACTGGTGAAATGGTGCAGGTAAAAAGTCGAAGTCCCGTTGCAGCGCCAGCTCCACCCCTTTGATGCTGGAGGAACCGGCATTTTGTGGCGATGACAGGTTAAAGATATCGTTGACGGTTTTGCCTTTGGGTAACAATTCAGCGGGCAGGCCCAGTTCGCTGTACCGCACCTGCTGCGTCCCGGTCACAATAAAGTTGTGAATGTCTTTATAAAACAGCGCCACAGACGCCAGCCCACCCCCGGCCAAGTAATATTCCAGCGCCATATCGAGGTTATCCGCCTCAAAAGCATTCAGGTTCGGATTTCCCCGGCTCACCTGCCCATAATCCGCCTCACTCTGCGAGGTCTGGCTGACGGTGGCCGACAAGGACATATCAGTCAGCGAAGGCCGGGTGATATTCTGGCTCAGACCGGCGCGCCAAATCAGATGATCCGTCAGTTCATAGGCCAGGTTCAGGCTTGGCAGGTAATCGGCATAACGCCGCTGCAGGCTGACCAGCTCGCTGGCCGGATACCCTTGTGAGCGCAGCTCTGTGCTGAAATAACGCAGGCCCAGGTCCATCTTCAGCACATTCCCGGCCAGCAGGCCCTGGTAGTGCGGCATCAGATAAAAGGCCTGGGTCTGTTCAGTCAGGTCGTAGGCAGAGTTTTTCATCAGGTGCTGATCCGTCAGCACAAAATGCTGCAAACCGTAAAATGACAAAATGCGGTTTAAGTCCCCCACCAGCCAGCTTTGGTCCGGATGTCCGCTAAACAGCCGCACCCTGTCGGCCGTCAATGTCTTTACGCCCTGATTCTGCGGCGTCGCCACATGGTTCGGAAAGTCCTGCGCCACCCGTTCATACCCTGAGTTGCTGAACTTCTTATAGTTTGCGCCAAAACTCAGGGCCGTCTGGTCGGTCAGCCGGTACCGCAGGTTCAGCTTCGCAGTGTCAAAATCTGAATAAATAAAGTTCGACTGAAAGTACAGATCTTTGACTCTGTAGCCGTCCAGACTGGTCAGATCAAAATCCGGCGAATAGCTGCGGCCGTAAAATGCATCCTGGGTAAAGTCGGTGATGATATTCACAGTTTTACTGGCTTCAATATTCAGCTTCTTCACCCACGGCTGTTCGTAATCGGAAGCGCTGTGCCCCAGCATCCCACTCAGTTGCCAGTCGTCATTCAATCGCCAGTCGGCAGTCAGGCTCAGTTGGTTAAACACCGACTCGTTGTAATCCTGCCGGTTCTCGTTGCGCCAGCTGGCATTCTGGTAGTCGGCATAGACCACTTCTTTGTCGCCCGTGTGATGACCAGAGCTGTCGCGCCACACCAGGCTGTTGACGGTTGTGTTGTCTTTGACCGCCATATGGTGTTCCGACAGTTCGTTCTTCAGCGTGCCATGCATCAGGTCCAGCACCAGGCTGAAGTCATCGCCGGGTTTGTAGTGCAGTGCTGCGGTTATCCCCAACCTGTTTTGGTCATTCTCCCAGACTGAATAGCGGTGGCCGCGCGGGAACCACAGTTCGCCTGAATCCAGCAGCGCCTGCAATGCCGTGTCGCCTGCATCAGCGGCTTTTTTGCCGGTTTCGCGACGCCAGCGTGTGGTATTGCTGCCGTATTCTTTGGTGGCTCTGTTGCTGTATGCCACCGACAGCAAAGCGCCCAAATCCGCCCAGCTGTCTGACAACAGCAGAGCCAGCCGTGGATCCGTGCTGTGGGTCGCGCTGTTGCTGCCAAGCTGAGCCGACACCACAGCCCTGGGCCCCTGATAGTCAAAAGGCCGCGCGGTGCGTAAGTTCACTGTACCGGCAATGCCACCTTCGTCCTGCCTGGCCGAATACGATTTCGTCACGTCAATCTGCTGGAACAGCTCGGACGCAAAAATATTAAAGTCAAAGGCGCGCGAGCGTGACACCGCGCCACGCGAATCCATAGGCGAAGACGAGGTGCCCAGCACTTCCATGCCATTCAGCTGCACCCTGGTGAAATCAGGCCCCAACCCCCGTAAAGAAATCTGCCGGCCTTCACCGGCTTCCCGGCTAATGCTGACCCCAGGCACCCGCTGTAATGAGTCCGCCAGGTTCAAATCCGGAAAATCCGCTATGTCTTTTGCAACCAGTGAGTCCTGTACCCCCAGAGCCTGGCGCTTTAACACCAGCCGCTCTGGCCATAACAGGGGGTCGGTGCTGGCGTCGGACAGATGACCGCTGCCACGGATGGCAATTACCTCCACCTCAGGTTTTGTGGTGCTGACTGTGGTTGTCGGTGCGGCAGCTTCTGGTACCTTAGGTGTTGGTCTGGCTTTGATCAGCCAGCCCTGAGCCCTGGGTACCGCCTGCAGCGGCTGTTCGCGCAACAGCTCAGCCAGTAGCTGCTCCGGCAGAAAACGGCCCTGAATGGCCGGGGCCTGCAAGCCTGACACTAAGACAGGGTCAAACAACAGTGGTTGGTTCACCTGACGGGCAAACTGCAATAAAGCGGCCCCAAGCGGCTGAGCGGGTAAATCAAAGTCCTGTGGCCGGGCTGGACTGGCTGGTTCTGCCAGCACACTCAGGCTCACAGCGGCTGTGAATGCAAGCCAGGGATGGATCAGCCTGAACATCCGCTTCATCTGACGTCAGGGTGAGCGCACCAGCCGCACACCCTGAGCAGACCTTTCCAGTTGCAAATCATAGGTTTGCTGTAAGGCTTGCAGGGTCTGGCTGATGTTGGCCAGCTCAAAACGGCCGGCTACCCGTAGCTGCCTCAGCTCCGGTGCAGCGCTGATTTCTGTGTTGCCCGAACGGTTCAGCCGGTGCAGCAGGTAGGCCAATGACTCGTTTTCAATTTCAATCCAGCCAGAACGCCAGTCCACCAGCTGCTGCAGGTCCACTTTGCGCACCTCTGACAACTGCTGGTTACTGATGCGCACCTGCTCACCTGCTTTGAGCAACAAATTAGGGCCGGCCGCACTGGCCTGCACCTGCACTGCACCTTCATACACAGTGATGTCGATTAAATCCGGGTCCTGATCGATATTAAATTCGGTGCCAACAGCCACCACACTGGCCTGCCCAAGCCGCACTTCAAAAGGCCGTTGTTTGTCTTTTTCCACCGAAAAATAAGCCGCGCCCAACCCCTGCACCACCTGACGCCTGGCGGAGCTGAAATTGACGGTCAGCTGGGTGTCGGGGGCCATCTCCAGCACAGAACCATCCGCCAGCTGCTGCTGAGCACTTTCGGCTTTGGCGGTATGCAGCTCATAAGGTGTGACGGCCGGTTGCCGGGCCAGGCTCCAATAACCACCGGCCAGCAGCACCATAGCAAAAGTGGCCGCAGTGGCCAGGCCGAACTGTGGCCAGGCCCTGCGCAGGCGGCCCGGACTGCGGGACTGGTAACGGGCCAACACCTGGTTTAAGGCCGGGTCGTTCCAGGTTTCTACCATCGCAATCAGTACAGTTCTGTGTTTAGGATCTGCGCCCAGCCAATGGCTGAAACGTCTTTTGCTCAGGCTGTCCAGTTCACCCGCTGAGAGTTTTTCCAGCCAAGCGGCGGCCTGCTCATAGACGTCCTGCTCTGTTCGTTGGTAATCAGTCAAGTCTGCTACTCATCTGCGGTGTTGATCAATCAGGCGCTGGATATCTGCCAGTGCCCTGCTGACATGTTTCGACACTGCATCATCACTAATCTGCATCAATCTGGCAATTTCGCTGCGGCTTTTGCCTTCCATCCGGTACCACACAAAAGCCTGCCGCCGCTGTGAAGGCATTTGTTGCAGCGCCTGTTCCAGCAAAGCCAGTGTTTGTTGGGAGCTGACCTGCTCCTCCGGGTTGGCGCTCTGGCAGATCAGTTCATCGACAGATTCTGCCGCCGTGGTTTTCAGCCGCATCAGCATATGGCGGGCCACGGTAAAAGCATAAGCCAGCGGATTTTGAATAGGCCGCTGCCGCGCCTGCTCCAACACCCTGGTAATGGATTCCTGAAAAATATCGGCAGCATCGGCCCTGCTGGCATGCCGCTCCAGATAACGCGCCAAAGACCCGGAGTTCTCCAACTCCTGGTTCAGCTGAGGCTCCGGCTTTTCTGCAGTAGACATAAAGGCTCTGATTTTCCAGTGTTCGCCATACCTTAGCTGAGGCGTATGACAATAGTTTTACAATCAACCCTGCCTTTTAGGAGACAACTTAAAATAGCGGCAAGCCACCACAGCTGCTGTAAGATGGCAGACCGTAAGGCCAGAAGCTCTGTCTGACCTGATACACACTTCCAGACAACAGCGGTCAGGATCAGAACAGGTCCAGGCAGGAACAAATCAGTGGCAACTGAACAGCTTCTTTGTCTGCGTAAACATCAGATGTATATCATTTTCACGTTCAAACATGGCGGCTAGCTGACGCAAATCTTTATAACCCGAATTTTGCTCTCTCTTCGCCACTTCAACCATAAAAGCAGGTTCGAGTTGTTTAAGAACATTCAACACTATTGCTCTGACCATATGCTCAGTCACAATAGTTTTCACCTCAATGTATCCATTCTTTTTCATAGTTTGCCTGAACAGCTCAGTTGAAAAGCCCTGGCAATCTGTTACATCGGACGAATAAACAGTCTGGTCGACAACCCCATGAGACAGCTCATGTGCAACCAGCTCAATAATGCGTCCCTGAGGACCAAAATCTACCTTATTCCCACTAGTGGAGGTTGGTCCTATCAACGAATAGGCCACATCACCGACTTTGATAAAGAACCCCCCGTCATGCAGAAGCGGATGTAAAAGCACTGTTACATCCTGTGGAAACCGGTTGAATTTTGTTCTTAAAGCCGCTTTAGTTTTTTTAATTAAAGAGGCATGAAGTGCATGGTCGATGTCAAAATTACCAGGTAAAACAACCAACTGATTGATAAGCCCATGACTTAGTTCATCCGACAAAGACGATACAAAATCAGCAAACAACTTTTCTTTATCAGCCGGGAGCCGGACTTCTGAGGCGGGTACTGAAGCTATTTGGTTCAGCTCACAGTTCAATGAAAGGAAGTATGCTGGTAATGTGCTGAATTTAAATCCATTTCCAGTGAGGCCACGAAATTTATCCAATGTTTTTGCGTCAAATTTTACAGTCTTGTATTTGGCTTTGAGTGGTATATCGTATTGATTGTTAAGAAAATATCCGGTTTGCAACTGCAACGCGAACAGTAAATCTAATCGCAAGTCACTTTGACCTGCTTGGTCACCCTGACAAAGTGGATTGGAAAATACAGAAAAGCTGAATAACAGAAAAATAACGCTGATTACTTTCAAAAGGTCACCCTAACGTTTTCCCGGCTCAGCTCACTACAATAAACAACTGAGTACAAAAAACAAACACCTTTAGAGTGAATCACTTACTGCACTGGCCAACTAAATATACTGGTGAAACACCTCCCAGATAAAACTAACAATACTGCCCGGCCACCCAACCTGAGGCCCAGGCCCACTGGAAGTTGTAGCCGCCGAGCCAGCCGGTGACGTCTACGACTTCGCCGATAAAATACAGGCCAGCTTGTTTTTTTGCTTCCATGGTTTTGGACGATAACTCGTTGGTGTCAACGCCGCCTAAGGTCACTTCGGCGGTGCGGTAGCCTTCGGTGCCGTTGGGTTTAAACACGTAATGGGTCAGGCTGTCGGCCAGCTTTTGCAGCGCTTTGCCCTGCAGGGCTTTGATTGGCTGATTGTGAAAAACTTTCAGTTCCAGCAGCTTTTCCACCAGCCGTTTTGGCAACAGGCGTGACAAGATGGTTTTTAATTCCTGCTCCGGATGCTTTTGTTGCTGCTCCAGCAAAAAGGCGTGCAGGTCCTGTTGCGGTGCCAGGTTAATAATCAGGTCATCACCGGGTTGCCAGAAACTGGAAATTTGCAGAATAGCCGGGCCACTTAAACCGCGGTGGGTAAACAACATATCTTCCGGAAACACCACCCCGTTGGCTTCAGCGGTCACCGGCAGCGACACGCCGCTGATTTCTTCAAACACCGCCTTATCGGCCGGTTGCCAGGTCAGTGGCACTAAACCGGCACGCACCGGCCATACCTTCAGGCCAAACTGTTCCGCCAGCTGAAAACCAAAAGCGGTGGCGCCTAAATTGGGCAGGCTCAGGCCGCCGGTCGCCACCACCAGGCTCTGACAGCGGCGCGACACTGCGGCTGTGTCCAGCTGATAACCCCCCTCGTCCAACGCCTTCACGGCGATGATCTCCTGCTGCAAGGCTATCTGCACCCCGGCTTTGTCACACTCCTGCTGCAGCATATCAACAATGTCTTTGGCGCTGTCATCACAAAACAGCTGGCCCAGGGTTTTCTCGTGGTAGGCAATGCCGTACTGCTGCACCAGCGCAATAAAATCCCATTGGGTGTAACGGCTGAGCGCCGATTTACAAAAATGCGGGTTATTGGACAGGTAATTGGCCGGGCTGGCGTAGATATTGGTGAAGTTACAACGGCCGCCGCCGGACATCAGGATTTTGCGGCCTATGCGTTTGCCGTTGTCCAGCACCAGGGTTTTACGGCCACGTTTCGCCGCTTCAATGGCACAAAATAAACCGGCCGCACCTGCGCCCAGCACAATCACATCAAATTCCTGCACCACTGTCTGCCTTAATCTTGGTTTGAAGAGCCATGCTCTGTCGGGTGTTGCGTTAACTCATAGCCCAACATCAGGGCCTGGAAATCGGTTTCCTGCCAGTGAAACTGCGGCAGTTGCTGCTGTTCTTTGCGTAAACTGCGCAGCAGACGCGCCAGAGTCGCAGCTTTCCAGTGCTGACCGCCACGCTGAGCGCATTTATCAAAATCAATCAGGTAAAAACGGCCGTCGGCCAGCAGAATATTGTGGCAATTTAAATCCGAATGCCAGATTTGCTCTGTGTGAAAGGCCCGGATCATGGCGCCAACCTGCTGCCACTCTGCTGTGCTTAACGCGCGCTGCTGCAGCAACTGGCTTAAATCCACAGCCCCTTCAATACGTTGCAGCAAGATATCGGCGCTGTAGCCCAAACCACGGCGCTGAAATAAGGCCAAGCCGGGCAAAGGCACAGGCAAACCAGCCTGATGCATCTGGCGCAATAAACGAAACTCTGCCATGGCCCGGCTTTGTGCTACAGGCACAGGCCAGAACCAGTCTTTGTTCAGTTTACCGACCAGCCCACCACGGTAGTAATGCCGCAGCACCCATTCTGTGCCAGCCGCTTTGACAAACCAGACGGTATGGCGCCCCTTGCTGCTGCCCACCACCGCCTGCTGTTGTTGCCAGAATTGTGGCCTTAAACAGTCCGCGGAAATTTGCGCCGGTTTTCCTGAAAATCCGGCGGTTGAAAGTTCGGAGGAAAAACCAGTATCAGCCCATAACACCGATGAACTTTTTTCTTCAGATACAAAATCTTGCAGCGCCAGCAATTGCTGAGTGCGCAGTAACAACCGGGCAACAGCTCCCTGCTGCTGGCAGAACAATTGATAACCGGCCTGTCCCAGCTGTTCAGCCAGCCCTGGCTGCTGTTGCCATTGCATTAACGCAGTGGAAATGGCGCTGGCATCGGCAGCAAATTGCACCGCCTGTTGTTTTTTCAGGGCACTGAACAGCACGGCAAAGTTAAACACATAAGGACCGCTCAGCACAGGTTTGGCGAAGGCCATCGCTTCCAGTGGGTTGTGCCCCCCACGCTCAATCAGGCTGCCGCCGATAAAAACCCAGTCGGCCAGCTGGTACCAGCTTAAAAGTTCGCCCATGGAATCCGCCAGCCAGACCGTGGTGTCGGCCTGTGGCCACTGCTGCAGGCTGCGACGGCAATACCTCAGCCCCGCCTGTTCAATCAGAGTGGCGACGCTGTCAAACCGCTCTTTATGCCGCGGCACCAGCACCAGCAAAAGTTCAGGGATCTGCGCTTTTAGCTCTCGACAGGCCTGCAGCAGCACTTCATCTTCGCCGGCATGGGTACTGGCCGCCACCCAAACTTTCCGGCCTGCAAGCTGTGGTTTCAGTTGTGCCGCCAATGCGGTGCTGTGCGGCGGGATCTGCAGGTCAAACTTAATATTGCCGGCGTTTTCTACCCGGGCCGCCCCCAGCGCTTTAAAGCGCCGGGCACTGTTTCTGTCCTGTGTCTGAACCAGACTTATCCGCGCCAGCAAACCCGCCGTCAGCCAGTAGAAACGGCGGTAACCTTTGGCCGAACGGGCCGACAGGCGGGCATTCACCAGTTGCACCGGAATGCCCAGCTCAAAACAGGCCTGTAACAAGTTCGGCCACAGCTCAGTTTCCATCACCATCACCAGCCTGGGCGACAGCGCTTTCAGCCAGCGCTTGGTCAGCCAGGGGTAATCAAAGGGCAAGTAGGCATGCTGCAGCTGACCAGGCGCAAAGGACTGAATGGCTTCTGAGGCTGTGGGGGTCGTACAGCTGACCAGCAGCGGCAGCTTTAAGCTGGCAAGTAATTGGTTCACCAGCGGTTTGGCGGCATTAAACTCACCCACTGATACGGTATGCAGCAACACGCCGCCTTTTGCCGCGCCCGCAGGCACCACCAAACCAAAACGCTCGGCAAAACGACGGCGATAGGCCGGGTCTTTGCGTGAGCGCAGCAGCAAATACAGCAGCAACAGCGGCGTCAGCAGCACCACCAGCAGGTTATAGAGCCAGCGCAGCAGCGCAAATCTCATGCTTTGGCCTTATGTGCTTTGGCTTCTGCCACCAGGGTAGTCAGCGCAGCGTATTTATGAAAGGCATACTGCGCCAACACAATGGCCATCAGCAAACCGCGCCAGCCATCCAGAAAACCACCGCGCAGCAGGTACTGCTGGATAAAATCGGTAAAAAAGCGCAACACCGCAAACCCCAGGTTAGCGCTTTTGCCACGGGCAAATTTGTCTTGTGCCCCTAACCAGGCGTACTTCAGGTGTTTTTCCTGGCAATGCAGATAGCTGCGCCAGCTGTGATGAATAATGGCGCCTTTCAGCACCCGGATAGTCTCATAAGGTAACAACAGAGTTTCATGCACCTGCCGGTCTTTAAAAGCGGCACCGGTTTTCAGAAAAAGTTTGCCTTGTGGTGTGGAATAACGGCCACGTTTGAGCAGCTTGCCAAAGAAGTAAGTGTGCCAGGGCATTTTAATAAAGTTGGCTTTTAGGTCGGGTTCCGACAACACGGCATCAATTTCGGCTTTCAACGGCTCGGTAATAATTTCGTCGGCATCAATACTCAGCACCCAGTCGTGCTCGCAATACGCCAGAGCACGGTTGCGCTGTGGGCCAAAGCCAGGCCAGTCGGTTTGGTAGACGGTATCGGCGTACTGCCGGGCTATCTCTAAGGTACGGTCTTTACTGCCGGAGTCCAGCACGATCAACTGGTCGACCCAGCCTTTTAGCGGCTTCAGACAAGCCTCAATGCGGTCTTCTTCGTTGCAACAAATCACAAAACAGGAAATTTTACGCCGCGCCATGGTCAGCCTCCTGCTCAGGCTGCAGCCGAACCTGCTGCACATCACCGGATTTATGGTGTTTGCGAATTTGCGCCAGCTGCCAGCGGTATTTCAGGTTGCGGAAAAACGAGGTACCGCCCTTCCGGCTGCCTCCACTCATTTTGTCGATTTCGCTGTCAAAACGGCTGGCCGACCATAAGCGGTACGGCAGAATGGAATAGACACTCAGGTTCAGCTCTGGGTAAAACTGCAGGTCCACATCGACCGGGCGGAAAAACTTCGGTCGGCTCAGCAGTTTTTTCGCACCACTTAAGGTCAGTGCGTACCCTGTGGTGCAGTTGGGTACTTTGGCAAAGTTCACCAGCTGGTAGCCGTCACCAATGTCCAGTTTATCGTCGCCTTCACCACCGCGGTCATCCGCCAGTTTAATCATATCCCAGTTCCGTAACTGGCTGATTTTTTTCAGCAAAGCAGGAAACTCCGGTTCCAGATCTATGTCATCTTCCAGAATAAAGGCCAGCTCAATATTCTCGTCAGCCATTCGTTGCCACAAAGTACGGTGGCTTAAATAGCAACCAATTTCACCGGGCGACAAAGGGCGGCGGAATTTTTGCTGGTTTAGCGCCACGTCGTAGCAGGCTGCCACGTCAGCGGCAGACAGCTGTTTGCCATACACAGCGCTGAAACGTTCAGCAGTTAAACCGAGTTTCGCCAGTTGGGCTGTAGCCGACTGATAACGCTCCGGGTTGGAATCTAAGTTAATAAGCCAAATCGGCGCCTGTGGCTGTGTGCTCATGAATTGCCTTTGCTGAACGTCCCAAATGACGCAGGATCTTACCCCACATCAGCGGAGGAGCAAAAATCTTTCCTGTCCGGAACTGAGGCGGCGGCTGAAAAAGTGCTTTAGTGCCGGTAAATATCCGTTAAAATGCAAACAATTCCGTCAGCAAGAGACTGTTATGTCAGAGTTTAAACAGAGTTTTATCGCCAGTTTACAACGTCACCGTGATGCGTTCGCGACCGTAGAACAGTATGCCGACCAGGCCTTACAGCTGCTGGCCGCCGTGCAGGATTGTCTGGCGGCTGGCGGCAAAGTGGTCTGGATGGGCAACGGTGGCAGTGCGGCTGACAGCCAGCATTTAGCCGCTGAGTTTATGGTGCGCTACAAAGCGGAACGTGGCCCGCTGGCGTCCATTGCACTGACGACCGACACCTCTATTCTGACCGCGCACGCCAATGACTACCACTTCGATACGGTATTTGAACGCCAGGTGCGTGGCATCGTAAGGCCTCAGGATGTGGTGATCGGCCTGACCACCTCCGGCAAAAGCCCGAACATTAATCTGGCCCTGAAAGCAGCCAATGAACTGGGGGCCTTTACCGTTGCCCTGACTGGCCGTGACGGTGGTCTGGTGAAAGACATTGCCAAACTGCCAATTATTGTGAAAAGCGACGAAACAGCGCGCATTCAGGAAGTGCATATGTTTATCGGCCACTGGCTCTGTGAAGCGCTGGATATTGCCATTTTGGCTGAACAAGGCGCTTAAGCCATGATCAATCTGGCGCTGCTGCAGCAGCTTTCCAAAGCGTCGGTTCTGGTGGTCGGTGACGTGATGCTGGACCGTTATTTTAACGGTGACTCACAGCGCATTTCGCCAGAGGCTCCTGTGCCTGTGGTGAAGATCAGTAAAATTGAAGACAAAGCCGGTGGTGCCGCCAACGTGGCGCGCAATATTGCCCATCTGGACGGCAAAGTGGGTTTGTTGGGCATTATCGGCCAGGACAGTGCAGGTGACAGTCTGTTGCAGCTGCTTGAAAGCGAACATATTGAATCGCAACTGGTGCGCCAGCACAGCCGACCTACCATTGCCAAAATGCGGGTGGTGTCCCGCCAGCAGCAAATAGTGCGGTTGGATCAGGAAGAAAGCTTCAGTGCCGACGATGCCACTGCTTTGGCTGAAAAATTCGCCGCTGTGCTGCCGCTTTATGATGTAGTGGTGTTCAGTGATTACGCCAAAGGTTCGTTGCAGCAGGTGCAGGCGATGATCCGCCAGGCCAAGGCCGCCGGTAAAACGGTGCTGGTCGACCCGAAACAAGCGGATTTAACAGTGTACGCCGGGGCCGATATCATCACTCCCAACCTGGCCGAATTCCGGCTGGCCGGTGGCCAGTCCGGCTCTGAACAACAGATGTTGGAATCCGCCCGCGCCTTTATGCAAAAAGCTGAACTGGGTGCCATTCTGCTGACTCGCAGCGAACAGGGCATGAGCCTGATCACCGCCAGCGAACACCACCACTTTCCGGCCCAGGTGCTGGAAGTCAGTGATGTGACAGGTGCAGGGGATACGGTGATTGCCACATTGGCAGTGATGCTGAGCGCAGGCTTCAGCCTGCCGGAAGCGACAGAACTGTCGAACCTGGCGGCAGGCATTGTGGTGGGCAAAGTGGGTGCCGCTACCGTGTCACCGGAAGAGCTGGCGCAGAAGCTGAACAAACATTTATTCCGTCAGGGTGAGCATTATCAGACGCCTTACGACAAAGTGCTGCAGCACATCGAGTTTGCCAAAAAAGCCGGCGAACGTATTGTGTTTACCAACGGTTGCTTCGACATTCTGCATGCCGGCCATGTGCGTTATCTGGCGCAGGCCAAAGCTCTGGGCGATCGTTTAGTGGTGGGGTTGAACTCAGACGCCTCAGTGGCCCGCTTAAAAGGGCCGCAGCGCCCGATTAACAGCCTGGAAGACCGGGCCACTGTGCTGTCCAGCCTGGCCAGTGTCGACTGGGTGGTGCCTTTTGGCGACAATGCCGCAGAAAACGACACCCCGTTGCACTTGATCCAGCAGGTAAAACCCGACGTGCTGGTCAAAGGCGGCGACTATTCCATTGACACCATAGTGGGCGCTGACTTTGTGTTGCAAAACGGCGGCGAAGTGCAGGTGTTGACCTTTGTTGACGGCCGCTCCACCAGTAAAGTGATCCGTAAAATACAGGACTTAAGCTAAGTGCGCTCTATCTGCATTCTGCGGTTATCCGCCATCGGCGACGTGGTCAATGCCTGCGCAGTGGTACAGGCCATTCAACGCCAGTACCCCCAAGCGGCCATCACCTGGGTGATTGGCAAAGTTGAAGCCAGACTGCTCGAAGGTTTACCAGGCGTACGTCTGGTGGTGTTTGATAAAAAGCAGGGCCGCCAGGCTTACCTGAAGTTAAAACGTGATTTGCAAGGTGAAGTATTCGATTGCCTGCTGCATATGCAACTGGCATTTCGAGCCAACCTGGCCTCACTGTGCATTAACGCCAAACGCAAAATTGGCTTTGACTGGCACAGCAGCAAAGAGCTGCATTCACTCTTTATGTCGGAACGTATTGAAGCGGCGCCACGTGGCCATGTGCTGGATGGCTTTCGTCAGTTTGCCAAAGCCATAGGTGTGGAATTCGGCCAGCCAATGTGGCAGTTACCCATCAGTGCCGACGACTTCAAGTTCGCCGCCAAAAAGCTCGACTGGCTGCCGTCGCCGAAAATGATGGCGATCTGCCCTGCCGCCTCCAATCCGGACCGTAACTGGCTGCCGGAACGTTATGCTGCAGTGGCCGACTATGCTGCCCGCCGTGGTTTCAGCATAGTGCTGTGTGGGGGTTCCAGCGCCATTGAACAACAGCTGTCGATGGACATTAAGCGTTATGCCAGCACTGAAATACTGGATTTAACCGGCCAGACCAGCCTGAAACAATTGCTGGCCGTGCTCAAATCTGTGTCTTTGGTGCTGGCGCCGGATACGGGCCCGACCCATATGGCTGTGGCCGTCGGCACACCGGTCATCGGCCTGTACGCTCACAGCAACCCGGACCGCACCGGCCCCTACCACTTTCGCGATTATGTGGTGGAGGTGTACCACCAGAACCTGCTGAACCAGACCGGCAAACTGGCGTCGGAGCTGAAATGGGGCACCCGGGTGAAAGGGGCAGATCTGATGCAACAAATCACGGTAGAACAAGTGCAGCAGATGTTTGACAAGCTGGTGCGGGAACACAGGTTATGAGTCAGCCGACCCGCAAAGCGGCCTTTCTGGACAGAGACGGTGTGATTAATATTGATCATGGTTATGTCAGCAGCCCGGACCAGTTTGAATTTATCCATGGTGTGTTTGACACCTGCCGTTTACTGCAACAGCAGGGTTATCTGCTGATTGTGGTGACCAACCAGTCAGGTATTGGTCGCGGTTATTACACTGAACAGCAGTTTCATCAGCTCACCGACTGGATGAAACAGCAGTTTGCGGACCATGGGGTGCAAATAGATGCCCTGTATTTTTGCCCGCATCACCCGGACAACGCGCTGCCGCCATATCAGCTGGACTGCAACTGCCGCAAACCCAAACCAGGCATGTTGCAACAGGCCATTGCCGACTTTGGCATCAACCCGGCACAAAGCCTGATGCTGGGCGACAAAGCGGCCGATATGCAGGCCGCCGCTGCGGCCGGTGTAGGCCGCAAAATTCTGGTGTTATCCGGCCAGCAGCTAAGTGACGAAGATAAACAACTGGCCGATGAAGTCTGGCCTTCCATTGCTGCAGCCAGCACTCTGCTTTAACCAGGGCTTGTTGACGTTTCGAGATTAAATTTTGTTCGCTCTGGCGGTGTTCTGAACGCGAAACGAGGAGCGAAGTTTAGTTATTCTAAATGAACGACGAGTGACAAAGTGCAGGGCGCCGCCAGACGAACCCGAGGGGCAGGTGAAAACCCGCCCTTACCAACACTCCTTACGATGCGCCGCTTACAGCAGCGCCAGCATCACTTCGGCTTTACTGACTTCAAATTGTTTGGGCTCATCGACCTGCAGCTGTGTCACCACGCCGTCGTCCACCAGCATGGCGTAACGGCGTGAACGCAGGCCTCCAAAATCACCTGTGTCTGCCGCCAGGCCAATGGCCTGAGCAAACTTACCGGCGCCGTCGGCCAGCATCAGAATATCGCCAGCGTTATGCGCCTTGCCCCAGGCATCCATCACATAAGCGTCGTTCACCGACAGACAAATAATACGGTCCACCCCTTTGTCATAGAACTGTTGTTGCAGCTCCACAAAACCCGGCAAATGGGCTGCGCTGCAAGTGGGGGTAAAAGCGCCTGGCACCGCAAACAGCACCACTTTTTCGCCTTTAAACAACTCGGCCGTGCTTTGCGTCACCACCCCATTGTCGGTTAAACGCTGAAACTGTACATCCGGTAATAGTTCACCTGGCTGAATCATGACTTACTCCTTTGTCTTCAGGACTGCACCCTGTTGGTTGCAGCCAATAAATTGCTGATTTCATTATCTGCCCGGATAAAGGGCCCAACTTTAGCCCAGACTTCAGCCGGCGCTAAAAAGGTTTTACTGCCCACCACACAAAACAAACCCGGGCAACGGTTACTGAAACTATAGGCGGTATCCCACTGCTCATAAGGGTGCGATTCATGCACGAGCAAACGCTGAGGGTATGGCGCTGTGCCGGCAATCACGTGGTACTGCTCCAGCAGCCCCAGCTTGCGGGCACAGAGGTAATACAGCGAATACTCTGTCCATTTCAGCATCAGAATACGATGCGGCAACCAGTTAAGCGGTGACGACGGAATATGCAGCTGACCAAGGAAATCGACCCAGTGTTTGCCGTGCAAACGGGTGATTTCCTGCTGCAGCTTTTTCGCCAGTTCTACCGACAGCATGGCCGGAGTCACCGTCATCCCCACCGCCGGGTCACCGACATTCGGGTTCATTTTTAAAATACGGGCGGACGACTTCCACCACTTGGGGTGCTGGGCGCGGAATTCGTATTGCAGTAAGGCTTTGCCTTCAGGCAACAGGGTCTCTTTGCTGATGGCTTTCAGGCAAATGGCATCAGCGTCAAAAGTCAGGTAGAACTTGGCCTGCATTTTAGAGGCGATGGCCAGTTTCACCACCTGTTGTTTGCGCCAGCCGCGCATTTTCGGGTAGTTGGCCAGTTCTGGCACCAGTTCATTTTCGGACAACACCTTAATGCCCAAGTGCGCCCAACGGGCAAAAGCCTGCTCAACAATGCCCACTTCGTCGGCGGGCACCACCACATAAAACTCACTGAATAAACCGGGTTCAGCAAAACGGTCCAGCGAGCTGAATAAAATATGGGCGCGGTTCAGATCATCCACCCCATAACTGCCTGTCACTTTCAGCGGCAGTACTGCGCCAATGGTCATGCTGTCTTCCTTCTCCTGTGGCTTAGAGTGCAGCTTTCACATACACATCAAATCTGTTGTTTTTGCCTTCCACCTGCATAGTGGGTTTTTGCCCGGCCAGAAAGCTGGCATACCCCGGGCGTTTTACCACGACACGTTTTTGCGCCAGCTGCCAGGCCAAAGGCCAGAGCGCATCGGCGTCTTCATCCGTCCCCACCACCTGATGAAAGGCCTGCATTTCTTTTTTCACCAGCGCCGATTTCTCCCGCGCCGGAAACATCGGGTCCAGGTAGACCACGTCAGGGGCCGGCAGTTCAGTTAAAGCCTGCTGCGACGGTGCAAATACCAGCTGCATGCGCTCTGGTAACCAGTCGGCGGTGTCCGGGTGCCTGGCTGCCCGGCGCAGGCCATCCGCCAACAAAGCTGCGACGGCCGGATTACGCTCGACCAAAATGACCCTGGCGCCACAACTGGCCAGCACCAACGCGTCCCGTCCCAAACCTGCCGTGGCATCCACCACGCTCAGGCCGGATTTTTTATTCAGCCCCACCGCTTTGGCAATGGCTTCGCTTTTCCCACCACCATGTTTACGCCGCCAGGCCGCAGTGCCGCTGCAAAAGTCCACCAGCACGTCGCCTTGTTTTGGCAATTCGGTATGACGCAACACCAAAGCCTCGCCATTCCAGCACAGGTACCATCCATCAGAATCAGACTGGACGGCCAGACCATAGTCTTGCTGAAGCTGCTGGCGCAAAGCGGCCGGAAATTCGGCGGATGGGGAAATTGCAATCGACATAAACAAACCAGTGACAAAAATGGCCTTTAGTCTAACGCAGAGCCTGAGGTCTGGGCCAGCAGGCTCTGCAACAATCTCAGGGGTGTGCAGTCATTTGATCTTGTAACGCTTTAATCAACTTACCCGCAGCCTGTTCAGCGTCCAGTTGCTGCTGCATCTGCAGCTGCGCATGGTCAGATAACCACCACCCCAAAGGGACATCACTCAGGCTGGGTGGCAAACGAAACACCAGGCTGTTCTGCAGCACAGAGCCCTGTTCTGGCTGGTACTTGAAGTAAGGCATAACAACAGCGCTTTGATTTTGAGCGACCAACAGCTGAGTGAGTGCACTGTAGCCCTGGCCCTGGCGCGCCGACAACAACCCCTGCAGCGGTGCCGTCAGCTCGTTCGCGACCATACTGCTGGTGTTGTCGGGTGCAGTTCTTTGCAGGTTGAGAATGTTTGGCTCCAGCGCCGGATCATTGCTGATCACCAGCGCTATCGGCACCAATTGCTGGCCATCCGGCTTTTTATCAAAAGCCCCCCTCTGTGCCAGCCGCGCGATCAATTGGCGGGTGACGGTAGCCCCGAAATTATCCAGATACCCACCGTCAATTATATGCGTTTTCGCCGACCAGCTGACTGCTGTGTCGCCGGTGCGCAAATCGTAGTTGATGGAACCGGCTGGCGTGACAAAAGGAAAACGGGCGGCATTGAGTGCTGCAGTGCTTAAACGCAGATCACAACTCAAACCTGTAGGGCTGCGGCAGCCCATCAGTTGGTAAACATCATAGCTTGCGGGAAAATCCTCCGCATCGACCGGAAAAGGCGCCGTCACCACAATAGCCCCGGCTTCCTGATGTGACCCCAGACTCAGCAACAAAGGCAACCAGGGGCGTTTTGTATCCTGGGCGGAAGGCCGGTAAAACTGCTGCAATGGCTGACTAAGACCAGCATCCCCCGCCACTGTAAATACGCTGGCAAAGCCCCTCTCCCAGGAACGCTCCAGTGCTTGCGCCCTGTCTTGCTGGTAAGGGTCAAACTGCAACGGCAAAAAGCGGAACAATAAATCGTTGTATAAAAACGAGGTGGTCACAGGCGTCAGGTAATCCTGGCCGACCGCTTGCTGCAGCTGTTGCTGCAATAACGCGCCATTCACCTGGTTTTGTTGTTGCTCGGCCAAAGCAGCGGCATAAAAGCTGTTGCCCACCGAACCGCCAGACACCCCGGCCAATGAAAATACATGAGCAGAAAAACCCGGGATTTGCTTTTCCAGCTCAGACATCACCAGGCCTGTCCAGTAAGACGCCCTTAAACCACCGCCTTCACTGGCGACAAAAAACACCGGCACCAGCCCAGGTCCTGCCTGATGTTGCTCCAGCTTCTGGCTGAAATCCTTCCAGGCCGCCGCTAAATCGGGGTAAGCATAAGAAGCTGAAGCGGCTGGGGTTGGGCACTGCAGTGCAGCGTCTGCACCGGCCGCGGTCAGGCAACGGCGAATCCCATGATTGTCGGTCGGCAGCACCGCACTGATCGCCAGTGCCGCCGCAACAGCCAGACTCAGTACAGGCACTGGTGGTTGCAGAATGACGCCAACCACCGGCCAGTTCCAGCACCAGCGGGTGACAAAATACACACCAAAGGTCATGCCGCAAAGCAGACTGCCCAAGCCAATAAACAAGGTATTGAAGGCCCCCAGCAGTGCCGCTGTTTGTGGCAAAAAGAAAATGGAAAAAAGCGCCATCAGCGCAGTAAAACCCAGACTAAGCCATTGCCAGCTGCGGGTCTGGTCTAAACCTGTCTGGCTCAGCAGCGCCGCGTGCCGCCAGCTTTTTCGGCTGAGTACCAGCACCAAAGCCAACAGGGCCACCAGCACGCCTAAAAATGCCGTGCCATACAACCCCCGGCTCACTCCCGTGACAAACAACAGCACTCCAGGTGCAACCGAATAGACTCTGGGTAACCAGAGGGCAGTTTGTGCACTGATAAACGCTGTGGGCCTGTGCTGTTCATCCCCCTGATAACCAGTGATCCAACGCTCTGTCTGCTGAAAAATATAACGGGCCGACCACCAGCTCATCAGCGAGAACCACAACAAAGCCGCTGCAGCGGACAAGGCGATTTGAGGGGAAGCCCAACGCAACTCGGCATTGAGCTGAGTGACAATATCCTGAGTCTGACCAATCAGACTGACCATGGCCCACATCAGCAGGATCAAAGTCAGGGTAAAAGCCGTTGCAGCAAAACCACTCAACCAGCTGCGGATGGCCGCCGACAAAGCCGGCTGATGATGTGCCAATACCATTGCAAGTTCCTTTTAATTAAACAAAACAACTTACTGTAGCTGAGATTCTAAAAAAGGAACAGGCTGGGGTCAGAGTCGTACTCTGACCCCAGGAGGGGGTTACAACTTGCGGATATTGTCGGCGCTGTCGCGGTCGATCAGGTGCACCAGCGGATCCACACCGACATAAAGCGGTTTGCTGTCGAGAATAATCTGCAGCTGGTTATCACCGGACACCAGACGGTGCTTCTGCAGATACAGGGTTTCACCTGCAGCTGCGGCTTTGTCCGGGTCGGCGCTGAAGGCACCAAGGTCCACCAGTTCGTCCAGTGGCTGCTCGGTTTGGTTGCCTTTGTCATCGGCGACCAGCTTTTGCGCATACAGCGTCAGGTCCAGCACAAATTTGCCATCGTCCCGCGCTGTGACCTTAGCGTCTTTCACCCGCAGGTCGTACAGGGTGATTTGGGTAAAGAGGTCGTTGATAAAGGCCTGTTCGTCCGCACTGGTATTCAGACTTAAATAGGTCACCAGGTCCAGTGTGGTCGGGAATGGGTCGTTGCGCAGCCGGTAACGCTCATTAAAGGCCTGCAGGTTGGCATTCAGCCGCTCTGCACCCAGCCGGTCTTTAATTGCCATCATTACCACAGAACCTTTCTGGTAATGAATGTACGACTGGTTTTCGGCCCGCAGCAGCGGCATTTCACCAATACGCTCTGCCGAGCGGCCCTGCAGATAACGGTCCAGTTCATATTTGACAAACTGACGGATTTTATCGGCGCCGTATTTCTGCTCCATCACCATCAGCGCTGAGTACTGCGACAAGCTTTCTGAGATCACCGCACTGCCCTGCACATCAGCCGCCCCGACCTGATGGCCCCACCATTGGTGCGCCACCTCATGGGCGGTCACGTAATAGACAGGGTCTATATTGTCCGGGTCGCGCAGGTCGGTAATAAACCCAATGCGCTCCGAATACGGCACTGTGTTGGCAAAACTCTGGGCAAAACTGCGGTAACCCGGAAACTCCATAATGCGCATTTGTTTATGCTGGTACGGGCCAAACACCTTGCTGAAGTAGTCGATGGAATCGCGCACTGACTCCATCATGCGGTCGACGTTCCAGCCGTGGGCCGGGTGGTAATACACCTCAATGCTGATGCCATTGTACTCTTGCTTTTTCACCGCATAACGGCCCGACACAAAGGCGTAGAAGTTCACCATTGGCTGGTCCATTTCATAACGGAAGTACTGACGGCCGTCCTGCTGCCATTGCTTTTGCAGGTAACCTGGGGTCAGCGCTATCTGATCAGCTTCAGTGGAAATAGTGGCGGCAAACTGAATAAAGTCACCGTCCTGACCAAAGAAGTTCTGCCGGTAGAACCTGCTGTCTTCCAGCTTATTGGCCCGCTCATTTGGCTGCAGGCCACGCTTTTGCCGTTCGTGCCGGTCCTGCAGCTCATAGTCTTCCTGGTAACCAAAGGTTGGCAACAGCGCCCTGTTATTAATAAAGGTGCCGTTTTCCACCACAGACGGGTCAAAACCGGTTTCGCGAATGCCCACCACTTGGCGCACCAGCTCAATTTCACCGCTGATGCTCTGGCCCGGCGCAATAGCAGGGGTAAAGCTGAGCCAGCTGGTTC
Organism: Rheinheimera sp.; assembly: GCF_037442345.1. Classification (GTDB taxonomy): domain Bacteria; phylum Pseudomonadota; class Gammaproteobacteria; order Enterobacterales; family Alteromonadaceae; genus Pararheinheimera. The sequence goes on along the minus strand of NZ_JBBIQL010000007.1, from coordinate 43,823 downwards.
TGAACCTGTCATCGCGCTCACTCAGGCTGGCGCCAGCAATACGGATACTCAGCTGTTCGGTATTCTCCGGCCAGTTCACCAGCACTTTTTCGATGGGCTTTTTGGATTTGTTTTGCCAGCTCAGCTGCACCTTGGCTTTGACTTTGTTTTCTGAAGGGTATAAATCCACCGCCGCATCGACCGCTGTAGTAACCGGAATGGGCCAGCCGGCGTACTGGATTAATTCTTTCTCATAATCGGCTTGCAGGTCTTGCTGCTGGTCAGCCGTTTGGTAGCTGTTCAGCACCGTGGTTTGATAAAACAGGAAGCTGCCGCTGCTCACTGCCACCAACAGCGAAGCAGCAATCAGGCTTTTGCCTGTCGCACCCAGCTGGTACCCCAAAATGCGCACGCGCTGTTTCAGGCTTTGCATCGGGCCGCGGTGGTACAAACCGTAACCCAACACAAAAAACACCAGGCTAATCGCGCCCCAGTACAGCATGTACCAGCTGTGGCTTTCCAGCGTCGAGCCATACTGGTTCAGATCCGAAAACGCCACTGAAGGCGAGGTGCCAAAATTCAGCAAACTGTGGCCTAAGCCCCAGTTGGACAGCACCAGCGACAGCATAAAGTAGCCGACAAAGAGCCCCATACCGACAAACTTGTTCGGGCTTAGTACTTGCAGGAAAAACGCCAGCACCACAGTCAACAAAGCTGGCAACCAGAAGAAATAGCCCAGGCGGATGGCGTACTGTGACAACTCAAACTCGGTAATACCCTGGACAGCCTGAAACACCACTGTGACGGCCGTACCCAGCACAAACAACAGCAGCATGACCGCGCCGACCGCCAGCAATTTGGCCAACCAGAAGGTCAGGTTGGGTACCGGCATGGTGTCGATAATATCGCCCATGCCTGAGTTGCGTTCACGCCAGATCACTTCGGCGCTGTAATACACAGTGACCAGCACCACCAGGAGCCCGAGCGAGCCGGAGATATGCTCGACCATACGCTGAGTCACAGGCCAGTTCGAGGTGCCATACCAGTCAAAATCACCAAACAAGGGGCCAATCAGCTGCGCCATCGCTATCAGACCGAGGATCACAAAGGGTGCAGTGAACAAGACCTGGCGCATTTCAAAACGGATGCGGCACCACAAGGCCGTCGCTCCGCCCCACTGGCTGGCTTTTTGCTGCAACTGAGCCACCGACACCACAGGCGTTGGCAGCACTTTGCCTTTGGCTTTTTTCAGATCTTTTTTCGCCAGGCCAGGCAAACGGAATAAACCGGCAGCCGCCAGCAATGCCAGGGAAATCAACAGCCATAAGCCGCGGTTTTGCAGCAACACACCGCTCAGCTCAATCAACTGACTGTTCTTTTCCTGAATGGTCCAATAGCGGGTCAGATCCAGGAAAGTACGGATGCCAAAAGGGTCCAATAAAGCGGCCAGGCTGCGGTATTCCGGCATACGGGCAAAAGTGCCCGACACCGCATAAAGCACCAGCATTACCACAGCCATCAGGTACAGCGGCATTAAAGAGCGGAATTTGGTCGCCGCCGCATAAAACAGCGCCGACAACACAAAAAGCCCGGGCACCGACAGCACCACAAAGTTATACAGGTAGAAGTACAGGTTGGTCGGGCCAAAGCGGCTGGCGTCGACCCAAGGCATCAGGCTGCCCAATAAAATGCCAATGGGCACACTCAGGTACACCAGCAGTACCACCAGATAACTGCCAAAAAAGCGGCCAAACTGGTACGAAAATGCCTGCAGTGGTTTGGTGTAAATCAGCTCTTCCATTTGGTGCTGGGCATTACGCACAGCGCCACTGCCGACAAAGTTCACCACAGCAAACATCGCAAACAGACTCAGGATCACCAGCGTTTGCGCAATGGCGAAGGGGCTGTTTTTCAACACTTCGCCACCGCCGCCAATCACAATATTGTCGGAGGTGACCGAAAAGAAACTGCTTAAAAACAGCAGCAGGCTGACCACATAAAAAGACGGCTGACGCAAAAAATAGCGCAGCTCAAAACGCAGCATGGAGACAAACATAAGGCCCCCTTAAGCCGCTTGTTGCTGGCGGTGGCTGGCCAGAGTAGAGAAATACACATCTTCCAGGCCGGCCGGCGTGGCCACAAACCCCTCAGGCGCGGTGTCAGCATACACATGCAGCACAGTGCGACCTGCAAACAGCCGTTTGGCTATTACTGGCAGCTGTTGCTCCAGCTCGGCCGCTTCTGCGGCAGACACCGTTTTGCTCCAGATTTTGCCCTGGATCTGGTCAATTAATTGAGCCGGGCTGCCCTGCTGCAGTATTTGCCCGCTGGCGAGCACCGCCATGGCCGGGCACAACTCGGCCACGTCATCCACTATATGGGTGGATAAAATAATGACTTTTTGTTCACCCAGACTGACCAGCAGGTTGTGGAAGCGGTTGCGTTCTTCCGGGTCCAGGCCCGCTGTGGGTTCATCGACAATCAGTAAATCCGGATCGCCCAGCAGCGCCTGGGCAATACCAAAACGCTGACGCATCCCACCAGAGAAACCGCTGACCGCTTTGTCTTTGTGCTGGAATAAGTTGGTGTGCGCCAGCAGGCTGTCCACCAGTTCTTTGCGTGGTTTTTTCTGGTGAAAACCTTTGAGCACCGCCAGATGATCCAGCAAATCAAAAGCACTGATGCGTGGGTACACACTAAAATCCTGCGGCAGATAACCCAGGGTTTTACGCAACGACTGCGGGTCGTTCAGCACATCGATGCCATTAAAGTGGATAGAGCCGGTGTCGGGTTGCTGCAGGGTTGCAATAGTGCGCATCAGCGAGGATTTGCCGGCACCGTTGGGGCCCAGCAGGCCAAACATGCCTTTGCTGATCGACAGGTTTACATTGTTCAGCGCTTTGACGCCGTTGTCGTAGGTTTTGGTTAAGCCTTTGATTTCTAACCCTGAGGTGGCCATAAGAAGCTCCGTGTTGTCGCCAATAAAACAGTCAAAGTAACACGGAGCCCACCCAAATTTAAAACAAAAATGTAACAAAAAGCCGCCTCTGGTGGCGGCTAGCGTCCGAAACACAATATTAGCTTAGCCGGAACATTGGGCCTTATCTGCAGATCGCAGAGATGATTGCAGCCTGGCCAGATCGTTTTTGTCAGATTGGAAGTAATACAGGCTGGACTCCAGGCTGGCGAAATACGCTAAAGAGCAGGTAGCAAACCTAAGCTGCGCTTGCTGCGCCGAGGCTAAATCTGTTGCCTGCACAGCGACATTGGCCAGATTGATCTCGGCGGCAACACCTTGCATATGGGAAGCCCTGACAAAACTTAACCCCAGGTGCAGGCTAAGCAAGCCTGTAATTACCGACCCGGCAACCCCCCCATAAATAAACCATTTATAATTATTCCTCATATCATCGATCCCCATCGATAGTATAATACTCACAAAACCTACCCTGAGAAACCATCCCAAAAGGATACGTACCTGTATACACTACACTGCACTTGTATGATATAGATGAACCCGGTTTGCGCCCATAATATCCACCACCATAAGAGTTTGATGCCCCACCTCGCTGTTCATAGGCTTTAACCACTGGATTACCCAAATCATCTACAGCAGTGTCCCATACGAAAACACCTGGAACACTAGAGAAAGGTGTAATAACATCGTATTCAACTTTAGAGCCATCAGGAAAATTTAACACGATTGAAATAGGTTTAATCTTAAACAAAAAATTTAGCGCCGCTCTTCTTGCATACAAAAAAATTCTGGGGGCAACTACAGCAACCCTTATTCTTTCATGAAGCAAGGCCTGCTGTGTACTATCATTAATTAGATCTTCTACAGAACCACTTATATCACCAGTCACTGGAAATGGGGTTCCGCCTTGAACTGCCACAAATTTCGCGTCGGGAGAAACGCTGGAAGAGGAAATATCATAACCAGCGCCCTGCGCATGCCAAGCAGGTACATAGTCCCAAGCTATTGTTGTCTGCAATTCATTTCTAAATGAATTATAGTCGTTAACAACTTGCTGGAACTCTATTGGACTCTGAACACTTTCAATCAATGTTTTATTAATTTCCCTATCATACTCCACTATGTAAGTATAAAATAAAGAGGACCTCAAATTAACCACCACTACCGTCCTAACATCATAAACATGCATATGACTTGGTAAAGGAGCATTTTTTGCTGCAACCCTGAACGCTCCTTCAACAGCACATGATTCACAATTAACTATCTCGTACCCCAAACTCAAATAATCATCTTCATTTGCCGATACAAAAAGTGAAAACACAAGAAAAAAACAGCGCAGAAAACTTCATACTCACTCCATTTTAAATTTAATGAAAAACCAAATAGAGACTAGTATCAAAAAAATCAATCAAGAAGAAAACAAATAAAAAATTAAAAAACACAACAAAAATTCAACAACCAAAATGAATATCTATCAAAAAAAACACTCAATGAAATAAGATAGATTAATCGCTTCCAACAAGAGAAAACAACACACTCCATTGGGCACCACAGAAAAGCTGAATTTCGTTTCACTTTAAGAAATGAATAAAAATACAAAAATATGAATTATTTATAAAACAGGAACAATATGATGTGGCGCTACCGAGGTTGGCGAACTCCAACCCAGGCTTGCAAATTTAAGTGATCAACCCGACATGGTTATCGCCCACACTCATTGAGATCACTTTACTGATCTCCTGATGACTGCGGCCGGATTGCTCACGCCACAAATTAAACTGCTGTTGGATGGCTTTGAGGTTTTTCTGGCTGGTCAGCCCGCCTTCAACCAGGCCGGAGCTGCGCAGGTAAGCTTCCACATCCTGGCTCAGGATAAAGGTATCTTTGCCGAGAAAACGCAGGCCATAAGCGCCGACATTGCCGCCGAGCCGGTTGCCATGTTGCTTCAGGTAAGCCCACAGCCCTATGGTGTCCGTGTCGGGCCACTGCGCTAAAAACTGACCAAAACTACCGTATTGCTGAGCAACCTCATTGATCATTAAAGCATTGTCGCGTATCGCAAAGACTTTGGTGGCATTGCGGATAATACGGGGGTCTGTGGCTTTTTCGGCCAGCATCTCATCACTCATCAGCAGAATTTTCGCCGGCTCAAAACCAAAAAACAGCTGCTGAAACTCTGGCCACTTCTTTTCCACCACAGACCAGACAAAACCGGACTGAAAGATTTTTTTACTGAATTCGCTCAGCACCTGCGCATCACTCAGCTGCGCCAGCTCAGCTGCAGAACGCGGTTTGCTCAGCAAGGCTTCCAGTGCAGCGGTGCCACCTTTACGTTCAGCCGCTCTGTGGTAAATCAGCTCAAACTGTTCAACAAAAGCCATCATTTCTCCTCAGATTGAATCGGCCGACGGGCCCAACACACAATAGCCATTGGCCCATTCCACCTGCTTCGGCGGCACTATGGCACAGTCTGACATCATGCCGGATTCTTTAAACCAGCGTTGCTGCAGGCTTTTATAGAGTTCGGCCTGTTTTAACAAAGTGGCCTCGTCTGTGCTGAATACCGAATACGCCACATAAGTTTCAGGGCCGCCGCAGGCTTTTTGTCCCAAGGCCAGCACCCGGCACTGCTGTGGACTCTCGGCTTTGGCGTCGCCAATCAGACGGAAAATTTCAGCGCGTTGCTGCTGAATTTGTGTTTTCAGATCCATAGTGCCCCCTTGTGTCATCCGCTGAGTGGGTTCAGCGGCAACAGCCTGCTGCAAGCCCAGGCTGACCAACGCCAGTATACTCAACACTTTGTTCATCATACCCTCGCTGTCAGGCAGCTATGCCCATATGCCGCAATAAAGCCGCATTGGACGGTTCACGACCCCGGAAGGCTTTAAACAGCTCCATCGGCTCGGCACTGCCGCCTTGTTCCAAAATGCAGTGCAGAAAATCTGCGCCCGCCTGAGTACTGAATATGCCTTCTTCTTCAAAACGGCCAAAGGCGTCAGCCGACAGCACTTCTGCCCATAAATAACTGTAATAACCGGCCGCATAACCACCGGCAAAAATATGGCTGAAACCATGCTGGAAACGGTTAAAACGGGGGGGCACTATCACCGCGACTTGCTGGCGCACTTCATCCAGTAACTCTTGCACCCGGCCCCCCAGCTCTGGCTGGTACTCCGCATGCAGGCGGAAATCAAACAATGCAAATTCCAGCTGACGCACTAAAAACATCGCTGACTGGAAGTTTTTCGCCGCCAGCATTTTGTCCAGCATATCCTGCGGCAGCGGTTCGCCGGTCTCGTAATGGCCGGAAATCAGCGCCAGCGCTTCGGGCTGCCAGCACCAGTTTTCCAGAAACTGGCTGGGTAACTCCACCGCATCCCAGGCCACACCATGAATACCGGCCACAGCGCTGGCGTCCACTTTGGTCAGCATATGGTGAATACCATGGCCAAACTCATGAAACAAAGTGACTACTTCATCATGGGTAAATAAGGCCGGTTTGCCACCGACGGGTTTATTGAAGTTACAGGTCAGGTAGGCCACAGGGCGCTGCAGGCTGCCATCGGCCAGCCAGCGCCGGCCCTGGCAATCATCCATCCAGGCACCACCGCGTTTTTTCGCCCTGGCATATAAATCCAGGTAAAAACTGCCTCGCAGCTCGCCGCTCTGGTCGAAAATGTCATAAAACTTCACATCCGGGTGCCAGACATCGACACCGTCACGGGCTTTTACTTCAATCCCAAATAATTTGTTCAGCACCGCAAACAGGCCTGGCACCACTTTCGTTTCCGGGAAATAAGGCCGCAGCGCTTCGTCAGAAATGGCGTATTTGGCCTGTTTTAATTTCTCGGAATAGTAGGTGATATCCCAGGCATTCAGCCTGTCAACACCAAACTCGGTTTTGGCAAAAGCCTGCAACTCGGCTAAATCCTGCGCCGCCTGTGGTTTGGCGCGGCGCGCTAAATCGCTCAGGAATTCCAGCACCTGGGCCGGGCTTTCCGCCATTTTGGTGGCCAGGGATTCTTCGGCGGCGTTGTTAAAGTCCAGCAGCTGCGCCAGTTCGTGACGCAGCGCCAAGGTTTCTTCAATAATGGCCGTGTTGTCAAACTGACCTGCGGTCGGGCCCTGGTCTGAGGCGCGGGTGCAGTAAGCCTGGTACAGCTCTGCGCGTAAGTCGGCGTTGTCGGCGTACGTCAGCACAGCGATATAGCTTGGGAACTCCAGCGTAAAGACCCAGCCGCTCAGTTCACGCTGCGCCGCCGCTTCAGCAGCCGCCAACCGGGCATCTTCCGGCAAACCGGCCAGCAGGGTTTCATCTTCCACATGCTTAAACCAGGCCTGAGTGGCGTCCAGGGTGTTATTGGAAAAAGTGGAACCCAGTTCAGACAAGCGGCTTTGAATTTCGCCATAACGCTGCTTTTTCTCATCCGCCAGGCCAATGCCGGATAACTTAAAGTCACGCAAAGCGTTTTGAATCACTTTCTGCTGCGCTTTGCTTAAACTTCTGTACTCAGCACTTTTGGATAACGCCAGATAGGCCTGATACAAACCTTCGTGCTGGCCCACCCAGGTGCCAAAGTCAGACAACAGCGGCAGACAGCTTTCATAAGCTTCCCGCAGCTCCGGGCTGTTTTTCACCGAATTAAGGTGCGACACCGGCGACCAGAATTTATTTAATTCGTCACTGTTGTGTTCCTGCGCCACAATCAGGTTTTGCCATGTCGGATTACGTTGTTGTACTACAGCATCAATATCGGCTGTACAGGCCGCAATGAGCTGTTCAACGCGCGGTTTAATCTGGCTGGGGTCAATTTGGCTGAAAACGGGTAAATCCTGGGTCATGAGCAATCTCGTTCTAATCAAGGCACTGAAGTGGTTTAGTTGGAGTATTGGGGCTATTCGCTGATTCTCAAGCCAAACCCGCTGAGGTCAGCGTTTTTCTTGCCTCAGCAAAAAAACAGAGCGCCGGTGCGCTCTGTTTGCAAGGGAAGGTAGCCAAGTTACAGGCCCTTCCTTGGGTCACTGCAGCTTACGACCAGGAGAATGGATTAGGCCGCTTTACGGCGAAAACCCCGACCTGCCATAGCCAGCACCAGCAACAAGCTCCAGATGCCAAAAGCGCCAGACGACTTCGGTGTCACAGTGGTGGTGACCTGGTTATTTTGTACTGTCACGGCCACAACTGCCGTACTGCTCAACTCACCATCAGAGACAGTGACTTCAAAGCTGTAGTTGCCTGCCGCTACAGAACTCAGCGTCAGTTTGGCACCAGCGGCCGTGGTTGTCAGAACACTGCCTGCGGTTTGTTTCCAGCTATAGCTCAGCGTATCACCATCCGGATCCATACTGCCTGACGCATCCAGCGTAATACTGTTGCCAGCGGTGCCTGTCACATTGCTGCTGGCCACTTTGGCCACGGGGGCATCATTGATCGGAGTCACGGTCAGTTCAAAACTGGTACTGGTTTTGTCGTCTGGTTGTTCCAAATCAGCGACCGTTACAGTCACTGTAGTTGTGCCTGTGAAATCAGCATCCGGTTTCAGACTAAAGGTCGCACCCGATTGATGACCATCCACAGTGGCAGTCACGTGTTCACCACTGACCGTGATGCTGTTCGCACCATTGTTTTCATCGGCGTACAGCACCTGGATACCGGTTAATTCACCATCTTCCACCACTGTCGCATTGCGGATCACTCCCAGAGTCAGGTTACCCGGTACTGTCAGACTATGGCTCATCTGAATATCTTCCATACCTTCAACCTGACTAACAGCGTGCAGGGTTAAGTCTTTGCCTATGGCTGAGTGTGCCACAGTAGCATTCAGCGTCACTTCAAATTGTGACGATTCTGGACCTACATAGTTGTAACACAGTACTTTGCCAACACTTAACTTGCTGTCTAAGTCATCAAACGCGTATTCAGAACCCAGATAACCTTCCAGCGGCCCGAAAGCAGTTCTGGCACCGATATAACCCTGAACCCCAACAGAACCCCGGTTATCACCGGCAAATTCCAGCTGGTTGTAGGCCATGATCATTTCGTATTCGCCTTTACCGAAGCGGGTTTGATTATTGAAAATCAACTCAAACTCGAACCTGTCCTCTTTTTCGCCGTAAACAGCTTCCCAGTTGTCGTCCATACCCAGGTACGGCATAGTGCGCATGCCATCCCATTCAACAATGGCCCAGCCGCTTTGCGTGCTTGCCAGCGTAATACCAGAGTCCCAGGCGAAAGGTGTGGCAGATGCATCCATAGTGAATGGATTGCCTCCCCAACCACGCCATAAGGTACCAATGGCCTGATCCGGGAAACCGTCATACGGGAAGGGGTAATGCATAGGAAAGAAATACGGCGCGCCATCAAATGTTACGTTACCGTTACCTCGTACAAACATTGCCGCAGAAGGGGCCTGTTGGTTGTTGTACAAAGTGAAGGCGCCGCCATCGTTAAACAGCAGGTTGTACGGGATCATGGTGCCATTACGCAGATCACCAGGTGCATCTCCGAAGCTTGGGCCAAAACCAAAACTACTCAGGTTGACATAGCGGTCGTTGCCCTGACCAAAGTCAGGCACCCGACACATCTCATCTTCGTCACTGCTGCTGATCTGATAGGCGGGTTTCAGTTTTTCGGTGTCCGGTTGTGTGCCTTTCAGTGTCAGCACTCCGTTCTCCAGGATCATTGCAGTCACAATGCTGTCATCACTGACGGACACATTGTCTGGTGTCAGCTCCAGGCCAGCTGGGATGGTGGCTGTTAAGGTAAAGTCCCGGTCCGAACCAGTTAAGTTCGGCAGTGCATTCAGCGTCAATGTCACAGGCTGACCTACTCTGACGGTTGTTTTGTCTGCGCTCAGGCTGACATCATCCACACCACGGTTCAGTTTAAATGGCACAAATCCGACGTTGCCCGCATTGACGGCCGAAGTGCCGATATCGAAGCCTGTGTAGTACAAATCGCCATTTTCCATATCAGGCATGGACCAATTGATTTGTGCAGTCACAGGGGTTTTACCATCACTCTGCGCCGGCACCGACACGTTGATGTCCGTCGCTTCCTGATTGGACACAACAGCATAGGTGTATTCGAAACTGTCAGTACCTGGCGTCATGTAGTCATTGGCGTTATACAACACAGCAAAGTACTTACCGGGCTCAGGGTCGTTCACATTACAGTAGTTGTTGTAAGCCACATGCCAGGATACACAAAGCATTTCTGTATCCTGGTCCATTTTGCCGTTGTTGTTGAAGTCTTTCCCTAAGTACACAATGACATTACCGAAGTTGTACGAATCTTCGTTACTGGATGCAGTACGGCGCAGGTTTTCAACGACCAGTCGTTTGCTGTTTGCCGGAACGTCAATCCAGAAACTGTGGGTCGCTTCATCCAGTTTGTTGTCGTCTATATCTCCTTCAGCCAATGGCCAGGGGAAGGTGAAGTCATCATCTTTTGGTAAGGTGATGCTGTAACGCTCCGCCTTTACCGGCGCATAAGTTCGGGTCACCCCCTGCGTCATCACAGGTACAGGGATGTTTTTCAGACTGTAACTGCTCTGGTTGCGATGTGCCGTCAGACTCACGCGCTCAGGTAACCCCCCGTTGTCATATTGGAACACTACAGGGAGCCGCATATCTGGCGCTTTGCCATTGTCTTCTTTAAACAGCAAATGTGAGTGCAGTTCAGCTTCAGAATTGCCTGCAACGTCCTGCGTGTTAGTGACGGAGGCCCGGAGCATAATGGTTTGAGTCTCGCCGGCTTTCAGGCTGAATTTCGCTGGTACTATTTCCAGCTTGACACCTTGTTGCACGTAGCGCTGCTCATCATAAGGTGACCAGTTTGTCACTTCGTCCGTTGATAAACTCCAGCTGCCGTCTTTGGTTGCAGTAAATGTTCGTACCCAGCTGCAGCTCGGTTTACAGCTGAAGTTCACCATTTCCGGCAAGTTCAGTTTGTGCACCAGACCGCCATTGGCTGGGTTAGCCGCCAGCATATTGTCGTAACTTTCGTCCATGAGCAGACCGGCATCAATCGCACTGGCCACATTGATCCGGCCGGTACCAGCCCGGTACACCTCGGCTTTAGGGTTCTTCTCCCACGGCTGACCTTTTTGAATAGCGTAAGTGACCACAGGTTCGGCGGTCAGTTGCAACGCCGATTGCTTCTGTGCCACTGTCCAGTCCGGATGAGCCTGGCTCAAGAGTGCCAATGCACCAGCCACATGAGGGGCTGCCATCGAGGTACCACTGTACACACCGTAATCTGCCGTCACTGGCGTTTCCCCCAGCCTTTCCGCGAAGGGACTCTCATCGTTGGTTGCGGCATAGATATCCACCCCTGGCGCAGTTACTGAAGGCACCAGGTGCTCAGGGTTTGCGATACCAGGCCCACGGGAAGAGAAATCCGCCAGTTTGTCTGCTTCCGCGTCATCAATGACCCGCCCAATGCTGGTTGCAGAAATGGTCAACTGATGTCCATTCAGGCTGTCACTACCCAACCAGTTGTTGAGACTGTTCCACCACTGGGCGCTGGAAATATGGATACCCGGCACTGCATAGACATCCGTCTTCACCACTGTGCCTTCGTCACCATAGTCAGACGCGTTATACAAAATAAAACCTTCAGCTCCACCTGCAGCCACATTGGATGATTTCTCAACCCGACCGTTGGTTCCGCGCTGGCAGGCCACAATAATGTTGGCCGGGTTATTGCTGGCATCCAGGTAGGGTGCGCCTTCACTGTTGGTCAGGTGATCAAAGGTTCCTGGTGCAAAAGGCTCAGTACACTGTTCATTACCAAAATCAGCAGCTTTGACCACGATGCCTGTTAACGCAGACTGGTTAATACCCCCACCACTGATAGCGTCAACCGGTGTGCTGCTGCCGCCATTAAAGTCCTGCAGCTGAGTGTCCACTTCGATAGTGCGGCCCGTGCTTGACGCTGCCACATTCAGTAACCAAGGGGAAACGTGGTCAATGTAGGTACCTAATTCCTGGTAACCGTCAGTCCCGGCATTCCCTGCCGATGCAGCGACAGCGATGCCCGCCTGATGCGCCCCTAAAAACGCCAGTTCGATCGAGTCCTCCCAGGGCGACGTGGTATTCATCACGTTGCCAATAGAGAAGTTAATAGCGTCAACACCGTCGCTGACTGCATCTTCAATGGCTGCGATCAACGCTTCGCCCGGACATCCTTCCAGTGGGTAACAGACTTGATATGAAATGATATTGGCATGAGGTGCCACACCGGACATCTCTGGGAATAAAGCCTCTTTGATGACGCGTCCGTCACTGGCCGCACTGATTTCCGGCACCACGTAATCGACATTTTTCAGCACGTTTCCTGCCGCAGTCGACGCCGTATGGGAACCATGACCGGACACATCTTCCCCCACAGCTGGATAAAGTCCATCATAGGTATCAGTGATCACTTTGTAACTGCGAACGCCAATCAGCTTGTCATTACAACGGCTGGTAAATTCATCCAGAGCACAGTCGCCAAGGTAATTACCCTGCCCCAAAGGATTCACATGGTCATAGCCATCCTGACCAATATCGGCAAAAGCCGGGTGATCGGTATTCACGCCAGTGTCGATGATACCGACAATAGTGCCTTCCCCTTTAAACGCCGTATTCTGGCTGGTCTGACCGGTCCAGACTTTATCCGCACTGATCCGCTTTGGGCCTATGTCGGTATGCAACTGGTACAACTTAGAGCGCTGTACGCTGACCACTTCGGGCAAAGCAGCAATTTTCTCGGCTTCATCCTGAGTCAGGGTCAGACTGAATCCATTCAGTGCATTTACAAAATGCTGACGAATGGCCTTCGTGCCAACCACCTGACTGATTTGGGTTAATGCGGTTTGTTGCTCCGCCAATAAAAACTGCTGATACTCCCTGACTGAGGCGGACGCTGGCTCGCCTTTTTCAAACAGACGTTGCTCAGGCTCTGCTTTGCTAAGCTGAGTTGCTTTCAGACCGTTGATCCCCCCCTGGTACTGGCTGACCGGGCTATGTCGCAGACGGATGATATAGACCTGCTCACCCAGGATGTCATTTTCCCGGACAAACTTGACCTTTTTCGGCTGCAACTGGACGTTCAGGCCGTCGTCTGTTTGTAAACTGTTTCTTGCAGCGCGGCTATGTTGCCGCTTTTTCAGTTGTTCTGCGCTGACCTTAACTGGTTGTAATGCATTGGCTGAAGCCTGATGGCCAGGCTGCGACGGTGTTTGCCCCGTGGCAGCATGAGCCACGACGATACCACTAAGTGCACCGGCCACAGCATAAGCAATGGTTTTTAGTTTCACTGGATTCTCCGACTTTTGAATTATTATCCTGAGCACCGGTTGTTTTTTCGGCGCCAATTTATCTAATCATTCGTTAAGTCAGGGCTGCGAAACATTTCATGTATCACTTTGTATCATGCAGCTAAAAGTCGAGATTTCGCAGTAAAGTCTTGCTAAGCTGGCTGCGTATTATTTCGGACGAATCTGATGAAGTTTTTGATTCAATTTTTCATTCTGTCACTTTGCAGCTTTTCGATGGCCAGGGGCGAGACCCAAAGTGTGGACAATCACCAGTGGCAATTTTCGTTATCGGCCGGACGAGGCGCTCTGACAACGCCTTTGGCCAACAGGGCCGATCTGAAAGGCTCTCTGCTGCCTGCAGTCAGCTATTACGGCGAGCGGTTCTTCTTCGAAAATAGTTATGTCGGTTACAGCCTGCTGGAACGGGAGAACTGGTATATCGACCTGGTAGGTTCGCTGAATGAAGATGGCATGTTTTTCGAACTGGATGGGGTGAACGAATTCGGCTGGTGGGATGCCATTGGCTTTCAACGCACCAGTTTTACTGGCGACCTGCCCGTCGAAGCGCAAGAACCATCCGGAGGTTCTCTGGGGACGTTACCAGGTACGGAGCAACTACCAGCCCATAGTTATCTGGATATAGGGCGGCATTTATCCTACATGGGGGGCGTCAGTCTGAATTGGCTGTCTGACTATGCCGACCTGCGTCTTAGCCTGCTAAAAGACATCAGTGGTATCCATCATGGCCAGGAGCGGCATCTGACTCTCCGCAAAAGCTACCAAATCGGTGCCTGGTCGTGGCAATGGCGAGCCGGGCTCACTCATAAAGATCAAAAGCTCAACAACTATTACTACAACCTTCGCCCTTACGAGCTGAATCAGACTCCGAGCGGGTTCCGGCTACAGGACAGCTGGCACTACTTTTATGGTATGACTCTCAGCTACCAATTGACGCCAGAGTGGGCCATGTTGGCGTACTGGCAAAAGAACGTACTGGACGACGAATTACTGCGCAGCCCTCTGGTAAAACGGGGTTACTACTATGGGCGATTCATCGGGGTGAGATACAGTTTTTGATGATGGTTCGTCCTGGTATTCTGATGTTCACTGTGCCCACATTACTCTTCCCTCTGGCGGTAAGGGCTCAGACACAGCTGCAACTTCAGCTGGTACCGCATATCTGTGTTGTGACCGAAAGGGAGCCGGAATGCAATACCGAAGTTAAACTGCTGATCACTGGCGGCGAACCCCAAGAAGTCTGTGTTCTTGACCATGACAATCGCCCGGACTGCAGGCAACATCAGCCTCCGGCACAAACCGAAATTAACCTGCAGATCCACACCAAAACCAATCTGGCAGTGCAAGTCACCAGCCGCCAGGGCCAACCGCTGGCCAAAACCCAATTGCAGTTAGTGCAATTTCAGGGCGCGTTAAAACGCCATAAACGTGGCTACCTGTGGAATATGTTGTAATGCACCAGCACAGCCAAATTCTGTTGATCGAAGACGACGCCGGATTAGCCTTGGGCATAGCTGAATACCTGAGTGAGCAGGGAGTGATGCTCAGCCATGCCCCGGATGCAGATTCCGCCTTACGCATTACTGGCAATTTCGACCTGATCTTATGTGACATTATGTTGCCGGACGGCAATGGCTTTGAGTTGTTGCCTTTACTGCAAAAACGCTGGACCTGCCCAGTAGTATTTCTGACCGCCCTCAGCAGTGCACAGGATCAAATTGAAGGGCTGGAAGCCGGCGCGGCAGACTATTTATGCAAGCCGATAGACCCGAGTTTGTTGCTTGCTAAGATACGCAGTTGTCTGAGAGCGAATCAAAGACTGCAGCAACCAAGCAGGCAAATTACCCTGCACGATCTGGTCATGGATCTTGGCCTGAATCAGGCCAGACTAGCCGGAAAACCCTTGCAGCTGACCAGCCTGGAATTTGATATTTTATGTTTTTTTATGACCCGCCCAGGCCTGATTGTCAGCAGAGAACTGCTGTTCCAGCACTTAGTTGGCCGCGAATACGACGGCCTGTGCCGCGCTATTGATATCCGTATCAGCCGCTTACGCAAGCATTTGGAACAACTGCAGGTGCAAGGCTTGTCGATCATTACCGTGCGTGGGCAGGGCTACCTGTTTAATTACCTGCCGCAGCAGCAACTCACCTGATGCGCTACCAGCCCTTTCAGGTCTCACTGCTATGAAAAGCCAGTTTATCCGCTTCTACCTGATGCTTGTACTGTCCTGCACCGCCTTACTTTGGGCCATTGGCAGCAGCTACCAATGGATCCAGCTGGACCCATGGAATTACCAACTGGACGCGTCCCCCTTATTTGACTTGCAGCAACAACAAGGGCGGCTTATTCAGCAAGTGCCTGCTGCCACTTTGCATTTTCCGACGGAACTGCGCAAAGAACTGCAGCAAGGTAAAGTGATTGCAGTGGCTATTTCAGAAGGGGATTACCTCTATTACCGTCAGAGCCAGCAAGCAGGCATGTTGGATCAATTAGGCCCATTGCCTGTATCAGAGAATTTGGATGACAACCTGACACTGTGGGTGAACGGAGCTTTGGCTGTATTATTTCTCGGCTTGTTATGGCCGGTGTTCCGTGATATCCGTCATTTGACCAAAGTTACCCGGCTTTTTGCGGTGAAACCAGATCCAATCCAAAGCAATATCCAACCTGGCTCCAGCCTCTACCCACTGGCGCAAAGCCTGGAACAAATGGCGAATCAAATCAGCCAGATGATTCAGCTGAATCAGGATATGTCGCGCACCATAGCTCATGAAACCCGCACGCCGCTGGCCAGGATGAAATTTACTTTAGGGCTGGCGTCAACCCAATTAGACCAGAAATACCAACAGCGCATGCTAGACGACATAGCTGAAATTGATGCCCTGGTCAGTAACTACCTCGATTTTTCCCAACTGGAATATGACCATAACAGACAGGCGCTGCTCGAACAGCCGATGGCAACGGTATTGAACGAGCTCGAGTCCAGGTTCGATATCTACCAACATCACATAGAGCTGGACTTTGAACCTGCGGTTGGCGATGCCTGTTTTCATTCCCCAGCCTTACTGCTGGCCGGTCAAAATTTATTAGCCAATGCACTGCGTTATGCCAAAAGCCGCATCCAGATTAGTTTTACTAAGCAAGATCAGCATTACTGCTTCCAGGTCTGTGACGATGGCCCTGGTATGGCCGAGCACCCAGATGTGCTGATGCGGTTATTCAGGCGCGGTGACAATAGTTCAGGATTTGGTTTGGGCCTGCATATAGTGCGTAAAGTGGCGGAATGGCATGGTGGCGAAGTCTGTATTCAAAGTTCGGCACAAGGCACTTGTGTCTGCCTGCGCTGGCCTGGATCCCGGCTCACGGCCAGTGCCGAACTGGAGCCCTGCAACAAGGACTGAGGGTCATTGCCCTTGAGTTCCGGCACTGCTGGCCTTATAACAGCTCAAACTGATGCCAAGGATCTAAAGCAGATGACCGAACACTTTGACTATATCGCCATTGGCGGCGGCAGCGGTGGTATTGCCAGCGCCAACAGAGCCGCCAGCCACGGCGCTAAATGCGCCATTATTGAAGCCAAATACCTGGGTGGCACCTGTGTCAATGTCGGTTGTGTGCCGAAAAAAGCCATGTGGTACGCCGGTCAGGTTGCCGACGCCATTAAATACGCACCGGATTACGGCATGGACCTGAGCATGCCGGAGCTGGACTGGGCCAAACTGGTAGAAAGCCGCCAGGCCTATATTTCCCGTATTCATGGCTCCTACGACCGGGTTTTGGCGAAAAACAATGTCACTATCATTCGCGGCTTTGCCCGCTTTGTTGACAAAAACACCGTGGAAGTTGACGGCAAACGCTACAGCGCGCCGCATATCAGTATCGCCACTGGCGGCCGGCCGCTGGTGCCGAACCTGCCAGGCGCCGAATTTGGCATCGACAGTGATGGCTTTTTTGCGCTGGCGCAGCAACCGAAACGGGTGGCAGTTGTGGGGGCCGGTTATATAGCGGTGGAAATTGCCGGTGTGATGCATGCCCTTGGCAGCCAAACCCATTTACTGGTACGCCGTGACAAGCCGCTGCGCAGCTTCGACCAGATGCTGTCCGACACTTTAGTTGAACTGATGGCCAAAGATGGCCCAAGCCTGCACCCGCACACCGAAGTGATTGCCGTTGAGAAAAATGCCGACGGCAGCCTGAGCGTTCAGCTCAATGGCGGTCGCTCACTCGAAGTGGATTGCCTGATTTGGGCCATAGGCCGGGTGCCAGCCACCGATCAGCTGCAGCTGGAAAACGCAGGTGTGCAGACCGATGCTCAGGGCTTTATTCCAACCGACGACTACCAGAACACCAATGTGCCAGGTATTTATGCGGTGGGCGACAACACCGGCCGTCTGGCCTTAACCCCGGTTGCTGTAGCGGCCGGGCGGCGTTTGGCTGAGCGGCTGTTTAATGGCAAAGCCGACAGCAAACTCGATTACAACACAGTGCCAACCGTGGTGTTCTCCCACCCACCTATCGGTACCATAGGCCTGACCGAAGACGAAGCCAAAGCCCAGTACGGCGACTCAGCGATCAAAGTGTACCGCAGCGAATTTGCCGCCATGTACACAGCTTTGACATCACACCGCCAGCCCACCCGGATGAAACTGGTCTGCGCCGGGCCAGAAGAAAAAGTAGTAGGTTTGCATGTGATAGGTTTTGCGGCGGATGAAATGCTGCAGGGTTTTGGGGTAGCGATCAAAATGGGCGCGACCAAAGCCGACTTTGACAACTGCGTGGCGATACACCCGACTTCGGCTGAAGAGTTTGTGACGATGCGCTGATCCAGCGTAGCGTTACTGAATGACCTTGAAAACAATCAGGGCACCAACAACGGTGCCCTGATTGTTTTGTGTCAGCCTTTAAAACGGGCGGCATCCAGAATAGCAAACAGGTGAACCAATGCGCCGATAATGGGCGGCACCACTAAAAACCACAACGCATACCCAGAGCCGACAATCACAAAAAACAAAATGGCTGCCAGCAACCGACCTTGCAGCAGTTGGCCCAACCCGGGAATAAACAACGTACATAACGCGGCTAATACATTGCCGCCAGAACCTTGGCCTGCCACAGCAGTTCTCCTTTTTTAATAAGTGTGTTTTCAGCAGCATACCAGAATTCATCTGAGCATTCAGAATGAGAAAAGCCAGCATCAGGCTGGCTTTTTTCGACATGTATCGACGGTTCAGAATCGGTAACGACCACCCAGGTACCAGGCATCCACTTTATTGGGTTCCATATCAATATACTGATACCCCAGTTGCACTGCCCATTGCCCGGATAACTGATAACTGACCTGCGCTGCCGCATAAGGGTCAGTGCCATCTAACTCTGATACCAGCCGGTCGGTTCCACGCTGACTTTCAATATCGGCCTGCCAGCCAAACAATCCAACCGGCAGTTCCACACTGAACTGTTCCGTTTGCCAGAGGGTCACTTTCACCCCCAAAGTCCAGCCATCCGCCAGCACCGGGCTGACCGCTTTGACCAGCTGATGGTAAGCCGCCGGGTCCAGCACTGTGGATGTCAGACCGACGGTCCCCTCACCCAGATCCAGATAACCAAGCTCAAAGGCCAGCAGGGAGGTCCACTGATAACCCAGGCTGGCCGCCATCAACTGGTCTTTATTGTCATAGCCTGAAATAGCACTGCCTGCGGGCAATTGTTTTTGCATCTCCCCGGCAGAATGTTCGGTTTCTCCCTGCCCCAGATTGGCCTGCAGATACCAGTCCGCTGCCTGCGATTTAAAGCTCAATAACGCCAGAGCACTTAACAACACCGCCAGACGCTGACGGCGCAGTGCCGCCACCATCACTAACAAACCCAACCACCATGCCGACATACTGCCTCCACCAGATTTGTTTTCGACAGTCACATCCCGGAACGCATTAACCTGCACACTCACTGTGCCTGTTGCTGAATCACCAAAACTGTCTGTCACAGTGTAGGTAATAGTGTCCACGCCATGAAACCCCACTTTGGGTGTGTAACGCAGACGCTGGTCGGCCTCAATACTG
This sequence comes from Rheinheimera sp., assembly GCF_037442345.1. Classification (GTDB taxonomy): domain Bacteria; phylum Pseudomonadota; class Gammaproteobacteria; order Enterobacterales; family Alteromonadaceae; genus Pararheinheimera. Next base: position 24,483 of record NZ_JBBIQL010000007.1, on the reverse strand, counting down.
ACCGTACCTTCCAACGCTGTCGCTGTATTGACCGTCAGTACATCCGCATCCGCATCGGTGTCATTGGTCAGTACCGCTATCAGTATTGGACTTCTGTCATCCGTAGATGCATTGTCGTTGACAGCGACTGGCGCATTGTTGCTAAACACAGTCACCACTAATTCGCTGCTCGCCGTGCCGCCTTTACCGTCGGTAATATTGTAAATCACGGTGTCAACACCAACAAAGTCTGGGTTTGGCGTATAACTCAGTTGTTGGTTAGCCAGAATGCTCACTGTACCAAAGCTGCTTATCGCTTGATTCACAGTTAACCTGTCCCCATCAGCATCCATATCATTCGTCAATACATCGACATCAACGCTGCTGTTCATTCTGACCACAACTTCATCCGCTGCGGCTACAGGCAAAGTGTTACCGTTGAGCTCAACAGCCACACCACCCGGGTCGACAATAGCGCCATTGGCGATGCCATCGGCATCGTTAGGGCCACCATCCTGCACCCGGACCTGCACACACCAGTGGCCTTCAGTTAAACCCGGCGTCCAGACGGCATCACCCGGCGGAGGACAGAAGCCACGTTCGCCCGCCGCACTGGATACGGAGTTATTGGCATTGCTGACAAAATCAACCCAACCTGTCACATCATTAAATTTACGGTACACCGCGTTGGCCGGCACTGGTAAACGTTGTGGTATCACCAGGCTGTAGCTTTGTCCCTGCTCTGGTAAACCATACGCAATAAAGTCAAAAATACCGCCAATATTCACCGCCACGTTGTCGATCTCAATGGCGTCTTTCGCAATTTGCAGACCACCGGCATCTGTTTCTGCAGCCACAGTACCCAAGCGTAAACAGACACCAGGGTCACCTTCAGCCACAAAGTCAGTCTGGCCCAGCAACTCGGTTGGCATCACGTTACATTCACTGATCGCATCCAGGTAATCCGGAATACCATCACCGTCCGAATCGGCAAAACCTTCCTGATCGTCAGGTATTAAGTCACCATCCGAATCGCCTGAGCCCAGAGTGGGCAGGTTTGGCCTGATCACAATAAAGACTCTGGACGTGGCGGATAAATTCGGTGTGCCGTTATCTGTCACCGTGTAACTGACCTGATACAAGCCTGGCCCTTGTTCGTCCGGATCAAAACTTAACTGCGTCTGATCGGACGTTACATTCTCCAGACGACCAAAGTCCCATGAGCCTGTGAGCTGATCCTGTGGATTGGCATCGGTCACAGTGGCCGTCACAGTCACCATCCCGTCGCCTTCGCTGATGGTCAGGCGGTTCAGGCCATTTTGCGTGACAACCAAAGAAACCACAGGGGCAATATTGGCTTCAGTCACCACTATTCTGCTGCTGCGTTTACTGCCACGGTTCACACTGCTGTCCAGTGTGATCAGGATGTCTTCAGGGGAGTCAGCCACACCATCATCCAGCAGATTAAAGCGGATACTGGTGCTTAACCCTGAGCTGATTTCAGCCACGCCTGACACCAGGGTATGGTCGTTCGGTCCGGCACTGCCGCTGACGCTGTAAGGCACCAGCACAGGGTAAACCGGTGAAGGACCATTGAGGATCACCTGAACTTCGACTTCATTGCCTTCGGTGGCTATCTGGTCTTTGCTCAGCGACACCAACGGATGCACACTGACTTTTTGTGCTTTGGTGGCGGTATTGCCGTCGGCATCTGTCGCTTGCCAGTAGACAATATGCTCACCCGGTGCAAAGAACAGGCTGCCGTTAATCAAGGACACCCGCAGGCGGCGGCCATTGCGGTCCACTGCTGTCGCTGTGCCTAACTGCACCCGGGTAAAGAGGGCTGTGGCGTTCACTTCTACATCTGCAGGCACAGTAATTACTGGCAGATTCGACGCATCACCGCCTTCAATAATCAGATTTACATCCGCGGTATCACGTCCGCCTTTGCCATCCGTCACTGTGTAACGCAGGCTGACAGGACCCACATACAAATCAGGCACAGTCAGAGTTAAACCTTCAGCATCAAAGGTCACTGTGCCGACTGAAGTAGATGCACCATCTATGGTCAGAGTATCTCCGTCCACATCAGAGTCGTTGCCAAGCACCGCCAGTTGATACTGATTGTTGCTGGTACGTTGCAGGCTGAAGCTGTCATCGGTTGCCATAGGGTTATCATTCACTGCTGTAACTTCAATGCTGATAGTGGCTGCGTCTGAACTTAACTCTGCATCTTTGGCGATATAACCAAGGCTGTCAGAACCGTTGAAGTCTTTTTCTGGTGTATAGACCAGTAAAGCGCCTTGCAAGGTGACAGTACCATGTTCAGGCTGAGCCACAATTTCATAAGTCAGCTCGTCCTGATCCGGATCCTGTGCAGTCAGCGTCAGACTCAGTGGAGTATCTTCAGCTGTAATTGCAGAGCTGCTCGCTACCTCTGGCGCATCGTTGGTATTGGTCACCGTCAGCGTAAAGGCTGGCAGGGACGCACTCAGCTCACCGTCCGATACTGAAATAACGATACCTGCAGTAGTTCCTACATCCGCATTGCCCGGAGTACCGGTTAACGCACCTGTCGCCGTATTAAAGGTTGCCCAGGCCGGTTTGTTGGCAATGCTGAAGGTCAGTGTTGTCGAGGCGTCCTCATCCGTTGCTGTGGGGACGAAGCTATAGGCGGCCCCCTGAGCTACTGTCACCGCGGGGACTCCGGTGATAGTAGGCGCATCGTTGGTGTTGGTCACCGTCAGCGTAAAGGCTGGCAGGGACGCACTCAGCTCACCGTCCGATA
>NZ_JBBIQL010000007.1:0-21616 GCF_037442345.1 Rheinheimera sp. | reverse complement strand
TGTTGGCAATGCTGAAGGTCAGTGTTGTCGAGGCGTCCTCATCCGTTGCTGTGGGCGTAAAGCTGTAAGCCGCATCCTGTGCCACGCTGGTAGCAGGTGTACCACTGATAGTCGGCGCGCCATTGACATTGGTTACCGTCAGGTTAAAGGCTGGCAGGGACGCACTCAGCGCCCCATCACTGACACTAATCACTATGCCTGCAGTAGTTCCAACATCCGTATTGGCTGGAGTGCCGGTCAAAGCCCCCGTTGAGGTACTGAAACTGGCCCAGGATGGCGCATTGGTGATGGAGAAGGTCAGCACATCCCCCACTGAGTCTGTGGCTGTAGGCACAAAACTATAAGCAGTTCCTTCGGCCACTGTGACCGCCGGCGTTCCACTGATAGTGGGCGCCCCGTTGGGTGTCACGCTATTGGAAGGCGCGGAGGCTGAACCAGTCCCCACAGAGTTCGAGGCTGAAACTGTAAAGGTATAAGCAGTACCGTTGGTTAACCCAGACACAGTTAAAGGGGACGTGCTGCCACTGGCGGTAGCTCCGCCAGGAGACGCAGTCACTGTGTAGCCGGTAATGCTGACACCACCACTGGAGCCAGGTGCACTGAAACTCACAGTGGCCTCCCCACTGCCAGCCGTGGCGGACCCAATGACAGGAGCCCCAGGAACCACAGCGTTTACAGTAAAGCTGCGACTGACCTGAGTGGCAGCCAGATAACTGTCATTCCCAGCCTGATCCGCATTGATGGTACAGGTTCCTGCTGTCACAAAAGTCAGGGCACCTCCCGTTGTAACAGTACAGACGCCTGGGGTGGATGAAGTAAAGCTTGGTGTTAAACCTGAATCCGAAGTCGCCGTCAGTGTTGGGCTGGTACCAAAGTTTTGTGCGCCTGGGTTATTAAAGGTCAGAGTTTGAGTTGCTTTGGGTATGACTGAGTTCGAGGCTGCAGACGCAGGGCCGGTGCCCGCCGAGTTCTCTGCCGTGACGGTAAAGGTATATGCCTGACCATTGGTCAATCCGGTGACCACAATAGGCGAACCAGCACCATTCACTGGCGCGACATCCGCAGGGCTCACTGCCACTGTGTAGCTTGTTATAGTGGTGCCACCGGTATTGACTGGCGCGGAAAATGCCACGCTTGCCTGAGTATCTCCAGCTGTGGCCACAGGTGCGGCAGGCGCCCCCGGAACAACAGCAGCCACAGTAAAGCTGCGGCTGACCTGAGTGGCCGGCAGGAAGCTGCTATCGCCGGCCTGATTGGCATGAATGGTACAGGTCCCCACAGTGACAAAAGTCACAGTAGTACCAGAGACAGTACAAACACCTGTGGTGGCAGACGTAAAGCTGACGGTTAACCCTGAATCAGAACTGGCCACCAAAGTAGGTGTAGTTCCAAAATTCTGCGTACCAGGATCCGCGAAGGTAATGGTCTGAGGGGACGCAGGTGTCACTGAGTTTGACGCCGCTGAAGCTGCGCCAGTCAGGCTTGAAGCGTTGGTCGCAGTCACGGTAAAGGTATAAGCCACACCGTTTTGTAAACCGGATACGGTAATAGGTGAACCCGCCCCAGTCCCCGTAAAACCTCCGGGGTTTGACGTCACTGTATAACCAGTCACAGCCACCCCACCAGAGCTGGACGGTGCGCTAAAGGTCACAGAGGCGCTCGCACTTCCCGCAGTTGCGGTACCAATAGTCGGCGCTGAAGGTGCTACTGCATTTACCGTAAAGCTGTGGCTGACAGTAGTGGCGGCATTCCAGCTGCCGTTACCCGCCTGGTCGGCATTGATGGTACAAGTACCGGCAGTGACAAAAGTCAGCTCGCCACCACTGGTAATAGTGCATACACCTGCTGTCGTCGAACTGAAGCTCACTGTAAGTGATGAGCTTGCAGTGGCAGATAGAGTTGGGCTGGTGCCAAAAGCCTGGGCCGCTGGCTGAGTAAAGCTGATAGTTTGATTGCCTTTTGGAGTAACAGCCGCAGAAGCCGAAGACGCCACTCCGGTGCCCACACCATTGGTTGCGGTGACGGTAAAAGTATAAGCCGTACCATTAGTCAAGCCAGTCACGACAATTGGAGAACCTGTGCCAGTAAATGGCCCACCCGCTACCGCCGGGTCTGGGATCACTGTGTAGCTGTCAATCGATTCGCCACCGTCATTCACTGGTGCGGTAAAGGCGACGGAGGCCTGGCCATCACCGGGTGTGGCTGTGACCGCTGTTGGCGCATCAGGAGCTGTTGGAATAGCGACTGTATGCCCAGTGCCACCCGTATAGGCCGGAGGGCCCGCATTACCGGCTGCGTCAGTAATATCAGTTGACGCATTCAGATTCAGTTTGAGCGTACCGTTACCGCTGATGCCACTGACAGTCACAGTGACACTGGTACCTGAACTTGCTGAGACGCTGGAGATAGTTCCTGTGACACCGCCCGTTGTGTCCAATGCAAAGTCATCAGTGGAAATATTAGCCACAGCCTCACTGAAAGAGACGGTAAAATCGACAGTGGTATCTTCTGCCGCCGGAGTTCCTGTCGGTGCGGTAGCTGTCACAGTTGGAGTGGTCTGGTCCAGCACTATTGCTAAACCGGATGAAGCAGCACTGGCATTGCCTGCCACATCAGTGGCGACAGCGGTAATGGTGTGACTGCCTGCAGTGGTGACAGCTGAAGTGGTTATACTCCAGTTACCCGCTGTGGCAACAGCAGAACCTAAAGCCCCGTTTACGTTAGAGCTTAACGCCACAGTGCTGCCCGCTTCTGCGGTTCCAGTGAAGTCGAGGCTGGATGCCTTGGTCAGTTGATCGCTGTTACTGCTGCCTGTATCTGAGCCTGCATCCAGCGTCGGCGCCGCAGGTGCCGCCGGAGCCGTGGTGTCGATGGTGAGAGCTAAACCAGCCGAAGCCACAGACTCATTCCCGGCGGCATCCACAGCTTTGGCTGTCAGTGTATAGCTGCCTTCACTCAGAGCAGGGCTGGTAATACTCCAGCTTCCCCCCGATGCAGTTGCAGAATCCAAAGCAACAGAACCGTCCCTGTACAAAGTCACAGTGCTGCCGGTTTCTGCAGTCCCTGTCAGCGTGGGGGTGGTGTCGTTGGTAATATTGTCAGTTGAACTTGTACCAGTATCTGAACCTGCAGCTAAATCAGGAGCAGAAGGGGCATTAGGGGCAACACGGTCAACTGTATGGGTAGCGCCGCCGGTAAAAGCCGCGACATACCCGTTTGTGCCATCTCCATTACCAGCCGCGTCGGTCAGATCGGTATTAGCTGCGACATCAAGCCGCAATGCACCATCCCCTGTAATGCTATCTACGGTCACATTCACGCTGGTGCCGGAATTTGCTGAAACACTAAGCACAGATCCACTGGCCGAGCCGCTGACTGTTGTGACCTCAAAATCGTCGGTCGAAATATTCTGAGTCAGGCTATCAAAAGCAACAGCAAAAACTACACTGCTATCTCCAGCCACCGGAGTGCCGTTCAGGCTTATAGAACTGACAACAGGCAGTACATTGTCCACAACGGTGACAGTAAAAGCCTCTTCGTAAGTTGCAGCCGCACTATCTGTGGTACGGATACGAACGCTGTAATCCCCTGCTGCCAATGCTGCCGCATTGTTTGCTCTCAGTGAGGTGCCGCTGATATTAAAGCTGCCGTTGTTGGTATCCCCTGTTCCTGTAACCAACGTATAGGTATGGGAATCCCCCCCATCTGCATCGGTGCTGCTTAAAGTACCCACGACCGCGTTGGCACCACCACTTTGATTCACCGTGGCATTGCTTAATGTGATATCCGTTGGCGTTGCATTAGGGTTTACCACAGTCACAACAAAAGTATCGGTACTGGCGTTGCCTGAGCGGTCAGTAGCGGTGAGTGTAACGGTCGAAGTACCCACAGCAACACCGGTGACAGTGACAGTACGGTTTGCTCCGGAACCACCAGTTGCGACAGTAGCTTTAGTCGGGTCTGAGCTGGTGGCAGCAAAAGTAATGTCGTTTACGGGAGTAAAATTATCACTGAGCATAACAGCCAGAGCACCGGTATTAGCGCCAGGGGCAATACTTTTATCAGTAATATCTGTGATACCTGGACCTGCACTGTCGGCGTCTACAGTTTTAAAACTAGCCAGACGCATGACATCGACCTTGCTTCCCGCCTGATTGACAAAAGTGAGCCGGAATTTTGTCAGGTTGACGCCAACAAAGTTACTTAAGGCTCCCGCTGAGGTAAAAGTAAAAGTGTTGGTTGCCGTTGTATCATTGGTAATAGCAGTAGAGACAATAGTCCCCCCCCCCGCCTGAGCGGTACGGTAACCTGTGATGCGTACACTGTTAAATACCGTTGAATAACCAGCAAATTCATCCGCCACCGCTTCGGTTAACTGAAAACTGCCGCTGCGTTTTCTGATTTCTATATGGTTGGTGCCGCTGATAACAGCTTGATTTAGCATTGCTGTGCCATCAAGACGCAGAAATGCAGGCTCGTAATTTGGCGCGAAATAATTCGTCAATCCAACCGTTGTACCACCGAACCCGTTGTTGTGCATAAAGCCACAACCTATATAGTCAGTGGAATCAATAGAATGGTAAAAATAAGTTCCACCAGCGTCACTGGGGCAATTATCTTTGACATTGCCACCCACTGAGGGCCCTCCATTTCTGTAAGTGAAGGTACCTGGATTACTGAGTGTAAAAGTTCCAGCCAACACCCCCGAAAAATCCATTAACGCTTTTTCAGAAAAAGCCAGTTGGGTGTCAATCTGACCTTGTTGGATTTCCAGATCCCAGTCAGCATTTTGTGCCAGATTGCCAGTCAAATCAGTGGATGCCGCTATATCCAGATGGGTGTTTTGCTGAATTAATTCCAGCAATTCTTCACCTGCTTTACCCGACGCTAAATCGCAGCCATACAAAAGTAAATCTGCGCCTTCTTTTAACGCCCCGTTTAAAGCGGCAAATACTTCAACCTGCTGTTTCAGCTGTTCTGCATTGACTTTGCTATTGCCCAGCTGCAATTCGCCTTCTGTGGCATGAGAGACAATATGCAGGGCTGACAAGCCCTGATAACGCTTAAGTATGCTGCTAAGCTGACTGGCCGCGTCCTGCCCGGCTTTTAATTCAATAATTTCAACACCAGGTTTTAACGCCCGGTAAAATACCTGTTTATCCGGCACTGCAGAGTCAATCAGCACCAGCTCGTTTATGCTTGAGGCTTGCGTGATCGCTAAATCATCATCAGCTTCGGTCACAGCAGTCCAGTTGGATTGCGGCTCTGTCGGGTAATGGCCAAGCGATGAACCGGGTACAGTTAAATAACTGCGCTGATACAAATAACTTGCCTGAACCTGTGCGCCGTAAAAGCCAAAAGGCAATAATAAGCCCGACAGCACTTTACTTAAATGAACCTTCATCCCCGCCTCCCGCTTCAGCTGTGGTGTTCCGTGCAGCGGTGCGGCTGACAATACAATGTGCCGCGCTTGCTGTGGTATCCAGCCAGAAATCCATCTGTTGATATTTGACGAACAAATCAGGCGGTAGAATGCTGCGCCTGGCCTTAAACTCTACTTTTTTCCTGACCTGATGCAGCCCTTTTACCCCCAGCTGCTGGTCAAACTCACTTTCGTTGTAGTCCACCTGCTCAAAATCGTGGGCAAACAGGGGCTCCCCCAAAAACTGATAAATCAGTTCCAGAGTGCGGGCAGGTTTTTGAGTCAGAAGGTCGTAATCGACCAGCAATAAGCGGTCAGAATACTCACCATAATAGGCTTCTTTTAATGCAGTCCAGGCGCTGCCGACAGCACCGCCGCTGCTAATTAACGATTCACAGCGGCTGTACACTGTCTGCCTGCTGGCCGGGCTGAACATCCGGCTGTAGTCAAACGGGTTTTTCCGGTAAATTTTCTCGAAACTGTCCATCACCCAGGCCGGGTTGCGCACACAGCAGATCACCTTAAAATCGTCAAACAGCTCCACCAGTTGATGTAAGCGTGCTGTCCATTGCCTGTTGGTATCAAAAATAACCGGCTTGGCACTGTCGCTGTAATACCCCTGAAACAAGGCTTTAGAAATGGCTTTGCGTTTGTTTTCATCAAAGAAACTATAGGATTCACTATTGGCCCCCATTTGCTCCAAAGCGCTGTTCATCAGGCCAGCCACAGGGCTGCTGATCGCTGCATGAAAACGGGGGTTTTGCCTTAAGATGCCGGATAACAGTGTGGACCCCGAACGGGGTAATCCTGAAATAAAGTGATACTTCTGCGTCACATCCAATTCCCTTGACCGCTAATGCCGCTAAAACTGGCTAAGTTTAAGCCAGTTTATAAAAATCACCAAACTCAATGTAAAAACTGCAGTGCTCAGACTGCATTCAATTAGATTAATAACTCGAAATTTTTTTATACAAACTATAAAAAACACATGATAAACAATGGATTTGTACGAAAAGTTGTCTAGCCTTACAAAGTTTCAATACAGGAACATAGCAATCCCCACACTATTTTAAGGAGCGCGTTTATGGAACCCTTTTTAGGCCAAATTCAGGCTTTTGGTTTTAGTTTTCCTCCCAGAGGTTGGTCCTTTTGTTTAGGTCAGCAAATCAGCCTGTCGCAAAACACGGCATTATTCTCACTGCTGGGCACGACTTATGGTGGTAACGGCCAGACGACCTTTGGCTTACCAGACTTAAGAGGTCGTTCGGCTATAGGCCAGGGTCAGGGACCGGGGTTAAGTGCTTATCAGATAGGCGAAATGGCTGGAACTGAGTCAACCACTTTAACGCTAAATAATATGCCTATCCATAGTCACACTGCGACAGCCACTCCGGCAGCTGCTACGGTTGCGATTACTGCCACTTTAAAAGCCAGCTCAGCAGTAGGAAGCAATGCTGTACCTGCAGAAGGAAACTATCTGGCAGGAGTATCTGGTAAAACAACATTTTACGCCACTTCAGCCGGCACAACAGTAGATTTGGGCGGTTTGACCGCAACAGGAACTGTCAGCGGCGGAGCACCCACTGTCACTGTAGGGAACGCCGGAGGCAGCCTGCCTTTTTCTATCCTGAACCCTTACCTGGCATTGAACTTTTGTATCGCTGTCGAAGGTGTATTTCCTTCAAGAAACTAATAACCCATACATCAGGGCTACACCGTAGCCCTGTTACTTCAGTCAATTCTGGTAGTTAAGCAATTGAATTTAAGTCAGATCACAGCAGAATATTTTAGTCCCTATACAGGGCAGATGTTTCAGGTTAAGCGCAAAGGTATTGTGGTCGCGCAACTCCAACTGGAACAGGTGTCTATCTCAACTATAAGCAACAAAAATTTCAGACAACAGTTCAGTCTATACCTTAAATCCTCCGGTTTAACCGCCTTTCCTGACGGTCTGTTTACACTGTCTCATCCGGAATGCGGAGACCTGCAACAAGTTTATCTCAACCGAGTGCTGCCGGAGCAGGCAGGAGATCAAACGCCTTATTATCAAATCAGCTTTAACTAAAAAGAGCAGGACCCCATGACCAGCCCGTGCTTCAGTTGTCAGACATCCCCCTGTTGTTCCCATCTGGAACTGACCTCTTTTCCCATCAGAACTCAGGCAGACTTAGATCAGGCATTGTATTTCTCCAATTTCAGCAACATCGATACCACACTCAGCGCTGACTGGCGCTGTACTGTGTATTTTCTGAGCCGGTGCAAAAACCTGACCTCTGAAGGTGGTTGCGCTGTGCATAACCAACCAGAGCAACCGTTAATTTGCGTGAACTACAGCCCCTATAAGTGTTTTTATAACAAAACCATGACCAATAAGAGCGAACCTAAAGCGGATTTGGTATGGATGGACAGTCAACGCTGGTTGTTATTGCAACAGTGGTTGTACAGTGAGCAGGAAGCCCTGCCTTTTTATCCGGCCTGGCCTGAGCTGCTGGCGCAACTCTTGCGCTCAGCGTATCAGGGAGCAGTGCCTTATCAACAATCAGCAGCCATGATTGATACACCTTACGCCAACTGGCTGATCTGGGCCGAAGGTCAAACCCAATTGCCTTCCCCTGCCAGGTACAGTTTTTCTCAGTATCGCTCGATCTGCGATTCATGCAGCAGCTGGTGCTGTACCTTTTTATCCGTTCCATTAAAGCAGCCGACAGAGTTTAAAGACATTGATTACATTCGTTATTGCCTGAACTTTGAAGGCACTCAGGTGGCCATTACAGACGCTGGCTGGTCTTTACTGGTAAAAACTACCTGTCGTCATTTGCAGAATAACAGGTGCAGTATTTATCAACAGCCTGAGCGGCCGAGGTTATGCCGTTATTATCCTGAACAGGACTGTTATTACCGTAAAACCATAGCTCAGCCCAATACAACACAGTACCTGCGTTTAGCACAGGCAGAGTTTGAATTGATGACCACTCTCTTCCATTTTCAGGAGCAGGGGCAGCTCTTCCCTCTGCCTGATGTGGCTGGTATCAAAGCTCATGTGGAGCAACAACTGGCAGAGTCAGCAGAAGCTTAAAGCCCGGCATAAACTTGTTGGCCAGCCGGATACCAAATCATCAGCTCATGGGTTTGGTTCTGTTGTTCTGTCTGAAAACCCAAAGAGTGGTAGATAGCTTTGAGTTTGCTGTTAAAGCTGTCCACCACCAAACCAACGGGCACCCTCTGTTGAGCTGCCACATACTGAATGGCACGGATCACTGCGGGACCATAGCCTTTCCCCTGCGCCTGAGGGATGAGCATTAAGTCCACTATATGCACCAGGTTCACCCCCATATCAATCACAATCCGCCCTATAGATTCCGAGGTTTTTTCAATAACCATCACTTGTGCGTTCGGAAAGCGTTCACCATAACTGTCACTTTGTAAATCAAACTGATGCTCTATGATGGTTTCAATGTAATCCGTTTGAGCATCTGCCAGCCGCAATACAGCTCTGCTGCTGTTAAATAAACTGGCAATAAAAGGCTGATCGGATGGCCTGGCCATGCGTAACCCAAGCCCATCAGGTAAAGTAAATGCTGTGGTCATACCAAATTACTCCTTACATATAGACCCTTCGTCTTTGAAGCTGCAGCTTTGTTGACAGCGCCATCTCGCCCCAGTCACACAGGTTTACTATGCTCCTGGGGTCTCACTGGCTTGTCGCCTCGCTGCAACTTCAAGTGACTTGGGTATAGACCATTAGTTGTTGATACAAGGGTGACAGTTGCCGGGTTAACTCTGTGCTCTGTTCATCGTCAAAATAGTCACGTTTCCAGCCATCAGGCTGAAATGTTTTTTCTGGATTTTTGCTGTACTGCTGCAGGCTTTTCTGCATCATTTGCAGTTCAGCAGTACTGAAACTCAGGTTAAAAAACGGCAGAATATGCGCCTCCACCGCTTGGGGTAATGCCTGATAGTCGATCAGCAAGACCTGCTGCAGATCTGCACAGTGCAGCATCCCTTGCATCAGTTGCTGAAGCACTCTTTGCTGGTAACCCAGCAGTGCGTCATTTTCGCTGCCCGCCCCCGTATCAAACAAACGGCACTGTTTTCTCAAAGGCACCATATGCCAGCCAGCCGATCGTTGATGTGAAGCCAGAATATCCAACGGATGACGGGTCAGAAACACAGAAGGAACATGGGGATACAGCTGGGTTATCTGCTGAATAAAACATAGATCCCATGCATTCCATTTCACCACTAAATGCTGTTCCTGCCCTCTGAGCCTGCCTTGTAAGTTCAGCATTAATTTCAGGGCACGGTAACGCTGCAACGGATCCAAATGGGGATCCTGCAACACGGCGCTAAACAGTTCAGATTCAGCGATCACCCTGCATGACGGGCTTACAGCCAAACTGCGTGAAACCAGGGTTGAACCACAACGCGATAAATGGAAAACAAAACCTGCAGGTTTTACTGCAGTCAACCTGCGTTCCTGCTCCAACAACACCGACAAGCGGGTTTTAGGCCGAATCAGACTTGCCAGCAGGGTTTTACGGGTTTCAGTGACATAGTCAGCAAAATAGCTTTGTACCGGACGGTTCAAAGCAGGCATCCACTGTAAATCCTGAGTTTGTTCACTGTAAGCAACAGGAAGCCAACACTGACTGAAGAGTTCCAGTTCAGGTGAAATACACACCGAGTTTTCTGCCTCCAGCCAACTTAGCAATTCATGGTCTGAAACCAGTTCCATCCGCAGTAGTTGGCGCAGACATCGCATAAATGCAACAAAATCCAGACAACTGGCCAGTTGCTCCAAGGCAGCCGAACTCTGTATCAAACTCAAGTAACGTTGAGAGTTAAGCATTGGAGGTGCCCGGATACATATTGATGTAATGCACCATACGCGGCAGATGATGCAGGTTACGACTGGCGCCATGAGGCAAAGCCTGATGCCAGATAATTAAATCGCCCGCTTTGGCCGCTATGGCTTTGACTGGCCAGTTTGCCCAGTGTTGCTGCTGCAACTCCATGGCAGATTTGCCTGAGTTTTTGATCCAGTCATCAATCTTCAGATGAAAGCCCGGCACACAACTAAAAGCCCCTTGTTGCTCTGTGGTATCGGTCAGATAAATCAAGCCCTGGGTGGCATAAGGGACAGGCGTTATCAGTTCGACATCCCAATGCATATCAGGCCCGGGGAAAGACCAAAGTGCCGTTTCCGGTGGATTAAAACTGACTCTGTCTGTGCTCATTACTAAGTCGGTACGCTGCCAAAGCTGTTGGAATATCTGCCGGATCAGCGGAACCTCACGATTGGCGTCCAGCACAGGATGGCGAAACAGTTGCAGCATAATTTTCTGCATTTTGTCCGTTTTCTGATACCAGCTGTCTGGTTTTTCTGGATCGGCCTGCAAGTACTGCCAGATCACCTCACGGCTTTGCCGGCATTGCTCAGCATTTAATACACCGGGAACCACCAGATAACCTTCCCGCTGCCAGAATTCTAATTGCTCAGTTGTCAGTACTTTAGGCAGCGGCGTGGTGGATTGCAGCTGCAAATCCCGCAGTTGCTGATTCAGCGTATCCACATCCAACTGCTGCAGATAAGGCGCTAAAAAGGCAGCAAAGTCACTTAACCGGCCACAACGATGCAACGCCTGAACACCGGGCTCCAAGCCAATGCCGGACAAGTCCAGCAGAGCTTTATCCAGTACCCACTCATCAGTCACATCGGCCTGCAACTTTTTATGGCATTTAAGTACGGTTTTTTGCCATAACCTTTTGGCATGAAATAAACCGGCACAGCTGGTGTCTTCACTGTCGCATAAAGCTGGCCATAACTCTGTGTACTGAAAGTCAAAATCCGGCTCGCCCCACTGCTGGTACTCAAAGCGCACAACAGAAGCTGGTTGCAACATCAGCCGCTGTTTATAACGGGGCAAAGTGAGTTGTGACTGTTGTTCTTTCAGCCAATGCCCGCGATACACCTGCACTTCTGTGGTTAATTTCAGATCCACAGGCCCAGCTTCAAACTCAGGCAATAGCAGCTCGCCATAAAAAGCCGCCTGATCGCCAGAGGCTAAAGTGCGGCATAAAGCCAAATCCAGCGTCAATAAGGGGCCAAGCCACTGCTGTTTTTTCTGCTGTTGCTCAGTCCACTCCAGATAGGCGTCCAGTTTAATTTGTTGTGGGATCAGCTGACCTTGTGGAGTTAAAAATTGCTGCAAATGACTGAACACCTGCACTTGCGGCTCTTGTTGCAGTAAATGTTTCATCGTCTCCGACAGGATCAGATCAAAACTCTGCCCTGCTTTGGCTTGCCATGCGGTGGCATCGGCACAGACCCAGTCGCAGATCCGATCGGACAGGCCAAAACTGTCGGTCAGGCTTTTGAAACTTTGCAATGACCACTGATGAATATCCAAAGCTGTCACCTGCAGCTGCTGTGCACTAAACAGCGGTAACAAGGGCAATAACAACCAGCCTAAAGGCCCTGTGCCTGCATACAATAAACGCACTGGCTGCGCGGGTTTCAACTGCAGTTGATCACAAATAGCCTGATACAATCCCTGAGTAAAAACCCGGCCGCGCTCAGCGTCTTCCGCACATTGGGCCGCAGTGGTTGGCGAAACCGCCTTGCCATAAGTTGTTGCTGTTGCGTCTGGATCAGTAAAAAATTCCGGATGTAATTCAAGATCGATCAGGTCACACAGCTTATGTAACACAGGGTCTATCAGTTGTTTGGATAAACCTGAGGAGGGGCAATCCAGCAAAGCCCGGCCAAAGCCTTCCAGGTCAGCGCAGTTAAAATGTGGCTTGATGTGTTGCTTTTGCACAGACTTGCTCCTTCAGCCAAGGGGTGACGACACAGTCCAGTACCAGGTTGATTCTGCTGCTGGCACCCAGATTTTCGACGCTATGCGTTTGATCCGCATTGATGTACCAAATTTGCCCTTCCTGCATAGGCACAATTTGCCCTGCGACATAAAAATGCAGCTTTGGGTTAGACTGCAGGCATAAATGCAATCGGGCTTCGCCCTGCTCCAGGCAAAGTCCGTGATCGCGGTGCGGTTTGATCATCGCTTGTGGGTGCAACCGCATTAAGCGGGCTGCTTTGACAGGGCAAGGCCAGCTGGCCAGAAAGTGTTTCAACGCCGGAGCCAGTGCAAGCACGGGTAAATCCAGCCACTGCTCAGCATCAGTCAGGGTAAAACTTTGCAAAATGCCGTGGGCATGCTGATGTTCTGCAGCACAACGTAACGGCAGCACATCCCATTCGCCCTGATAATCCCGCTTGTTGACATGCTCTGTCCAGGGCTGAGCTTCCAGCAGTTTTAATTCCTGCTGGATTTGCCGATAATTCTCTGCATATCCAAGAAAAGAAAAATGACAAACACTCATAGCTAAATTACTGGTTTTTCTCTATAAAATTCAGACTAACAGAAAAAAGGAACTAAGAAAGTTCTGACTGAAAAAATACCGAAGTCTATTAGTTCCACTGTAGAGGACATGAGTTGAATGGATGAATTATCTAAGGTGCTGAATTTTTTCACTGCTATTGGTATCAGATATCAGCTGGAACCTCTGGCAGCATCCGGTTTTTTACCTGGTATTCTGATCAAAAATGGCACGCTGTTGATTGACCCGGAACAACTGACCTATCCCGGTGATTTATTGCATGAAGCCGGGCATATTGCCGTGATGCCTGCTGCGGACAGGCATCTGTTAAATGACAATGTGAATGACTCTGCGGGTCAGGGGCCTGGGGAGGAAATGGCGGCTATTGCCTGGTCCTGGGCTGCGTTACAACAGCTGCAGTTGCCTGCAGAGTTTTTGTTTCATCCGGATGGATACAAAGGCGGCTCAGCCACTTATATTCAGGCGTTTGCAGAACAGGGGGGGTTTGGCCACCCGCTGCTCAGCTGGTATGGAATGTGTGCTCCTGCCGGGCAACCGGAAGGTTACCCCAAAATGCAGCGTTGGTTGCGCCCCTGATTATTGCTGCAGTAAAAAATGCAGCTGATTTCGCACTTCGGCCGGGTCCTGGTGAGTAAAAGGCAACACCAAATCCATTTTTCCGTTTTGGTCTAAATCCAGCGCTTCAGCGGTCATGCCATTGAGCGGTACCGCTTGTTTTAACCGCACACTTTTGCTGCTGAACAGTTTCTCTTTGGCACTGGCATAGATTTTCAGGTGGTCTTCATCCCCAATCAGTAATAATGCAGGCACAGTGGCGCTGCTCAGCACTTTGAGCACCGGCAAATTCACCTGAGCGCTGCCGATACTGACCTGAGCCGTTGCATCCTGACGATACACGGGTTTTACCGGATACTGACCGCTGGTCAACTGAGGGAAAAATTGCAACTCAAGCCCCGCCGTTCCCGCCAGCAAAGCCCGTACCAGCTTACCAATACCAAACTCGGCGGCCGGGGTGTAAAAATCCAGCTTTTGATCGCCATTTAAATCAACAAACAACGGCTCTGACTGAATCCCCTTGGTATTAATCAGGCCTCCGGGTTCGGCTGGCCAGCTCAGACTCTGCCCCGCCACAGCATAATGCACCCTGTAGCTGTAACTCTGCTCCACCGCGTCCTGAAACAGCTCCTGGCGCACCACAATATCGGCCAGGCCATCTGCATTTAAATCTTTGATATCAAACAACCGGCGCAGCTGCAGGCCTTTAAAGCTGCGGCCATCGCCCCCCCTCAGCTCGGCCTGGTTGTCAGGTGTTAACCCCAACTGCAGGTCAACCAGTTTTGGTTCTGTGCTAAAGCCGCCCGCCTGCTGCAGATATACCAACAATTGGTCGTCCTGCTGAAAGGCAATATCGGTCAGGCCATCCTGATTCAGATCCAACTGGTACGGCTTTTTACTGCGGTAATCAGGTTCAGCCTGAAACACCGACATCCGGCTTTGCACCGGCAGGCTGAAGCGGTTAAAGCTGCCGTCGGCCTGCTGCAGGTAAAGATGGTAGGCCTGAAAATCTGGGATCAGAAAATCGCTCAAGCCATCTTTGTTAACGTCTTGCACAAAATCCAGGCTCGGCAGGCGCTTTTGGTCGACAGCCCGGTATAGTGATTCGGTATTAATTAAACGGGACCAGCTTTGGCTGGTGGCGTCATAGCGACTGACGCCTTCAGAACCCAATACCACCAGATTTTCGCTGGCCTGACCGGCTAAGCGGGCTTGCTGGAAGAACTGCACATGAGCGGGTAAGCCCAGTAATGTGACTTGCCGGTTGGATAAATCCACCCAGCTGAGCCAGCGCTGGGTATCGGAATGGCCAGACTGCAACAGCACCCCGGCTTTGGGCATCAGCACCATATCGCCGTTGGCCGGATGTTGTAACTGTACTTGCTGTTGCACAAAACTGACCGCCAACGCAGAACCACTGCACAGCATCAACAACAGGCTGACTACTTTGTTCATACCCACTCACTCCCTGAATTCACTGCAACAAAGACCAGCTGTTTGGAAAAAAATTCCTGCCAGCCGCCACAACAGCGTAAAATACTGGTTTTGTTGATTCAGTCTGCCACAGCAGATCCGTATGCGAGAAGCTTTATGTCGATAAACTGGTTCCCGGGCCACATGCACAAAGCCCGAAAAGAAATTGCTGAAGTGATGCCGCAGGTCGATATCATTATCGAAATGCTGGACGCCCGCATTCCTTTTTCCAGCGAAAACCCTTTGGTGCCCGAGCTACGGGGCGACACGCCAGTGATCAAAGTATTGAATAAAGCCGATCTGGCAGACCCGGCCGTCACCGAACTCTGGGTGCAGAAGTTTGGCGAAGAAAAAGGCATTCAGGCCATTCCGATCAGCCAACAAAACCCGGAGCATATCAAAAGCCTGCTGGCACTCTGTAACCAGATGCTGCCAGAGCGCAATTTAGAGATACGCGGTGCCCGCGCCATGGTTATGGGCATTCCGAACGTCGGCAAATCCACCCTGATCAACACCCTGGCAGGTCGCGTCATTGCCAAAACCGGCAACGAAGCCGGCGTCACCAAAATGCAGCAGCGTATTAAGCTGGACAACAATGTCATTTTGACCGACACGCCTGGCTTTTTATGGCCTAAGTTAAGCCCGGCCAGTTGCGGTTACCGTCTGGCGGTCACAGGCGCTATTAAAGACACCGCTTTTGATTACGCTGATATCGCTATTTTTGCCGCCGATTACTTATTGCAGCATTATCCACAACAGGTGATGGCGCGTTATCAATTGACCGAACAGCCGGAAAACGACGTGGCACTGCTGGATGCCTTGGGTGAACGTCGCGGTTGCATGAAAAAAGGTGGCGTGGTCGACCTGCAAAAAGCCGGCGCCATTTTGATCACCGAACTGCGTGCCGGCCTGTTTGGGCCCATCAGTCTGGAAACCCCGGATATGGTGACAGTGGAACTGCAGAATGCTAAGTTAGAAGAAGCCAAAAAAGCGGCAGAAAAAGCGGAACGCGACAAGATCCGCCAGAAAAAAGCCCAAAAACGTTACCGCTAGTCCGGCTGGTTCCGGCGCGGACCAACCCAGGGAAACTCCAATGAAGCTGTTCACCTCCTCACTGGTTTTTGCATTACTCAGCAGCACCGTCAGTGCTGCTCCGGTGCTGCTGACCAATATTCAGGGTTATGGTTTTGATACCAAAGGCGAGCTGACCCAGTTCAGCCAGCTGGCCTTTGATGACCAAAGTGGCAAAGTGCTGGCCCGCGGTAACCAGCTAAGCGGCTTTGAGCAGGCGAAACCCCTGGATGGTCAGGGTAAAACTTTGTTGCCTGGCTTGATTGACGGCCACGGCCATGTGCTGGGTTTGGGACAAAACCTGAATCAGGTGGATTTACGTAACAGTCGCAGTGAAGCAGAAGCCGTCACTGCCGTCGCTGCCTTTGCCAAATCCCAGCCACAGGCTCAATGGGTGCTTGGCCGCGGTTGGAACCAGGTATTATGGCCAAAGCGCCAGTTTCCGGGAAAAACCCTGCTTGATGAGGCTATTGCAGACAAGCCGGTCTGGTTAACCCGAATCGATGGCCATGCCGGCTGGGCCAACAGTAAAGCCCTGGCGCTGGCTGGTATCAGTAAAGAAACCCTGGACCCACCAGGTGGCGAAATTATCCGTGATGCCAAAGGCAACCCAACCGGGGTGCTGATTGATAACGCCATGTTGTTGCTGGAAAAGCACATTCCACAAAGCACCGAAGATGAACGACAGGCTGCACTGCAAGCCGCATTTAGCCACTTGTTATCGCTGGGTATCACTTCTGTGCATGATGCCGGTATTGATGCGGCCACCTTGCAAACCTATCAGCAGCTGAAAAGCAGACAGCAACTGCCAGTACGCATCTACGCCATGTTGTCTGCGACTGACCCACAACTGAAAAGCTGGCTGCAAGCCGGTCCACTGCTGGACCCGGCCGATCAATTGGTGGTGCGCTCGGTGAAAATTTATGGCGACGGCGCCCTGGGTAGCCGTGGCGCTGCATTAATTCAACCCTATAGTGACAAACCGGAACAAAAAGGTTTGTTTGTCACGCAGCCGGATCAGTTAACTGCTGTGATGAAGCTCACACTGGAAGCTGGCTTTCAGACCAATGTGCATGCGATTGGCGATTTAACCAACCGGCTGGTGCTGGACAGGTTCGAACAATTGGCCACAGACGAGCAGCGCCGGCAGGGCCGTCACCGGGTGGAGCATGCACAAATTGTTGCGCCTAAAGACATCCCACGTTTTGCCAAACTGCATATTCTACCAGCCATGCAACCGACACACGCCACGTCGGACAAAAACATGGCGCAAGACAGGTTAGGTGTGGCGCGTTTGCGGGGCGCTTATGCCTGGAAGACTTTTGTCGACCAGGGCAGCCGTATTGTTGGCGGCTCAGATTTCCCGGTGGAACTGGCCAACCCCTTCTTCGGCATTCATGCGGCTGTGACCCGACAGGACCAGCAGAACCAGCCGGTCGGTGGCTGGTTGCCAGAGCAGCGGTTAACACTGACGCAGGCGCTGAAAGCCTTTACCGTCGACGCCGCTTATGGCGCCTTTCAGGAGCAGACGATGGGCAGTTTACTGCCTGGTCAGTGGGCAGACTTTATTTTAATTGACCGGAATATCTACCAAATTCCTGCTGAGCAGTTGTGGCAAGTGCAGGTGCAGCAAAGCTGGGTGGCCGGACAACAAAAATATCAGGCTTCGATCTAGGGGCGGGTTGACCCTGCCCCTCTTGTTAACCAATCGATGTTCGAAAGAAAAAGCGCAGTCCGGCGGGCTGCGCCTTCAGGTAAGTAGGGTTTATGATCAGTCAGAAATGGGCAAAGCTGCTGCGTTCATTGCAGCAAAAAAAGTACCGCAAAATTGAGCAGCTGTTTGTCGTGGAAGGCGAAAAAGCCGTACTGGAGGTGCTGCAAAGCGAGTGGCCGGTGAAAGCACTCTTTGCCACTGAAGACTTTTTACAGCGCCATCCATTACTGGCTGAAAAAGCCGCCCAGGTGCAGCAGGCAAGCCCGGCGGAACTGGCGCAGGCGGGCAGCTTTCAGACCAATGACGCGGCACTGGCTGCCGTAGAAATTCCGGCTGACACAGGCTTTACTGAGGTCGAAGGCGACTGGGTTCTGGTGCTGGATCAAATTAATGACCCAGGAAATTTGGGCGCGATTATCCGTATCGCCGATTGGTATAACATCAAGACCATTCTCTGCTCATCCGACACTGTGGATTTGTATAACCCTAAAGTGATTGCCGCTGCCAAAGGCTCATTTTTGCGGGTGCAACTGCATTACGGTGATCTGCACAGCTGGCTGAGCCAGACAGAGCAACCCGTGTATGGCGCTTATCTGGAAGGCGACAATATCCATCAGATCAGTTTGCCACAGCAAGGCGGTTATCTGGTGATGGGCAACGAAGCCAGTGGCATCAGCGCAGACATTGTTCATTTGATCAACCGCAAAGTAACAATCCCGGCTTTTGGCCAGACCGAGTCATTGAATGTCGCGATGGCCACAGCTGTGCTGGTCGACAATCTGAAACGATTGTCTGCAACGAGGTGAACATGTTCCCGACTATTGAAGCTTATGTAGGGCAAACTCCGCTGGTAACACTACAACGGCTGACCCAGGGGCTCGGCAGCACTGTGCTGGTAAAACTCGAAGGCAATAACCCGGCAGGCTCAGTCAAAGACAGACCTGCTCTGTATATGTTGCAGCAAGCTGAAAAACGGGGCGATATCAAACCCGGTGATGCTCTGATTGAAGCCACCAGCGGCAACACTGGTATTGCACTGGCAATGGCGGCCGCCATTAAAGGCTACAAAATGAAGCTGATTATGCCGGACAATATGACCGAAGAGCGCAAAGCTTCAATGCGGGCTTATGGCGCTGAATTGATTCTTGTCAGCAAAGAACAGGGCATGGAGTATGCCCGTGATTTAGCTAAACAAATGCAGGCCGATGGTCAGGGCTTGGTGTTGGACCAGTTTAATAACCCGGACAACCCGGCGGCACATTACGCCACGACAGGGCCTGAGCTGTGGCAACAAAGCCAGCAACAGATAACCCATTTCGTCTCCAGTATGGGCACCACGGGGACCATTATGGGTTGCTCCCGTTATCTGAAAGAGCAAAACCCGGCCATTCAGATCATCGGTCTGCAGCCGGCCGAAGGCAGCAGTATTCCGGGCATTCGCCGTTGGCCGGAAGCTTATCTGCCTGGCTTTTTTGAACCTTCACGGGTCGATGAAGTCATGGATATAACCCAGGACGACGCACTGCGCACGATGCGGCAGTTAGCGACCGAAGAAGGTATTTTTTGTGGGGTCAGTTCGGGCGGCGCAGTGTTTGCCGCCTTGCAATTGGCTCAGCAAGAACCTGGCCGGGTGATAGTGGCCATTATCTGCGACCGGGGCGACCGTTACCTTTCTTCGGGAATTTATTAGTGCCCTTTGAATATCTGGCCTTGCTGGCAGCCTGCTGTTGGGCCGTTGGCAGTCTGTTATCGGCCAAAGCAGCCAGTCACCTGGGCGCTTTTGCGTTTACCCGTTACCGGCTGGCCTGTGCCGCCACCTTGTTATGGGCGTTGGCATTTGCGCTCGGCGGCGTCAGCACCCTGCACAAAGCGCAGCTGCCGTTACTGGCTGTCTCGGCACTGGTTGGCATCTTAATAGGCGACACCTCGCTTTTTGCATCGATGAACCGGCTTGGCCCACGACGCGCCGGTGTCTTGTTTGCGACCCATGCCATGTTTTCCGTACTGCTGGCTTACCTGTTTCTGGGGGAGTCCATTTGGGGTTGGACTTTGGCTGGTTGTAGCCTGCTTAGCAGTGGGGTCATGACAGCCATTTTATTTGGCAGGCGCAATGAAGAACAGCACCACTGGGAAGCGGATTCCGGCCAGTTGCGTGCAGGCATAGTACTGGGCCTGGTGTCGGCCTTCTGCCAGGCAGCGTCCACCCTGATGATTAAACCGCTGATGGAAACGGACATTGATGCAGTGGCAGCCTCTGCCGTGCGGATGACTGTGGCTTTAGCGGCCCATTTAACGTTGTTCTGGTTGGGGTTCAAAGTGGCCCGCTGTTACCTGCCGATGAACTTCAGAGTGTTTATGCTGGTTTTGATCAACGCCGCATTATCCATGGTGATAGGGATGACGCTGATCCTGCAGGCATTGAAGCAAGGTGATGCCGGACTGGTTGGTATGTTGTCATCCGTCAGCCCTGTGGTGGTAGTGCCTTTATTGTGGCTGGTGTATAAACGCCGGCCGGCAGCAGGCGCCTGGCTTGGCGCAGCCATGACAGTCGCAGGCACCATTTTGATCCTATGGCACTGAACCTTACAGCGCTTCCGGGATTTGGTTATTGTGCCGGTCAATCAGGCGCAGAATCTCTGCCAGCGCACCGGCATGGTCCGGCGTTAAAATGCCATTATGACCGAAGATAATATCGTCTGACACGGCCAGAACCCAGACCGCCTGCATATTGGCATCATCACAACTGTCGATGCCTCTGCGGGCTTGTACTCTGGCCCGGATACGCCAGCCTGAGCGGTCCAGCTGCATCATGCATCCGGGGATGGCGTCATGCTGCGCCAACTGACTGTTCAGGTTCAGCTGAATTTCACAGTTACCCCGTGGGCATTTATCAATATCGTGGGTAATAGCCCAGGAGTTACCGACAGCCCGCTCACCATCTTTCAGAAAATTAAAGGCCTCTTTCACCGCAAAGTCGCCTTTAGATTGCAACACCACCATGCTGGGTTTCTGCCTGTCGACACTCAGCAATGAATCCAATGGCTTGTATTCTTTGGCGGTAATGGCGGGGTTTAACAGTAAATACAAATTCGGGTTTTGTTTCCCTTGATCGATAGCAGCTTTTACACGGCCCTTGCTGGCATGAATGGCCACTGAGCCTCCCAGGCTGTGGCCGATAAAAATATATCGTTTTAATGCCCCCTGTTCGACCACAACATCTAATCTGTCCAGCAAACGACTGACACCGACTTCACCAACCTTGCGCGACACCCGCTTGCGTTGGAAAATGGTCGGGAAGTCCAGGGGTTCAAACCAGCCCTCACTGCGATAAGATTCATCCAGCCATAAGGGGTCGTACTTATCGCCGCGCCAACCCAAATACAAACCAATCAGGTTGCGCTCAGGTGCAACTTTTTGCAGCTCAGCAATATAGTTCTTAAACGAAACAAAGTTCGCGTCATGCGGCTCTGCACTCTGATGCCAGCCATGCACAAAAATCACCAGCTCAGCAGTCGCACTGTCAGGCATTGCAATACGTTTAAATAACGCTTCCTGTTGAGCCATATCATGTGGTTCACCTTCATCATTAAACTCCACCACATGGAAATTACTTTGAACCGTTTCAGCCGTCGGAAAATGGTACTGACGGTCGGGCACCGGAGAACCGAAAGTGGATATCAGCAACAGCAAGGTGAACAAAATAGGGATAAGCTTGAGCCAGGATAACCAGCTTAACCGCGACACCCGAAACCAGCAGTACTGGACAATCCGAACTAACATAAAGACCCCTGACCAAAAAACGTGCGCATTATAGCTGCTTTCCCGCTCTCCTGCAGTGTTTCTGCCGCATCCAGCATGACAGGTGTGGGCAAGAACAAAACGCAAAAAGGCCCAGTTTATCAACTGGGCCTTCTGGCTTTAGTGGGAGCCTGGCGGTGAACTACTCTCGCATGGCAAGCGCCACACTACCATCGTCG
>NZ_JBBIQL010000006.1:144176-168905 GCF_037442345.1 Rheinheimera sp. | reverse complement strand
GCTGCGACGTCAAACCGCTGCGCGGCTTTCCGCGCTAAATTTGGGCGTTATAAGGCATTCGAGATATGAGCGAAGAAGAACAATTTGTTGAATGCTGCACTCATGGAAAGCAACAAGCGACATATGTATGCCAACATATTGTGCAAAGCCTTCGAGATGGTAAGCTCAGGGGTTTTTGGTCTGCTGAGCCGGAGCCGGGCGATGAACGCCCAGATTCATGGTGTAGTGCTTGCGAAGATAAAGTTAACAGCACCGGCGGCGAATGGAATGATGAATCCGAGGAATTCGCTGGTGTAACTTTGTTGTGTGGGGCTTGCTATGAACGAGCAAAGAACATGAATAGAAACAATTAGCTATGGTGCAAGTGCCTTATAACAAAGTGCTGTTGTCGCCGCTGCGCGGCTGGGACCTTCGTTACGCTGCGCTTCACTACGGCCCCAAAGCAAGGCGTTACACGTCATGATTAAACGAACCATTGCAACAGTAATAGTGGTATTTTCAGGGTTTTGCTTAGGAGGAACTGTGCAAGAAGGTAAAGAAGAGTCACAAGAATTAATGGATGCAGTTTTGCCGCTTGCAGAAAAACTATTATCAGAACATGGTGAGTTCTTTCCCTATGGCGGCGCAATGACGTCCGAAGGGAAAATTGTCAGTGTCGCAGCCTATGATGGCGACGAGCATCCACCATCGTCAGCGGTTATAGATATGCTTCACAAGGCATTTCATACGGCAGCCAAGAATAAGGAATATAAAGCTACTGCTCTGGTCTACGATGTTAGGGTTCAATTAGCTAACGGCGAACCTTCAGATGCATTAGCCATCGAGCTGGATCATGAGTCGGGTTATTCTGTCGTTGTTCTGCTTCCCTACACTTTAAACGATGGTCAGCTCCAATACGGTGAAATTTCTGCGCAAGCAGGTGAAGGCAATGTTTTTCGTTAGCAAGAAACGTGTAACAAGTCAAAGCACGCGGACGTGGCAAAGCTGTCACTTTTTGTGCAAAAACACGCACAAAAGCCGCCAACTTCACCACGCCGGTGTTTGAAGCGTTATATGCCATTCCATGGAGTACATTTGTGACACCTGAAAATCGAGAGCGATACGCAAGATGGCAAAATCATCGAATTAGTCAGTTTTCATTTTCAATAAATTTATTCCTGGGCTTTTCCGTCGCATCCTTGGCGTATGTTATTAATCTTTTGCTATCAAGTGCCAAGGGGCATAGTGTTCTAGAGTGCGTTCTGATCATATGGGCTTTTAGCGCCGCTGCAGGATGTGTAGCTACCGTCAGTAGACTGCTAGATTTCCGCTACACTGCGTTGAAGCTGAGAGCTCCCGATAGGTGTAATACCTTTATGGCTAAGCACATGGGGAAAGTTACTTGGGCCATGTTTTGGGTTCAAATAATACTTTATCCATATGGGGCTTTCGTTTTTATTAAAAGCTACGTTTTAGCCCATGGCATATAACAATCGCCATCAAAAACGCGCCCGTTGGGCGCTCGACTCGCAACAAGTTGCTCGCGTTTGTGGCGGGCGTTAGGAGTTTTGGAGAAAATCGATGACGCCGGAAGAGTTAGAGCTAAAAAAATTCGAAATCGAGGCTGAAACAAAACGCCAAGAGCAGCGAGCCGGTATTTGGAAAATTGCGTTAGGTACAGGCGCCGTCGGCCTGGCAGCAGCATTTTTTCCCTTCGCTCAACAGTACGCAACTGAATATTTTGCAGTCCAAATTGAAACAATGAAACAAAAGGCAGCCTTAGAGATTCAAGAAAAAGAATCAAATTTAAAGAACACCACTCTTAATAGAGATTTTCTCGCTTCCATCGGTCAAGAGGGAAGAAGCAAGAATTTAAACGATAGGATAATTTTGGCTGAATATTACTATTATCTATCTGATCAAGAGTCGGAACAAAACCGGTGGAGAGGATTTCTGGATCACCTTTACAGCCTTCGTACAGAAGAAAGGGATGCAATTATTGATGCCGCAAAAATATCAACCTCAAAAGAAAGTACTGCAACAGATATTGCGGTAGCAAATACAAAAGCGCGGTTGATTCGCGAAAGTTCATTAGCTTTGGACGGAGCGAATTTGGAGGCTCCCCAGCCTGCGAGTACCGAAATAAGCGATCTAATTAACTCTCTTACGTCAGACGATACCACGAAACGTCGAACTGCACGAAGTGCTATTGCAAAACAAGGGATAGTAGTTGTGCGTCCATTGATGGTGGCGCTTTCTTCCCCGGGTATTGATTACAGAACAAAGTTGGGTGTAGTGGTATCTCTCACTGAGATGATGCGCGAAAATAAAGATCTTCGAACGCAAGTAATAGGCCTGCTGCAACCTGACGATCTTGAGCAATTGCTCCGCCTCGCTACGGATAGTGATAGGACTATCAGAATATATGCGGGCGAGTTTCTGTATGACCTAGGAGACCCCAGGCTATTAAACCTAGCACTCTCGCACTGGCAAGAGGTCGATAGCGACAATGGGCGATATAATTTAGCATTAATAATGAAGGGTTTGTCTCCCTATCTAAACAAAGAGCAAGCTAGTAATGCGATTAAATCGCTAAGATCGCTAAAAGGAACAGTTGGTCCGAAAACCGATAGTTTACTTGATGAAGCAATAAAGGAAATGAGTAATTAGTGAGTGAAATAAAACTCCTAACAAATTGCTGTTGTCGCCGCAACGCGGCTGGGACAGCCTACACGCCGCTTCGCTCTGTTTCGTCTGCCCCAAAGCAAAGCGTTATGGGAGGCCAAGGTGCGATTGATGATCCTACTCTTTTTTAGTGTTTTGACTGGTTGTGCTTCGGTTGATGTTTCAAACAAAAGTTTTAGCCAGAGTATTATGAATAAATGTTATGAGTTGACTGAGGTTGGCCAATTAATTCTCGCTAAAGGTTCAGATAAAGAACGGGTACTAAAGTTTTCTACAAACTACCTGTTTCTTAGTGTTGAGAGTCAGACTCATCACCGCGAGAAAGGTGCAGAGCAAGTTGCACTACTTCAGCCAGGGAGTCGATTGAGAATTAATAAAGTAATCAACTACCCTTATGGCAGTGTAGGAAATTGCTGGGTGATTAAAGCAGGGCTTTTAGATTTTGATACAGAAGGAAGATCCGTTGAAATACCATCTTGCTTCGTATGGGACAGGCCAATTTGGGTTGAGCCAAACTCACCACATGCATTCGATGATGGTGTCGTACCCCTGATGATTAGCACTCCTGCACTGAGAGATGCTAAATGCCCATAACAAGCGCCATCAAAAACGCGCCCGTTGGGCGCTCGACTCGCAACAAGTTGCTCGCGTTTGTGGCGGGCGTTAACTCCGCTGTTTGCTGACCTAGGCATAACTGGCTTTTTGTTAAAACAGGCAGTCATGCGCAAGCGCAACTGCGGATGGATGACGTGATATTTCACAGGGTCAACACAGCCGCAGCGCCCCTAGCGCGGAACTTACACCAAATGCTGCCAAATCCTGGCTTCAAACTTTGCCTCATGCACTGGCCCTTCCACCCCTCTGGGGTCTAGTGGGTGCCGCACGTCGCAGCTGGGGGATAAGCGTACGCCTTTGGCGGTGAGTGTGCGGGTGGCCTGGCCGTTGCGGTACAATACTGTGTGCCGGGTTCTGTGGCCTGGTGCTGTGACCATAATAAAATCCGGCTCCATATACACATCAGTGGCCTGATTTAGCTGGCGGGCGCTAAAGGTCAGAATGCCGGGCCCACCCGACATACCAACGTTTTCATAACTGCCGGGCCCCATAGGGTCAAACACCAGCACGCCATCTTTCAGCTCACCGGTAAAGGTTTTGGCCAGCGCCGGACGGCCGCGAAAATGCACATTGGTGATCTTAAAAAAACGGCCGTCAAAATCGATATACACCAGGTTGTCAAAAGGCGACTGGCCCGGAGTGCCACTGCCAGCCTGGGTGTCGTCCAGCAATGGGGTGCCGTCTAACTGAAACAACTCCACGCTGTCGTGCCAGGTGCCCCGAAGCTGCATTAAGGTGTGGCCTACACTGCCAATGGAAAAAACCGCTGTCATCACTGGTCCTGCTGCTATTTACTCTATTCACCAGCTTACATTTGTATTAAAGTTATAACAATTAAAGAATGGTGGATTTTCGATAAAACAGGGGCAATCAGCATGAAGACAGTGATCATCACCGGCAGTACCCGCGGCATTGGCAAAGGGCTGGCGGAAAACTTTTTAAAACAAGGCTGCAAAGTGGTGATTACCGGCCGCTCACAACCCCAGGTAGACGAGGTTGTCGGCCAATTTGGCCGGATGTTCAGCCCAACCCAGGTGACTGGGCTGGCCTGCGACGTGACGAGTTACCAGCAGCTGCAGGCCGTGTGGGACCATGCAGTTTCCGCCTTTGGTGGGGTGGATATCTGGATTAACAACGCCGGTATCAGCCTGCCACGCAAACCACTGGAGCAGCAGGACCCTGCCGCAGTCCACAGCATTATTGCCACTAACTTAGGCGGTGTGGCGCTGGCCAGCAGCGTGGCACTTAAAGGTATGAAGGCGCAAAATTATGGTCAGGTTTGGAATATGGAAGGCTTTGGCAGTAACGACGCTACCCAGCCCGGCATGACGATTTACGGCGCTACCAAACGCGCGGTCACCTACCTGAATAAATCACTGCAAAAGGAAGTAAAAGGCACGGCGGTGCAGGTGAATACCTTAAGCCCGGGCATTGTAGTGACGGACTTATTAGTGGGTGACTATGACACCTCATCGGCCGAATGGCAGAAGGTGAAGAAGATCTTCAATATCCTGGGTGACAAAGTAGAAACCGTCACGCCCTGGCTGGTGGATGGCATTTTGGCCACCAATAAAACCGGCGCCAAAGTGGCCTGGTTAACCGGCGGCAAAGCCTTTGTCCGCTTTATGACCGCGGGCTTTAATAAACGCGATTTATTTGCCGACCAGGGTTAACTCTTCGTTCTTGCAGGCTGCTCTGGCCCGGGAGGGTTAAAACCCTCCCCTACGCATGGCATCGATAATGACGTAGGGGCGTAGCTTGCTGCGCCCGCTCGCCTTTATTGGTGATTGGGCTGTCGTGGTTGATGTGTCTGGGGCTTTGTCTTTTAGGCTGATCCGGCTCGGGAGGGTTAAAACCCTCCCCTACGCATGGCATCGGTAATTGCGTAGGGGCGTAGCTTGCTGCGCCCGCTCTGCAGGCTTAGGGTAACCGTTGTAAAAACGCCAGGCTTTGGTTAAACACTTGCTCCGCCTGCCCGGCCGGGCTGATTAAGCCCTGCTCTGTGCTGAGTTCTGCCGCAAAAGAGCCAAACTGCCAGTGGTTGGCGTTTTCGATCACCACGTACTCAGTTGCGGCCGGCAGTTTGGCTTTATTGTCATTGATTTTCTGTGGCGTTGACTGAGAATCTTTTGAACCTGAAATCGACTTGACCGCAATGCCAAGCTGGCTGATGTCGCTGCCGGGGTAAGACGCCAGCAGCAATAATCCTTCCACCCGGCTTGGGTCGGCCGTTTTTACATACTCAGCTGCGGCCACGCCACCCAAAGAATGCCCGGCAATCACCCAATGCCGGATGGCCGGATAAGCGGCAATCACCTCGTCTGCTTTGCCGATGCCCAGAAAAGCCGTGTTAAATGGCATCGGCACTATCACCGCCAGATAACCCTGCCCGGCAAAACGCCGCATCAAAGGTGCAAAAGTCTCGGGGCTGGTTTTACCGCCCGGGTAAAATAGAATGCCTTTGCCAGGCACGCTGTGCGCCGGTTCAAAGCTGATAAAATCACCTTGTGTCACCCGCACCTGATCGGTCGAGACCAGCGCCGCTGCAGTCGCCTCGTGCTGGTAAGCAAAAGGAATACTCATCCAGCCTAAGGTGCCCGCGATCGTCAGCACCAGCAGTGCCACAATTCCCAACACAATCTTTTTTAACATCCAGCACTCCAATTATTCCCGTTGCGCCTGAAGTTCAGTCTTGTGCCACCACTTCAGTTGAACCAGCCCGACAAGCGGCAGGCCGTTACACCTGAGCGTAAGGCTGACCGTTACGCTCTTCACCCGCCAGAATGCGCACTAAACGGTCGGCGGCGTCTTTGCCCACCAAACGTTCGGCAATAGGGTTGGCCGGGTCCAGGTAGACAATGTTTTTGCGCTGCTGGTAGTCACGCTGGCGTCGCTCTGCACAGGCTTCTGCGTCTGTGTCCAGCCGGGCTTGCTTCACCAGGCCAACCCAATAACTCACCAACGCCATGATCTGTGCTTCTGCATGTTGCTTGAAAAACGCCAGCGGGCCA
This sequence comes from Rheinheimera sp., assembly GCF_037442345.1. Classification (GTDB taxonomy): domain Bacteria; phylum Pseudomonadota; class Gammaproteobacteria; order Enterobacterales; family Alteromonadaceae; genus Pararheinheimera. The sequence continues at coordinate 162,615 of NZ_JBBIQL010000006.1, read as the reverse complement.
ACCCCACAAATGGCGCAGGGACTGATGCTGGCCCGAATAAATGGCATAGCGGCATGGAAAGGTTTTACTCCTTCCTCATGTAACGCCTTCAGGTGCTCCAGCGCCAGATGGTTAATAGGTGCGTAATACTTTTCGACATAATTCGGGTGGGTCACCAGCTCATAACGGGGCATCAGGTCAGCGTAATAAAAAGCTTCAGGTAAAGTGCCAAAGGCCAGACCCAAGTGCGGAATGTCAGTGCTGTCTTTCATCCAGAACGTCAGGTGAATATTGGTAAAGGTATTTTCCGGCAAGCCTATATTGGAGTGGATCACCCAGTCCACCGGGTTGTCGCCCTGGCCAGTAAAGTTACGCATCCTGCCCAGTGGGTTACCGGCTAAGTCGGTGAATTCATGAATATCCTGGCAACCCAAATCTTCGGTAAAAGCCAGCTCGGCCCTGACATAGTCCCAAATGCGGTCGCGCAGGCTCAGCACTTGCTGGTAGATTTCGCTGGTGTCCATTTTTAATCCGCTGGCCAGGTGGCGGGCGAATTCTTCAGTCATCATGGGTTTGGTTACAAGTTGGCTCTGTGTCATGTGTTTACCTTGCCTGGTTAGATACAGTGTTCTGTGAATAGTCGGATGTTGAGTTGAGCTGGGGCTTGCGCAGTAGCAGGCTCCAAACAAAAACAACGAAATTAAGTACCCCAAACAATACAAAGGGGGCAGAGGGTGACAGCTGGGCAAACAGGTAGCCGCCGCCTGTGGTTGCGACCAGAATGCCCACGGCACCGGCCACGCCAAATAAACCAATGACAGCCCCTTTGCGCTCTGCAGGGGCTTGTTCGCCAACCAAGGCCTGGCTGGACACAAAAGCACTGATTTCAGCAATGCCCATGACAAACAGCAGCGGGAATACCCAGGAGACTGTCGGGTTGCTGACAAAAAACATTGCGCCATAAACGCAGGCCGCCAGGCCAGAAGCTATGGTCACCGCTGTCACACGGCTGACTTTGTCACTCAGGTAACCGGTCAGAACAGAACCCACCAAAGCGCCGGACACCACCATCAAAATGGCGGGCATCGCCAGCTGTGCCATGGCGTCACTGGCGGACAAGCCAAGGGTGCCGGTACCGTACTGCACCAGCCAAAGCCCCATAAAAGCGCCGGTCACAGCCAGGTCGCCACGCGAAATAAAGGCGGCGCCGTACGACAGTGCAATGGCTGGTTTTTTGGCGGCCACAGCGCCCTGACGCAACAGCCGCAGCAAGGGCTCTTTTTGCGCGCTCACCACTTTCCCCACCTGCTTTGACAAGCCGAACAGCGCCACCACAGCAGCAACAACGCCCAAAGCTGAGGCCACAGCAAAAGTGGCCTGCTGCGCAGCAGCTTCGCTATAACCCTGTGCGACAAAACTTTGTGGTAAACCGGCCAGTGCAGGTGGAATAAAAGCCCCTAGGGTTGCAATAGCGCCCTGAGTGCCATTGGCTTTGCCTCGGCTGCAATCTGCTGAATAGTCAGCGACTACTGTCACCATCATGCCGACCATAGCGGCAGAGCCAAAAGCCACGATAAGACGGTAAGCCACCAGTTGTTCCACCGAAGTGGCACTGCCATAGAGCGCAAAACCAAGAGCTGTGGTCGCCAGACCAAAAACATAAATAGCCCGCCGGCCAAACCGATCGGCCAGCACGCCATACAGCCCCATCATCAGGATAAACACCACTTCCTGCAGACCGCCCAATAAGCCTGTCAGTGTGGCCTGTTCGGTATAAGGAATGCCTATCACCTGCAGCAGACCGGGCTGCAATATCGACAAAGCTCCGGCATAACCTGACGAAATCAGCACCGCAAACAAATACGTCAGCCAGTTACGGCGCTTCAGACCATCCACCAGCTGGACGCCAAAGAATTTTTTAGCGGCTGCCGATTGCACCTGCTCCATCATTTGTCGCCTCCTTGTTGCACCTGTATCAACCGTTAATAGCTGGCGTTGGCGTCGATTTGCGCTTTGCCCATGCGCAGTTCGATCATCTTTTCCACCTCAGCCTGACCAAACACATTGGCCGCCAGTTTGTTCATCGGATCACGGCGGTAACTCATTTCGCGGATAATGTGATCGGTACGTTGCAGTTCAGCCCGCTCCGCTTCAGGCACAGGCGTGGCCTTGTCTAACCAGCCCAGCCAGCGGTCGACCATTTCGTGCAGATAGGTTTCAAAAATGCTGATGTTCTCGTCATTTAACTCACCCATTAAGCTTTGGGTCGCCGGGTTGATCAAAGCACGCATATAGTTGCCATGGCTGACCGACCAGTGGAAATTCGGGTGTGACCGCAATTTCATATACCAGTCGTTCACTTCAGGGCCGTAGTATTTATCCAGATAAGCCACGTCGGTCAGCAGGTTCTTGCGGGGGGTATAGTCGCAATAACAAAACAGCTTAGGCACAGTGCCAAATACAATCACCAGATGGGGGACGTCGGTTTCCTGGCCCAAAAACGCTGTGGTATTCATATCCAGAATGCTGGCCTTGCGGTTGCCTATCCAGGAATTCACCAGCCACTCCACGCCATTACCTGTCCAGGCGGCATAAGAGCCTTCAAACTCACCATTGGGTGAGGTGTAGTACTCACGGTCGAAAGTCGAAGGGTGCTGACTCAGATGCGGAAATCTTGTGGTGATCTTCTGTTTCAGCGCGGTCAAAATGCCCCAGCAACGTTCCCAGTAGCGGCTGACATCCACATTCGGATTTTCGGCCAAAAATTCATCCAGGGTTTTGGTTTCTTTATTTTTAATCTCTGACATCTTCATTCTCTGCTTTGTTGCCTGATAAAAGAGTTACAAGCCATAACGGCTAAATTTATCCGCAGTTGGCCGAACCAGGCCGGACAGCATGCGGCCTGTCATTTTCAGTGGTGTCAGCCAGCGGATTTTCTGGCCGGTTTTATTCAGCGCAAGAATTTCACGAGCCAGATAAGGCGCAACGGTTTCGACGTGATCACACAACAGGTTGGCGAACTTGCGACGCTTCTCAAAATTGTTGATGTCTGCCTGAGCTTCGCGGATCACACCTTCGGTAATAATCATGCCGGGACGGATTTTGCCGACCAGAATATGGTCAGCCTGCAGCTCTTTTGTCAGGGCTGTGGTGAAGTAATCGAGCGCTCTTTTGGTGGTGCCATACACGCCCATACCGGCAAAGTATTCGCCGTCACTGCCACCGCCCAGCATATTGAAAATTTTCTGTGGTTCTGTGGCAAAACCCTGGCTGGCAGCTTTTTTCATGCCACTGGCCGCTACTTTGCAGCCATTGATGGTGCCGATAATATTGGTCTGCACCATCTGCACCACCTCGCTATCCGGGGTGTCGAGGATAGGCCAGACCGTTCTGGCTAAACCTGCGTTATTGATCCAGATATCCACGCCCTCAAACTGCTCACAAGCGAATTGCCACAAGGCTTCCACTTGCGTTTTGTCAACGCTGTCACAGGCAAGCCCTGTCAGCTGATCGGACGGATAACCCAGTTCAGCCAAAGTGGCATCCACGTCATCCTGCCGCCGGCCGCTGATCACCACCTTATGTCCTAATCGGGCAAACTCAGCGGCAAGGCCTTTGCCGATGCCTTTGGTGCTGCCGGTAATTACTATTCGTGTCATCTGCCTGCTCCTTAATTGCCGGTTCAGGCCAATGCACTGGCGACAAGACTGGCGTTCGGGTCCGGGTGTTTCACCTGATAGCCGGTCGCGTAAATTTTTGCCGCAGAAATTTTGCGCAGCGGTGCTTTGATTTGGTCGAGAAACTGCAGCCGTGGCCAGTCGTTTTGATCGCAGATAGCGTCAAACACGGCTTTGTTGCTGGCTGGCACCTGGCCGTTGTCGCAGACATTAAAAATGCCGCTAAGCTTCGCCTGAATGACGTGATGCACAGCGTCCACCACATCTTCAAAATGAATGGCGTACAAAGGCGCATCAGCGCTGAAAATGGCCTTGCCACCAAAATAATCAATGGCCATTTTGACCCGCTGCGGGAAGCTGAAATCACCCGGAGCGCCATACATATCAGGGAAACGCAACACGCAGCCCAAAGCGGACGTCAGCACCTGTTGCTCGGCCAGCTGATAGTATTTGGACGAAGGTTCCTGATGATTGGCCGTTGGTGTCAGCTCATCAATAGCTGCTGTGCCAACACCACCATCGCCATACACTGAAAACGACGATAAGAAGATCACCCGTGTACAGACCAAAGCTGCACTCGCGCAGCTGCGCACCAGCACCTGTTCGTAATGCACTTCACGTTCTTCTTTGGTTCTGGTGTTTCTGACATTGGGTGCCACAGTGACGATAATGGCATCGCAACCCGCTGCAGCAGCTGCAACTTTGGCGGTTTCGTCACCTTTGAGTACCACCACAGCATCCACCAGCGACTCCAGTTCAGCCACCTTGGCCGCTGTTGTGGTGCTGCCCACCACCTGATGACCATCCGCTTTCAATTTTTTCGCCAGCGCCTTTCCGACATGGCCCAAACCAAGAATAAAGAGTTTCATGCATAGCCTTTTTATTGTGATCTTGCTTCAAGATAGACATAATGTATTAATAATATATCATTTAGTCAAATGGCAAAAATAAAAAGCAGCGCATGCTGCGTTCAAGCGGAGCGGAACAACAAATGACAAGCACCAGACAGATCCTGTCCGACCATATCATTGGCTTTGTGCACGTTGGCCATATAGTGTCCGACCTGGCAGCCAGCATTGCCGGTTTTCAGCGACTGTACGGTGTTTCGGCTGCAGATATTCTGGTGCTGCCGCCTTTTGAGCAGACAGAAAATGTGCCAGCGCGTTTTGCGCTGATTAAAGTCAAAGACATGGAATTTGAGCTGATCCAGCCCATTTCAGAGCACTTTAAAAACCTGTTGCTGACTCCGGGTAGCAGTGGCAGCGCCGGTATTAATCATGTCGCCTGGCGGGTGAAGGATATAGACGGTGCTATGAGGTTACTGGCCAGTCATGGCATCCGGCCCGGCCATGTCACACCGGACGGGGTTATTACCATGACCAAAACCTCAACCAGTGCGAAAAAGATGGTGTATCTGGATCCTGCCACCACAGGTGGGCTGCTGGTTGAGCTGATTGAAGTGATTGAACATGCCTGATCCATTCAGTCGTTTACTTCAGGCCCTCCCCCTGCCCGCTGGTTATCAGCTGACCGAACAGGGCTGTTACCGCTATCGGCTCAATGGTCAACTGCAGGCTATTACCGAACCCTGGATCAAAGCACAGAACTCAGAGGGGCAATGCCTGACTCAGAGCGCCCGTTTTATCGAACACTTGCAGGCTGCTCTGCTGGTGACGCAGCGACAACAATCACCGCAGTTTTGTGCACAAAACCCGTCAGTACCGGGCAATTTTTACAGTGAAATCCGTTGGCAACAACAAGGCCACAACGATATCAGCGCTCTGTATCAGTTTTGTCAGCAGACACGGCAGTTGCAGCTGTTAAGGACAGATGACACAGGCCTGAGCAACAGCCAGTTGCATAAACCAGAAGCCTTTTTGTATTTCCCGCTGCTGCGGGTATTCAGTGGTCAGGTGATCCAACAGCTGGCACTTAGTGGCCCGCTGTCGACTCTGGTACCGGACATCAACAAGCCGGCAGACAGAACCACATTGCTACAACCAACTGAAACAGTGCGCAGTAGCACACTGATAGCAGAGGAAGTGATTGAGATGGGTGGCCAGCCATATCGGGCACAGCGCTACCGTTATCTGTCAGAGCGTTATCAGGCGCAGGATGACGCCAGCTTCTGGATAGATAACAAGGGGTTGTTGCTGAAGTATCACTGGCAACAAAACCCACAGCAGTTTTGGCAGGTGGAGCTGGAAACAGATCCGAGCCATATACCCACCCTGAACCCACAGGACTTCTTATGCTGAATATTTTTCTGCTGATCCTCGCCGATATGATTGGCTTTGGCATCATGATCCCAATTTTTGCCTATTACGTGCTGCAACTTGGCGGCAATGCTCAGACCGCCACCCTGCTGATGGGGCTGTATTCGCTGGCGATGTTTTGCTCAGCGCCATTGCTTGGCCGCTTAAGTGACAGGTATGGGCGTAAGCCTGTGCTGATGCTCAGTATGTGTGGTGCCTGTCTGGGTTATCTGTTATTGGCCTTTGCCGACAGCTTGTGGCTGGTGGCTTTCTCCCGTTTACTCAGCGGTGCTATGGCGGGCAACATCGCTGCAGCGCAGGCTTATATTGCCGATATCACAGATGAATCCAACAGAGCCAAAGGCATGGGTATGATAGGAGCCGCCTTTGGTTTAGGTTTTGTGATAGGCCCGGCGCTTGGAAGCCTGATGGCCGGTGATAATTTTGCCGCTGCTGATTTTCTGCTACCCGCCCTCACTTCAGCTGCCTTGTCTTTTATTTCCTTTGTGGGCATCGCTTTGTTCCTGAAAGAAAGTTTAAGCAAAGAACTGCGGCTGAAGAATCGCGCCGCGCCATCGCATTCACCATGGACAGCATTAAAAGGCCTGCTCTCAGAGCGGGTACTGCTGCTGATTATTTGCTGTGGTGTGTTATTTAATCTGGCCGCTGGCTTATTCGAATCGATTTTCCCACTCTGGGCCAAAGATCTGGCCCTGATCAGCGGCCCGCAGGGGCTGGCTCCTATGCTGCTGGTGTCCGGCCTCACTCTGGCGGCGGTGCAAGGGGGTCTGGTGGGCAAACTCACCCGCAAATTTGGTGAGCAGCAACTGCTGAAATTCAGCAGCTGGCTGTACGCCGCAGGCATGCTGCTGATGATTATCAGCGGTGCAAACCAGCTGTACGCTCTGGTATTGCTGGCAATGTCGATGCAGGCGGCAGCCAGCGGTTTAATGCTGACCTGTATCCAAAGTCTGGTGTCGCAAAAAGCACCTGCCCATCAAAAAGGCCGGCTGCTGGGACTGTTTTCATCCGCTGGCACTTTAGCACGCACTGTCGCGACCTTTTCGACCGGCAGCATCTACCTGCTGTTTGGCATACAAAGCCCGTTGATACTGGCCTGCTGCTGTGTCATTGCGCTGTTTTTTCTGGCGCAGGCCATTCAGAGGCAATGGTCGGTTAACTAAAGCCAAAACACGAATAAAAGATTCACCCTGAACCCATTCACTGAGGAATAAAACCTATGAAAACTCTGGATTATTACGGTTACCGCAAAAAATTCGCTGTACTGGTGCCATCGACCAACACAGCAGTAGAAACTGAGTACCACAAAATGTGCCCTGAAGGTGTGGTGCTGGCGACACGGGCTTGTGTGATCCCCCCCTTTAAAGTGACCAATGAGCAGGAGTTTGTCGAAATGGTGCAGGCTATAGGGGCAGCCACTGAGCAGGGCTTACTGGACTCGTTGACCTGCCGGCCCGACCATGTGATTTTTGGTTATTCAGCAGAAACCTTCTGGGATGGCAAAGGCCGCTCTGACCGCGAATTCAAAAAATACAACGACATAGCCCAGGCCAAAGGCAACTGCAACATCACCTTTGGTGCTCAGGCCATTATGGACGCGCTGAAATGTTATCCCAAGGTGAAACGTATTGGTGTGATTTCGCCTTATATGCCGGTCGGTGACAACCAGGTGGTGAAATTTATGGCCGACATTGGCTACGAAGTGGTGCGTATTGCCGGCCACTGCTCACCGGGGCCGGTGGAGATTGCGCATGAAGACTTTGCCAAAACCCGCGCTTTGGTGGATCAGGTTAATGGCGATGATGTGGATCTGATTTTACAGGCCGGCACCAATTTATATTTTGTTGAGCTGGCGGCCAAGCTGGAACAGGAGCTTGGTAAGCCGGTGCTGGCGATTAATGCGCTGACTTTCTGGCATGCGCTGCGCAGCAACGGCATTCCGGATCGCATTCGTGGTTTTGGCTCTTTATTGGCCGAACACACCCGTATTCCTGCATAGGCGGCTTCTTTATGACCACACACAATCAACGGCTGCAAACAGCACTGGCAAAACCCGGTGTGCTGAAAGCGCCGGGTTTATTTGACGGCCTGACAGCCCGGCTGGTGGAACAGGCCGGTTTTGAGGTGGGTTTTGTCTCAGGCGCTGGTATTGCCTTTTCCCGTTTTGGCATACCGGATATAGGTCTGATTGGCATGAGCGAAGTGGCCCACTGCATCCAACTGATGCGTGAAATCAGCGATCTGCCGCTGATTGTGGATATTGACACTGGCTTTGGTAATGCACTGAACGTCCAGCGTACAGTACGGGTATTTGAGCGCGCCGGAGCCAGCGCCATGCAAATGGAAGATCAGCTGATGCCCAAACGCTGCGGCCATATGAAAGGTAAAAATGTGGTGAGCTGCAATGAGATGGTCGGCAAAATTCACGCCTTTGTCGACAGCAGAAGCACTGAACAAACCCTGCTGGTGGCCCGTACCGACGCCTTGGGTGTGACAGGTTTTGACGATGCCATGGAAAGGGCCCGGCGTTATCTGGAGGCCGGCGCAGATTTACTTTTTATCGAAGCGCCAAAAAGCCTTGAGCAGATGCAACTGATAGCGCAGGAGTTTGGCGCCAAAGTGCCGCTGGTGCATAACCTGGTCGAGGGCGGCGCCAGCCCCGTCGTCAGCGCGGCTGAACTGGCGGAACTGGGCTACAAGGTCGCGCTGTACCCTGTGGCGCTGCTGCATGCCTTTGTGCCCACAGCTCAGGCGCTGCTAGAGCATATTAAGCAGCATGGCGAAACCCGTCAGTTCAGCCAGCCCATGCTGGACCTCAATCAAATCAATCAGTTGCTTAATGCTGACCCGTTACTGGAGCAGGTGAAAAAATACGACGCCAGCTGATCTACGGTTGGCCTTTGCGCTCGTACAAAGGCCAGCTTAAAAACAATAAGCCCACCAGAATTCCGGCTGCCCAGGCCAAAGAAAAACCGGAAAAAGTTAACAAAGTACCGGCCAGCAAAGGCCCAAACACCCGGCCCCATGCCCCCATAGCACTGGCACTGCCCATCATGCGGCCACGGTATTCCAGCGGTGTCCGTTTCGATAGTAAAGCATTCAGCACAGGCGAGCAGCTGCTGGCACCGGTAATACACAAAAAGAAACTCAGGATCATCCAGTGTTCCTGCTGTGCCAGACTCGCCAAAATAAAACCAGCGGTCAGCAGCAGCATAGCCCCTGTCAGTACATTGAGTTCACCAAATTTACTGCTCAGCACCCCCACCAGTTTGGCCTGCAACACCGCCATCATTAAGCCCTGAATGCCAAAAACTATGCCCACTTCTGTTGGCCCCCATTGCCATTTTTCCCCCATCCAGAGCGGGAACAGATAAGTGACAGTGGACACCAGCATGGAATGCAATAAAAACTCGGTGATGAGCCAGCTGTTGCGGGTTTGTTTCAGCAACTGCATAAAACGCACTTTGCCGGTTTCTTTGCGCCAAAGCCGGTGGGCGCGGCGCTGCTCCCGGCCATGAGATTCAGGTAATTTCAGCAGCGCCAGCACAGCGGCCAACACAGATAAAGCAGCGGCCACCATAGAAGGCAGAAAAAAGTTAATGGCATCCCCCGCCAGCACCCCTCCTAAAAAAGGCCCGCCCACCATACCCAGCCCAAAAGCAGAGCCTATCAGCCCCATACTTTTGGCGCGTTGCTCTGGTGTGGATAAATCCGCCACCATAGCCGAGGCCACGCCATAAATTCCCGCCACACTGCCAGCGACAATACGGGCGACATAAACCGCCATTAGGCTGGTAGCAAAAGCCAACAGCAGGTAAGACAAAGCCGTGACCAGCAAACAAAAAATAATCACTGGCTTGCGGCCCAGCCTGTCACTGAGTTTGCCCCACCAGCCTCCGACCAGACCTGCACAAACAGAATAAGCCACAATCAGCATGGCAATATCAAATTGGCTGGCACCAAACTGAGGCGCCATAAAAGGCAAAATGGGGATCACCATGCCAAAACCTATCAGGTCAATCAGCACAGTAAAAAATAAAATTGGCATAACGCTTTACCTGAAACTGGTTTGGGAAGAGGCAAAAAAATTGGGTTGGCTGCCAACAGGAGGACCAGTTACAGACCAACCCAAAGCCCTATATCGCAGAGCTACCTCAAGGTTAAAAAGTAATAGGGGTGACTGGTCTGGTGTCGGCTTTCAAACAGCAGAATATCCCGGCGCTGCAGCAAAGTGGTGGCGATGTTATCCAGCCCTTGCAGCATTTTTTCCCGGCGCTTGGGCTCGATCTGAAACGCCAGCTGTTCGCCGTTGGGTAACAGAATTAACTGCTGCGCCAAATCCACGGTAAGCCATAGCCCTTGCCCGGCCAGACTAAACAGATAGTCAATCTGCTCCGGGTGTAACCGCACAGGTAACACACCGTTATTAAAACAATTGTTGTAAAAAATATCGGCAAAACTGCTGGCGATAATCACCTTAAAGCCCAGATCCCGGATGCCCCAGACCGCATGTTCGCGGCTGGAACCACAGCCAAAATTCTCCCGGGCCAATAAAATACTGGCGCCCTGATAAGCCGGGTTATTCAGCTCAAACTCCGGGTTCAGCCGCCTGCTGCTGACGTCCGTATCCACATCACCGGCGTCCAGATAACGCCAGTCATCAAAGGCCCAGCCACCGTAGCCGGTTTTGAAAATACATTTCAGGTACTGCTTGGGCATTATGGCGTCGGTATCAACGTTGGCTCTGTCCATAGGCGCCACCAGCCCCTGATGAGTGATAAAAGCCGCCATTACAACTCCCCTTCCAGCTGCGCCAGCTCAACCTGACGGATATCGACAAAATGACCGGCAATAGCCGCTGCTGCCGCCATCGCAGGTGAAACCAGATGGGTACGTCCACCCTGGCCCTGCCGGCCTTCGAAATTACGATTCGAGGTGGATGCACAACGCTCGCCGCTGGCCAAAGAATCCGGGTTCATCGCATTGCACATAGAACAACCGGCATACCGCCATTCCAGCCCGGCGGCACTGATGATTTTATCCAGCCCTTCGGCTTCAGCCTGTTGCTTCACCAGGCCGGATCCCGGCACCACCATGGCACGTTTAACGGTTGGCGCCACTTGTTTGCCTTTAACCACTTTGGCGACAGCACGGATATCTTCAATACGGCCATTGGTGCAGGAGCCGATAAACACCTGATCCAGCTTCAGATCCGTTAAGGATTCGCCTTCCTCCAGCGCCATATACTGCAATGCCCTTTGCCAGTCGGCACGTTGCACTGCATCTTTGGCCGCAGTCAGTGAAGGCACCGCCGCGGTCACTGGCACCACCTGATCCGGCTTGGTGCCCCAGGTCACCTGCGGCTGAATATCTTCAGCCCGGATCACCAGCTCTTTATCAAATTTGGCATCGCTGTCGCTGACCAGGGTGCGCCAGTACAACACCGCCTGTTCCCACAGCTCGCCTTTGGGCGCATAAGGGCGGTCACGCAGATAGTCTTCTGTGACCTGATCGTAAGCAATGATGCCAATAGCCGCCCCTGCTTCTATGGTCATATTGCATACCGTCAACCGGCCTTCCATCGATAAACTGCGAATGGCTGATCCTGCGTATTCAATCGCATAGCCTGTGCCGCCTGCTGTGCCTAACAGCGCAATAATATGCAAAATCATATCTTTAGCCGTGATACCAAACTGCAACTGGCCTTCCACCCGCACCCGCAGGTTTTTGCATTTTTTTTGCACCAGGCACTGAGTGGCCAGCACATGCTCCACCTCTGAGGTGCCAATACCCTGTGCCAGCGCCGCAAAAGCGCCATGGGTGGAGGTATGGGAATCACCACAAACAATAGTCATGCCGGGCAATGAAGCACCTTGTTCTGGCCCCACCACATGCACTATGCCCTGACGTGGGTCCTGCAACTGAAAATAAGCGATCTGATGTTCATCGCAGTTGTTGTCCAGTGTGGTCACCTGCAATAAAGCCAGCTTGTCGGTAAAGCCTGCTGTGCCTTTTTCCCTGTCCGTGGTTGGTACCTGATGGTCCGGCGTCGCCAGCACAGAATTGCTGCGCCAGACAGGACGGCCCGCCAGTTTCAGTCCTTCAAAGGCCTGAGCTGAAGTCACTTCATGGATAATATGACGGTCGATATAAATAAGCGCCGCTTCGTCATCTCCAGAGACCAGATGTGATTGCCAGATTTTGTCGTACAGGGTTTGTCCACTCATAATCAGTCTTCGTCTTGTTAGGTTAATGCCGGGAAAAACCGAGGCTCAGCCACACCTCAGAGTCTGGATTTTTGCAGCTGTAAACTGCGCCATTGATGGGCGCGGCCTCCCGTTGCGGTGCCTGTCATCTCACCGGCCAACTGACCCACGGCCATTAATTTTTCCAACTCTATACCGGTCTCAAAGCCCATCTGCTGCAGCATCATCACCACATCTTCGGTGGCAATATTACCGGTGGCACCGGGCGCAAAAGGGCAACCACCCAAACCGCCAACTGAGGCATCAAAACGCCGGATGCCCGCTTCCAAAGCCGCATACACATTCGCCAGCCCCATAGCGCGGGTATCATGAAAATGGCAGGCCAATAGCTGCTCTGGCTGCTGGGCGTTCAGCTGCCGCATCAGGCTGTGCACCGCTTTGGGAGTTGCAGCCCCAATGGTGTCGGCGATCACCAGCTCATCAGCGCCAAAACTACACAACTGGGCCGCCATATCCAGCACCACTTCAGGGTCGGTTTTGCCTTCAAAGGGACATTCCCAGGCCACAGCGATACAGGCCAGTACATCGATGGCATCGGCTTTGGCCTGCTGGATCATCTCGCGTGCCTGCGCCAGGCCATCCTGAATGCCCATACGGACGTTTCTCTGGTTCATGGTTTCAGAGGCACAGACCACCAGCAACACGGCTTCGGCCCCGGCTGCTTTGGCCAGTTCATAGCCTTTTTGATTTGGCACCAGCGACTGCAGGTAAGCCCGTTGATTCAGCCCGGCCTGATTCAGACTGTGCACAATCTGGTCAGCACCCGCCATAGCAGGTACAGCTTTGGGGGAAACAAAGCTGCCCACTTCAATGGACGGCAAGCCGGCGTCAATCAGGCCATGGATCAGCTGGATCCGCTGCTCTGGAGTTAACAGCCTCGCCTGATTTTGCAAGCCATCCCGTGGGCCTACATCGTTAATCCGGACAAATTCGCTCATGCTTATCTCCCCCGTTCAGGCCACAATACCTTTGCGCTTTAACTCACTGATTTCATCTGCAGAGAAGTGCAGCAGTGCAGACAGCACCTCATCGGTGTGCTGGCCTATATGAGGGGCAGCCGAAAAACTTTCTTCACTGGTACGGGACATTTTGATCGGGTGGCCCGGCCCCTGGGTTTTCTTACCGTCCGGGTGATGTAAATCGACCACCATATTGCGGTGCCGTACCTGCGAGTCGTTTAACGCCTCACTGAATTTGTTCACCGGTGCACAGGGAATTCGGGCTTCTTCCAGCATGCGGATCCAATGGGCATTGGTGTTAGTCGCCAGAATGCTGTTCAGCGTGGCGTCGATAAAGGCTTTGTCGGCAAACCGGCCGGGTTGGGTGTCGTACTTTTCCTGTTCAAACTCCTGCACTTTCACTACCTTTTTCAGGTTCTGCCAGAAGTTGTCGGTGATCACCGCCAGAATAATGTGGCCGTCTCTGGTTTTGTAACTGTTGTACGGCACATGCACAAAGTGAGCGTTGCCAATAGGGTATGGGTCTTCACCCGACAAAAAGTGCATAGTAGCCATGTAGTTCAGCATGGAAATCTGACAGTCGAGCATCGAAATATCCACATGTTGGCCTTTGCCGCTGCTTTGCCGCTCAATAATAGCGCCCAGAATACCCATGACACTGAACATACCGCCGCCTAAATCCCCAATAGGAATACCGGCACGGATAGGCTGGTTGGCATCAGTGCCGGTAATGGACATACCCCCACCAAAGGCCTGTGCCACCTGGTCAAAAGCAGGCCTGTTCGCCGCGGGGCCCTGCGAACCAAAGCCGGTAATGGTGCAGGTAATAATGCGTGAGTTGTGTTGGCTCAGTGTGTCGTAATCAATACCTAAACGCTCCGGTACCCCTGGGCCAAAATTGCTGATCACCACATCCGCTTGCTGCACCAATTTGTAGAACACCTGCTTGCCTTCTTCGGTTTTCAGATCGATGGCGACAGAGCGTTTATTACGGTTCAGCGTAATGTAATAAGCACCAAAACCATCCAGCGAGTTTTTTGGATCCGTCGCCAGCAGTTTGCGGGTGCCTTCGCCCTGCAACGGCTCCACTTTAATAGTGTCGGCTCCCATATCTGACAAAATCATCGCGCCATAAGGCCCGGATAACATATGAGTCAGGTCAATAATCCGGATGCCTGCTAAAGGTTTATTCATGGTTTGGATCCAAGGGTTAATCAGCTTTTGAACACAATGATATAACTTTATATCATTTGGATTTTTTCAGCAAGTATTGTCTGACGGGCGGCAGGAAGCCAGCCGATCTGAAGTCACCCGAAAGTCACTGTTTTTGAAAAATACAGACGCAGCGCAACTTAGCGTGGCGGCAGCGGTTTGAAGAAAAAGCGGCGACTGGTTTTGCCCAGCAGATGAAGGCCAACAAAAAGCCCGACGCCCAAATACAGCACCAAAGGAATACGAAAGATTTCCAGCGCTCTGAACCAATCACTTTGGTAATACAGCAGAACCACCACCACAAATAAGGCACTGAGCACGCGGATCAGCCGCTGACTGAACCCCAGCCCATAAATCTGTGTGACAAAAAACATCACCGCAAAACCAAAAGCAAACATAGCAGCCGATTCACCATGCACAGAGGCATAAGCCACCATGGCACCGTGCAACAGCACAAAGGTTTCCAGCAGCACAGTCCAGTATTTATTGCGATGAAACCTGGTGTAAAACAAACTGCCCTGCAGCAACAACAGGAAGATATAGAAGTTGCCCAACAAGTGGCCGAGTGTGGTTTCTATCGGGTGAAACCAAAAAGTGTAAATGATGGCCCAGGCAAAGTAATAACCATGGTAACGCTTAACCCAGCCATAGCTTTGGTCGGCGCCGGGCAGCTTTTTGCCAAAGAACAAACCCCGGCGTTTATGCTCCAGCAGCAACACCATCACCAGCAGAATAATCACTGAAAATTGGGCACTCATATTACTGACATCCTGCGCCAGACCGTCATAAAACAGCTTGGTCTGGCCTATATGCAGCAGAATAAACAGCAGGTTCACGCCAAGCGCATACAGATTCACTGTATGCAGTCCAAAGGACTGATACACAGAACTACCGGCTTTACTGTCCTGGCTGCGCTCTGAATACCGGCTTTTGGCACTGTAAATCAGCCACCAGATCGCCAGCTGATGGCCGGTATACAAACCCCAGACACTAAGCCGGCTCCAGAAGTCCGGGTCCGGTCGTTGCCAGTAATACCACAAAGCACCCTGATCGGGCGCAAAGTTAATATGCGCACTGTAAGGACCCAGCAGCCAGATCAGTCCAGTAAGAGCCAGACAGGCCATAATTCCCAGCGGTAAACTAAAACGCATAAGCTCTCCTGATGATCGGCCAGCTGCTCTAGCCTGGTCAGTTGAAATTGCGACGTGGCGCCGTCAACAAAGCCGCAGCGTCAAGGACGACGGGTATAATTAGAACTCTTCCAGCAGGCGCCCCATCCCGGTAATTCTGTCATTCACACCACAGGCGCGCAGCGCATGCCAGACTGTGCAGGTATTAATAGGCAACATAGGTTTGCCCAGAATATGTTCAAAGCTGGGGAAAATATCCACAGTCGATAAATTGGTGCCACACTGAATAATGCAGTCCACATCATCGGCGTCTACTTCATAAATCGCGTCAATCACCTGTTTAATCGACGTTTCCGCTATCGCCGTGGCAGAAGGCCGGTTCAGGCCTTTGACCTTATGCACTTCAAAGCCGATGTCGCTGAAAAAGCGGATCACGTTTTCATCACCCACTTGTGGGTACGGCGTAATCACCGAGATCTTCTTACAGCCGAACCTTTCCAGTGCGTCTTTGGTGGCGCCAGCACCAGTGGTTAAACCCAAATCGCCGATCTGATCTTTGATGTCGCGCTCAAAGGCAATATTACCTTCCAGCCCACCCCAAAAGGTCTCGGCCGACATGCCGAGCATAATGTGGTTCACCTTGG
Organism: Rheinheimera sp.; assembly: GCF_037442345.1. Taxonomy (GTDB): domain Bacteria; phylum Pseudomonadota; class Gammaproteobacteria; order Enterobacterales; family Alteromonadaceae; genus Pararheinheimera. The sequence goes on along the minus strand of NZ_JBBIQL010000006.1, from coordinate 146,472 downwards.
CACTCAGTACGTTGCGGATGGAATAAGGGATCTCTCCACGCATAATTTCCAGAAAACGCTCAAACACCTGGTTGTCAGATTCGCCGGTTTTTGCCACTTCATCCGCCCAGTTACGCAGCTCAATAAAAAAACGTGACGGGTGCCAGGTGACACCATCAATACGTAACTTCTGCAGGTCATACTCCACGCCTGTGTTGGTGGAGGGAATAATCACGCCAATTTGAGCGCGGCGGGCTATTTGGTAGTTATGCATGGCCAGTCCTTAAGTCATTGCGCAGCAAAGCTGCGGGATGCTGAAACTCAGATAAATTGCATTATTTGAACTAATGATATATCATTTAAAGAAAAGTAAGGCTACATAATTTATGCAGGATCCACAAGCATCTGATAAGTAAGGCCAAAGTGAAACGCGATCAGCCGGCAGCGCTCGCCTTAACGTGTTGCAAAGCCATCAGCAGCAGTAGTTAAACAATGCTGAGCCGTCAAACTCTGCGTTTAATCGCGGTAAAATGTTTGTTATAATTGTTCTAACTCTATAACATAGAAAATTGCTATTTTTTAAGCGTTTTCACAAAACCCGGTGACTCAGACTATGCTGAATGGTACTGAGAAAAACACCCTTAAAAGACAAGAGCTTATGACATTTGAACAACTGTTAGCTGATCCCCGGTTAAAACACGCTTTAGTCAGTGATGTCCCCACACCGCTGTACCATCAGGTGTATTTATTCCTGAAGGAGAAAATTCACTTAGGCGAAATTCCTTACGGTGAAAAAATGCCGACAGAACATCAGCTGTCCGATGTGTTCGGTGTGTCCAGAATTACCGCCAAACGGGCGATGGACGAGCTGGCGGAAGAAGGTTATATCAGCCGTCACCGTGGCAAAGGCTCGCACGTCACCTACAAGCACCGTGCTGAGCAGTTGAATGCGCCTATTTCAGGGTTGCTGGAAAGCCTGGCCATTATGGGCCGCGAAACCCAGGTGCAGTCATTGATGTTCCGCAAAACCATTCCGCCACTGGATATTCAGGAGCGCTTTGGCATTGATGGCGAAACCCAGCTGATCCAGTCGCAACGGGTACGTTTGTCCGAAGGTATTCCTTTTGGTTATTACGGCAGTTGGACCCGCGATATAGGCGATCTGTACAGCGAAGAGAACCTGCTGAAAATGTCACGGATGGATATCTTCCGTATGGCCGGTATTGAACTGCATTTAGGTAAAGTGAAACAGTCGGTGACCGCCACACTTTCGAATGTAGATACCGCTATGCATCTGGGTATTCCAACCGGCAAACCGCTGTTGGTACTGGACCGCTCTATGTACGACAAAAACGGCGAACTCTTTGATCATATGTATGCGGTGTACCGCCCGGATCAGTACCAGTTTGAGATGGAATTTTCGATGAAATAACCCCGCAGCGCTGGCATTCTGCAGTCTTGCGGCCATTTAATGTTTTACCAGGGAAGTGCTATGACCGTAAAAATCGCCAGTCTGCCAGCCATCTGCCTGCTCGCCACCACTCTTGTGGCGGGCGCTGCGTCAGCACAAAACCTGACCATCAGCTTGTCCGGGGTGAAATCCGAACAAGGCCAGTTGGTGGTACGGGTTTACGACAACAAAAAACACTGGCTGTCTGACAAAGCCGATGAAATCTTCAAACAACAAAGTTTCCCGCTGCAAGGCCAGGTGAAAGACGCCAGCGTCCAACTCAGCCTGGAACTGCCCGCCGGTGACTACGCCATCTCCCTGTTCCAGGATCTGGACAACAACTCCGAGCTGAAAAGCAACTGGATAGGTATTCCAAAAGAGCCGGTCGCTACCTCCAACAATGCCAAAGGCAGCATGGGCCCACCGGACTATAAAGACGCCTTATTTCAGCTGGCTGATCAGCCTGTAGTGCAGCAGCTGAAACTGACGGCTATTGATTAGTACCACTTCACTCAGCTCAGTCTTCTGAGCTGAGTGTCATCCAGCTTACTGATTCAACGGCACTATCTTGTTTTTCACCAGCAGACCCCAGATAAACACCAGCAAACCACAACAGCCGACAAACACAAAGGGGCCGGACTGATCCCAGTGGTCGTATAAATAACCGCCTGCCACACTGGATACCAGAATGCCGATGGCGCCGCACAGGTTAAAAATGCCGATCACTGCTCCACGGTTTTGCGCCGGAGTTTGCTGGGAAATCAGGACACCTGAAGTAATAATGGCGCCAATTTCACTTAAGCCAATCAGCACCACGACCACCAGCACCACCCAGAAAAGGAACCGCTTGCAATGCTTCATGGTTTA
>NZ_JBBIQL010000006.1:95017-144166 GCF_037442345.1 Rheinheimera sp. | reverse complement strand
GCCTGAGCCAAAAGGGTCGGAAATCAGGTAAGTGCTGCAATAACCAACAAAGGTGATAAAAAGCGCAATCAGCAGCGCCGTCACCCGATTCAGTTTGTCGGTGAGAATACCAAACAGCGGCGCGCCAAACAGTGCCACACTCTGGGCTATCGCCACAATAATGCCGGCTTTTTTCAGCGCCTCAGCGCCCGACATGCCAGCCTGTTCAGTGCCGTAATGCGACAACCACAAGGTCATAAAGGCGCCGACAATAGTCAGGTTGGCCCGTGACACAAATGCCGCGCCATAAGCCAAAGCTATGCCTGGTTCACGGGCGGCTTTGACGCCGTCCACCATCAAAGACCAAATGCTTTGTTTATGGGTTTGTTCTGCCGGCTGATGCGCCTTTAAGCCACGCACTGACAACAATCCAACCGCCACTGAAAAACCTGCCACAATCAGATAGGTTTGGGTACCGGCCTGAACAGCCGACATGCCCTGCTGCTGAAAAATGGCTGGTAAGCGTAGCAACACAAACAGCGCAATGACGGCGCCGACACCGTTGCACACCCCCTGCAACCCGGCCGCTTTGCCACGGTTAATGTCTTTGGCGTAATCAGCCAGTAAGGTCACAATCATGCAGGTGGCTGATGCGATACCCAGGCCATAAATCACCCGGTAGATAATCAGCTCATTGACGCTTTGGGCATGTGGGTAGAGGTACATGGCGACAGCCACCAGCAAAAAGCCCAGCACCATAATTAAGCGGCGGCCCAGTTTGTCCGATAAAGCGCCCCACACCCCGACCGAACCAATAATGGCCATTTCGCCCCAGAAGTTCAGCTTGCCGCTGACCACACCTTGGGCGTCGGTTGGAATATGCATAATTTCGTTAAACAAAAATGGCTGAAAGGCATTAATAAAAGTGCCGAGTAAAATGGTGGCGACGCAGGTGAGGTAGAAGGTCGACATATGCCAGCCGGTGACGCCATCGTTGACCCGGATGCCTAAGTATTTTTTTTCGATCACTGACTCTGACATGCTGCTTCCTATAACTGTGCACTGTGGCTAAAACGAGGGGCCTGCGATGGCACCTGACGATGGGTTTGATACAGCATCCAGGCCGCGGCTAACAGCGCCCCCTGAGTAAAGGCATTGAGTATTTGCTCCACCCACTGCACGGCTTCATGCTGATGTCCGGCGCGGGCCAGGCCGGCCAGCACAAAAACCCCGACTAAATTCAGCACAAATAACCAGGCGCTGCCGCGAAGTTTCAGTTGCAGGCTATGCCGTACCGCGTGCCAGATAAAGACCACATTGGACACTGTCACCAGCACCAGCAAGGCTAAGAACCATCTGCGCTGTTCAGGAAAAGTCAGCGCCAGATAACCGGCCACCACGGCAAAAACTGCAATAATCAACCAGGGCCAGGCGATGGCTGAACGCGACACTACACGCTGTTGATAAAAAGCCCGGGCTGCCCATAAGTAGTAAGTCAGCAAGGTAAAACCAGGGGCCAGCAAAATAAAAAACATATTATTCAGTACCGGGTAATGCACATCTGTGGCGGCGATCAGGAATTTCCAGAACACCTTGCAAAAACCACCGGCAATAATAAGTACAGCCGAAGCCAAAGCCTGCCATTTGATGGCCGGGTTAATCAGGCCCAAAGTCCTCGCCAGATAAAGTAAACCCGCGCTGGATAGCAGCACTGGCACAAAATCAAACAAGGCCAACGCCATGCTGTATTCAAACTCGTCCGTCATAGGTTCTCCTGCCCTGAGTAAATTTTCTCACTCAGCTTAGCGCATGTTATATTGATATATCAATTAATTCAAAGTAGAGTGATTTTATGTCATGGCTGCATCAACGCAAGACCAAATACAACAGATGCTATGACCAACAAAGTTAAAAAGGAATATCCATGATCCGTGTTGCTGCTGCCCAATTTGCTGTGACTAATAACGTGCAGGACAATTTAGCGACCTGCCTGCGCATGATCAAACAAGCCGCTTTATGTTCACCTGATCTCATCGTGTTGCCGGAATTTGTGAATCACAACTCCTGGTATGACAATCAGGCCCACTGTTATGAAGTGGCTGTTAGTCTGGATGGTGACTTTATCAACAGCATCAAAGCCGCAGCGGCCGAATCCAGGGCTTATCTGGTATTGAATGCCACAGTAAAGCGCCCTGAGCGTGGCGAGCTGCACTGCACCGGCACCAGCTTACTGATTTCGCCGCAGGGCGAGTTGTTGGCGCAAAACAACAAGCAAGTGCTGGTCGGGCATGAAAATGATTTTCTCGACCCTGCCGACACTGTCGGGCCTGTGATCGACACCGCTATTGGCAAACTCGCCATGTACTCCTGCATGGATGGTGTGATCAACGAAACCCCAAGAGGATTGGCCCTTCGCGGCGCACAAATTCTCTGCAACAGCTTAAACTCCTTTGCGTTGGATGAAGGTGATTTGCATATCCCGGTGCGGGCAGCAGAAAACAAAGTTTTCGTAGTAGCAGCCAATAAAGTGGGCCCGCTGATCCCGGAAGCTTTGTTAGTGCCAGTATCGGAAGCCACCAGTATTCCGCTGCATTTCCTTAATGGCGCAGGAGACAGCCAGATAGTGGCGCCAGACGGCACTGTGCTGGCACTAGCCGGCAAAGGCGAAGAAGTGATTTGGGCCGATATAGACCCGTCCCTTGCGGATCACAAAACCAGGCCGGACGGCACCGACATCTTTAAACAACGCCGCCCACAGCTGTATCAGGCTTTGGGCGAAAACCCGGCTGAGCAGCCTTTACCCGAATTTACCGGCGCTTTGGATTTATCCGTTGCCGCTATCAGCATTGCCGCCAAAGGCACTGAGGCTTTGGCCGAAGCAGTTTCAGCCGTACAAGCCAATCCTCAGCATAAGCTGATTTGTTTACCCGAATTATTCTGGCTGGCTGGCACCCACTACGCTGAACAGCAAGTGGCGATGAGTGAACAGGTGGTAGCCAGTCTCACTGCCGCCTGCGCGCCGGATCAATACGTCGCCACCAGCATAGTGCGCCAGCATGGTGACAAACTGGCGCATTGTGCTGTGCTGATTAGCCACAAAGGTTTAGAACTGATCCAGGCTCAGGTGCATTTTTCGCAGCGTTTTGCCTGGTCGGCCTTAACCGACCAATTTGCAGTCTATGACAGCATTCACGGCAAACTGGCGCTTGTGCTGGAAGATGACGCCATTTATCCGGAAAGTTTCCGTCTGATCGCCATGCAAGGCTGTGAAGTGGTGCTGGCCCCTGTGCGTCAGCAGGAAAGCTGGCAATGCAAAACCGGTTTGCTGGAACGCGCCTCAGAAAACCGTGTCAATCTGGTGTCAGCCAGCACCCTGCCCCAGCACAATCTGATCTGCGTACTGCAAACAGAATTCACCATTATGACGCCATGGCAACAGCGTCAGTTTGACGGCCTGCTCAGTGCCGGGGTTCAGGTCAGTGGTCAGGCAGGGCATTATGTCACCAGCGCTACTGTGCATCCTCGTGCCGCTCATAATAAAGTGTGTTCACAAAACACTGATTTAATTAAAAATCGTCCATGGAAACTCATGCAGGCCATGCTGTAAGCCCCTGCAGGTTCAGACCACGACTCAGACAAAAACACAGAGAAAAACCATGTCACAAACTACTGAATTGTCTTTAGCTCAACAGTTATCCGACAGCACTGTCGACAACATAGTCGCCAAATATGGCATGCACGAAGTACTGGCCAGCGACGGCGGCCCTTTTATGACCTTAGTCAGCCATCTGCCTATGGCGCAGGGTGCGGTCGGCAAAGTACGAATTTTTGAAGGTGGCCCGCTGGCCAAGCTGGTGACCTGCTCCATAGTGGTGCCCCAAATTCAGCTGGACTCCCACATGCTGTACGGCTTTATGCCAGCGGACAGCGCAGTGCCGCACTTTACGCTCGACTCGGTCAAAGCAGGTGAACATTTTGCCTTCCACCTGGATTTAACACCACGGGTCGATTTAGGTGCTCACACCCACTACCTGAATCAGGTGTTCTGGCCCTTAACCGACCTATTTAACGCCGCCGAAGCCATAGAAGGCATAGAACACGCTCATATTTCACCACGCCAGCGCGCCATTATGTCGCCCTGGATGCTGGTGCACCGCGCCACAGAACCCGCCTTTAAAACCCTGTTCAGCCATGTCGCAGCTTATCGGGACTATTGGTATGACCTAGTCGACAAAGGTGTCGACAGCCCTGTGTCTGCAGCTGAACTGGCGGCAAGGGACAAAGCCAACCGCGCCGCTATTTTCAGCCCGGAGATTGACCCGGTGTGGCAGCGCATTGAAGGCCTGATTGGCACGCCAGACAGCGAACAGCTGCGCGCCATTCTGCGTGGTGAATAACCAATACACACAACAGAGCTCCAGCACCCAAGACGAACGAGCAAGCAGCAGACGAAGGGAAGTCCGATGAAATTAACAGCCGAACATTTTGTTGAAAACATGACAGCAGCAGAAAAGGCCAGAGCGCAGCGCGTTGAGAACATACTTCCGCTGATCAAAGAGGCGGCTGCGCAGGTAGACCGCAATGGAGAGTTTCATCTGCCACATGTCAAAACCTTCAGTGACGCCGGTTTGCTTGGGCTTATTATCCCGGAACAATACGGTGGTCTGGGCGGTGGTTTGCGTGATATGGCGGCTGCGACTTTTGCCTTGGGCACTGCCTGCCCCTCCACCGCGCTTTGCTTCTTTTTCCATTGCTCTTCGGCATCCAGGGGTTTGTTAGCGCTGGAAGCTTTAGAGGCAGGTTTATTTACCGAAGACGAAGCACCACAGGTCAAAGCCTTTGCTGAAAAAGTGCTGACCACTATGGGCAAGGATGGTAAATGGCTGGCGAACTTTGCCAGCGAATCAGTGAAGTCAGAAAAAGCCGCCATCACCATATCCACCAAAGCGAAAAAAGTCGAAGGCGGCTACCTGTTAAACGGGGTCAAAGCTTTTGGCTGTGCCACCGGCATTGCCGATCAATATCTGGTGACCGCCAGTCTGGAAGGCTATGAAGATGCCAGCGGCCTCACCACCTTTTTTGTCGAGAAAGACGCAAAGGGTGTCAGCGAACGGCAAAAATGGGACGCCATTGGCATGCGCGGCTCGGCCACTCATGGCCTGATTTTAAAAGATGTTTTTGTGGCGGACGACGATGCGTTAACCATTCCCGGTGCTTTTGTGCGCTGTATGCAAATGAGCCGTGGCAGCTTTGTTGGCAATCAGCTCGCCAGCATAGCCGTGTATTTAGGTCAGGCCTGGTCTATTTACCAGCAGACACTGCAGACCCTGACCAGCAGCAAGTTTGGCGACTCCGATAAATCCATCGCCAGCTCGCCAATGCACCAGCAATTGATAGGCCAAATGATGTGCGAGTTAGAAACCGCCACTTTGTGGTTACGCCGTCAGCTGGAACTGGAAACCGCCGAACCAGAAATTTTACCCAAACAAGAAGTGGTGAAGCGCTGGCGCTTATGCAAAGGCGTAGTGGCTGAAGCCGGTTTTAGTCTGGCCGTGAATGCACTGAAATGCACAGGCACCACAGGCACAGGCTTTTCTAACCCCAGTGCACACGGTTTACGTGAAATGGCAATGGCGTTGGTGCAGGCTTTCCCGGCTGAACGCGGCCGCCTGATGGCTGCGCAAATGGAAGTGGAAGGTGCTGAGCAGTCTCAATTTGGCGTAAAGCGTTAAGGCAGCAAACAAAAAATGAACCAGTTACCGCAACCACAAAACTATATCAACGGCCAGTGGCAGCAGCCTGAACTGAACCTGCTGCGGCCTTTGCACAATGCCAATACCGGCGAGCAAATTGGCTGGCAATACAGCAGCTCAGGCGCACAAATCAATACCGCCATGCACAGCGCCAGTCTGGCTTTTGCCAGCGGCCGCTGGTCGACATTAAGTTACGCAGAGCGCGCTGCTTATCTGGATAAAATTGCTCAGAATATTGGCCAGCACGCCAGCCACATTGAGTGGTGTGACTCAGTACAAACCGGTGTAGTGCAAAGCCTGACCAGACAATTTGCCGCAGTCTGCGCTATGGCGTTTAGCAATGCCGCCCAACTGCTGCGCGCTTTACCTGCCGAACAAGAGTTTGAAGGCCAAAGCCAAAACCGCATTGTCCTGGAACGGCTGCCGCTCGGCGTTGCTGCCATTATTGCGCCCTGGAATGCGCCTTCCGGTATTGCCTGCCATAAAATTGCCAGTGCGCTGGCGGCAGGCTGCCCTTTGATCTTCAAACCGTCGGAATGGGCGGCAGGTTCAGCTCAGGCCATAGCTCAGGCTATTGTCGATGCCGACTTACCGCACGGCACTTTTCAGCTGTTACATGGCGATGGAATTGTAGGGTCCTCTTTGTGTGCAGATGATCGTGTTGCTGCGGTTTCCTTTACCGGCGGCGCCATGGGTGGTGCTGCTGTGGGTGGAGTTTGTGGTGCGCATATTAAACCTGCCCAGTTGGAACTGGGTGGCAATAATGCCCTGGTGGTGCTGGAAAGTGCCGATCTGGACGCCGCCGCCGATGGCATTATCACAGGCCTCATCACCTTAAACGGCCAGTGGTGCCGGGCGCTTGGCCGCCTTATTGTGCACAGCTCTGTTGAAGCCAGCTTGCTGGATAAAGTTAAACAGCGGCTGGCCAAACTCAAGATTGGCGCCTCCACAGACGCCAGCAGCCAGATGGGGCCTTTAGTGCATCAGGGCCATTGGCAGCATGTGCAGCAACGTATGACTGAATACGCTGAACTGGGCGCAACACTTATTTGCCCTACTCCCATTTCTGCCGGGCTGAACGGCTGGTTTATGGCACCCACGTTGATCACAGGCCTGAGCGGTGAGCAGTGTCTGGAAGAGATTTTTGGCCCAGTCGCCACAGTGCATAGTTTCGACACCCCTGAACAAGCGACCCAACTGGCCAACCAAACTGCTTATGGTCTGGCCGCTTATGTCTTTGGCGAAGAAAAATCCGCCTGGCAAATGGCCCGCACCTTACGCGCTGGTGTGATCAAAATTAACGGTGTGTCGCTGTTTGCTTTGCGTGCTGATTTGCCCCGTGCCGCTTGGGGCAAAAGTGGCCTCGGCGATGAAGGCACCAAAGAAACCTTTGAGTTTTTCCGTGGCACCCGGGTGATAGGCGTGGCCTGAAACGCCGCAGCCAGCTCACCGGCGATGTGAAAAAAAGAGAGTATCCATGATCAAACAGACAGAACTTTTCATTGGCGGCCTGGATGTAAAACCTCAGACTGGCCTGTATTTCGATGTGCTGGCGCCTGAAACTGAGCAGCTGTTTGCCCGCGCTGCACAAGCCAGCCAGCCGGATGTCGAGCTGGCAGTCAAAACAGCGCGCAATGGCTTTAAAATCTGGTCATCGCTGGCCCCCAGGCAACGCGAAGCCGCCTTACTGAAAGCCGCCGACATAGTGGCCGCAGAAGGCAAAACCCGGCTGCTGGATATTCTGATCGACGAAAGTGGCTCCGCCATCACCAAAGCGACTTTTGAAATTAATTACACTGTGGATTTACTGCGCACAGCGGCGGGCGAAGCACGGCGTTTATACGGTGATACTTTTCCGAATGACAACCCAGAGCGGCTGTCTATGGTGTTTCGCCATCCTGTTGGTGTAGTGGCTGTGGTCTCACCTTACAACGCGCCGCTGTCGCTGCTGACCAAAATGGCCGCTTTTCCGCTGGCGGCTGGTAACAGCGTGGTGATTAAACCCTCAGAGCAAACCCCGGTCATCGCCATTGAATTTGCCAAAATATTGCTGGAAGCCGGAGTACCGGCCGATGCGGTCAGTGTGGTGACCGGTTTTGGTGTTGAATGTGGCGCACCTCTGGTGGAACACCCGGACGTGAACTGCATAGCACTGACAGGTTCAACCCAAACCGGTATTCATATTGGCGCCACGGCGATGAAACGTATGGTGCGGGCTCAGCTGGAATTAGGCGGTAAAAGTGCCGCTTTAGTGCTGGACGATGTCGATCCGGTCAAAGCCGCCGCCATAGTAGCGCAAGGCATTTTTACCCACGCTGGCCAGATCTGTATGGCCAACAGCAGAGTGATAGTGGCCAAAGCCATTTATGCCGACTTTATCAGCGCGTTAAAAACTGCCGCCGAACAGCTGCAAATTGGCGATTTGCGCGACCCCAAAACCATTTATGGCCCGCTGATTAACCGTGCTGCGGTAAATAAAATCAGCCAGCATATAGCCGAAGCTGTGGCCGCTGGCGCAGAAATTCTGACCGGCGGTACAACCCTGCCTTACCCAAACGGCGAACCCAGCCTGGTATTTCAGCCCACTGTGCTGTTGAACTCGCCGCTGCATTGCAGCGCCTGGCGCGATGAGTCTTTTGGCCCTTTAACCAATGTGGTGATGGCTGAGGATTTGGACCATGCCATAGCGCTCGCCAATGACTCACAGTTTGGCCTGTCGGCCTCGGTGCTGACCAAAAACATTTATGCCGCGATGCGCGCCGCCAAAGAAATTGACGCTGGCTCAGTGCATATCGGCATGCATTCGTTTCAGAGTAATGCACTGGCGCCTATTGGCGGCAGTAAGCTGTCAGGCCTTGGCCGCAGTGGTGGCGCTTATTCCACTGAAGAATTTACTGAGCTGAAATGGGTCAGTATCGAACTGAATGCGGTGCTTTAACATGACCTTTATAAACAGAGCGCGGCCACACACCACACAGAGCAGTATCCGCAAAGCATACGCCGACACCGAGCTGGGGCAAATTCATTATCTGCATACTCCGGCCAGCAAGGGCAAACCTGCGTTAGTGCTGCTGCATCAAACCCCAAGCAGCAGCGAAATGTTCCGGCCTTTGATGCAGCTGCTGGCAGAGGATTTTTATTGTATAGCGCCGGATTTTATTGGTTTTGGCCATAGCGATGAAGCACCTGAGCATAGCGTGGCGCTTTATGCCCAGAGCGTTTGGCTTTGTTTGCAGCAATTGCAGCCGCAACAGCCTGTGGTCTTTGGTCACCACACAGGCGTGGCGGTGGCGGCTCAGCTGGAACACGACCAGCCGGGTTATTGCCGGGCGCTGATATTCTCTGGTCCGACGCTTTTAAGCGATGCACAAAAACTGGCGCTGCCTGCATCTGTTGTGGAGGCCAGCACAGATGAAGCCGGTGATTTTTTGCAGCGGTATTGGCAGAAAATTCGCGGTAAAGACAAGACTGTGCCGCTTGAACTTAGCCTGCGCGAATGCCTGCTGGCGCTGCGTTTAGGCGACAACTACAAAAAAGCCTATCAGGCGGTGGCGGCGCAGGATTTCGCCAGACAAATTGCAGCTATCCAATGCCCGACTCTGGTATTTGCCGGTGAACGTGACGTGCTGCGGCCTCTGGTGGAGCCTACGGTAGCGCTGCTGCCCAAAGGTCAGGCAGCGAATATGGGCGATGCCTCCACTTATATCTGTGAAACCCACAGCGAGCAACTGGCGCAGTTGATCAGAAACTTTTGTAGCCAATTGAACCCAACGACTAATTAAGGCAGATGGCATGGATTTACAACGCAACTCAATAGGTTTAGGCCAAAGACCAGCGCTGATTTTAGTGGATATGATCAACGGCTTTACCGACCCAAGCTGCCCTTTGGGTGCTGAATGCGAAGCTGTGGTAGCGCATAACAAGCTGCTGCTGGATGCTTTTCGCTTGGCAGGCTTACCGGTGATTTTCACCACTGTGGTCTACCACGGCCCGGCTCAGGCCAGCGTGTTTCGCGCCCGTATTCAGGCGCTGAATTTACTGACCCCGGATTCGCACTGGGTCAAAGTCGATTCAAGACTAGAGCCACAACTCGGCGAAATGCTGCTGGAAAAACGTTGGGCCAGCGCTTTTTTTGGCACTGATTTAGCCCAGCAACTGCTGGCATTAAAAGCCGATTCCTTAGTCGTCACGGGCCTGACCACCAGCGGCTGTGTGCGCGCTACAGTCGTAGACGGCCTGCAGCATAACTACCCTGTGGTGGTGGCTGAAGAAGCTGTCGGCGACCGTAATCCGGATGCCCACAAAGCCAATCTGCACGATATGCACGCCAAGTATGCCGACGTACAAAGCTGCAGCCAGATTATTTCCACCTTACTTTCCACCTCACAACAGCGTTCCGCTTAACCACAAAGGACAGCAGTATTATGGCAATTTCCTCTGCAACACCATCTGCAATCCCTGTTGCAACCAGCCACCGAGGCCCTATTATTATCGCCGGAGCAGGCCCTGCGGGTTCCTTATTGGCATTGTATTTAGGCCAGCGCCATATTCCGGTGCTATTACTGGAAAAAGAAGCCAGCTTACCTATAGACCTGCGCGCTTCCACTTTTCACCCGCCGTCACTGGAAATGCTGGACGAAGTGGGCCTTGCAGAGGCCATGATCGCCAAAGGCCTGGTGGTGGACCGTTACCAGTACCGCGACCGCAAAACCCAGGAAGTGGCTGAGTTTAATATGCAGCTGATTGCCGACGAAACCCGTTTTCCGTTTCGCCTGCAGTTAGAACAATACGAAATGACGCATCTGGCGCAGGAAAAATTAAAAGAATGCCCCAGCGTCACCACTTTGTTTTCGCACCAGTTGATGAGCTTCGAGCAAGACGCCAATGGCGTGACCGCTGTGGTGAATCATCTGGGCAAGGAACTGCGTTTTGCAGGCAGCTTTATTGTGGGCTGTGAAGGCGCGTCCAGTAATGTGCGTAAATCGGCCGGCATAGGTTTTGGTGGTTTTACCTACGACGAAAAGTTTCTGGTGGCCAGCACCAACTTCCCCTTTGAGACAGTGTTCGACAATTTATCCTATGTCAATTACGTGTCGGACCCGGATGAATGGTGTGTGATCCTGCGCACCGACAAGCTGTGGCGTGTGCTCTGGCCAACCGATCCAAAAGAAACCAATTTAGATAAATACCTGACGGATGACTATATCCAGCAGCGGCTGCAACATTTGTACGCCAAAGAAGGTGACTACCATATTGGCCACCGCACCTTGTACAACGTGCATCAGCGTGTAGCCGAAACCTACTTTAACGGCCGCGCTATTCTGGCCGGTGATTCCTGCCATCTGAACAACCCCTTGGGTGGCATGGGCATGAACGGCGGCCTGCACGACGCTTTTAATCTGGCGCAAAAACTCACCGCCATTATGCTGGAAGGCGCCGACTACATCCCGCTGTTTGAACAATACAACCGCCAACGCAAAGACCTGGCAGTTCGTTTTGTGCAGGAACACACCATAGCCAATAAAAAGCTGATGGAATCGACCGACCCGGATATTCAACGCCAGCGCCAGCAACACTTTATGCAAACCGCCGCCGACCCAATCAAAGCCAAAGCTTTTATCATGGAACGCGGCATGCTGAATTGTGTAAGGGAATCATTGTTGGTGGAATGATGTGTTTGCTTAGTGATTTAGACTGCTGGGGCCGCTTGGCCTCTTTTTCTTAGTTTACAGCCCCAATTAATCACCATTATCGGTGATTAATAAAAGTAGTCTGCCACCACAGCACTATATTCACCGTTATTGGTGATTATAGTGGCAGTTTGTTAAAACCAGCCTATAACCTTTCCCCACAGTTTAAGCATCAGTGAGTCATGACGATGGGACAAAGTTTGAACCACAGCATATTTGCGCCTATCAATTGGCCGACTTTGCTGAAAGCTGCAAAATAGATAAAAAGCTAGTGTCGCGGCTGATGCTCTTGAATATTTTCAGGCTTTGGAGTTGACAGAACAGCCTGATTAAAAGCTCAGGTAGCGGAGGATGTCGGTATTTGATTCACTGCAGAATCGGCATCGGTTTGAATGAATTGTTAGCCATTCTCTTCAGCCTCATATCTGATCTCCTCGAGGCTGGCGATAGCTTCATTGACGTTGTGAGCGATGGGCACGACGTCATGTTCGACAATTGTCGCCAAATTAAGATCAAAGACAATTCTTATCAAGAAAGTGCCGACGCTGCGGACGCCCACCTCGGTCCACATGTCACTTGATTCATCATCTATCCACTGCACTTGACAAGGATGGATTATGTTCTTCCAGCTTGAGAACAAGATGCTACATTGAAAGATGCCGACTAATGCAAGATCACATAATAATTCAACTCGATCGATTCCTAGAGCTCGCTCGTTATGAATTTCGATGCCAACCAGATCTTCCAGCTCAATGAGCCTCGGGTCTTCAGCCCAATATGGAAGTGCGGTCCACTCAATTCCATCTAGATCGTTCTGGCTGAGCAAATCGTCGATGTTTTCCCTTATCCAACTGTCTAACTTAAAGCCACTGTAGCCGTCAGACATAAGTGCATTTCGCAGAGCCTCCGCACCAGCTTCTCCGTCCCGATCAATGAAAGCAATGAACTCGTTCAGATTCTTGAAGTATCTGAAGTGGAGATGTTTAGGGAGAACAGGTATGAGATCTTGCTCGAGATCAGGGTGAAGGTTGTCCCCCTGTGCGTAATCAGCAGTGTTTGAGGAGACAAACGAAACTCGCTTGTAATCCTTGACTACATCCAGAGTATTTAACCATATCAGAGTGTCCAGAAACCCTTTGTCACCAGAATTAAAAGGCTTTCGGCGCTCAATTGAGCGTTGAAGGAGAAGCGACAGAGGTACATCGGGCGGCTCAACTATGATTCCACCGTGCGTCTTCAGAAACGCAAGCATATGATCTTTATAGCGCTTCCCGAGCTTAGCAGGAGATTCTTTCCCCACTTTTTTCCTATTGAAAAGTAGCTGGTATTGAGATTCCAGCCGAGTTGTCACGCCAGCTTGCGACATGCGCTGCAGCAGGTCTCGAGCGCGGCGTTCAATGTTGGCAGCAGCCTCCTCTAGAGCTATTCGCGGGACAGCTAGCTTATGAGAAAGAAAGTTTCGTTTGACGAGATAGCCCCATACAAACCCTTCTAGCCAAAAATCTTGGACAAGAATATTGGCATCAACGATTAAGATGCATGTTTCTTCTTTGGTTGCGGTCATGTGTGTTTGGTGGCCAACGCTGATTCGACAGAAACATCTGTATTTAAGTACTGTCTTTTCCGTCTTTATAAATTTAATGTGCAGAACACTACATCGATTTTTCATAACTTACAATGAGTTATTGGGACAGTAGGTATTTGCGGTTGCTACAAATGCGGATTAATCCGTCTGACAAGAGTTGGCAGCATCAAGATGTGAACAGAATATTTTTAAAGTACTTAAAGTTCGGCAAGTCCGCTTTCGGCACAAACCCGCCATCCAGCAAAACAGACATGGGTAACTGCGTAGTGAGCGATATAAAAGTGAGCGCGGGAGGCGCGAACGGGCGAACGCAGTAGTTGCCGGTGGCTGGTTTGCCAACCACCTTATGGGAATTAAGAAACGACCCAGCCCTTCCCTACACCACCCTATTATCCCGCCCGCCGGCTTTAAAGCTTTGCATGTTGCGGCCAATGATATTGATCAGATCCTGCTGGGCTTCCTGACAGGCCCAGGCTATATGAGCGGTGATTTTCAGGTTATCCAGTTTGGCGTTGAGCAGGATATGGTCGGCTGGTGGCGGTTCCTGCTCTAAAACATCGAGTACGGCGTAGCCAATTTGTTTGTTCTGTAATGCGTGAAGCAAAGCCTGGTTGTCGACCAAAGCGCCGCGGGCTGTGTTGATCAGCATGGCGTTTGGCTTCATTTTGGCAAGGGCGGCGGCATTGATTAACCCTACTGTGTCCGGAGTTTGTGGGCAGTGCAGGCTGATAATGTCGGCTGTGGCGAGCAGTTCGTCAAAGCTGACGCGGCCGGGGCGCACTGTGGCGGCACCGGCGTGTTCGCTGATAATGACCTTCATATCAAAAGCCTGGGCGATTTTCTCCACCCCTTTGGCGAGTGCGCCGTAGCCGACTAAACCCAGAGTTTTATGGGCCAGCTGGTACATAGGGTTGCCCAAAACGACAAAAGTTGGGCTTTGTGGCCACAGGCCCTGTGCTGTGTTTTGGTTGTGGTGTTCGGTTTGGCTGTAGTGCGCCAGTATTTGCGCAAACACATACTGCGGCACTGTATGGCGGGCGTAACCAGCCACATTGGTCACTGCTATACCCAGCTCCTGCGCGGCTTTTAAGTCGATATTGTTGGTGCCTGTGGCGGCAATACACACCAGCTTCAGCGCAGGTAATTGCCTTAACGTATCGGCATTGAGCAGCACTTTGTTGGAAATAATCACCTCGGCGTCGCGACACCGTGTCACCACTTCGGCTGGTTGCGTCATGCCGTAGCAGGTCAGGCTGTCGGCTTGTTGTGCTATGGCGGAAAAATTGATGCCGGGGCTGAAGGTGTCGCGATCCAAAAATACCGTGTTCATAAAAACTTATGCTCGCTTGAAGAAGAAAATTACAGGCCCATGCTAAGGCAAAGGCCTGTTGTAGTTTACGCAGTTTGCTGGCTAAAGGCCGAATAAATCTCGTTGCCGCTCGCCAGCCAAATGTCCGGTTTGCTGCTGAGATAGGCCAGAAGCTGCTCAAAATAAGCGATACGGTGTGGTTGCCCCAATAACCAGGGGTGAATATTCAGTGCCAGCAGGCGGCCGCCATACTGCTCTGCTTCGGCCAATAACAGGTCGCAGGCATCACAGACTTGCTGCAGATACGAGGCTTCGGAGTGCAGGTTATTTTGCAGAATAAACTGGTCGTCCAGCTCGGTAGAGAGTGGAATATTCAGCAGCGGCTTGCCCTGACTGCCTTTATGTTCAGGATTAAAGCGCTCTTTATTAAAGAAATAGGGCATATCGTCATTGACCCAGTCGCCACAATACAAAATGCCGTTGTTGGCCAAATAACGGGCTGTGTTTTCACTTTGGTTTTGCGCCGGACTCAGCCAGCCGGTAACAGCCTGGCCGGTAAATTCACGCAATAGCTTCAGCGATTTTTCAATCAAAGCCGCTTCGTTATTGGCTTCGGCCTGGGCGCTATTGCCCCAGTGAATGCTGTCCATATCCCAGCCGTGACATAAAATTTCGTCGCCACGTTCTGCCAGTTTATGCAGCAGCAAAGGGGCCTGTTCAACCAGACGGCTATTCACAGCAAAAGTGGGTTTTATGCCGTACTGATCCACAGCCTGTAACAAACGGAAAATGCCAACTCTGTTGCCATAGTCACGCAGGCTGTAGTGGCGTAAATCGGGGTAAGGCATAGTCATGCCACCCGGCACTTTGTAAGGTTTGCCCTTTTGATCCATAGGGAAAAACTGCACACTGATATTGAGCCAGAGCGCCAGCTTTTTGCCTTGTGGCCAGACCATATGTTTGCGCTGATGCAACATGGACCAGGGGTAAAAGCTGTGGTCCATGCCATAGTGGCGCTGTGGGTACTGCATATAATCTTCTGGCAAGCTCTTGTCTGTCATCAGGCTTTCCCTCCCAATACGGCATGCTGCTCAGTGATGTTCTGTACTGCGGCATCGTAATAATGCTGTAAGTAGTAGTCGGCAATTTCACGGCCTGTGGTTACCCAGACATCGGGGTGACTGGTAATGTAATCCAGTGCTTCTTCAAAAGCTTTTAAGCGGTGTGGGCAGCTGACCTGATAGTTGTGGGTTGGAATACACATCACAGTGCCCGACCTTTCACCTTCCTGATAAAGCCGGTCGAAGTTTTGCTTCAGCATCTGGCCATAACGGCGTGGCTCCACTTTATTCACCACATAAGCAATGGTGTCGTTCATTTCCAGCGAATAAGGAATAGAGACAAAACGCTTGCCACTGCGGGTATGAATAGGAGTGGGCTGGTCGTCGTGGAATAAATCGCAGGTGTAAATGCCGCCAGTTTCCTTGCCCTGCCAATGGCCGGACTCTTTGCCAAACAGTTCAGTGCCCACTTCGGCGAATAAATCCAGCGTGTGTTCGGAATGCGACAGCGCTGGTGCCAGATAACCGGCGCAGTGCTGGCCTGTGTGCCGGTAAATGCTCAGCATAGAGTCGCGGATCATCTCGCGCTCCTGCTGCTCCGTCATGCCGTAGGTATAACGGGTGTTGTAAATGCCATGGCTGAAAAACTCCCAGTTGCGCTCTTTGCACATCTGGATAATTTCCGGGTGGTGATCACAAAGTGCGGTCGACAGCGAAATAGAACCACACACACCGTATTTATCCAACAGCTGCATCTGGCGGATATGGCCAACGCGGTTGCCGTAGTCACGGATACCATAACCCTGTATCGCCGGATAAGGTTGTGGCCAGGCGGCCCGATGCGGGTTAACTGGTGGATTTAACTCGTAAAATTCAATATTAGGGGCCACCCAAAACGCCACTTTGGCGCCATTGGGCCACTGAATTTTGGGTCGTCCTTCATAGGGCCAATAATCATAAAACTGCGGGTTTGCTTTCATTGCTTTTGATTTCCTTACTGGTGCTCCCGCGGCTTAATCAGCAATTGTCTGGGTGCCGTCTAACCACTTAAATACGCTGCCCACATCTTCTACATCGGCGTATTTCAGCAGCAAATCGGTCAGATTAGCGAAGTGGTAGCTTTCGTGTTTGTCGGCCACACACTGCTCCGGCACTATGGTGCGGTAGCCACGGGACAAGGCATCCACAGCAGTAGCGCGGATACAACCTGAGGTAGAACCCCCTGTCAGGATCACTGTGTCCACCTGATGCCAGACCAACAGCGATTGCAGCTGGGTTTCAAAAAAAGCCGATGGCATTTTTTTCAGGTAAATCACATCTTTGCTTTTGTCGATGTCTAACCTGTCGTCAAATTCGGCGCGGCGTGAGCCAAACTTAATATTTTGCAGCGAATCTTCGGTATTGGTGCGGGTGCCCCAGACACCGGCGTCACAGGCATCGTCCATATAAGCCACATGAGTCCAGACCACAGGCCAGCCTTTGGCACGAAACGCTTTGGCCAGCTCGTTGACATAATGCAGCTGATGCGGGTCGGTTTCGTAGGCGGTTTTGTATTCACCCACACAGGTATAGGCTTTTTGCAGATCGATATTCACCAGCACAGCTTTGTTACCAAAACCAAACTTCTTGCGGCCTGGGTTGTTTTTTACGTCGGCGTAAATTTCTCTGGCAGTTTTTGACGACAGTTCCATAAAGAGCCTCCATCAGCTTCGGATCGGTCTGTGAATTTATTAAACGCGATCAGCCATCGATAAATCAATACAAAAGAGACATTGATATAGCATTATATCTAATATAGGATAAAGCAACTTGAGGTGTGCGTACTGTAGAGCTGGCCGGGAAGCCCGAATTCCTGCGGTGATGGCTGTAGTAAAGGCAAAAAACCAGTACAGGCACCTGATTACAGGCTGAAGCAAAAACGGATCACAGAGAACTCACTATGCCAGACAATAAGCAGAGTAGCGAGCAACAACCCAGTAAATTTCAACAGGCTATTACCGGTGAATGGCATGGTTTGCCTTCCGTCTTTGACGCCAACGGCAGCCACACGGGTTTTAATAAGGTCAACCGCGCCAGTGTGTTTGAAGGCGACAAAGTCACTTACTGGATGGAAACGGATTTTCAGAACTCCGGCCCTTTACGGAACCGCTTTGACACAGCCGGTGCCCGCTTTGAATTTGGCGTGATCGATTCCGACAAAGACCGCATTTATTGTGGCCCCGACTTTGTCGGTGCAGGTAAGCCTTATGGTTTGCTGGTCGACTCCAACTACTACTCACCCGGCTGGAACACTGATTTACGTACAGTGAATTTAATTCTGCCGGAACATGGCCTGCAGGTGTATTCGTCGCAGCTGTTTGAAGCCGACACGCTGGTGGCGGTATTTAACGGCTTGTATGTCGTGACTCAGGACCACGCCAATAACCCGGCTGAACAACAAAAAGTGGCCGACTTTCTGGCGGCAGAACGCCAGGCCGCGATTCAGCCTTTTATTCTGCCGGTAAAAGAAGCAGGCCAGTGGACAGGCAGCTTTGAGGTGTACGACAACAAGCAGCAGCGTTTAGGCCAGACCCATATAGTCATCGACTACCAGCCGCTGAATCTGCGCAGCGCCGAAGTGACAGTCCGTATGACAGGCGCTATTGAACGCTGCTTTAACTACAAGCGCTCGCGGGTGGATGCAGTCCATACCTTTGAAGGCCCGGATGTGTTTGGCAATGGCCGCGCTTATGGCCGTTATTTGTGGAGTACTCAGCACTTTTATGGTGAAGCCTTCAAGCTGAAAAGCCGCGACACGCTGATTAACGACAAATTCGACCTTTGTGGTGTCTGGCAGTTTTATCAGTCCAACGACGAGTTATACACCTGCTTTGGTGTACTGGACTGGACGCCGGGTGCGAATGTGTTAAGCGCAAAATACATTAAATAACGCTTTCGCCTTTTGATGGAGCCTGTATGAGCCAACCACAGTTCGACCCTACAGATTTTCGCCGGGCACTGGGCAAATTTCCGACCGGTGTCACCATTGTCACCACCAAAAATGATAAGGGTGAAAAAATTGGCGTTACC
Source organism: Rheinheimera sp. (assembly GCF_037442345.1). Classification (GTDB taxonomy): domain Bacteria; phylum Pseudomonadota; class Gammaproteobacteria; order Enterobacterales; family Alteromonadaceae; genus Pararheinheimera. The sequence goes on along the minus strand of NZ_JBBIQL010000006.1, from coordinate 125,720 downwards.
GCCAGCAGTTTTAACTCGGTGTCGCTGGACCCGCCGCTGGTGTTGTGGAGCCTGAAAAAACAGGCCCGCTCTATCGATTCGTTTGGCGAAGGCAAACACTTCGCTGTGCATGTGCTGGGCGAACACCAACAGGCCTTGTCCAACCATTTCGCCCAACAAGGGGTGGATAAGTTTGCCGAGCTGAGCCTGGACGAAGGTCTGGCCGAAGTGCCGCTGCTGCCCGATTACAGCGTGCGTTTTCAGTGTGTTTGCCAGCACCAGTACGACGGTGGTGACCATGTGATCCTGGTCGGCCGGGTGCTGCAGTATGAAACCAGTGACTGCAATCAGCCGCTGATCTTTCACTCTGGCAGTTACGCCAAAGTGGTGCGTGGCTGACAGGTAACTCCAGCGTAAAGAGGCTCTATGGAACAAAGCACAGCGGTTTTTATGACCTTGGTAGCCTACAACCTGGTACTGATTGCCATTGGTCTTTGGGCCAGCAAACGCAGCCAAAGTACGGAAGATTTCTTTTTGGGCGGCCAGAACCTTGGCCCTGTAGTGGCAGGCATCAGCTCGTCAGCCAGTGCGGCGTCAGCCTGGTCTTTGTTAGGAGCCAGCGGTGCCACTTATGTCTGGGGGCTCAGCATGTTATGGCTGTTTCCCGCTATCCTTGCCGGCTACCTGTTTAACTGGCTCTGGCTGGCACCCCGTTTACGGCAGTTCAGCCGGGAACATCAGGTGGTCACCCTGACGGATGTGCTTATTCACAGTGCCGGACCTTACCGTAACCCACTGACCATGCTGTGCTCTTTTATTGTGGTGTTCAGTTTCACTTTTTATGTGGCGTCGCAGTTTCAGGCGGCTGGCGGTACCTTTGCCAGTGCCTTTGGCATCGAGATGCGAACTGCTGTGGTGTTGGGGGCGGCCATTATTCTGGTCTATACCCTGCTCGGAGGGTTCTGGGCCGCCTGTGTGACGGATGCGGTGCAAGGTGTTCTGATGATGCTGGTGGCTGTGCTGCTGCCGGCTGCCGCCTTGTTGCAGGTGGGAGGTTTCAGTGAGTTATGGCGGGGTCTGCAACTGCACAGTACACCACAGCAGTTGTCCTGGTTAGGCGGGCATTCCGGCATTGTTGCCGTGGGCTTTTTGCTGGGCACTTTGGGGGTGGGTTTAGGCAACCCGGGGCAGCCTCATGTGGTCAACCGCTTTATGGCATTGCGTGACGACCCTCACGGCAGCCGGCGTCATCTGCGACTGGCCCAGTGGGTGGGCATTTTATGGCCAGCCTCGGTGTTTGGTGGCATGTTGCTGCTTGGCCTCTGTGCCCGCGTGCTGCTGGCGGATACGCACAGCACAACCCAGGACCCGGAGCAGGTGTTTTTTCTGGTCAGCGGCGAGCTGTTTAACCCGGTGCTGGTCGGTATTGTGACTGCCGCTGTGCTGTCCGCCATTATGTCGACCGCTGACAGCCAGTTACTGGTATCGGCCTCTTCATTGTCTTATGACCTGAACAAAAAATTGAGCCCGGACAAAGCGCTGCGTCGTTCGCGTATGGCAGTGGCGATGATTTGTCTGGCGTCAGCCCTGATTGCGCTGTATGCACCCGCCGCTATTTTCAGCCGGGTGCTCTTTGCCTGGTCGGCCATTGGTGCCGCGTTTGGTCCCTTATTGATCGTGCTGCTGTCGGGCTGTCGCATAGCGCCGCTTTATTGCCTGCTGTCGGTGGCCTGCGGTTTTGTGCTGACGGTGATCTTTAACTGGTTACCCAGCCCGCCGGGCGATTATCTGGAGCGGGTGCTGCCTTTTGCGGTGGCTTTGTTACTGGCCTGGATGGGCCGTGAACCCAGCACTGTCCGGCTGACACAAGCCGCCAAAACTTAGAGGTCCTTTTTGGGGAGTGGCTCGTCACAGGCCGCTTTGTTGTTCACTTAGTTATCAGAAGCTTTATATGGCCGAAACTTATTTAATGTTAAAACTGCTGCACATTGTGCTGTTTGTCTATTGGTTGGGTGGCGATTTGGGCACCTTTTACGCGTCTCGTTTTGTCGCCAAAGAAGGCCAGAGTGCCGAACAGCGTTTAACGGCGCTGAAAATCATGATGGGTGTGGATCAAGGCCCGCGTATTTGTATGGCACTGATGTTAGGGCCAGGCATTCATATGGCTTATACCATCGGCTTAATGCAGGTTCCGGCCTGGGCTATGGTGGCCACCTGGTTACTTTGCCTGGTTTGGCTTGGCATGGTGCTCGCCATCCACTTTGGCCATGACAAAAGCTATCTGTCATGGCTTACCCGCTTCGACTTTAACTTCCGCCTGTTGGTGATAGCGGCCTGCCTGTATTTCGCCATTCAGTCGCTATTGGGTGACAAGAGTCTGATACTGGCCGATTTCATCGCCTGGAAACTCATTGTATTTGCCGCGCTGGTTGGCTGTGGCCTGGGGATCCGCCTCATGCTGAAACCTTTTGGCCCTGCCTTTATGCAGATGCTGCAGCAAGGCCCAAACCCGCACCTGGACGCTGTGATTCAGGGATGTCTGGCCAGAGCCCGGCCTTTTGTTTATCTGATCTGGCTTGGCCTGCTGCTAAACACCGCACTGGGCATGCATTTAATTAACCCTTAACAGCTGTTCACAACGGAGCCTTTGCCATGCATTTACTAAGCAGCGATTTTTCGCCGTACTCCACCAGGGTGCGCATTCAGATCCGTAAAAAGCAGCTGCCGATCACTATAGGCGCGCCAACCAACCCGGCGCTGCGCACACCGGAATTTGCTGACCAATACCCCTTGGGAAAAATTCCGGTGTTGGTGCTGGACGATGGCAGCAGCCTGAGTGAATCCTGGGCCATTATGGAGTACCTGGAAGCAGTCTACCCGCAGCCAAGCCTGCGACCGGCCGATCCGCTGGGCATGGCCCATATCACTATGCTGGCCCGTTATGCCGACCTGCATTTGTCACCGGCCTTATTTCCAATGTTCGTCAGCCTGCTGACTGGCAAAGCCATAGATGCGGCTCAGGAAATGACCAGCCTGCAGAAGGAACTGAACAAAGGCGATCGCCTGCTGGCGTCACTGCCACCTTTTCGGCAGCGTGCGCTGACTATTGGTGATATTGCGCTGGCCACCAACCTGCTGTTTGCCATTGAAACCCCAAAGTTGTTTGGTTGCAGCGATAGTTTAAAGCCCTTTGCACACTTGTCGGACTGGTGGCTTTGGGTGAACCAGGATGCGGCCCTCACACAGGGAATGACCGAAATGAAAACGGCTTTAGACGCTTTTATCGCAGCTAAAAACCGCTGATTTTTCTCTTCAGAAGGCCACTGTTGCAAAGTGGCCTGCCCCGCCACAGTCAGCCACACGCTGTTACATAAAACCGTCACACAACCCTTCCTTTAGCTGCCAGTTTCCCGCATATTGGTGGTAAATAGGGTCTGGTTCAGCCGAAGCCAGAGGCCTGTCGGACAGTACGTATTCCGCCCTGAATTCGCTCAAATTTTGAGCGGAAACACAAGGCAAAAAAGCAAGTTTCAAACAAGCTTTGACATTTTTTTTCGTAAAAAGTGATCTTTTTTTGAAATTTTAATTCGTTCTAATTCATGAAGTTAGGAAATAACCCCGCCTTTTTGCCATATTGGTATATCAATATATTTGTTTTAATATTGCATCAATATAACAAAGTATGTAGATTGGAATTGCATCAGGTTGTTTATTGAGCAAACAAAACAAAAAAGCACAGGCCGAATGGGAATTTTTCACTTCAGGAGTGGAACATGCATCACAAGAAAAAACTTAGTCTGGCAATAGCTGCACTCTTTACCCAGGTTGGAGTGCATGGCACCGCCATGGCTCTTGAGGAAAGCGCGGAGAACCAGGAAGCAGCGATTGAACGTATCCAGGTAAAAACCCGGAAAATCGCAGAAACCATCGAAACCATTCCTTTAGCTATCTCTGCAGTGACATCACAACAAATTGAAGAAAAAGGCGTTCAGTCTTCTGAAGATGTTGCCAAACTGATTAACGGTTTAACCTTCGACATTGGTGCCGGCCCAAACGACACCCGTCCAAGTATTCGTGGCCTGACCATAGACAGGGGGCGTCCAAACGTCGCGGTACTGATTGATGGCATTGACGTGTCCTCCGAGACCATGACCCTGTCGGGTGGCGGTATGACAGCAAACATGAAGCTGCTGGATATGCAGCAGGTGGAAGTGGTCAAAGGCCCACAAAGTGTGAACTATGGTCGCAGTGCTTTTGCCGGTGCCATTAACTACGTGACCAAAAGACCGGGGTTTGATACGCAAACCAAAGTGGATGTGCATTTGGCACAAGATAGTACCCATGATCTGGCTGTGACGGTCGAAGGTGGGCTCACTGACAAGCTGGCGGCCAAAATTAAACTGATTGATTCCAGCAGCGACGGCCAGTATTCCAACCCGAACAGTGGGGATCTGCTTGGCGGTTCAGAGGCTCAGGGCGCAGCGTTTTCCGCCTTTTACCTGCCAACGGATGAAATTTCCGTGTATTTCCGTGCCGAGCACTCCGATGAACATTATGGCCAGCGCCCTACTTTTACTATCCGCAGTATGCTGCCAGAAAATACGCCCGGTAATATCTTTGCCACAGGGTCAGTGAACACCGCGCAAGGTGCAGAGATGCTGCCTTACGCCTGGGATGCCAACGGTCAGGCTGTTGACTGTTCATCGGCCTACGATTACCCCTATTGGAACAGCTTTAACAGCATTATTACGCGGATGGGGTATCCTGTGCAGCCAGACTGTCGCGCTATGGTCCGGGGCACGATCACAGGCGACGCCAGTCTGATTGACCTTTCGCTGAACCCCTTGACGGGCGAGGATTACACAGGCACAGATATTAAAAACAGCCGGGCCTCCCTGGAGTATCTCTGGTCAAGCGATGGCATCGAATTCAGCTCTGTGACCGGTTATACCAAAAGCGAGTCCGATATTCAGGAAGACTTCGACAAAACCGATTATTCCTTGTATGCAGCACCAAACCTGGGGCCTGCTGCCTGGTCACAGTATGGCTTTCAGGCGGACGTCAACACTGCCTTTGAACTGGAGCAGTACAGTCAGGAATTCCGCTTAAGTGGCGAAACCGGGGCTGTCAATTGGGTCACCTCAGCGCTGCTCTGGCAGGAAAACATGCGTACAGCCTTCGGCACTCAGTTCTGGTTACGGCAAGGGGCGCACGAGCCAACGGTGATTAAAACCTTAGCCCGCTCCCCTTTTACCAGTTTTATCAAAGACATCAAAAACGCACCTCTGCCTGACGGCCAGAATGTGGTGACTCCTTTAACCCGAGACACCGACCACTGGTCAGTGGCGGCGTTGGTAAACTGGGCTGTCACTGACGATCTGAATCTGTCATTTGAAGGCCGTTACCTTGACGAAACCATTGACTACACGGGCAACGCAGACAACCGCACTTACGATGCCTTTATGATGGACAACAGTGTGGTGTTTGACCCGGTGACCCAGACCATGGTGCCGAATCCGGCGTATCACACCTCAAACAGCATTGGTAATACGGCGTTCCTGCCACGGGCCAGTATCGATTACAAAGTGAACGAAACCGTCTTTACCTATGCTTCTGTATCTAAAGGCTTTAAGCCAAGTGGTGTTGCAACCACGGATGCAAACGGTGATGTGACCGACGGTGTATACAAACCAGAAAAGCTGATCGCCTATGAAGTAGGTGCCAAAGCCTATTCGCTGGAGAACAACGCCAGCGTTAACCTTGCCGCCTTCTACTGGAAATACTCAGACCAACAAACTCCCTTTACGCTGACCAATGAGATGGGGCTGGCGGTTGTGTCGGTGATTAATGCCGGGGAAAGTCAGGTCAAAGGCATAGAGCTGGAGTCAGTCTGGCAGGTCAGCCATAACTTTCGCCTGTCGATGGCGTATTTGTACTCTGATGCCGAGTACACAGATTTTAACCTGACCAACATTCTGGCCGAAGCTGACCTGGCTGGCGCCAAAGTCAGTGACGTCGATAAAATGATTGCCGGTAATGCAGACGCCGATTTCTCGGGTCAGCCTTTGCCTCTGTCATCTAAACACTCTGGAACTATTACAGGCCGTTATTCCTTTGATATAGGCGGCGCAGCCAGCTTTGTTGAATTGTTTGGCCAGTACCGCTCTGAGCGTAACGTGGAACGTGCTCAACATACGCAATTGCCTGCCTACTGGGAATGGGATCTGTCGGCCGGAACCCAATACCAGGCTTGGCTAGTCACCGCTTATGTGGAAAACCTGTTTGACGACGACAAGATTAAATCTGCTGTCGGTAACGTGGACTTTGGTTTCTTCCCTAATGGTCAGTCAGTGCCTTACGCCGTCGTAGCCACCTTGCCTCAGCGCAGAACCGCTGGGATCAGAGTCAGTTACAAGTTCTGAAGCTTCCCAGGGATCTGTTTGTCACTAAGAGCACCCATGGTGCTCTTTTTTTGTCCGGATCGGCCTGTCTTTAACGGCGAAGCCCCATGCCAACCAGCGCGGCTCTGGCTTAGGGAGCCGAAACTTCTGCAAAACAGTATGGCAAGTTCGTGGCGGAATTATCTGATGTCATTGTACTGAACGCGGAAGTTTTATGCTGGGGGGCTGGATTCACTATGCTTTGGCAGAACCAGTCAGCCTTCGCAACGAAGGCTGACTGCAGAGTATCAGCTGTAGTAGGGGTCTTTCATCGGGCCGACAGAGCGTGAACGCACTGGCTGCAGCGGTACCGGCGCCTGAGTCCCCGGGAAATCCGGCCCCCAATTCACCGGGTCGCCATGCATTTCCATTTTGGCATTTTCGGTGTACCAGTCGACTAACCGACCGTCACACCGCAACAACCAGGTGGTCCCTTCCGGGCCGGCGCGAAAGTCACCGTGACGCACCAGCGCCGGACGGAAGAAATACACTCCAGGCCACTGCTCGCCAAAGTTAAAATCAAAGGTGCCCTGCAAGGTGTAGGCTTCTTCATACACAGGGTGATGAGCCAGGGGATGCTCTACCCAGCCCGGTTTAGCGCGGATCAGTCTGGTATAAAAGTCGGTTTTTTCGTCGCGGAACAACATTTTTATAAAGAGACCCGCCACCGGCGTGCCGCCGGCTTCAAAGTCCATCGGGCTGCCAATTTCCACCGGGATCCAGTCCATTTTGTCGCTGTGTTTGATCACCAGCTGTTGGTCCGGACGCACTGTGTCTTTGTCTTTATCAGCCACTTCAAATTCCCAGGTGCCGAATTCGCGGAAATACAAAATTTCTGTGCCGGCTTTCACCGACAAAGCCGGACACAACACCCCAGGCGGAGTACACCAGTAGCCGCCTTCGGTCAGCAGCTCCTCCCCTATACGAACTTCCCCACTCAATACATACCATTCGGTTTGTGCCACATGCACACCGGCAGGCCGGCTCCAGTCGGTGTCAAACAGCACCTTGGCTGAGACCGAGCCATCTTCTTCGTCATAACTTAAATGGCGCTGGCGCGCGGAGCCTGTGCCACCCACCAGTTCGGAGGGGTGCCAGATCAAATCTTTCTCATCAACCATTTCTACATGTGGACGCATAAGCTATTCCTTCCTTTGTGTTCACTAGTTCAATACGACTCAGGCCAGCCAACAGCTGAAGCTGGCAGCCGCTGATTGCCGCTGTCACGGCCCGGCTCAGCGGGCTCTCAACTCAAATAACCAAGGGCGCCGCTGGCGGTAGCCTGATTCAAAGGCAGTGATCATGTCGCCCTGCTTCAGGGTTAACCCAATCTGGTCCAGACCTTCGAGCAGCATCAGCTGGCTGGCTCTGGCAATTTCAAAGCGATGCACAGTGCCATCCACAGCGGTCACCTGCTGCCCTGCAACATCGACTGTCAGTTTCTGGTGCTGCGGGTCCTGGATCTGTGCAGCGATGGCGCTGATGGCATCGTCAGTCAGGGTGACAGGCAAAATGCCGTTACGAATGCAGTTGCCATAAAAAATGGCGCCAAAGCTTGGCGCTATAATCACGCGGATACCGTATTCAGCCAGCGCCCAGACCGCATGCTCGCGCGACGAGCCACAGCCAAAATTCTTACCTGCCAGTAAAATACTGGTACCACGGTACTGAGGCAGGTTCAGCACAAAGTCCGGGTTGGGCTCACGGCCACCCACTTGGGTATAACGCCAGCCGGCAAACAGCCCTTCACCCAGCCCCTGTTTGGACACGGATTTCATTTCCCGCGACGGTATTATGGCATCGGTATCAATATTGCTGCGTAAGATGGCTGCAGCAACCCCGGTATGGGTGATTAAAGGCGTCATCACAAATACTCCCTTGGGTCAGCAATCCGGCCAGCCACAGCACAAGCCGCTACCGTCACAGGGCTTGCCAGATGGGTGCGGGTTTCCGGCCCCTGTCTGCCCTCAAAATTGCGGTTGGTGCTGCTGACCACCCGTTTCTGAAAGCCAAAGTTCTCGCCACCGGCAAAAAAGCACATGGAGCACCCCGGCTCGCGCCATTCAAAACCGGCGGCAACAAACACCTGATCCAATCCTTCCGCTTCGGCCATTCGCTTCACGCTTTTGGAGCCCGGCACACAGATGGCTTTGACACCGGCTGCCACTTTACGGCCACGCAAAATGGCGGCCGCTTCCCGTAAATCGCTGATCCTGCTGTTGGTGCAGGAGCCGATAAAAGCCGCATCAATAGTCAGGCTGCTCAGTGCCTGACCAGGTTGCAGACCCATATACTGATAGGCCCGCAGATAACTGCTCTGGTCGCTGACGGGCAAATCTTGAGGGACTGAAGGGACAGAACTTGTGACGGCACAGGCGTGTTGCGGACTGGTGCCCCAACTGACAACAGGGGCCAGTTGACTGCAGTCCAGGCTGATTTCTTTGTCAAAACGGGCGTCATGGTCACTGAACAGGCTGTCCCAGTAGTCTTTGGCCTGCAGCCAGCTATCGCCTTGTGGCGCATAGGGTTTGCCTTCAATGTACTCCAACGTCTTGTGATCAGGCGCAATCAGGGCGGTAAAAGCCGAAAACTCCACCGCCATATTGCACAGGGTTAACCGCGCTTCGACACCCATCGCATCGATCACCTCACCGGCAAATTCAATGGCATAACCTGTACCGCCTGCAGCGCCGTACAACGCAATCAGCTGCAGAATCACATCTTTCGCCGTTACACCTGGTGCAAGCACACCTGTCAGATTCACCCTCATGGTCTTGGGCCTTTTTACCACCAGCGTATTGGTCGCCAGCGCATGTTCAGCTTCACTGGAACCAACTCCCCAGGCCAGCGCCCCCAATGCACCTTGCGCGCAGGTATGGCTGTCCGGACAGATCAGCGTGCAGCCAGGCTGCACTATGCCGAGTTCCGGCGAGATCACATGCACTATGCCCTGCAGTGGGTCGTCTATATCAAACAGCCGGATCCCGGCCGCTTGCGTGGCTTGGCGGGTAGACTGAATAAACTGCTTACCACTGGGCACCAGCGTATTGTCGGTGCGGCCAGCATGGGTATCGACTATATGGTCCATGCTGCAGAACACCTGCTCTGAGCTGCGCACCTGACGGCCTGCCGCAGTCAGGCTTTCCAGCGCAATAGAGCCGGTCCGTTCATGCAAAAAGATGCGGTCGATATAAAGCAATGACAGCGTGTCATCCAGCACCATCACTTCGTGTTCAGCCCATAATTTATCGAATAAGGTATGTGCCATCAGTTGATCTCGAATCCTTTGGGTAAACCGGCCAGCGGCGTAAAACCATACAGCTCTGTGCCTGGCATCGCGTCAGCAAACACAGCGCGGGCGGCACATAAAGCCTCAAAATTGATGCCGGTTTCCAGCCCCATGGCCTCCAGTAAAAACACTAAATCTTCCGTCACAATATTGCCGCTGGCGCCCGGTGCCGCCGGGCAACCACCAATACCGCCCATCGACGCATCGACGGTGGTGATGCCCATCTCTATGGCCGCCAACGCATTGGCTAAGCCCTGGCCGCGGGTATTGTGTAGATGCACACCACACAATTTGTCCTTGCCCACCGCCGACCAGACCTGGGTGATCAGGCGCCGCAGCTGTACCGGGTTGGCACTGCCTGTGGTATCGGACAAGCCCACTTCATCACAACCGGCCTTCAGTGCGGCTTCGGCCAGCTGAACCACCAGCAGCTCCGGTACTGGTCCCTGCAGGCTGCAGCCAAATGCGGTCGACAGGCCCACCTCGAAATAAGGGCGGGTGGCTGAAGGCTGAGCCTGAACCAGCTCTGCAATGGCGGCAATTTCGTCCAGCATTTGGGCATGAGTGCGTTTCACATTGCGCAGACTATGGGCTTCGCTGACCGACAGCGGAATGCTGATTTTGTGAGCCCCTGCCGCAATAGCACCTTGGGCCCCCCGTAAATTTGGCACCAATACAGCAATCTGCAGGCCGGCAATGGTGCGGCCATACGCCACCAGCTCTGCGGTATCAGCCAGCTGTGGCAATACAGACGCTGGCACAAAAGAGCCCACTTCAATTTCCTGGATACCGGCCGCTGCCAGGGCGTTGATCCACTGCTTTTTTGCCGCTGTTGGCATAATGCCGGCAAGACTCTGCAGGCCGTCACGCGGCCCCACTTCACTGATCAGAATATCGACCTTCTTCATGGATTTTCGTTACCACCCTGCCTCTGGATCTGCTGTTCAAACGAATTAGCACTTACGCCCACACAACATTTGATATAAGATTATATCATTAACTCTTTAACAACCAGCTTTATTTAGCCGACAGAGACGGACGGACCAAGATGCAGAGCAGTGTTCAACCTTTACAGGGGATTAAAGTTGTCGAATTCAGCCATATGGTGATGGGGCCAGCCACGGGCCTGATCCTGGCCGATTTAGGCGCTGAAGTGATTAAAGTGGAGCCACTGAAAGGCGACAATACCCGACGGCTGAAAGGCTCGGGCGCCGGGTATTTTCCTATGTATAACCGCAATAAAAAAAGCCTCTGCGTTGATCTGGACACAGCTCAGGGGTTGCAGTTAGTCAAAGAGCTGGTTGCCAGCGCCGATGTGGTGATTGAAAACTTCCGCCCTGACGCGCTGGGGAAATATGGCCTGGATTACACCAGCCTGGCCGCTAGACAACCCGGTCTTGTGTACTGCTCATTAAAAGGGTTTTTAAGCGGGCCTTACGAGCACCGCACTGCGCTGGATGAAGTGGCTCAAATGATGGGCGGTTTAGCCTACATGACAGGCCTGCCGGACAAACCCATGCGGGCCGGCGCTTCGGTGATTGACATTACAGGGGCCATGTTTGGTGTGATTGGTATTCTGGCGGCGCTGCAGGAAAAACAGCGCACCGGCGCCGGCCGCAAAGTGCAAAGTGCGCTGTTTGAAACCACCGCCTTTCTGGTTGGCCAGCATATTGCGCAAGGCGCCATCAGTGGTGTGGAGCCCCCGCCCATGTCGGTACGCCAGTCAGCCTGGGGCGTGTACGATTCCTTCACCACCGCCGACAATGAAAAAGTCTTTGTGGCTGTGGTCAGCGACACCCAATGGGGCAAATTCTGTGAAGCCTTTGGGCTGACTGATTTTGCCAGCGACAGCCGGCTGGACAGCAACAGTGGCCGCTTTGATCACCGCAGCATCATTATTCCGCGCCTGACCATCGCTTTTGCCCAGCTACCAACAGAGGTATTGATGCAAAAGCTCGACACCATTGGCCTGCCGTATGCGCCCGTGAACAAGCCGATGGACTTAGTCAGCGACCCGCACCTGAATGACGGCGGCCTGCTGGCGGTGCAGCTGGAAAATGGCGTTGAAATTAAACTGCCGGCCCTGCCTGTTCAGATGGACCAAAGCAAATTTGGCCTGCGGCATCACCCGCCGAAAGAAAGCCAGCACGCGCCAGAGCTGCTGACCAGCCTCGGTTATTCGCATGCACAAATTCAGCAGTTGATTGCAGACAAGGTGGTCAGGGGCTGAGAAACGAAGAAACAAAAACGCCGCTTTTAAAGCGGCGTTTTTGTTGGAATATGGTGCGTTCTAGTGGACTCGAACCACCGACCCCCACCATGTCAAGGTGGTGCTCTAACCAGCTGAGCTAAGAACGCAGGTCGTTTACGGCAGGCTTTGCTGCGGCAACGGCGGCTATGTTATGCAGCAGCGCCTTGGCTTGCAAGTATTTTTTCTGAAACAGAGTGCGTTTGCTGCAAAATTAAACGCCTTTGGTCACCGGCAGTACTCTTTGGTCAGGCACCGCTGCTTTCAGGTGCGTCCGGCGCACAAAATTTAATCCCCCTGATGTTATCAGGGCAACGAAACTGTTTTAGTATGCGACAGCCTGAACGAACTGAAGAAATAGCTGTATGTGGATTGAAGAACACAGTACCGAACTGGCCGAGCTGGCCCGGCAGAAAATTGCTGAATTTAACGCCTTGCATTGGGATGCGTCACTGCGCCAGCCGCTGGGACTGAAAAAGCTCAATGCTGAAGGCGAGCTGGTGGCAGTGCTGGCCGGGCGAACCTTTGGCAACTGGTTTTATCTGGAGTCATTCTGGCTGGCAGAATCCGAACGTGGTCAGGGTTTGGGCAGTGCTCTGCTGCAACGCGCCGAACAGCTGGCAGTGCAGCGGGGGTGTCGTTTTGTGGTAGTGGATACGCTGGATTTTCAGGCGCGGCCCTTTTACGAACAACAGGGTTATCAAGTGCAGTGGACCCAGCAGCAGTATCCGTTTACAGGGGCCAAATACTTTATGACGAAAACTCTCTGACCGCCTTAATTCTGGATCAGCCAACGCCCGCCTTTAGCCGGCCCTATACGCTGCAACTGGCCGCGGGCTTTCAGCTTGGCCAGCTGTTTTTCAATGGCCCTGCAGCTTAAGCCCAGTTGCAATGCCAGTTGCCGGGCACTGAGTCTGTTGTCTTTTTTCAGCTGCCGCACTATCTCATCTTCGGTGTCAAACCAGTTGCGTTGTATTTTTGGCGCCGGCTCTTCTGGCAAGGCCGCGCGAATGGCCACATGCAGCTGTTGCTGCAACCAGTCAGTCCACTCCTGTGCGGCGCCATCCTGCCACAATAATTTCTGGTATTCGGCCTGCTGTTTTTTCAGTTGTTGTTCCAGCGGCAGCTCGTACCAGGACGGATGCAACTGCCGCAGCATCAGTTTCAGCCACAGCAACGCCAGCAGCTGATTCCCTGCACTGAAAGGCTGCAATTGCATCCACTTCTGGTACTGGCTGGCTATGCCTGCCAGAGTGCGGGGAGCAGGCTGACCCCAACGCGCAAATAACTGCGGGATTTGTTCAGCGGCCGGTGCCTGAAACAGCAGCTTATGATCAGAGTACAAGGCGCAGCTTTGGCTTCTGAAATCCTGGCCTGGCACCAGCTCAGTTGCCAGTGTCCGCATCAGATTGCCGCTGTTGGCTGTGTCTGTTGGAGCCTGCAGGTACAGACGGGTCAGCCGCCCTGCCAGTTGCAATGACACGGGCAGTTTCTCCACTGCCACTTGCTGCCATAACTTCTTTTGCGCCATGCTGAATCGCTGTTGGTCCAGCGCCAGTGCATCAGCCGCCGCATCCATTCGTAACTGTTGTTTTTGCTCTGCAGTCAAACCAGCCCAGTGCTGCTGCCATCGGTTTTGTGCCAGTTGAAACTCACTTGCCATCCCGCATCCCCCGGTGTCTGTTCTTTCTTGTGCTGAAACTTGCTTTCCTGACCTTACTCATTAAGTATTAGTTCAGCTCTATCAAGAGCTTGCCGTAATGTCAACCCGAAGTCAGCCGTGGAGTTAATGTGCCCTACACTGTTTCCGAAGCCAGCCGGGCGTTAAACCGCAGTTTTGTTGTCAGCGGTCTGTTGTTGCTCTGCTGCATCCTGTTGTTTATCTGTTATGTCTGGGCCGAAAAAAAAATAGACCAGGCGAACGAGAGCCGGGCCACGTTTCCCCGATTAATCCAGGAGTTCCGGCAGTCGTCAGATGACCTGACCCGGATGGCACTCTTGTATATAGCCACGGCGGACCCCCGTTATAAAACCTATTACGATGAAATCCTTGCCATTCAGGATGGCTATGCCCCCCGGCCGGAGCAGCCGGTGTTTTGGGAGCTGCCACAATCGACGCAGGCGTGGCAGCTCAAAGGCCGTCGCCTGGCGCTGTTAACCCTGATGCAGGACGCTGGCTTTAGCGCGGACGAATTAAGCGCAGTGATGCTGGCAAAGAAACGGGCAGAAGAATTGATCCGGATCGAACGTCAGCAGATGAGCCAACTGGACATGCCCGGACTCGAACCGTCCGAGCGCCGGCAGGTGCAGCAGGACAGTTTATTCAGGCTGCTCTCTGATGAACAATTTCAGCTCAAAGCCAGTGTTATGCAACCTTTGGCCGACACCCAGACCAGGCTGGAACAACGGACCCGCCAGGCCGTCAGTGATGCCATGATGCAAGCCTTCTGGCTACGGCTGGCGTTTATTTCTGTCACATTGGTGTTGTGTATCACACTGTACCGCAGCCGGCAGCTGTACAGGCGCCTGCTTGGTGCCACCCCCTCTGAACTCAGCACCTTTTTGCAGCAATTTGGCCAACCCAAAACCAGTAAACCTTTGCGGGGCCAGCAGGTGCCACCAGGCAGTATTCTGGCATGTCTGGTGGACGCCGAAGCTCAGCAAATCCATCAGGAAGAACAACGACAACAGCTGATTGCAGAGCTTCAGCAGCAACAGCAATACCTGCGTGCCCTGTTTGACAGCCTGCCGCTGATGGTGTGGTTCAAAGATTTACAGGGGCGTTATCTGGCGGTCAACCGCCGGTTTGCCATGATGCTGCAACGGGACGTTGAGGAGATCCAGGGGAAATCGGACAGCGAATTGTTCGACCCTCAGCAGGCGCTGATGTATATCAGTCATGATAAAAATGTATTGCAGCAGGACCTGCCGGATCAGGTGTTGCGTCAGCTGATGATTGACGGCGAACCGCGTTGGCTGGATGTCTATAAAACCCCGGTCTACCTCAATGAACAAAGCCTGGGGGTAGTAGGCACAGCGCGGGACGTTACCACTGAGCACAATGCAGAAACTCAGCTGCGCCTCAGCGCCAGTGTGTTCACCCACGCCCGCGAAGGTATTATGATCACCGATCCGCACGGGGTGATCATTGACGTCAATCAGGCCTTTTGCCAAATCACAGGTTACAGTCCGGAACAGGCTAAAAACTGCACTCCCCGCCTGTTGAAATCCGACCGGCAGGATGAACACACATACCAGCATATGTGGCAGGTACTGCATGAACAGGGGTATTGGGCCGGTGAAGTCTGGAGCCGCAGGGCGAACAGCGAAGATTATATGCAAAGCCTGACCATGAGTGCAGTGCGGGACGAGCAGCAACAGGTGCGGCATTATGTCGGGCTGCTCAGCGATATCACTCAACAACACCAGCAACAACAGCAACTGGAAAAAATTGCTTTATTCGACCAGCTGACCGGTTTACCCAACCGCAATGCGCTGATCCAGCAATTACAACAGTTGCTGCAGATGCGGGATAAAGACGAGTGGCTGGCGATTGCTTATCTGGACCTGGACGGCTTTAAAGAAATTAATGACCGCCATGGCCATGCGACCGGCGATAAGCTGCTGTTGCAGGTCGCCCAAAGACTGCGTAAACAACTGGACCGCTATGAAACGCTGGCGCGTATCGGCGGAGATGAATTTGTCCTGCTGCTGCCAGCACTGACTGACCACAACCAGGGCTGTCAGCGTATTGAGCAGTTGTTGGCACAGATAGCCACACCAGTGCAGATAGACGACTGGATGCTGTCCGTTTCCGCCAGCATTGGCATTACCTTTGCGCCACAGCCCGAAGCCGTGGATGCAGAGCAATTGATCCGTCAGGCCGACCATGCGATGTACCAGGCTAAACAAGATGGCAAAAACCGTTATCAGTTATTTGATGTCGACAAAGCCCGCAGCATGCGTGGTCATCAGGAAACCCTGCAGGATATCCGTCAGGCGCTGGAACTGGAGCAGTTTGAGCTGTTTTATCAGCCCAAGGTGAATATGCGCAGCGGTGAGCTGATTGGTTCGGAAGCACTGATCCGTTGGCGCCACCCCGAACGAGGCCTGGTGCCGCCCGGTTTGTTTTTGCCTGCCATTGAACAGCACAGCCTGGGGGTGACTCTGGGCTATTGGGTGATGGAGCGGGCCATACGGCAACTGGCCGAATGGCAACAACAGGGCTGGGTCCTGCCGGTCAGCGTCAATATCTCGGCTTACCATTTACAGCAACCGGATTTCGTCAACCGGCTGCAGCAATTGCTACGCCGTTACCAGCAGGTCTCCCCTGCACTGTTGCAGCTGGAAATACTGGAAACCGGCGCATTAAACGATTTGGGCCATGTGCAGGCGGTGATGCAGGCCTGCTTGCGCGCCGGTGTCAGTTTTGCACTGGACGACTTTGGTACCGGGTATTCGTCGTTGACTTACCTGAAACGTTTACCGGCTCAGGTGCTGAAAATTGACCAGAGCTTTGTCCGCGACATGCTGACTGACCCGGATGATTTGGCTATTTTACGGGGCATTCTGGTGCTGGCTGCCGAGTTTAAACGGGATATTGTGGCTGAAGGGGTGGAAACCACGGAGCACGGCGAGGCGCTGCTGGCGCTTGGCTGTGAACTGGCCCAGGGGTATGGCATTGCCAGACCCATGCCAGCCGCCGATTTTGAGCACTGGCGCCATCACTGGCTACCGCCCGCCGAATGGCGCTGCACAGGCGCCCCCTGAACCAGAGGCGCTGTTCAGGCGCCCACTAAACTCTGGCCACACACCCGAAGCACCTGTGCATTACAGGCCTTGTTGTCCGGGCGCAGTAAAAAACAGACGGCATGAGCCACGTCCGATGGTTCGCCCGCCTGCCCCAACGAATTAAAACGCTGACCTATTTCGCGAATAAGCCAGGGCATTTTTTCCGTCATTTCAGTGCGGATAAAACCTGGCGCCACCGCATTAAACCTATGCATCGGGTAGGTGCGCGCCATGCGCTGGATATAACCACCCAATGCTGATTTGGCACTGGCATAATTGCACTGCCCACGTTGCCCGGCCAGGCCATTAATGGACGACAGACTGACAAAAGATGCGGCTGCAGCTAACTGGGCCGAGCCCAACAGCGCTTCATTCAGGCGGATTTGCGCATTTAAATTCAATTCCAGCACCAGTTGCCAGTCGGCCAGTGCCATATTCTTCAGGGTCTTGTCACGTGTCACCCCGGCGTTATGCACCACCAGATCCAGACTGAGGCGACGTTCTTGCAGCTGCGCCAGCAGTTGGGCAGGCGCCTCAGCACCGGTCAGGTCCAATGCAATGCTTTGCCCCCGCAACGATTGCATCACCGCGTCCAGCGCTGGCGCCGCCGCAGGTAAATCCAAGCCAACCACCAAAGCCCCTTCGGCAGCCAGCTGGCTGGCTATGGCTTTGCCAATGCCCCTGGCAGCACCTGTGACCAAGGCCGTTTTACCGGCCAGAGGCTGCACTGAACACTGCATTGGTGCCTGTGCTTCTTCCCCCAGCTTTAGCACCTGCCCACTGATATAGGCCGACGCCGGGCTTAAAAAAAACTGCACCGACGCACTGGCCGCAGGCCAATCCGTGCCGTACAGATCCAATAGATTCACCCGGCACGCTTTGGTACCCAGCTCTTTGGCCAGAGATCGGACAAAACCTGTCAGCGCCGACTGGCAGGCACTGTGGCTCGCACTTATGGCAGCCTGACTGTCTGACACCAGCAGGATCGGACTCTGGTTCTGCAGGACAGGCAACAACTGCTGCACCAAAACCAGCAGTGTTTGCAATTCATCCACCTGCTGGATCTGGCGGCAATCCAGCAACACAGCAACCAGCCCTGTTGTGGACTGCAGCGCTTTGGCGTTGTCAGGCTCAAGCAACCGCCAGGTGACCGGATCCATCTGGGGTAAATCGTTCAGCGCCAGCCGCTGCTGATGGCTGTAAAAACCATAGTCACCGGCCCTGAGCTCAGTGTTGGCCGAACGTTGTAATACCACAGGCGGACGCCGCCCCATCAGTTTGTACACCAAAGTTTCAAGCATGCTCAAACCCTAAGCGGAAAAATGGGCTTCAGCTTAACAGAATCCGTACAGGTCTGACGAGTGTGCGCTTCCCGAGTCAGTGCTGCAGCCAAGCCCCCATTCCATCCACAGGAAAAATCCCCTAGACTGCGGGCAAAAAAAGGATAAACGATGAAAAAAGTCATTCTGTGTGCCCTGGCTGCTGTGCTGGCCGGTTGTGCCGGTTCTTCCGGTATTCATCAGTCGAATCAATTTGCCAACAATGGCCTTGATCAGCGGGCAGCCCGCTTGCCTGCTACTTATCAGGCCAGCAGCATCCAAATCAAAACAGACTGGCTGACGCCGGAGCTGTTAGCGGGCATTGACCAACAACTGATTTACCTTGGCAAACCGTCAGTACCGGCCGACTACCAGCTGCCGGGTCTGTCACTCAGTAAAGCTCAGCTGCAACAAAGCCTGCTGCAACTCAAGCGGCAGGCGGAACTGGGGGCAGAGACCCGCATGACCGCCTGGCAACTGGCTGGCGAAGATGGCCGCGGCAATGTGCAATTCACCGGTTATTATGTGCCGGTTTTTCAGGTCAGCCGCACAGCCACTGCCCGCTACAAGTACCCGATTTACCGCAAGCCTGCAGGCCTGTCACCGCTGCCCACTCGCGAGCAGATAGACTTCGACGGTGCTTTACAAGGCATGCAACTGGAGCTGTTTTACAGTCCAAGCCTGGTGGATAACTTTTTTATGCAGGTGCAAGGCTCTGGTATGGTGCAGGACGAAACCGGCAGGCAGCACCTGCTGAGTTATGGAGGCGGTAACGGCCAGCCTTACCGCAGTCTGGGCAAAGTGCTGATCGAAATGGGGGAATACACACCAGAACAGATGTCGGCCAGCGCAATTAAAGACTGGTTAAGCCGCCATCCGGATCGTCAGCGTGAGCTGATGCGGCAAAACCCCAGTTACACTTTTTTCCAACAGGGACCGAGTCAACCGGTCGGCGCCGCCAACGTACCGCTGACGCCTTTGCATTCAATCGCAGTAGACCCGGCTTATATTCCGCTCGGTTCGGTGCTGTTGGCGCAAATTCCCGTGCTGGACAATAAAGGGCAGCTGCTGCGGCATCAGTATCAATTGCTGCTGGCTCAGGACAAAGGTGCCGCCATTAAAACTCCGGGCCGGATCGATTTATATCAGGGCATTGGGGAGCAGGCGCAGCACCGTGCCGATGCATTGAAGCACTATGGCAAAATCTGGTTATTAACCGGCCCCAATTAAGGCCGGGCCGAAGCGAGGCCCCTTGCGGGGCCCTGCTGTCACACTTTAAACCGGGTCACCAGTCCATTCAGATCCACAGCCAGCCGTGACAACTCATGGGCAGAGGCACTGGTCTGGTTGGCACCTGCTGCCGTTTGAGCGGCCAGGTCGCTGATATTGACAATGTTGCGGTCAATCTCCCGCGCCACTTTGGCCTGTTCTTCTGCGGCCGATGCAATCACCAGATTGCTGTCACTGATTTTATTGATACGTTCGGTGATCACCGACAACGCATCGCCGGCGGCCCGGGCAACCTGCAGCGCCTGTGCTGCCTTTTCCGCACTGTGCTGCATGGAACTGACCGCATCATTGGTCCCTCCGCGGATCCTGGCTATCATTGCTTCAATTTCTTTGGTCGATACCTGGGTACGATGAGCCAAAGCCCGCACTTCATCGGCCACCACCGCAAAACCGCGGCCCGCTTCACCGGCCCTGGCCGCTTCAATAGCGGCATTCAGCGCCAGCAGGTTGGTTTGTTCAGCAATGGCGCGGATAACATCCAGCACCTTGCCTATATCCTGCGCCTGCACAGCAAGCTCCTTCACCAGGGCGGATGTCTGTGCAACGTCTTCATTCATCAGGCCGATGGCACTGGCTGTTTCATTGACCTGACGCTGTCCCTGCTGCGCCAACCGGGCCGACTCACTGGAGTCTTCTGCGGTCTGAGTGGCCGTCGCAGCCACTTCATCCACCGCTGAACTCATTTCAGTAATGGCGGTGGCCGCCTGCTGAATTTCATCATTTTGTTGCTGCAGCCCTCGGCTGGAATCTTCAGTCACCGAGTTCAGCTCTTCCGACGCTGAGGCCAGCTGAGCCGACGATGAACGGATATGCGACAACGCATCCCGCAGGTTCTGCTGCATTTTGTGTAATGCCGCCATCAGCTGCGTGGCTTCATCTTTCCCTTCCGTCCTGATCGTTTGGGTTAAATCACCTTCAGCGACCACTGCCGCCGCCTCAACAGCCTGCAGCATGGGTTTGTTAATGCTGCCCGTCAGAGCCGTGGCAATCACTGTTGCCAACAACAGTGCCACAACGATCGCCACGATGATCAGCAGGCGCGCATTGCTGAAATTAGCCGCCGAGATGTCAGTTTGCTCAGTGGCATGGGTGCTGTTCAGAGTGCTCAGCGCAAGCAGCGCTTTGGTCATCCGGTCCGAGTGACCGGACAGTTCCTCATTGCTGATCCTGATAGCCTCAGTTCGGTTTCCTGACAGCACCTGTTCAATCAGCCGTTGCTGGCCGTTCATATAGGCCTGCCTGGCTTCGTGAAATTCATCGTACAGAGCTTGCTCTCCGTCCAGCGAAATCAATTGTTGATAACGTTTTTCTTCATCGGCCACTTCAGCTTTAATAGACTCCAGCATGGCCAGATTCTGTTGTTGCTGTTCAGGCGTTTCCGAGAGCATCAACCTGAAGGTAAAGATCCGCACCCGCATCATATGGGTATTCAGTCCGGACAGCGCATTCAGCGTGGGGATAACATTGCTTTCAATTTCTTCCGCTGTATGACGCATCTGGCTCATATTCACCAGCGCCAGGCTGCCCTGTAACAGCACCAGTAAGCCCAGAATAGCAAAACCCCCGATCAAACGGGCCCCAATCCTGAATTGTCGTAACCACATCAGTGTGTCTCCTTTATCGCATTTTCATGGCTATAACATTAATGCAACGTCAGGCAAGTGCAACCCTGAATGGGTTAACAGCAGAACAGCTGCAGGCGCAATTCTTGCCACAACTGATGCTGTGAGGCGCGCAGCGCTGGCAGTTCCGTGGGTACGAGCAGGGTAAATCTGAGTGATTGTCCGCTGCGTCGCTGGGACAGACAGGCGGCATCCAGTGGAAGTATCGCACCGGGTTTGGGATACCCCCCCAGGGTCTGGCGGTCATTCAGCAACACAATAGGGTGACCATCCGGCGGGCACTGCACCGCACCATAGACAGTCCCTTCAGACCAGAGTGGCATGGCCGGCAACAGCAAGGGTTGCGGCGCTGTCAGCCGGTACCCCATCCGGTCAGCGGCTGCACTGATGGTATAACTTTGTTCCATCAGTTGTTGCCATTGGCTCTGGCTGAACAGATCGGCCTGAAATCCGGGGATCAGCCTCAGGGTTAAAGGCGCAGTGTAATCAGGCCACAGCGAACGGGGTAACCCATAGCAGCCTGGCAGAAGCCGGGCTTTGACCGGTAAAAACTGCCCGGCCTGCAGCGGCTTGCCAGCAATGCCACCCACACCTTCACGCAGCACTGTGCTGTTGCTGCCAAGCACCTTGGGCAGCCGGATCCCCCCTGCCACCGCCAGATAGCTTCGGACACCGGTTCGTGCCATGCCAAAGTGCAGCCGCTGCCCGGCTTGAATACGATGGCTGCGCCACCAGGCTAAAGGCGCGTCGTCACACCAAAGCGGCAATTCTGCACCTGTCACTGCGATCACCATGTTTTGCAATGCCTGAAGCTGCAAGCCACCCAAGGTGATTTCCAGCTGGCAGCTGGATTGCTGCTCCAGCAGTACATCTGCAACCTGATACGCAAAGCTGTCCGCAGCGCCACCTTGGGTCAGGCCGTAACGGGCACCGCCGACACGGCCAGCATCCTGCAAAGTGGTCAGAATGCCTGCGTGCTCTACCACAAAGCCGCTCATTTCAACACCCAGTCACGGGGTCCACCCAAGGCGAAAAATTCCTGCTGGCTGATGGCATAAAACCTGACTTCGTCGCCATGGCTAAAAGGCATGGCTTCATCCTGGCCTGCCCGCTGTGGCTGAAACAGCGGCACTGGACAAAGCCCAAGCAAATTCCAGCCTCCGGGTGATACCGCCGGATACACAGCTGTCTGCTGCTCGGCAATGGCCACAGCGCCTTTCGGAACCTGGGCTCTGGGTGTAGCCCGTCTTGGCATTCGCAGTGGTTGTGGCAATTGGCCCAGGTAAGCAAAACCCGGTGCAAAACCAATGGCGTACACCAGATACCGCTGGCTCTGATGCAGCGCCTTCACCTGCGGCACAGTCAGGCCGGTAAAGGCGCTGACCTCGACTAAATCCAGCGGACCGCCGTCAAGCTCGTCGCCATAACAGACAGGCAATTCAATCAACCGCCCGGTGGATATTGCCTGATGCCTGACAGGCGTCAGTGTTTTTGGCAAACCGGCTATAAATTCCAAAGGATCCAACAGGGCAGGATTCAGCTGAACAAGCAAAGAGTGGTAACTGGGCTGCGTTTCGGTAATGGCGTCGGCATAGCGGTCACGCAGTTGCTGACAGAAAACGTGCAGCGTATGCAGGCATTCAGGGCCTGGCCTTTGCTGCAGGTAAAGCATCACCGCCGCTTCGCCCGCCAGACAGGCCTTCAGTTCAATCACGGCAAAGGCTCTGACGGATCTGTTGCAACATGGCCAGAGCAGCAGGGGTGTCGCCATGCACGCAGAGGCTGTCAGCCTGCAAGCTCATTTTGCTGCCATCCGACGCTTCGACCTGCCCTTGGGTTAACAGCAACTGTACCTGGGAAAGCGCCTGCTGTTCAGTGAGCACGGCGCCGGGCTGACTGCGTGGTGTCAGGCTGCCATCGGCCTGATAACGGCGGTCGGCAAAAGCTTCAAAGTAGAGCCTGAGCCCAAGCTGATCCGCCTGTTGCTGATAGCTGTCTCTGTGGCTGTCACTCAGCAGCATCAGGGCCGGTTGGCTGTGATACGCCGCCACAGCGGTCATCACCGTTTGCAGCAGCGGCGGCGAGCGCATCATATCGTTGTACAAAGCGCCATGGGGTTTGACATAACTGACCCTGCTACCGAGGCTACGGGCAACCCCGTCGACAGCCGCGATCTGGTACCAGAGCAAATCTCTGAGTTCATCCGCAGCCATAGCCACGGAACGGCGGCCAAAACCAGCTTTATCGTCATAACTGGGGTGCGCACCAATTTCCACCTGATGCACTACCGCCAGCTCCAGCGTTTTTCGCAGCACGGACGGGTCTCCGGCATGAAAGCCGCAGGCGATATTGGCCTGATCAATCAACGGCATAACGGCCTCATCCTGACCAAGCCGGTACAGGGAAAAACTTTCGCCCAGGTCGCAGTTCAGTTTCAGCATGCTGTATTGGTTTCGGTTTAGACAGGCTGCTGACGCAACAGCTGATTTAACTTCACGACCGGGTAACCACAGGACAGTGCCAGCCCGGCAATCAGCAGTACTGCCGCATAGAGATAAGGTAAGGTCAAAGGCATCTCATTCACCGGGTAATACGCAACAAGGGCACCAACGGCTATACCGACCAGCACCACCAATAAGGGGATCAGCACCAGCAGGATCTTCAGCGTCGTCATCTCACGGTTCCATTGAATTTTATCCAGTGCTCTGCCCGGCTTTAAATTTTTCGTTTTCATCGTAATCTCCTTTTTTCACACCTTAATCAAGCACTTCGCTAAAAGCAATAATCCACGGGGAATGAACACTGCCTGACTACACGCCTTCCCCGCCACATGGCCGTGAAATGGCCGGTGGAACCATAAAACCCGCACCTTTTCGCAGTGCTTGTGGACACCAGCTGTGTTTGGCGCCGGGCTCCGGGGCTGTTGAATTCATCAGGCCGCAGCCCCATAACCATCAAAGGCAATCCGCCATCCCTGACTGAAGGTTTATCATGGCTTTACATCTTCCTGCACTGGTGACTGTGCTGGCACTTTTATTCTTTGTTTACAGCGTTCTGGCTGTTGGTGCGGCGCGCAGGAAATATGGCGTCGCAGCGCCTGCGACCACAGGCCATGCCGCATTTGAGCTGGTGTACCGGGTGCAGATGAATACACTGGAGCAGCTGGTGTTGTTTTTACCTGCACTTTGGTTATTCAGTCACTATGTCAGTCCACTCTGGGCCGGGTTGTTGGGGTTCGTCTGGTTAGCGGGTCGGGTCTTGTATGCTGTCAGTTATATGAAGAACCCAAAAAGCCGGGGCCCTGGGTTTATCATAAGTTTTATCGCCTCAATGTTACTGCTCCTGGGGACTGCTGTCGCTGCAGTGCTGCGTATGATGGCGGGTTTATAAATCATGAGCAGCACATCCCTCGTGACTGAAGCACAGCCTGACGTGGTGGTTCCTGCCAAAAAAATGGGCCCACTGTTAAGCTTGCTGCCTTTTTTAACCCCTTACGCCGGCCGCTGGGTCCTGACTTTTATTGCTTTAACTGTCGCCGCCATCGCCACTCTGACCTTGCCTGTGGCGTTTCGTTATCTGATTGATGCCGGGTTTTCCAGTGATCAGGCAGGCCATATCGACCAGTACTTTCTGGCCTTGTTTGGCCTTTCTGTGGTGCTGGCTGTCGCGACAGCGCTGCGGTTTTATTATGTGTCCTGGCTGGGTGAACGGGTCACGGCGGATGTGCGCAGCGCCGTGTATGCCCACGTGGTGAAAATGAGCCCGCAGTTTTTTGAACTGACCAAAACCGGCGAAGTCTTGTCACGCCTGACCACAGACACCACCTTAATTCAGGCTGTGGTCGGCACCAGTTTGTCGATGGGTTTGCGCAACAGCTTTTTGTTACTCGGCGGTCTGGTGATGCTCTTTGTCACCAGTGCCACCTTAGCCGCTTATATTCTGCTGACCTTAGTGCTGGTGATTGTGCCGATTTTCTTAGTGGGCCGCACAGTTCGCAAATTATCGCGCGACAGTCAGGACCGTATTGCCAATGCCAGCGCTGTGGCCGGTGAAGTGTTAAACGCGATTCCCACAGTGCAGTCGTACCGGCAGGAACAGCGTGAAACGGAGCGTTTTACCGCTGCGGTCGAAACGGCTTTTACCACCGCTTTATCCCGTATTCGCGCCCGCTCCGTGCTGACGCTGGTCGCTATCATACTGGTATTTGGTGCCATCTCTTTTGTGCTGTGGTTAGGGGCCCAGGCGGTGCTGGCCAATGAAATGACAGGCGGCGAGTTATCGCAGTTTATTCTGTATGCGGTATTAACAGCAGGAGCTATTGGTGCTGTTGCCGAGGTCTGGGGCGACTTACAGCGCGCTGCCGGTGCGGCCGAGCGCTTAATGCAACTGCTGAATGTACAGTCCCCTGTGGTGGAAAAAGCCGACCCTCTGCCGTTGATTGTGCCTGAACATCATCTGGCCGGCAGCGGCATTGAGTTTAACGCGGTGAATTTCAGCTACCCGGCCCGGCCCGACACTTTGGCCTTAAAAGACTTTTCGCTGCAAATCAGACCCGGTGAACATATCGCCCTGGTAGGTCCTTCGGGCGCTGGCAAAACCACCTTGTTCCAGTTACTGCTGCGTTTTTACGACCCACAAAGTGGCCAGGTGAAGTTTAACGGCACAGATTTAAAAGATGTACGTTTAACGGATGCCCGTCAGCCTTTTGGCATCGTACTGCAGGATACTGTGATTTTTGCAGGCTCTGTGCTGGAGAATATCCGGTATGCCCGCCCTGACGCGTCTGAGCAAGAAGTACAGGATGCAGCAAAAATGGCAGCAGCCCATGACTTTATTTCGGCCTTGCCTGAAGGCTATAACACCTATTTAGGCGAACGGGGTGTGCGGTTATCCGGTGGTCAGCGCCAGCGTATTTCCATAGCACGCGCCATCTTAAGTAACCCGTCGGTGTTATTGCTGGATGAAGCCACCAGTGCCTTGGACGCTGAAAGTGAACGCCAGGTGCAGCAGGCGCTGAATAACGCGGCGCAAAACCGTACTACCCTGGTAATAGCGCACCGGCTGGCGACCGTGCTGGCGGCCGACCGCATAGTGGTACTGGACGCCGGCCACATGGTGGCACAGGGCACTCATAGCGAACTGCTGCAAAGCAGTGAGCTCTATGCCCGTTTGGCCGCTTTGCAGTTTAGTCATTAGCGTTAGTGAGTCACAGTCATCTGGCCAGATGGCGCTGGTTAATACCCCAGCGCGCTACTGTGACTGGCTTGTGGTGTGGCCGGCTTCCTGCTGAAACGGGCTTTCAACTTACGCTTGGCCGTTTCCAGGCTATCGTAGAAAGTTGGCACCACCAGCAAGGTCAGGATGGTGGATGTAATGACGCCCCCAATGACGGCGATCCCCAAAGGTTTGTAAAAGGCGGAACCTTCACCAAAGCCGATAGCAACCGGCAGCATACCTGCCACCAGTGCAAAGGTGGTCATCAGAATGGGCCGCAGGCGTTCGCGGCCAGCCATCACCAGAGACTCGTCCAGACTATAGCCTTCGGCTTCCTTTTTACGGGCGCAGTCAATCAACAGAATGGCGTTTTTCACGACTATGCCCATCAGCATTACCACCCCAATCAGACTCATCAGGTTCAGGGTGGAACCGGCAATCAACAGCGCCAGCACCACGCCGATCAATGACAATGGCAACGACATCATAATAGAGACAGGTGCCAGGAAGCTGTGGAACTGCACCACTAAAATCAGGTACATCAGCAACACCGCCAACCCCAGAGCCGACAGAATACCGCCAAAGACTTCTTCCTGGTCCCGGCTCTGACCGCCACGAATCACGTCATAACCCGGTGGAAACGGAATTTGTTTCAGCAGTTTACGTGCATCGGCGTCCACTTCACCAAAACTGCGGCCCTGCACGTTCGCACTGACCGCCATCATACTTTCGCGGTCTAAGTGCTCAATCACGGCCGGGCCTTTGCCCACAGTCACTGTGGCCACCTGCTCCAGCGGGATCATGGCCCCAGTTCTGCTGGACAGCAGCGGCAAACGTTCCAGATCCTGCACTGTCATACGCTCTTCTGGCCGGATGCGCACATACACATTACGGGTTTCACCGGTTGGATCTATCCAATCCCCAATTTCAGCACCGGCAAAGGCCAGACGTAATGCATTGGTGGCGTCCCCCATCGACAAGCCCAAACTGGATGCCAGGCCGCGGTTAAATTCAATTTGCAGTTCAGGTTTTGGATCCTGAGCAGACAAACCGACGTCCACTGCACCTGGTACAGTTTTTAATTTGCCGACAAAATCCATCACCAGCGCTTCCAGCACTTTGCTGTCCGGGCCACGGAACTGGATTTGCAATGGCTTGCCATCCCCGCCGCCCCCGTTCAGATCAGCTGACACTGAATATTCAGCACCCACCAGGGTTTTTATTTTGCTGCGCAGTTCAGCCGCAATTTCACGCGACGAACGGTCTCGCTCGTATTCTTTTTTCAGCCGGACAAAAATCTGCGCTCTGGTGATATTCCCCGAAGTGCCCACTGTGGTCTGAGTGTACTGAGTTTCCGGCAAGGCTCTGGCCATAGCGGCTGCCTGTTCGGCCTTAATGCTGGTGTAATCCAGGCTGGCTTCAGACGGTGCCCGCACCGAAATCATCACACCGCCATCATCGGTTTCCGGCATAAAACCAAAACCGCCAAATTTGCCCTGCACCACTAAGGCCCCAAAGAAGGCAACAAACGCCAGCAGCCACATGGATTTGCGATGCCCCAAGGCCCAGCGGATCACCCGGGAATAGCCTTCGGCCTGGCGGTCAAACCAAAGATTAAACTTTTGCAGCACAGCGCCCATACCGCGGCGTTTGGCATTTTTATCGTGATCCGGGTCATGCCAGTAAGCCGACATCATCGGGTCCAGCGTAAAAGAGATAAACAACGAAACCAGCACCGAGCACGCAACCGTCAGCGCAAAAGGTTTAAACCACTGGCCGGTAATGCCGTCGATAAAAGCGATAGGAATAAACACCGCAATAATGGACATGGTTGTGGCGATGACCGCCATGCCAATTTCTTTGGTGCCGTCACGCGCTGCTGTCATATTGTCTTTGCCCATTTCCATATGGCGCACAATGTTTTCCCGCACGACGATGGCATCGTCAATCAGAATACCTATGGCCAGAGACAACCCCAGCAAGGTCATAAAATTCAGCGTAAAACCGCAAGCCCAGACCGCTATAAAAGACGCCAGTACCGAGGTGGGCAGCGCCAGTGAGGTGATCAGGGTGGACCGCCAGCTGTTTAAAAACACAAAAACCGTCACTATGGTCAGCAAGGCCCCAACCGACAAAGCTTCGGTGACATTGCGCATACTGGCAGACACATCTTCACCGGAGTCACGCACCACCACCAGCTCAAAGTCGGCCGGTAAGGTTTTTTTCAGCGCTTCCAGTTTGGCTTTAATTTCGTTGGTCACGGCAATGGTCGAGGCATCCCGGGCTTTCACCACATTAATGCCAAGCGAAGCCACCCCATTAAAAATGGAGATGCGGCGCTGTTCAGCGGCCCCATCCACTACATCGGCGACCTGGGCTAAACGAATGGCCTGGTCGCCATTGCGTTTGACCACCATCTGTTCAAATTCACGCACGTCACGCAGCCGGCCCTGAATACGAATGCCCTGCTCCTGCATGCCATTGACCACCCGGCCGACCGGTGCGGCAATATTCTGTGCCCTTAATGCATTCACCACTTCCATCGCCGAGACGTTTGCTTCTCGCATGGCGTTGGAGTTGAGGAAAATGGTCATTTCCCGCTCTTTTTCACCTTCCAGGTTGACCAGCGCCACCCCTGGCACAGCCCGGATTTCCCGGGCTATCTGGTGTTCAGCAATTTGCGACAGCTCTATCGCATCAATGGAAGTCGCCGACAGTGCCAAGGATAAAATGGGCATCGCATTCGGGTCTTCACGCCGCAAAAACGGCTCTTTCATTTCGGTTGGCAGTTTATCCCGCACCACCGCCACGGCGTCGCGCAGTTCCTGCGACGCTTCAATCAGATCTTTATCAAACTCAAAAATAGCGACAATCACCGCGTTGGAATCGCGTGCATAGGAGCGCAGCTCCCGCATGCCAGTAATAGTCGCCATCGAGTCTTCGACCCGGTTGAGAATTTCCCGTTCCACTGTTTCAGGCGACGCGCCAGGGTATGGAATGGTCATCACCAGCACAGGTGGCTGCACATCCGGAAACTGGTTGGTTTTTAAGTTGGTCATTGCAAAGTAACCAAACAGCATCATGGCCAGCGTCACCGCCACCACCACCATAGGGCGTTTTATACTGAAATCGGATAAAAACATGGCTTATACCCCTGAACCAGACTGAGCCGCAGTTTGGCTGGCGGCACCGGACGCGGGCACCAGTTCAGCTTTAGCCCCTTCTTTTAACGCCCCCTGGGGATGACGCAGCACAGTGGCACCAGCGCTGATGCCAGAGAGAATTTGTTGAGTGCCCAGACGCATGTCCTGTTCACCCAGCTCCACCGGCACTTTGTTCAGCTGGTTGTCTTTCAGTTGCCACAGATAGGCATGGTCACCTTCTTTCACCAAAGCCGACTGCGGCACCATCAGTGCCTGGCGGTTATCCGACTCGATATGGCCTTCGGCATACAGACCAGCCACCAGAGGTTCGGCGGTTTTTTCCATCTGTACCAGAATTTGTACCTGCCGGGTGTTTTCATTGGCCAGCGGATTAATACGTTCGACTGTGCCCGTGAAAAATTTGCCCTGGTAGCCATTCACTTTAAAGCGGACCTGCTGACCCATCTTCACCTGGCCTACCCGGTCGGCAGCAATAAAGCCCTCAAAACGGATACTGGCCGGGTCAATCAACAGCATCAGGCTTTTCCCCACCTGCGCTGTGTCACCGGCTGAGGCATACCGCTGCGCCACCACTCCGGAAAATGGCGCACGCACCTCTGTTTTTTCCAGCTGCTGACGGGCTTCGACCAGCCGCGCTTTCGCGGACGCCAGGTCTGACTGCGACTGATTGGCTTTGTTTTCGGCGGATTCCAGCCCTTCCTGCGTGACCAGATTCTGTTTGGACAGGGACTGCATACGTTTGAGCTGACGATTGGCCTGCGCCAGGCTGACTTCAGCAGAGCGCACCGCTTCCTGGGCAGACAGCAATTTGTCGCGATAAATGGTGGGGTCTAATTTCACCAGCACATCGCCGGCCTGCACTGCATCGCCATTGTCTTTCAGCACTTGCATGACGATGCCTGACACTTCGGCGTTCAACGCCGCTTTGGTCACCGGCTGCAACGAGCCGGAAATGACCGGGCCTAAGGCCAGCTGTGCCTGTGTCAGTTGCAATAAGTCCTGACTGACCAGCTGCAGTGGCAGTTCTGCTTCGGTCGCTGCCGGTGACGCTGTTGGCTTGGAGCACGCCGCCAGGGTGCAGGTTAACGCCAGTGTCAGCGCAGAGAGTGTTAATTTTTTCATTATCAGTACCCAACCCGAATTTAAAACCTTTTTTATTGCCTGCACTATAAATCAGTGGCCCATTACAAACCTCGGAAATAAGTTACAAGTTGTAACCAGGAGATCCACTGTGACTGCTGAATAAATACTCAACAGATCAGTCAGATAGACTGATTATGGCTGGCAACCTCCGGCGGCTTCAGGCAAACTGCTGGCAAAACAAAAAATCAAGGAGCAACAGATGGC
>NZ_JBBIQL010000006.1:68340-95007 GCF_037442345.1 Rheinheimera sp. | reverse complement strand
TAGAACACCGTGCTCATGAAAAACAGCACGCTCATCCACAGGATGGCCGACTGGACCAGCCTGTTACCTGCCATTCTGGCTATTGCCGTGGTGTTGTGGCGCAAAGAAGTGATCCTGGCCCTGTTATTGGCTATCGCCTGCGCGGAGAGCCTGTTATTTATTCATCAGCCAGAGCACAGCCTGCTGGGTTTGCTGCTGCATACACCAGTCAATACGCTGGAGCGGTTGATTGCGGTAACCAGTTCTGCCGACAACAGCCGGATACTGCTGTTTTCCCTGCTGATTGGCGCGCTGATGCTTTATATGCGCGCTTATGGTGGCGTGTCGGCGCTGGTGCAGTTTCTGGTGCAGAAAGGGGTGGCCCGCAGTAAACGTCAGGCTGGCCTGATCAGCTATCTGATTGGTATCGCAGTCTTTATTGAATCTAACTTGTCGGTGCTGACCGCCGGTATTGTGTCGCGTGGTTTGTACGACAAATTTAAAATGAGCCGGGCCCGGCTGGCCTATGTGATTGACAGCACCAGTGCTCCGGTCTGTATTCTTATTCTGCTCAACGGCTGGGGCGCTTATATTCTGGGCCTGCTGGGGACTTATCAGCTGCCGGAACCGGCTGTTTCTGTACTGATTGGCAGCATTCCGCTGAACTTTTACGCCATTTTCACCCTGCTGATGGTGCTGTACACCATTTGGACGGACAACACCCATGGCCCGATGCGTCAGAGCGAACTGGCGCTGCAACAGCAGCAGAATGATCATAGCGAAATCGAAGAGCCGGCCGGGAAAAAACGTTACATGTTGCTGCCGCTGCTGACCTTAGTGGGCGGCATGGTTGGTTTTATGCTGTGGACAGGCAACGGCAGCCTGACGGATGGCTCTGGCGCCAAAGCCGCGCTGTATGCCACCCCCCTGGCCTGTCTGGTCGCTTACGCCCTGCTGCTGTGGGATAAAAAAGCCGGTCACACCGAATTGGTCAGTCAGGGCTTTAAAGGCATGAGCGAGCTGCTGCCACTGGTCACTATAGTGCTGTTGTCAATGGCCTTGGGCCAGGCCATGAAGCAGCTGGGCACAGGAGTTTATGTCGCCTCTTTTGTGCAGGACAGCCTGCCTCTGATGTGGATCCCGGCCATGCTCTTTGTCGCAGGCGCCATTATCTCTTTTACCACAGGCACCTCCTGGGGAACTTTTGCCATTCTGATCCCTATTGGCATGCCATTGGTGGAAATGCTGGGTCTGCCGCCATCCCTGCTGCTGGCCGCTATTTTAAGCGGTGGTATTTGGGGCGATCACTGCTCACCTATTTCCGACACCACGGCCGTCAGTGCCGTTGCCTCGGGTTGCGATTTGCTGGAACACGTCCGCACCCAGTTGCCTTACGCGCTGTTTTGCGGCGTTTTGGCCTGGTTGGCTTTTATCCTTTCTGGCTGGTGGATGATTGGCTAAAGCCGCTTAAAAGGAGGCTCTGATGCGTGTGAAGTTGCTACCGCTCCTGTGGGTGTTGTTCCCACTCGGCGCCGCACAGCCGCAGACCACAGAGTCTGCTCAGTTGCCGCAGCGGGTACAGCAGCGGATGCAGCAACAGGGCTTTCCCACCGATGCGTTGGCCTTTATCGCGTACCCGTTGCATCACCCGGCCGCAGCGCTGAGCTTTCAGGCGGATAACGCCATGCAACCGGCGTCCACCATGAAGCTGCTGACCAGCGTGGCGGCACTGGAACTGCTGGGCACGGACTACAGCGGAAAAACAGAATTACGCGCAGCGCAACCAGCGGCCACCACGCCCAGTCAAGCTCTGGTGCTGCGTGGTGTGGGAGCCACTGAATTCTCTTATGCTCAGGCCTGGTGGTTGCTGCAACAGGCCTATCAGGCCGGGATCCGCCACCTGCCGGCCCTGTGGCTGGACCGCAGCTGGGCAGCGCCCGCCCGTGCAGATCTAGCCGCCCCCTATTTTGATGAAAGCCCAGAGGCCTATTACAACCTGATCCCGGACGCGCTGTTTCTGGAACGGGCCATGTCGTTAGTGCAGCTGAAAAGCGACGACCATAGCTTTAGCGCACAGCTGATGCCGGCTATGGCCGGTGTAACCATCCAAAACGATGTACGCCTGAACGACCAGCCTTGTGCTTTATGGCATCACTCCCACCTGCAATTCAAACTGCAGCGCCAGCCCCAGGGCTTTTTACTGCAGCTGAGCGGTGACTTTCCGCAGCATTGTCAGCGCCAGTGGTACCGTCAGTTGTTTAACCGCGCCGACCAAAGCCGCCTGATGCTGCAGCAACTCTGGCAACAGATCAGCGGGCAGCCCAACCTGACCGTGCTGGAAGCCTCAACCCCGCCGGAAGGCACTGCAATGCCAGATACGCCTGTGCTGCTTGCCAGCCAGCAAGACCCGCCTTTAGCCGAGCGGCTGCGCAGCATCAATAAAAACTCCGACAATGCGCTGACCCGCTTGTTATTTCTGGCGCTGGCGCAACAAGCCAGTGGCAATCACCAGGCGTTGGCTGAACAGCAGGTTCGCCAATGGCTGCACAGACTGCAACTGAATACGGACAGCCTGGTGCTGGACAACGGTTCCGGTTTGTCCCGCACCGAGCGTATCAGCCCGCGCTTATTGGCCCGACTGCTGCAGCATGCCTGGCAGGCACATTATGCCCCTGAGTTTGTCAGCAGCCTGCCGCTGGCCGGTGTGGACGGCACCCTGAAAAACCGTTTTAAAACGCCAGGGCTAAAACAACAGGCCAGGTTGAAAACCGGCACTTTACGCAATGTGGTCGCTCTGGCCGGTTACCTGAAGGTACCAGGTCAAGGCGATTGGGTACTGGTAGCGATGCTGAATCATCCGTATGCCTCCTACAAAGGCCGGCCTGTATTGGATGCGCTGGTGGAAGATCTGATGGGCCATTCCGCCAGCAATCACAGCCAGAGCCGGTAGTTATGCATAACCAAAGCTCACTAAATTCATTACGCGTAACCCACCCAAAACTAATGCTGTATATTGTATTTATTCAACTATTTTCTATTACCTTGCCTGCATTCGCTTGCAGTCCTCACGCAGAAGCGGTGCTGACAGGTTTGGGCCAATACCAGCAGTGGGCACCACAGCTGAAAGGAAAAAAACTCGGAGTCGTCGTCAACCCCAGTTCCCAATGGGGCGGCTGCCACCTGCTCGATTTGCTGCCAGCCGCAGGGCTTCAAATCAGTGCCATTTTTGCTCCTGAGCATGGGGTGCGCGGCAATGAGGATGCCGGTGCGCGAATAAGCCATAGCCGGGACGAACAACTCAATGTCCCTGTCTGGTCTTTATACGGCAAACATAAAATGCCCAGCCCGGCACAGCTCAGTGGTATTGATGTACTGCTCTTTGATTTGCAGGATGTTGGTGTGCGTTATTACACCTACCTGAGTACCCTGCATTATCTGATGCAGGCCGCAGCACAGGCCAAGATCCCGCTATGGGTATTAGACAGGCCTAACCCAAACGGCGCTTATCTGGATGGCCCGACACTGAAGCCAGAATTTCGCTCTTTTGTCGGCATTTACCCAATACCGCTGCTGCATGGTATGACCTTGGGCGAACTGGCGCTGATGGTTAAAGGGGAAGGCTGGTTGCCGCAAGCACAGCAGCTAAAGCTTCAGGTGATCCCAGTTCAAGAGTATCGCCGTGAACAAAGCTACCAGTTGCCCGTTAAACCCAGCCCAAATCTGCCGAATGCCCAGGCTGTTGCCCTGTACCCTTCGTTGGGCTTTTTTGAGGCCACTTCAGTCAGTGTCGGCCGTGGTACAGCCACACCATTTCAGCTATTCGGTCATCCGACAGTGAAATTAGGCAAGTTCAGTTTTACCCCTGTCGCTACGCCAGGGGCAGCCAGCAAGCCTTTGGGGCAGAATCAACGCCATTATGGGGTGGATTTGCAACAAGCAAAAGTCAACGGTTTCAGCCTGCAGTATCTGTTGTTGGCCCACCAGGCTTTTTCCGAAGCGGATCAGGAATTGATCAGCAGCTCACAGTTTTTTGACCGGCTGGCAGGCACAGATAAACTACGAAAACAGCTGGCGCAGGGACTGAGCGAACAGCAAATCCGCCAAAGCTGGCAGGCTGAGCTGGACCAGTTCCGCCTGCGTCGCCGCCCTTACCTGTTGTATCCGGACTATCCGCCTGTGACCCCTTAGCCTTCAGGAAACAGCGCCGCCATCTGCAACAGGCTGTCGCCCGTCACTCTGTTAATCCGCCAGTCCTCTAACATGCTGGCGCCCAGTGACTGGTAAAAGTCGATGGCAGGCTGGTTCCAGTCCAGCACAGACCATTCCATCCGGCCACAACCACGCTCAACCGCCAGGCTCGCCAGATAAGTGATCAGCGCTTTGCCCAGGCCAAGACCGCGTTTATCCGGTGACACAAACAAATCTTCCAGATAAAGCCCAGGTTTGGCCAGAAAGGTGGAATAGTTATGAAAAAACAAGGCAAAACCGGCCGGCTCGCCCTGATGTTCAGCAATCACCACCTCGGCAAAGGCTTTGGCACCAAACAAGGTGTCGGTCAGGCTCTGTTCGGTCGCGATCACCTGATGGGATAACTGTTCATAGTCAGCCAGCTGGCGGATAAAACTTAAAATCACCGGCACATCCGCCACTTCGGCCAGACGTAATTGCACATCAGGTAAGGAGGTTGGGATCAGGTTCATCGCTGTGTTCTTCCTTTGTAAAAAGCTGCTGCAAAACAAAAGGGCCAGTTTAAACAACTGGCCCTTTTGCAGAGTAACGCTGCCCAATTACTTGGCGCGGCTACGGTACTCGTCAGTACGGGTATCGATTTCAATTTTGTCGCCGATTTCAACGAAAGCAGGAACCTGCAGTTCGAAACCAGTTTCAATTTTAGCCAGCTTGGTTACTTTACCTGAGGTGTCGCCACGGGCGGCTGGTTCAGTGTAAGTCACTTCACGCACAACGATAGTTGGCAGGTCAACAGAGATAGCGCGTTCGCCATAGAATACGACTGAACATGGCATTTCCGGCACCAGATATTTCAGTGCGTCGGTCATGTTGTCCGCTTCGATTTCGTACTGGTTGTATTCAGCGTCCATGAACACGTACATCGGATCAGCGAAGTAAGAGTAAGTCACTTCTTTAGTGTCCAGCATCACTTGTTCAAACTTGTCGTCAGCACGGTACACAGTTTCTGCGCCCTGACCAGACAACAGGCCTTTCATTTTCATTTTCACAACAGCAGCGTTACGGCCAGATTTGTTGAATTCAGCCTTCTGAACCACCATTGGCTCGTTGTCGACCATGATCACGTTGCCAGCACGTACTTCTTGAGCAGTCTTCATCATAATTGAAATATCTTCTTGTTAGGAAAAATTGCGCGGTATTATAAGTTGATTTTCCACAAAACGCACGAGGTTGCTGGCAAGATCTTGCTGGCCTGTTAAAAATTGCTGCCATTTAAGGCTATGCAGCTGAATCTGTTCAAGTTGTTGCATGTAAACCTGCCAGGCAGCACTGATATCCTGTTCCAGCTCCCAGGCCTGGTACAGTGCCTGTATCGCCTGTGCTGTGGCAGGTGCGGCACCTTCAAGAAACTTCTGCAAAAAGGCCTGTAATTTTTCCTGGTGGGCATTGTCCTGCTGGCGATAAATTTGCCAGATAAAAGGTTTACCGGCCCAATGCGCCCGGATAATGGAATCCTCACCGCGGACAAAATTGATATCGCAACAGGCCAATAATAAGTCGTAATCCGGCTGGGGCACAAAAGGCAAAATCCGCAACGACAGCGCGCCGCTGTCCAGCCGGCCTGTGGCAAGCTTTGGGTAGTGCTGCTGCAGCTCACGTGCCAGTACCCCTTCAGGCACCAGCACCAGATGCGACTGTTCAGAGGTGGCAAGTTGCTCCAGCCAGTGGTGAATTTCGGGCTGAGAATACGCAAAAACCGAAATTTTGCGCTGATACTGCATCGCATCCGTCAGGCCAATGCGGTGCCAGAACTCCCCCTGTTGCTGCGGATCTGAAGCCAGCACGCTCAACTGCGAGACTTTGTGTTGTTCACGAATAAGCCCACCTGTGTTGCCGGAAAAACCAGGGAAAAAGAAATACTTTTTCAGCGCCAGCGTCGGATGCAAGGAGGGCAAGCCATGGCAGCCCGCCACCCAGTCTTCTGCCGACAAATACTCCAGATTCAGCCATAAGGGTTTCTTTTCGCCTGCAGCCAACCAGTGCAGATAACTCTCTGGCGCAACACAGGCCAGCGCATCCAATAACAAATCCGGTCTGTCTTGCTCTGACAGGGGCGGCAAGGGGCTGCTCCACAGCCGGATACGCACCCCCGCCACCTGCTGATCCGTCAATCTGCTGTCCACATCCGGGCAAATTTTCTGAAAGCTGACCAAGTCGTCCACCCACAGACACAGCTGCCACTGATGCTCTGCCACCAACTGGCGCGACAAACGCCAGCAAATACCAATGTCACCGAAGTTATCCACCACGGCACAAAACAAATCACAACGCAAAAACCACCCAGCCTATTCTGTTCAGGTTAAATAAAACGCCAGTACACTTTTCGCCGTTTTGGCGCACAAATACAGACAGATCAGTAACACCAGCCACCAGAGCAGCACCAGAGCGCGGTACCAGCTTTGCTGGCACCATTGCTTCAGACGCGGCCAGAAGCCATTGACTGGTGCCCAGACCGGCAACTGCGACATTAAAAAATGAGTAAACAACAAAAACAACAGGCCCACTTCCAGCGTCACAACCACCTGCAAGCCCAACT
Source organism: Rheinheimera sp. (assembly GCF_037442345.1). GTDB lineage: Bacteria > Pseudomonadota > Gammaproteobacteria > Enterobacterales > Alteromonadaceae > Pararheinheimera. The sequence goes on along the minus strand of NZ_JBBIQL010000006.1, from coordinate 88,244 downwards.
CCTGCTCCGGACTGTACGGCTGCACTATCAGCACCACCAGAGCCACAGGCACAAGGAATGCCAGCCCAATCAACAGATGCCGCCAGGGCTGCAACCAGAGCGCCAGGCGGTGAATACGGTGCAGCTGAGTTATTGAGGCCATAAACGCACTAAGCCTGATTCTGCGGTCAAATCCGGCAATAACCAGATCTGCTCAAAGGGGTGACCGGCCGGAACAGTCACTTTGGCCGGGCAAAACGTCAGTTCATCGGCCTGCCAGTCCGGATGGGTATTGCGGATCACCAGCCAGACCCGCGCACTGTCGTAGCTTTTATTGGCCTTGCTTCGGATCAAACGGCGCAGTGCGGTCAGCAGACGGTCGGCCACTTCGGTCTGTTGCAGTAGCGCCAGTTCATGCAAGGTGGCTGGCGATAGAGCCCGGCCAAGAAACTGCATCGCTTCAGCTTCACTGCCATACAGATGGGCAATTTCCAGATCCAGTTTTTGCCCTGCCAGATAACAGGACACATCAGGTTTGGACGGTTCGTTATGCCAGATATGCTGCATTTTTACCGCAAAACGGCGTTGGTAAGCCCTCATAAAATACCGGGCTGCCTGATGCTCCAGCACCAGTTTTTCATCATTCCCGTTGCGTACCGGTTTAGTCGAATCAAATTCCATCCGGCTTTTCCTGCTGCACCTTCTGTTGCGCTTTCAGTTGCTGGTAAGCACCGGCGTTTTCCAGCTGGGTGTAGCCCAGCTGCTTCATGGCTTGCAAGGCTAAACCAGAACGACGGCCACTACGGCAATAGAGTTTCACCCTGGTGTTTTTATCCGGAATCAGCCGGGTGACCTGCTCAATCTGGTCATGGGGCAAATGCAGCGCCCCGTCCAAATGGCCGGCGTTAAACTCTTCCACTGTGCGCACATCCAGCCAGACAGCATCTGCCGCTGCTGCTGTACCTGCAAACAACACGAAGAAAGCTGCGATCAAAATTCTCATGACAGAAGCTCCTGCACCAGTTCCTGGATCACTGGCAGTACAGACCCAACCAGTAACAGCGCCATCAGGATATTAAATAGACGACGGTACAGCGGCTGACTTAAATACTGTTTAAGCCAGGCACCAAAGCCCAGCCACAGCCCGACACATGGAAAGGCAACCAGTAAAAAAGCCGCACAAATTTGCAATAAATCGCCCAGCGGCTGCTGGGTCTGTAACGAAATAAAGGCCGCTACGGCGCCTGATGCCATAATCCAGGCCTTGCCATTCACCCATTGAAAGGCAGCGGCCTGCCAAAAGCCAAAGGGTCTGGCATGACCGCTTTCAATGCGGGTTGGGCTGGCGCTGCCAATTTTCCAGGCCAGATACAGCAGGTACAACACCCCGGCCAGTTTGATCCAATAATGCAACGCAGGCCAGCGTTCAAACACCAGACCAAAGCCCAGCCCGACCAGCAACACCATCAGCGGAAAACCTAAACAAATACCAAACAGATGCGGCAGGCTGGCTCTTACGCCGTAATTTAAGCCGGACGATAAAATCATAATATTGTTGGGGCCTGGGGTGATGGTGGCGGAAAACGCGAAAAACAGCACAGCCTGAAATACATCCATAGGGGTTAATTCTGTGGTTTATCCAAGGTAAGCTCAGTGTAACGCTTTGACTTTGGCTTGTACCAGAGCTCTTTGCGTTCAAGCGGTGTGGCTTGTGGCAAGAACGGGTTTTCCAGCTCTATTACATGCCGCTGCGCTAACTGCAGTTGCTGAATATCCGCAGCAAAGTGCTGCTCAAATAACTGATCAAAACTGCCGTCGGCAATGGCTTTTTCCAGTCCCTGCTCAATCAGTGCGGCCAGTGCCGTTTGTGAGGGCGCGACAAAAAAATACACAGCACCAGGGTAATGCAGCAGCCAGTTCGGCTCTACCGCTATGGCGGCCCCTTGCTGCTGGTAACGCTTCAGCTCAGGCATGATCTCAGTCACAGCCCTGGGCACTGCATCTACCCGGCCTTTGTCCAGCATCTGAAACAAAGTCGGGTAATCGGACGCGCCTTGCACTGTGAATCGGTGAGCACGCAGAATTTGGGTATCCACCCAGTCGTGGCCTTGCGCCAGAATGCGTTGTTTAAAGCGTTTAAGTGATAAGTCTGCTTCAAACAGATGCTGTGTTCCCTGGCGGATCAACAAGGCTCTGTAGGCACCCAGGCCTTTCATCAGCGGGATCCGAACCGGCAACAAACTGGCTTCTTTTTCTTTGGAGGTCATGGTCCAGATCACGTCCAGCTCACGCTCCTGCTGCAATAAAGCAATAGCCCGGCTTTTGGACAACGGCTGTTCTGTTGGCGCCAATACGGCCTTTAGATCCATTTTTTTCAACGCTAATGTGAGCAAAGCCAGCGGGTACTCAGAACGTTGATCCGACACCTCCGCCAATTGCGGATAACGCAAGATCAAAGGCTCTGCGGCAAACAAAGGCAAAGCACAGAGCACCAATAAAACAGCAATTCTGAACATAATGACCGTCGCAGAACAAAACTTGTCTGTTCAGTCTATCCGCAGAATTCAGGGCTTGGAAATAAAAAAACCGGAGTCAGTGCCCTGCTCCGGTTTTTTTTATCCACAGCGTAAAGGCCTTAGTCTTCGATAAAACCATCACGCAGCGCTACAGTGCGGTTAAACACCAGTTTGTCGGCACTGTGGTCTTTGTTATCAGCACAGTAATAACCTTCGCGCTCAAACTGATAGGCCAGCTCAGGTTTGGCGTCTTTTAAGGACGGCTCCACCAGACCCTGCTTCACCACCAGAGAGTTCGGGTTAATCACGCTCAGGAAGTCGTCTTCAGCAGCCGGGTTGGCCACACTGAACAGCCGGTCGTACACACGGAACTCGGCTGGCAATGCCTGAGTGGCTTCGACCCAGTGGATCACGCCACGCACTTTGCGGCCGTCGGCCGGGTTTACGCCTAAAGTCTCAGGGTCGTAGGAACAAATCAGCTCAACAATGTTGCCGTCAGCGTCTTTGATCACTTCGTCAGCACGCATCACATAAGCGCCACGTAAACGCACTTCGCCGCCACTGACCAGACGTTTGTATTTCTTGTTGGCTTCTTCACGGAAATCTGCCCGGTCAATAAACAGGGTTTTGCCGAAGGGTACTTTACGGCTACCCATGCTTTCTTCTTTCGGGTGATTGTGCACCTCTAACCACTCCAACTGGTCGGCCTGGTAGTTGCTGATCGTCACTTTCAGCGGATTGATCACCGCCATAGCCCGTGGCGCATTGGCGTCTAAGTCTTCACGGATACAGGATTCCAGCGCACTGATTTCAATGGTGTTGTCTTGTTTGGTTACCCCAATGCGTTTGGCAAACTCACGCAGCGAGGCCGGCGTGTAACCACGGCGGCGTAAACCGGCAATGGTGGGCATGCGTGGGTCGTCCCAGCCAGATACATGGCCGCCTTCCACCAAAAACAACAGCTTACGCTTACTCATCACCTGGTACTCCAGGTTCAGACGCGAAAACTCAATTTGCTGTGGGTGGCAGTCAATCGTAATGTTGTCCAGGATCCAGTCATATAAACGGCGGTTGTCCTGGAACTCCAGTGTGCATAAAGAGTGCGTAATGCCTTCCAGCGCGTCGGAAATACAGTGGGTAAAGTCGTACATGGGGTAAATGCACCATTTATCCCCAGTCTGGTGGTGGTGGGCAAATTTCACCCGGTAAATCACCGGATCGCGCATGCACATAAAAGGCGAAGCCATATCAATTTTGGCACGCAGTGAACAGACGCCTTCGGCAAAACCACCAGCGCGCATTTTTTCAAACAGCGCCAGGTTTTCTGCCGGGCTGGTGTCACGGTACGGACTATGACGACCGGGCTGAGTCAGGTTGCCGCGATACTCGCGCATTTCTTCCGCGTTTAAGAAGCAGACATAAGCCAGACCTTTGTTGATCAGCTCGACCGCATAGCTGTACAGCGTATCAAAGTAGTCGGAGGAATAACGCACAGCGCCATCCCAGTTGAAGCCGAGCCACTGCACGTCCTGCTGAATGGAATTGACGTAATCGATGTCTTCTTTTTCCGGGTTGGTGTCATCAAAACGCAGGTTGCACTTGCCCTGGTAATCCACCGCAATACCGAAGTTCAGGCAAATAGATTTGGCATGGCCAATATGCAGGTAGCCGTTGGGCTCAGGCGGAAAACGGGTTTGTACGGCACTGTGTTTGCCTGAAGCTAAATCGGCATCAATAATTTGACGAATAAAATTAGTGGGGCGATGTTCAACGTCCGCCATAGAAAAAATCCTTGTGAATGCGGTAATAACCAAGCGACAGATGGGCCGCATTATAACAGCGAAAATGCGCGGCGCTAGGGCTGAAGCGGCTGAACCCCAAAAAGCAGCGGCCCAGTCCGCTGGCGTCGTTCAGATTAGAATCGGTCGGACACCATCAGCTGCACTTCCCAGGAATCCACGCCAGGCACTGAACTGATTGGGGTGGACAAATCCAGGTGCACCACATGGTGGTTACTCGACTTGCTGGAGAAAATCCGCAGCCCTGCCCCTATGCTGCCAAGCCACTGGTCGCTGCTATTGGCGGACTGCAGATCGGCGTTGCCGTCAAGCGGGTCCGACGCCACCCGGCCACCCCAGGCCCGGCCATAATCGACAAAACCAACAAAACCAAAATCCAGCATCTGACGCCAGCTCCAGCGCGGGTACCAGCGTAGCTCAGAGCTGGCTACTGCGCTGTTCAGGCCATGCTGAAACTGCACAGGGTAGCCGCGTAAACCGGTTTCCCCACCCAGTTCCAACGGCTGTTCCGGGTAATTGCGGTTGCGGGACATCAGGTCGGCTTTGTTCATCCAGGTCCAGTTCTGGCCAAGACGCCAATAGTCTTCCAGTTGAAATGACCATTGATGAAAGTCACCATCGCTGACACCGGCAATCCAATCCAGCTTGCTGTGCGCCAGAGTCACATGCTGGTTCCAGGCCCAGCCTTTGGAGACGTCCGCCAGCAGCCGGCTGCCACTGTCACCGGTCAGAACGCCCAATTTCAGCTGGGCACGCCAGCCGAGGTTAATGTCTTCCGGCCGGCCGATAAAATACAAGTCCTGCAGCACCTGATAGGCAAATTCTTTGTACTCAAGCCCGGTCCAGATAAAGTTACGGCTTCTGTCGGCAGGTGCGGCCAACGGATCCAGCCCCTCTGGCATCTTAAATTGCCAGTCTTCCTGCGTCACACCCGCCAATAAACGCCAGCTGGTGTTGTCGACAAAACGCCATAAATAACCGCCCGACACTTCGGCCCCCTGATGCTGACTGAAGAAGCTACGTTCCAGCTCACCATTGTGATACACCTGCTCCAGCTTGCTGTCGTCCAGCCACTCGGTGTGGGCCATCCACAGGCTGTCATCCATATAAAAAGGTTTATCGAGCGCAATATGATAGGTGTTGCCGTCATCATTGTCGGTCAGCTCCAATAACAGATAACTGTGATCCGGGCTGGCGTCCGACAACAGTTGCAGCGGCGCTTCAATCTTTAATTCATAACCGGAACGCAGATAATCGGACTGGTACTTTAATGAAGTCCGGACACCATAACCCAGCAGATTATCTTCTTTAAAACCAAAGGAATATTTATTGTGGCCACTGCTGCGACCAAAGCCGACTGTAGGCAACAGGCTCCAGTTATCCCAGGTATCCACCTGCACTTCGACGTCCTGATCACAGTCGCCGACCCGCTGCACTTTAGCGTCATTGATATAGGACTTGTCCCGCAGCAAACGTTCTGCTTCGGCTAAATCGCTGGCTTTAATCTCATCCCCTTCTTTAAAGGGCAACTCCCGGCGGATAGCCGACTCTTTGGTTTCTATATGTAACCAGTTGGCAAATTCATGCAGCCAAAACGGGTCATCCTTAGATTCAGTAAAAATCGGGTGGCTTTGCACGGTCAGTTTTTTGACCCGCACTGTCGGCTGGGCATCTGCCGATGGCTCAGCGTTCGTCGCTGCCGCCTTCTGATCCTGGATTTGTGGATTTGGCTTTTGCCGGACTAAGCGGCAGATTTCAGTCAGGTCAACTTCCTGCTGAGCCGCCATCGCCGCCCAGGGTAAACACAGACAACTGACTACCCCTGTTTTCATACTTCACCTCTGCGGCAAGGCTCGAGAAAGTCGAGCTTTGGTTGATACAAAGAGGTACTAAGGTTAAAAAAGCCTAACAAGGTATGAAATAAGTAGTCCTGGCTGAGTGGTTGCTGCTGTTGCTGTTTCAGGCAGCCTTTATCCAAGCGAGCCGCATCCGCTTCGTCGGCAGACATCCACCAAATCATTGGAATATGGGTTTGTGCCTCTGGCGCCATCCAATAGGGCAAGCCATGCAGATAAACGCCGTTTTCACCCAGTGATTCGCCGTGATCCGACAGATACAACATGGCGCTGTCGTAGTCCGTATGCTGACCCAGCTCTGCAATCACCGACGCCAGCAACTGATCTGTTGCGACAATGCTGTTGTCATAGGCGTTGACTATGTGTTCTGGTGCGCACAGCTGAATTTGTTTGTCGGTGCACTCGGGTAAAAAATGCTTGTCGGCGTCTGCGCTGCGGCGGAAATATTCCGGGCCATGGCTGCCTAGCTGATGCAGCACAATAATGCGATCTGTGTGTGCAGCCTGTAACCGCTGGCTCAGTGCCTGCCTGAACGCATCCAGCAACACTGAGTCCAGGCATTGGCCGTCAGTGCAGCGCGGGTCTGGCCGTTCGAAAAGAAGCTCCGAAGGCAGCCGGTCGCACACGCCCTTACAGCCAGAGTTGTTGTCCAGCCAGCTGGCATCCACGCCGGTCGCCGCCAGAATATCCAGCACATTACTGCTGTTTTTCGCCACCGCTTCGTCGTAGTTGTCACGGTTTTGCACTGAAAACATACAAGGCACTGAATGCGCCGTCGCGGTACCACAGGACGACACGGTCGCAAAGCTGTAGACCGGCAACTGGTTCAGCAATGGCGTGGTGTTACGCGGATAGCCATTGAGCGCAAAGTGATCGGCTCGCGCCGTCTCCCCCAGCACCAGCACCAACAAACGCGGTTTCTGACCGGCAGCCAGCGGCGTGCGGACTGCATCCTGCCCCAGCACGGTAAAAGAGGCCGGCACCGCGGCCTTTAGCTGCTTAGCCATCAGAGAACTTGCCGCTACTATCGGACTAACCGGCAATGCCAGATGTTTGACGTCGCGGTAATTGCGGAAAAATGGTGCCAGCTCGCTGAACTGGGTTGCGCCCAACGCCACGATACTGAGCAACACCACGGCTGTCGCGGCGACTGAATGCAGCATCTGCTGCCGCCAGGTCTGTACCTGAATGCGGGCGACCACAGAAAGCAATACGGGAAAAGCCATCCACTGGGCCAGATGCCAGATTAAATCCAGACTCAACAAACCACTGGCTTCCGCACTGTCGGTTTCCAGTGCGTTTTGCAGCATGCCTTTATCGAGCACCACCCCAAAACTGTGCTGAAAATATGCTGCGGCAGCACCAGTCAAAAACAGCAATAGCACCACAGGTTTTAGTGCCCGTCCCTGACCCAGGATCAGAACCAACAACAAATTCAGTAAAAACACCAGGGCCAGCAAACTCAGCTGCAACGCAAACTGACCGGGAATATGCTGTTGCAATGCCCGGAAAAACGCTTCATTAAACATCAGCGTCATGGCACTGGTGGCGACCACCGCAAACAACAGTGGATGCCAGCTCTGACAAGGTGTGGTTTCTTTTTTAAGCCATAGTAGTGCAGGCCAACGCATCAGTGAATCAGACATAACTTTTCTTCAAAACAGTTTGCGCCGCATGCTGCTCTGTCAGATCCGGCGTCAATGCGTAGATTAAGGAACAACAGCACCAACACAGCCAGGCTGTTGTGATGTCGTGGGAGATAAAATGAGCCCCTCGCAGTTGTTGCACCAACCCCAGACCTGTGCCCACCATCAGGGCCCCAATAAGCGCGGTTCGGGCCAGTGCAGGTGAACTGTCACGCCAGTAGAAATACAGCGCCATCCAGCCAAATCCCACACTGGCATGGCCTGCAGGAAAACATTGACCAGGTACGGCACCCGCCGGGCTATCCCAGAGCCGGGTAAAAACCTGAGTACCACCAAATTGCTGTAAATCCCATGGGCAAGCGGCAGGCAGCAGTTTCTTCACCAGCGCGACCAGACCAAAGCAACAGAGCAACGACAGCAACAGACGAAAGCCCGCTTTGCGTTTAACAAAGGACACCCGCTGCCAGACCCGCCAGATGCAAGTCACCAGCACCGCCAGCACCATCAGGCTATTAAGCTGGCGCGCACCGGAATGCAACAGGTCCTGCAGCACCCAATGCTGTTGCAGCGCCCAGTGCTGGCCTTCCAGCCGGTAATAAAAACCGGCCAAGGCAAAGTCATAGCCCGCAACGTAAAACAGGCTGAATGCCAGCATAAACAGCAAGGTTGGCAGTGCTATCAGCTGACCAAACAGCCGGGGGCGGTTCACCAAAGACAAAGCATTACTCCGGACACCAGATCATTTGCTTCACACTAATCAGCCAGACTTAAGAAATGCTTAAGGGGGAATTTTTTATTTAGCCTTTACGACCAGGGCTTCAGGCTCACACTGTGCATTCGCCGGATAACGCTGTTCGCGGTAAAGAAATGAAGGCAGCTGTACCTGCGCCAGCGCCTTTTGCTGCACCGCAGGCGACACCGGCTGCGTGGACAACTTGAGGGTGCGATTGGGTTCGTCGTAGTGGGCGGCCACGGCGGAACCATCGGGTTTTAAAATGGTCAGTTGCTGCTCTGTCATCAGCGCAAACAGGGTATCGAACTGCAGCAAAGCGCGGCCCGGACTGCTGGGGTCAGCAATAAAATCCCGCCCTGTCATCGGGTGACAGGCCGACACGCCAGCCAGGCTTAATAAGGTGGGCGCCAGGTCTATTTGGCTGGCCAGTGGAGTGATGTGCTTGGGTTCAATACCAGCGCCAAGGATCAGGCCCGGAATACGGAACTTCTCCACCGGCACCAGGTTACTGCCGTACACTCTGTTGTCGTGGTCAGCCACAATTAAAAACACTGTGTCTTGCCAGTACGAGCTCTGTTTGGCTTTGGCGATAAACTGCCCCATGGCCCAATCAGCATATTTGACGGCGTTGTAGGCGGTCGCTTTCGGCTCTTGGTACAGACTGATGCGGCCATCCGGGAATTCGAATGGCTCGTGATTGCTGGAGGTAAAAATCAGGCTGAAAAACGGCTGGCCTTGCTGCTGCAACTGAGTGAGTTGCTGGTGAGCGGTGTTAAACAAATCCTCATCACTGGCGCCCCAGCTGCCGACTAACACAGGGTTTTTAATTTGCGGTAAATCGACAATCTGGTTAACACCATTGCCGGTAAAAAAGCTGCGCATATTGTCAAAATGCGCTTCGCCACCATAAATAAACTGGGTTTGGTAGCCCTGCTGTTGCAGCACAGACGCCAGGGTGGCAAAACCACGCTGACTGTTCGACAGCTTGACCACAGACTGCGCCGGGGTCGGCATAAAACCGGCCACCACAGCTTCAATGCCGCGCACCGAGCGGGTGCCGGTGGCGTAGAGGTTATCAAACCAGATGCCATCTGATTTCAGCTTTTCAAGCTCTGGGGTGACAGCGGCACCACCCAGCGACTGCACAAAAGTCGCGCCCAGGCTTTCCTGCAAAATAATCACTATATTCTTTGGTTTTTCGCGTTTAACGGCCGCTTGCTGCCAATGCAGGGTTGGCAATTCCGGGTTGGGAAAACTGTATTTTTGTAACCAGGGCCAGTCGAGACTCAGCTCCAGCATGGTTTTGCAGTCGAGCTTGCCGTACAGATCCGTGCTGCGCTCTTCATGGCGTAACGAATAAAGCGCATAGAGCACCGAATAGCCCGAGTTAATCACCAGAGAATTCACCATGGAGTCACTGGTAATGGCAAAAAACGCCGGGTTGGCCGGTCTGTGATCTGTGGTGGAACGAATACCGGCGAATACCGGCAACAGCATCAATGGCCATAACAGCAGCCTGCGTTTTAATGAACCCAGCTGCTGTTCAGCCGGCGCTGCCTTTAACAGGCGTGCCAAGCCATACCCCAGCGCCAAAGTGGCAGCAACACCTGCGATCAGCACAGAGCGAAAGCCCTGCCATAAAGTTGAAAACACTTCTTTGGGGTACTTCAGGTATTCAATGTACAAGCGGTTGGGCCGGATATCGTATTGCTGTATAAAGGCTGGGGTCGACAGCTCAAGAAACACCACAGCCACCAGCGCCAGCAAGCTCCAGAGGTAAGTGGCTTTAAACCACAGCTGCTGCCAGCGCGGCTGAGCCAAAGGCAAAGCCAGCAGCACAGGCACGGCCGCCAGCAGGCAGAGCAGAATCAGGTCAGCCCTTACCCCCTGTACAAACAATTGAGGCAAATCAGCCACGGCGAGCACCCGGTCCGCCTGCCACAACACCAGACCCATACGGCTTAAGCTCAGCAGAGCCAAGCCCAGCAGCACCATTTTAATCAGGTAAAGGTAAGGCCCGCACAGCAGCGAGAAGGTGTTTTCTGGTTTTATTTGAGTCATCTAAAGTCAGTTCGTTAATTACTACAGCACCAAGGTAAAACCCGAGCCTTAAGAAATCCTTAAGGCTGACTGGTTAGGCTCTGCGCAACTAAAGGAGTCCTTATGAAACCGAACCAACAAGGCCTGCGCCGGGTGCTGAACGCTTCTGTCTATTCCTGGCAAGGCTTAAAAAGCAGCTGGCAGTCGGAAGCGGCGATCCGTCAGGAAATAGTGTTGATTGCCCTGCTCACCCCAGTGGCGTTTCTGCTGCATGTCAGCGCGCTGGAACGGGCGGTATTGCTGCTCAGTTTGTATCTGATTTTGGTGGCGGAGCTGATCAACACCGCCATCGAAGCTGTGGTGGACCGGGTCGGCGCTGATTTCCACCCGCTGAGCGGTAAAGCCAAAGACGTTGGCTCCGCCACTGTGCTGGTGATGATGCTGTGCACCGCACTGACCTGGGTCTGCATTTTACTGCCCTTAGCAAACTAGCTGACTCATAGGCCACTCTTGAACTTTAACAAAGAGCAACTACAAAGGCGGTTTGTAGTCGCTGAGTTGACACAGAGTTTTCTTTTTCTGACTGCTCGTTCTCCTTCAGGCAAGATATGCTTGCTGTCATCAATTCGATAACATGAAGTCAACCACATGGATAACCCTGCAGCGCTGATCCAGCGCCAGCTGGAGGCGTATAACGCCAAAGATATTGACGCCTGGCTCGCCACCTACGCCAAAGACGCCAGACAATTCCATTTGCATGGGGAGTGCTTTGCCGCAGGCCATGAACAAATGCGCCAACGCATGCAAATTCGCTTTCAGGAACCGGACCTGCATGCCCGGCTCGTCAGCCGGTTGGTGATGGGCAATCTGGTGGTGGACCAGGAGCGGATCACGCGGAATGTCGCAGAAGGGAAAGCCGAAGTGGATATGCTCTGCATTTATGAAATCAAAGACGGCCTAATCCAGACCGCCTCTTTTGCTGCGACAGAACCAAAGCTTATGGACAGCTAAGGGGCTGCCACAGCCATTCCACTCAGAATTCAAACTCCAAAGCAAAACGTATGGTTTTATCCACCGAGTCGTTGTCGATGGCAAACACCACTGCAGCTTCCCATTTCAGCTGCTGCACTGTGCTGAATTTATGCACGCCCATAATGCCGGGGCCCGCGCCTTTATACTGCTCACCGCTGTACAGCTCAATGGATGGTTGCAGTGCCGGTAAATAACGGTAACGGTACTGAGCCCTAAACTCCGCTTCCAGTTCGTCTTTTAAGGTCTGGCCCCACTCATACACCACCAGCGCATTGACCGTCAGGCTGGTGGGCCCGAATTCCTTTTCTACCAGCAATCCGCTGGTAAATTCATAGTTATCGTCATTATTTTGCCGCTCCAGTTCAAATAACAGCCCCCAGTCGGCACTGTACTGGCCCTGCTCTGTCAGCATCCAGCGCAGCTCCGCTTCATAACCGGTCAGGCGGTAATCCTCCGGATGAATACGCTCCGCATTTAAATACAGTTCCAACGCCATGCGGTCGCTGACCGAAAAGCCATAACCCAACTTCTGGCCCATCGCATTGTTATTGGGGTGATCCGTCTGACGCTGGTAAAAGTAGCGGTACTCAAATTCACGTTCCAGCGCGTTGACATAAGGGTGATACACCTTGTCCACCACCCGGCCATCAGCCTGCACCAGCTTCGGACTCAACGCCAGCAGCACCAACACCAGCATCGGATTAGCTTTCATCAGACCCCTCCCGCATCCACAGCATTACAGCTGAGGCTGCCATCAAAAAAACCAAAAGCTGCGCCAGACTTGGGGTTGCTTCATACCCCAGCAATGCCTGCAGCAAGTAACCAAGCTCCGACGACTCATTCAGCCAGGGTTCTGTATCCCACAGCAAAGGCCCTGGGTTAATGACGTCTAACTGGGTCGCAAAGGTCACCGCCATCACCGCCTGGCGGGCACAGAGCAGCGCCAGCACCAGGCGCCACAGCCAGTGCAATTTCACCGACAGTTCCAGCAGCAGGTAATACCAAAGCACAGCAATACTGGCACTAATGCCCAGTGCCAGTGCCGTGCCGGTGGCGATAGCCTGCCACTGGCTTGCTTCATGCCAGAGACCTGTGCCGTACAGGCTCAGGTTGAGCAGATGAATGCCACATAAAACCGTCAGCGACAATGACAGCGCCCTTTGCCTGTACTGACGGGAACGGGCGGCAACCAGCAACGACAGCGTTCCGATCAGGTACAGCATGCAATAACTCCAGTCCAGTCCCATGCCATCCAGACTGCTGAGCAGCTCGTCCAGAAACCACCAGGCTGGCAACAGCAGCAGCGCAGTCTGCAACAGCACCGGCAGCAATAAAGCCCGTAGTCCGGGTTGCAGCCAGGCCAACGCAAAGCTCAGTAATATCACCAAAGGCAGTAACTCGCGCAGCCACATCAGCAGACTGTTGATCATGGCTGTTGCTCCCGTTTGGCCCATTCGTCCGCTGGTAGCGCTATCAGCGTGCCTTGGGCGCTGTCCGGGTTAAATTCACCAAAAAACGGATACTGGCCTGGTTGTAGCGGCCCCAGATACAGCAGTGCAGCACGTTTGCCCAAAATGACCTTTTCCCGGTTCAGGCTGAAACTTTCAAATTCTTCAGGGGTTGGGTCCAGATTACTGACTTTTAACCGGATTTTTTGCCCGGCCGGCACATACAGCACTGAAGGGCTGAATAAATGTTGCCGGATCTCCAGTTCAAACTGCAGCGGCTCTGCCTGCGCAGCGCCACAAAGAAAAACCCCAAGTGCAGCAAGCCGGTACATTGCGCTCATAAAGGCAACTCCACTGTCACTTTCAGCCCAGTCGCCCATTGCGAATGACTGAGCCAAACGCGTCCCTGATGCAGCTTCACCAGCTCTTTGACAATGGCCAGGCCCAGGCCAGAACCTGGCGTACCGGACTGGTGCCGGTCACCGCCCACGCGGTAAAAACGGTCAAATGCCCGTTCAAACTCCTTTTCATCCATACCTGGTCCGTTATCCTCCACCTCAAGCCGGGCCATATTAGGCATCCTGCTTAGCTTCAGCTGTAGCTGGCCCCCTGCAGGGGTGTATTTGCAGGCGTTTCCCACCAGATTGCTGATCAGCAGTTTCAGCGCGAAAGGATCAGCCAGTACCGTCAGTTGTTCTTCGCCAAGTAATTCAATTTGCTGCTGTTTTTCCTCAAGCTGAGGATACCTCTCGGCAATCACTTCCCGGCACAATCCGGCCCAGTCCAGGGGCTGCATTTGCGCCTGAAATACCTCCGGGTTGGTGCGGTTGAGCAGCATAATTTGTTCAATCAGCTGGCTCATCCGCTGCACACCTTGCTGCAGCTGCGCCATCGACTGCTGACCCTGTGGCTGGCCCGACTGTTGCCAGGCCGACAAGGCATTATGCAGGTTGATTTGCAGTGTACTGAGCGGATTGCGCAGTTCATGCGCCACATCGGAGGCAAAACGTTTTTCCCGCTCAAAGGCTTCATGCAGCCGGCTCAGCAGCTGATTGGTGGTATTCAGCACCTGCTGCAACTCTTCAGGCACAGCGGTCAGTTGCACCGGCGTTAAATCATTGGCTTTTTTGCTGGCCAGCTGCGCCGAAAAACGTTTCAGCGGCGCCAAAGCCCGGCTGACCACCAGCCAAATCAGGATGGCCTGTAAAGGTAAACTCCAGAGCACAGGGTAAATCGACGCTATCACGACCTCATCAGCCAATAACTGGCGTTGTTGCAGTGGCTGTGCGACCACCACCCACCAGTCATCCTGACCATGGGCGTAAACACGCCAGCGTTTACCGGCAAAGTTTTGTTCGGTAAAACCCGCGGTCTGGCTGATCGGCTCTTGTGGCGCTAAGGCACTGGCAAACCGCAGCTGCTGGTTCTGCCATAACTGAATGGCCAGGCTTTCCAGCCCTTCCGGCGCTTTGGCGCCGACATTGGCCAGCACAGCGGCAGAGAGCAGCTGCAAGTCCTGGTCAAACAACTGCTCAGAGCGGGCGACACTTTGGCGGTAACTTTGCACAGCGGCCAGAAAACTGGTCAAAGTCAGCAGCGCAATCAGAATGGTCAGCAAATAATGGCGGACAGAACGCATCAGTGTTGGCTTACGCTGTAACCCACCCCACGGATGGTTTTAATAAAGCCAACAGGCAGCTTTTTGCGCAGGTTGGAGATATGCACTTCCAGCGCATTGCTGGCGACTTCCTCTCCCCAGGCATAGAGGCTGGCTTCCAGTTGTTCGCGGGTTTTAATGCGCCCTGCCGATTCCATCAGGGCTTTGAGCACCATGTATTCGCGGCGCGACAGCTCAAGCGGCTGTTCCGCCAGAAACACTTGTTGCTGACTGCTGTCCAGTGACAGTTCCCCGACCCGCACCAGCGCGCTTGACGCTGTGCCAAGACGTCGTTCAATCACCCGCAGCCGGGCGAATAACTCGGCCATGGCAAAAGGTTTGACCAGATAATCGTCGGCGCCTAAATCCAAACCCCGGATGCGGTCGTCCACCCCATCTCGGGCGGTCAGTACCAGCACAGGCAAACGGGAAACTTTCTGACGGGCATACTTGAGTACCTCAAGGCCGTCCATATCAGGCAGGCCAAGGTCCAGGATCACCGCATCACAGTCGGAAGTGCGGATCACCATCTGCGCTTCCCGACCCGTGCTGACCGCATTGACCACAAAGCCCTGTTCGGTCAGCGCCAGTTGCAGCGCCTGACACAGCGCCGCATCGTCCTCCACCAGCAAAATCCGCATTCGCTCACCTTAAGATTTTTTTAGCTTCTTCTGAAGTTTCTGTTCCAGCAAAGCAATCTCCTGTTGCCGTCCGGCATCGGCACTCAAGCGATCGGGTCTGGCCGGTGCCTGTTTGGCTTTTTGCAGATACTCCCAAGCTTTTTTATACTCGCGCTCTTCCGTGAGAAACTCTGCATAAAAGTAATTGGGATCAATGCCTTGTGGGTTTAAGCTTACTGCTTTTTCCAATAACTGTCTGGCTTTTTTATCACTGCCAAAACCCAGAGGCCAACCAGGTACTTTGAAGTACAGAGCGCCTAAGCTGGTGTAAGCTGACCCCTGCAATGCAGTCGGGTTCAGTTCCAGCGCTTTTTCCAGATCCGCTTTGGATTCTTCACAGAGCCCAAGTGCCCCCAATCCACCTTTGGCACCGGCATAACTGGATTTAATAATACCGCGCCAAATCAAAGCTTCGGCTTGCCCGGGGTTGGTTGCCACCACCTGATCAGCGTGGGCGACCAGCTCGGCAAAGGCCTGCTCTTTGGCTTTTTCGGCCAGGCTGTAGTTCACTTCTGCCCAGCGTTCCTGCAAAGGTTTAATATCGCTTAACACATCAGCCTGACTGACTGCACTAAAGGCCAATGCGCTTAACAGCACTAATTTTTTCAGCATCATCTTGGGTTCTCCTGTGATTTATTCAGCGCAAAATGTTTGATTTGTTTCAGTTTTTGTTTCAGGCCAAAGTCCAGTACCGCCGGGCAAAGACCGTTCAGGCGGACCAAAAACCGTTCTGGCCAGCCGATAAAACGGCGTTTGCGGCCTTGTTGCAGTTGCTGCACTAACACCTGAGCCACCAGCTCCGGGCTGTCGACCCCTTGCTGCATCGCCTGATTCAGTGCATCAACTTCTGCAGAGTTGATGGCGGTACGGGTGGCCCGTGGCGCCAGATACAGCACCTCTAAATCGCTGTCGGCGCTTTCCCGCAACAAAGCTTCGGTAAAACCCCGCAAGCCGAATTTAGTAGCGCAGTAGCCGGTAAAACCGGGAAAGCCAATGGAACCAAAGGCGGAGCCTATATTGACCACAGCACCACGACGGGCGGTCAGCATAGGCACAAACAACTGGCACAACTGCATCGGCACCAGCAGGTTCACCGCCACCAGCGCGGCCAGTTGCTGCCCGGCCAGTAAACCAAACTGCGAAATGCCGGCGTTGTTAATCAGCACATCAATGCCGCCCTGGCTGCGGACAAATTCATGCAGCTGCGTCTGACTGGCCGGGTCCGTTAAATCGCCGGCAAAAAACACCGCACTGCCCGGCAGTTGCTGTGCCAGCGTTTTCAGTAACGCCCTGTCACGCCCGGTCAGAATAAGGCGGGCCCCTTCTGCGGCGAGCCGCTGGGCAATCGCCTGACCTATGCCCCCACTGGCTCCAGTCAGCAACACAGTTTTGCCCTGAAGTTTCATGCCAGCAGCTCCAGTTGATGCAGACCATGGGGTTGCTCCAGGCTGCGAAAGATGTCGCCGTACAGGTGATAAAAACGTCTGGCGGCATGCACAATAACCGCCTGTTCGGCAGGATCTGTGATGCGGTTCATCAGGCTTTCAAAAAACTTAATATGGTCCTGATCCAGCGCCCCATGCGAATTCAGGTAACTGAAGGCCTTACGCGGCAACTGCAACTTACCGGCAATAGTGCTGGCGGCGCGTTCGGCCAGCGCTATAGAGGTGCCTTCCAGCACCAGCACCATGCCAAAAAATGCCAGGGGGTTGACACGGCGTACCGAATCATAGGCATAGGCCACCATCAGCTCGGTGGCAAAAGCCGGCTCACTGCGGCGGGCCTGTTCTTTGTCATAGCCACAGGCGGCAATATCGTTGAGCACCCATTCCTGGTGGCCAAGCTCCTCTTCAATGTATTCGGCCACCGCTTCACGCAACCACTCTTTGCTTTCAGGTAACAGCGCACCAACCGACATCAGCAGAGGCAGGGTGTGTTTCACATGGTGATAAGCCTGCTGCAAAAAGCCGACATAGTGATCCAGCGTAAAATCACCGGCAAAACACCGTTGGATCATTGGCGCACTCAGAAGGTATGCACGCGCTTCGCTGGTCTGCTCAAGCAGGGATGGATAAAAAGTCATGACGCACTCCTGAATACAACTGATGAATGTGCTGCTGATACAGCTGTTGAATAGCCTGACGGCGCAAGCGGCCATTGTCGGTCAGGCTGCCTTCGGCCACCGAAAAGGGTTGGCTGAGCCGGTTATAACGGGCGACCCGGGCATAGTCCGGCAGCTGGGCATTAACGCGCTCAACCGCCGCTGCCAGCTCAGCGTCGCTGACCTGCACCGGAGCAAACAGCAAAGCAACACAGGCTGGCTGACCATCCCCCAATAGGATCGCCTGCAGCACTGCACCCGTGCTGATCAGGGCGGATTCCACCCACTCGGGCGAAATATTGCGGCCAAAACTGTTGATCAGCAGGTTTTTCTTACGGCCTGTGATCAGCAGCTCACCATTGGGTCCCCAACTGGCTAAATCGCCGGTGCGAACTTCAAGACTGGCACTGCCAGGGTCTCCGAGATAGCCTAAAAATGGGGTCTGCACCACCAGTTCGCCGTCGTCTATCCGCACTTGCCGTCCAGCCAGCGGCAGTCCAACGGACGCGCCCGCCAGTTCGGCGCGCTCGACAGACAAGGCGACCACAGACGCACATTCACTTAAGCCATAGCCCTGGTACACGGGTAAACCGGCTTGGTCGGCCGCCTGCAGTAAACCGGGTGACACCAGGGCGCCGCCAACCGCAATAAACTCCAGACTCTCTGGTGGCAGCCAGCCCGCTTGGATGGCTGCCAGCAGAAATTGCAACAACTCGGGCACCAGGATCAGGCTTTTCGGCTGCACAGCACTTATCAGCGCCAGCAGTTTTTTCGGTTCGGTTAACCTGCTGCCGCTAAAACCGCGGTCGGCATCCTTGGCCAGCACCACTTCGCCGCCTTCCAGCAGTGGCGCATAAATACCGGCGATATTTTCCAGCAAGGTCGGTAATGGCAGCAGACACAAGTGCCGTGGCGTGCCAGGACTGACCTGCTGCACCCTGGCTGCCAGCCAGAGCGCAACATCCAGCTGCTGGGCTGCTGACAAACAGACGCCT
Organism: Rheinheimera sp.; assembly: GCF_037442345.1. Taxonomy (GTDB): domain Bacteria; phylum Pseudomonadota; class Gammaproteobacteria; order Enterobacterales; family Alteromonadaceae; genus Pararheinheimera. The sequence continues at coordinate 69,762 of NZ_JBBIQL010000006.1, read as the reverse complement.
TTGGGCTGGCCGGTGGAGCCCGAGGTAAAGGTAATTTTCTGCGTGCCCGCCGGCACCGCAGGGGCCGCGCTGACCTCACAGCGATACAACGACAGGCCTGCATATTCTTCCAGCGGTTCGGAGTACTGAGGCAACAACCTGTCTGTGATGTACAGATCAGGCTGCACCTGCGCCAGCACAGCCTGACGTTGGGATGCACTTAAATAGGTCGGCAGCGGCACCAGCAGCAAATCCGCCGCCAGACAGGCCAGGTCGACCATAGCCCAATGAACACCTGAATCAGCGTCCAACACAATACGACGGGCGCCATAGCCCTGCAGTAACTCCTGCCAAATCTGCACTTCACGCAATAACCCGGGTTGAGACAGCGACTGGCCCTGCCATTGGGTTAAACGGGCACTTTGGGGCAATTGCAGTTTCATGGCCGCACCTCGTGCAGATCCGCCACTAAGTGATGTAAATCCGGCCAGTGCTGATGGATCAGCGCCTGCAATTTAGCGTCCTGGTCCAGCCGCTCAGCCACCTGCGCCAGCGATAAAGTACAGACACGGGGGCTGGTCTGGTAATAGCTGCCCCACACAGTGGCCAGGCGGCCCAGACAAGCCGGGTCGGCAGCGCCCAAATCGGTCAGCTCAATACCGTGGCGCTTCAGTAACAACTGCACATCGCGGGTGGCACTGAACAGCAGCCGGGTCAGTCCCAGTTGATGCAGTGACTGCGCCATCAGCACAAAAAGTTGCATCAGAGCCTGACGGTTTACGGCCAGCAAATGGCCGATTTCTGCAATCTCTTCCCGTCTGGTGCTGATGCCGTTTTGCTGCAGCACCTGCTCTGCTGGCTGCTGCAGATAACCTTCAGTGAACAGCCTGGCTGAGGCCGCAAAGCGGATACCCAGCGCTGCCAGCCAGCCGTCCGCACTGCGCACACCCAGCAGCTGCGGCATAAAATCGGGGATCAGCGCCTGATAATGCTCGGCAAAACCTTGCTGAATAAAAGCTTGCAGTGACCCGCGCTCAGGGTCTTCCACAGGAACCAGCAACAGTTGATGTGCCGCAGTGGGCGTTGTCTGCCGTGGGCTTGGTACGGTCTGACATAAGGGCAAGCTACTCATAAGCGACTCCGGTTTCTCTTACTGAAACCAAGTCTGAGTGATAAAGCTTAAAGCAATCTTAAGAAATACCGGTGGTGAAACTGGTTTAAAACAATGAGGCAAAAAAACAGGGAGCAGCAGGCTCCCTGTGTTTAATTCGCGTTGGATCAGCCAATAATCTGATAAGCCGCCATCGCCAGCAGGTACGCCAGCAGGCCGTAGCCAACCACCACGCTGAGCACCAGCCTGCCACGGCCTGTTTCCGCTTTTAAGGTCGCGACAGTTGCCACACATTGCAGCGCCACCACATAAAACAACAGAATACCTATACC
>NZ_JBBIQL010000006.1:12902-68328 GCF_037442345.1 Rheinheimera sp. | reverse complement strand
TCGGCCTGCAGTTGTGATGCCAGGTCACCAATATGCTCGTCGGCCCCATCAATCCCAAACAGGGTACCCAGCGCACCGACAAATACTTCCCGCGCCAGGAAAGACATCAGAATGGCGACACCATAACGCCAGTCCAGGCCAAGAGGCGCAAAAATCGGATCAATCCAGTGGCCGATCATGCCGAGATACGAATCCTGCAGGCTGCCATTTTGTGGGAAATACCCCAACACCCAAATGACCACAGACACTGCAAAAATAATGGGTCCAGCCCGGTAAATAAACAGCTTGCCGCTTTCCACTACCCGGCGGATCAGCGGTTTCCAGTGCGGTAAGCGGTACGAAGGCAATTCCAGAATAAAAGGCATATCGGATTGTTTACCGTCCAGAGCCGATGAACGGGATAACAGCAGGCTGATACACAGCGCCGTGACAATACCAAACAGGTACAAGCCAAAAAATACCACGCCCTGCAAACTGACCAATCCACCCAGATACTGAGTCGAAGGAACAAATACCGCCACCAGCAATGCATACACAGGCAAACGGGCCGAACAGGACATCAGCGGAATGGTCAACATGGTGATCAGACGCTTGCGTGGCGATTCAATGGTCCGCGCCGCCATAATGGCCGGTATAGCGCAGGCATGGGCTGACAGATAAGGCACGAAACTGCGGCCGGAAATACCAAAGAAACTCAAAGGCCGGTGACAAATCAGCGCGGCACGCGCCAGATAACCGCTGTCTTCCAGCAAGCCTATCACCAGAGTCAGCACCATAATTTGTGGCACAAACACCAGAAAAGCGCCCACCCCCCCAAACAGCGCGTCACGAATAAAATCAGCGGCCATGCCCTCGCCCATCAGGCTCAGGCTCCATTCTGCAATCGCAGCTATACCCGCTTCGACCCCGTCCATCAAGGGCGTGGCAAAGGTAAAAATACTCTGGAACAGGAAAAACATCACCAGCAGGAACATCAGACTGCCACTGGCATGGTGCAATAGAAAGCTGTCGATCCGGTTTTGGTTTTTCAGCAGGATATCGGCTTTGGCCCCATAGCTTGCGGCCATCTGCCGGGCTTTTTGCTGAATGAGTTCAGGAGCCGCACTGAGCTGCTCTGGTTGCGCCACAGGTTGGTGGCCGCCGGCAATAGCTTTCAGTGCCTCTTTAAACTCGGCGATGCCAAACAAGGTACGGGCAGACACCGCAAAGACCGGACTGCCCAGTTCAGCACTGAGTTTTTCCGTGTCTATCGCATGGCCTATTTTCTGCATTTCGTCATAGAGGTTCAGCGCAAACACCACGTTTTTATTGTGCTGACGGGCCAGCGCCTGCATATGCAACGCAAACACCAGGCTGCTTTGCAGCCGGGTCGCATCGAGGTTACACACCAGCAATGCGGTGTTGTCGTCCGCCATGGCTTTATTGATTTGCGCAATCGCAATGTCTTCGTCTTTCGACAAGGTATGCACTGAATAAGCGCCAGGTAAGTCCACCAGCTCAAACCCGTCAAACTTGCCGGTTTTGATGTCCACTGTCACACCGGGGAAATTCGCCACTTTCTGGCGCAAACCTGTCAGCTGGTTAAACAACAGGCTTTTGCCTGAATTGGGTTTCCCCACAAGTAAAATTCGTTTCATAGATTAACTGCTTTATCGGAAATTGAACTCAGGCGGCGGGAGCAACAAGAATGCTGCTGGCAATTTGCCGTTCCAGCGTAAAGACGGCATCGGCAACGGACACCACCACAGGACCACCTAAAAATCCACGTTGCAGGCATAACACCTGCTGCGCCGGAGCGAACCCCATATCATGCAGCCGCAGCACCACCTCTTTGTTCAGGCTGGGCTCCAGAGCGGCAATCACAGCCGTCTGTCCTTTGGGAATATCCCACACACTTCGCATCAGCTACCTCTGGGAAAATACGATTTATTCTTATTTAGTATGGTATCACTAAAAATCGGCCAACCGGCAAGTTTTTCAGCCTGGGAAATCAGAAGCCTATCGTAACTCTGCTAAAGAACCACGGTGCAAAATGGTGAAAACATGTTCAGGCAGCAACTGATAATTCACAGAATAACGCTCTGCAACCTGCCAGGCTTTAGCCAGCTCGGCTTTCAACTCTAACCAGACCGTACCTGGCTCTGCGGTTTTTACTGTGGCCGCATCAAAGCCAAAAAACTGACGGGCATAAGGATGCACTGCTTTAAACAGGCTTTCTTTCGCTGAGAAGATTAATGTGGTCGCTTGTGCCGCAGTCAGCCCCAGACTGCAGAGCAGTTCCTGTTCTTCTCTGTTGTGTATTTCGCCACACAGCTGCCGAGCTTGCTCAACCGTCAGCCACGTCTCCAGATCAATTCCCAGATAGCCGGTTTGCTCCGCTCTGCTGATCAGACAACAGGCCCAATGTGCAGCATGAGTGATAGAGCCCAACGCGCCTGCAGGCCAGAGCGGCTGCCGCTGAGCTGCAATGCCAATTTGTGGCAATGGCCGTAAAGGCCAAAGCAGTTGCATCGCCTTGAATGCTGCATAGCGGCCCGCCAGAAACTCGGCCTGACGCTTAATCACCGATGCCTGAAGGGGGGCTGGCATCTCAATAGCCATCGACGCGTATAAATCCGGCCTGTAGTGTTGCAGTTGGAAGTGGCAACACACCAGCACCCAACCTTGTGGATGCCGCCAGCACTCCAGGCTGTCAATAAACTGGTCCGGATACGAATTACTGTGAAGCGCTGCTGTATGAAAAGACAATAATGGCATTGAACAACTTCGGAATAAAACCAGAGGACTGATCGGTCACTGACACATTTTTGCAGTCAAACACAGACCGATCAGGATCAGAGACAGCCTTAGCTGGCGTCAGAAGACGCAGCCGCCACCGTTTTTTTGTCTGAAGCCAATAACAAAATAACGCCTACCAGAGGGGTCAGCAGGATGGAGGCAAACAAATAACCCCAAAACCCTAACTTCCGTTCTTTACCAAAATAGGCGACTACTGAACAAATAATTAAATACAGCAATACGTACATACCATGCTCCTGTTTCCAGTTAGTTAGTGTGGAATGAGTTTCCGGACCCACATAGGGTCGACCATCACATCCCCCTCTGTTACACCTACATCTGCACAACTAAACATCAAACCTTTGTCTGCAATTTCCTTATTGCCTTGTAACGTTAACGTATCGGCAATCACATTCAGCTCAAAGGTATTGGCGGCATTCAGGGTTTCTATCACAATATTGGCGGCCAGGTAGCCCTGTACTGCCCAATGATCAGCTTGTTTCCCATACCGTTGCTGATACTGACTGTCGAACTCAAGCAGGCGCTGATAAGCCAGATCAAAACGGGAACATTCATACCTTTTTTTGATACATCCGTCGTTATCAGCCGTACACGCTTCTGAACTGTCTGAGTCATTATGCTTCTGCTGATATCGCTGAGTATATTCGCTGATATCATGCATGGCTAAAGCATAGACATCTCCATACAATTCGCAATTCTTATCCTGGCTGCATTGAGTACTTAGATCATTTAATGTATTGCCGCCAAATATGGGGCTTTTAATATTTAATTCACGGATTTGCAGAATCACATCCGCCAGCTCTGGTAGAAAACCGGCCACAAAAATTGCGTCCACCTGCCCTGACTGGATCCGGACTATTTTTTTACGCATCTGCTTTAAAGTTTCCAGTCGCAGATCCTGACCAAAATCTACCGCCTGCAAGGTCTGCAAGCGCGGCGGCACAGCAGCCTTCAGGTCGGCGGATAGCGTCAGGCTTTCACTGAGCTGCTGCTCCAATTCAGTTATTAATTGCTCAACCAGCACGCTGAACGCCTCCAGCTCAGCGTATTGCTGCTCGCGGTTCATTAAACTCAGGGTGTCTAGATGCCGCTCAAACACAGTATTGAGGTAGGACTGCTTTTTACTGAGCGTCAGTTCCTGATTTAAATACTCAATCAATTTCTCATAGGACAGTGCGGAAAAGAACTGATCGTTTTGGCTTTTATTCGTGCCATGTTCAGACAAAAACCGGATCAACTCCTGCCGTGTGCCCTGCGCTGATAAGACCCGAATATGGTTCATTCGCTGCAATTGCTCCAGCCTGGCCCGCAACATCGCCAGCTCCTGCGTCAGATTGATGGGTCCAATCCGGGTCCGCAGCGGCGACAAAATAGGCAGAAAATCAATTTGCCCCGGCTCAAAAAAATGCGACGTTGGCACCTGCAAGCCACGTTGCACGGCGTACTCCATCAGGAAGTTAGAAAAATCTGAGCCGTACATATCGCGCTCGTACACCACATACAGGTTAATAAAACCTTCTTTGTACAGGTAATCTGCCAGCAAGGCGGCATTCACATCATCGGCCGCCAGATGGCGGAACACGCGGCGAAAATCATAGTGGGTAAATTTGACATGGGTAGCGCCGGACGACAGCATCAAAATACCCTGACGGTCATAGACTATAGCGGCTGGCACAGCTGCGTCAGAGCGCTGATAGCCAATCACCGCCAGCGTATTGAGGTTATCCGCTATTGCTTTGGCCTGCTGGACTGCATGCTCCCTGTCCTGAGTGCTTTCAGGGTAAGTTTTTATCCGCAACTGCCTTTTGGTGCAGTGTTGGGCCAAAGCGGCCACGCCCTGACAACCCACCCCCCCTGCTTGATTGGCTAAATCCACCACCAACTGTGCTGCCTCTGTGTACCCCTGAAAGGCAGCGCTGTCAGGCCAAACCACGGCCAGGTCCAACGTCTGGCTGGCCGAAATATGTTGTTGCCTCAGCTCAAGTGCAGTCACAGGCTGCGAATGCATATAAAAGCGCCAGGCAACAAAACACAGGTAGCCAATCAGGCCAAACAAAATAAACCTTGCCATCAGGGCTGTCCCTGCACTGGGTCTGCCACTACCGGACTCCTGCTGGGTTGTTGCTCCGGTAGTTTTACTTTTTCGGCCCCAGCTTCAGCATTCAGGATCACCGGCAAGGAGTTCTTATCGGGCCCGATCATAATGATTTTCGCATTGCTGGAGCTGGCTATTTCTTTAGTTGCTTCAATGCCTTTCCAAAGCAGAATATCCGCATTCAGGCTGGCATTTACTATGCTGTTGTAGCGATTAAGACCTTCGGCCTCCACTCGTTTGCGTTCGGCTTCTTTTTCTTCCCGCACGATACGGAAGTCATAAGCCAGTGCCAATTGTTGTTGCGTCAGCTTTTCCTGAATGGCCTGATCAATTTGCGGCGGTAATAAAATGTCGGTGATCATGACCTCGTCAACAGTAATAAATTTGCGGGCTACCCGGCCTATGGCTTCATTCACTGCTTCCTGAAAAGTCGATTTGTTCGCCAGCGTCGCGTAAATATTGGTCAAGTCATCATCCACGACATAAGAACGGACTGTGGCTTCAATTTCCGGCAAGACCACAATCTTGAAGTAGTCTTCACCGACAAATTTATGCAGCACCCCCACCATATTGCGATCCGGGTGAAAGCGAATTGCCATACGCACATTAAACTTCAGACCTTCTTTGGTCAGCACATTCAATTCGTGCATCACCGTCTGCACCCGAAGGTTGTACACCGCCATTTTGTTCCACGGAAAAATCAGATGCAGCCCTTCGCCATAGAGCTCATCCACCACAGTCCCCCCGGCGAAACGCCGGTATAACACTCCGCCTTCACCGGCCTGCACTGTAATAAAAATGCGGTTCCAGAACAGGATCAGCAGAAACAGCAGCACAAAGACGATGATAATAATGTTGGGTAAGTTGTCATCGACCTTTTTATGCACCCAGTCTGAACATTTTCGAATTGCGGCAATCATAGATGTTCCTGCCTTTGCACTGTGGCCACTTTGCCATATTCCAGTTTGATTAAGGTGTCAGCGACATCAAAGTAGCGGTCATCATGGCTGACCAGAATGATGGTTTTATTCTGGCGTTTTAACTCAGGCAGTATCACCCGGTAATACTCCTCACGGAATTCAGGGTCCTGATCCGCTGCCACTTCGTCAAACACCATAATGGGTTTGTCTTCCAGCAGCGCGACAATAAGGGCTATCCTTTTGCGCTGCCCGGTGGACAAATCCAGGTTGGTAAAACGGCCATGCTCAAACCGGGTTTTGCTTTCAATCTGCATACGTTTAAGCAGCGCATTGACCCGCTCGTCACTGTAGTTATGCAAGCCATACAATTTTTCAAACAGGTGGAAATCGGTCAGCACCATCGAAAACAGATTGCGGTAATCGTCATAATCTTCTGCTTTGATAACGTACTGATCGACCAGCACAGCGCCGGCGCTAGGGGTATAAAGGCCGCAGAGGTTTTTCAGCAAGGTGGTTTTGCCACTGCCATTGCCACCCACCAGGAAAATAATTTCTCCGCGCGCAAAGTTCAGCTCGACAGGACCAATGCTGAACATGCGTTGTCGGCTTTCATCCAGGTAGTCATAGGTTAAACCGCGCAGAGACAGACTGCTGAACAGGTTAAAATGCCCAGGCCTGTTGTGTTGCTTGCATTCAAGTGCCTGGTCAATTTTTTGCTCCATTTTGTCCAGATTGGCCAGGGCAATATCGGCTTTCATAATCAGCGGCATGGCTTCAACCAGCAACCCTATGGCACCTGACATAAAGAGCACCACAGCGGTAATAGACATCAGCACACTGGGTTCGGCGTCATCCAGTTGCGGCAACAAAAACACAATACAGGCCATCAGTACATAAAACAGGCTTTGGATAAAGGTGGTATTGGCCACGACCTTTTGCTCGGACAAAAGTTTAAGCCGCACCGACTGGTGCAGGTTCTGACTGAACTCATTCAGATAGATATCATCACTTTTTTCCCGGGAAATTTTCAGCTCTTTAAAGCCATCCAGAAAATGATTCAGCGCGTTAAAAAACTCTGCGTCTTTGGCCTGAAACTGGTGATACAGCGCCACCACCTGCTTTTGCGCCGTTTTGTAAGTGAAAATGCCGACAGCCAGAATCACAGCACAAATCCAAAAGGCGATAGTTGACATCCAGGCGATATAAAAAAAACAAAACACCAGCATCACGGACGCTGTGGCTATGTGGATCAGGATCCGCGTCGACTCATAGATGATTTGCGAATTTTCCAGCAAATTGGTGATCACACTCATCTTGCCAATTTTTTCGTAATGGCTGAGTGAGCTTTTGCGTAATTTGTCGATGATTTGCAGGTGGCGCTGCGCTATCGCCGACTGAATGCAGGCCTGAGTGTTGTATTCGGAGAATCGCCTGGCATAAATAAAACCGGAAATACAGAGCGCAAACAGGCAAAGATTACGGAAATTGATTTCATTAAAATCTTTGGCTGCATCGTTAATCACCAGCATCACCATGCCATTCGCCAGGCCAGCGAATACAATAGAGCTGATGATTTTGTTACGTTTTTCCCCTAACTGACCCAAAATAAAGCTGATCAAGTTAAATCTCATACATCCCCTGTGTTCTGATTTTTTCCAAGGTTCTGTTACTGAAATGTGGCTCTGATGCTCAGGCTATTGCTGGTGTCCGAGTCTTTTACGTTTAGCCAGGGCAAGCTGTCTTTTTCGTAGCTGTAGTTGTACAGCAATGAAATAGCCGCGCTGATCTGATATTCCAGACCCAACATCAATTGCAAAGTCGATTTATTTTCTTCATTGACCACGCAGTAACTGGCTGTCGCGGAAAAGCTGTACAGACAAGCAGGATTGACCGCATCCCCTGCAAGACTGGGCGCGAATTCAGGCATATCGTCCAGACTGTACACCCAACTCAGGCTTTGGTTCAGGTTGATCCGATCTGACAGTTTCCAGGTCAGTTCCTGCACCGCATAAGTCACGGCGTAATCCAACGAGCTGACACCGGTCAATGCGGTTTGAGATCGCACAAACTTGTCGTCCTGATACCCCCCTGCCAGCATGGTGCTTAACGTCACATGCTGATTATTCACCACATGCGCGCCTGCGCCTGCATACAACACCTGCTGTAAATCAAGTAACTGGCTCGTGTCTTGCTGAGCTATATAGCCCAGCTGGCCATACCAGGTCTGGTTGAAATCGTAACGACCGCCATAGTTGAACGCACTTTTTTTGGTGTCCAGCGCAACGATGCCGGACTGTTTCACGTCGTCTTTCTGATAGATCAGGCTCAATAAATTGGTCCAGGCGGCATAACGGGAAAAATAGTTGGCACTGAGATCGTATTGCTCACCTTCAACATTGCCGTCCATCAGTTCAAGATCGGCACTTAGCTGAGCCACATGCCACCATTGTTGTTTCGGCTGGCCGCCGTAGTAAGAGCTGGCGAACCACCATTTCCCTGGAGGGGGCGCAGTTTCTGCTGCCGCTGCAGTTTCAGCCACAGGCGCTGCTACTGTGCTGTGGCTGGTTGCAGAGGCGGCCTGACATTCAGGGAGTTTGGCTTGTGTGCGACAGCGTTCAATCTGCATTAATTGCTGATACAGCTTGGGATTTTGTTGCTTCAGGTACCCTATATCAATACTTTGTGCTGCAGCTGACACAGAAAACCCGCAGCAACACAGCGCAACCAGACTCACCCCCTTGCCATTGTTCATCACCACTCCGCAATTCAGTGTTTTACTAAAAATCCTTCTTGTGCAGAAACCTGCCTTCAAAAGGAAGGTTCTGCCCGTAAAGCCGGATTATTTGGCTGCTTTTTTGGCGCTTTCAGCCACTTGTTTGCCAATTTCAAACTCTTTGACAAAAAAGGCTTTCATTGCCGCGACATCAAAATCAAGGAAAGTCCCGCCTGAAGCGAAATGACGGTCAAACACCCGGCCTATGGCATAAGTGGATGCACCACCGAGGATTGACATAGTGATGGCTCCGGTAGTCTGACCGATCAGCGGAATGGCTTTTATCAGACTGGCGACCGGCTGCACTATGGCCACAGGAATAAAGCCGCTGACCAGAGAGCCAATAATCGCTTTGCCTTTCGCTTCCGAAAATTCAATTTTGTATTTTTCTGCTAACTGACTCAGCATCTTCAGCTGAATGGCCGTCAAGCCAATAAAATCAACCCAGGGAATTGGAATTAACCCTACCCCTGCGGCGGCATAGGTATGATGACGGACTATGCTTTCTGCATCGGAATCACCGGCCTTTGCCCGTTGCGGATCGGGTTGTGATGTTGCAGCAGCCTGCTCTGCTGTACCTGCCTGACTGGCGTCCCTGGCTGACGCGGCTGCTTTGGTAGTTGCCATCTTCATATCCCTCGTAAGTTATTGGGTTTGAAAACCTCATGTTAAACAAAGAGTTCTAACGACTGCTCAGTAAATATACACAGGGTTCAGAATTTTGTAGTTTTTTTTTCCTCAATTTGACAAGCCTCGGTTTTACTCGACTAAGCTGGTATGGCTTCGACAAGCACCAATGTTGCGGCCGACAGGCGCCAAAGGTGAACCAGGTTGTCAGCAGAAAATTTGCCACAATTTCGTTTACAGATTTGCCTTCAGTATAAATATTCACTAATTTGAAACAAATGGCGGATACAACAAGAAAAATAATGTAGTTAAAACAAATACAAATAACAAGATTCGCTTTTATCAGAAATAATGCAGTTGTGAAGCGTCTCTGAGCCATCAGACAGGAGAGAAGAATTACTATGGCCCTGAGCAGCAGTTCTGAAGAGTTAGTTTTCCAGTGTTTCGCCAGTCCCCTCAGCCCTCATAATAATGCCATTCTGATCTACCGGTTGTCCGGTCCTCTGGACGTCGAGGATTTTTTACAGGGATGCCTGCATTATCTGGATTTAACTCTGGCAGAAAGACGGGATCTGGACACTGCCTACCGTCCTTCGGAGCAAAACACCACGGCCGCGGATTATCTTCAGTACCTGGACAGTATCGACCCGAATTGTTGCATTTATGAGTACATCAAACAGCTGACCAGTCAACCCTACGACTTGTCCTCCGCTATTCAGCCTCACCTTTTTTTGCTGCGCCAGGACGCCAGCCTGCACTATTTTGTCGTCAATACCTTTGAGTTTGAGCTGACGGCACCTTTGTCACGTTGGTTGCTGCAGCAAATCTGGCAACATTGTTCAGACGCCGGCCAGGAGTTACAACCGACGCTGGTCTGGCCCGAACAGGAACTGCAGCAGGAGCCGCCGCCATCGCCACAACAACTGGACTATTGGCGTCAGCAGTTGGACGGTATTCCGCTCTTTACCCCGCTGCCATTGCAACCTGAGCGGTCTGGTCGTTTTGTATCAAGGCAGTTCGGCTGGCCCCAGACTGAGCTTCAGGTCTGGCACCAACTGGCGGAGCAGCTGGACACAGAAGTCATGCCTTTGTTGGCCGCAGCGTTCAGCTGCAGCCTGGGTTTATTGATTGGTCAGTCGCAGTTGCTGATCTCTGCGCGGGATCTGAGCCGGTTAAGCCTGCAGCCGCTGGCGAGCAGCCTGCCACTGCGTTGTGATTTGCGTGCCGGTTCAGTGCAGGCACAGAGCCTGGCGTTGATTGAGCAGTTCCGTCAGGCCAAACAGCAGGGCTTGTCTGCCTTAGCTGCAGTGCTGCTGGAAAAACGTCAACACAGTGGGTCCGGCGCTGGCCTGAATATAGATTTTTCCCAAACCCTGCTGTCTGAGCTTGAATTGAGCGCTGACCCCGTGGCGGTTGCCCCTGTGCCTGTGCCCTGGACCACCACCGAAGATTACGATCTGTCCTTGCAGTTTGAACTGGCCGCCGACCACTGGCATTTTCAGTTGCTGGCCAATGCAGCGCACTTCAGTGCGAACGATTTATCAGCTTTACAGCAACAGATGCAGGACTTTGGCCTGGAGTTAGCCGCCCAGCTTTCCCCTGCATCGTCGGTCCGGGGACTCTGTCTGCATCAGTGCGTTCAGCAGAGGGCACAGCAAAAACCCCATCAGTTGGCGCTGGTGGATGGCAGTACAGAGCTGAGTTACCGCCAGTTAGATCAGTTAAGTGATCTGTTGGCCGCCTTGCTGCACACCAAACTGGCCTCTGCAGGACCTGTGACCGACCAGCCGGTGTTGTTAATGCACAGCCGCAGCTGGCACGCCATTGTCGCCATGTTGGCGGTTCTCAAGGCCGGTGCTGCGTATGTGCCGCTGGACCCGGAAGTGCCGGCCGAACGGCTGCAATACATAGCGTCGGACTGCCAGGCCGCTTTGTTGCTGACTGAAACCGCGTTGCAACACCTCGCACCGACCGGGCCTGAAGTGTTATCTGTTGATCAGTGGCTGAATGCGGCCCTGGCCCAGTCTGACCGCATTCAGCCGGACCACAGCCCCGCCAGCCCGGCAGTGGCCAGTTCCGACCAGCTGGCGTATATCCTCTACACCTCCGGCACCACAGGCCAACCCAAAGGGGTAATGGTGGAACACCGGAGTATCCTTAATACGCTGGAAGCACTGCGCCCGCTGTATGCGGTGCCGGGGGCCCGGGTAGCGGCCTTCACCAGTTTTGTGTTTGATGTGTCAGTGTCGGAAATTTTTGCCACCTTGCTGGCGGGCAATACTTTACATCTGCTGAGCCAGCCGGTGCGCCAGGACGCTTATCTGTTGTCGCAGTACCTGAAACAACACAACATTCATCTGGTGTACTTGCCACCCGCCATGCTGGCGGTGTTGCCCCGGGTACCTTACCCGGCCTTGTGTCAGATTATTTTTGCCGGCGAACCCTGCGATCAGAAAGTCGGCGCCTATTTTGCTGCGCGTTATGCCTTGTACAACTACTATGGCCCAACCGAAACCAGTATTTATGCCACTGGCAAAAGGGTGAATCCGGCCGACGTCAATGAAATTGGCTATGCGCTGCCGAATATGTGTTCTTATGTGCTGGATGAGCAGTTGCGTCCTGTCGCCATAGGCGCCACTGGCGAGTTGTACCTGTCGGGTCCGGGTCTGGCCCGGGGTTATCTGAATAAACCCCAACAAACAGCCCGGAGTTTTATTGCCAATCCTTATGCAGCAGAACATGCCGACCCCGCCCAGCACAGCCGGCTTTATAAAACCGGTGATTTGGTGCGCTCCGCCGCCGATGGCAACCTGAAGTACCTGGGCCGCAATGACTTCCAGGTCAAAATTCACGGTTTTCGTATTGAGCTGGGTGAAATTGAAGCGGCTTTATCAGCGCTGGACCCCACAGGCCAATGCCTGGTGCTGGTCAAAGAACGTAACGGACTGAAGCGGCTGGTGGCTTATTACCAGGCGTTGCAGGCCGTCGATGAACAATGGCTGCGCGGGCAACTGGCCAAACGGTTGCCCGGTTATATGCTGCCACACTATTTTGTTGCGCTGCAGGCGTTTCCGCTGAACACCAACGGCAAAATTGACCGTCAGTTGCTGCCGGAGCCCAACTGGCCACGCCATGTCGGTGCCGTGCCACAAAATGCGCAGGAGCAGCAAATGCTGGCGTTGTGGCAACAGGTGTTGCAGTCCGATCAGTTTGGTGTCACCGATAACTTCTTTTTGGCCGGTGGCGATTCGTTAGCGGCAATGCGGCTGTCCCTGTTATTGCAGCAACACCAGTTTGCTGCCAGCACGGCACTGCTGTATCAGCACAACACAGTGCGTTCTTTGTGTCAGCACCTGCAGCAGACCGGGCAGCAGCCACTGCGGTATCAGGCGCTGGCGCCGGACCAGCTCAATGAAATGCAGCAGCTGATTTTAAACCACCAGTTGCTGACCAGCCCTGTGGTCTATAACGAAAACCTGAGCATTGATTTTGCCGGTATGGCGCTGAGCGAACAGGCGCTGCAACAGGCGCTGCGCCGTTTTATCAACCATCATCCGGCGCTGCGGCTTTGTGTTGACGACGATTTGCGCCATTACAGCACCAGCGCGCCGCTGGAACTTGGCCCTGTGCTGCTGCATGAAGTACTGCCCAACGCACTGGAGCCTGCACAACAGGAACAGCATTACCAACAACGCCTGAGTCACTGGCTGAACCGGCCCTTTGATTTGCAACAAGGGCCTTTGTACCGTTTTGTCCTGTTCAGCCGGCAACAACTGCCGTGCAAGCTGGTGTTTATCCACCACCATCTGATTGGCGATGGCGAAGCCATGTACAACCTTTTTGTGCCGCAGCTGTACGCCTTGCTCAAAGACCCTTTGGCCACCTTGCCGCCTCAGGCCGGGCAGCCGATGTTACCGGCACCATTGGCGCCGGACCCGGCCTGGCTGGCCGCCTTGCAGCGGGTTGATCTGTTCCAGGGCAAACGCAGCAGCCAAAGCGACGGCCTGTTTTTGCGTTATGCCTTCAGCACCGAACAGACCCGCCAACTGGAACAGCTGGCCTGGCACCATAAAATCAGCCTGTATGCACTGCTGCAAAGCCTGGTGGCTGTGCTGGTCTGTAAATTTTCCGGCCAGAGCCGCTTTAGCCTGGGGGGCGTCAAATCGGCCCGTGGCCTTGGCACCGACGGTCTGTATGGCAATTTTTTGTGTAATGACATCAGCCACTGCGAGCTGAATGCCCAACAAAGTTTTATTCAGCTGGCAAAAGAGCGTTTCGCCGACATTCAGCAGCGGCTCGATCAGTTTTTCAGTTACCAGTTGCTGCTGGAAAGGCTGCGCCAGGACGGTGAACCGGACGACCGCCTGCCCGGGGTTTATCTGACGCTCGAACCCAAAAGCAACATTGAGCTGCCCTGGCGCATCAGTCAGAACGATGCGTTACCGGCGCAGGTCAAATACCCCCTGTATTTTGAGTTTGATCATCAGCAGCAGTTATTGTTACGGCTGGAATACCGCACTTGTGTATACAGCACAGCGCAGGCCGAACAGCTGCTGCAGGCCCTCTGTCTGCTGACCGACCAGTGCCTGAGTGCGCCGCACAGCAGCCTGGCCGCCTTGCAGGTGCTGCCGGCAGCACAGCGGCAGGCCTTGCTCGCACCACCAACTGCAACCCCCGCCATCCCAGAAGAACAGCTGCTGCAGCTGTGGCAGCAGTCAGTCAGCCGCTTTAGCACTCAGACGGCGATCCACAGCAACGAAGGCCAATGGACTTACCAGCAGCTGGACCGCGAGTCCAGCCAGCTGGCGCTGCTGATCCGCCAGCAGATCGAGGTCAGTCCCGATGACCTGATCGCCTTGTTGTTGCCCCGGGGCTGGCACACAGTACTGGCCATTCTGGCGGTGTTAAAAGCCGGCGCCGCTTATGTGCCTGTGGATGTCAATTACCCGGCCGAACGCATCGGGTTTATTTTGCAGGACACCGCCGCGCCTTTAGTGCTGACCAGCAGCGCTTTTACCGCGCAGCTCACTGGGTACCAGGGCAAATGCCTGGTGCTGGATCAGGCCGACTGGTCAACGCTGGATCCGGCTCAACTGCAGGTGACTGTTACCCCGGCGCAACTGGCTTATGTGATTTACACCTCAGGCAGCACAGGCAAACCCAAAGGGGTGTTGCTGGAGCATCGCCAGGTAGCCCGGTTGCTGCGGGCCAGCGAAGCAAATTACGATTTTAACAACCAGGACGTCTGGTGCCTGTTTCATTCCTATGTGTTTGACTTCAGTGTCTGGGAGCTGTGGGGCGCTTTGGCCTACGGCGGCACCCTGCTGATCCCAAGCCTGGCTCAGGTGCAGGACACTGAGCAGTTTGTGCAGTTTTGTGCGACACATGGCCTGACGGTGCTGAACCAGACCCCTTCGGCTTTTTATAACTTCAGCGCCGAGGCCTGCCGTCATGAGCGGCTGAAGGCCTTGCGTTATGTCATTTTTGGCGGTGAAGCGCTGAATCTGGTGCAGCTGACCGGCTGGTTCAGTCATTACGGGGATCAGCAGCCCTTGCTGGTCAATATGTATGGCATCACAGAAACCACAGTGCATGTGACCTACAAAGCCATCCACCTTGGGGATATAGGCGAATTGTCGCTGATTGGCCGGCCTTTGGCCGATTTGCAGGCCCTGGTGCTGGATGCAGAGCTGCAGCCGGTGCCCGCCGGTGTCACAGGGGAGCTGTATATTTCCGGCGCTGGCCTGGCGCGCGGCTACCTGAACAGGCCCGAGCTGACCGCCGAGCGTTTTATCCGTCACCCCTACCCGACACCAGGTTTTGAACGCCTGTATAAAACCGGCGACTTGGCCCGTTACAACGCCGAAGGCGAACTGGATTACAGCGGCCGGATCGACAATCAGGTGAAGATCCGTGGTTACCGTATTGAACTGGGTGAAATTGAAGCGGCCTTGTCCGCCATCAGCGGCATCAGCCAGTGCCTGGTGCTGGCCAGAGAAACCCCGTCCGGCAAAGTGCTGGTGGCCTATTACCGGGCTGATCAGACTTTAGATCCCTCTCAGCTGGCCGGGCGGCTCAGCCAGAGTCTGCCGCCTCATATGGTGCCTGTGCATTACCTGCAGGTGGACGAATTCCGCCTCACCGTCAACGGCAAACTGGACCGCAACGCTTTGCCGGCCCCTGTCGTCAGCCACAGCACAAAACGGGTCGCCCCGGTCAGTCCACAGGAGCAGCAGGCCTGTGCCGTCTGGCAGGAGGAACTGGCGGTACCACAGATTGGCCTGACCGATGATTTTTTCCGCAGTGGTGGTGATTCCATCAGTGCCATCCGGGTGGTGGCACGGCTCAAAGCGCTGGGGCTTGGCATTTCAGTGCGGGATATTTTTCAGCACCGCACCATAGCCGCTTTACTGGCTCAGGCCAGCCAGCTCAGTCAGGACCAGCCGCCAGCTTACCAGCCGTTCTCTTTGGTCAGCCCACAGGTGCGCCAGCCTTTTCATTTGGCCTTGGACGATCTGTACCCGGCCACCCAGCTGCAACAGGGCATGTTTGTTGAAACCGAAAAAAATGCCGCCGTGTACCACAATATTGAAGTGAACCTGGTGACTCAGCCTTTTGACGAAGCCCGTTTTGTCCGGGTCTGGCAACAACTGGTCGACAAACATCAGTTGCTGCGTGCCAGTTACCACAAAGACCCGGCTTTGGGTTACCTGACGCTGGTGCACAGCAGCCTGTCCGTGCAGCACAAAATAACGCAGTACCAGGACTACTCCAGCGCTTATCAGCAGGAACTGCAGACCCCCATTCCGACCGACCAAGCCGGTTTATTCCGCCTCGCGCTGGTAAAAGAGCCCCAGCAGTTCCGCCTGCTGTTTACCTCACACCATGCCATTGAAGATGGCTGGAGTGTGGCGTCCCTGCTCAGTGAATTTATCCACTGCTACAGCCAGGATCTGGTCCCCCAGAGCGGCCATGCGCTGAGCTTTGCGCATTATGTGCAGCAGGAGCAGCAGGCGCTTTCAGACCCAGAGCAGCGCCAGTTCTGGAGTACGTACCTCAAGGGTTATGAGCCAGGCCAGCTGCAGCTGCGAGACAGCAAACCAGCAGCGGCTGAACCTGTGCTGCTGGAAGTCAGCCACCCGCTGAGCGCGGCCCAATGCCAGCAGGCACTGCAACTGGCCTTTGCACAGTCGGTGCCGGTGGACAGCCTGTTTCTGGCACCTTATTTCACGCTGTTGCAGCTTTTTACCGACAGCAGCGATCTCTGTGTCGGTTTAGTGGTTAATAACAGACTGGAGCAATTGGGAGGCGACAGCCAGTTCGGCCTGCATTTAAATACCATGCCGCTGCGTATTCAGCTTGATCAGGCGCAAACCACAGCCAACAGCAGCCATTCCTTAGTAACGGCCATCCAGCAGCAACGGCTGCAGCTGATGCCCTACAAAGTCTACCCCTACAGCCAGGTGAAAATTGATTTGGCGCAGGAACAGGATTTATACCAGGCCGCTTTTAACTACATTCACTTTTATCAGAAGCAGCACACCTTGGCCAAAACCGGCGCCAGGCTGCTGGATGTGCAGGCCATTACCAATATACCGCTGGCGCTGGTGGTCAGCCGCGACGGCGATCAGTTTGAACTGAGCTTGCAAGGCCACAGCCACTGCGTCGACCAGCCCCACCTGCAGTTAATGTTGCAGCATTATCTGCATCAGCTGCAGCAGTTGCTGGACCAGGGCCAGGTGACAGAGCTGCTGACCCCCGCCCATCGCAGCGCACTGCTGGCCAGCCACCAGCCACATTTACCACCGGCTCCGGCTCTGCTGCACAGCTGGTCGGATGCGGTGCGCCGCTTCGCCGCCGCTGTCGCCGTGCAGGATGCACAGGGCACATTAAGTTTCGAGGCGCTGGACCAGCAGTCTTGTGCGCTGGCCGCTCAGCTGCAGCAGCAGTTGCAACAGAGCTCAGCCACAAAAGCCGGCAGCCAGCCCCTGGTGGCTGTGCTGACCAGACGCCACAACCAGATGTTGGTAGCGATACTGGCCGTACTGAAAGCCGGGGCCGCTTATGTGCCTGTTGACCCGGCCTACCCGGCCGACCGTATTCAATTTATGCTGCAGGATTGTGGCGCCAGCCTGCTGCTGGGGGAAGCGCGTTGGCACTCGCTGCGCCAGCATGCTCCAGCACTGCCCTGGCTGACGCTGGATGCGCCGCTGCCGCCGTCCGGCAGCGACAGCTTCCGGCAGGTCACTGTGCCTGCTGAAGCACTGGTGAATGTGATTTACACCTCAGGCACCACAGGCCGGCCCAAAGGTGTGATGGTGCAGCAGCAAGGCCTGATCAATCTGATCCAAAACCAGCAGCAGCTGTTTCAGCTGAGCCCGTCCGATAGGGTGCTGCAGTTTGCGTCCTTCAGCTTTGACGCCGCCAGCTGGGAGATTTTTGCCACTTTGCTCAGCGGGGCCCGGCTGGTGATTTGCCCCGATTCCTGCAAAGAAAATCCGGCCGCTTTGCTGCAGCTGCTGGAGCAGCAGCAGATCAGCGTCGCCACCTTGCCCCCTGCTTTGCTGAACCTGATGCCAGAGCACGAGCTGCCGGCACTGCGGCTGCTGATCGTGGCCGGCGAAGCCACGCCCCGGGAGACGATGCGTCGCTGGAGCCAGGGCCGTCAACTGGTGAATGCCTATGGCCCCACTGAAACCACTGTCTGCAGCACAGTGCATTTTTATCAGGCCGGCGACAGTGCCAGCCGTATTGGCCGGGCTTTGGCCGGTTTGCACTGTTATGTGCTGACCAGTCAGGGCGGGCTTGCGCCTTACGGTGTACCCGGCGAGCTCTGTGTATCCGGCATTGGTATTGCCAAAGGTTATTTGCACCGGCCAGAGCTGACAGATGAACGTTTTGTTGCCAACCCTTTTGACCTGCGGCCCGAACACCAGCGGTTGTACCGCACCGGCGATAAAGTCCGACTCTTGCTGGACGGCAGCCTGGATTATCTGGGTCGTATCGATCATCAGGTGAAAATCCGCGGTCACAGGGTGGAGCTGGCGGAAATAGAAGCTGTGGTCCGGCAATACCCCGGCGTGGGTCAGGCTGCGGCTGTGGTGCGCCAACTGCAGGACCAACAGGTACTGGCGGCTTATCTGACGTCCGAACGTATTGCCCCTGCACAGGAAGACATGCTGCTGACCAACTGGAATCAGGTGTATGAAGCCGAATACGGTAAAAAAACCGCGGCCGACCTGAACCAGGCCGATTTTGATGGCTGGAACAGCTCCTACACGGGCCAGCCGGTTGCGCTGGACGCGATGCACGAATGGCGCGATGCCACAGTAGAACGCATTCTGGCCCAGCAGCCCCGCCGTATTCTGGAATTGGGATCTGGCGCGGGTTTGTTGTTTTATCCGCTGCTGAGCGCCGTTGACTTTTATTTTGCCACCGACTTCTCGGCGCAGGCCATTGCCAAGCTGCGTTTTGGTGCCCGCGAACTGGCGGCAGAGCACAAAACCGCTTTTGCCGTCTGTGATGCCGCATCCTTTATTCAGGTGCTGGAGGACTATCAGCCGGACCTGATTATTATCAACTCTGTGGTGCAGTACTTTCCGTCCCGCGACTACCTGCTGCAGGTGCTGCATCACTGCGAAAGCCTGCTGGCCGGCCGGGGCAAAGTCTTTCTGGGCGATCTGCGTGATCAGCGCCTGCTGGAGCAGTTCCACTACAGCATTGCCCGTTACCGCCTGCCTGACGCAGCGGAACCTCAACTGCGCCAGCTGGCACAACAGCTGCAATTAAAAGACAAAGAGCTGCTGATAGCGCCGCAGTTTTTCCTGCAGCCCCAGCTTTGGCCAGGGTGCCGGGTGGATTTGCGGTTAAAAGCCGGTCAGCTGTCGTCCGAAATGCTGGACTACCGCTACGACGTGCTGCTGGATTTCAGTGAGACCAGCCAAAGCCCGGCCGCTCCAGCGTTGCCAGCGCGGTTCTATTTTTCAAAAACCCTGCAGCTGGCAGAGCTGTGCCCGCAGCACCATAGTGGTTTTGTCGTGCATCATTACCCAAACCTGCGGCTCTACGCCAGCTACCTGCAGCACAGCAATCAGCCCGCCGATGAGGCACTGTCGCAGGTGCTGAATTACCATCAATTGCAACAACTGGCGCGGCACCACCAGCTTGACTTTTATGCGGTGCCCGAGCCAGACCATATTGCCTGTATGACGCTGGTATTCAGCCGGGAGCAGGCAGCGCTGTGCAGCCGCTCGCTGTTTCAGCCGCCAGAGCTGCCGCTGGCCCATTGGGTGCGTGAACCTTACTACCCGCTGGACCTGCAGGCGATTCGCCAGTTCCTCGAACAGCGGCTGCCCGCTTATATGGTGCCCAATCATCTGGTGCAGCTGGAGCGGCTGCCCCTGACCGCCAATGGCAAGCTGGACCGCAAAGCCTTGCCTGAACCTGATACCGGCCTGCAGCGCTGTGGTTATCAGGCGCCTGTGACTGAACTGGAGCAGCAGTTGTGCCGGCTGTGGCAGGAAGTGCTGGGGGTAGCGCGGGTCGGTATTCTGGACGACTTTTTCCAGCTGGGTGGTCATTCCATTCTGGCGATCCGGCTGGTGCAACGTATTGCCGAGCAGGTGCAGCGAGAGCTGACAGTGGCCGCTTTGTTTGAACACCGCACCATAGCGGCTTTAATTGAGCATGGGCTGCACCGCCAGCAGCTGCAGATCCAACCAGCGGCTTCCGATGAAAAACCCCTGTCTTTTGCCCAAAACCGGCTTTGGTTTTTGGAGCAGTACGACCCGGACAACGGCGCTTACCATATTCCGCTGTGGTTAAAACTGCACAGCGCCGATACAAGCTGGCTGCAACCTGTGCTGCACCGCCTGGTGGAGCGCCATCAGGTGCTGCGCTCTGTATACCGCCCTGCTGGCGATCACACCCTGTTGCAGCTGGAGCCGGTCAGCCAGTTTAGCCTGCAGCAGTTGCAGCTGGAGCCGGATCAGCTGGAAGCCCGGGTGCAGGCCTGCATAGGCCAGCCTTTTGCGTTACAGCAGCAGTTGCCAATCCGGGCCACTGTGCTTCAGGCCGGGCCAGACTGTTATTTGCTGCTGGTGATCCACCATATTGCCTTTGATGGCTGGAGCGTTGATCTGCTGCAGCATGAACTGGCGCTGGGCTACCAGCAGTATCAGCAGCACCAGCCGCTGCTGCCGGACGAGTTGCCACTGCAATACAGCGACTTTGCGCTGTGGCAACAGCAGTTTTTATCCGGCCCTGAGCTGAAACGCCAGCTGGCGTATTGGCAACAGCAACTGCAGGGGTTCAGCCCTCTGCAACTGCCGTTGCAGCAACAACGCCCGAAAGACTTTGATTACCGCGGCGCTGATCTGCAATGGCCTTTACCGGCCGGGCTCAGCCAGCAATTGCTGAAACTGGCCAAAGAGCAGCAGATCACCGCCAACAGTTTATTGCTGGCGGCCTACAAACTGCTGTTATTTAAATACACAGGGCAGCAGGATCTGCTGCTCGGCGTGCCCGTTGCCAACCGGCATTACGCCGGAACTCAGTCGATCATTGGCTTTTTTGTCAACGCACTGCCGGTGCGATGCCTGCTGGACCCGGCACAAAGTTTTACCAGCTGGGCCCAGTTGGTGCATCAGCAACTGGTGCAGGCGCAAGGCCATCAGGATGTGCCTTTTGAGCTCATTGTTGACAGCCTGCAGCTGGAGCGTGACAGCAGCCGCCATCCGGTGTTTCAGCTGATGTTTGCGCTGCAAAACTTTGGACAGACGCCGCATGAGCCCTTTGAACGGCTGGACACCAGCGCCTTGTACCCTGTGGCCAAACATGATTTGACCTGGTTTATCCGCCAGCAGCAGGACCAGCTGGTGCTGGAGCTGAATTACGCCAGTTCTTTATTCAGCGCTGGTTTTATCCGGCAAATGGCCGCCAGTTACCAGCTGCTGCTGGAGCAGCTGGTGGCCACACCGCAGCAGGCGCTGCGGCACTTCTCGCTGGCGCAGCAGGCCCTGCTGCCTTCTGCACTGGCTCCAAAACAGTGGCCAGAACAGCATCTGCTTGAGTTCTGGCAGCAGCGGCTGGTGCAACAGCCAGCACAGCTCGCCCTCTGTGAAGGCACCACCAGCCTGAGCGTGGCCGAACTCGATCAGCAGGCCAACCGGCTGGCGCAGCAGCTGAGAAGCCATATCCGCCCGGGTCAAACAGCGACACAGGCTCTGGCAGACAACCCGGCGGCCCTGTGGCCTGACCCAGTGGCGATTTGTCTGCCGCGCAGCCCGCACATGCTGGTGGCCCTGCTGGCCTGCCTGAAACTGGGCCTGCCTTACCTGCCGGTGGACCCTCAGACACCGGCAGGCCGGGTCGCTTTTATGCTGCAGGACAGTAACGCCCAGTTGCTGCTGACCCAGGCTTCATTGCTGGCCCTGTTGCCAGCACCAGAGAGTCTGGCCTGTACAGTGCTCTGTATGGACACTCTGCAACAGCAGCCTGACGACGGTGCCGCCAGCCAGGCTCCGGTTATGCTGAGCGGGGCGGCGGCCGATCAGCTGGTGTATATGCTGTACACCTCTGGCACCACAGGCCAACCCAAAGGGGTGCTGGTGTCGCAGCAAAATCTGGTCAATTATCTGGCCAACCTGCGGCAGCACCAGGTGCTGGACGGCCAGAACGTGGACTTTTCCTCCAGCCTGGCCTTTGACCTGAGTGTGACCACCAGCCTGGCCGCCTTGTTGTTAGGCGCCCCAATCCAGATCTTCCGTGAGGAACAAAAATACCTCGATCAGTACAGCCAGCATTTGCGCCAGCATCAGATCAGTTTTGCCAAATTGGTGCCCAGTCTGGCCGAACAGCTGTTTTTGCAGTACCCGGAGCTGCAGCTGGAGGTGCTGATGGTCGGTGGCGAAAAACTCAAAGCCAGCACCAAAGCCTTGCTGCAGCGTCACTGCAAACGGCTGCTTGATGAGTACGGCCCGACCGAAACCACAGTAGGTGCCTGTCTGGCCGATTTAAGCCGGGATCAGGGCATAGGCTGGCCTTATCAGAATATCCTGCCTTATGTGCTGGATGCGCAGATGCAGCCACTGCCACCAGGCGTCTGGGGGGAGTTGTATCTGGCCGGCTGGAGTGTGGCTTTGGGTTACCTGAACCGGCCTGAACTGACAGCGCAGCGCTTTTTGCCGAACCCCTTTTGTCAGCAACCCGGTTTTGACCGGCTGTACCGCACCGGCGATCTGGTGCGTTATCTGGAGTCCGGTGAGCTGGAGTATCAGGCCAGAACCGACAGCCAGGTGAAACTGCGGGGTTACCGCATTGAACTGGCGGAAATTGAAGCGGCACTGCTGGCACAGCCCGGCATCCGTCAGGCCCTGGTGCTGCTGCGTCAACTGCAGCCGGAGTCAGATCAGCGCAGCGGACAGCTGCTGGTCGCTTATTATGTTGCTGAGCAGCCCCAACAGAGCGAACAGCTGCACAGAGCGCTGGCTCAGCTGTTGCCACACTATATGCTGCCCGGTGCTTTTGTCGCCCTGCCCGCATTGCCACTGACCCTGAACGGCAAACTGGATGAACGTCAGTTACCGGCGCCGGACCTGCTGGCCCAAAGCCAAACAGCGGCCGACACCCCCGTGGAGCAGCAGCTGTTGACTATCTGGCAACAGTGCCTTGGGGCGCCGGAACTCGGAGTGGAGCAGGATTTTTTCCGCGCCGGTGGCGATTCCATTTTATCCATCAGCCTGGTATCCAGGTTACGTCAGGCGGGTTTTGCCGTCACAGTGCGGCAGATTTTCGACTGCCGCACTGTCCGGGCTTTGGCGCGCGAGTTGTCAGCGCAGCCCATGCACTCAGCCCAACCACAGATCAGCAGCCAGCTGCCGGCTCAGTATGGGCTGCTGCCGGTTCAGCAATGGTTTTTCCAGCAGCTGGAACAAGGGCTGCTGCCCGAACCCCAGCACTGGAACCAGAGCTTTTTTATCCGGGTGCCCAGGCTGGACCCGACCCGTCTGCAACAGGCACTGAATGCCTTACTGAAACGCCAGCCCCAGCTGTGTGCCCGTTTTACCCGGGATCAGCAGGGCCGGTGGCAGCACCAGTTCAGGCCGGACAGCGCTCTGACACTGACCTTGCTCAAGGCCAAAAACCAGACCGAGCTGCAACAGTCTCTGAACCAGCTGCAGCAAAGCCTGAATTTTATGCAGGGGCCCCTGCTGCAGCTGGCCTATCTGGAACTGGCGGGCCAGGCAGAACAGCCCCTGCTGTTTATCTGTGCCCACCACCTGCTGCTGGATGCAGTGTCCTGGCGTATTATCGCCTCGGACCTGGCCGCTTTGTACCAGCAGCAGAGCCCGGCGCCAGTTCGCAGTCAGTACCCGGACTGGGTCTCTTATCTGGCCGCCTACCCGGCGCAGCAGCCCCAGGAAGCCGCGTATTGGCAGCAACAACAAAGTGCATTACAGGAAGCATTGCAGCAGTTGCCGGCCATCAGCACCGCCTGGCTTGACTACCGGATCGATTTCAGTCCGGCCTTGACCCAGGCCCTGCTGGGGCCAGCACATCAGGCGTACGACAGCCAGGTGAACGACCTGCTGCTGACGGCGCTGTATCAGGCCATGGGCTTGTGTTTTGGCAACCAGACGCTGGCGCTGACGATGGAAAGCCACGGCCGCCATGCCCTGCCGGGCGCACCGGATTGTGGCCACACGGTGGGCTGGTACACCAGCCTGTACCCTGTCTGTCTGAAGACTGATCGGGCCCCGGAGGCGAACCCGGATTGGGGGCAGTTGCTGCGTTCAGTGAAACAACAACTGCGCCAGGTGCCGAACCAGGGCCTGGGTTTTGGCGCTTTTGCCAGCGCGTTGCAACTGGAATTGCCGCCTGTGCAGCTGAACTACCTTGGAGTGCTGGACGCGGACCAAAACGATGGCCAGCTCTGGACAGTGCAGCTGGACCAGCTGTCCGAAGGCCTGTCGCCGCAGAATCAGTCGCCGCTCTGGTTGTCGTTGAATGGCGCCGTCGAACAGGGTTGCCTGAGTTTCAGCCTGCACAGCCGTTTTCCGGCCCCCCAGAGCGAACAACTCGCCAGCGGGTTTCAGCGGGCACTGCAGGCGCTGGTGGACCATTGCCTGGCACAGCCAGTTGCCAGCCTGGCGCAGCAGGTGCCGGCCGATTTTGGTCTGCCCTGTTCCCTGGCCCATTATGACCAGCTGCTGCGCCGTCAGCCGCTGGAAGCGATCTGGCCTGCCAGCTCGCTGCAGCAGGGTTTTATTGCCCATATGTTGGCCCAACCGGACGATGACGCCTACCGCGTGCAATTGCTGCTGGACTATCCCACTGAACTCAATACCCGCTGTTACCAGCAAGCCTGGCAGTTGGCGGTGCAGCATTACCCGGCTCTCAGAACCAGTTTTGACTGGGCTGAACAGCCATTGCAACTGGTGCACCCCAAGGCTCAGGCGCAGTTTGAACTGCTGGATTTCAGCGACCAGCCTCAGCCCGAACACCGGCTGACGCTGCTGCAGCAACAAGACCGGCTGTTGCCTTTTGACTTAAGCCAGCCCTGCCCGCTGCGGCTGTATCTGGTGCGCCTGGCGCCGGCTCATTATGCGCTGCTGCGCAGTGAACACCACAGCATCAGCGACGGCTGGAGTGGCAGCCGTCTGATGGAGTTTGTTCATCGGTGTTACCTGGCGTTGTGTCAGGGGGAAACCCCATCCCATGCACAGGACCACAGCTGGCACCAGGCGCAGCGTTATATGCAGCGCCAGCAACAGGCGGCGCTGGCACAGTGGCAACACTGGCTGCCGGATGAACGCACCGATCTGTCAGCACTGTTTGATCGGAGCGCGGGCCCAAACAACGACAAGCTGCTGGTGAGTCAGGTGGCGACAGTGCACTGCAGCCTGAGGCTGGAGGCGCTGCAACACAGCTGTCGTGAACAGGGCATCACTCTGAACAGCCTGCTGCAGTTTGGCTGGCATCATCTGCTGGCCCGTTACTGTTTCAGCCCCAGCACTGTGGTGGGCACCACACTGGCGGGCCGCGCTTTGCCTGTGCCAGGCATAGAACACAGCGTTGGCCTTTATATCAATACCCTGCCGCTGCAACTGCATTGGGATCAAGGCCTGACCGTGCTGCAACAACTGCAGCAGATAGGGCTGCAGGTGGCGCAGATGAACCAGTGCTCTTTTGTCAACCTCGCCAGCCTGCAACGTGGCCGTGGCCGCCTGTTTGACTCCATTGTGGTCTTTGAAAACTACCCCGATGTGGAAAGCCCGGCGGCACTGCCGTTCAGTTACCGTGCTGCGGTAGAAAAAGTCAATTACCCCCTGGTGCTGGTGGCCTGGCAACAGCAGGGTCAGCTGCAGCTGAAACTGGATTACAGCAGCAGCCATCTGTCGGCTGGCCGCGCTGAGCTGCTGTTAAGCCAGTTGCAGCAACTGCTATTGTCCTTGCCTGACCAGTTGCAGAGCCCAGTGGCCCAGCTTCGCTGCGGTCAGACAGACGTCATCTGTTTGCAGGGCCCAGAGCGTGCATTGCCAGCCCACCATTGGCTGCCATGGTTTGAGCAGTGCGCCCGGCTTCATGCCAGCCAGCCGGCGCTGTTGTCCGGACAGCAACAGCTCAGCTATGCACAGCTGAACCAGGCAGCCAACAGGTTGGCGCATTACCTGCTGACAGAACTGCAACCTGCACAGGATACAGTGATCGCCCTCTGCATGGACAAGTCCCTGCAGATGGTGATCGCCATGCTGGCCATTCAAAAAGCCGGGGCCGCTTACCTGCCGCTGGCCCCGGATGCACCGGCGCAGCGCCTGCAGTACATGCTGACCGACAGTCAGGCTCTGGTGGTGCTGGCGGACGCTGGTGCGGCGGCACGGCTGGAAAAGCTGAGTTCAGTTGCAGTCTGGTGTCTGGACCAGCTGGATCTTGAGTTCTGCCCGGACCACAACCCGGCGCTGGAGCGGCGCGCCACAGATTTGGCTTACCTCATCTACACCTCGGGCACCAGCGGTCAACCCAAAGGGGTGCAGATTGAACAGGCCGGCCTGGTGAATATCTGCGCGTCGCAGCAGCAGACGCTGGGGCTGACCCCACAAAGCCGGATACTGCAGTTTTCCAACTATGTGTTTGATGCCTCAGTGTATGAAATTTTCCCGGCGCTCTGTTCTGGTGCCAGCCTGCATCTGTTGCCCACGGCGCTGCAAACCGATCTGCCAGCGCTGGAGCAGTACCTCTGTCAGCACAGTATCAGCCATGCTTTTATCAGCACCGCTGTGCTGAAGCAGTTGCCGGACTTGTCCTGCAGTGCGCTGCAGCTGATGTACACAGGTGGCGAAGCGCTGCAGGGGCTGCGCCGTTTGCCGCATTGCCGCCTGCTGAATCAGTACGGCCCGACCGAAGTCAGCGTCTGTTCGCTGCAGGCCGAGGTCAGGTCCCTGGCCGATATTCCGATAGGCCGGCCTGTGCAAAACTGCCGTGCTTATCTGCTGGACCCCTGGCAACAACCGGCGCTGCCAGGCGCTGTCGCCGAGTTGTATTTAAGTGGGCCTGGCCTGGCACGGGGCTACCTGAACCAGCCGGAGCTTGAACAGCAGGTGTTTTTGGCCAACCCCTTCAGCCAGGACAGCGACTACAGGCGTCTGTACAAAACCGGTGATTTGGTCCGTCTGGCCGCCGATGGCCAGCTGTATTACCTGGGCCGGCGCGATCAGCAGGTGAAAATCCGGGGCTACCGTATTGAGCTGGCTGAAATTGAGCTGCAGATCCGCACGCTGGCGCCTGAACTCAATGTCTGGATCCATCCCTGGCAACAGGGGCAACAACAACTGCTGGTCGCCTATTACCTGGCCGGTACTGAAGTGGACTTGCCAGAACTGCAGGCCGGCTTGTGCAACCTTTTGCCGGATTATATGCGCCCTGCCGCCTGGGTGGCCCTGGCGCAGCTGCCATTAACCCCCAGCGGCAAAGTAGACAAAGCAGCCTTGCCTGCGCCTGAATTTAACCACAGCAGCGCAGCACCTGAAACTGAACTGCAGCGCCAGCTGCACCAGTGCTGGCAGCAGTTGTTGAATGTGCCCGCCTTGGGCATTGATGACGACTTCTACCAGTTGGGCGGCGATTCGATCCTGGCGATCCGGCTGACTCAGCTGATCAATCAGCAACTTCACCTGACAGGCCAGGCCAGGCTGAATGTGGCTGCAGTATTGCAGCAAAAAACCATCAGGGCACTGGCGCAGGCGCTGCAACAGCAATCACCACCAGAGACGATGGACAGCGGGGAGATTTAACATGACGGCATTGCAATTGTTGTATCAGGTCAATGCGCTTGGCATGTTGCTGTGGACCGAACGCCAGGGCGATGAAGACAAACTGAAGTTCAGCCTGCGCCAACCGCTGGCCGACAAAGAGCAGTGGCTGGCGCAGCTCAAAGTGCACAAAACCGAGCTGATAGCGCTGCTGCGTGCCGCTGGCGCGGATTCGGAGCAGTTTACGCTGCCGGCCATTTACCCCGGCCTGGCCGGGCCCTGGCCTTTGTCTTATGCCCAGCAGCGACTTTGGTTTTTGCAGCAGTACCAGCAGGACAGCATGGCGTACCATATTCCGCTGCTGATCCGGCTGCCAGAAGCCAGACCACAGCAGGCACAGCAGGCGCTGAACGCCATAGTGCAGCGGCATCAGGTGCTGCGCAGCAGCATCCGCACAAGCCAGGGCCAGGCCCGGCTTGAACTGAGGGAGGCCTCAGCGCTTGAGTTTGTCGAAAAAACCACCTCAGGCGAAAGTGCCATCCACGCAGAACTGAAAGCCGAAACGGCCCGGCCTTTTGACCTGGAGCAGGATGTGCCGCTGCGCGCCTGTTATTGGCCGGACTATCAGGGCAAAGCACTCTTGATGCTGTGCCTGCACCATATAGCTTTTGATGGCTGGAGTCTGTCCTGTTTACTGCAGGAATTCAGCCAGCTGTTTGACCATTTCTGCACTGGCCGCCCCCTGGCGCTGCCCGACCTTGCGCTGCAGTACCAGGATTTTGCGTATTTTCAGCACCAACTGCTGCAGGGCGGGCTGGCTGAGCAGCAATGGGCCTTCTGGCAACAACAGCTGGATGGGCTGCAAGCGCTGGAATTACCGATGGATCATGCCCGCCCGGCCACCATTGATTACAGTGGTGCCAGCGAAACAGCGCTGTTAAGCCCGGCACAGCACCATGACTTGCTGCAGCTGGCCCGCGCTGAACACACCAGTCTGTATGCGGTGGGCTTGTCAGCCTGGCTGGTGCTGCTTGCCACTTACAGCCAGCAATGGGATGTCGTCACAGGCACAGCCGCTGCCAACCGGCATTACCAGGGCACAGAATCGCTGATAGGTTTTTTTGTCAACAGCCTGCCGGTGCGCTGCCAGCTGCAGCCAGAGCAAAGCCTGCGCCAGCTGCTGGCCCAGCTGCATCAGCAGTTGCTGCAGCTGCAGCAGCATCAGGATCTGCCCTTTGACTGGATGGTGGACCAGCTGCAACTGCCAAGAGACCCCAGCCGTCACCCGCTGTTTCAGGTGTTTTTCAGTCTGTCCCTGCAGCAGGACGACCCCCAGTCTGAGCTGGAGCTGTTGGCCCCAGAGCAGATTTACCCGGTCGCCAAATACGATTTGTCATTATTTATCAGCCAAAGCCCGGCAGGACTGGCACTGGAGCTGAATTACGCCACGGCGCTGTTTGCGCCACAGAGCGTGCGCCAGATGCTGCAGCACTACCAGCGGATTTTACAGCTGTTCCGGGAGCAGCCAGATACCCCGCTAGCACAGTTGCCGCTGTTGTCGCCGGCAGAACTGAACGAGCTGCTGTTTGACTTTAACCAGACCCGGCAGCCGCTGCCTCAGGGCGCCTCCATGCCAGTTCTGTTCTGGCAACAGGCGGCACTGCGGCCAGAGCAGCAGGCGCTCTGGTTCAATGGGGAGTCACTGAGTTACCGGCAGCTGGACCAACAAAGTTCCGCACTGGCACAGGAGCTGCGGCCAGCGCTTGCCGGTCAGACCGAGGCGATAGTGGCGCTGCTGCTGGAGCGGTCGCTGGAGCTTGTTATCGCCATTCAGGCCATTCACAAAGCCGGTGCTGCTTACCTGCCCATAGCACTGGAACTGCCGCAGCAGCGTCAGGCCTTTTTGCTGCAGGATTCGGCCGCGTCGGTGCTGCTGACCCAAAATCCGCTGCTCCCCAGACTGGCCCAACTGAATTACAGCGGTCCTGTGCTGGCGCTCGACAGCTGGCGTGCTGAGCGTTCAGCCGCTGCTCCCGCTGAGCCGCCCGGCTGGCCGGCGCCGGCCGCCCATCAGCTGGCGTACCTGATTTACACCTCAGGCACCACAGGTCAACCCAAAGGGGTGATGCTGGAGCATCAGGCGCTGCTGAACCGGCTCGACTGGATGCAACGCGCTTACCCTATAGGGCCGGGCGATAAAGTGTTGCAAAAAACCCCTTACAGCTTTGACGTGTCGGTGTGGGAGCTGCTGTGGGCCACGGCACAGGGTGCGGAAATAGTGTTGGCCCAGGCCGGTGGCCATAAAGATCCGGATTATCTGTACCAGCTGATGGAGCAACAGCAGATCACTGTGGTGCATTTTGTGCCGACCATGTTGCAGGCCTTTTTGGATGACCTGCTGTTTCGTGGCCGGCGCCTGCCAGCCAGCCTGAAGTACCTGTTTTGTTCAGGCGAAGCGCTGGCCCCAGCCACTGCCGCGCTGTTTTACCGGCTGAACAGCCAGGCGACTTTGCATAACCTGTATGGCCCCACCGAAACCGCCATCGACTCCAGCTTTTACAACTGCCAGCCTGGCGATGCGGTGGTGCCTATTGGCTACCCGGTGCAAAACACCCAGCTCTATGTGCTGAACCCGCAAGGTGGGCTGGTGCCCAAAGGGGTGGCCGGTGAGCTCTGTATTGCCGGTGCCGGGGTGGCGCGCGGCTACTTAAACCGGCCTGAGCTGAGCGCTGAACGTTTTATCCCCAACCCGTTTTTTAACCCTGAGCAGCCTGAAGCCGCCGGGCCACGGCTCTATAAAACCGGCGACCGGGTGCGGCAGCGCCAGGACGGGTGCATTGAATACCTGGGCCGTTTTGATTTCCAAATCAAATTACGGGGGATGCGTATTGAACTGGCCGAAATTGAAGCAGCGCTGTGCCAGTTGCCAGGCGTCAGCCAGGCGCTGGTGCTGCTGCAGCCTGTAGCCGGACAACAGCAGTTGATTGCGTATTGCCAAAGCCCGGCACCGCTGCAGAAGGACAGCGCCCGTCAGGCGCTGCTGCTGCAGTTGCCGGATTATATGGTGCCCGATATTTTTGTGACGCTGGAGCGTTTTCCGGTTGGCGTCAACGGCAAACTGGACCGCCAGGCCCTGCCCCCACCGCCTGTGCCGGAACGCGGCCACAGCGCCCCCGCCAACGCCACGGAGCAGCGCCTGCTTTGCCTGTGGCAACAGCTGCTTGGGACTGAGCAGTTGGGGGTGGACGATGATTTTTTCCGCTCCGGCGGCAATTCCATTCTGGCGATCCGGCTGTGCCATGCGATGTCGGAAGTCTTGGGTGGGCATTACCCGCTGGCCCGGCTGTTCCGCGATAAAAGTATCCGTCAGGTCGCCAGCCACTGGGACAGCACAGAGGCAACAGCCGAAATCCCGGCGTCCCAACCCGGACAGGACAACCCCAACAGCCTGCTGTCTTTTTCCCAGCGCCGTTTATGGTTTTTACAGCAATACGACCCCCAGAACACCGCGTACCATGTGCCGCTGTTGTTTCAGGTGCAGCAAGGCCAGCGCGCTGACTATCAGCAGGTGCTGCGTCAATTGGTGGAGCGCCAGCAGATTTTGCGTTGCCTGATCATACCGGATCAGGGCGAGGCCAGACTGGAGCTGCAGGCAAGCGACCAGTTGCAGCTGCCAGAAGTGCAGCTGCCGCCTGAAGGCCTGATGCCTTATCTGCAGCAGCTGTGCAGCACCCCTTTTGATCTGGCGCAGGAATGGCCGCTGCGGGTGCGCTGGCTGCAAAGCCCGGGGCAAGCCCCGGTGCTGCTGTTGCTGCTGCACCATATAGCTTTTGATGGCTGGAGCCAGGCCGTGCTGCAGCAGGAGCTGACTCAGTTACTGCGCCAGCAGCTGCAGCAGTGCCCGGCCCAGTTGCCGTCGTTGCCGCTGCAATACGCCGCCTATGCCAGCTGGCAGCGCCACAGTTTTGCACAGGGCAAACTCGCACCTCAGCTGCAGTACTGGCAACACCAACTGGATCAACCCGAGCCGCTGTCTTTCCCAACCGACAGAGCCAGACCAGCCCGGCTCTGCTATCAGGGGGATAACCTGATCTTTGCGGTGCCCCAGCCGCTGGCTACCGGCTTAAAACAGCAGGCCGCCCGGCTGCAGGTCAGTTTATACAGCCTGTTGTTGTCGGCTTTTGCGCTGCTGGCCGGCCGTTACAGCGGCCAGCAGGATCTGCTGATCGGCAGTCCTTTTGCCAACAGGCAACTGGCCGACAGCCAGCATTTGATTGGCTGTTTTATCAATACCCTGCCACTGCGGCTGCAATACCAGCCAGAGCAGCGCTGGTCTGACTGGGTCGCCAGGGTGGATGCCACAGTGCAGCAGGCGCAGCAGCATCAGGATCTGCCTTTTGAGCATTTGATTGAACAGTTGAACCTGCCACAGGATCCGTCGCGCCACCCGCTGTTTCAGCTGCTGTTTTCGCTGGATCAGTTCAGCCAGCAAAACACCGGCGACAGCAGCGCAGCGCTGGCGCCTTTCCTGCAGCCGATGGACCTCGGCAGCAGTTATCAGGTGGCCAAATACGATCTGTCGCTTTATCTGATCGATCAGGACACTACTTTGTCCGGTGCCCTGAATTTCAGCACCGCGTTATTTGACCGCGCCACTATGCAACGTTTTTCCGAACGTTATCTGCAGCTGTTGCAGTCGGCGCTGGACCATCAGGATGCCGCTGTGGCAGAGCTGAACTGGTGGAGCCCGGCCGACCCCATGCCAACAGCACCGGACAAAGCGTCCAGTTACCGGCCCCTGCCACAGCTGTTCAGCGCCCAGGTCCGCCGGCAACCCGACGCCATAGCCCTGGTCTGTGAGCAACAGCAATGGAGCTATCTGCAGCTGGACGAGGCGTCCAACCAGCTGGCGCATTATCTGCAGCAGTCCGGGCTGCAACCCGGCGATACGGTGGCGCTGGCACTGTCACGCAACGAACACTTAATTCTCGCCTTGCTGGCGGTGCAAAAAGCCGGCGCCGCCTATTTGCCGCTGAGCCTGGACAGCCCCATAGCCCGGCTGCAGTTTATGCTGGACGACAGCCAGAGCTGCCTGCTGCTGACCGACCAGCCGCAGCTGGCCCAACAGCTGTCCATTGACAGCTACAACCCGACAGAGCGGCTGCACCAGGGTGCAGCGAAAACCGCCTTGCCGGTGCACTGCCGGGCCGAGGCACCGGCTTACCTTATCTACACGTCGGGCACCACAGGCCAACCCAAAGGGGTATTGGTCAGTCAGGCCAGCTTCTGTGACTTTTTGCTGCACTTTCCGCTGCCCTTGCCTGCACAACAGCCCGTGCATTGCCTGTCGCTGACAGCCGCCACCTTTGATATTTTTGGTCTGGAGTATGGCCTGCCGCTGGTGCGTGGCGGCACCCTGTATTTGTCCTGCCTGGAGCAGGCCAATGCCTGCCTGGCGCAGCACAAATCCATCAATCTGCTGCAACAAACACCTTCTGTGCTGCGCACCCTGCTGGAGCTGGGCCCACCGGACCTGTCCGGCCTCTGTTGCCTGGTTGGGGGGGAAGCGCTGGACGAGGATTTAAAACAGCAGTTGTTGCAGCGGTTTGCCACAGTACTGAATGTGTATGGCCCCACCGAAACCACCATCTGGAGCAGCGTTGAACGCTGCAGCCCCGACACCCCTGCCCACTGCATTGGCCGTGCTTTGCCTCATGAAGGGCTTTATCTGTGCTCAGAGCAAGGCGAGCTGCTGCCTCCTGGTGTCATTGGTGAGCTCTGTATTGGCGGGGCCGGTGTCAGTCTGGGTTATCTGAACAGGCCCGAACTGGATCTGGAGCGTTTTGTCTACCAGGCACAACTGCAACAGCGCCTGTACCGCACCGGCGATTTAGCCCGGCAGCGGCTGGATGGCCGTTTTGACTATCTGGGCCGGCGTGATTTTCAGGTCAAGATCCGCGGCCACCGCATTGAGTTGGCCGAAATTGAACAGCAGTTGCTGCGTTACCCTGAGCTGCAGCAGGTGCTGGTGTGCCAAAGTCCGGAAGCCGAACCGCGGCTTATCGCCTATTTCCGTGCGAAACGCAGCCTCAACAGCGACAGTCTGCAGCATTTTTTAAGCCAGCAGTTACCGGCCTTTATGCTGCCGGATTGTTACCTGCAACTGGCCAGCTTTCCGCTGAACAGCAACGGCAAAATTGACCGTAAAGCGCTGCCGCTGCCTGAGCGTTCAGGCCACAGCCGCCGCGAAGCCAGTACAGAACTGGAGCTGCAATTGGTGGCTTTATGGCAACAACTGCTGGGCCAGAGACCAGGGCTGGATGATGATTTTTTCCGCCTGGGTGGCAACTCAATTAAAGCGCTGTTACTGGTGCATCAGATGAAAGCGCAGGCGGGCCTGACGGTCACAGTGGCGGATCTGTTTGAACAGCGCACTATAGCGGCCTTGCTGGCTCAACAGCAGACGGACAGCAGTGCAGCGCCAGACCGGCAGATCAGTGGCCCTGTCGCCGCTTCGGATCTGTACCTGGCGCCTTTATCTTCAGCACAACAAAGGTTTTGGTTTTTACAGCAACTGGAGCCGGACAGCGCTGTTTACCATATCCCTATGTTGCTGCAGCTGGGGCCCTGTCAGCCAGAGCGGCTGGAGCAGGCACTGCGCCGCCTGATTGAGCGCCACCAGGTGCTGGGGTCGGTGCTGCAGACAAGCAGCCAGGGAACCTGCCAGTGTTACCTGGGGCCAGCAGCTTTTGAACTTCAGCGCTGCAGGGCCGAGCCTGCCGGGCTTGCGGCCAGCTGGCAGGCCTTTATCGCCCGGCCTTTTGTGCTGGAGCAGCAACTGCCGCTACGCGCCGCACTCTGGCAGCAGGCGGACGGTCAGCACTGGCTGCTGTTAGTGCTGCACCACATTGCTTTTGATGGCTGGAGCATGGATCTGTTTTTTGCTGAACTGGATGCGTTTTACCAGGGACACCCCGACCGTCTGCCAGCACTGCCGTACCAGTACCGCGATTTTGCCCGCTGGCAACAGCAGCAATGCAAAGCTGAGCAGCTGGCGCAGCATGCGCCCTATTGGCAACAATTTATCGAGCCGGCGGCCTTGTCGCTGCCCTGCGATAAAGCCCGGCCTGCCGTTTTTGACCACAGAGGCGCTGAGATCCACTTCAGCCTGAGCCCTGAACTGACGGCCGCATTGCAGCAGCTGGCTGAACAACAGCAACTGACTTTGTACAGCCTGCTACTGAGCGCCTGGGCCATCACGTTGCAGAAACTCTGCGGCCAACAGCTGCTGCGCATCGGCACCCCAAGCGCCAACCGCCAGCTGACTGGCACTGAAGCGCTGATCGGTTGTTTTATTAACAACCTGGTGCTGCAGCTGCAGATAGAGCCCCAGATGGCGGCAGATCAGCTGATGCAACAGGCGCAGGCCCAGCTGACGCTGGCGCAGCGGCATCAGGACTTTGCCTTTGAGCAATTGGTAGAGCAGCTGCAACTGCCTGCAGACCCCAGCCGGCACCCGCTGTTTCAGGTGATGTTTTCAGTACAGAACTTTGCCGCCAAAAGTGAACAGCTCGGCTGGTTAAGCCCGGCAGAGCTACCTGAGGCCGTAGTGTCCGCCAAGGTCGATTTATCCTTGCTGCTGGAACACAGGCCACAGGGCTTGTCGGCAGTACTCAATTACGCCACCTCTTTATTCAGCGCCGAACGGGCGGCGCTGTTCCAGCGCTGTTTTGTGCAGTTGCTGCACCAACTGGTGGTCAACCCCAGTCAGGCGGTGGCGGACCTGTCACTGCTCAGTCCGGCAGAACGAAGCAATGCACTGGCCATGGGTCAGGCGCAACAAGCGCCGCAGCACAGTGGCATTGCCCGGCATTTGCTCAGCCATTTCCGTCGGACTGTTGAACGTTACCCGCAGCAGCAGGCTGTCATACTGGGGGCACAGCACCTGAGTTACCGCCAGCTGGACCAGGAGTCCAGCCAACTGGCGCACCTGCTGCGCTGCCAGGGGGTGACAGCGGGCCAGTTTGTGCCGCTGCTGCTGCCACGCAGCACCCAGATGATGGTGGCGCTGCTGGCGGTATTAAAAGTGGGTGCCGCCTGGCTGCCGCTGGAGCCCGATACCCCGACGGAGCGGCTGCAGCATATACTGCAGGATTGCCAGGCACCTTTGCTGCTCAGCCTGAGCAGCTGCGCCCCTGCCACTTCAACAGCAGTGCTTTGCCTTGATCAGCTGGATTTCAGCCATTACCCCACCAGCGCGCCTGAACTGGCGGAAGACCCAGGTGCTCTGGCCTATCTGATTTACACCTCAGGCACCACAGGCCAACCCAAAGGCGTGATGGTTGAGCATCAGGCGCTGCTGTCCACCTTGCTGGCACAGCAACAGCAGTACAGCTTTGGGCCGGATTCGGTGTTGTACCTTGGCCTGTCCTACGCCTTTGATGCGTCACTGGCGGTGATCTGGAATGCCTGGTTAGCCGGTGGCACGCTGTTGCTGACCCAGGACATTGATTTCAACCACCCGGACCTTCAGCGCGTCAGTCATTTAATTTTGTCCGGCGCCGTACTGGATGCACTCAACCCACAAGCCTTGCCTGCGCTGAACTACCTGATTTATGGCGGCAGTGCCGCCAGCCCGGCGGCCTTACAGCGTTTTGCCGAATCTGAGATCTATGTTGAATATGGTGTGACCGAAGCCGCTATTACCTCCAGCTACGGCCGGGTCAGCGCCGGTGTCGCAGGTTACGCTGGTTTCGCGTTACCAGAAACCAGCCTCTATATTCTGGATGCTGCACTGCAGCCTGTGCCTGCCGGCATCATCGGCGAGCTCTGTATAGCCGGGCCCGGTCTGGCGCGTGGTTATCTGAACCAGCCGGAACTGACGGCAGAAAAATTTATCCCCCATCCCTTTGAGCCCGGCCAGCGGCTGTACCGCAGCGGCGATTTGGCGTGCTGGCGGGCCGATGGCAGCCTGCAATTGTGTGGCCGCGCCGATCAGCAGATCAAACACCGGGGTTACCGCATTGAACTGGCTGATATTGAACAGCAGTTGCAGCTCTACCCAGCAGTGCAGCAGGTAGCGGTGATCCAATGCCATCAGAGTGGCCGGCCACAACTGCTGGCTTACCTGGTGGCTAAACCGGACGCCGGCCCTCTGGACCTGACCGCAGTACAGGCGATGCTGCGTAGCCAGTTGCCACTTTATATGCTGCCGGACCATCTGATGCAGTTAGCCGCCTTGCCGCTCAGCCGCAATGGCAAGCTGGACCCGGCCCGCTTACCAAGGCCAAGCCTCATCGACAGCTGCGAGCCGCCTGAAGGGGAAGCAGAGCTGCTGGTGGCGCGTTGCTGGCAGCAGCTGTTGCCCGGCAGCACCCCAGGCCGGAAGGATGATTTTTTCCAGAGCGGCGGCGATTCCATTCTGGCAATGCAGCTGCTGACGTTGCTGAAACAAGCGGGTGCGACCCTCTCGCTGAAGCAACTGATGCAGCTGCGTAGCCTGGCCCGTATTGCCAGTGCCTTGCAACCAGCGCAACCCCAACCTCAGAAGGTGACCGAACAGGGGTTGCTGTCCGGCGACTTCGACCTGTTGCCCATTCAGCGTTGGTTCTTCTGCCAGGTGGCGTCAGGCCGCATCGATACCCCAGCTTACTGGAACCAAAGCTTTTTGATCCGGGTGCAGCCGCTGGACCTGCAACGACTGCAGCTGGCCTGCGACCAGTTGCTGTATCAGCACGATATGCTGCGCGCCCGCTTTATCCGCACCACAGAAGGCTGGCGCCAGACGTATGGCCCGGCGCTTTCTGCACAGATCAGGCTGTTGGACCGCAGCCGCTGCACAGAACAGGAGCTGGAGCAACACTTAAGCCAGTGGCAGTCCGGTTTTGATTTAGAGCAAGGCCCGCTGCTGCAGCTGGGTTATCTGTACAACTACCCGGATGGCAGCGCCCGTATTTACCTGGCGGCCCATCATTTACTGCTGGATGCGGTCAGCTGGCGTATTCTGCTGGACGATTTAAAACAGCTGTACCATGGCACGCCGCTCGCCGATAAAACCAGCAGCTACCGCCAATGGGTGCAGGCTCAGGCAGCACTGCTGCCGCTCTATCCAGTCCAGTATTGGCAGCAACTGCTGCAGTCTGTGCCGCCTTTGCCTTTGCCTGCGCCCACCACCCAGGCCCGCCAGCAGCTGTGCTGGCCTGTGGCGGAGACCAGACTATTGCAACAACAGGCAGCGCGGCTTTCTGCTTCAGTGCAGGATCTGCTGCTGGTCGCGCTGGCACAAAGCCTGGCCCGGCTGACAGGTCAGGCACAGCAATTGATCTGGCTGGAAAGTCATGGCCGGCCTGAGCAGCAGCCGGATCCACTGCAAAGCGGCACCACACAAAGCTGTGACCTGCTCCGCACTGTAGGCTGGTTTACCAGCCTGTTCCCGCTGCGGCTGGATACGGCACAAGACCCGGCGGCCCTGTTGATGCAATGCCAGCACAGCGCCCGGCTGTCCCAACAGTATGGTCAAAGCTACCTGCAGGCCTGCTGTCTGGGGCTGGACGCTGCGGACCCCGTGGTGTACCTGAATTATTTAGGCCAGCTGGGCCAAAGTGACGATGATTGGCAACTGGCCGCCCAAAGCAGCGGCGCCAACTATCCGGCCTCGCAGCAGGCGCTGGAGCCTGTATCTGTGCTGGCGATGCAACAAAACGGTCAGCTGCATCTGGCCATCAGCAGTCTTTTTGGCGACCACTTTACCGACCAGTTGCTGCGGCAGCTGAACCAGCAGTTGCTGCAGTGGTGCCAGCAGACCTGGCCAGCACTGCCTTTGTGTTATTGGCAGTACCCTGAATTCAGCCCTTGCACAGTGCTGAACCCGGCCGGACAACACAGCCTCTTTGTATTGCCGCCCGGAGAGGGGGACCCTGAGGCCTTTTACCAGCCGCTGCTGCAGCGGCTGCCACAGACCCGCATAGTGCTGGTGCAAAACTTCTACCGTTATCTGGCTGAACAGTCGCCACAGCAAGCACAACAGCTCAGCTTCCGCAGCCTGGCGCTGCAGCTGTTGCCGTTGCTGCAGCACTGGCAACCCGCCGGGCCTTTCCATTTACTGGGCTGGAGTTTTGGTGGCGTCCTGGCGCTGGAGCTGGCCACGCTGCTGGAACAGCAGCAGTTGCCTTTGGCCTCGGTGCAGCTGATTGACGCCTATTTTGACCTGCCGAAGGCCAGAGCCAGCTCCACGGCATTGCAGCAGGCATTGCAGGGCTTTGATGCAACAACCGACATCAATGGTCGCCATCAGGCCAGCCGGCCATTGCAGCAGCAGGTCAGGCTGTACAAAGCAGCCAGGCTGTCGAAACAGCCACCCAGCGCTGTGCTGGCCGCACTGGAACAAGCTTATCTGCCGATCGCCGATAATTTTATCGGCGCCTACGCCCGCCAGGTGCAGATAGAAACCTTTGCTGCCGGGCACTTTGATGCCATGCCTGCCGAGCTGGCAGACTTATTGGCGCTTGGCTGCTCAGCCCCCTTAACGGGAGGGCAGTAAAAAGGTTTTCAGTAACACAGACCAGTCCGGCTCTTTGCCATACATGCGGATGCCGAGCTCGAAAATCCGGGCTGCTGCGGCCCGGGCCCAATACAAAAAGGCGACCAGTAGCAGCAAAGAGCCCAGCCACTGCCACCAGGCCACCTCCGTGGACGCCATTCGCATGGGCATGGCGGCGTAGCTGGTGAGGGGAAACCAGCTTAAAAACTGCATCATGCCACCTTCAATATTGTCCATGGCACTGAACACCAGAAACAAGGGTAAGCCCGGTAGAAACATCACCACAGAGCGGCTGGAATGGTTTGGATCGTCTATGGTGGCAGCAAAACCGGCCATAAAGCTGTTGATCAGCAACAGGCCCAGCATCACAAAAACCAGTGTCAGCACTATTGGCAGCGGCTGCAGCGGCACAGCAAACAAAGCTTTATCCGACAAGATACGGACCGCCTGAATAACCACCAACATAAACAAGCCGGTGGTCAACATGGTTTTCAGACAAAACAACGAAATCCCCAGAATTTTGCCGTCAATCCACTGAGACGGCGTGATCAGCGTCAGCAACTGCTCCGTCACCCGCTGCTGCTTTTCGCTGGTAATGGCGGTAAACATAAAACCAAAACCGGAAAAGACCCCAATCGACAACAGGATCAAAATGCCGCCGCCTATCAGTTGTTGTTGCTTGTTTTGTTCCCTGCTGTCTTTGTGCAGAAACTCAAACTCCGCTTTGGGCAACTGCTGCACCATGGCTTTTTGTGCCGGTTCCAGCGGCATGGCCGCAATAAGCTGTTGCTGCAGCCAACGCTGCAGCTCTGGCACCAGCTTGTCTTGCCAACTGGCGCTGTTTTGCGCCACCAGGGTCAGTTGCTGATTATCCACCAGCACCAGCAGATCCCAAACCTCACCAAGACCGGCACGGGCATTGTCCAGCGCCTCTGGCCGGATCTGGCTGATGCTGTAACCGGCCACCTTAGGCGCAGCCAGCTCAGACACCAGTGCTACTTTGTAGTCTTTATCCACCCACCCCTTGATCAGGGGCCAGGCCGACATCAGGGCCACAGTCAGTACCATCAACCCCAGACTGACCAGCTCCTGTTTCCACTTAAAATACCGCTGAAATTCAAAGACGGCGACTGTCCAACGGGTCATGCGGCTGCTCCTTTTGTGTGGGTTTGACGGGCGTTTTGTGCATTGTGTTGTGCCACAGCGGTCAGGTACAGCTGATGCAAACTGGGTTCAATGCGGCTGAAGTCGGTCAGCTCGCCTGCGCTGCCAAGCTGCTGCAACAACGGACTGACACTGACGCCAGCAGCCAGACTCAACTGAAAGGCGCTGTCAGACAGCACTTTAAGTTCAGCCACAGTGCTCAGCGCCTGCAACACTTCGGCGCGGACGGGCTGGGCAAAACTCACCGCAAACCACTGCTCTGGCGACAACTGCCGGCGAATAGCCGCCAGACTGCCCTGTGCCACCTGCTGGCCTTTATTCAGCAATAACATCTGGTCTGCCAGCCGTTCCACCAGCGCCATCTGGTGCGCGCTCAACAGCACTGTGGTACCGGCGTCACGCAGTTCGGTCAGAATAACCAGCAGGTTCTCCTGATTGACCGGGTCCAGGCCGGAAAAAGGTTCATCCAGGATCACCAGGGCTGGTTTGTGCAACAGGCAACTAATCAGCTGCACTTTTTGCTGATTGCCTTTGGAGAGCTTGCTCAGGTTGTCGTCCAGCTTATCGAGTAAATCCAGCCGGGTGCACCAGCGGTCTATTTCTGCTGCCAGCTGACGTTTGTCCAAACCGCGCAGCGCACCTATATAACTCAGGTTCTGCCGCACTGTTCTGTCGTGGTACAGCCCTCTGTCCTCCGGCAAATACCCATAACTGCGCTGCGGTAACTGCGGTACAAGCTGATGCTGCTGGTGGATCAGAATATCGCCGCTGTCAGGCCGGGTAAGCCCCACCAGCATACGGATCAACGAGGACTTGCCGGCACCATTGGGCCCCAGCAACGCAAAAATTTGCCCGGGCTCAATGGCAAAACTGATGGCCTGCACAGCGGCAACCTCACCATAGCTTTTACTGATTTGCCTGGCTTCGATATGTAACATAAATGATCCTTTTCCTTTGTTTTCCAAAACTTAACATCTTACCAACATTAACATGCCACTGTTTTTGGCGGCAATGCCTGCCCTGACCTCTGTAAAAGCTCAATTACGCAAATGCAAACAGTTTGCATTTATATTTTGCTACAGATAAAATCGTGCCGCTCCGGCGCCGGAGACCCAGGTTTGTAAACGACATTTGTAAACAAAAAACATCTCTGCATTAACATAAATTCACACAAGGATTTTGTCCGATGGCTTTTATCAAAGCAAAAAAACATTCGCAGGTGACCCAGTTCAACAGTACCCTGCTGGCTTCAGCTCTGGCGTTGGCTATTCCTGCAGTGGCGCAGGCTCAACAGACACAAACCGAACTGGATGCAGTCGTGGTGAGTGCAGACGAAGTCGAAGCACAGTACAAAGCTGACAGTGTCAGCTCAACCAAACAAACTCAGCCGCTGGTCAACACGCCACAAACTATTGTGGTGGTGAAAAAAGAGTTGATCCAGCAGCAGGCGGCGACCACCCTGTCCGATGCACTGCGTAACACCCCGGGCATTACCATGCTGATGGGTGAAAACGGCAACACCGCCACCGGCGACTCTATTTTTATGCGTGGTTTTGATACCCAGGGCAGCATTTTTGTGGACGGCATTCGTGACTTAGGCACCATCAGCCGCGACACCTTTAATACCGAACAGGTGGAAATTGCCAAAGGTCCGGCCGGTGCCGACAATGGCCGTGGTTCCTCTTCAGGGTATATCAACCTGGCCAGCAAAATGGCAACCCTGGAGGATTCTTCTGTGGCCAATCTGACCGCTGGGTCAGGCTCTTACAAACGTGGCACTTTGGATATGAACCGCCAGATTGGCGACACCAGTGCGCTGCGGGTGAACCTGTTGGCGCAGGATTCAGGGGTGGCTGGCCGCGACGTGGTGGAAGATAACCGTCTCGGTATTGCCAGCTCACTGGCGCTGGGTTTAGGCACTGCCACCCGCGCTTACCTGAACCTGTTCCACCTGGATCAGGACAATATCCCTGACGGTGGTATTCCAACTGTGGGCCTGGAAGGCTTTTACAATGCCGCCTTTGACGCCGACCCAAGCACCAACTACCCGAACGGTGGCCCGAATGCCGGCAAAACCATTGCACCGGTCGACACCAGCAATTTCTACGGTTCCCGCCATGACAAGGATGATGTCAAAGCCACTATGGTCACCGCCAAAGTGGAACACGACCTGAACGAAAACACCGTGCTGCGTAACACCTCACGTTTTGGTCAGTCGGACCAGGATTATCTGCTCACAGGTGTCAATGCCATCACCACCACCACGGGTTCTGGCGCTGCGGCTGTGGCTATTGAGGATCCGAACGACTGGACCATTTCCCGTTCACGTCAGGGCAAAGACCAGCGTAACCGTATTCTGACCAACCAGACCCAGCTGAACACCAGTGTGCAGACCGGCGCTATCCGCCATGACATCAGCTCAGGCCTGGAATTTATTTATGAAAGCCAGCGCAACTACACGCTGGCGCTGCCAACCGGCACCAGCCAGGCTGCAGCCAACCTGTACAACCCAAGCACCAGCGACAGCTTCGTTGACCCGGTTCACACCGGTGCCAGCACCGAAGGCAGCACCATGACGTCGGCGCTGTATGTGCTGGACACCCTGCACCTGAACGACCAGTGGCAACTGAACCTGAGCGGCCGTTTTGAGCACTACAGCACAGAAACTGACCTTGTCACTGTGCAGGGCACCAGCACCCCACAAAATATTCCGGTGGGCACCTTGTTAGGCTCAACCTTAAAAGCCTCAGACAATCTGGCCAGTTACAAAGTGGGAGCTTTGTATAAGCCGGCGACAAATGGCAGTGTGTATTTGTCGTATGCAACCACCCAGTTACCGCCGGGCGGCGCTAACTTTGCGTTAAGTGCCACAGCCAACAACATCAATAACGCCAATGTGGACCCACAAAAAGGCACCAACCTGGAGCTGGGCACCAAATGGGATGTATTCGACAATAAACTGGCGTTCACGGCTGCGGTGTTTGAAAGCACCAACGAAAACGAAATTGCCACAGACCCGACAGGCGCCGCCGCCCAGGTCGGTGAACGTCAGGTCCGTGGTGTCGAACTGGGCTTAGTGGGTGCTATTACCGCGGCCTGGCAAATCAGCGCCGGTGCCGCTTACCTGGACAGTGAAATTACCCGAGGTAACCAATCTGGTACCAACCCGACCGATGGCGGCGTGATCCAATGGACTCCGGAGCTGACCCTGAC
Source organism: Rheinheimera sp. (assembly GCF_037442345.1). Lineage (GTDB taxonomy): Bacteria > Pseudomonadota > Gammaproteobacteria > Enterobacterales > Alteromonadaceae > Pararheinheimera. The sequence continues at coordinate 24,950 of NZ_JBBIQL010000006.1, read as the reverse complement.
GCTGTGGAACAGCTACAGCTTTGGCAATGGCCTGGTGCTGGGTGGAGGCCTGCGTTATGTGGATACAGTCTCCCGCTCCAGCAGCACGACACTGAACCTGGCGAAAACCTCAGTGCCTGAAGTGCCGGATTATTGGGTGGTGGACGCCATGGCGTCTTACCCTGTTACCCCGACTGTGGATGTGCAGCTGAACGTCTACAACCTGTTGGACGAAGAGTATATGTCTTCACTGAACAACGGCGGCTCGCGTTACTTTATGGGCACACCACGTTCGGCCCGTCTGGGTGTCAATGTGAAGTTCTGATAGACAATGGGCGTAGGCGTTGGACCTGTCACGGGCGCAGCAAGCTACGCCCCTACAGTGAAAATGGATGCGTCAACAGTGCCTTTGTGTTGGGGCGGGGTTTACCCCGCCCCTTTCGCCACAACAACGAGTTGATTTTTATGTTACTGCATATACCTGAAGTACTAAGCAAAACCCAGGTGGCGCAGTTCCGCCAGCAACTGGCTGCAGTGAACTGGACAGACGGCCGCGAAACGGTCGGGCCGCAAGGGGCTTTGGTGAAGAACAACAAACAGCTGCCGGTGGACTCGCCGCTTGGCCGCGAGTTGGGAAGCATTATTCTGCAGGCGCTGTACCAGCACCCGCTTTTTATGGCGGCGGCTATTCCGCTGCGCTCCGTGCCCCCGCTGTTTAACAGCTACCAGGGTGGCGAGCATTATGGTTTGCATGTGGACGGGGCTATTCGTGGAATTCCCGGCTCCACACTCAGCCTGCGCACTGATTTGTCTTCGACTTTGTTTTTATCAGAACCCGACGACTATCAGGGCGGTGAACTGCAAATTCAGGACACCTTTGGTTTGCATGAAGTGAAACTGCCCGCCGGTGACTTGATTCTGTACCCGTCCAGCAGCCTGCATCAGGTGCTGCCTGTAACTCAAGGCGAGCGGGTCTGCAGTTTTTTCTGGACTCAGAGCATGGTGCGTTCAGCCGAACAACGCCAGATGCTGTTTGAACTGGACCAGACCATACAGTCGTTGCGCCAGCAGTTTGGTGAAAGCCCACAAAGCGTGGCGCTCACTTCGCATTACCATAATTTAGTACGCATGTGGGCCGAGCTGTGAAACGCCCTGCACTGCTGTTTGCTTTGGTGTTGGCCCTGCATCTGGCGGGCCTTACCGCCGCTGTCAGCCTGAGCTCAGCGCCGCTGCCAGCGCCTGTGGCCAAAGCCATTGAAGGCGTGATTATTCCGGTGCCGACGCCGCCGGCACCACCGGCTATTGAGCCGCCTAAGCCTAAACCGCTCATTCCGGAAAAAAAGCCAGAGCCGCCCAAACCCAAAGCGGCCAAACCCAAGCCGGTAAAAGCAAAACCCAAGCCAGTGCCTAAACCAGTGCCGGTAGCCGCCGCCTCAGAGCGCGCAGTCAGTGCGCCAGAGCCAGGCGAAAGCAAGCCAGACCAAACACCGGCCCCTGTTGCACCGGTGAAAACTGCCGAGCCAGAGCCCAGCAGCACGCCGCCCGTGGCGTCCGCCAATAAAGCGGTGAACAAAGCGCCGGTTTACCCCAAGCTGTCGCGCCAGCTGAAAGAGCAAGGCACAGTGGTGCTGGACGTGCTGGTTCTGAAAACAGGTAAAGTCGGCCAGCTGAAAGTGAAAACCAGCTCAGGCTACCCACGGCTGGATCAGGCGGCCGTCAATGCGGTGCGGCACTGGACTTACAGCCCGGCCAAAGAGCTGGGCCAGCCGGTCGATTTATGGTTTGCCCAGCCGGTGGTGTTTCAGCTCAATCCGGCGGCCAAAAGTTAATGATGATCGGTCAGACAAATAGTTTAAACGCAGAGAAATATCCCCATGAATGACGTGTTAACAGGAACCACCCTGATGCAGGAAAACCCTTACGGCATTGCCGCCCTGTGGGCCCAAGGCGATTTTGTCATTAAAACAGTGGCAGTGCTGTTGTTGTTGATGTCGGTCGCCAGTTGGACAGTGATAGTGCTGCGGGCGCTGAATTTATGGCGGCTGAAAAAAGTAGCGGCCGCCAGCCGCGATTTCTGGCACGCCCAAAGCTTTACCGAAGGACTGCGCATTTTAAGCTCCGCCTCTGAGCAAGGCGGCCCGGCCAACCCATTCCGTTACGTGGCAGACGAAGGCCAGGCGGCGCTGGATCACCACCAAAGCCATCAGCAGGATTTACACGGCCATTTGCCTTTGGCCGACTGGCTGACCAGTTGCCTGCGTGGCGCCATTGACGAAAGCGCCCAGCAGATGCAAAAAGGCCTGGCCATTCTGGCCTCTGTGGGCTCCACCTCGCCTTTTCTGGGTTTGTTCGGCACGGTGTGGGGCATTTACCACGCCTTGGTCAGCATTGGTGCTTCGGGCCAGGCCAGTATCGACAAAGTGGCTGGCCCGGTCGGTGAGGCCCTGATTATGACGGCCTTTGGCCTGGCGGTGGCTATTCCGGCCGTGCTGGGTTACAACGCGCTGCAACGCGGCAATAAAGACGTTTTAGGCAAACTCAACCGCTTTGCGCACCAGTTGCACGCCTACTTTTTAACAGGGGCCGCGCCGAAAAGCGCCATGGTGGTGCCACTGAAGGAGGCAAAATAAATGGCTTTTGGCGGCGGATTTGACCAGGACGACGAGGTGATGAGCGAAATCAATATGACGCCTTTGGTGGACGTGATGCTGGTGCTGCTGATCATCTTTATTATTACAGTGCCGGTGATCACCCACAGTGTGAAGGTGGATTTGCCGCGCGTCAGCAACGAACAACACCAGACCAAACCCAGCACCGTCACCTTAACAGTGAAGGCCGACGGCTCAGTGTACTGGAATAACGACGCCATCCCCCGCGACGCCCTGCCCGTCAAACTGGCGGAACAGGCCGCCTTGCCTCAGCAGCCGGAAATTCATATCCGCGGCGACAAAGCCACACCTTATGAGCAGGTGTTAACAGTGATGGCCGCCGTGCAGCAAGCCGGTTTACTCAAACTGGGCTTTATCAGCGAGCCCGCGTCCTAGCAGGGACTTGTATTTTCATTGGTTTTAAAGGCAGCTTATTGCGAAAAGCAGACGATAACGCCCGAGCAATAGGCGCGATCTTGTGAGTGCCCAAATTGACGTGTTTGTTAGAGCTAGCTTGAGAGCACACCATGCTTATTAAACTCTCGGAGTAATGCGTCTAATGACGACTCACTCTCTTTATGAAGAGAGACCAAGATCCTTGTACTTGCATACACGCTATTTCTCATACCTTCAAATTTAGCTTGCATATATTCATTTGAATTCTCTATATTTTTCCAATGCGCCTCTTCATATTTAACCAACAATTTGTTATGTAGAGACAATTGAGCCAACAGAGCTTTAATTTCGCTATAAGCTTTAACAGTTAGTCTTCGTAAGTCAGATTCTTTAATTTTACCAAGAAACCCTACGTTCCCCTCATAAATAGCAAATGGCGTAATTATTTCAGGATAAAATTCATTTAGAATAAATTCTTCACTTGCAATTGAAATTTTATTTCCAATTCCTTGCCTGTATGCCTTCCAAAACACATCCAATTCATCGTAAAGAGCTTGCTTATAGTTTAGTAATGCCGACGCATGAGCATTTTCTTCCTTTTTCATATTTAAGTTGTGAGAATAATAAACGGAAACAATTGCAACAATTGCACCTACAAGTGAACCAAGAATTCCTGAACCTATAATACTCCAATCCATCATGCCCTTTCCTATGGTGCTTTCTTTACATAAATATCTTTCTTACAGTGGGGGCATTTCGCATTGCTGCTGCCCGAACTAGCGCCCCCTCCAATTGGCACGGACGTCGGCACTCCTGTTGCGGCATACCAACCACCTACTTGCTTTATATTCTCTCGGATAAGTCTTAAACAAAACTCTTTAGCTTCGTCATTTAAGTGCGCATTATCCTGTAGAGCTGCAGTTAGCTTCCTTAACGATGCAATGGTTTTATCTAACTCTGAATCAATACTCATTTGATTTTCTCCATTTGAGAGGGAGTTCTCAGTTGCAACACCTTGCTCTGGGGCAAACTGAAGCGCAGTGTAGGTTTGTCCCTAGCAGCACCTTGTTAGGCTGTTTTTTCGTTAATCCCCTCAATAGCTTGTGTGAGAAGCCGAATAAATTCCTTAGCATCGGAAAAGTAGTTTCTAAAAGCCAGTCGTATCTCCTCGCTCGTATCTGCTTTCACTAGAACCACATCAAGAGAAGGATTTTCTTTCTCTATTCTAAAGAGTTCTTTAAGAGCATCTGATTCGCTTTTATATGAAAATGCCTCTAACTCTCCATCTGGCTTAAATATCAAAATAGTATTTCTTTTGGCTGTAGTCTCTGATTCAGTCGTATTCAACCCCGTAAAATTTCTGGTTAAATGTAGCTCCGCATCCAATTCAAGAAATTGCTTAACTAAATCTTTATCAGACAATTCAGGGAACGGACCGTGTCCGCCTTCATAATATCTTGCCAATATTTCACTGGCCAATGCCATGCAGAGCTCGTATCTCTTATCACCCTGCTGAAATTTGGGTTGATTCTCTGTTATAAAACCGATGACCTCGACAGCCGTTGCCCATGCGTGCTGTACTAAAGTTCTGTACTGAATCTCTACTAATAAGCCTTTATGTAATTCGCCATTCTTAGAATTCACATCATAACTGTAGACATCGTGAATTCCTCTGTAGCCCGTAGATTTCGGCCGCAATAAATAATTGTATTTATCAACGTCATTTTTTCGTTTGTGTTTGAATCGAGCCTTATGGAATTGCTCTCTAAACTTAGTTAAGTCATCGACTGATTCAAATATAAGCCGGCATCCTGCGATATCATCCATGCGAGACAATTCCATCTTTGGCTGTCTCAATAACTTGTTAAAGATCGTGTTCCGCCTCTTATGCCTTTGTGCGACAACAATACTTTTATTTCTAGTTCTATTACGCAAACTCGCTTGAAAAGTATTCAACACAACTTTGTGAGCGGCCCGCCATTCATCAATTGCATAAAGATCATCACTATTAGCTCTTCCGTGTCGGACATTGTCACCTGCTCGATTCACTCGGCTTTTCGACCCACCTGGAAATGGCCTGTCTTGTTCATTCATGTCAATATTCCAATCGTATTACGATAGTTTTGCCTAACGCCCTGCGCATGAGCTCGAACTTGTGAGCGTCGCAGGGGCCACAGGCCCCGAATGACGTGATTTGTTATGACTATTGTTCACCTAAAATAGACCGCAACTTTTTCTTTGCATAACTTTCCGCAAGCTCTTTGCCTATGTTCAAAATGGTTGAGACACTCGCATTCTTAAACTCTCACTTGATAGCATTCCAAACTGATTCTTTTCGAATATTATCAAGGAGCTCGTGACCATCCCAAGTTAGACGATTAACGAAAATATGACTGGGTACCACTGACGTATTGCTAATGTGTCCGAAACCTTGCAATCAAGCAGCCCTGCCTCAATCAACAGTAAAGCATGATATTTAACAACTTCTTTGTTGTATCCATCAACGGTTAATTGACGTGGATTCTCCTCAATTTCAAACAATAGCTTACGGATTATCTCCATATCTCGTTTCATCGTGCCTCACCTAAATGAATTGAATAGCCATAACGCACGCAAGTCGGAAAATTTATTGCCTTCTTTCCTGATATTTATTCAATCTAAGCTAATACCGAAGTTCCTATTTATCAACCATTTTTTAATGCTTTACAAACACAGGCGACAAAATCCGTACTATCTATACGCTAGTTGCCCGAAATTTAACTCATAACCGTGTGTTGGATGTTTCACCAGTGTTTTTAGGGCTTTATCTAAAATATTTGAGACAATACCGATCTACATATGTCTGCCATCGGCACAAATCAGCCTTCCCATCAACCAAACAGAGTTATTACGGAATAAGCAACAAACTATAAGCTCAGCCCATTAGGCCAAGCGTGAGCGGACGAACGCAATAACTGCCGGTGGCTGGTCCGCCATGTTTACTCATCCCACTTACAGGACACCTTGAGTGTTGCTAACTCACCGCGCCTTAGGTTGCAGCAGGCCATGCATTTGCAGCCAGCTGGCGAAGGCGTTAAACCAGCCGGTGCTGGTGGTTTCTTTGGGGTACATGCCAAAGCCATGGCCGCCCTGCTCGTAGAAATGGAATTCCACCGGTTTTTTCGCCGCTTGCCAGCTTTCAATTAAGCCGAATTTGCTGTGGGCGAAAAACGGGTCGTCGGCTGCCAGCGCCACAAAAAGCGGTGGCGCGTCCGCAGGCACTGGCACTGCATCCAAAGGCCCATAAATGTTGCCGATAAAGGCCGGTTTGGCGTCGTCACCCACCAAAGCTGTCGCCATAGTCAGCATGGCACCTGCCGAAAATCCCAGCATGCCAATGCGGTCTTTGTCGAGCTTCCACTCCAAAGCCCTGGCACGAACCAAGGCAAAAGCAGCGCGGGAGTCGGCAATTTGTGGCGCCAGCTGTGCTTTCATGGTGGATGGGTCAGGCCGCGGCGGGCGGCGTGCTGTGCCGGAAAACATCTGCGCCATTTCTTCCTGAAAGGCGGCCATGTCGGCGGGTGTCTGATTCAGGCGGTATTTCAGCACAAAAGCCGTGACCCCTTTGGCGGCCAGGGCTTGTGCTACCTGCCAGCCCTCATTTTCCATCGACAGGGTGCGAAAACCACCACCGGGTGCAACGATCACCGCCGCCCCACTGGCTTTGCCCGGTTCAGGAAAAAATGGCGTTAAGGTGGCTTGTGTCACATTACGGGTAAACTGGCTGCCGTACTGCGAATGCCAGGCCTCAACGGCTTTGGCATTGGGCAGCGGGCCTGTACCAAGCTCAATGGCCGTGGGTTGAGCCGGGGTGGCTATCGGCGTCATCGCATCATGGGCCTGAGCCGCAGCCTGAGTACTGGCCAACAAGGCCCAGCACGCCAGGCCAACAAGGGCCAGCCGCGTCAGCCCCCCTGTGCGATGGCTTGGCACTGAATGTAAGTGAGTGAATTGCCGCCAGATGGCACTGAAGCCTGTGCGTGGTGGGTACATAGTCTCCGTCTCCTTAGTGTCCGTGATGCAAAGCCGCCATTCAGGCCGGCCATTAGTTGGGTTGTTTTGTGGTGCGGATCACAGGTTTGATACTGCCATCGGCATTGAAAACCACCCGGTCCAACGCCACTGAACGGCGATAATTACCGCCCCCCGGCAGGTCGGCATTGTGGTACGCCAGATAGGTGTGGCCTTTAAACTCAAACAGCGCCGGATGAATAGTGGTGGTGTTGGGCAAAGGGTCCATCAGAATGCCGCGGTACTGCCAGGGGCCGGTGGCCGACCTGCTGGTGGCATAAGCCAGGCTTTCCGGAAACCCAGCGGCATACACCAGGTAATAGAGGCCGTTATGCTTGGACACATAAGGCCCTTCTTCAAAATTGGGTAAGGTATCCACCGCATGAATTTGCACCTGGCTGGCGTCGCGGTTTTGCATTTTTCCCTGGCCGTCCAGGCTGTAACGCTCACCTTTGAGGTGAACCAGATCGTCCTCCAGTTCCACCCACCATAATTGTTTGTTGCCCCAGTACAGGTAAGCCCGGCCATCATCGTCAACAAAAACCGCCGGGTCTATATTGCGCCAGCTGTGGTCTTTGTACTGCGCTGTATCTTCCAGCAAAATCATGGGCATACCACGAGGGTCTTTAAACGGGCCTTCAGGGTTGTCCGATACGGCCACGCCAATAGAGAAACCAAATTTCCCACCGGTCTGGCCGCCTTCCACCGCAGCATAAAAGTAGTAACGTGGCTTGCCCGACGCATCGTTGCGCTTTATCACATGGTGGGCGTAGGCGTTGCCGGTTTTTTCATCGCCGCGTGCCCAGGCAAAATCAGAATAACGAAACACCGCACCTTTATTTTCCCAGCGCTGCAGGTCGCGACTGGTCCAAAGCCGGTAATCGTACATACGATAATCCTGGCCTTCGGCACTTTGTTCATCGTGGGTGCTGTACAGGTAGACGGTATCGTCCAGCACCATCACGGCCGGGTCGGCGGTGTAAATCAGCTCACCCACCTGGTGGGTTGGGTCAGCTGTGTCGTATTTAATAATGGGGTTGGCAAAGGTGTCGGGCACGGCCATGGCCGCCCTGGTTGTGTCGGTCAGCTGGGCCTTTTCTGCCGGGCAAGCCCAAAGCCCAGCCAGCACTGCGGCCAACAGCAGAGGCCTGACGTGTTTAGTTGACATGCAGCGCATGCGTTTCGTCCTGAGACTTTAGAAGTCAGTCATTGCTCATGACCATAGTTTTTAAAGAAAAAATCGCCATAAGCCCATTACGAAAGCTGGGGACAGATTTACCTTATTTTGCCGTTGCTGCTGCAGTTTTTTCCAGGGGCAGAGCTACTTCTTGCTTATCGACATGACATTGTAAGCCCAGGCATATATTTCAACCTTCTTGCACTGCTCACCGTCAAGGCAAATGGCGCCAAACCAAATGTCACCAAAGCCTATGTGAAGCCCTTGGTAGTTATAAAATAAGTTTTTAAACTGCTGCCCTTTTACTCTGTTCAGCAATTCTGCAGTAATCACCTTGTCGTAATTTTCAATGAATTGCTCTTTGGTGGCGTAATAAACGGGGCCGGAAGGATAGTTAACCCGAAGGGGGTATAAATTCAGTGATGCCACCAGTTGCTTATCGCCGGCTAACAAAGCAGTTTTAAATTTACTGAAATACGCTTCGTAGTTCAGTTCATCCTTAAAGTACTCATTAAGTACTTTATTCGAAATACCATCTGCATGGTCAGACTGGGCGGCTGCGCAGAACACCATAAAACAAAGTACGAGGAAATATTTCATAGCAACTCCTTGTCAGTAAGACTGTTCAATAAGAGGCTTTATCTGGTTGCACGCCTCTCTTGTCGGCTCCATCAGTAGAACGGCTTCTGAATCGCTGCGAATTTCCTATATCGCGATCCCCCTTTGGGCCCATTGCACTCCTTTAGCGTCTATCACAGCGCTGCAACATAAGTTGCATTGACATTGGTTAAGATACCTGAAAAATTAAAATAACATTCAATAACTTGCCTTATGGAATTTTGTCGTGAGAAAAGCTATCGCCTGTTTACCTTTGATTTTTGTCACCAGCATGGCGGCGGCCAACGGGCCCTTTTCTGTCAGCGGGTACGCCAATCAGGAAAAGTACCGGCAGGCCAATGCCGGGCTGGGGCAACCTGCTGTGGGTGAGAAGCGTGTGGTCTTTATGGGCGATTCCATTACCGAATTCTGGCCAGTGCACAACCCGGATTTTTTTGCCCGCCATGGCTATATTGGCCGTGGCATTAGCGGCCAGGTCAGCCATCAGATGCTGCTGCGCTTTCGCGACGATGTGATTGCGCTGAAACCCAAAGTGGTGGTGATTCTGGCTGGCACCAACGATCTGGCGCAAAACAGCGGCCCGGTCAGTTTGGACGCTACGGCAGGCAATATCTATTCAATGGCAGAACTGGCGCAGCTGCATGGCGCCAGGGTGATCTTATGTTCGGTGTTGCCAGCCATTGCGTTTCCGTGGCGCCAGGGTATCGAGCCTGCGCAGAACATCCTGGCACTGAACCGGAAACTTAAGCAGTATGCGGCCGAGCATCAGCTGGCCTATGTCGACTTTTACAGCGCTCTGGTCGACGGTCACGGCGGTTTAAAGGTGCCCGACTACACCAGTGCAAAAGACCTGGTTCACCCGAACAAAGCAGGTTACCAGGTGATGGAGGCGCTGATCACGCCCGCCATTCAACAAGCCCTGCAGGCGTCAGACTAGCTCCTGCCTTGTCGCAGTGCGGTTAACCGCGCCCCTGCACAGGCTGGCTGTTGGCCAGCAGCCCAATGCCCCGTTTTTTCATCTGTCTGTCCAGCCAATACAGCGCCAGCAGGCCTTGCAGCAGCACTGTCACTACCGACGTCCACCAGATTTGTTCGGCATCAAACCCAGCCTGCTGCTGCAACCACAGCACCAGGCCCATAAACAACAGTAAACGGCTTAACGACGCCAGCAACGAGGGTAAGGTATTGCCCAGCGCCTGAAACATGCCTGAGCAGCACAAGACTAACGAGGACGTCAGAAAATTCCAGGAGCTGATTTTGATAAACAAAGCCCCGGCCGCAATCACCGCGATGTCTGAAGTGAAAAATGCCACCAGATGTTCAGCCTGCCACTGCATCATCAGCAAAGCGCAGCCCATCAGACCAAAAGAGATTTGCGCCGCGGCTACAAAGGTCTGACGAACCCGGTCGAACCGTTTGGCACCAAAATTCTGCCCGGCCACAGCAGGAATGGCAAAGGACAACGCCACTGCGGGCAACGACAACGCCTGCACTACACGCAGACCAATACCAAAGGCCGCCTGTATTTCAGTGCCCATATCGGCAATCACCCAATACACAAAGGCGCTGTACAAAAAGATAATGCCGTATTCACCACCAGCCGGAAAACCCACTTTCAGCAAAGCTTTACTCAGCACAGGCGACCAGCGCGCGGGTTTGGCAAACTGCAACATGGCGTTGTGCTCGCGTCGCACAAAATAAAACAGCAGTAAAAATCCAAGCAAGCCCGATATGGTACTGGCCAGGCCAGCCCCGGCAACCCCCAACGGCACACCAGTGCCCCAACCGGCAATCAGCACAGGCGCCAGCACAATATTGCAGCCCACCGACGCCAGCTGCACCAGCATGGCCGGTTTCACGATACCTAAGGAACGCAGGCCTGAGCCTAATACTGTCGACAGGTAAGCCAAGCAAAGACCCGGCAGATAAGCTTGCAAAAAGGCATACCCCTGACGCTGCACATCCGGGTCATCCGACAGCAGCTGCATATAATGCCCAATGCCCAGATACCCCAGAACTACAGTGCCCAGCGTCATCCCTAACGCCAGGGTTAAACTTTGCTGATACAGCTGGCGGGCTTTACGGCGCTTTTTCGCCCCTATGGCCACCGCCATCAGACTGACCGTGCCCACCCCCAGCACCTGGCTGAACGCCATCACCAAAAACATCAGCGCCGCCCCTGCCCCGACAGCCGCCACCGCACTGGCGCCCAGTGCCGACACAAAATACAAATCGACAAACAAATACAGGCTATGCACGACCATCCCAATCATCATCGGCAAGCCCATGCTGACCAGGTGTTTATGGACAGGCCCTTGGGTTAAATCTGTCATTCTCGTTCTCTCTGCCTGTTGTCATCCGGGTGGGCTAACCCCCGCCCCTACGACAATTTATTGGTTGGCGGTGACCCACACATTTTTATCATCGTAGGGGCGTAGCTTGCTGCGCCCCAAAACACATGATCAACCGTCTCACGTCGGGCGGGGTAAATCCCGCCCCTACAGTCATTGTTTGCTTGAGTTGAAATAATCCAATTGCCATTGCAGATGATTATTTTGGATGTACTTCGAAATTTTTAGAAAATCACACTCTGAACGTATCACATGGTCATAAAAACCACGTTGCCATAACTTTGTCGGGCTAAAGAGTTTACTGCTAAGTGACTTAAAAACACGGATAGGGTCATGCAGTTTCACCTGCTGTGCTTGCGTCTGACAGGTCAGCTCCAGGATGCCATGAAAGTGGTTTGGCATGATGCACCAACTATGTAACAACAATCCAGGGAAACGTTGTGGAAGTGACAGCCAAAGGCTGCAGACCCCATCAGCATGCTTGTTAGGATGCCAGCCAGACTCGTCAATCCACCCCAAATAGTGCTGCCGTTGGCAACAACACAGGGTCACAAAATAGCAACCCGGGCTTCCATAGTTATAATTGGCCAGCCTGACCTGTTTGCGCTGAAGCATCCTTGCCTCCACAAATTTGTTCATTTATCCACGGGCGGGCTAAACCCCGCCCCAGGGGTTTTATTCCATCTTCGAATCCAATACCCACCGATACATTGTAGGGGCGTAGCTTGCTGCGCCCCAAAACACATTATCAACCGTCTCACGTCGGGCGGGCCAAACCCCGCCCCTACGACAATTTATTGGTTGGCGGTGACCCACACATTTTTATCAT
>NZ_JBBIQL010000006.1:0-12802 GCF_037442345.1 Rheinheimera sp. | reverse complement strand
AACCCCGCCCCTACGACAATTTATTGGTTGGCGGTGACCCACACATTTTTATCATTGTAGGGGCGTAGCTTGCTGCGCCCCAAAACCGGACATCAACCGCCTTATGCCGGGCGGGGTAACCCCCGCCCCTACGACAATTTATTGGTTGGCGGTGACCCACACATTTTTATCATCGTAGGGGCGTAGCTTGCTGCGCCCCAAAACACATGATCAACCGTCTCACGTCGGGCGGGGTAAATCCCGCCCCTACAGTCATTGTTTGCTTGAGTTGAAATAATCCAATTGCCATTGCAGATGATTATTTTGGATGTACTTCGAAATTTTTAGAAAATCACACTCTGAACGTATCACATGGTCATAAAAACCACGTTGCCATAACTTTGTCGGGCTAAAGAGTTTACTGCTAAGTGACTTAAAAACACGGATAGGGTCATGCAGTTTCACCTGCTGTGCTTGCGTCTGACAGGTCAGCTCCAGGATGCCATGAAAGTGGTTTGGCATGATGCACCAACTATGTAACAACAATCCAGGGAAACGTTGTGGAAGTGACAGCCAAAGGCTGCAGACCCCATCAGCATGCTTGTTAGGATGCCAGCCAGACTCGTCAATCCACCCCAAATAGTGCTGCCGTTGGCAACAACACAGGGTCACAAAATAGCAACCCGGGCTTCCATAGTTATAATTGGCCAGCCTGACCTGTTTGCGCTGAAGCATCCTTGCCTCCACAAATTTGTTCATTTATCCACGGGCGGGCTAAACCCCGCCCCAGGGGTTTTATTCCATCTTCGAATCCAATACCCACCGATACATTGTAGGGGCGTAGCTTGCTGCGCCCCAAAACACATTATCAACCGTCTCACGTCGGGCGGGCCAAACCCCGCCCCTACGACAATTTATTGGTTGGCGGTGACCCACACATTTTTATCATCCTTGCGGCATAGCTTGCTGCGCCCGTCCTATATTGCTGCGCCCGTCCGCAATCTTCTACAAACCCCTGGTAAATTCTTTCCAATAGCTTCGCCAGGGCTCCAGCTCGGCTTCGGCTTTCAGTTGTTCGTGCTGCACCGACAGCTGCGTTTTGTCGGCTGTTTTCTGGCTGAACATCACCACGACACGGCTGCCATCCGCCAGGGCGCAGCGCCAATAACGCCAGTTGGCACTTTGGCTGACTGCTGGCGGCTTGCTGATGGCCACCTGATTAAACTCAGTGCGGCTTTGCACATGGCCAAGCCACAGCGCCAGAGCATCATCCATAGGACCGGCCAGGGTTTTATTGACCGACAGTTTAAACTGACCCGTGCAATCCTGCCCTGTCACCCGGCGGCCAATATGCTGCTCAAACCGAACCGTTAACATTTGCGCCCACCAGCCGGAAACACCGCCCTGAGCCCGTAACAGATCAGCAATGGCTTTATGAGCGAGCTGTTCCGCCTGTTGCTGTTGCAAAAACCTCAGCCAGTGCTCCCAGCTTTGGCCTGTAGCCTCGACAATGGCCTGTTCGCTGATTGCCTGACTCATGATTGCCCCTTGGTTTTGTATAACAACTGCTCAACAGCGGCGATACAGGCGTCCAGCCGCTCCAGATAATCCGGCGACTCCACCACCAACAGCTGTTCAGGTTTAAAGCCGTAATGCAGGTACAGTGCCTGCAATTGCTCAAAGGCCTGCTGGCGCATGGCCGGATCGCCCAGCTCACGCATGCCGTCGGCCACCCAGGGCACAGTGGGTTTCAGCAAAATCACTAAATCGTACTGAGTCGGGTCAATAAAGCTTTCAATACGGCTGGCCAGCGTGCCGAGCATTTGCTGACTGAAAAAGGCAGTGACGACAGCGTCCGTATCAAAAAAACACACTTTGTTGGCACTGCGCAGCGCTTTTTGGTCCTGCTCGTATTGCAAATGGGCAATACGGTTAAAGTCTTCCAGATTAAATAAATCACCGTTACCGGCCACCACCTGATCCTGGTAATCCCGCCCCAGCTCTTCCGACCAGGAGGTGCAATACACCTTGGCCAGCTTGCGGGTTAAGGTGGTTTTGCCACAACTTTCCGGGCCGGAAATCAGCACCCGGCGGGCGAAAAACGGCCGCGCCGCGCCAGCAATGTAGTCCCAGTGCAAATAGGGCTGCTGGCGTATTTCAGTGCCGCTGATAGGCCACTGCGTGCGCTGCGGGTCAATCAGCTGGTAATCAATGCCGGGAAAATGCTGGCTGTGGCCCTGGCGGTAACTTTCTTCGCCACCAAAAATCACTGCTACAGGTTCAGGCACCGCCTGAGTCAGCAGCACTGCATACTGAGCCCAGCCGTGCGGAAAGGCAGGAATGGCGCTTTCGTCCAGCAGAATAATCTGAATGCCCAGCCCCACCAGCTCCTGGGCCAGCCAGCGCTGGCGCAGCAGTCCCGGAATGTAAGGGCAACCCGCCTGCGTGCACAGCAATTTGTCTTCGGCCTGGTGTTCGCTGATCACCACGTAGAGCCGGTCGCACATGGCATGCGCCCGCAAGATGGCGGTTAAATGGCCTCGGTGTGGTGGTAAAAACTTGCCCGGAAAAACCCCAATTTTCATTTGTGCTGCGCCGCTCCTCTGCTCCAGTTGATGGCACCGTACACTGAATTGATAAAAAACGCGATCCACATCAATAAGGTCGGTACGGCGTAAGGCGCACTGTCGGCCGTGGTCAGCAGCACCACAGTCCAGGCCAGAATATTCAATAAGTTGGTGAGCAACCAAAAAGTCCACTGCGCCGCAAAAAAACGGATCATCAACAGCTGCGCGGCCACCTGAAACACCACTGTGCTGGCGTCCAGCACAGGCCCTGCCAGCGCAAAGCCCGTGTAGTTTTGTAGCTGCTGGTAGATCATCGAATTGCGCGCCAATGCACTGCTTACAAAACCATCCACCTGGGTTAAAAACCAGCCAGTAAGGCCAATGCTCAGCAGCACCAGCGGTGTCAGCCACAAGCTGTGTTTGCCTAAAGAACGCATCCGTACCAGTTGGGTGTCGCTGTGCAGCTGGTTTTTCCAGCACCACCAGACAAAAAACTGCGACGGCACAAAATAAAACCAGTTCAGCAGCCAGTCGCCGTAATAGCCAGAGGTCCAGGCCACCAGGCCATAGCAGGCACAGCTGAGCAGGCCCCACACCCAGTTGGAAATCAGCCCCTTGGCCACCAGCACCACACAAAGCACACCACTGATGGCACTGATGGGGCTGACCAGCCAGTTCAGCGCAATGGAGTAAGCCGAATTCCAGTTGGTGCCTGTGGCACTGAAATAACAGGTAGCCGCCAGCACCAGCAGGCTGAAGCCCACTAACCACGCCCGCTCAGCCCGGTTTAACCGGCTCAAATCTGTCCATAGTTGGCTCATAGGCGGTTACACCATCACCAGCCGCACGGCAAAACCGGTGAACAGCAAACCCAGTGCCAGGTTACCGGCCTGCCCCACTTTGGGCTGATGACGGAAAAACCCGGCAATAGCGGCACCGGCATAAATCAGCAGGGTTAAATAGGCCAGACTGACCAGCTCCAGCACCACAGCCAGCGCCAGATAAGGCACCCAGGCCGGGCTGTAACTGGCGTCAATAAACTGAATAAAAAACGACAGGTAAAACAGAATGGCTTTGGGGTTGGTCAGGCTCAGCAACAGGGATTTGCGAAACACAGACCCGGCTTTTGGCAGCGTATCAGCCTGTTCAGACTGACCACGGCGCAGGCTTAGCAGAATTTGCACGCCCAGGTACAACAAATAGGCAGCCCCCAGATAACGCAGCACAGTAAAGGCCTGTGGCGACGCAGCCAGCAGCGACGCCACCCCGAGGTAAGATAAAAAGATTAAGATCCCATCGCCAATCAGCACCGCCGCCAGTGCCTGCCAGGCTTTGGCCGGCCCCTGGCTGATGCTGGTTTTCAGCACAAACAAACTGTTTGGCCCCGGCATTAAAATAATTACGATCAGCCCGGCTAAAAAGGTCCAGAACTGCAAAACCCCAAAAGCGTCCATTACATCCTCGCCATCGACCTAACCCAATTCATCCAAAGGGGCGCAGCACGCGCCCCCTTACAGCACACACCAAGGTTGAACCAGCCACAGAATCATTCTTCGCATGGGCCTGGGTTTACCCCGCCCACTCCCCAAACCTTCCCGAATAATTCGCACCAAAAGCCAAGCTCTAATCAGCCACAGCCGCCTTATACAGAACCGCTAGGCCCCCCAGGGCGAAGCTGCGGCCTGGCTAAAAGTCCGCACATACAAGGCTTCCACTTCGGTGCGGGCCCATTGGGTTCTACGTAAAAACTTCAGGCTGGATTTGACCGACGGGTCCTGCCGGAAGCAGTTGATCGGCACCAGGCCGCCCAGCTGCTCCCAGCCGTAATGTTCGGCCAACCGGGTGACAATGGCTTCCAGCGTCAGGCCGTGCAAAGGGTTGTTCGGTTGTGTACTGCTCATGCGGAATTCATCCTGGTGATGACAAAGATGCCGTAGTTTAAACGCCAGGCGCTGCGTGCACCATCCAGCGCACACCAAAGCGGTCAATACAGGCCCCATAAAGCCCAAATGGCTGCTCTGAGAGTGCCTCAGTGACCTGCCCCTGCGCTGACAGCTGCGCAAACAAGGCCCGGCTTTGCGCTGCATCGCCTTCAGAAACAAACAGGCTTAATGTGTTGCCCTGTATCGGACGCTCAGTGGGGTGTAACCAGTCAGACGCTGAAATATCCAGCACTTCTGAGGTCAGGCGGCCATTGAGCACCTTTTGCTGCGCTTCAGCACCAAACAGAGCGGCCATTGGCGAATCGGCAACCCGGGTGAAATGCAAAGTACCGCCAAACAGCTGTTGATAAAACTGCAACGCTTGCAGGCACTGGCCATCAAATATGGCATATGGACTGACGTTCATTGTTGCTCCTGAGCAAGGTGCAGCCGAAAACCAAATACCGGCATGCTGACCTGGGTAAAATCAATATCACTAAAGCGTTCAAAGCCCAAACGCTGATACAGGCGCCAGGCACTTTGCATCGCGGCTGTGGTATGCAGCAACATAGCCTGATGCCCACGGGAGTTCGCTTCGTCAATACAGCGCCGGGTTAACTGTTCGCCTATCCCCCGGCCCCGACAGGCTGCATCAACTGCCAGCAGTCGGATCCCGGAGGCTTGCTGGTAACTGGCTGCCGTACCGCCGGAGCCATAATGCGCCATATCAGCAAAATACAGCACTCCACCCCCCAACTGACCAGACTCAGTTTCAGCGACAAAAATCTGCACACCGGGTTGTCGGGTAAACTGCCCCACCTGACTCAGCATCTGGTAGTACTGGGGCTGTTGCTCTGGCCCCGGAAATCCGGGCAACTGGCTATAACTTTCAACCAGCAGCTGGCCGTAAGCGGCAAAATCATGTTCCGTAGCGACACGTACCTGAATCATTTATCCCTCCAACCCCGCAGTGAACAACACGGCATGCTTCGAAAACGCCAACACGGCATCATAGGGCTCTGTGCCTTTATGGTAAATACGTCGTCAAAATCAACGCATGGAATGATTCACGACTCCGGGGTGGACAGGCTCTGCCGGATCTCCTGTTCAGATCAGTCAGCAGTCTCCATTTTGCCAGTCTGAACCAGGATTCCGTCATGCGCAGGCGGCTGAATCGACCGGTGCTCTGACGCGCGCCGGTCTGGATTGATGGTCAGGCCCGGCCCCGACCAAGAGGTTCACCTTTGATTTTGCAAATCAGCAGAAAACCAGCCGCAATGGCAACCACTGCGCCCCAAAAATAAAGCGGAGCCTCAGCTGGCGGAAAACTGTTACCGGCAAGAAAAACCAGCGCAATAGCAATGAGCAAAGAGCACCAGCCCAGCCAGTGACTGGGCCGCCACCAGCCATAACCAAAAGGAGTTGCAGAAAACCAGTACCGATCGTTAGTTGCCATTACTTTGTCCCCGTGCATTGTCAGTTGCAGTAATAATGACAGATAAAGCGACAGGCGTCTAAAGACCAGATCACGGAAAAAGCAGCGTCATCCTGCTCCCAGGCAGGTCGCCGGTATGACACCAGCTCTTTATCAACAGGCAACACCGGCATGCCGCTCTCACAGACGCAACATCACCCGAAACCCTCTTGTGGCGTAATAGGACTGAGCCCCATTGTGGTAGACAAATACCCGGCCGTAACGGTAGTCACCAAAAATAGCGCCGCCTTCGGCCCGTACCTCTGGCGGTGTTGCCAACCAGCTGGATGTTTTCTGATCAACAGGGCCACGTTGCTGCAACCGCCTGTATTCCTCCTCCGTCAGCAGGGTCACACCATACTGAGCCGCCAGCTGCATCGCCGACCCGGCCGGTTTATGTTCTTTGCGCTCCGCCAGGGCCGCCTCGTCATAACAGAGGCTGCGCCGGCCCTTGGGGGTTTCGGCACTGCAATCGGCAATCAGGTAATCACCGCTTTGCCCGTCAACACCAATCAGCGCCGGTTCACCGCCACTCTCCTCCATCCACTGCAAAGCCCGCAGTTTTTCCGGTGCCTGTTGCAAGCGGCCACCAAGTTCAGCCCAATCTGGTGTCAGCTCTGGCACCGGCTGCGCCACAAAACGTTGCTGTACTACTTCAAGAATTGCCTGCAAAGACATCACGCTGCTCCTGTTTGCGCTTTAAAGTGACGGCTGTTTGAATGACCGAACCCGGCTTTCGCCTTTGGTCAGTCAAGAAACTGCCATGGATTGGCTCCATTTCCAAGCAATAAATCGAAGTGAGTGGACAGATCCGTGGATCCACCTCATCCGTATCAGGCAGACGACCAATCTATTCTCAGACCCGGTCTGTCTGAATTTATCCAGGAAAGTCAGCCATGAAAAAGTTAACCGCTTTATTGTTCATTAGCTTAATACTGAGTGGTCTGGTGCACAGCGCACTGGCACAAGAGGACAACAGAGCTTTGGTACCTTTGCCTTCAGTCGACGATTTCAGCCGGGGCCATGATGGCTGGAGTTTCGGCCTGGGCCTGGGCATTGAATATGAAACGGCCTACGAAGGCTCAGACGAATTTGGCGTTGAAGCCGAGCCGGCCGGTGCGGTGCAATGGCGCAGCGGCGATGACATATTCTTTTGGGCAGGTGAAGCTGCTGGCTGGCGTGGCCTTCGTGCGGATCACTGGCTGCTGGAGGCAAGCCTCGGTTTTGATGAAGGCCGTGCCGAAAGTGATTCGGATGATGGTCGTTTAAATGGACTCGGTGAGACTGGCGAAGGCGTAGAGCTGGTGTTGCAGGCACGACGGGCTTTTGATGCCGATTGGCGTTATTGGCTGGTTGGCCGGGTCGTGACCGGAGAAAACGGTCATCTCGGGCTTTTTGGGGTAGGACGGCGCTTTGGTGCTCAGACGGACGGTTCGGGTTCTGAAATCAATCTGGTGGCGGTGTTTCACGACAGCGAATTTGCCAACAAAGATTTTGGCATCACCGCAGAGCAGTCGGTGGCATCAGGTTTGGCTCAAACCAATGTGAGCGGCGGCTTACGCTCGGTGGGGCTCAATTACAATTACCGCCATTGGATCAATCCAAACTGGCAAATTTTTGGCGAAGCCCTGTATGAGCATTTCAGCAGCGACGTACGCGCCAGCCCCATAGCACGCGGTAACTATGAGGCCGAAATTGGCATAGGATTTATTTATCTGTTCTGACTCAGTCCATGGTGCAGAGCGCAAGCGCCCGACCCGGCGCTTGCGTTACCCTGTTTTCCAACAGAGCGGCCTGCAAGCAGTAAACCTTCCCCTACCAATTCAGCATCGACGCTGTAAAACAGCTCGTTGATTGCGGCCACTCCGTCGCTGACGTTGCAAAACAGCCCTTGGGGTGTCGGCACTGCACCTGCCTCGCCAGAATGGCAAGTTCAAAAGGCGGGCGTTCACCATGTGAAATTTTGCGGAAAATGGTCCGAAGCCGCCAGCAGCTGGCCTGAACTGACAAAAGCAAAACCTCCGGCATTGGTAATAGCGTAATCAAGCAGGCCACCGCTTTGTTGAGTGGCATGATTACCGCGCACCACAACACCGGCTGGCGGTGCAACAAAATCCCCTGACGTTGGGTCGGCATTAAAATCCCCTACGACAGCCCAGAGGCCACCACCATTAATGGCGTTAATTTGCGGATTGGTGTAGCTAGCGGCATTGGCGGTGCCGGCTGACGGAGCATGGTAGGAATAAATACGCAGCAGGTTGCCGCCCTGATTCACCGTCATCCAGGGCAGATTACGTGGATTGCCCGGCTGATACCCTGGAGGAGCCACCACCACAGGCGGATGAATACCCCAGGCACTAATGGTCAGACGGCTCATAATAGCCAGACTGTTGCGCGGGTTGTCGTCTACAGTGTTGTACCAGAACACCACATGGTAGATATGGTTGCCATTGACATAAACACCTGTGACCGAGTTTGGAAAACCACCTATTGCATTGCGGTGTTGCAACAGATGGGTCATATCGCCACTTTCCTGCAGGCAAATAACATCCGGGTTGTTTTGCGCCATCAGTGCCCCTAAGTACAATTGATTGGTGCCGCCTTGCATATTCCATGTGGTAATTCTCATCGCTAAGCCCTTTTATTGGTCGTGAAGTGAATACCCAAAATAGAACCAGATGTTCCTGCCTGTCCAGCGCCCGCATAAAAATTATTCGGCGCTCTGTCGGCCTGCCTGCACTTTGCCATTCACTTTTTTTGAAAACTTAACTTACTGATTTTTAAAGGCTGTGTCTTTTGATAGTGCGGGTGTGGCTATATTTCTCCAACAAAATGGACGTTCGGCTCCATCCGCTGGCAGTTTCGTTTGACAAGGATGGGCCGCTGAAGCTGCCTGGTGTTTAAAAAGCAAGCAGCACAGCCAGCTGAAAAAGCCCACTAAAGGCCTGACTGTGAAGACAGAGTGGGCTCTTTCAGCTGAACGCTTTACGGCAGAAGATGCTTCAGTTCACCGGGCTGCACCACATCAGGCCCACACTGCCCTTGCCGGACAAAAGACAGCACCAGCTGATTGATGGTTGCCTTTAAAACCTCAGACCCTTGATCGGTTAAATCGTTATGACGGGAGCCCGCTATGGTACTGACACACACCGACTTGACCTGCTCCTCTGCCGCAGGCAATACGCCTGCATCGGCAGGAAAATCGCTGCCGCGGACAGACAGTACCTGCACGGTGTCGTGACGTGGTAAGGGGTAACGTCTGTTATCCAGAGTGATCAGCCGGCTGGCAAAACCGGGCGATTCACGCAGTAGCAGCGCAGAGATGTCGCCGCCATTGGAGTGCCCTATTAATGTCAGTGCTGTCCAGTCAAACGCGGGGTAAACAGCTGAAAGGTGGTGCCGGACAAAGCGCAAATTCTGTGCCCCCCGCTGCCACATGGGCATACGAACACTGAACAAATCGCCGGTTTTAGCCAGCGGCGGATCCGTAGGTAAATCATGCTGCACAGCAACCACGAAATAACCTTCTGACCTTAACTGCCCGGCAATAAAGGCGTAGCCGGTATGTGGCACCCCATAACCCGGGCTTAACAAAGCCACAGGGCATAACTTTTTCGCTGCACAGTGCCTGTGGTTTGGGAAATACAGCGCCACCGGAATCGCTCTGTTGCGGCTGTTGTCCTGCAGTATCAGAACTTCTGTTGTTTCTGCCTGAAGCTCATAAGCATTCAAACCTGTAGCCAGGCAGGCCAGTGCCAGCCGCCGGAATAACGTCATCGGGTTTCTGTCAGTTGTCATCAGTGTTATTGGGACTTGCAAATAAACCGCGGATATTACGCTTGTTTGTCCGCTTTTGCGCCTTGTTGTTTTAAAAGCAAGGCCGCCAGATAAAGCAGCCCTAAAGGAGGGATCAGCCCCAAAACACCACCCAGAACAGCAGCTGCAAGCGGGTTGTCGGTTTTCCCTCTGGCCAGAACATAACTCAGAGCCCCCAGCAGCAATGCAAAAACAACCAATAATTCCCCAACCAGGGTCGCATTTATATTCATCCACAATCTCCTTTTGTTTAAATTTTCACTGCGGCAGGGGCCACCTACCAGCGAAACATTGGCAATGGGTTAAGCGGGTGCCTGAAAAACCAGGCCATCCCACGTTTCAGCAAAAACCAATGAAAGCCCTGATTGGGAAACTGGCGTTTCAGTGCGGAGATAGTGCTGCGCGGCAACCCCATCGCAAAAATCCCCAGTGAAAAATCGGCAATGTCGGCACGGCGAAAATTCTCCACCAGGCGGCTGTGGCCAGCTGCACGGGACCGCACAGCGTGGTGCATGTCTATCATGGCACTGATTTCGTCAATCCAGCCCTCTTTGCCAATGCTGCGTAAATAATCAGCGGCAAGCTGCGCCGACGGTGGCAAATAGTCCAGTGTGTGCGCTGTCCACAGCCCAATGTCATGAAAGGCACCGGCTATTTGAATTTTCTCGATGTCCTCAGCCGTGTTTCCTGCAAAAGACAGGCACAAATGCACCACCCGGTACACATGGTTGCGATAGCCGTCAAAAATGCCGCCAATTTGCACCTGATACGGCGCCAAAATGCGATCAACCCACACCAATGAGTGCTCTGTTTGTGTGTCAGACACCATTCGCATCCCCTATGTTTTTAACCTTCAGAAGCGAGCTCCCTCCCCTGAGCACATAACGCCCGCCACAAACGCGAGCAACGTGTTGCGAGTCGAGCGCCCAATGAGCAAAGGGAGCGAGTTAAGCGCATTGTGATATTGCTTACTGCGGTATTGGCAAGTCATGCGCTTTGAGAAAACTAAGTTTGTCCCAGTAACCACGCTGAAACTGAATTAAGCCATTGTGAATTTTGAAAAATCCACAACCTCTCAGGCCCAACGGGTCTTTCCATTCCAGGATCGCCCATTCACCGTCTTCAAAGATATTTTCAATGATACAAACCATGGTTGCATTTGCGAACTCATTCGCGAACATTTGTTTGATAGCTTCTTTGCCTTCAACTGGTTCATTTGCCACTTGATGATTGATTGCATTATCAGAGTAAAAAGAAGCTAACTTCTCAGCATCGCCTTTATTAAAAGTTTCCACCCATTTTTTAATTATTTCTTTCGGGTTCATATATCCTCCTTATTGCCCAAGCAACATAACGCCGTTATAAACGGCGCGAACTTGATGGCGCTTTTGTTTCGTTTTTTGCAAGAAAAGTGACAGCAAGTTTGTGTCCGATTTGAGTTGCTTTGTTAGCGAAAGCTATTCGCTCGAAGCAACACATTTAAAATGAATTTCTGTTCTAGGATAATTGCCAAGAATGTATGGTGGTTCAGCATCTATTTCCTTAAGCACTTCTACTTCTTTGCCTTCTTTTTGGCATTGTGCAGATGCTTCATTTAGGACTTCAGCTTTTAGATTTCCCATTCCATGAAATCCAGTGGCAGCTTGACGAGAGACCATATACTGCCCATTTCCATAATGAATGACACCAGAGTTTTGAGCGCATCCAAACATTATCAAAGAAACACAACAAACTGATATTTTATTCACTATTGTCTCCTGTTCGCTAACTGTTTGCTTTGGGGCGGACAACGCATCGCGTTGGACGTCCCAGCCCTAAAGGGGCGACCAACAGCAACTTGTTATGTGCTTGATATTTTTGCATTTATACGTTTACCAAAGTATGTACCGAAAAGTATGCCTATGATTAGCTCTGGAACCAGCCCCATAAATAGTAAGATGCCGAATCCCAGATCCTCTCCGAGCTCATTTCGTTTCTGACCAGTAGCGAACATTTCGTATTGCACTAGTAATTCAGAACCCAAGAAAACAGATAATAAAATGGAAGCTAAAATCGAGATTAAATAAACAAAAACCTTTTTCAAGCTGACACGTTCCTTGTTCCTGCTTGCACATAACGCCCCAAACAGCCGCGCGCATTTTGCGTCGGCTGCTTTGGCTTGTTATGCATTTAACCTTGCCCATACTTCTTTTTCTTTTGGGGCGCGGTCTTTGAATTTGAGGCGAACACTGCCACCACTACCAATAGTGCTAGCCCACTGTACGACACATTTAATTGGATTAGGCTGCCATTTGTTAGCTAACAGCCAATTTTCAATAAGTTGCGGCGGCAAGCCAACATCATTTTTATGAAGAGTTTTCAGTGTTACTTTAATAGTGTCTTCGTCGCTAGCATGAAGAGCAGCAATATTCGAAGTAATAGTTAAAGACTCTAAAGCTTTAATGAGAATTGGATCCACTTTATGATTCCTTCAGTTTTGTTGATGCATAACGCCCAAATTTAGCGCGGAAAGCCGCGCAGCGGTTTGACGTCGCAGCCAGCACTTTTACTGGCGATAAAATTTGTTTGTTAGGCATTTGCCCATTGAGCACTAAAAAATAAAAAACACCCTATTAACAACCAGAAGAAGCGCTAATAGGATGTAACTACATTTAACTTTGTTTATCTTTTTCATGCTTCAACGAAATGTCTGCTAACCAATCCAAAAAGAAACTGGCAAAATACATAAAGCCAATAAAAAGCCACCACTCTGTTGGAACCGATTTATTGCTTATTGATTCAATAACTGCTTTTTTGAGAGTTTCAGACAACTCTCCAGGTAAACCAGCTTTTGCTACATCTAATGCGGCTTCCCAAACACCAAATAACATCATTATTGCTATCGCCAAAACCATTATTTTAGTAGATAAATGTGCTTTATAAAGTGAAGGCTTTTGCCATGCCGCCACTAAGAGCATGGTAACAATTCCTGTCATGATATATTTTTCTTCTGTAAACATCCCTTAAAATCGGTGCATTCCTGATTAGAGTTCTCCGGCGTACAC
>NZ_JBBIQL010000005.1:0-176690 GCF_037442345.1 Rheinheimera sp. | reverse complement strand
GCCCCTTCGAGGGGCCTACTGCAAAGCCACCTTCTTCAGAAGGTGGATTCTTTACCAGACGTCGTACGGATGACGCAGGGTGATGGTTTCCACCCGGTCAGGCCCTGTTGAGACGATGTCGATAGGTACGCCTGTCACCTGTTCCAGCCGCTGAATGTAATCGCGGGCGGCCTGCGGCAGATCTTCCAGTTTCTGCACCCCAAAAGTGGTGTCGCTCCACCCTGGCATTTCTTCATAAATGGGCGTAACAGCTTCGTAGCCTTCTGCCGCCATCGGAGGTACGTCCGTCACAGTACCATCCGCCAGCTGGTAGCCAGTACAGATTTTCACTGTGTCCAGGCCGTCCAGCACGTCCAGCTTGGTTAAACAGAAACCAGAGATGCTGTTCAGCTGCACTGCACGTTTGACCGCTACGGCATCAAACCAGCCACAACGGCGCTTACGGCCTGTGGTCGCACCAAACTCGTGGCCTTTTACGCCCAGATGTTCACCGATGGCACAATCCAGCTCTGTCGGGAATGGGCCAGACCCCACACGGGTGGTATAGGCTTTGACAATCCCCAGTACATAATCGATGTAACGCGGGCCAAAACCAGCCCCTGTCGCCACACCACCGGCAGTGGTGTTAGAGGATGTCACATAAGGGTAAGTGCCGTGGTCAATATCCAGCAGTGTGCCCTGTGCACCTTCAAACATAATTTCCTGACCTTCTTTGCGGGCTTTATCCAGCAAGTCAGTCACGTCCACCACCATGGGCTTCAGAATTTCAGCAATGGCCAGCGCATTGTCCAGCGTGGTCTGATAATCCACAGCATCCACTTTGTAGTACTGTGTCAGCGTGAAATTATGCAGATCCATCAGGGTTTTCAGTTTTTCAGCGAACAATTCAGGATTGAACAGATCGCCAACACGTAAACCACGACGGGCGACTTTATCTTCATACGCAGGACCAATACCACGACCTGTAGTACCGATAGGCTTGTCGCCACGGGCCACTTCACGGGCTTTATCGAGGGCCACATGGAAAGGCAGGATCAGCGGACAGGCTTCACTCAGCACTAAACGCTGTTTTACCGGAACACCTTTTTGTTCCAGCATGCTCATCTCTTTCAGTAAAGCTTCTGGTGACAACACCACACCGTTACCGATCACGCATTTGACGTTGTCACGCAAAATACCGGACGGGATTAAATGCAATACTGTTTTTTCACCGTTGATTACCAAAGTGTGGCCGGCGTTGTGACCGCCCTGATAACGCACCACAAAGCTGGCTTTGTCAGTTAACAAGTCAACGATTTTACCTTTACCTTCGTCACCCCATTGGGTGCCGAGCACTACTACGTTTTTGGCCATGGTTCCTACATCATGGTAAAAAATTAGGCGGGGATTCTAGCAAATTCGCATTCAAACTGCATCTGGACGTCCGAAAAAAAAGCAGAAATTTTGTTTCTGCTTTTTGATCAGTAAGTTAGCCAGGCAGCTTGTGTCAGGACAGGAAAAAGTACAACAGCAAAACACCCGCCAATACCAAACTGCCACCCAGTTGCTGCAATGACGCACTGTCCTGGGCGGCAATTTTCAGCAAGTAACGCCGCCAGCGGTTGGGAAACAATAAGGGGCCCAGCCCTTCCACCAACAACACCAGCCCCAAGGCAGCCAGCCAGAACTCAGACATGGCTGAGCTCCGCCAGACAGGACAAATCCAGTTGCTCGGGGTTTTGATACAAAGCAAACCCAAAACGCAACCGGTCGCCACGATAGTCGGTATGAATGCCCCGCTGTTTCAGTGCTGCAGCCAAGGCAGCCACTTTCTCTGCCGCAAAACGGAAGGTCAGAAACTGGCCTTGCACCTGCCCGTCTGCAGCCACTAAATACTCCCGGTTCAACAGCGGGTGTTGCAGCTGCTCCAACTGCTGCAGGAAACTTTGCTGCAGCTGGCGGATATAACGCTGCGTCACCTCCACGGACAAGCCTTCACGCTGAAAGAGTTCAAACACTGAATGCAGCCGGTACAGCGCTGAACAATCCATAGTAGCCCCGGCAAAACGCTGCCCATTGCCAGCGTATTGCACTTCACCGGCTTTGGCCTGGCTCAGCTCACCAAACTCGGCAAACCAGCCGGTATAATAAGGCCGGTGCAGACTGCCTGAAGGAACCGCCATAAAACAGCATCCTTCCCCCCCCTGTGCGTATTTGTAGCTGCCGGCCAGGTAAAAGATACGCGAGGCAATGGCCGATAAATCGGTCGGAATTGCCATAAAGCCATGGTAACCGTCCACCACTATCATGGCATCGGTCCGCGAATCCAACTGCTGCACCAGGCCAGTTAAATCTGCCAGGCCAACTCCGGAGTTAAAAAACACCTGGCTGAAAAACACCAAATCAGTTTTTGCGGCGGCGACCGCGACACACAGGCGCTCAGGCAGGCTGGCAAAAGGTTCGGCCGGCACCCGCACCAGTTCAATTTCGGCGTATTCACACAATCTGTTGAGCTGGCGGGTAAAACTATGAAATTCACTGTCTGTGGTCACCACGCGCAGCGGCTGACCGGGTCTGAAGCAGCTCAGCAGCCGCATCACAAATTCGTGGGTATTGGGGGCAAACACAATTTGACTTGGCTCTGGCAGCTGCAAAATCCGGGCAATGTGTCGTTGTACGGCCGGCATTTTTTCACCAAACACCAGCTCCCATTTGTCATCCACCAGCCGGGCGCTGTCATCCCAGTAGGCCAGCATGGCGTCGCGGGTTACGTCCGGCCAATAATGATGCGAATGGCAGGCAAAATGCTGGATGCCCGGGTTCGCCTGCAAAAAACGCTGATATAAATGTTGATACATAAAAATTCCGTCTATAAAAAAGGCCGGAGCACATTTGGATGTACGCCGGCCTTAATCGTTTTCTGACGCTTAGTTTTGTACTTTGTCTGACTTCATGTATTTAAAGAAGTCATTATCAGGCTGAATAACCAGCACATCGTTTTTGTTCTGGAAGCTGTTTTTGTAGGCATCCAGACTACGGACAAAACTGAAGAACTCGGCGTTTTTGTTGTAAGCGTCCGCGTATATTTTCGCGGCTGATGCATCACCTTCACCACGCACAGTCCGTGAGTTACGTTCGGCGTCAGCCACCATCACTGTCACCCGGGCATCCACATCAGCGCGGATAATTTCTGACTGTTCCATACCACGGGAACGGTGCTCTTTGGCCACAGCTGCACGTTCAGCACGCATCCGTTGGAAAATAGAGGTAGAGATTTCGTCCGGCAGGTTAATCTTTTTCACCCGCACGTCGAGAATTTCAATACCCAGCTCCTGCGCGCCTTCAGCTGCCTGAGCCATAGCACGCACCATCAATTGAGTCCGTTCGCCAGACACAATTTCCTGAATGGTTCTGCTACCAAACTCTGTCCGTAAACCGTTGTTAATGTATTGCTTTAACAGGGTTTCAGCCTGATTCAGGTTGCCGCCGGTCGACAGGAAATACTTGCCAAAATCGGCAATGCGCCATTTCACATAACTGTCGACCAGTAAGTCTTTTTTCTCCGCCGTGACAAAACGGTCGGAGCCTTCACCCAGAGTCTGTACTCGGGCATCCAGCAACCGCACAGTTTCAATCAGTGGCACTTTAAAATGCAGGCCTGGTTCAAATACCGTCACCGCATCCTGGGCATCCCGTTGAATTTTACCGAAACGAATCACGATACCGCGTTCGCCTTCTGGCACCACAAAAACCGAAGAAACCACTGCAATACCGACCAAGGCGGCGATAGCTATTACTAAATTTTTCATCGCTTATCCTCTGCCTGTTCTGCTGTTATCACCACGACCGGAGTCGCTGCGACCTGCGGGTACACTGCGGTTATCCAGCGGCGTCACTCTGTTGTCAGGCAACACCGGATTGCTCACAGCGCCTTTGGGTTCAGCAGGATTGATCATTTTATCCAACGGCAAGTACATAATATTGTTGCCGTTTTTCACATCGACCAGCACTTTGGATGTGTTGCCGTACACCTGTTCCATTGTTTCCAGATACATCCGGTCACGGGTGACTTGCGGTGCAGCCAGATACTCAGGCAACAGTTTGTCAAAACGCGCCACTTCACCCTGAGCTTTTAAGGTAATTTGTTGTTTATAGGCTTCCGCTTCCTGCATCATCCGGTTCACCTGACCACGGGCACGAGGTTCGATTTCGCGGGCATAAGCTTCGGCTTCACGAATAAAGCGCTGCTCGTCTTCCTGTGCAGCAATAGCGTCATCAAAGGCTTCTTTCACTTCCTCAGGCGGACGGGCATCACGGAAGTTGACATCCACCAGCTCCAGGCCCAGGTTATAAGGCTTGATAATAGACTCCAGCTCGGTGCGGGTGTTCTGACGGATCACCTCACGTCCTTTGGTCAGCACGTCATCCATCAGCGAATGGCCTACCACGTAACGCAATGCAGCGTCGGTCGCTTCACGCAGACTGGTGTCCGCATCCACCACAGAGAACTTGTAGGAACGGGCATCAAAGACCCGGTATTGAATTTCGAAGGTGACCCGCACCAGGTTTTGATCCTGAGTCAGCATAAAGCCGTCCGTGCGTAATGAGCGGACAGAAGTGACATCCACCGGGATCACAGAATCGATAAAAGTCGGTTTCCAGTGAATACCTGGTGTGACTTCGGTATGGTACTGGCCGAAACGCAATACGACGCCCCGCTCAGATTCTTTAATGGTGTAGAAACCGCTAAAAGCCCAAACAAGCGCAGCCACCAGCAGGATCAACACCAACGCCGCGGAACCACCGCTGTTCATGTTGCTGTTACTGCCTTTACCTGAACCAAACAGGCCACCGAACTTTTTGCTTAAGTTACGGAATACTTCATCTAAATCGGGCGGGCCATCATTCCGACCACCACCGCTACGCCAGGGGTCGTTGTCTTTGCCGTTATTGCCCGGCTCATTCCAAGCCATGCTTCACTCCATCTCACGTTGTGATATTGAAACTAATGTACCAAAAAAAATGTTTTGCTGTCTGGTCAATGCCGCTATTTATATCGCTGTTCGCTTTAACTTTATACAACAGTCACCAGATAGTTTTGTAACAAGCCGTCACTTTGCTTCACCAGTCTGGCCCATTCAGTCCTGTGGATCGC
Source organism: Rheinheimera sp. (assembly GCF_037442345.1). Lineage (GTDB taxonomy): Bacteria > Pseudomonadota > Gammaproteobacteria > Enterobacterales > Alteromonadaceae > Pararheinheimera. Next base: position 171,556 of record NZ_JBBIQL010000005.1, on the reverse strand, counting down.
CACTTTCACTATGGCGTCACCTTGTTCATTAAACTCTTCCTGTTGCACGGCACAGAGCTGATGCAAGCGGGAGCGCCAGACACTCAACTGCGGCGGCAAGGTTAAGGTCAGCCGGATAAAATCAACCGACAGCCGTTGCCGGATGGCCTGGCCTAATAAATCCATGCCCTCGCCTGTTTTAGCCGACAACCAAACGGCTACAGGTTGCAACTCGTCGTTGTATTCAATACGGGCTGGTTGTTGGTTCTGATCAATTTTATTAAATACCTTCAACTGAGGCACCTCTGCCGCCTCAATCTCTTCCAGTACCAGTTGCACCTGACGGATATTGTCATCCAGCCGCTCGTCGGCACAATCAATCACATGCAACTGCAGGTCCGCATCGCGGCTTTCCTGCAAAGTTGACTTGAACGCGGCCACCAGGTCATGGGGCAAATGCCGGATAAAACCAACCGTATCCGCCACGACTAAGTCGCCAAACTCAGGCAGCTGGATTTGCCGCAGTGTCGGATCCAGGGTAGCAAACAGCTGATCAGCGGCATAGACACCGGCCTGCGTCAGACGATTAAACAAAGTGGATTTGCCGGCGTTGGTGTAGCCAACCAAAGACACCACCGGAACTTCAGCTTGCTGCCGGGCTTTACGACCCTGCTCGCGTTGCTGGCTGACTTTAGCCAGCCGCTGTTTCAGTACGGTAATACGTTCGCGTAACAGCCGCCTGTCTGTTTCCAGCCTGGTTTCACCCGGACCACGTAAACCAATACCGCCTTTTTGTCGCTCAATATTATCCCAGCCACGGACCAGACGGGACGCCAGGTGTTTCAGCTGGGCCAGCTCAACCTGCAATTTGCCTTCGTAACTGCGGGCTCGCTGGGCAAAAATATCCAAGATCAGACTGGTGCGATCAATAACCCGGCACTGGCACAGGCGTTCCAGATTGCGGGTTTGGGCTGGGGACAAAGCGTGATTGAAAATAATCAGATCGGCTTGCAGCTCAGCGACAGCCTGCGCTAGTTCTGTCGCTTTGCCACTACCTAAAAAAAACTTGGCATCAATGCTGCTGCGGCTGGCAGTAATCACTGCTTTTTTCTGCACTCCGGCAGAAGCCACCAACATAACCAGCTCATTTAAATCTTCGCTGGCACTGTCTTGTTGAAGATAGAGATGAACCAGGATCGCCTGTTCGGCTACCTTTGCATGTTCAAACAAGCTGTCTGACTCTGTTATTCAGTCTCTTCACCTTCAGAGGTGCCTGCATGACCTGCCATGGTGTTCACAGCGCGGGCCGGTACCACAGTAGAAATTGCATGTTTGTAAACCATCTGGCTTACAGTGTTTTTCAACAGGATCACAAACTGATCAAAAGATTCGATCTGGCCCTGCAGCTTAATGCCATTGACCAGATAAATAGAAACCGGGATGCGCTCACGTCTCAATGTGTTTAAGAATGGGTCTTGTAACGATTGGCCCTTTGCCATTTTCGCTTTCCTTATTTTTTATTAGTCTTGCCGGATATTGTGATTATTATATTATTTTCAAGTCGTTAAATAACAACTTTTTTTCAATTACTTTCTTAGCGTAGCGAAGTTAAAAGCAGTTGCAAGTTTTGCGCTGTGCCCTGTTCGGTTTTTAACCAGCATAAATCGGGCCAGCTTCGCAACCAGGTCAATTGCCGTTTCGCCAACTGACGGGTCGCAGCAATCCCCTGCTCTGTCATTTCAGCTTCGCTGATATATCCACTCAGATACAACCACATTTGCCGGTAGCCTACACAGCGCATCGAAGGAAGATCCAGATGTAAATCACCACGCTGCATCAGCTGTTTCACTTCCTCAGCAAAACCTTGCTGCAGCATGTGCCGGAATCTGACCGCTATGCGCTGATGAAGTTCAGCCCTGTCATCCGGCACTATGGCAAATTGCTTTACCGGGTATGGAAAGGCTTGCCCTTTTTCTGCCGTCAGCTCCGTCATGCTTTTACCACTGAGCCGGTACACCTCAATGGCCCTGTTAATCCGCTGCGGATCATTGGGGTGGATACGGGCGGCTGACACCGGATCAAAGGCCGCCAGTTGCTGATGCAATGCCGCCCAGCCCTGCTCGCTGGCTTCCTGTTCAATTTGTTGCCGAACCTGAGGGTCTGCTTCCGGCAACGGCGACATGCCCTGCAGCAGGGTGCGGTAATACAACATGGTCCCGCCCACCAGTATCGCCGTTTTGCCTTTTCGGTGGCAATCCGCAATTAGTCGAAGTGCGTCGCTGCGAAAATCAGCGGCGGAATAAGCTTGCAACGGGTCCAGAATATCAATCAGATGATGGGGTGCCAGCGCCTGCTCTTCTGCCGTAGGTTTGGCGGTACCAATGTCCATCCCTTTGTAAATCAGTGCGCTGTCGACACTGATAAGTTCTGAAGGTAAGCGCTGATACAGCTCCAGCGCCAGGGCGGTTTTGCCACTGGCAGTTGGACCCATTAAAAAAATCACGCCTGGTTGATTCATGCTCGCTCCTGCAGCTGCGCCAGAGCTGCAGCCACATCCAGGGCTACTGCGCTGGTGTCTGGTTCTGTATTCAATAACTCTGGGAAATATCGCCCCAACCTGGCCCCATCGATAAAACGCCCGGCAAGCAACACATGAATTAATTGCTGCACCAGCGCATCAGGTTCAGATGGTGGTGCCAGTTGCCACCACTGAGCCAACCAGGCTGCAACGGCACTTTGCCGCAAAAAAGCCGGAACCCCCCGGACTATCAATTGCTGATCAGACACCAGCAGGTCAAAACCCAGTTGCGCCATTAATCCGGCATGCCGCAGCAACAGCTGCTGCTCTTTGTGCTCGAGCGTCAGCCGGACCGGCATCAGTAACGGCAACGCATCCAGGGTTCTGGCCAGCCAGGATCGGGCCAGCACAGGCACCAGATCCTGCAAATACAGCTGCTCGTTCACAAAACATAACTGATAGCGGTTTTGCAGCAGCCAAAGCCGGCTGTTGTCTGGCATGTTTGCTGAAGCAGCGGCAGCCGTTACTGGTGCAGCTTCCAGCGCCGGTGGCCAAGGCTGCGCTGCGCCAGCGGACGTTGTCCCTGAAGCCCGGTAAACCGGGCTGGTATAAGGGCCTGGTCGCACGGCAAAATGTTCTGTCACCCCATACCCGCTGCCACGACCAGGAGCCGCATGCACAGAGACTGATTCGGTCAGCGCGTCCTGCCTTGCAGCGGGCTCTAACTGCGACAATGCATTTTGCAGCGCACTGACCACAAAATCATGCACTAACCTCGCCTGATGAAAACGGACTTCATGTTTGGCCGGATGCACATTGACATCCACCTGACGCGGGTCCAGTTCCAGATAAAGCACAAAAGAGGCTTGTTGATCTTGCGCCAGTAAATGGCCATAGGCCTGACGGATGGCATGATTCAACAGCTTATCCCGCATCATGCGGCCATTGACATAAGAATACTGCACCGAACTCTGTGCACAGGCGTCCGGTTGCAGCAACCAGCCGTGCAGAGTCATGCCTTCGTAAGCCACATTCACCCGAGCCGCCTGCTGGGCAAAAGCTTTACCGCACAGCGCCGCCACCCGTTTTTGTTGTTGCCCTGTATCCTGTGCCTGGCGTAACTGCCGTACCAGTTGACCGTTATGCGTCAGGGTCCAGCTGACATCAAATCGGCTCAACGCCAGACGCTTGACCAGCTCATCAATATGGGAAAACTCGGTTTTATCACTGCGTAAAAACTTACGCCGTGCCGGGGTATTAAAAAACAGATCCAGCACTTCGATACTGGTTCCATCCGGATGCGCCGCAGGTTTAATCTCAACCTGCATATCACGCCCTTCCGCACTGGCCTGCCAGGCCTTGTCTTGTGACGCAGGTTTGGAGGTCAAGGTCAGACGAGAGACCGAGCTGATACTGGCCAACGCCTCCCCCCGAAAACCCAGGCTGACAATTTGTTCTAAATCATCCAGGGTGCTGATTTTACTGGTGGCATGGCGACATAACGCCAGCTCAAGTTCAGCCTGAGCAATGCCGCTGCCATTGTCACGGATCAGGATCTTTTTGCAGCCGCCTTTTTCAATATCAATCCACAGCTCGGTTGCACCCGCATCCAGGCTGTTTTCCACCAGTTCTTTGACGACCGAAGCAGGACGTTCCACCACTTCACCAGCGGCGATCTGGTTCGCCAGTTGAGGCGATAAGATCTGAATTGGCATCAGGGGATCCTCAGAACCTGACCAATTTTAATGTTGTCATCCCGCAGCCTATTGTGCTGACGTAACTGCGCCATGCTGACACCATACTGCCGCGCCAGCCTGGACAAGGATTCCCCAGCTTTGACTTTGTGGGTGCGTTCTGCAACAGCCACTGTCTGACCAGAGCCAACTGAAGCCACCGGCACGGCACGGCCTTGTTGTTTGATCGCGGCAAACATCGAGTCGGCCGGCGGTTGTTGGGAGAAATAGCTTTTCACTGCGTTGAATATAGCCTGTGCCAGGCGGCGCTGATGGCCCGGGTCTTTTAATTGGCGTTCTTCGTTGTAATTGGAGATAAAGCCGGTTTCAATCAGAATAGACGGAATATCCGGCGCTTTGAGCACAGCCAGACTGGCAGCCTGAGGTTCCTTTTTATGCAGATGCGCTACTTTGCCCATTTCCCGCAGTACTTCTTTCGCCACTTCAAAACCCGTCACCATGGAGTGGTTCATCGATAAATCCAGCACCGTTTGCGCCAGATAGCGCTCATTGGCAGAGTCTTTAATTACCTCGGCCACACCACCCAGCAGTTCCGAGTGCTGTTCTGTTTGCTCCAGCATCCGACCTACCTCTGTGGTGGCCCGGCGCATTGACAAGACCCACACCGAAGCACCATGGGCTTTGCGGTTTTTCACTGCGTCTGCATGCACCGAAATCAGCAGGTCAGCCTGTTTTTGCCGGGCAACGTCCGGCCTTTTCCCAGGATGAATGTAATAATCCCCTGTGCGGGTCATCACAGCTTTTAAACCTGGCTGCTGGTTGATCATCTGCATCAGTTGCTGCGAAATGGCGTAAGTCACCCGTTTTTCATAGGTGCCGTTTGGCCCCACAGCCCCGGGGTCGTTGCCGCCATGACCGGCATCAATGGCAATCACAATATCCCGGCCTGTGGCATGGCTGGGTGTCACAATTTTGGGTTCAGCCACAGTGGCTGGGACTGCCGGCTTCACGGCGCTGACTGGCGCCAGAGTCTGGCGACTGGCGCTTTGAGGCTTCAGATCGACCACCAGCCGGTGGCCATAAGGTGGCGAAGGTGGCAGGCTGAATACAGTGTCAGCCGCGGCCTGGGTCAGCTCAATCACCACAGCGGTCGCGGCACTGGGAGTGCGGCTGGCGTAAACACGTTTGACCAGCGCAGCGGAGCCACTGACTGGCCCCAGGTTCAGGCTGCTGACGCCTGCCAGTTCAATTTCCAACCGCTGAGGATTATTCAACCGGCGGCTTTTGTACGAAGGTGCTGCAGATAAATCCAGCACCAGCCGGGTGTTGTCGGGGCTCGCCCAAATCCGCACTCCTTTGACTGTGTTGGCTGCCTCGGCCAAAGGGGCCAGCAGTACACAACACAGTGCAAAAGCAACAGGCCATAGCCTCATGCCAGCCGCTCCCCAGATAACTGAGTCAGCCACTGTGCCGCTTTGCTATTGCCTGCAGTCAGGCTGGCTGTTCTTTGGCCGCACTGCAATTGCAACTGCAACTCCAGATCGGCAGGTGCCAACAAGCCATAACCCCGCTCGGGCCATTCAATCAGACATAAAGTCGAAGCGGAAAAATAATCACGAATGCCCATAAACTCTAATTCTTCCGGGTCACGTAACCGATATAAGTCAAAGTGATAGGCTGTTAACTCACCCAGCTGATAAGGTTCGACCAAGGTGTAGGTCGGGCTTTTGACATTGCCCTGATGACCCAGTGCCTGCAGCAAATAACGGCTGAAGGTGGTTTTGCCTGCACCTAAATCGCCTTTCAGATAAAGTACAGCGCCCTGCCGGAGCAAAGGTGCCAGAGCCCGGGCTAAAGCCGCCGTGGCCATTTCATCATCAAGAGGCAGAGTCAGTGCTGAAGTTGTCATGTATTCCTGTGCCAGGTTAAGTCGTGGTGCCAGACCGCAAAGCGGAAGTTAAATTGCCGCTCATGCTACCAAAAGACGCAGTACGCAGCCAGTTTCTTTGCCCAGCTTGCGTCACAGCTCTGTGATAAACTGCAGCCAGTTTTTCTTGCTTTGATTCACCATGCACCCTGATTGGTCCGAACTTGCACAACAAATAAAAAGCTGGGGACTGGAGCTGGGCTTCGGCCAGGTCGGCATTTGCGACACCGACCTTCAGGCCGAGGAACCCAGGCTGCAGGCTTGGCTGGATGCCGGCTTTCATGGTGAGATGGAATGGATGGCCAGCCACGGCATGAAGCGGGCCCGCCCTGCTGAATTAGTGCCCGGCACCTTAAGGGTGATTTCGGTACGGATGGATTATCTGCCGGAAGATGCTGCCTTTGCCTCGAACCTGGCCGATCCGGACAGCGCCTATATCAGCCGCTACGCGCTAGGGCGTGATTATCACAAGCTTATTCGAAGCCGGCTAAAACAACTCGGCGAAAAAATTCAGGCCTATGTCGGCCCTTATGGTTTCCGGCCTTTTGTGGATTCGGCCCCTGTACTGGAGCGACCTTTGGCGGCCAAAGCTGGTTTGGGCTGGCAAGGTAAGCATTCGCTGCTGCTCAATCGCGACGCCGGTTCGCTGTTTTTCCTTGGCGAGCTCTTTGTCGATTTACCTTTACCTGTCGATACACCGGCCGACGACAGCTGCGGCAACTGTGTAGCCTGTATCACCATCTGCCCCACCCAAGCCATAGTAGCGCCTTACACAGTGGACGCCCGGCGTTGTGTCTCTTACCTGACCATCGAACTGCAAGGCGATATCCCGGAACCACTGCGGCCGTTACTTGGCAACCGCATTTATGGCTGTGACGACTGTCAGTTAGTATGCCCGGTAAATCAGGCCGCAGCCGTCAGTGCAGAAAATGATTTTCAGCGCCGGCCCGTCTGGTTCAACAAAACCCTGATTGAATTATGGCGCTGGACTGAAACTGAGTTTTTGCACTTCACCGAAGGCTCGGCCATCCGGCGCATAGGCTACGAGCGCTGGCTGCGCAATATTGCAGTGGCATTAGGCAACGCGCCGTTCAGCGAAAAGACAGTCAGGGCCCTGCACGAGCGCAGCGGTTTGGTCAGCGACCTGGTGCAGCGTCATCTGGACTGGGCGCTGGCTCAGCAAAACGGCAAACAACAAAGGCTGCAATGGCAGCAGCAGAATTTACTTACTCGTCAGACCGAACGTTTGGTCCGGGTGATCCAAAAAGGTTTGCCGGATCATGCCTGAACTGCTGCTTTCTCTCTCTGGCGTTATCGAGGATTTGCTGCTGACGCTGCTCGTCGGCGTTCCCCCAAGCTTTAATTTCTTCCAATGAACGGCCACAACCCAGGCAAATATCCTGCAAATTCAGGCAACAGATGCGGGTACAAGGGGAAGGCAGCATTACAACTCTCCATGACGGGCACTGCCTTTAGTATGACCTACTTACGCTGCTTCGGCACCCAGGCCCAGACAAACTCGGCCAGCACAGGTTCGACATGGACTGAGTCGGTGATCTGCACCTTGATGCTGATTTCGCCTTTTTCTGTGCTGCGAATAAAGTCAATTTGCTCTGCGGTTAACTGAGCGCGCGCCGTTAAATCACCACTGGCGCGTTTCACATAATCCAGGTGCATCGATTTGAGCAAAGGAATGCGGTCATCCGGCACATGCACGCCCACCAGGAAGCCGCTGGCTGACTCGCCCAGCAACGACATCGCGGCTGCATGCACAGAGCCAATATGGTTCTGCACTTTGCTTTTGTTTTTTAACTTCAGTAAGGAGTGCGAAAAATCCAGTTCAGCCACCTGAACAGAGGCTGTGCCGGCAAATTTAATAGCGCGGCCAAATAACTGGGTTAACAACCAGCTGCGCAGCCAGGGGCTCTGCCGGTTGATTCTGTGCACATAACGGCCAAGTTTATTCACTGGTTCCATACTGGTCATACCTCTAAATGCAATGCTGCAAAACTAGCAGTAAAGCGTCATCCAGGCAAGCGGGATGCGGGACAGAGGCGTCATGCAGACACGAAAAAACCGCTTGATGCGGTACAGATGTTCACAGGTGCTTGTCATTTAAACCAGTGTTCCAACCGAAATTGGAGCGGGCAACGAGGCTCGAACTCGTGACCTCGACCTTGGCAAGGTCGCGCTCTACCAACTGAGCTATGCCCGCACTGAAGATGTCTTGCAGAACTGTACGTGGAGCGGGTTACGAGGCTCGAACTCGTGACCTCGACCTTGGCAAGGTCGCGCTCTACCAACTGAGCTAAACCCGCGTACAGTAAAAACCGCTTCTTTCAGTTTTCCGTCAGAAGCGGCGCGCATTTTACAAAAAAAATCGTACTGTGCAACAGCTTTTATTCAGGAATTTTGAAAAAATGCTGCCGGTAGACCATTAATTCAGCAATGGATTCCCGAATATCGTCCAGCGCCAGATGGGTCGATGACTTTTTCACCAGTTTGGTCACAGCCGGAGCCCAACGTTTGGCCAGCTCTTTCACTGTGCTGACATCCAGATTACGGTAATGGAAATAAGCTTCAAACTCCGGTGCATACTTCACCAGAAAACGACGGTCCTGCCCTATGCTGTTGCCACACATCGGCGATTTGCCAGCCGGCACATAACCGCTTAAGAATTCGATGGTCTGCCGCACCGCCTCAGCCAGGTCGGTCTGGCTGTCACGGCAACGTTGGGTTAAGCCACTTTTGCCATGGGTCTCAGTGCACCAGGCGTCCATGCCGTTTAATACCTCGTCTGAAGTTTTAATGGCAAAGACCGGACCTTCCGCCAGAATATTCAGGTCACTGTCGGTCACTATTGTCGCCATTTCCAGAATCACATCCCGTTCCGGATCCAGCCCGGTCATTTCCAGATCGATCCAGATCAGATTGTTTTCATTTGCTGCCATAGGTCTGCCTTCTCCTGCAGGTAATAAGCTCAGTGCTTTGTAACTTAGCTGAATAGCGGTATCATACCAAGCCCGGTGCCAACAACAAAGCCAGGCACCAACCGAACAGCAGCCAGCAACAGCGACGTAACGTGACCAAAAAAAAACACCTGACAGAACGCCAGCATCAACGCATAGCGGCGAACCAGAAAAAACGTTTTGTGCGGGCTGAAAAGCCTGAAGCGGCAGAACAGGATCTGGATTTATTTGCCGAAGCTGAACCTGGCCTGGTGATCAGTCGTTTTGGTCAACATGCCGATATCGAAGCGGCAGACGGTGGTATTTACCGTTGCAGTTTACGTCGGGTCATCAACAGCCTGGTCACAGGTGACAAAGTGTTGTGGCGTCGCGCCAAAGCGGCCAACAGTGCTCCGGCCGGTGTGGTGGAAGCCGTGGCAGAACGCGAGTCTGTGCTGGTTCGGCCGGATTTTTACGACGGCCTCAAACCTGTCGCCGCCAATATCGACCTGATGATTATTGTCTCTGCAGTCTTACCTGTGTTCTCCAGCAATATAGTGGACCGTTACCTGATTGCAGCAGAGGCGATGCAAATCAAACCTTTGTTGCTGCTGAACAAAGTCGATTTACTCAGCGAAACTGAACGCACTGAACTGGAGCAACAGCTCCAGATGTACACCCGTCTGGGTTACGACTTTCTGCTGCTCAGCGCCAAAACCGGCGAAGGCACAGCGCAGTTGAATAATTACCTGCAGCAAGGCTGCAGTATTTTTGTCGGCCAGTCCGGTGTTGGCAAATCATCCTTACTGAATGCGGTGCTACCCGGTATTGACGCGATCACGCAGGAAGTGTCGGAAATGTCAGGTCTGGGCCAGCACACCACCACCACAGCCCGGCTTTATCACCTGCCTCAGGGCGGTGATTTAATTGACTCTCCCGGCATCCGGGAATTTGCTTTATGGCATCTGGAACCGGAGCAGGTTGCTGCAGCTTACCCCGAATTTCAGCCCTGGCTTGGCCGCTGCAAATTCCGCGACTGCAAGCATCTGAATGATCCTGGCTGCGCACTGCAGCATGCGGTCAGCCAGGGTGATATTCACCCGGAACGTTTTCACAACTACCATAAGATCCTGCTCAGTATGCAGCAGGACAAACCTAATTATTTTTCTAACTGAGGTACTCCCTGCCATGGATAAACTGAAAATTGCCCTGCAATACATTCTGCCTAAGCATTTAATTTCCCGTCTGGTTGGCTGTCTGGCCGCTGCAAGGCTGGGTTTTATCAGCCATGCACTGATCAGCCTCTTTATCAAAGCCTTTAAAATTAATATGGCGGAAGCCCAGTTTGAAAAGGCGTCGGACTACAGCAATTTCAACGAGTTTTTCACCCGTCCACTGAAAGAAGGCGTGCGGCCGCTCAACCAGGACCCGGCCATAGTGACTCACCCGGTCGATGGTGCTATCAGCCAGTTAGGCGCTATTGTCGATGGCAAACTGATCCAGGCAAAAAACCACAACTATTCGCTGCAGGCATTATTGGGTGGCGACGCCGCTACAGCTGCACCTTTTGCCGGTGGCGAATTTGCCTGCATTTACCTGGCACCAAAAGACTACCACCGTATTCATATGCCGGTAGCCGGTACCTTGCGTGAAATGATTTATGTGCCGGGCGACTTATTTTCGGTGAACCCACTGACCGCTGAAAACGTGCCTGATTTGTTTGCCCGTAACGAACGTGTGGTGACCATTTTTGATACTGAATTAGGCCCTATGGCGCTGGTGCTGGTTGGTGCCACTATTGTCGCCAGCATCGAAACTGTCTGGGCTGGCACAGTGACACCTCCGGCGGGTAAAGATGTATTCCGCTGGACTTATCCGGCAAGCGGTTCTCAGGCCATTGTGCTGGAAAAAGGTGCCGAAATGGGCCGTTTTAAGCTGGGCTCCACTGTGATCCTGGCGTTCCCGGCCGGACAGGTCGAGTTTTTACCTAACCAATACCCGACCAGCGTTACCCGTATGGGTGAAGCCTTTGCACGGATTTGCAAAAGCAGCTAATACTGCAGTTGCTCCTTTATTCAGTAAAAAGAGCGGCGGCTGAGCCGCTCTTTGTTTAACAGGTATCACTGGATGAAAATTATTGCCCACCGAGGGTACAGCGGCCTTTACCCGGAAAACACCCTGCTGGCAATCCGCAAAGCACTGGACGCCGGTTGTGATGGTATCGAAATCGACCTGTACCGGGTGGAAGATACACTGGTCGTGATCCATGATGCCGATGTCAGCCGCACCACCAATGGCACAGGTCTGATTAACAACTTCAATTTGCAGCAACTGCAGCTGCTGGATGCAGGGCAAGGTCAAAGGGTTCCAACCCTGATGCAGGTATTGCAGCTGGTGAATAACCAGTGCCTGTTGAATATTGAGTTAAAGGGCGCAGACACCGCCGACTTATTACTGCAGGAATTGGCTACAGCTGAACAGCAACTCGGAACCCGGCCTGAGCTGCTGCTTATCTCTTCCTTTAATCACCATCTGTTGCGTTTTCTCCATCAACACAGACCAGAGCTCAAGCTGGGCGCGCTGACCGCCAGTCTGCCGCTGGACTACGCCGCTTTTGCCAGCCAGTTGGCGGCATTCTCAGTGCATTGTGATCAAGATTTTATTGACGAAAGGCTGGTACAAGACGCCCATCAACGTGGACTGCAGGTGTGGGTGTATACAGTGAATTCAGCAGTTCGGGCAAGACAGCTGCATCAACTCGGCGTGGATGCCATCTTTTGTAATTATCCTTTGGAAGCAAAAAACTGGCTGAGTGCCGCAGATTAATGGCTGTCGCAACTGTGGCAATGATTACAGAGCCGCAGGTTCAATACATGTGCCAGAATCACAAAAGCCGCCCCCACAATCAGAATGGCATGTTCATAATCATGGCCAAACACGTCTTTGTGCCAATAAATAAAACCCCCTAAAAACAACGAATAAAACGGATAAAGCTTTTTATGATAACGGTGGAAACCTGCAAGAATGGTGATAAAGCCCAGCACCATAGAGGCCAGCAGGATCACCCGCTCCATCGCATGATTATGCCAGGCAGTTAAGCCTAACAGCGGTAATACAGGCAACAACACCGGCAGCATAATGCAGTGAATAGCGCACAAGGAGGTAATGGCAATGCCTGCTTTGTCGAGCGTATTTCGCAAAAAATCCACAGCCTCTGACTCCAGCCAGTTAAAAGGGCCGTTATGGTATAACAACTCAGAAAAAACTCAAGACATTGCTGGGGAGCTTCGCCACCTTGTGGCAAAATGACGCAAATTTTCCGAGGTGCGTTATGGATCAATTACTGGAACAACTGGATCAAAACTTAAAAGAACTGTACCGCAAAGCATTGGACGCCGATGCAGTGCTGGACCAACTGCAACAACAAGGCCATGCCAAACATCAGCGCATTTTCAGTGAGGAGCTGTTTCTCACCCAAAGCAACAGATTTATGCCTTATCTGAGTGAAACCGCTGAACAGATAGCTGCAATGCGCCAGACCCAACAATTTAATACCGCCACTTTGCAACGGGTGGTCCAAGAGTTACAGCACCTGCACAAGACCCTGGCTGAGTTTAAATCTGTAATAACCAGCTAAAAATCTGACAACTCTCAGGCTGTGCACTAGTCTAACAGGCATAAGGAGGTGACTTATGACTGAATTGACAAGCACAAGCCTGATCGTCAATCAGCCTGCCGAATTTGGCCTGGCCAGCAGTCGCCTGCCCCCTATTCAGCAAGCCAGCACCCCCCTGCTCAGACAGACACAATTGCAAAACACAGCCCCACAAGTGCCTGAGGCTCCTGCTCAGGCACCCGAAACTGATTTTATCCGGGTCAGCAGTACTATTGGCAAAGCAGCTTCCAGCGGCCGGTTAAGCCGCGAAGAAGCTGTGGATATCTACCGGGAGATTGCTAGCCTGCTGTAGAGGAACTGGCGGTTGCCGCCGCAAAAGCAGGTTCAAATTTATCTTTAAACCAACGTTCCAGCATTTCGCGTTCATAAGACAGTGCCTGGCTCCGGTTCAGATGACTGCGGCTCATAAAGGCCATATCCCGCAGTTTCAGCTCTTCGGACAGCACCACCTTTTGTTGACTGTCCAGTAGCTCATAACTGAAGTTAATGCGTGGAGAAAAGATCTCTTTGATCACACGAATATCCTGGCCTGTCTGGGTGAACATGTAATTAACGTCTCCCGCCAGATCAATGTCAGTGACTTTTACTTTCCATAAATAACCTTCGGGTAATTTGGCCGCCAGATCGGCAAAAATCTTATCAAAACCTGCCAGCGTTCTTTTTTCAAAGGACCCTTTAGGTTCGTTCGATGGTTTAATATCGGTAAACTTTTTCTGATCGACGTACTCCACTTTAATGTCGGCAGCCTGCGCAGCAGTTGCCAGACAAAACACCATGCCAATCAGAGCAAAATTCAGTTTACGCATCATCTACCTCCGGTTTTCAATACGCTGCAGCACTCAAGTCGCTGCGTTCGTTGCGGCTAGCTGTACTATAGACCAGCAGCAGGCGGAAACTGAAGTGAAGATTTGTGCCCTCTGGTGTGATTCTGTAATAGCATGCTGACATTCCCTGACACTGCGCAACCAGTACCACCATAAAAAAAGCCAGCGTCTGGCGCTGGCTTTTTAATCAACTTACCAATTACTCACCGGCAGCACGGCTGGCACGCTTACGGTCGTTTTCAGTTAAATGACGTTTACGGATACGGATAGACAAAGGAGTCACTTCCACCAGTTCGTCATCATCGATAAACTCCAGCGCCTGCTCCAGGGTGTAGCGGATTGGTGGTACCAGGTTGATCGCTTCATCGGTACCAGAGGCACGCACGTTAGTTAATTGCTTACCTTTCAGGCAGTTTACCGTTAAGTCGTTGCTGCGGCTGTGAATACCAATCACCTGACCTTCGTACACTTCGTCGGCATGACCGATAAACATACGACCACGTTCCTGCAGAGAGAAAATCGCATAACCAGCCGCTTTACCCATCGCATTGGAAATCAGTACGCCGTTATTACGCAGACCAATGGTGCCGCCTTTGTATGGGCCATAGTGGTCGAAGCTGTTGTACATCAGGCCTGTCCCTGAAGTCAGTGTCATAAATTCAGTACGGAAACCAATCAGACCACGGCTTGGCATCTGGAAATCCATCCGGATCCGGCCTTTGCCGTCCGGCTGCATATTGGTCATTTCAGCTTTACGCTCGCCCATTTTCTCCATGATAGAGCCCTGGTGCTGCTCTTCCACGTCGATGGTGACGTTTTCCATTGGTTCCATTTTCTCGCCGTCGATCACTTTCATGATCACTTCAGGACGAGACACGGCCAGTTCAAACCCTTCACGGCGCATGTTTTCAATCAGAACACCCAAGTGCAGCTCACCACGGCCTGACACTTTGAATTTGTCACCGTCTTCCGTTTCTTCAACACGCAGCGCCACGTTGTGTTTCAGCTCGTGTTGCAGACGCTCCAGAATTTGACGTGAAGTGACGAACTTACCTTCCTTCCCGGCAAAAGGAGAGGTATTCACCTGGAAGGTCATGGTCACTGTTGGTTCATCGACCTGCAGAGCTGGCAGCGGTTCTAATTTCGTCGGGGCACAGATGGTGTCAGAAATTTTCAGTTCACCCAGACCTGTGAAAGCCACGATATCGCCCGCACTGGCTTCAGACGCTTCAATACGCTCCAGACCTAAATAACCAAACACCTGGCCTACTTTGCCGTTACGTTTGCTGCCGTCGGCACCAATAATGGTCACTTGCTGGTTAGGTTTTAAGGTACCACGTTTGATGCGGCCAATACCGATGATGCCCAGATAGCTGGAGTAGTCCAGCTGAGAAACCTGCAGCTGAGTTTCGCCGTCCAGTTCAACCTGGGGTGGCGCAACATGTTTTACGATGGCGTCAAACAGATCGTTAATGTCTGTTTTTGGCTCGTTGTAATCCAGCGATGCCCAGCCATTAATAGCGGACGCGTAAACGATAGGGAAATCTAACTGCTCGTCGGTGGCCCCCAGGTTGTCAAACAGGTCAAATACCTGATCAATAACCCAATCAGGGCGAGCACCCGGACGGTCAATTTTATTCACGACAACAATAGGTTTTAAACCGTGCGCGAAGGCTTTTTGTGTCACGAAACGGGTTTGAGGCATAGGGCCTTCAACCGCGTCCACCAGCAGCAATACAGAGTCAGCCATCGACAGTACACGCTCTACCTCACCACCGAAATCGGCGTGGCCTGGGGTATCCAGAATGTTGATATGGTAGCCATTCCAGCGCACTGAAGTGTTTTTCGCCAGGATGGTAATACCACGCTCAGATTCCTGGGCGTTGGAGTCCATCATACGTTCCTGCAGCTTGGCGCGGGCATCGAAGGTGCCTGACTGTTGCAGTAACTTGTCAACCAGGGTGGTTTTACCATGGTCAACGTGAGCAATAATGGCGATATTACGCAGTTTTTCGATAGCTGAAGCGGTTCCGCTCATCTGTATTTCCTCTGTGGCGCTAGCTGACCATAACCTGACCACTAGGCATTTGACTAAAAGTTGTCCGAATTCAAGGGCGCGTATTCTACTCTTTTTTTCAGCAGAAAGAAAAAAATCCTGCATAAAAGCACAGCCCCAAAAAATCCCCGCCGAATTTCAACACGCCAATGCGACAAGCAGATGAAATCAGCTATGGTTAGCGCTGCACCAGGATGGCACTTATGCACCAAAATAAGGCAACATCGCACCACTTTGACGCTAACACTCAGGTGCCGCACTAAGCATTTTTTAAAAAAACCATGAAAATCATTATGTTTTATCATTGGCATGCTATTAGCATTAAAGTGCGCAACGCTATGGCTGATGCCAGCAACAAAAAAAGTGGCCGCAAGGCCAGTCAACAGACAAACCGGAGGAATGCATGTCTGCTTCTACAGTTATCAGTTTCATGAAAGAGAATGACGTTAAGTTCGTTGATTTACGCTTCACCGATACCAAAGGTAAAGAGCAGCACGTGACTATTCCTGCCAGCCAAATCAATGAAGATTTCTTCGAAGACGGCAAAATGTTTGACGGTTCTTCTATCGCCGGTTGGAAAGGTATCAACGACTCTGACATGATCCTGATGCCTCAGGCTGACACTATGGTGCTGGACCCGTTTTCAGAAGAAACCACGGTGAACATCACCTGTGACGTGATCGAACCAAGCACTATGCAAGGTTACGAGCGTTGCCCGCGTTCTATCGCGAAACGCGCTGAAGAGTACCTGAAATCTACCGGTATTGCAGACACTGTGCTGTTTGGCCCAGAGCCAGAGTGGTTCATGTTTGACGACGTACGTTTCAAAAACACCATGGGCACAGCGTTCTTTGCTATCGATTCAGCTGAAGCGGCCTGGAACTCAGACAAAGTCTATGAAGGCGGCAACAAAGCGCACCGTCCAGGCGTGAAAGGCGGTTACTTCCCGGTACCACCAGTCGACCAACACCACGACATCCGTAGCGCCATGTGTGTGGTGCTGGAAGAAATGGGCCAGGTGGTTGAAGCGCACCACCACGAAGTGGCCACTGCTGGTCAGAATGAAATTGCCACCCGCTTTAATTCACTGACCAAAAAAGCCGACGAAATTCAGATCCTGAAGTACGTGGTTCACAACGTAGCGAACCTGTATGGCAAGACTGTGACCTTTATGCCAAAACCAATGGTTGGCGACAACGGTTCAGGCATGCACTGCCACCAGTCGTTAGCCAAAGACGGCGTGAACCTGTTTGCCGGTGATAAATACGCGGGTCTGTCTGAAACTGCGCTGTACTACATCGGCGGTATCATCAAACACGCCAAAGCGATCAACGCATTCACCAACCCAAGCACCAACTCGTACAAGCGTTTAGTGCCACACTTCGAAGCCCCTGTGATGCTGGCTTACTCAGCCCGTAACCGTTCTGCCTCTATCCGTATCCCGCTGGTACCAAGTGCAAAAGCACGTCGTATCGAAGTGCGTTTCCCGGATCCGGCTGCTAACCCGTACCTGGCCTTCGTTGCTCAGTTAATGGCCGGTCTGGATGGTATCCAGAACAAGATCCACCCAGGCGATGCGATGGACAAAGACTTGTACGATCTGCCTCCAGAAGAAGAAGCACTGATCCCTCAGGTCTGTGGTTCTCTGGACGAAGCTCTGGATGCTCTGGACGCCAGCCGCGCTATCTTCACCAAAGGCGGCGTAATGTCAGACGCGATGATCGATGCTTACATCGAGATGAAACGCGCTGAAGCCAAACGTGTTTCTGTGGCTGTACACCCACTGGAATACGAGCTGTACTACAGCGTTTAATCATTTCTACTGAAGAAAACCCGCGCCTGTCGCGGGTTTTTTTATTTCAGCGACCAGACTGCCGGGTTTGGCAAATCGTCAGCTGCAGGTTTAGAGTTAACACAACGATGCCTGAGGGTTGCTTATGCGTTTGCTGTTCATTCTGCTGCTCATCTGCCCGCCACTTGCCGCCCAGCAAGTGTATTTGTCCTATGCCAAAGACGGCACCCCCATTTATTCTGATCAGCCCTCTGCCGGTGCAACAACAGTTCAGCTGCATATCAGCCTGCCGACGCCGACTGTCACACCAGATTCAGCAGTACCCGGCAACATCATCAGCCCCGTCAAAACCGTGTTCCGTCTGCAGATCCTGCAGCCTGAGCAAGACCAGAACCTGCTGTCCAACTCGGGCGAACTTAAAGTGCAGACCCAGATTGAACCGGAGTTGCCGGCCGGTCATCAACTGCGCCTTTTGTTTGACCAAAACCAGCTCAGCCCGCCTCAACGCGCAACTGGATTTCTGATCCAGGGCATTGAACGTGGCGAACACAGCCTGCAACTGCAACAAATTGACCAAAACGGCAAGCTAATTGCAGAAAGTCCAGTCACACGCTTTTACCTGCGTAAAAGCTCACTATTTTCACCAAATTAGTGCAACACCCCTGACCACAAACCAAAGTTTCAGTAAACTGGGGTTAAAAAGCACCATTTTAGTGCATGACGTAAAAAGGCTTTGTAATGGAATGGACAGCGGCCAGTCTGACCGATCAACTCAGCACCGCCGTATTGGTGCTGGATACGCAATTGCAGGTGCAGTATTTCAATACCGCCTGTTGTGCCTTGTTTGGTATTGGCGAAAAAAAATTAAACCAACAGTACTTCCCGACCCTGTTTCAACACAGCGATCTGTCGACCAGCTTCTTCCTGACCGCTATTCAGAACCGGCAGGGTTTTGGCATCAGTGACGTACAGGCCGTGCTGCTCGATGGCCGCCATATGCTGCTGGATGTCACGGTCAATCTGATGGAACAACCCAGTCTGCTCTTGCTGCTGGAAATCCGTCAGGTCGACCAACAACGCAAAATCAGTCTGGAAAGCCTGCAACAGCATCAGCACCTGGCGGCGCGTGAACTGATCCGAGGCCTGGCGCATGAAATCAAAAACCCTTTGGGGGGCTTACGTGGCGCCGCCCAGTTGCTGGAAGAGTCGTTAAATGACGAGCAAAAGGAATACACTCAGCTGATTATTGCGCAGGCAGACCGGTTGCGGAACCTGGTGGACCGACTGCTTGGGCCCTATAAAGCGCCACAGAAGAAGCTGCAGAATGTGCATCAGGTGATTGAACAGGTGGTACAACTGACACAGATGGATAACCCGAATCAGGTGTTATTTATCCGCGATTACGACCCCAGCATTCCTGATTTCCAGTTCGACCCTGAACTGATAGAGCAAGCGTTGCTGAATATTGTCGGTAATGCCCAGCAAGTGCTGGATCAGGCTGGTGGCCAAATTACACTGCAAACCCGGGTGCTCAATCAGCACACTTTGCATGGCCGCCGTCATCGCCTGGTGGCCGCAGTCAAGGTGACGGACAACGGACCGGGCATTCCAGCTGAAATTAAAGACACCTTATTTTTTCCTATGGTCAGCGGCAAAGCCGGTGGCACAGGTTTAGGGCTATCCATAGCCCAAACCTTGATTCATCAGCATGGCGGCTGGATCGATTGTGAAAGCTGGCCAGGCCAAACTTCCTTTACTTTGTATCTGCCCCTCAATAACTCTGGAGATTAATATGCAACAAGTGGTCTGGATTATTGATGACGATAACTCGATCCGCTGGGTTCTGGAAAAAGCGCTGGCCCGCGCCGACATCGCTTGTGAAAGTTATGCTTCGGCGGATCTGATGCTGCAACGCCTGCAGTATGAACAGCCGACCGTGGTGGTGTCCGACATCCGGATGCCGGGTACAGATGGCATGGCGCTGCTGGGCAAGTTACAGGAATTAAGCCCTGAACTGCCGGTCATTATTATGACGGCTCATTCTGACCTCGACAGCGCGGTCAATGCCTTTAAAAAAGGCGCCTTTGAATACCTGCCGAAACCTTTTGATGTGAATGAAGCGGTCGCACTGATCCAGCGAGCATTGGAACATGCCAAAGCCAAACAACCCAAACATCAGCCGGTGCAACCGACTGAAGTGCCGGAAATCATTGGTGAAGCACCGGCGATGCAGGAAGTGTTTCGCGCCATTGGCCGTTTATCCCGCTCCAGCATCAGTGTGCTGATCAATGGCCAGTCTGGCACAGGCAAAGAGCTGGTGGCTCATGCGCTGCACAAGCACAGCCCACGTTCTGAGCAGCCTTTTATTGCGCTGAATATGGCGGCCATTCCGAAAGATCTGATTGAATCCGAACTCTTTGGCCATGAAAAAGGCGCCTTTACCGGTGCAGCCAACCAACGCAAAGGCCGCTTTGAACAGGCTGACGGCGGCACCTTATTCCTCGATGAAATTGGCGATATGCCGCTGGACGTGCAAACCCGCTTGTTACGCGTGTTGTCGGACGGCCAGTTTTACCGGGTTGGCGGTCATCAGGGCATCAGTGTTGATGTGCGTATTATTGCCGCCACCCACCAGAATCTGGAGCAACTGGTGGCCGAAGGCAAATTCCGCGAAGACTTGTTTCACCGCCTCAACGTGATCCGCATTCATATTCCGGCGTTAAAAGACCGGCGTCAGGATATCCCTAAACTGGCCCAGCATTTTCTGCGTCAGGCCGCCCGTGAGCTGAATGTGGAAGCCAAGAGTCTCGCCACAGACACCGAAAAATTTATTGCTTCACTGGACTGGCCCGGCAATGTGCGCCAGCTGGAAAACATCTGCCGTTGGCTGACGGTGATGGCCAGCGGTAAACAGGTACTGATGTCAGACTTGCCACCTGAGTTGACTCAGGCGCCAAAAATTGTACACAGCACGGCCGGTGGCACTGCTCAGAGCTGGCAAGACGCGCTGGCCAGTTGGGTACGTGACAAACTGCAGGCCGGTGAAGAAAATATTCTGGCCGAAGCCAGCCCTGAGTTCGAAAAGATTGTGCTGAAGCAGGCGCTGCATTTTACCCATGGCCATAAGCAGGATGCTGCCCGGCGTTTGGGCTGGGGCCGCAATACCCTGACCCGTAAGCTGAAAGAACTGGATATGGAATAAGGGGACAAAGCGGAGAGGTTTAAAACCTCTCCAGTGCCAGTTCAATCCGCTGGTAGTACAGCTGGGTCAGGCCTTCATAACCCGAATCTGTGCCCAGAAAAACCCAGACTGCCCCACTGGCATCTGTGTACAGAGGTAAACGCTCTGAGGTGGTGGTCTGAATGGTTTTTTCGGCAAAACGGCTGCCGTCGCACAACGCGTCTTTAGCCGCCACATGTCCTACGACCACTGCCTGACTGCCGCCCTGCGACTGTTGACCTTTGTCTGCATTCAGGTAATAACCTTCTTGCTTAGGTTCGGATTGGTGATAGCCCAACTTCATGTAGACGCTTTCGCCTGGCGCCCCACCAACACCCACACAGTTTTCACCGGCATTGGATAAAAAGCTGACCCTCAGCCGCAGGTAGTATTTGCTGGAGGGTTCCAGCCCGGTCAGGCGCTGTTTCAGAAACATAAACAGATCATCGCTGCGGTTCATGCCCGACAGCAAATAACCAGTGCCACTGAAACCCGCAGGCAGAGTCCGGATACCGGACTCCAGCTGATAACTGGCTGAATTGTCTGCCGGGTAGTCGGAAAAACCGGCAGTCCAGCCAGAGGCCCCCTGGCGGAAATCGTAGTTATAGCCTTTGCCGTCGCCGCTGAGCAGCTCAACCTCGCAGGCACTTAACAGCACGGCGGCTGCGGTAAGACTTAATACGTTGAATCGATTCATGGCTGCTTTTTACTCCAAAGAGTCTGATAACAGAGAGTCTCTATTGTAAAAAGCAGCAGGCCCAGTCCTGTGACCATTTGTAATGCTTCAGTATGAATACGTCACTGACCTGTGACTACACTCAATCGCCAAATGGCTGTTCAATGCTGTGGGCCGGTTCAGTAAACCAGCGCGGGCCCTGCGCTGTCATATAGAAATGGTCCTCCAGACGCACACCAAAATGGCCCGGCAGACAAATCATCGGCTCATTGCTGAAACACATGCCTTCGGCCAGCAACGTCTGTTCCCCCCGCACCAGGTATGGCCCTTCATGAATATCGCGGCCAATGCCATGACCTGTCCGGTGCGGCAAGCCGGGTAACTGGTAGTCCGGCCCCAGACCATGCGCCATCAGCACCTCACGGGCCGCATAGTCGGGCTGTTCACAGGGAGCGCCCAGCTGAGCAGCCGCAAAAGCGGCGGCCTGCGCCTCTTTCTCAATAGCCCAGATACGGCGCTGTTCTGCAGACGGCTCGCCAAACACATAACTGCGGGTGATGTCCGACACATACCCCAATAAACGACAGCCCGTATCTATCAGTACCATGTCGCCCTGTTCGAGGTTTTTGGGTGTTTTGACCCCGTGCGGATAGGCTGAATCCGCGCCGAATAACACAATGCAGAAATAGGAACCGCTGGCACCAACCGCCTGGTGCGCCTTGTCGATAAAGGCTTCGACCTCAGCCGTGCTGATACCGGGGCGCAGAATGCTGGCCGCTGCTTTCTGCACCTCCAGTGTCATAGCCATTGCCCGTTGCATAATGGCCAGTTCAGCCGCCGATTTCTGCGCGCGGCAGCCTTGTGTCACGGCTTCACCACTCAGGATCTGCCAGTCCGGCACCTGCTGACGTAAACCTTCAAAAATGAAAAAGCTGCTGCTGTCATCCAGTGCCAGTACCGGCTGCTGCAGGCCGGTTAAAGCGCGGGCTTGCTGCACCAGCAACTGGTATGGATTTGCATGTTCATGCCAGCCCGCAATAGCCGCTTTCACCTGCTGATAGCCTTCTAAGGTCGGCACTTCAAAGACCGGGCTGATATATACCAGTTGCCCCGTTGCCGACAATAAAGCCCCGACCAGGCGCTCACTGGCATACCAGTCGGTGCCGGTAAAATAACTTAAATTCGTCCCTGCATTCAGATACAGCAGGTCGATACCCTGTTGCTGCATCAACTGACAGGCTTTGCTGAGACGCTGTTGGTACTCAGCCACACCTATTGGCGCCACTCCCTGAGTCATGCCCCTTAAACGGGCTAACGCGTCCGTCTGGCTGACGCCTCCTATGCCTTTTATCATTGGTTACTCCGGTAGTGTCGGCAGACAGGGCCTGTTCCCATTGATCCGGTCTGCCATGAAACAGTTAAACTTTTGTGCTGATTTTGCTGTTGGCTTGAAGGTCACAGCGGCCAATCAGCGGTAATTGGCGCAGGATCAACATCTGCGGATCTAACTGCAGCTGGCT
Source organism: Rheinheimera sp. (assembly GCF_037442345.1). Lineage (GTDB taxonomy): Bacteria > Pseudomonadota > Gammaproteobacteria > Enterobacterales > Alteromonadaceae > Pararheinheimera. Next base: position 148,726 of record NZ_JBBIQL010000005.1, on the reverse strand, counting down.
GTCGCCAGGAAGCCAGACATCCCCTTTACTGAAATCCAGCCACTGCGGCTCACCATTGACCAAAGCAGGCACCGGCATCGGGAATGGCAAATCAGCCGGCACTTTCCAGTGAAGATGGATCTGGCCATCGTGCAGTTGCTGCACCAGTTCAGGCAATTCAGCCTGATACAGATAGACATCAAACAACCACTGGTAATTTTTGCCGGTCAGGCGGTTCACAATGGCAATAAAGTCTTCTGTGGTTTTGTAGGACGGTGCAATAGGATAAGCCAGTGTTGCTGTGTCGGCTGTCCCATAGAGCAGCTCACGGCTGGCTTGCCAGAACAGCTCGTCGCCAATCAAAGCCCGCAGCGTATGCAGTACCCAGCCGCCTTTGCCATAAATATCCGAATTAAACGCCTGCTCCGAGGTGACAACGCCCGTGCGCACCACAGGATCGCAGTTTTTCAGCCCAAGATAAGCTTTGTACATCTGGTAGCGGTACGCCGCTTCCCCCAGCTTATCCAGCGCATAAGCCGGTTGCATATACAAACCAAAGCCTTCATGCAACCAGGCATGATTCAGGGTTTTATGGGTCAGCAAATTACCAAACCATTCGTGCGCCAGCTCATGTTGCGCCAGCCAGTCATAACCGTTCGGGTCCAGGCTGTAGCCTTTGCCATAGGCATTGATGGTCTGGTGTTCCATGCCCAGATGCGGCGTTTCGACAAAACCAATTTTTTCCCGGCCCCATGGGTACGGCCCCAGTGTTTTTTCATACCACTGGATCTGGCCTTGCAAATCGTCCAGCCAAAGCTTGCGGGCCGCTTCTTTGTGTTGTGGCAAAGCCCAGAACTCCACCGGAATAGTGCTGCCGTTAATGCCCTGATAACTGAAACGCTCCAGCACATAAGGGCCAATATTCAGCGCAATATTGTAATCGCTGGCAGGAACAGACAATAACCAGTCAAATTCGGTGCGGCCATCCTCCAATGTGCGCTGATGTTGCAATACCCCATTGGTGGCGGCGGCCAAACCATTTGGCACTCTTAAGGTGATCCGCATCGAATCGGCTTTATCGCCAAAATGGTCTTTACAGGGCCAGAATAAATCACAACCTTCGCCTTGCACTGCGGTCGCTATCCAGGGGTCACCTGCAGGGGTTTTCGCCCAGACAAAACCACCAGACCAGGGGGCTTTCAGGGCAATATGGGGCTGTCCCTGATAAAACACCTGCACTTTGACCTGCTGACCTGCTTTGTAAAGCCCGGGCAATGCAATAGTCAGCAGGCCACCATCACGCTGGTAACTGGCCTGTTGGCCTGCCACCTCAATACGGTTGATCTGAAACCTGCTGTCAAGTTTCAGTTCCACACTCTGGCTGTCGGCCAGCAGTTCAAACCAGGTGGTACCACTGCCGCTGATGAATTTGTGCTGTGGGTCAATGTCCAAATCCAGTGCGTAACGGCGCACATCAGTGGCCAGAGCAACAACAGACAGAGGCTGCCCTGTATCGCCAATTTTTGGGTCCAAAGGGGCGGGGCTCTGGCAGCCAGCCAATAAAGCGACTGCCGCAGACCTCATCAGACTGATGCGACACCAAGGAAAGTGTTTCACGATAAACCTGCATTTTTTTATTTTCTGTGGGCCGCCGATCATGACAAGAGCCCGTCGCAAGTGCCAGAGCGGAACACTGTGTTCTGTCCGACCTCAGCCCCCGTTAATCGCGTTTGTTTTATAACGGAAAAAGGCGCTGAGGTCAGCGCCTTTTGGCATCACATCAATTGTGGCTTCAGATTATCCCTGCAGACGTGACTCCCGTTTCTGTTCCCGCTCAGCCAGTTTGGCTTTTTGCTCTGCAGTCAGCAGTTGATAAATGTCATGCTGCAGACGGGCACGGCTGATCTCCGCTTCCAACCTTTGCTTTTGCTGACTTTCCAGCTCAGCCCGCACAGCCGCTTCATCGAAGTTTTCTGCCTGGATCAGCGTTTTTAATTGCTGATGCTGAGCTTTCATATCGGCTTTGGCTGGCATGCTGGCCCGATGTTGTTCCATCAGGGTTTTCACCTGGGCTTTTTGAGCCTCGGTCAGGTCCAGTCCTTTCAGTTGCATCACAGGTCCAGCCAGAGGGCCATGATGACCACGGTCTTGCCCTGCGGTGGCAGTCAGGCTGGTTGCAGCAACTAAGGTACTGAATAATAATGCGGTCAGGGTTTTAGCTTTCATCGTCAATCTCCTGTGTTGGGACCATTACAGCTTACCCAACCCAATGCAAAGCAGCGCAAAGCCAAAGTAAAGATTGAGTAAAGCCCTGCAAGCAATTCTGTCCGGCTTTTACAATGGCGAAAAACAGGAGGCGCAATGACCGCAATATTAATGATTGATGATGATCAGGCACTGACTCAGCTGGTCGCCGAATACCTGCAACCTGAAGGTTACCAGTTTACCGCTGTGCATGAAGGTATCACAGGCCTGGAGCGGGCCAGAAGCAATGAGTTTCAGTTGATCCTGCTTGATATTATGCTGCCGGGTCTCGATGGCCTCAGCCTGCTGCGTCAGTTGCGCCAGCACAGCTATTGCCCGGTATTGATGCTGACTGCCCGCGGAGATGAAATTGACAGGGTACTGGGGCTGGAGCTGGGCGCCGATGATTACCTGGCCAAGCCCTTCAGCCCACGGGAGCTGGTTGCCCGTATCAAAGCCATTTTGCGTCGGGTCGAGCTGCTGCAACAACAGCAGCAAAGCCAGCCCGCCACTCTGACCGTTAACCAACTTACGCTGGACAGTGCCCGCCGGCAAATCAGCGTAGCCCAACAGGCGCTGACCCTGACCGCTACCGAATACCAGATCCTGGAAATACTGATGCGCCATGCCGGCGAAGTGGTCAGCAAAGAAGACTTAAGTCAGCTGGCGTTAGGCAAACGTCTGCAAATCTACGACCGCAGCCTGGATATGCATATCAGCAATATCCGTAAAAAAATTGCCCAGTACGACCCCGGCGAAAAGATTCAGACTTTACGTGGCCTGGGCTATTTATTGCTGCAGGAAAGCCCGGCATGAACTGGCAGCGTTTTCATCCGTTTAATTACCTGGCAGGCCGGATTTTCCTCTGGTTCTGGCTGGTACTGTCGGTAGCGGTCGCCGGCACCATGCTGCTGACTGAAAACTGGTTGTCCCAGACGGAGCTGCACAGACCGCCACAACATCTGGCCGAGCCGATGCGTCAAATCAGCCGTCAGCAACCGGCCTTTGCCAGTCAGGCCGAGCTGCAACGTTTTCTGAAGCGCCAGTTTGATGGGGTCTGGTTGCTGGTCCGGCTCAGTGACACTCAGGTGCTGAACCGGGGCGCGATACCACCCAAACTGGATCCCAGCTGGATCACTGAACTTGCTCAGTTGCAGCGCCCCCGTTTATTGACGCACAGAAACTACCTGCTGCTGGGGCCGGCCCTCGTGAGACTGGGAGACGAGCCTGTCGCAGCCTTTCAGTTGCGACAAAAGCCAGAGCGCCCCTGGTGGCATCTGGCCGCCTTACCCGAAGAACTCCTGGTGCCCTTTTTACTGGCGGTCTCGGCGATCGCCAGTCTGATCCTGGCATTCTCCATTACCCGGCCTTTACGTGAGCTGAGCCAAAGCCATCTGGACTTTGCCCGGGGCCAGCTGCAAAGCAGGGTCTCACACCTGGCCGCCCGCCAGGACGAACTGGGTGCTGTAGGCCGCGGTTTTAATACCATGGCGCAGCAGATTGAGGCACTGATTGAAAACCAGCAGCGCCTGCTCAGGGACGTGTCCCATGAACTGCGTTCGCCATTAACCCGCTCTCAACTGGCGCTGGCCTTGCAACAACGGCAACAGGACAGCCCTGCGCTGCAGCGCATCGAACAGGAACTGCAGCTGCTGGATCAGTTACTGGATGAATTACTGACCTTCAGCCGGCTGGACACAGGCCAGTACCCGCTGGATAAACAGCCACTGGATTTAGTCGAACTGCTGCAGGCGATCCTGGAGTTGAACCAGCTGGAAGCCGACAACAAACACCAGCAACTGCTGTTGGAGGCACCACAGCAGGCCCTGTACAGTGCCGACCAGCGCCTGATTGGCCGCGCCATTGAAAACGTGGTGCGTAATGCGATCAAATACAGTCCGCCCGACAGCACAATCCGTCTGCAACTGCAGCACGCTCCACAGGGCTGGACACTAAGCATTTGTGATCAGGGCCCAGGCGTGCCCGCCGACCAGCTGCAGCAGATATTTGCGCCTTTCTTTCGGGTATCACAGGTACGGGAACATCATCAGGGCACAGGGCTGGGGTTGGCTATTGCAGCTCAGGCCATGCGTCAGCATCAGGGGGCGATCAGTGCCAGCCTGACCGACCAGGGTGGTTTGTGTGTCCGCTTTGACTTCAGGTAACACAGATGCCCTGGCTATTGAACGCACATTTTTCTGAACAAAACTTGCTGCAGCGCCAGCCAGAGCTTTTGCAGTTCTGGCAGCAGGGCAATCACCAGCAGTTTGCCGCCCAGGACGGAGTGATGCTGGCCTGCAGTCAGTTTATTCAGCCTGCTGCCCGTGCTGACCTGCTGATTTGCCCTGGCCGGATTGAAGCCGCAGAAAAGTACATGGAAAGCTGTTTTGACCTGTACCAGGCCGGTTTTAACCTGCATCTGCTGGACCACAGGGGCCAGGGTCGTTCGATGCGGCTTTGTGCCGACAGCCAGCTTGGTTATGTCAGTCACTTTACTGACTATGTGCAGGATTTACGGCTTTTTATCGACAGCAAAGTCCGGCCTGTGGCACAAGGCCCGTTACTAGCGCTGGGGCATTCCATGGGCTCTGCCATTTTATGCCGTTATCTGCAAAGCACTGCAGCACATGGCATTAGCGCCGTGGTGTTTTGTTCACCTATGTTTGGCCTGGTGACCAAGCCGCTGCCTGAACCTCTGGCCCTGACATTGGCCCGGCTGATCCGCTGGTGGCAACAGACCCCTGATTATTTCCCCGGTCAACAACAGTACCGCATCATTCCCTTTAACGAAAATCATCTGTGCCAAAGCCAGGGCCGTTATCAGTGGTTTCGCGAATTGTATGAACAGGATCCGCCACTGAAACTGGGCGGGGTCTCCAGCCACTGGCTGGTGCAGGCATTGCTGGCTTGCCGGCAAATCCAGCAGGCTCCGCCGCTGGACATACCTGCGCTGCTGTTGCAGGCGGGTGCAGATGATGTGGTGGATAACCGGGCGCAGCTGCGTTTCGCTTCGGCTCAGCCAACCCTGCGGCTGCACCGGATTGACCATGCCAGGCATGAGCTTTTTCTGGAAACTGATGCCATCCGGCTGCAGCTGTATCAGCAGTTGCAGCTATTCTGGCAGCAGCTGGGCATCTGAGCGCGGTTCCGGATGGATCATCACTTCCGCACCGGCATACCGTGCTTTGAGCTGCAGTTCCACAGCATCCACAATTTGATGCGCCTGTTTTAGGGTCCAGTGATCGTCCAGCACCAGCACACATTGAATAAACACTTTGGGGCCTGCTCTGCGGGTACGTAACTGCTGACAGGCCAGCACATCGGGCTGCGCCAGCACCAACTGTTCAATTTGCCGCAATTCTTCTGCCGGCAACTGTTCATCCAGCAAATGCTGCAGGCTTTCCCTGGCAAGTTGCGCGGCACTGTATAACAGATAACAGGCAATCAGGGCCGCTATCAGCCAGTCTGCCCAGACCCAGCCCCGCCAGACCAGCGCCAGAGCCAGCAACACAGCGGCATTCATCAGCAAATCACTGCGGTAATGCATGGCATCAGACTTGACTGCCAGAGAGCCGGTACGACGCACAATCCAGTGCTGAACCAACACCAACAACAACGTCAGCAGCATACAACATAACGTAATCAGCATGCCCCAGCCGGGTTGCTGGGGCATGTTCTGGCCCTGGGCACCGGCCAGCGCCTGCAACAACAGCAACAAGGCCGCTCCGGTTAAAAAAGCAGCCTGCAACAAGGCCATCACTGCTTCTGCTTTGCCATGCCCAAAACTGTGGTTGTCGTCAGCCGGGCGCAGCGCATAACGCAACACCGCGAAATTCAACAGGGATATCAGCAAATCCAGCGCCGCATCGGTAAAAGACGCCAACATGGCGCTGGAATCGGTCAGCATCACAGCCACCAGCTTCAGCAGCAAAATCACTGACGCCGTTGCCAGTGTCAGATAGCCTGAGCGTTTGACCCACAACGGATAGTCAGCCTGCATAAGATCCTCCAGGTCGCAGATAGGCACCAGAAACGAAAATTGCTACACTCAGCGGCCTTTCGATGGCCATCTGGAGTCTTTGATGCTTGATATTGTGTTGTACGAGCCTGAAATTCCCCCTAACACCGGCAACATTATCCGGCTTTGTGCCAATACAGGCTACAGGCTGCATCTGATCGAACCTTTGGGTTTTGCCTGGGACGATAAACGGATCCGCCGGGCTGGTCTGGACTACCACGAATTTGCCACTGTGCAACGTCATGCCCACTATCAGGCCTTTCTGGATAAAGTGCAACCCAAACGCCTGTTTGCCTGCACCACCAAAGGCCAGCGCCATCATTCAGACGTCCTTTATCAGCAAGGGGATGTGCTGATGTTTGGTCCTGAAAGCCGGGGCTTGCCGGCCGAAGTCCGGCAGAGCCTGCCGCAGGAACACTGGTTAAGAATACCTATGGCTCCGGACAGCCGTTCGATGAACCTGTCCAATGCGGTCTCGGTTTTTGTCTACGAATCCTGGCGACAGCTTGGGTACGCGGGCTCCGTCTGAGCCGAAGGCAGTGGTTTGCCAGCCCGGACCACTTATAGCTATAGTGTGCGCTCAGCATTCTGATTTTTAGTTGTTTTTTTGAGCCTGGGAAAAAGAAGCCTATGTCAGTCTGGATGAAAGTCTGCCTCTGCTGTGTATGGATGCTGAGCCTGCAGGTTCAGGCTTACATCACGATACAACCCATGGTGCAGGCCAGAGACAACCAGCACTTGCGTGCCCAATTGTTCAGTCAGGACAAAGATGGTTATTTATGGTGGACCACCAGCAGCCACGTGCACCAGTTTGACGGCCATCTGCAGCACAGCGTGGCACTGCCTGCCACACTGCAGCAACCATTCAGCGCCTTTAGCCAGGCCGGTACCGACTTACTCTGGCTGGCGAGCAAAGAAAGTCTGTGGCAGTTCCGCCCTTCAGACAGCAGTTTTCAGCAGATTTGGCAGGCAGACCACGCCATTTTGCAGATCTGGGCCACCAGCCAATCCCGGTTGATCCTGACCAGCCACAGTCTGTGGTCCTGGCCAGACGGACAGGCAGAACCCAGCCTGCTGTGGCAGAATCCACCCGATGCGTCTCCCTGGCAGCAGGCAAGTTTCGCCCAGGAGTCCGTTTGGCTCTGGAATCAGGAAGGTTTGCAGCAGTTTTCATTGTCGAGCCAAAGCTGGCAACGAGTTGCTTTGCCTTTTCAGGGTATGCCTTTGCTGCAGGCAGGAACGGATCAACAGCTCTGGCTACTCAGTCCGCAGAAATCATTGTATCTGTGGCAGCAGGGCCAGTTACAGCCCATTGCCGTCAATGACAGCTTTCCTGCCAGTCAGTTGCAGTTGGACAGTCTGGGGCAACTCTGGTTATTGCAACCGAACCGGCTCAGCCTGTACCAGCCTCATCAGCGGCAATGGCAACATCAGGCCCTGCAAAAAAACTGGTCGGGGCTTTTTGCCGACCGGCACCAGAATTTATGGTTAAGTGACCCGGCGGGTACTATTGCACTGGTCAGCCAAAGCACATTGCAGGTCACAGCCGACCCAGAACTGCAGCTCCCTGCGGCGGCACCGCTCTCCTGGCAGCAGGGTCAGCTGCATGGTGCCGGGCACAGCTGGCCCGCTCCGGCACAAGCCGGGCAGGCAGAGCAAGCGGGCATCCTGCAGCACAAGCCTTGGTTTTTCGTCAATCAGCAGCTGTGGCTGAATACAGCCGGGCAGGAGCATTGGCTGACTCTGCCACAGCGCATTCGCGCCTTACAGCCCGGCTCTGGCACCTTGTGGTTTGTCGACGATAAAGGACTCTGGTCCTTACACCACAGCAATGAACCGCCTGAACTGCTGCATCAGAATGCCGGCTGGCAATTGCTGAGCCTGGATCAGAACCGGCTATGGCTGGCAGGTCAGGAGCAACTCTACCTTTATGATGTATCGGACGGCCAGCTCAGCCGTTGGGCGGTGGATTGTGGCATGCAAACCTGCCCTTCTCTGACACCATTGCTGGCAATGCGCGCACAGGGGCAGCAAGTCGAGCTGCTGCTCCCCGGCAAAGTGCTGCGATTCACCCCTGACGCGACAGAACAGCGGTTGCGACTGCAGCACACACTGGCTGTTCCGCTGCAAAGCAATCAATTTTGGTCTGAACAAGGCCAGCTATGGCTGCTCAGCCAGAACAGACTGCACTTGTTTTCTGCCGATGGTCAGTACAACCTGGGCTGGCTGCTGAATGAAGGGGAGTATTTTACCTCGGCTCCCTGGCGGGATCCGCTTGGTGGGCTGAAACTTCGCACCAATCTTGCCAGCTACCGTATTGAAGCGAGCACCACCGATCACCAGCTGCCAATAAACCCGCTGCGACTGCAACTGATGGCCGATGCAGGGCAACGATTACAGCGCAGTGCCGACGAACTGCGGCTGGACAGCAAAGGCAGCAGCAGCCGCTGGCAGCTCAGCCATTACCCAACCGCTGGCAGACAATGGCAATACTTTCGCTATCAGTTGGACCAACAGGCCAGCCGGCTGCTCGATTACCCGACACAACAATTTGTACTCGATATGCCGGCTTCTGGTCTGTACCAACTGAATCTGCAAGCCAGCGCCGACGGCATCCACTGGCAACAGGCCGCTCACTATCAGCTGCGACTGCAGCGGTATCTGAACCTGCCGACCATCTGGCTGGGACTGCTGTTGTTGTGCTCTGCACTCACCCTGGGGTTTGTGTTATGGCGGGTGCGGCGTTATCAGCAGCATCTGGCCAGTACCAATGAGCAGCAATTGCTGATTGGTTCCTTGTTTAACAATACGCAAGATGCTGTCTGGCTGGCCAATGCGGACCTGCAAATCCAAAAAGTAAATCAGGCATTCAGCCAAATCACCGGGTATTCACAAGCCGCTATGGAAGGCCAGGTGATGCCGCTTTATACGGCGCAGGGCCATCAGACTGAACTGGTGAAAACCATCCGGGAGCAGTTGCAGCAGTTTCAGTTCTGGCGGGGCGAAGTCTGGAGTCAAAAAGCCAATGGCGACCGTATCGCCGTTTCTTTGGCTGTGACCCTGCTCTCCCCTGCAGGCCCGGACAGCAGTGAGTTGTATCTGGGGATTTTTTCCGATGTAACCAACCGCAAACTGAATGAAAAAGAACTGCGTAAACTCAGCACCCGCGACCCGTTAACTCAATTGCCAAACCGCTCCCTGTTTCTGGAGCATCTGGAGCGGGCCATTGTCAGCTGCAGCAGCCGTTTTCCGCAATTTGCCGTGCTGCTGCTGGATTTGGACAGATTTGCCAAAATCAATGACTCCCTCGGTCATCAGCAGGGCAATCAGTTGTTGCAGCTGGTGGCGGCACGGCTGCAACAGCAGTTGCCAGCCGGTTATATTCTGGCCAAAACCGGTATTGATGAGTTTGCCATTCTGGTGCCTTCACACTTTTACACTGAGCAGTTTGATGTGCTGCTGAACCGGCTGGCCAACCAGTTACTGCTGCAGGTGCGGGAACCGTTTCAGCTGGCTGACCTGCAGGTCACGCTGACTGCCAGCCTGGGTATTGCCGCCTACCCGGCCGATGGTGAGGCCAGCGACGCCTTGCTGCGCAGCGCCGACACCGCTCTGCACCATGCCAAACATATGGGACGGAACAACGCTCAGTTTTTTAACGATAAAATGCTGCAACGCACACCAGAGTACCTGGCGCTGGAAAGTGATTTGTGGCGCGGGCTGAATCAGCAGGAATTTCATGTGTTGTACCAGCCGAAGTACAACATCAGTCAAAACCAGATTGTGGGTTTCGAAGCCTTGTGCCGCTGGCAAAATGCGCAACGAGGCCTGGTCTCCCCTTCCGTTTTTATCCCTATTGCCGAAGAGAATGGCGTCATTATTCAGCTGGACCGCCTGGTGTTCAGTCAGGTCTGTGCCCAGATCCGTGTCTGGCAGCAGCAAGGCCTGATGCGGGGGCGCGTGGCGGTGAACCTGTCTGTGCAGCAGCTGCAACAAAAAGATTTACCTGACTTTTTGCGTCAGCAATTGCGGCTGCATGGTGTCGATGCACAGTACATTGAACTGGAGATCACTGAAACAGCCATGATGCGTGACGCCGAACATTGTTTGCAGATGATGCATCAGTTGAAAGCGCTGGGTTTCACCCTGGCGCTGGATGATTTTGGCACCGGCTACTCCTCTTTGGGCTACCTGAAACGTTTCCCAATCGACACCCTGAAAATAGACAGGGCCTTTGTCAAAGATATGGACAGCTCAGAACAGGACAGAAACATCACCTCTACCATTATCCGGCTGGCTGGGTATCTGAATATCGCGGTGGTCGCCGAGGGGGTCGAAACTGAGATGCAAGCCTACCTGCTGCATGTGATGGGTTGTGAAGTGGCACAAGGCTACTTGTTCAGTGCGCCAGCCAGTGCGGAGCAAATCAGCCTGGTGCTGCAAAAAGAAAACGCAGGGGCGTAGTTTACTGCGCCCCACCTGTTACTCGTCGCGTTTTTCGCGGCCAAGCAAATCCAGAGCCGCCAGTTTGGCATCTTTGCCCTGATACAACACCTGAAAGATTTGTTCAGTAATCGGCATTTCGACGCCTACCCGTGCCGCCAGGTTAAAGACTTCTTTGGCATTACGGTACCCTTCCACGACCTGACCTATCTGACTCATGGCCTGCTCAACCGACTTGCCTTCGCCCAGCAACAGACCAAAACGGCGGTTACGTGACTGATTGTCGGTGCAGGTCAGCACCAGATCACCCAAACCGGCCATGCCCATAAAGGTTTCTTTTTTGGCACCCAAAGCGCAGCCCAAACGGCACATTTCGGTCAGCCCCCGTGTGATCAAGGCTGTACGGGCATTGGCACCAAAGCCAATGCCGTCGGCCATACCGGCCCCTATAGCGATCACATTTTTGACCGCACCACCGAGCTGAACCCCGATAAAATCCGGGTTGGTATAGACCCTGAAGGTTTTGGTGCAGTGCAGCAGGTCAGACAGGGTTTTAATAAACTCAGGGTCAGTCGACGACAATGAAATGGCCGTCGGCAAACCTTTGGCCAGTTCTTTGGCAAAAGTCGGGCCCGATAACACAGCCAACGACACCTGCTCACCGAGAATTTCTTTCGCCACGTCCTGCAATAAACGACCGGTTTCTGGTTCCAGGCCTTTGGTGGCCCAGGCCACGCGGGCATCGGCTTGCAAATAAGGTTTAATCAGACGCAAGGTTTGCGCGAAAGCGTGGCTGGGTACCACCACTAAAATATCGCGGCAAGCACGGACAGTTTCAGCCAGATCAGCACTGACCTGCAGCGCTTCCGGCAATTGAATATCCGGCAGGTAACGCTGGTTGGTTCTGTCTTTGGCCATCTGCGCAATATCATCGGCATTGCGACCCCACAACAGGGTTGGATTGCCATTACGGGCCAGAGAAATAGCAAGGGCGGTCCCATACGAGCCCGCCCCCAATACAGCAATTGCCGCTTTCATTTACGAATGCGTCACTGCGCCCTGCTGGGCCTGTGCGTCTGCCTGACGTTTTTGCAGGTACTGGGCAAACAACGCGTCAAAGTTCACCGGCGACAGGTTCAGCTGAGGGAAAGTACCACGGTTCACCAGGCTGGCAACGGCTTCACGGGCATAAGGGAACAGAATGTTCGGGCAGAAGGACGCCAGCATGTGCGCCACCTGCACTTCTTCTTCCAGCGCTGGCAGGCTGAAAATACCGGCTTGCTGCACTTCGCAGAGAAACGCCACTTCGTCACCTAAACGGGCGGTCACTGTTAAGGACAGCACCACTTCAAAGCTGCCATCGTCCAGCTTCTCACTGCGGGTATCCAGGTCCAGTTGCACAGCAGGTTGCCATTCTTTACGGAAAATGGCCGGAGCCAGAGGCGCTTCAAACGACACATCTTTTACATAAATACGCTGAATGGCAAATTGCTCAGCGGCGACGCCGTTGGCTTGTTGTTCTGACATGATAAATCCTTATTTATTCTTAAATTTTTCAGGCGCTTAACAGCGCATCCAGACCACCTGCAGCGTCCAGCGCTACCAGGTCGTCACAACCACCAACGTGGCGGTCACCAATAAAAATTTGTGGCACTGTGGTTCGGCCGTTGGCCCGTTCAATCATTTCAGGCCGCCGTTCAGGCTGGCGGTCAATCTGAATTTCTTCAAACTGCACAGCTTTGCTGTTTAACAGCGACTTTGCGCGGACACAATAAGGACAATAGTCCTTAGTGTAAATAGTGACATGAGCCATCAGTACCTCGTTATTTCTTCACCAGCGGCAGGTTTGCCCCTGTCCAGCTATTCATGCCGCCCTGCAACACAAAGACCTGACTGAAGCCCTGTTTATTCAGGCTGGCCGCCACGCTTTGCGCCGACATGCCGGCCTGACATACCACAATAATGGGGTTGTCTTTCTGGTTTTCAAGGCCAGGTAAACCAGCAGCCTGCAGCTGGCTGGCCTGGATATTCCGGGCCCCTGTGATATGGCCTTTACGAAAATCAGCTTCAGCACGAATATCCAGTACAGTGGCGTCCTGCCGGTTCACCAGCATGGTCAGTTCAGTCGGGCTGATTTGTTTGATTTTAGAGGTTAAAGATTTCATCCAGCTGACAACCAGTGCCAGAAACAGCACGACCCAGGCCGCGGTCAGGTAGGGATGATTGGATAAAAAGTCGATGTATTGCTGCATAAGAAGCCATCTGATTAGCTGAAAATGGGCCCGAGTATACCCAGTTTCAGACCGGATTACAGCCCTGGTAGCCCTTGTGTACTATTCCAGCACTGTTTTCAGCAGTAAAACAGGGTAAGATAGCCGCATTAGCGTAAGCAGAACAGTTGGTTGCGGAGAGCAGGTATGACGCCAAAAAAACCTTTAGTCTTAGTGATTCTGGATGGTTGGGGTTACCGTGAAGAGCGGGAATATAACGCCATTTTACAGGCCCGCACCCCTGTGATGGACAAACTCTGGGCCAACTATCCACACACACTGATTTCAGGCTCAGGCATGGACGTGGGCTTGCCGGACGGTCAGATGGGTAACTCTGAAGTTGGTCACGTCAACCTGGGCTCAGGTCGGGTGGTGTACCAGGACTTTACCCGCATTACCAAATCCATCAGCGATGGCGACTTCTTTGAAAATCCGGTATTGACCGATGCCTGTCAGGCCGCGGTGCAGGCCGGTAAAGCCGTGCACATTATGGGTTTGTTGTCGCCAGGGGGCGTGCACAGCCATGAAGATCACTTAATTGCGATGATTGATCTGGCCAGGCAACAAGGTGCTGAACAGATTTACCTGCACGCCTTTCTGGATGGCCGTGACACGCCGCCACGCAGTGCCGAAGCTTCGCTGGCGCGGGTCGAAGCACACTTTAACGCCCTGGGCACAGGCCAGATTGCCTCCATTATCGGCCGTTATTATGCAATGGACCGCGACAAACGCTGGGACCGTGTAAAAGCCGCCTACGACCTGCTAACCCAAGGCAAAGCTGAGTTTCAGGCCGACAATGCCGTCGCCGCCCTGCACGCCGCTTACAGTCGCGATGAAAACGATGAATTCGTCAAAGCGACGGCCATACGGACGCCATCAGGCCAGGTGGTCAGTATGAACGATGGCGACAGCCTGATTTTTATGAACTTCCGTGCCGACCGGGCCCGCCAGTTCAGCCGCGCCTTTACTGACGTGGGTTTTAGTGGTTTTGTCCGGGAAAAAACACCAGCGCTGAGCCGTTTTGTGATGCTGACCGAATACGCCGCCGATATCAAAGCGCCCTGCGCCTATCCGCCAGAAAGTCTGAATAATGTGTTGGGCGAATGGTTGGCCAAACACCAGAAAACCCAGCTGCGTATTTCTGAGACCGAAAAATACGCCCATGTCACCTTCTTCTTCAGTGGCGGCCGTGAAGACTTATTCGAGGGGGAGCAACGCATTCTGGTGGAGTCGCCGAAAGTGGCAACCTACGATTTACAGCCAGAAATGAGCTCAACAGAACTGACTGACAAATTGGTTGGTGCCATCCACAGTGGCGAGTTTGATGTGATTATCTGCAACTACCCGAATGGCGATATGGTGGGTCACACCGGTGTGATGAGCGCTGCCATTGCCGCAGTGGAAGCCGTGGATCACTGCATTGGCCGGGTGGTCGAAGCGCTGCAGCAAGTGGGAGGCGAATGTTTGATTACCGCCGACCATGGCAATGCCGAACAAATGATGGATCCGGAATCTGGCCAGGCCCATACCGCCCACACCAGCGATCCGGTGCCTCTGATTTATGTTGGCCGGCCGGCCGAAGTAATTCAGGGTGGCATTTTAAGTGATATAGCCCCGACTATGTTACATCTGATGGGCATGCCTGTGCCTGCAGAAATGACCGGCAAAGTGCTGATGAAAACCCACTGATGCAAGTATCCGTTGTCCATACATTGACACAGCAGGGCCTGGCTCTGCTGTGTTGCTTTGGTTTGCTTGCCCCTCTGGCCGCCCAGCAACAACAGGAAGTGCAGCAGGAGCTGAACCAGCTTAAAGACCAAATCCAGCAAACCGAAAAAGAACTGAAGCAGCAGCAACACGCCTTTGCCAAAGCACAGGAGTTGCTGAAATCGGCCGATCAGTCTCTGGCGAAACTGGCAGCGCAGCTTCGCAGCAGTCAACAACGACTGGCTGAACTGACGCAGCAGCAACAACAGTTGACGGTGCAGCAGCACCAACTGCAGCAAGAGTTTGAACGGCAAAAGTCCTTGCTGAGCCAGCAAATCCGTGGCGCTTTTGTCGCTGGTCAGCATGATTACAGCAAATTGTTGCTGAACCTGGATGACCAGCAAAAACTGGAGCGGGTGTTGACTTATTATCAGTACCTGAATAAAGCCCGCACCGGCGCCCTGACAGCCTTGAATCAGACCGCGACTGAATTGCAGCAGGTGCAGCAGCAACTGCAGTCCCGGACTGAGGAGCAACAGCTGGCGCAGCAACAGCTGGAGCAGCAACAGGCGGAACTGAAAGAGGCCCGCGTCAGCCAACAGGCGTCAGTGAAAAAAATTCAGGCTTTTCTTGCCAGCAACCAACAGCAACTGGAGTACCTGAAGCAAAACGAACAAAGCCTGCAAAGCACCCTGAGCAAACTGAAAGCGGCAGCGCTGGCCGCCAAACAGCGGCTGGATATACCGAAAACCAAAGGCAACCTGCCCTGGCCTGTACGGGGCGACATACTGCAAAGTTATGGCGAGCAGCGCCTTGCTGGTGTCAGCTCCCGCGGCATTCTGATCGCCGCCGCTGAAGGCACACAGGTGAAAGCGGTCGCGGCCGGACAAGTGCTGTATGCTGACTGGCTGAAGGGGTATGGTTGGGTCATTATTGTCGACCATGGCAGTGGGGTCATGAGCCTGTATGGTCATAATCAGGCGCTGCTGAAAAAACCAGGTGAAGCCGTGGCGTCCGGGGAAGCTGTGGCTTTGGTTGGCGCCAGTGGTGGCCAGGCGCAAAGTGGCCTGTATTTCGAGATCCGGCAAAAAGGCAGCGCCATTAACCCGGTCAGCTGGTTACAGAAAAGGGCGGGTTAACAGATGAAATGGCTGTTGGCATGTTCCGTTCTCTGTTGGTCAACACTGGCGCTGGCTCAGGCCAAACTGGTGATCGTGATTGACGATATAGGGTACCACCAGACCGATTACCGCCTGCTGGAGCTGGATTACCCTCTGACTTATGCCGTGATCCCCCATACCCGTCACAGCACCGCCATGGCGCAGGCTGCAATGCAAAAAGGCCGGGACGTGATTCTGCATATGCCGATGGAATCGGCCCGCCGCGCCGACTTAAGCAAAAATGCCCTGAAAGTGACGATGAACCAACAGCAAATTGAGCAGATGCTGGATGCCGCTTTTGCTGATGTGCCGCAGGCCATTGGCATGAATAACCATATGGGCAGCTATTTTACCGAGCAGCATCAGGTAATGGATTGGACCCTGGCCTATTTGGGACGGCGAAAACTGTTTTTCCTCGACAGCAAAACCACCGCCAAAAGCACGGCCGCCCGTTACGCCAGTCTGCATCAGGTCCCCTTGCTGACCCGTCAGGTTTTTCTGGACAATGACCGCAGCTATGCTGCACTGGACAAACAATTTAAGCAGGCACTGCAGCTGGCCAAACAACATCAGCAGGCCATTGCGATAGGCCACCCTTACCCGGAAACTTACCAGTACCTGCAAAAGAACCTGGCCAGCATTGCCAGGGCCGGAGTGGAACTGGTGCCTTTGTCAGCGCTGTTACCTGAAGATTACCCACTGGTACGGGCCAATCAAAGCCTGCCTGTGCATCAGGCAATAGCTCAGCAGGCAACAACAGAACAACACCCGACGACAGAATCCAAGGCGACCAATCAACCCCTGATGCCTGAGACCATGGCCGCCCAGGTGATCCTGCAGCAGGAGCAGGCACTGCAACCTGAATACGCCATACCTGAATTACTCAATCCTTTGACTCTGCCTGCAAAGCAGGAAGCCAGTGTACCGCTGTATCAGCATTATCAGCCGAAAACCAACCCGACAGCGGTTCAGGTTCTCCCCTTGCCTTTTTACCAGCTAGGCAGCGGACCCGGGGCCTGAGTTGCAATAGCATGGCCACGGTAGTCAACCGGCGGATGCCTTACTTTATGGGGCAGTTCGCACCAGACGGATCACTCCGCCGATACCAGCGCCAGATTCGCCTTCATCCCAGCTTTGTATCACCATGCCCGTGGTAAACCAGACAGGCCAACCCCTCACCACACCATTCACAACTACAGGGGACGATGTCCAATACCAGCTGTTATGAGTCTGAGGGAATATCTGGCTATTGATACTGGGGTAAAGACAACGCTGCTCGACGATAGACGCCAGTTCATGTTTATTCGGCAACCGCCAGTCACTATAGCCGGCAAATACCTCGCCTTCCGCAGCAGCTAAAGCAGTAGTCCAGCTAAATACATGTTGGTACTGGCCTGAGCAGGTCATTCCATCCCACTGCTGACCCAGGCTGCAACGCATCCACATAAGACCAGTGCTATTGTGCGTGACGGTGCCATCCGGATGCACAGTAAAATCGACAGAGGGGGTACTGGCTACAACAGCCCCATTCTCATAATTGCACATAGCTTCGACAGCCTGTGCGGAAGTGAAGCCTCCAGCCAGGCTCAGCACAGATAACCAAAACGACGCTGTATTCATCGAAATTATTCTCCTGGTTTTGCCTTTTGCCTTATTCATTGCCCACCCCGCACTAACCGCAGATGGGCAAAGGGCGTTGCCGTCGACTCGCTACTTTTCAACCTTGATACCAAGCTGCCGTTACTAAAATCAACCACCCAGGCCGAGGATAAAACGCCAGTGTCATCCAGCTGCGCGAAGGGCACAGCAGTCCAATACAAACCTGACATCGTATTCGGAAAATACGCAGGAGCGACCAGAGGTGGCTGGCCCGCATGGTACAAAATGCTACTCAGCTCGATCCGGTCCGGCAAGCGCCAATCTGAATGGCCACAAAGCCCTTGTTGATTGATCTGCTGCACAAAAGCCGCAGTGTCACAGCTGCTGCCGCTGCATTGACCTGCATTTTGTTTGCCGGCATAGCCTCCATTCACCTCAGGATCGGGTTGATACCAGCTGTATCTGTGTTGCTGATCCCTCAGGCCTCCGTCGGCAGTTTTTACTTCCCAGGTAAGCCCGGTATGATTGTCTCGCACACAACTCCATACCGCAGCATCATCAGGCAGTGTCTCGCCATTTACTCCGAGTTTACTGAAGTCAAAACCGGCTTCCCCTGCACCTGCTTTTACCAACTGCTGTTTAGCTGCCTGAGCATCGCGGCCATACTCAGCATCCTGTCCAGCCGCTTCTGGCACCGGGCAAGGCAGGCTGGTCTGCGTTTCGCTGGCACAAAGGCTGATACCTGTATCGTTCAGCTTGCGGGTTCCTGCCGAGGTATAAGTATCAGCAATGAAATTCGCTGTCACGGTACAGTCCTGATGAACTGACTCGATCCGGTATTGCTCTGCATCTAATGAACCGTCACAACCCTGGACAATACCAATGTGGTAACCAGGGTCAGCAGTCAATGTCAGAATAGCTGGCACACCAACCGCTACTCTTTGTGAAGCCGGGCTGATAGTTCCGCCTTCTGACGCAGTAGCTGTTACAACAAAATCCTGTGAGGCAAAACTGGCCTGGATCTGGCAACTGGCAGTCACATTGGCTGTGGTGTAGACAGAACCTGTTAAGCTGCCACCACACCCTGTCACTGAATCAATACGATAACCTGCTGCCGGGTTCAGGGTAAAACTAGTGCTTTGGCCATGATTCACCTTAACTGAGGCTGGGCTAATGCTGCCACCGGCGCCAGCACTGGCCGTCAGACTATAGCTATCCAAACTGAAACTGGCTTGCACACTGCAGGCACCGCTGATGCCAGCGGTGGTAAAAATATTGCCGTTGAGACTGCCCCCACAACCACTAACGGCACTTATGCTGTAACCAGTTTCAGCAGTCAACGTAAAAGTCACTGTTTGCCCGCTTTGTACATTGACGCTGACTGGGGACACGCTGCCACCCAAACCCGCACTGGCACTGACCTGGTAATTCACAGCCGCCTTTGCATCACCCCCTCCGCCGCCACATCCCGCCAGTCCAAACGACATAACCAAGCCAGCGAAAATCCTCACCTTCGAATCATCAAGCTGCATATTCACTCCTGTTAAGCGAGATTATTTATCGCCCTTTCCCCTCAGTTCTGCTGCGATCAGTTGCAGCGGACAGAAATAATGAGCGAGTCCAGTAGTCGGCTAAATTAGAGTCAGCAAAGCCAGGAAACAGGCAGGAGATGGCAACGAAAAAAGCCTTGATAACCAATCCATTGCGTCGTCTTTAGCGTCCTTCGATTTTAGCTTACCCAAGTTAAAGACAAAGTTATAGCTTTTTTTGGAACCCATTGAAAAGCGGATGAGGCTGAGAAATGAAGTCTGATTTTACTCCGACACCGACAATGCTGAACTTCAAGCGGCAAGTTGAAAAACAAGAAAGCCGGCGGGTCGCCGGCTCTCACTATCTACTTTTGTTTGGCTCAGGCTGCCATAGCCGCCTGCAGTTTTTTCATCGCATTTTTTTCCAGCTGACGCACCCGCTCCGCAGACACCTGATAACGATCGGCCAGCTCTTGCAGTGTCATTTTGTTCTGGTCCAGCCAGCGAGCCCGGATAATATCCTGACTACGCTCGTCCAGAGTGCGGACAGCGGCCTGCAGACGGTCGACTGCAGCATTGTCCCACTGGTCTTCTTCAATACGGTTGGCTAAATCAGAGCCTTTGTCTTCCAGGTAATACACCGGCGCTGTATAGCTTTCGTCGTCATCGTCCGGTGCATCAAACGGCATATCATGGTTGCTCATGCGGGCTTCCATTTCCAGCACTTCGTGCTCCGGCACCCCTAAGGACTCGGCTACGTTTTTCACTTCTTCCTTGCTGAACCAGCCTAAGTGTTTTTTCGCCTTACGCAGGTTAAAAAACAGTTTCCGCTGAGCCTTGGTCGTTGCCACTTTGACAATACGCCAGTTTTTCAGCACAAATTCATGAATTTCTGCTTTGATCCAGTGCACTGCAAAAGAAACCAGCCGCACACCTACCGAAGGGTCAAAGCGCTTGACTGCTTTCATCAGGCCAATATTACCTTCCTGGATCAAGTCACTGATTGGCAATCCATAACCTGAATAACTGCGCGCAATATGCACCACAAAGCGTAAATGCGACATAATCAGCTGGCGGGCCGCTTCCAGATCGCCATCCTGATGTAAACGTTCGGCTAAAGCGCGTTCTTCTTCGGCGCTGAGCATAGGGATGGAACTGACTGCATGAGTATAAGCTTCCAGGCTGCCGCTACCGGCCACTGTCAGCGTCATCAACTGAGCTGTTTGCGTCATTTAAAACCCCTTTCATTTCTGAATTGCGACCGATATTAGCACTCTTTAACGGAGAGTGCTAAATATTTTTTGCCAGCTTTTAAGATCCAAATTTTCTAATACTGCTATTTTAATAATATCTGCTCATATAGAGTGTAGCTGTCCGGAAATACGAT
Organism: Rheinheimera sp.; assembly: GCF_037442345.1. Classification (GTDB taxonomy): domain Bacteria; phylum Pseudomonadota; class Gammaproteobacteria; order Enterobacterales; family Alteromonadaceae; genus Pararheinheimera. The sequence continues at coordinate 128,390 of NZ_JBBIQL010000005.1, read as the reverse complement.
AAATTTAGAGTTCTTCTCAGCATATACACTCAACCAATAAACATAACTGAGGCGGTACGATGTATTGTTATGTGGCCAGACAGCCCATTTTTGATCAGAATAAAGAAGTAACAGGTTATGAGCTGTTGTTCAGAGACGGAATCGAGAATAGCTTTCCAAATATCAATGCCGACGAAGCCACCTCCAAGCTGATTACGCAACACCACCTGATGTTGGGGGTTGAAAAAATCACCGGTGGTAAACAGGCTTTTATTAACTTCTCTGCCGATACCCTGATCCACCATTTCCCTACATCTATTGATCCAAACGCCATCGTCATTGAAATTCTGGAAACTGTCGAGATCAGTGATGAACTGCTGACCGCCTGCAAAGAGCTGCATAACATGGGCTATCGGCTGGCGCTGGACGACCATGATTTTGATCCCAAGTGGGATGTGTTCTTACCTTATGTGCATATTCTGAAAATTGATGTCCGGCAATTTAATGTGCTGGAAATCAGTCGTTACTTGCGACGGGTCCGGCCCTATGCCTTGACCTTGCTGGCCGAAAAAGTCGAAACCGCTGAAGAATTTGCCCAGTTGCAAACGCTGGGGTTCGACCTGTACCAAGGCTATTTCTTTGCCCGCCCTGAAATGCTGAAACACAAACAGCTGGGGTCAAATAAGCTCAATCTGCTGACCCTGATCAGTGAATCCAGTAAAGTGCAGCTGGATTTTGACAAGCTGGCCGGCATTATGCAGCGCGACCTGGATATGTCCTATAAGCTGCTACGTTTCATCAACAGCGCCAATTTCGCCCGTAAGCAAACCATTGGTTCACTGAAACATGCCATGGTCTATATGGGTGAAGCAGAGCTGAAAAAATTTATTTCGTTGCTGGCTTTGGCGAACCTGGCCGAAGGGCAATCTGACGAGCTCTTGGTGATGTCATTGATCCGGGCCCGTTTCTGTGACCAGCTAGCGGCCATTCGTGGCGATCAGGAAAACCCGCCTGCCGCTTTTCTGACTGGCCTGTTTTCGCTGGTCGATGCCCTGCTGGAACAACCACTGGACGAATTACTCTCCCAATTACCTTTATTGGATGAAATTAAAGCCGCTTTGCTGCAAGGCGAGGGCACGCTGGCGCGTTATCTGGAATTGCAAACCACCTTTGAACAAGGCCTCTGGCAACAGCAAACTAAATTATCGGCCGCGTTGGTGCCAGCCGGCGTGGATTTAAACCGGGTGTATCTGGAAGCGGTGGAATGGGGTCAGAGCCTGTTGAAAGTGCGTTAAAAAATGTGTCCGCAAAAGCGGCCGGGGTCAAACCCCTGCCGCATCTATCTGCATAATAGTACGGCGCACCGCCAGGTAAGACCCCAGCAGACCAAGCAGTATGGCTCCCAGCAGCAGGTAACCCAATTCAGCCAGGCTCATAGGTTGCAACTGAAAGCTGCCTTCATACAACTGGGTCACCCTGGCAATGCCTTGCTCCAGCCACCACATCAGTACTTCTTCAATCAGAAACGTCAGCACGCCGCCAAATAACCCCAGCCAGATCCCTGTGTACAGAAAGGGCCGCTGAATGTAAGAATCCGTGGCACCAACCAGCTTCATCACTTCAATTTCGTCTTTTTTACTTAAAACCATCAGACGAATGGTATTGCCAACCACCAGCAATAAGGCCAACACCAGTAATAGGGCCACGGCCACAGCCGCCTGACGCACCAGCGATACTATGGCGTCCAGCCGCTCCAGCCAGCCAATATCCAGCTTGGCTATTTCAATATAACGTTCCTGTTGCAGCTGTTTTAACAACGCGGATGCAGCAGCAGCTGAGGTATCAGCCGGAGTGACCAGCACCACATGAGGCAAGGGATTGTCGTCCAGATAATCCAGTGAATCACCAAAACCTGAGCTTTGTTTGAACTCGGTCAGCGCCTGACCTTTATCGATAAACGCCACTGCCGCAATCTGCGGGTCAGCCTGCAGCAGCGCCAGCAACTCCGCAATTTGGGTTTCATTGGTGTCCTGCTGCAAAAACAGACTGATTTGTGCCGCTTTGTCGACCCCCTGCCCCACCTGCTGCAGGTTTTTCACCACCAGATGCAATGTCACAGGCAGAGTCAGGCTGACGCCAATCACGGCCACAGTCAGCAAAGAGGAGGCAGGTGTCAGCCAGATTTCGCCAAGGCTGGTGACCGCCTGACGTAAATGTGCCACCCAAAACATCACAAACTTACGCCACAGGCTGACTTTCGCTGCAGTGGCCCCTGTGGCCCGGCCCTGGAACAGAATACTCATTCGTCCGCTCCCCAGCTCAGACCGTCGTTAATCATGCGGCCACTGCGCAACGTCAGGGTGCGATAACGCATACGCGCCAGCAGGCTTAAATCATGGCTGGCGATAAGCACCGACACCCCTACCTGATTAAAGGCTTCAAACACACCCATAATTTCTTTGGATAACTCCGGATCCAGGTTGCCGGTCGGTTCGTCTGCCAGTAACAGAGGCGGACGGTTCACCACGGCACGGGCAATGCCAACCCGTTGCTGCTCTCCACCAGACAAGGTGTGAGGCAGGCAACGGACTTTATCCAGCAGCCCCACTTTATCCAACGCGGCATGCACCCGCTTGGCCATATCTTTACCACTGAAGCCTTCAATGACCAAAGGCAAAGCCACGTTGTCAAACACTGTGTGGTTCATCAACAGCTTATGGTTCTGAAAAATCATGCCAATATCGCGACGTATATAAGGCACCTGACGCTGACGGATTTTGCTCAGGTCCACGCCGTTAATAAAGACTTTCCCTGCGCTTGGTCTTTCGATCAGGCTGATTAAACGCAACAGGGTACTTTTACCTGCTCCGGAGTGGCCGGTTAAAAACGCCATTTCGCCTTTTTCCAGCTCAAAGCTGACCCGGTCCAAGGCCACAAAACCACCACTGTATCCTTTGGTCACCTGTTCAAAACGCAACATGCTCAGAGATCCCGGTTAAACAAGGCTTTAATAAAGTCCTGGCTGTGAAACACCCGTAAATCGTCAATGCCCTCACCAACACCAATGTAACGGATAGGCAGACTGAACTGGTCGGCAATCGCAAAAATCACCCCGCCTTTGGCGGTACCATCCAGTTTGGTCAGGCTGATGCCGGTAATGTCCACCGCCTCTTTAAATAACCGGGCCTGGCTCAGCGCATTCTGGCCTGTGCCAGCATCCAGCGTCAGCATCACTTCGTGCGGCGCTGCATCGTCGATTTTCTTCATCACCCGGACAATCTTTTTCAGCTCTTCCATTAAGTGCGCTTTGTTTTGCAGACGACCGGCGGTGTCGGCAATCAACACATCCACATTCCGTGCTTTGGCCGCCTGATAAGCGTCAAAAATTACCGAAGCACTGTCGGCACCGGAGTGCTGGGCAATCACCGGAATTTGGTTGCGTTCGCCCCAGACCTGCAGCTGTTCGACGGCTGCAGCCCTGAAAGTATCGCCAGCCGCCAGCATCACCGTTTTGCCCTGTTGCTTAAACTGTTGGGCCAGCTTGCCGATGGTGGTGGTTTTCCCGACCCCATTAACCCCAACCATCAGAATCACATAAGGGCCATTGGCGCCATCCAGCTGCAGCGGCTGTTCCACTTTTTGCAGCATGTCGGCCATTTCCTGCTGCAGTTTGTCGTACAGAGCGTCCGCGTCTCGCAGTTGCCTGCGATCCGCGTGTTGCACCAGTTGCCTGATCAGTTTCTGGCTGGTCTCCACACCCACATCAGCCAGAAGCAACTGAGTTTCGAGCTCTTCGTACAGCTCATCGTCAATTTTTTTACCACTGAACAGGCTGGCCAGGCCATTACCTAAGTTCTGACTGGTTTTACTCAAGCCCTGACGCAAGCGGGCAAAAAAGCCGGTTTTGGCGGCGGCGGTGCTGGCTGCGGCTTCGGGCTGGTTTGCGGCAGCGGGCAGCGCTGCGGCCGATTCAGTGTCAATGGAAGGTGAAATTTCTTTTTCTGCAACCAGCTCTGGTTGCACTGCCTGTTCCACCTGAGGTTCTGCCACACGCACTGTGGCGTCACTGCTGGGCTCGGGCTGAATGGCTTTGTCTTGTTCAGCGTCAACAGTTTTGGGCTGTTCATTCTGTGGCTTTTTGCCAAACCCCAGCCAGGAAAACAGTTTATTTTGCGTAGTCATAAAGCTCGATGCCAGAAGATTGGAAACTAAGGTAAAATCGGCGCTTATAGTACCATCTTTAAGATGCAGGGCAAAAACTCAATGAAAACAACCCGCCAGAAAAACAGCCCCTCCCACCAGGGGCCTGGTTATGTCCGGCTGATCAGCGGCCGCTGGAAAGGTCGGCGTTTGCCGGTGCTGGATGCCCAAGGGCTCAGACCCACCTCAGACCGGGTGAAAGAAACCCTGTTTAACTGGCTGATGCAGGATGTGGCCGGTGCGGTCGTGCTGGACTGCTTTGCCGGTTCCGGTAGTCTGGGGCTGGAAGCCTTGTCCCGTTACGCGGCTTCGGTTCTGCTGCTGGAAAAAGACGCCCAAACCGCCGCTTTGCTGAAAAAACACCTGCAAAGCCTGAACAGCTCCGAAGGTGCAGTGCACCACACCGATACGCTGCTGTGGCTGCAAAAACCTGCCACCACTCAATTTGACCTGGTGTTTATTGACCCGCCATTCCGGCAACAGCTGGCATTGCCCACCTGCCAGGCACTGGCCAGCCAGGGCTGGTTAAAACCCGGCGCTTTGGTGTATCTGGAAACCGAAAAAGAACTGACATTACAGGACATACCTGCAGGCTGGACTTTGCTGAAGGAAAAAATAGCCGGGCAGCTGGCTTATCGTTTATGGCAAGCCGCAGAGTAAAAAACAAAAAGCCATGCAATCGCATGGCTTTTTTGTCACACCGGGCTGAATTAGCTGGCGCTGCGTGTTTTGATCACTTCCAGGATAGGCGACGCAGCAAAACCGTTGCTGTTTGCCCATTCAATGTCACCTGATTGAGCAACCTGGCTGCTCGGTAACTGCTTGATGATGAATTCTGCAGTATCCGCAGCGTTGTTTTTAATGGCAAAACGTACCAGTGGTAAACCATCACAGCTGATGCCGTCATACACAGCTTTTAAACGCATGCGGTTGTCAGACAGTGTCTTACGCAGGTTGTTTTTGTTGTTGTCTGCCACATAAGCACAGATAGACTGAGCTAACTGGTCGTTGGCAGAAGCCTCTGGGGCAACGAACTGGGCAGCAACAGCAGCAGCGATTAAAGCAACAAATTTGAATTTCATGTCAAAAGCTCCGGATTAAGCTAAGCCTGATTTCAGGCAGATTCATGGTTGTTCAGGCTGACTACTGCTACAGCAACAAAGCCGCTGCTGTGATATCAGCAAACACGAAAGGAGGAGCTTGGGACATCAGTAATCTGATGGATGCGCGTCCTACATAACCTCCTGGTTACGGCAGCCCAGCCATCATAGGTTTCCCCTTAGACCTGAAGCTTTGCGTGTACTCCCTTTCGGGAGACTTGCCTTTCGAGCGGTGCGCATTGTAAATAGCGAATAAAATTCGCGCAACAAAATTTTTTAAGGTTTTTTAATTAGTTAAACTAATAGTACCTAAAACTCACTGATCGGATTGATTATTTTCTGTACTAAACTCCATACCCAGATTGGTCAGACCTTGTTCCTTTACCCAAGCCTTCAGCCGCTGTACATCGGTTTTCTCGAAGCTTTGTATAGGACGCACCAGCTCAATCAGTTCAGCAAGACAATCCATTTCATACTGCATCAGCCCGTGGTCCCGAACATGCTTTTTCAGTTCAGCTTCTGAGCTGATCTCCAGCGCTTCCGCTTCCCACTCAATCAGCCGCGCCACTGTGGCCTGAGAAATTTTGGCCACATTGATAAATTCAGCGGCGTCCTGAGAGGAAATACCATTGAGCATACTGTCCAATGCCGTCGCGGTGTCGATGGCCGGATAGACACCGAAGAGGTCAAAATTGGCCTGATCCGGGGTGGCCAGTTCCAGCTCTTCCGCCAGCCGTTCAAAGTTAATTTTGACCCGACGGACAAAAAGCCATTCCCACACCATATTCAGAATATCGCGGCATAACTTGGCATCCCCAAACTCAGTGACTTCAGCAAACAGCTGGTAATTCGGCAACATACGCTCCAGTAAAGCCGCCGCAATGGCCGCCTGCTGGTAATACCCAAGTTCACGCATCATCTGGAAATTATTGGCTTTTTGTTTCATGCTGGAGACTCCGTGCCGCTATCGGCTGGCATCATACACAACAGCTGAAGTTTATGCCAAACCCAACGGACAGCCAGTGATGGCTGCTTTGTTTGCTGAACTGGAGTTTTTTATGGATTTATCGCTGATGACGATCACCACCCCGGCTTTATTATTTCCGGCCATTTCGCTGTTACTGCTGGCGTACACCAACAGGTTTCTGGTGCTGGCCCAGCTGATCCGGCAGCTCAATACCCGCGAAGGCAACCAGGTGCGGGAGCTGGCCAAACGCCAGATTGAAAACCTGCGCAAACGGGTATTTCTGATCCGTTCCATGCAGCGCTGGGGCGTGATCAGTTTCGTGCTCTGTACCCTGTCGATGTTTTGCCTTTTTATGCAATGGCAGCTCGCTGGCCAATGGAGTTTTGCCGCCAGTCTGGCCGCATTGATGTTGAGTTTATTGGTGTCTTTGTACGAAATTCAGATTTCCTGTAACGCCATTCAGATTGAACTGGAATCACTGGAGCACCCGGCTTCGCAGCAGCAGAACAGTATCAATCTGCCGTAACACTGGCACCGGCCTGCGGAAAGCTGCACCAGAACGTGGCACCCTGGCCGGGTTCAGATGAAAAACCAATCTGGCCCCCCATGCTTTCTACCAGTTCTTTGGAAATCGCCAGGCCAAGGCCTGTGCCACTGCTGTGGCGGCTGTCGGACGAATCTGCCTGGGAAAATCGTTTAAACAAACGCTGATGAAACTCCGGCGCAATGCCTGGGCCCCGATCTGTCACCGAAATCCTGGCCTGCTCACCCGCTGCGTCCAGCTGCACTGTCACCAGCGCGCCAACAGGCGAAAACTTGATGGCGTTGCTGAGAAAATTCGACAGCACCTGAATAAAACGTTTGGCATCCAGTACTGAGCGTAACTCGCTGTTGCCAGCAGCAAACTCCAGGCGGATTTGTTTCTCCTGTGCCAGCATCCGGTTTAGTTCCAGCGCCTGGTGCACCAGCGGCAACAACAACTCCGCTTTATGCTCAAATTGCATTTTACCGGCCGCTATTTTTTCGATATCCAGCAAATCATTGATCAGACTGGTCAGGCGCTGACTGTTTTTATGCGCTATACGCACCAGTTCAGCCGCCTGAGGTTCAAGACTGCCCACAATGCCGTTATCCAGCAGGCTCAAAGCGCCGGCAATGGAGGTCAGCGGGGTACGGAGTTCATGGCTGACGGTTGAAACAAATTCGTTTTTCAGCTTCTCAACCCGTTTACGGTCTGAGATATCCCGCACAGTACAGATATAAAGTAAACGTCCCTGGCGGCGGATTTGTGAGACCGCCAGCTCCATGGCAAATACCTGACCATGGGCATTCTGCCCTTCCAGCTCGCGATTTTGACCCAGCACCGGAACCTGGCCTGGCAGCGGAAAATACGCAGCCTGTTTTTGCTGTTGCCGGGCACTGGCCGACAACAATTCGGTGGCATAACGGCCTGTCAGCTGGTCGGCGCTGCTGTCAAACATCTGCTGTGCGGCCGGGTTGACGCTGGCAATACGGCCGCTTTCATCAATGGTGATAATGCCATCCACCACGTTATTCAGCACAGTCTGGGTATGCTGGGCATATTCTTTACTGATTTGTTCAGCATCTTTGCGCTGTGCTACTGTCAGGGTTTGTGCCATCACCGCCGCCACGGCACTGACAAAAGCTTCTTCGTCACTGTGCCATTGCCGGGCCGGACCAATGTGTTCCAGGCACACCACCCCAACCACTTTGCCCGCCAGCAGAATGCCACCGTCCAGCATCGAGGTAATACCAAGGGGTTTTAAATAGACTGAACTGAATTCACTGGTCGCCGGATCGGTCTGGGCATAGTCTGCGCAAATCCAGCCTTTGGCCGCTATGGTGTCAAAATACACCGGGAAATCACTTTTTCGCAGCACCATCTGGTCCTGATGCACAGGCCCGCCTTGTTGGTACAGTGCCAGACAAAACATCTCATCACCGGCATCGGACAACATCCAGACGCTGACTCTGTTGCACAACACCGCTGCAGAGGTGGTTTTAGCCAGCACTTGGGCAAATGCCAGGCGATCCCCTAAAGACACGGCTTCGTTCAGCACCAGCTGAGTCAGTGCACTGCGTTGCCGCTCGGTGCGTTGCTGTGCTTCCTGCGCTGCGGCTTCGGCTTCTTTCCGGCTCTGGATATCCTGACACAGGATCACAAAACCTCCGGCTTCGCCCTGCTCATTCTGCACTGCATCGCACTCCAGACTGAGCCAGCGGGCTTTGCTGTGACCAAGCTGGCAGCGGCATTCCAGCGTAAAACTTTTACTTTGCGCCAAAGCCTGCTCCATTTGCAGCAGCTTGCCATCAGGGTTGGCCTCCGCAAGCGTCTGGCTGAAGGCCCGTCCTTGCAATTGCCCCAGGCTCAGGCTGGCCAGCCGCTCAAAAGCCTGATTGACCCATTCAATCTGCCCCGTGCTATTGAGTACCACCACCCCATTACTGGTGCGACTGACCGCCAGCGACAGGCGCTGCAAGGACAAAGAATCGACTTCAATCCGCTGTTCCAGCTGTAAAAATGACTGGTCCAGCCGCAGTGCCATTTGTGCCAGCGCCTGGCTTAATACATTGACTTCCCTTACTGCACTTTCAGGCACAGGCAAATGGGTGGCTGAGCCCTGTTCCAATTGTTGCGCCCATTCTTTTAATGCCATCACAGGCTGCGACAATTGCCGGCTCAATAACCAGCCCAACAACGCAAAGACCAGTACCGCCCCCATCATCAGCAAGCCACTTTGGCGCTGGCTGGCATACGCCTGCTGCATCAGTTGCTGATTGTTGACCAGAACCAGAATGGATAACTGCAACCCGGCGGGATCCTGGAAAGACTGGAAAAAAGTCTGGTAGTCCTGCTGCTGCCAACGCAGCTGCTGCTGGACTGGCCCTCCCTGAGCAAAGGCATCCAGCAAAGGGGCGACTGAGGTTTGGGGAGGCGGAACCTGACTGCTGGCCAGCAGTTGCCGATCCTCGCTGACGATAAAGATAGTCGCCCCGACCTGCTGACCCAATTCGCTGACAAACTGCTGTAACCAGTCCAGACTGATATCTGCGGCAACGACCGCCTGCAATTCGCCGTCGTTACCATACCAGGGTGTGGCCAGCCCTATGCCCTGACCTTTAAAATGCCGGTAGGAATACAAGGGATACCAGCTGGTCCTGCCTTGCCGTACAGCTTGCTGAAACCACTCACGCTGCCGGGCATCGTACAGGGCAGGAGACTGCAATCTGGCCTGAGCTTTGCCTGTTTTGTCCAGTTCATACTGACTGCGCATCAGTTGCTGATTATCCCAGGACGAAAGCAGGGTCATCGACCCCTGCACCGGATTGCGCTGAATCCCCAGGTAACGGCCATCGGCCGCGCCCACAGATAAGTAGGTCAGTTGCGGGTAGTGCTGCATTTGCCAGTTGAAAAAGCCTGACAACAACTCCGTCTGTCCGGATGAAATTAAACCGGACTGCAGCATTTGCCGGCTCGATTCTGCCGCCAGCCTGGGCACAGACAATAGCTGTTCCAACTGGTGTTTGACCTGAGCCGTGGTTTGTCTGGCTAATTGGGATGCATAGCTGTTGGCGGCCTGATGGGCGTTGTAATACGAAATCAGGATCAGCAAGGCACCAAACAACACAAACAGCCCCAGTACGGGCCAGGAGAAAAACGCCCGCAGTGGAACTCCAGAAGATGATTTGAACTCAGAACTCAACCGCTATGCCCTCGTTTCCCTGGCTGCCTTTCATCACGTACAGAACTGTTGGTTTCCAGTATAGCGGCTAAAAAAGGAAAGACGACAAAATCCAAACAAAATGAGCGGCTTAGCGTTGTTGTATTAAACCAAGTTCCAGCCCAAGTAACACAGCTCTGGTTCTGTCCCTAACCCCAAGTTTAATCAGAATACTGGAGATTTGGTTTTTAATGGTGCCTTCCGACTTGTACAAAGCTGTGGCTATTTCTTTGTTGGAGTAGCCCCCGGCCATCAGCTGCAGTATTTCCAGCTCTTTTTCAGATAAAGCGTCGATGTCATGGCGGTCAGCAGGCATAGCGGCAGGTTTGATCCCGGCCAGCAGCCGCTCTGTCACACTGCTTTGAAAACAACTGCCACCTTGGGTCAGGGTGACGATAGCCTGAGTCAATGCCTGCAACGACACATCCTTGAGCAAATAACCTCTGGCACCCAGCTGAATGCTTTGCAGCACCAGGTCATGTTCTTCAAAGGTGGTCAGGATCAGCACCGGCAGGTTCAGACCGGCTTGCTGTAACAACCGCAGTGCACCTATGCCATCACAAACTGGCATCGACAAATCCAGCAGGATCAGGTCCGGCTGATGTTGCCGGACTGCGGCAACCACTTCAGAACCGTCTTTGCATTCAGCGACCACACTGACCTGACCGGACAAGGCCAGCAGACTTTTAATGCCTTCGCGGATCAGCGTCTGATCATCCACCAGCAACACCCGGATCATAGCGCCTCCTTCGGCAACCGCAGCAACAGCTGCATTTGCCCCTGGGAGTCACTGCACTGCAATTCAGCCCCCAGCAAAGCAGCCCGCTCCTGCATACCCCGCATGCCATTCCCGGCCAGCCAGCCCGGCTGCACCCGTCCGTTATCGCGGATCAGCAACTGCACGGCCTCTTCATCTTCGCTCGAAATCACTGTCACTTCAGTGGCTCCGCTGTGTTTCAGGCTGTTGGTCAATGCTTCCTGGATAATCAGCAGCACCTGTTCGGCCTGTTGCACTGAGGTCAGTGGCAATTCGGCCTGCCAGTCTGTTGTCAGCTGCAGACGCGGCAACGCCGCTGCCAGCTCACTGACGGCCTGTTGCAGGTCCAGCACCCGGTGCTGGCGCAGTTCAGACACAGCTTCCCGCACATCGGCCAACAGCAGGCGGGCCAGTTGCTGGCAGGTGGCCACTGTGGCTTTGACCTGGTCGGTGGCCTGGTGCTCTGCAATTTGCAAATGAATACTCAATCCGGTCAGGTGATGACCCAGCACATCGTGCAAATCCCGTGCTATCCGGCTGCGTTCCTGCTGCTGGGCGCTGGCTTTAAGTAATTGTTGCGCCAGCACCAGTTGTTGATGCTGTTGCTCCAGCTGTTGCCGGGCCTGCTGTTCCGACAAGGTCTGTTTCATCATCAGCAAGGCAAAGCCATGAAAAGAACCGTATAACAAAGCGGAAATCCACAAGGACCGCTGTTCCAGCCAGGCATCCACACCAAACCACAGGCACAGCAGCCCAAAGGTGATCAGCAGTGCCCGACGGAACGGCACGAAATAAGGCAGAACCGACACCCAGATAATGCTCAGAATGGCCAGATAATCCAGCGGCAACAACCAGTTCAGTGCCAGGGCAGAGCCCAGCTGCAGTAAATACAGCAGCCATCCGGCCCGGCTGCCAGGTGCACAGTGGCTCCCCTGCCGGGTCAGCAGCAGAAAACAACCGCAGTACAAGAAAAATAACGGGATCAGCAAAGGCCAAAGCGCCCGGAGCTCAGGTGACGAGGCCGTTAAATACAGGCTCAGCAGAAAGACCAGCAACCAGGTCAGCCCCCCTGCCAGCACATCCAAACCTAAAGTTTTTATCCATTGCATGCGTGGAGTATGCCTGATTCCCTTTGGCACTCAATAGGCCAGAAGTCACAAGCAAAAATCCTGACTTCCGGCACCTGCGCCGGCCTGGTGTTGCCTGTAGCCTGAACAAAACCAATCAACAGGGGAGTTTTGACTATGCTGACCATGTTTTATCAGGCCGTCAGCCTGACACATATCATTCTGGGTACCGCCGCTTTGCTCTTGTTCTGGTGGCCTGTGCTCAGCAAAAAAGGCAGCGCCGTGCATCGCAGAACCGGCCACTATTACAGCCTCTGTATGCACAGTGTGGCCGCATCAGGCATTGTGATGACCTTGTTGGTCTGGGGAGCTCCATTGGCGGCCAAACCCGAACTGATGGCCAGAGCCCTGACAGAGCCGCAGCTTTATCAGCGGCTGATGGACCAGAACAGCTTCTTGTTTCTGCTCAGCCTGCTGACCTGGGTGACGATCCGGCATGCTCAGCTTGCGCTGAAAACCCGGCAGGACCGCCGGCTGTTACGTCACTGGGCAGTGCTGGGCCCAGTTCTGCTGCTGGTGGCGGTCAGCGCTGCTGTGTTGCGGCAACAGGGTGCCTATCAGCCTTTGGTGCTGGTGTTTTCGCTGATCAGTCTCGGCACAGCGGCTGGCATTCTGCGTTACACTTTTGCCCGCAACACCACAGCCAACGCCTGGCTGGTGGAACATGCAGTGGCGATGCTGGCCTCAGGTATTGCTGCCTACACAGCGTTCAGCGCCTTTGGTGGCCGGGTACTGCTCAGCTCTCTGTTGCAGGGATACTGGCAGATGTTGCCCTGGTTATTGCCCACTCTGATCGGTCTGCCGGCCATTTTCTGGTACAGACGCAAACTGAACCAAGCCAGTTAAGCAAGACTCAGCCTGCTACCGGCCCGGCACTCTGCCTGGCCGGCTTTTTGTTTTTTGCATATTTATTTCCTTTACTTCTCAGTGAATTAGAAAATATTCTCTGATTATTCTGAAATTTTTTCGCCCGACGCCAAACTATTTACCACACCAGTCCGACTTACTAACAACTTCAGCGGATCCGAAAAACAACGTGTTTAAACGCAGCGACGAAACATTAATAGAAAAGGCCATAGCGGGAGACGCCAAAGCCTGGCAGCAGCTGGTATCCAGATACCAGGCGCCTTTGTACTACTACGCCCTGCGTTTGTTAGGCTCGCCGGACGACGCCCGTGATTTGTTGCAGGACGTACTGATGGTGCTGTGCCGCAATCTGGCGCAGTACCGCGGTGACAGCAGTTTTAAAAGCTGGTTGTTTGGCATTGCCAACTACAGAGCCATGGATATGCTGCGCAAACGCAAAAATCACCAGGAACTGGCGGAAGATTACGATTGCCCGGACGAGGACACCCCCAGTTACGAGCTGCAACTTTATGGTCAGCAGACTCAACGGCTGGTGCAGCAACAGTTACGATTATTGCCGCCGGAACAACGGCTGGTGGTTGAATTGAGGTTTTATCAGCACTTTACCTTTGATGAAATTGCTGAGCAGCTGGCCTTGTCCAGCAATACCATTAAATCCCGGTTTTATGCGGCCTTAGATAAACTGCGTACGCAGTTGGAGTTAGCAGATGTCGAACAGTCAGCAAATTTTTGAAGCCTATCTGGCGGGGAAAATCACCGCCGACGAATGTGAGCAACAGCTGCAGCAGGAGCCGCAGTGGCTGGCCCGGCTCCAGATGAGCCGGATGCTGGAGCGTCAGGCCAAAGCGCCCTTTTATGCGCCAGTGCCTGACGTGGACACGCTGAGCATGTTCCAGCAGCAATGGCAACGCAACAGCCCGGCGAAAAAGGACTGGTGGCCGCGTTTGAGCGTGGCGTTTTCCAGCCTGGCGTTGGTGGTCAGTTTATCGCCGCTGCAGTTTCAGTTGGGCGAAACAGGCCTGACGCTGAGCTGGAACAACCAGCAGCAAATTCAGCAACAACAGCTGGAAACCCTGTTGGCCAGCTACCGTAAAGAACAACATGACTATCTGCAGCAGCAGCTGAACTCCACGACGCAACAACAGGCCTCGCAGCTGATTTTGCTGAAAGATTATTTAACTGAGCAACAAAACAAAGATCGCCGTACAGACATGCTGGAACTGGTGGAATACCTGAACCAGCAACGTCAGGCCGACTGGAACTACTGGCAGGAAAACTACCAGCCGAGCCAGGCACGGCTGGATGTCAATGCGATCGACCCGAATCAACAGCGTAACGGAGCGGTAAACCGATGAGAACTTTGCGCACTATCAGCCTGATGGCTGCTGCAGCTCTGGCAGTTCCTGCCATGGCTGCCACTGAAGTGAACCCCAAACTGGGGCAAAACCTGAGCATTATGCAGGACATTCTGAAAAAGTCCTTAGGCGGCGAAGAGCACAGCGTCGGCCGGGTCAGCCACAGCTACCTGCTGGGTCAGGGGGTGGCTTTTAAAATTGACAGCAGTGGTGGCTGGTTCCGCCATATGCTGCTGGCCCCCACTGCGCCTCTGGCCCCGCTGCCACCACCCCCTCCAGGGGCTGCGATCAGTGCTCCGGCCGCCAAGGCTGTGACTGTGGTCAGCACAGGTGATGGGTTCAGTTTTAATATCGACGAAGAAGCCATTGAAGAGATGGCCGAAGCCGCCGAAGCACTGGCTGAACAGCAAAGAGACCAGAGCGACAAACTGCGCGACTTGCGTGATCAGCGCCGCGACCTGGAACGTGAGCTGCGCGATTACGAACGCACCAAACGCGATTACGAATTCCAGAGCAAAGTGGGCAAACTGGACAGCGGGCAACAAAAAGAGCTGAACGAAGCCAACCAGAAAGCACAGCAAGTACAAAGCAAACTGGCCGAACTGCAAAAAAGCCTGACGGCACAGGAGCAGGAGTACCAGAGAAAACAGGCAGAGCAACAAAAACTGGCCGCCCAGCGTCAGGCCGAACTGGTGGCCAAAATGGGAGGGGTCTTTACGACCACCCTCTGTGACTACGGTGCCAGCCTGCGTGAGCTGAAAGACGATGAATTTGTCTCACTGCAGCTGAGTTTATCCAGTCGCAGCAACAGCAAAGACCACTACTGGCTGGTGCGTAAAGCTGATATTAACCAATGCGTCACGGGCCGGATCAACGCCGCCGATTTACTGAAAAAAGCCAGTTACTACCAGTACTAGTTGACAGCGCTGCGCAGACTGAGTAAAAAGCCGCCACTTGCCCTGGCGGCTTTTTTTGGCTCTGCACTTATGACAACCCCTTACCAATGGCCAGAACCGGAACTTTGGCTGAACCAGTTAAGCGACCCCTTTTATCAGCAAGGTTATGTGGTACTGCCCCAGGCTTTGCCTGCCGATTTGTGCTGGGCTTTGTATCAGGACATACAGCAGCAACCCCTGACCCCGGCCGGAGTGGGCCGCAGCGCTTCACATCAGTTGAACCAGCAGGTAAGGCGTGATCAGACGCTTTGGCTGTCTGAACAGCAACCTGTGCAACAGGCGTACCTGGCCCGTATGGCCGAACTGCAGCAGTGGATGAACCGCCGGTTTTTCCTCGGTTTGGTGGACTTTGAAGCCCATTACGCCCGTTATCAGCAAGGGGATTTTTACCTTACCCATCTGGATGCTTTTGCTGGTCGTTCGAACCGGGTGCTGTCCAGCGTCTGTTACCTGAATGACTGCGACAGTGGTGGCGAGTTACTGATTTATGATGAACAGCAGCTGCTGCTGCAGACTGTGCAGCCCAAAGCCGGCACGCTGGTGCTGTTTGAAAGCTGCCGTTTTCCGCATGAAGTCAAACCCGCGGCGGCTCTGCGGTACAGCATTGCCGGCTGGTTTCGTCACAACACCAGTATTCAGGGTCAGATTGACCCGGCGCGTTAGCGGCAAAACAGGGCATCAGGCCAGCAGTGCGTCTGCCGCAATGCCCAAAAACAACAGCAAGCCACTGTAGTGGTTGTTGAGAAAGGCCTGAAAACAACCCGCTCTGCCCTGAGTGTGAGCCAACCAGTGCTGATGAACAAAACTCAGCGCCATCAGCACAAGACCCAGGTAATACCAAGTCCCTGATGCAGTCGCCATGCCCACCCAGACCATCAGCAACAGAAAAGCCAGTTGCAGCAGTGCAATACTCAGATGGCAGTAACGGCCAAACAGCAAAGCGGTGGACTTCACGCCGATACGGATATCGTCATCCCGGTCCACCATGGCATAAAAGGTGTCGTAAGCCACAGTCCACAGCAGGTTGGCCAGGTACAGCCCCCAGATCCAGCCTGGTACGGTTTCCAGGCTGGCCATAGCCGCCATCGGAATGCCCCAGCTGTATGCTGCGCCCAGCACAAACTGAGGCAAATAGGTAAAACGCTTCATAAAGGGGTACAAAACTGCCAACGCCACGGCCACCAGCGCCAGTAAACGGGTCTGCCAGTTCAGCCACAACAACAGACTGGCCGAGGCCAGCAGCAATAATAAAAACAACTGCAGCGCTTCCGGTGCATTGATCCGCCCGGCCGCCAGCGGCCGCAACCGGGTTCGCTCCACATGGCCATCAAAATGGCGATCAGCATAATCGTTAATGACACAACCGGCAGAGCGCATCAATACGACACCCAGACTGAACACCAGCAGCAGGCCCCAGTCGGGATGACCGGCGGAGGCCAACCAGAGAGCCCACCAGGTTGGCCACAGCAGCAGATAACTGCCAATGGGCCTGTCCAGCCGCATCAACAGCTTGTACTCAGGCCAATGCGCCAGCTGCAATTGCCATTTCATAAGTCTCTGACTCCGGGTAAAAACACTTCCTGCACCAACAGGGGCTGCTGCAACAGGCTGAATACTGAACGCCGCCCCCACAACTGCTGCTGTACACCAAGTTGTGGCAGGGCTAATTCAGGCCAGAATGCCACTTCAATAGGGCCACGTTGCAACGAAGGGTGCTGGAAAATGACGTCGCCCAATGGCTGGTCACCCAGCTGGGCCAGATACTGCAATTCATGCAATGTCGCCAACGGCAGCCAGCTTTGGGCATAGACCACTGGTGTACCATCACACAACAGAATCACCTCACGGCATAAGGCGGCCTCTTGTTGCCAGTGCTGTTGCCATTCGTGTGGCAAGGACGTGCTGCGCTCGGAGACCAGCTGCAGTGAGAAATGCTGACAGTGTTTACGCAGCAACGCAGTCAACGAACCAGCCTCCAGCAGCCAGCGCTGATACTGGGCTGGCACTGAATCGGCGCGGGCAGGATGCCAAAGCCCCTGCAATACAAAATGTGGCTGCATGTCCAATTCATTATTCCGCTGCAGTCATAATGGCGCGCATCATAACAAGGCACAGCGGCTGAACTCAAAAAAACTCTGTAAAATCCCCTGCTTTGTGCACCAGGATCAGCAGATCCCGCCAGGATGTTCTCTGCAGACAGAGGATGCGCAGCGAATCAGTGGGGCGGGCAGGTTTTTCCTGACTGGAAAAATGCGACACAGCAGCTTAGATTAGCAAAAGAATTGCCGCCGCTGATAGCCTAACTCTGTGCCATCAGGTAAGATCACCCCAGTTATTTGATAAAAATGAAAGAGAAACCGGAATGAAACGAGCGCTGATTTTTGCGGTTTTAATGGCAGTGCAAGGCCCGTTATTCGCTCAGGATGCAGCCAACGCCAAACCCAAAGCTGAAATTGCCTATTACCCCTTTGACCCGGACATTGTGACCAACTACGTCACTCCCAGCACCGAAGAACTGGGTTATGTCCGTGTTTCGATGCAGTTGATGCTGAACGACAAAAAATACATTGAAGTCATTGAACACCACGAACCTCTGCTGCTTGACATTATTGTGGATATTCTGAGCAAAGAAACAGCGGACAAACACAAATCGCTGACCGGCCGGGAAGAAATTCGTTTAAAGCTGCTCAGTGAGCTCAAAGAAGTCATGCGTAAAGAAACCGGGCAGGATGTGATCCGGGATGTACTGTACAGCAAGTACCTGTATCACGGTCCGTCTTAACTCCGCCTTGACCTTGTTGCCAGGGCGGAGTCAGCGCCGCCCTGGGATGGCCAGCAGTGCAGCCAGCAGCATTCCCCCCATCAGTCCACCTAAATGTGCCCAGTTGGCCATCGGGATCCACAATAAATCCGCAAAGCCGACCACCAGCCACAGCAGCATAAAACCTGTTAACCCCGGGCTGAGCTGATAACCCCAGGCCGGCTTTAACCAGCCGCAAATCCAGTAAAAACCAAACAGGCCGTAGACCAAGCCAGATAACCCCCCAAAATTCGGGCCCGCCAGCATAAACTGCAGCAGATGGGACGGTAACAACGCAGCCAGCACCAGAGCACCCGCCAGTAATTTACCGGAACGTTTTTCCACTGGCCCCAGCAAATACCAGACCCAGATCAGGTTAAACACCAGATGGGCCCCGGAAAAATGCAGCCAGGCCGGAGTCAGCCAGCGCCAGCCCTGAGCCAGCGAGATCCCTGCCCCAGTTTGCAACTGCAACGCAGAAATCGCCTGCCAGGGGGCCAGTTGCTGCCAGACAAACACCAGCACAGCCGCCAGCCAAATCAGATGGGTCAGCACTCCGCCCTGGGCCCATAACTGCTGCCAGTAACCCGCAAGCCCGGAGTGCCCGGCAGTGAAGGCAGGTTCCGCCTGTTGCCAGGCCGCCGCCTGATAACGCGGGTGGTCTGGCTGCCGGATAAACTCCTGCCACAACTGCTCCACCTGCGCCTGCTCAGACTCGCCACACCAAAGCTCCGCCAGCGCCGATGAGCGCAGCACGGCATGAACCTGCAACCCTTGTGTCAGGCAATAGCTGGCAAACAGTTGGGCGGCCTGAGGTGAATTCAGCTCCAGCAGTTTAATCATGCGAACCTGTGACATAAGGCTGAGTCTGACGCCAGGCTTCAAAACCACCGTCCATGCTGTACACCCTATCAAAGCCCTGCTGGGCCAGGTACTGAGCCGCCCCCTGGCTGGAGTTACCGTGGTAGCAGACCACCACCACAGGCGTGCTGAATTCAGTTTTTTGCATAAACTGGCCAAGGCTGCCATTGGTCAGATGAAAAGCGTCCTGCATATGGCCGGCGGCAAAACTCTGTTCATCCCGGATATCGACCACAACCGCCTGGTCCTGCTGGATTTTTTCAATGGCCTGTGCCACAGAAATACGCTGAAATTCAGTCATAACTTACCTTAAAAGCAAAGAAATTAGCCTCATATACCCAAGTCACTTCCAGATGCGGGTTCCAGCGCCGCTGAATTCTGCATCTTGAAGTCCGTTGGCTATAGTAACCCAGACCCGCTGAAAACCCGAAAGGTTCATTTGTGGCTAAAGCGCCAGATTGCTCAAATTTTACCTTTAGCTCAGCCTCGCTCTCGTATAGAATAGCGGGCCGTTTTTGCCTGAGGACAGCCGCCCATGTCAGACAGCTCTTTAATTCTTCTCTACGATCCTGCTTTTGATGATATGGACGCTGAAGGCTGCCCGGGTTTCGGTTATGTACTGCTATTCAGCGAAGAGCACTCAGAGCAGTACCAGAGCGGAGACAACCCGCCATTCCCGGCCGTCTCCATGCTGTTCACAGACCATGCCGATGGCAGTATCAGCGGTGATTTATTGGGTTGGGCTCACCTGGATGCGCCTATTTTTCAGAGTTTTCCGTTAGGCCAGTTTTTTCAACTGATGGAACAGGCCGCCCAAGTGGCCATCAATGCCTACCGCCAGGTCGGCCAGGTGCCGGACCGGCTGATCGCCGAACTGATGCCGGATGAAGATTTGATTCAGTTTGATGTGCAGTTTGGACAGCTGGAACTGTCCGACGCCGACGCCGAACAGCAACTGGCCAAACAAATGATGGCCGGCCGGCCTTATCTGGATTCATAAAGCGGTTCTGAGTCAGAAAATCTGCTAAAAAAACGGCGTCAAACCAGCGCCGTTTTTGCTTTTTAAGCGCCGGGCTTTTACTATAAGCGCTTTGTTTCATTCAATCGTCAGAACAGGTTTGTGGTATGGCCAAAGCAATCAATATGGCAGTGGTAGAACAGGCACTGAGTGGTTTTACTATTCCGCCTCAGCCAGGCGTGTTACTGGCGATTAAAGCCGAAATAGAAAGCGACGATCCGAATATCCACCGCATTGCCGAACTGATCAATCAGGACGTCGGCATCGCCGGATTTACGCTGAAAGTTGTGAACTCGGTGTACTTTGGCCTGCGCCGTAAAGTCAGCTCTGTTGAGCATGCCTGCAAGTACCTGGGCCTGAACCGGGTGATCAAGCTGGTCAGCTCGGTGGTGCTGCGTTTTACCCTGAGCCAGGGCAAAACCGACAGATTCACCACAGCCCTGTGGCACAGTGCCACTCAGGTGGCCAATGCCGCCATGTTGATTGCCCAGCAATTGCGACTGGGTTCAGACACAGTGGACGATGCCTACAGCCTGGGGTTATTCCACAATGCCGGTATGGCACTGATTGCCGGTCAGTTCCCAGATTACGCCAAAGTACTGAAGCAAGGCTTGCAGCAAGGCGTCAGCCTGCCAGAAAGCGAACAACAGCATTTTGAAACCAGCCATGAACTGTTGGGTTATATGATTGCCCAGTCCTGGGGCCTGGCGCCCGAGCTGGCCAATGTCATTGCTTATCACCACAGCCCGGCCCTGATGCTGGTATCGGACGACCTGTATGAAAAACGCCTGTTTGCCTTGCTGAAACTGGCGGAACATATGACGGAAGAAAACCGTGTTCTGCTGGACTCAGATCAGGATCCGGAATGGCAGCAGTACAAAACTACCCTGCTGGACCTGCTGGAACTGGACGAGCTGAGCCTGCATGATTTAGGCGATTACCTGGCCCAACATGAAGTGCCAAACTGTTACCACCACTGAGTTTCCCTCAGCCATCGAGCCCTTATGCGAATAGTCTTAGCCCCCATGGAGGGCGTGGTCGACCACCTGATGCGGGATATGCTGACCCGTATCGGTGGCTTCGACTTGTGTGTCACTGAATTTGTCCGGGTGGTGGATATGAAACTGCCACGCCGGGTGTTTTACCGGCTTTGCCCTGAGCTGGGCCAGGGCGGAAAAACGCCGTCCGGGGTGCCGGTGAAAATCCAGCTGTTAGGGCAAGATCCGAACTGGCTGGCAGAAAATGCGCTGAAGGCGGTGGAACTGGGGTCACCCGGTGTGGATTTAAACTTCGGCTGCCCGGCCAAGATGGTCAATAAAAACAAGGGTGGCGCCGTACTGCTGAAAGAAACCGACACCCTGTACCAGATTGTCAAAACAGTGCGGGCCGCTGTCCCCGCCGCTTTTCCGGTCACCGCCAAAATCCGCCTGGGCTTTGATGACACCAGCCTGACACTGGACAATGCGCGCGCCTTGTATGAAGCCGGTGCAACTGAGCTGACGGTGCATGCCCGTACCAAAGCAGACGGCTACCGGCCACCGGCTTATTGGCCATGGATTGAAAAAATCCGTGCCGTGGTGCCCATTAATGTGATTGCCAATGGCGAGATCTGGACACCGGCCGATGCCGCTTTGTGCCAGCAACAATCTGGCTCCGCCGATATTATGCTGGGCCGTGGTGCGCTCGCCAGGCCAAGCTTAGCCAAAGAGATAGTGGCTGCACGCTCAGGCACAGCGGAACAGGCGATGCCCTGGCCTGAAGTGCTTGAATTGTTGTTGCAGTATTCCGACTACGAAATTGCCGGCGACAAAGGCCTGTATTATTCCAACCGGATCAAACAGTGGTTCAGCTACCTGAAACTGCAGTACCCCGAAGCCGACATGCTTTTCAGCGAGTTGCGGCTGCAGCGCAAAGCGGAAGAAATAGTCCGGACACTGCAGCAGGCGCTGCGCCAGTTAAATTGAAAAAAGAACAAGCTCAGGCTTAATGCGAGTCAGATAAGCAGTTTTTATGCAAAAACTGCTTATCTATTCACTCGTGGGTTCAGATGCAGCGGAAAAGGCAAAGCCCACGCAGCCACGCCGTAAACCCATCCCTGGGGGGCAGCGCAGCGTGTTGTTCGGTGTCCGGCCCTTTGCAGAGCAAAGGGCGTGATGGCGGCGGTAAGCCAAATGGTTGGCTTACCGAAATCCCGCAATCACCCTCACAGGGTCTGCTTAGTTCTTTGCCTTTCCTCGCTTTGGATGGATTCACGCAGTCCAATGATTTGTTGCAAGTAAATCCGTCTACTGTAGCCAAGCTCCCGTTGAGGCGAGCCGCTGAAAAACGATGATTTGAGGTTTTAAGCTGGTGGGTGTCTGAGCGAGGCGTTGCCGAGCGAGTTACGCCAGCGCCTCAAATCATTGAATTTTCAGCGGGCTTTATGCGGACTGCGTCCTTCCCTTCGGGCCAGCTAAAGCTGTTCAGCGCAAGCGCTGTCGAGCCGAACCGGGTCGCTTTTAGAATTGGCTCCTGCCAATTTCCCCTTCGGGCCAGCCTTCGGCTGTTAAAGCAGGCGTCCTGCCTGCTTTTGCTTTGGACACTTTCTTTTGTCGAGACAAAAGAAAGTGTCTCGCCAAAGGCGAAACAACCATGCTAAAGACAAAGAAAATGTCTATTCTTCAGCACAAAAAAACAATGCCAGTCGCTTAACTGACTGGCATTACCAGCTCAGGCTGGTTCTGCTTTAGTGAGCGGCGGTACCGGCTCACTGACCACCCCGGCCTCAGCGTCAAGGCTGGTCAATACCAAAGCAGACGTTGGCTGAATACAGCACGCCAGCACTTCATCATCGCCACAATGCACAGCAGCATCCAGCACCTGTTTATACTCACCACTGAGCACCCGCACTTTGCACAAACCACAGGAGCCGCCTTTGCAGTCATAACTCAAGGGCACAGACGCGGCAATCAGCGCATCCAGCACAGACCTTTGCCCCATACTGTCCGCCTGGTGGCCATCCATCTCAATACTGAAACTCTGGATACTGGCTGCGGCACTGAACGGTTCGTTAAAGCACTGATGCGCCCCCAGAATGGACAAATCGCAAATCAGCTTCTCTGTCATCAGGGCTTTGCAGCAAAAGTAATACTGGGCGGAAACGCCACCCAATTTAAACAGCAGGCCAGCATCAATACGACCAGCCCTCCCTGCCCAGCCCGCCTCAGGCTGGCTCAGACAAGGCACCAGTGTGAATGCCGGTAAACGCCGCAGCATTGGATAAAACAGCAAATCGGCCTGATTGCGCGCCTGGTACACCAGCGTCACCTGCCGGCGTTGCCGGATCGCCTGCAGCGCCATCGCCAGCAAGGGCGTAATACCCACCCCAGCGGCCACCAGCACCACAGGAGCGCGGCCCGGTTTCAGGCTGAAATGGCCACGGGGGTACGAACAGAGCACCGTATCCAGTGTCTCCGCCTTTTGAAACAACGCCTGGCTCAAGCGGCCGTCTGGCTCAGCTTTCACCACCAGTTGGTAATAACGCCGCTGGGAACAGTCACTGGCAATGGAATAAGCGCGCGATACAGCTTTCCCCGCTAAATCAGTGCCATATAACAATAAATGCTGACCAGCCCTGGCTTTGGGTAACAAAGCGCCCTCCGGATGCCGTAACCAGAGCTTCAGATAAGCGCCCTGCCGTTTCACCCGGTACAGTTGCAAATTCAGACGCCGCGCTTCGGCATAAGGCTCATACCAATGCCACCACAGCCCACGACCCAACCAGAATAACGCCAGCAACGACAAGGCAAAAACCAGACCCCACATGCCCGCGACTCCAAATACGAATAATTCTCAAATGATAACTGATCTCAACGTCAGCGCCAAGTCGTTCTGTCTTATCTGATATTTCATTCGTCAAAAACTGATTTTATTTAACTTTTATTCGGATAAACTTTCGTTCAGTAACTCAAAAAGGGGTTGATGATGAAACGTATCTTCTTGTTCTTAATTACAAACCTGGCAGTGATGCTGGTGTTAAGTGTGGTGCTGAGCATTGTGTTCAGTGTCTTTGGTCTGGACCGCAGCAGCATGAGTGGCCTGTTGGTGATGGCGGCTGTGTTTGGCTTTGGTGGTTCTTTTATCTCTCTGGCAATGTCCAAGTGGATGGCCAAACGCTCCACCGGGGCCGTAGTGATTGAACAACCACAAAACTCCACAGAACACTGGCTGGTCGACACAGTGCGCCGTCAGGCACAGCAAGCCGGTATTGGTATGCCGGAAGTGGCGATTTACGACTCACCTGAGATGAACGCCTTTGCCACAGGTATGAACCGCAATAATGCGCTGGTTGCTGTCAGCACGGGCTTGCTGCACAACATGAGTCAGCAGGAAGTGGAAGCCGTGCTGGCACATGAAGTGTCGCACGTGGCCAACGGCGACATGGTGACACTGACCTTAATTCAGGGCGTGGTGAACACCTTTGTGATCTTCTTTGCCCGCCTGGTGGCCGGTGTGATTGATAACTTCTTCCGCTCCAGCGACGAAGAAGAGAGCGCCAGCGAAGGTGGTTTCAGCGTCAGCTACATGATCATCACATTTATTCTGGAAATGATTTTCGGTGTGCTGGCCAGCATCATTGTGATGTGGTTCTCACGCCAGCGTGAATACCGTGCCGACGCCGGTGCTGCCCGCCTGGTGGGTGCACCCGCCATGGTGGCCGCACTGGAACGTTTGCGTCACAACCACGAAAGCCAGCTGCAAGGGTCCATGATGGCCTTTGGTATCGCCAGCAAAACTGCCAGCAGCGAGTTGTTCTTAAGCCACCCGCCACTGGAAAAACGTATTGCCGCGCTGCAGAACAACACAGTGGTCTAAAGCACCCCAGGTCGAAAAGGGAGCCGATTGGCTCCCTTTTTATCTGATTTAACAGGGAATTATCCGCCACACCCTCAGTCCAAGCTGCATTCGTTGAACGGAGTTGTGGCATGAAAGGATGGCTGGTTTCTTTAGGGGTGCACCTGCTGCTGGTGCTGGGACTGTGGTGGTCTGCCTACCCAACCGCACCAAAAACTATCCCGAAAAAACCCATTCAGGCCTTTACCTATACGCCGCCAAAAGCAGCAGTTCAAGAACTGCCGCCAGCGGTCAGAGTCACTGAACACGCCACACCAGCACCAGCACCAGCACCAGCACCAGCAAAGCCAGTAAAACCCCAAACCCGCACAAGGCCTGAACCAACCACCAAAGCAACGACGCCACCAGCCAGAGCTGCAGCCACAGCCGCCACTGAAGTCAGGTCGTTGAAGCAGGTCACACCACCCGCTGCGCCAGCCACACGGGGTTCGCTGGCCAGCCGGGCTTTATCCTCAGCAACACGATCAGTCGCTACATCAAGTCCAGGCTTTCGCGAACAGCAGGCGAAACAAGACGCCCGGCTGACAGCACCTTCCACAGCACCAGCAACCCGGCCTGCGGCCAGGACCATTAAAAAACTGAGCAATGGTGCTGAGCTGGTGAAAACCGCAGACGGCAGTTGCTGGCAACTGCCCTCTGTGGAGCAGCGGAAAAACGCCATTTGGACCGGCAGCAGTATCCCCTGCGAACCCGATACCACAGTAGAACAACTGAACGAGATTTTTAAAAAGCGTCGGGAACTGCGGCGGGATTAACAGCAATCACCCCTGAGTTGCAGCCGGGTCCATCCAGAAAAACTCCCAAATATGACCATCTAAATCCAGCACACTGCGGCCATACATAAAGCCCAAATCCTGTATCGGGTTCACGTCCGCTGTACCACCGGCACTGCTGGCGGCGGCGCACAGATGATCAACGGCGGCCTTGTCTTCGCAGTTCAGCGCCAGCATCACTTCGCTGCTGCTGTTGGCAGGAACAGGCCGCTGGGTAAAGGTTTGCCATTTGGCATGGGTCAGCAGCATCACAAAAATACTGTCACTCCAGACCATGCAAGCGGCAGTGTCGTCACTGAATTGCGGGTTTTGCACAAAACCCAGGGCCTGATAAAAACTCACAGCGGCGGTTAAGTGACTGACGGGTAAATTGACAAAAATCATTTTCGACATCCGTATTCTCCATCGCTTCATCATTGAGCCACATCAGAATGATGCAACCATCCCTTCTAGTCGACAGCCAAGAGGTATTTTCGACAACAGACCGAAAATTTTTTACCGCCAAAACACAAAGGGGCCAGGTCTTGTATTGTGCATACTCAATGCAAAATACAAGACCTGACCCCTAAGACCCTCAGCTAACCCTTTAGCTCCAGTTCAGCACCACTTTACCAGACTGGCCAGAACACATAATTTCAAAGCCTTTCTGGAAGTCTTCCATTGGCATTTCGTGGGTAATGATTGGGCTTAAATCCAGGCCGGATTGGATCAGGCTGGCCATTTTGTACCAGGTTTCAAACATTTCACGGCCATAAATGCCTTTGATCACCAGGCCTTTGAAAATCACTTTGTTCCAGTCCACCGCCATATCTGACGGCGGAATACCCAACATGGCAATTTTGCCGCCATGGTTGATGGTCTCCAGCATATTGCGGAAGGCCGAAGGCACACCGGACATTTCCAGGCCCACGTCAAAACCTTCGGTCATGCCGAGTTCTTTCATCACGTCCTGCAGGTTTTCCTGGCTGACATCCACAGCGCGGGTCGCGCCCATTTTACGCGCCAGTTCCAGCCGGTACGGGTTCACATCGGTAATGACAATATGACGGGCACCGACATGACAGGCCACCGCCACCGCCATAATGCCGATAGGGCCAGCGCCGGTGATCAGCACGTCTTCGCCCACTAAATCGAATGACAGGGCGGTATGCACTGCATTGCCGAAGGGGTCAAAAATAGCGGCGATATTGTCCGGAATATTGTCCGGAATTTTAAAGACGTTAAAGGCCGGAATGGACAGATATTCGGCAAAAGAGCCTTCGCGGTTCACACCCACACCAATGGTGTTGCGGCACAAATGCACCCGGCCGGCCCGGCAGTTACGGCAGTAACCACAGACCAGATGGCCTTCACCCGACACGCGGTCGCCTTTCACAAAACCGCGGACTTCCGAGCCCATATCCACCACTTCACCCACATACTCGTGGCCCACCACCATGCCATGCGGAATGGTTTTTTGTGCCCATTCGTCCCATTTGTAAATGTGCACGTCAGTGCCGCAAATAGCGGTTTTTTTAATTTTAATCAGAACGTCGTTGGGGCCAACGGTTGGCATCTCAACTTCGGTTTGCCAGATGCCAGGTTCGGCTTTTAATTTGGCTAATGCTTTCATCATCATTCCTCAGGCAATAATGCCCATGTCTTTGCCAATACGGATAAAGGCATCAATGGCTTTGTCTAAATCGGCTCTGCTGTGCGCCGCAGAAATCTGGGTACGAATGCGGGCCTGGCCTTTGGGCACCACAGGAAACGAGAACCCCACCACATAAATGCCTTCAGCCAGCATGCGCTGCGCCATTTCAGCCGCCACTTTGGCATCGCCCAACATCACAGGAATAATAGCGTGGTCTTTACCGGCCAGGGTAAAACCGGCCGCACTCATGCGCTCACGGAAGTAATTGGCGTTTTCCCATAATTTGGCACGCAGTGCATCACCGTCGGCCAACATGTCCAGTACTTTCATGGACGCGGTGACAATAGAGGGCGCCAAGGAGTTGGAGAACAGGTAAGGCCGCGAACGCTGACGCAGCCATTCGATAATTTCTTTTTTACCCGAAGTGTACCCCCCTGAAGCGCCGCCCAAAGCTTTGCCCAAAGTACCGGTAATAATGTCTACTCTGTCCAGTACACCACAGTATTCATGGGTACCGCGGCCCTTCTGACCAACAAAGCCCACCGCATGGCTGTCGTCCACCATCACTAAGGCATTGTACTTGTCAGCCAAATCGCAGACGGATTTTAAGTCGGCAATAACGCCGTCCATCGAAAACACACCGTCAGTGGCAATGAGTTTAAAGCGGGCACCGTCGGCATCAGCCTGTTGCAGCTGCGCTTCCAGCTCCGCCATATCGTTATTGGCGTAACGGTAACGTTTGGCTTTGCATAACCGCACCCCGTCAATAATAGAGGCATGGTTGAGCGCATCCGAAATTACCGCGTCTTCCGGGCCTAAAATGGTTTCAAACAAACCGCCGTTGGCGTCAAAACAGGAGGAATACAAAATGGTGTCTTCGGTGCCTAAGAAGGCGCTGATTTTCGCTTCCAGCGTTTTGTGAATGTCCTGAGTGCCACAGATAAAACGCACTGAAGCCACGCCGAAGCCGTGCGAATCCAGACCTTGTTGTGCCGCCTGAATCAGGTCCGGGCTGTTGGCCAGACCTAAATAGTTATTGG
The DNA here is from genome assembly GCF_037442345.1 of Rheinheimera sp. Classification (GTDB taxonomy): domain Bacteria; phylum Pseudomonadota; class Gammaproteobacteria; order Enterobacterales; family Alteromonadaceae; genus Pararheinheimera. The sequence continues at coordinate 100,321 of NZ_JBBIQL010000005.1, read as the reverse complement.
CGCAGAAGTTGAGAACCTGCTCACCGGCCACTGTCACCGCAGCCTGTTGTTGCGAGCTGATAATACGCTCGCCTTTGTATAAACCCTGGGCTTTCACGTCGTCGATTTGTTGTTGTAAGTGCGCCAGGAATGGGGTGGTAGACATGCGACCCTCCGCTTGGGTAATAGGACTTTGGTAAAAAGCGGGCCTATTGTAATCAGGATTGCACAGGCTTGCAGCCCTTTTGCGTTGTGGCTTGCGGCAGATCGGACTAGTCAAACAAAAAAGGCTGCAGTCGCAGCCTTTCGAAATGAAACCGGCTTAAAGCGGCGCTTCCCCCGCCAGTTCAGTAAAATGGCGCTGCAGACGCTCAAAACGTGGCAAAGACTGTTCAGTGGCATAAGGTTTCACTAACAGCAAAACTTTCAGCACCCCCCAGTAGGCATGTTGCTTGTCCAGCTGATGCCCGGGGCACTGGGTTTTCAGGTAACTGACCCAAAAGGACACCACCATCTTAATGGTATGAGCTAAATCCGGAATGTCTGCCTCCTCAATAGCCACCACCTGGGCCTGATTCAGCGCCTGCAACACCGACACCACCCGGCTTTGCACTACTTTTTGCACATTCAGGTAATCCTGCTGCAAAGCGGCGTCGCGCGACAAAATATCCGGCAGGTTGGCGTAAAAAAAGTGAAAACGCCAGACCAACTCAAATACCACATCCAGGTACTGTGCCAGCGAGTCCAGCGCTTCGGCCTGGCCTTTGGGCGGCTGCACCCGGCTTTCCAGTAACTTGGCGTATTCCTTGAAGATATTCCGCACTATGTCTTCTTTATTGCGGAAGTGGTAATACAGATTACCCGGGCTGATGCCGAGGTAGGCTGCAATATGATTGGTGGTGACTGCACGTTCACCCTGTTGATTAAAGAGCTCAATACTGGCCTGCAGTATTTTGTCTTTGGTTCGAAGTTTCTTGTCCATCCGCGTTGTTCTGTTTTGTTTTATGTTATTTTTTTCAGTCTGGTATAGTAACGCCAATTGGATTAAAAACTCTAGTCGTTCGACTACAGGCAAAGGATTCTTACTAACTCAATGAAAACTAAAGCCATTTACCCAGGAACCTTTGACCCCATCACCAATGGCCACAGTGATTTAGTGGCCAGGGCGGCACGGTTGTTTGATGAAGTCATTCTGGCCATTGCCGCCAACCCCAGTAAAAAACCCTTGTTCAGCCTGGATGAGCGGGTGGCCTTGGCCACTGAGTGTTTCGCAGACCTGCCGAATGTGAAAGTGGTAGGCTTTTCCGGTTTATTGGCGGATTTTGCCAAACAGCAAAAAGCCCAGGTGTTATTACGTGGTGTGCGGGCTGTGGCTGATTTTGAGTACGAGTTTCAGCTGGCCAGTATGAACCGGCAACTGAACCCGGACCTGGACAGCCTGTTTATGACGCCGTCAGAAAAAAATACCTTTATCTCCTCAACCTTAGTCAAAGAAGTGGCCCGGCATGGCGGCGATGTCAGCAATTTCGTGTCGGACCATGTCCGCCAGGCGCTGATCGCCCGTTTTGCCGCCCCGTCTGAATAACCAAGGATTTGTTGTGATTCGATTTTGTAAACCAGCCGCCTTAGCTCTGGCGTTATCTGCAGCCTGCGCACAAGCCACGCCCTGGGTCGATACGCAGGACAACTATCTGCGCCAGTCCTTACAAACCTTGTCCCATGCCGGCTTGTTGTCCGGCCCGGTCAATACCTACCCGCTGATGTGGAAAAACATCGCCGCCGATTTACAGGCAGTTAAAGGGGATGACTACAACAGCGAAGTGCGTTTTGCCCTGGCTCATGTGCGTCATGTGCTGCAAACCAATAAAAGCGATAAGACATCCGGTGTCAAACTGAAAGCCAACTCGGAAGTGGCCGGCATTCAGAGTTTTGGCGAAACTTACCCTGACCAGGCTGGTGTGACTGTGTTTAATGAGTTTCAGGGCTCGGTGTTTGCTGGCCGGATGGAAGTGAGTTACCGCGATCTCAATGACACCAGCAACGAGCAGGATGTGGTGTATGACAACAGCTACCTGGCGGCGCTGTTGGGGAATTGGGTGGTTTCGGTGGACCAAATCTCCAACTGGTGGGGGCCAGGTCAGCAGAGTAATTTATTACTCAGCAACAACGCCCGCCCTGTGCCGTCACTGCGCATCAGCCGCCATGGTTGGGACGCCATTGATGCCCCGCTCGTTCGCTGGCTGGGGCCCTGGAATTTCAGCACTTTTGTCGGCATTGGTGAACATAACAGTGCAGTGCCACAAACCCGGTTTTGGGGAGCCCGCTTTAACTTTCGCCCTGCTGCCGCTTTGGAGGTGGGTGTATCCCGTATCAGTCAATGGGGTGGCCAGGGCCGTGGCAACGATTTTTCCGACTGGTGGGATATGGTGCTGAATGATGACGACCAGCAGCCCAACAGTGACCAGCGTGCGGCGCTGGATTTCAGCTATCACCTGCACCAGTTGCCACTGCCTGTCACGGCTTATGCTGAAATTGCCGATGACGACAATGCCGACGGCTGGCCAGAGAACCCGTTACTGCTGCTGGGCCTGCGCAGCTACTGGGGCGACGACAAGGCTATTCATACGGTGAACCTGGAATACTCCGACACCTATATTGATTGCGATGGGTCAACCATCAAAGGGGAATGCGCTTATCAGGGCGAGTTGTATCCGCAAGGCTATAGCCGTTATGGCCGGGTGATTGGCAGCGGTTATGGCCAGGACGCCCGCGTTATCAGTGCCGGTTACCATTACCAGACCTTCGACGGCATCAGCTGGTCAGCGCATTTGTACCGCGCCACTTATTACGATGAAGGCGCTGGCAGCCACAGCTGGCAGCTCAAAGGCGAACACCGCCGCCCGCTGCTGAACGGCCTGCTCAGCCTGCAACTGCGTTACCTGCAGGATTCGCCGCTATTGGTGGCAGGTGGCGACAACCTGGCCGCCGCCGGCACCTGGGAGTACAGGTTCTAAGCCTGGCTTTGTAAGCTGGATTTAGCTTGGATGTCTTGGATTTGTGTAGGGGCGCAGTTTACTGCGCCCTTGGTACCTGCGCAGAACTGCAAATATCTGAATTCGTGTAGGCGGCAGGCAAAGCGGCACGTATCTAAATTCTTATCAGGTGGCAGGCAAAACAGACAGGGGTAACTGCGTAGTGAGCGATATAAAAGTGAGCGCGGGAGGCGCGAACGGGCGAACGCAGTAGTTAGCACTGGCTGGTTTCTACCACCTTAGGCGAATTCGGCTCACACTCAAGGCCGGTTCGCAACCCATAAAAAGCCTTTGCTGCTGGCACAAAAATGAACTTGTGATTGAGTATTTCAGTGGTGGTCAGTTACCTGACCGAACACGCAGGCGTACTTGCAGGATTTCCGGTTGATGATGTGGCTGACCGTGGTGGCGGTACCTCTGCTGTTTTCACTCAAAGCGCCGAAACGCCAGGCCACGGCACCAGCCCAGGCACCCGCTGCCGCGATGGAATAAGCCCAAATACGCCGGACTGTGGCCGCCGCAGGATAGAATTTGCCTGTAAAGACCGGCCACATGCTATGGTGATGCCTGTAAACATCACCTCAGCTTCCGGAGCTTTTTGTGTTGAATCTACGCATACTTCTTTGTATTTCTTTCGCCGCCCTCTGCGGCTTTTCTGCCACCTCTCAGGCCGCCACCGCGACAGAACAACTGCAGCAGGTGATTGACGAGCACTGGCAATACAGCTTGCGGGAAGATCCTGTCACTGCGGGCCGTATGGGTGAGCCCGGTTACAACAACCGCTTACCCGGGGTAACGGCCCAAGACCGCAGCCGTCGCCTGAAGGCGGAACAGCAGCTGCTGAGCCGGTTGAACACCATTGACAGCAGTGCGCTGAGCGATGCCGACCGGGTAAACCAGCAATTACTGGCCTGGGTACTGAAAAACTCCATTGAAGCCAACCTGCTGTTTCTGGACCGTATACCGGCCAATACCTTTTACAGTTTCTGGAGTGCGGCGCTGGATGCCAGCAATGGCCTGCGCATGAGCAAAGTGGCCGACTACCAGGACTACATTGCCAGGATCAACGACTTTGGCCGCTACTTTGACGAGAATATCGCCAATATGCGTGCCGGCATCAAAGACGGCTTTGTGCTGCCGAAGATTGTGGTGCAAGGCATAGCCCCGACCGTACGGGCGCAGGTGTACGCCGACCCGACAAAAAGTAGCCTGTATCAGCCTTTTACCAAATTTCCGGCCAGTTTCAGCCCGAAGCAGCAACAAGAATTGCAGCAGGCTGGCCGTGAAGCGATCAGCCGCAGTGCCATTGCCGCTTTTGCCCGCTTAGCCGATTTCCTCGAAGGCGATTATCTGAAAGCGGCGACAGACAGCCTGGGTGCAGAGCAACTGCCCGGCGGTAAAGCCTATTACCGCCATGCGATCCGAACTTATGTGACGCAGGATTTAGACCCGGCCAGCATTCACCAGACCGGCCTGGCTGAGGTCAAACGCATTCGTGCCGAAATGGATGCCCTGATTCAGCAAACCGGCTTTCAAGGCAGCTTTGCCGACTTTACCCAGTTCCTGCGTACCGACCCGCAGTTTTATGCCAAAACCCCAGTGGAGCTGCTCAAAGAGGCCTCGTACATTGCCAAACGTATTGATTACCGCCTGCCGGAGTTTTTTGGCAAGCTGCCCCGCCTGCCTTATGGCGTGGTGCCGGTGCCGGATGAAATAGCCCCCAACTACACCACCGCTTCCTACAATGGGGCTGCGATTGGTGGCATTCGTGGTGGTGCGTATTGGGTCAATACCCATACGCTGGACCAGCGGCCGCTCTATGAGCTGGTGGCGCTGACGCTGCATGAATCTGTGCCTGGTCACCACCTGCAAAACGCCATTTCGCAGGAGCTGGACAATGTGCCGCCCTTTCGCCGTAACCTGTATTTAAGTGCCTATGGTGAAGGCTGGGGCCTGTATGCCGAACGCCTTGGCGTGGAAATGGGGGTGTATGACACGCCCTACCAGCAGTTTGGCCGCCTGAGTTACGAGATGTGGCGCGCCTGCCGGCTGGTGATTGACACCGGCATTCACTCCCAAGGCTGGAGCCGTCAGCAGGCGCTGGACTACCTGGCGTCCAACACCTCTTTGTCACAGGCCAATGTGCGGGCCGAAGTGGACCGTTATATTTCCTGGCCTGGTCAGGCGCTGTCTTACAAAATGGGGGAAATTAAAATTCGCCAGCTGCGCGCCAAAGCGGAACAAGAACTGGGTGACCAGTTTAACCTGCGCGATTTCCATGATGCCTTATTAGCCAACGGCGCCTTGCCGCTGGAAGTGCTGGATGCAGAAATAGACAGATATATCCGCAAAGCGAAACAACCCTGAACGCCATACCATGAAAACACCAGGGCCAGCGTCAGCTGGCCTTGGTGTTATTTACAACTTAATAATGATATTGCGTTTATACAGCCACAACGACAGCGCCCAAAACCCCACTACATGCGCCAGTGCAAACAGCAGCGACGCCAGTTTCTCCGGCATCAGGTGCGCCAGTTGCAAAAAGGTCCACTGATAAGCACTGATGGTGCCATCCGCACCCTGCACAGTGATCAGGCCAAAAACCACAGCCCAAACCCAGGACAACACATAAATAAACAAAGGGTTAGTACCGTATACCGTCAAAGGGGACGCCAGTTGCTGCTGGCCTTTTATATCCACCAGCCACACCAACGCCGCCAGCAGCCATAAAATCAGCCCGGTACTGAGTGCCAGGTACGAACCAGACCAGAGCGCCTTATTGATCGGCCAGAGCCAATGCCAGCACAGCGCCAGCACAGTCAGCGCCAGGCCGGCCAGCACCAAACCTCTGACCGCCTGCTGCTGCGACTGCTTTTTCAGCCAGAGCACAGTGGCGTAACCCAAAATCACTGCCGTCACACAAGGCAAGGTACTCAGTAAACCTTCAGGGTCAAACGCAACCCCAAAGCCCTGATACAGATGAGCGGCACCAAAGACCGCCAGATCCAGCTGACGCACCAGGTTATGCTCCAGACTGTAAGGCTGGGCAGACCCCAGCACCAACAGCGCCCAGTAGCCAAAAACCAGCAGTGCAGCGCTCAACCATAAGGCGCGCTTGGGCAAATACAGCACCAGCAAAGCCCCGGCCCAATAGGCCAGACCAATCCGCTGCAACACGCCGGGTAAACGCAATTCAGCCAGCGGCTCAGTAAAAGGCAGGTAATTCAGCAGAATACCCAACGCGATCAATTTCAATGCCCGTTCGCTGATCCGCCAGATTGCAGCCGCTCCGGGCTGCAGTTTTGCCAGCGAAAAATACATCGAGGCACCCACTACAAATAAGAAGGCCGGAAACACCAGATCAGCAAAAGTAAAACCATGCCAGGCGGCATGTAATAAGGGGCTGTACACATGAGCCCAGGACCCCGGGGTATTGACCAGGATCATCAAAGCGATGGCCAGGCCACGTAAAGCGTCGAGTGCATAAAAACGGGAAGCAGACATAGCACCTCAAAAGAAAGGGTCAGAGTCGGGGTCAGAGTGGTACTCTGACCCCATTGGTTAGTTCCAGCTTTGTAATTGATGGCCTTTGACAGCGTAAAACAGAATAAGCGCATAACAGGGCAACATCACCAGATAAGCGCCCTGCTGGCCTAACCCCGTACCACTGAGCAGGCCCCAGAACAACGGACCAAAAGCACCTCCGGCAATGCCCATAATCAGCAAGGCTGAGCCTATGCTGGTTAAAGACCCCAAGCCCGACAAAGCCAAAGGCCAGACCGCAGGCCAGACAATGGCATTGGCCAGACCCAGCACCGCAATAAACAGCAGGGTGTCCGGCAAGGCGGTTCCGCCAAAAGGCACCAGCAACGCATTGGAAATGGCATAAGAGCTGCTGTCCCCTAAGGCCACCACCAGCGTCAGCACCAGGCCCAGTACCGCAGAACTGGCCAGCGCCTGCTGCTGCGATAACACACGCGGAATAAGCACTATGCCCAGCACATAACCCAGCACCATACACACCATAGTGTAGGAGGTCATCACTGTGTAACGCTCCACCCCCAGCGACAAGGCAAACAAGCCAATGGTATCCCCGGCTATCACTTCCACCGCCACATAAACAAACAGCGACAGCACACCCAACACCAACGAAGGTTTGGCCAAAGCGGCTTTCAGCTGCGCCATACCGCGGGCACCGTCCTGCTCTTTTGGCAGCTCAGGCAAAGGTGAATACTTCACCGCCAGCGCCAGTAAAGCCAGAAACACCGCCAGCCCCAGGTAAGGGCCAACTAAACTGGCGGCCATGTCATCTATTTGTTGCGGAGTTAACACCGCATCGGCCGGTGCCGAAAAGCCGCTGACAATCAAGGCAGTAAACACCAAAGGCGCCACCACACCAGCGGTTTTATTCAAAATACCCATAATACTGATGCGCACCGCCGCCGTTTCTTCAGGGCCAATTTTTACCACATAAGGGTTCACCGCGGTTTGCAGCAAGGTCTGGCCTGTGCCTATCACCAGTTGCGCCAACAAAAACAACACAAAGGTCTGGGTTTGGGCGGCTGGAATATACAAAAGCCCGGCCAGCATCATGATCGCCATGCCCAGCGCCATGCCATTTTTATAACCCACTTTGCGGATCACCCAGGCTGAGGGCAAAGCAGTAAAGGTCACGGCTATATAAAAGGAAAACAATACCAGGGAGGCCTGGAACGGCGACAATTGCAGCATTTGTTTTAAATAAGGCATCAGCGAGCCGTTCAGCCAGGTGGCAAACCCCAGCACAAAAAACAGCAATGCCACTATGGCCATTGGCAGCACACTGCTGCGCGCCTTGGATGCGTCGACTGTCATTTCCATAATTCCTTCCTGTTGTTTGTCGTTTTTATTGTTTAACTGCGCGCTCAAGGAGGCGCGCAGGAGTCGAGAATCAGCTCAGTTGCTCTCCCGCCAGATAACAAGCCTGTACCTGACCTTGTGTATCCAGCACCACAAAATCAGCCACGTAACCAGGTTGTAACCGCCCGCGCTCAGTGGCAATACCTAAAAATTCAGCCGGGTACAATGACGCCATACGCAGCGCTTCGCCCTGCTCCAGCCCCAGCTCACGCAGCGCGTACCGTACCGCATCGGCCATATCCAGCACAGAACCGGCCAGGCTGCCTTCGAGGTTGGTCAGCTTATTGCCCTGGCGGATCACTTTGCCTTCAAAAAAGTCGAATTCGCTTTGACTGGTTCCAACAGGGGACATGGCATCTGTCACCAGCAGCAGTTTGCCTTTGGGTTTGGCAGCCAGCGCAACTTTCACTGCCAGCGGGTGAATATGGTGGCCGTCCAGGATCAGGCCACACCAGCTGTGTGGGTCCGCCAAAGCGGCACCGACCACACCGGGCTCGCGTGAGGTTAATGGCGACATCGCATTGTATAAATGGGTAAAACCTGTGGCACCGGCGTCCAGCGCCGCTTGTGTGGTCGCTGCATCTGTATTGCTGTGGCCCAGACACACAATCACATTGGCAGCCACCAATTGGCGAATTTGCTCAGGGCTGACATTCTCGGGTGCCACTGTCACCAGCTTGATACCTAAATCGGTGCGGCGGTAAATGGCCATTTCAGCATCGGACAGCGCCCGGATATGAGCGGTCGGGTGCACACCGCGTTTTGGCACCGACAAATGCGGCCCTTCAAAGTGCACTCCGGCCACACCCGGTTCGCCGGCCGCTATAGCCTGAGCTATCACGTCGGCTGCTGCCTGCATGGTTTCGATCGAGTCGGTGATCACGGTAGGCAGCAATAAGGTGCTGCCAAACTGGCTGTGGGCTTTCACCATAGTGCGCAGCGCGTCCAGGCTGGTGTCGGTGTTAAATAAAGCACCACCACCACCGTTCACCTGCACATCAATAAAACCGGGAGCCAGGGTCAGTGGCAACACGTCCCCCTGAGCCGGTTCAATCCGGACAATACGGCCGTTATGCCAGCTCAGGCATTGATTCTCACGCCAAAGTTCACCGTCAAATAAACGCGCGACTGCAAGCTGCTGCATAAAGGCTCCTAAACAGTTTTAGTCACTTTGTTCAGGCCCGGAGGCGCATCCGGGTTGACGCCACGGGCACGGGCCACAGCTTCCACATCCAGATAAAAACGTTGCAACAACAACAGTGGCAGAATACGCGGGTTGGCGCTGAGTTCACCGTGATGCAGGTGCACAATACGGGCGCCACGGCTGCGCACTTCGGCAATTTGTGCCTGATGTGCCGCATTGGCTTCATCGGCAATGCTGACATCAATAATGGCGAACTGATCTTTCACCAACGTCACAGGGCCATGCAAAAACTCGGCGCTGGAAAAGGCTTCAGCATGAATACCGCAGACTTCTTTCAGCTTCAGCGCAATTTCGCGGCTGACGGCATAACCTGGGCCACGGCCCAGCACCACACAGTGTTTTACCCCGTCCAGGGCTGCGGCAGTCAATTGAGCAGGTAAGGCTTTGGCTTGCTCTAACAATGCCGGCAGAGCCACAACCGCATTTTGCAATTCTTTGCGGCCAGACCAGGCGGCAACCAGTTGCAACAAGGCACTTAAAGTGGCCAGATAGCTTTTGGTCGCGGCCACTGCTTTTTCTTCCCCAACATTAAGCGGCAGCACCTGATCGGCCTGCTCTGCCAGAGGCGATGTGGTGTCATTTACCAGGGCCACCACCAAGGCTCCGGCCGCTTTGGCCATGGCCACCTGCGCCAGAATATCCGGGCTGCGGCCCGACTGCGAAATGACTAATACCAAGGCACCTGTTAAATCCAGCTGTTTGCCATACACACTGGCAATAGAAGGCGCCGCCGCCGCAACCGGCAAGCCAATTTCAATTTCAATCAGGTACTTGGCAAATACGCCTGCGTGGTCAGAAGAGCCACGGCCGACCATATAGACATAACGCGGCTGGCGCTGACGAATAAGCTCTACCACGGCCTGAATGGCACTGGCGTTGCTCTGAAGTTGCTGCTGGATACGTTGTGGGGCTTCGGCCGCTTCACGCGCCATGATGGTACTGGTCATACAAAATTCTCTTTCACTGCTGGTTAAATTCAGACCGGATGCCGCTGGCGGGCAAACCAGATGGCACCAAACTCTGGCGTTTGCAACGCTGCGGTGACCCGGCTTTGCACTTCAGGCGCCAGATAAGGCAATAATTTCTGCGCCAAACCACCAATCAACGACAGGCGCGGTGGGTTAATACTCAACAAACGCAGCGCTATGGCGTCAATATGGGCCGCTGCCCGACGGATAATGTCAGCCGCTATGTCGTCTCCCCGCTCGGCGGCGGTAAACACCAGCGGTGCGTATTTCGCGTAGGTAGTGGGGGTGGCGTGCATAAAGAAATCCACCAGGGCCAGGGTTTCACTGAGTTTCAGCTCATCGCATAACAAATCGGTCAATAAGGTGGCTGGACCCAATAAATCTTTCGCCAGCAATACGTGATGCACCAGCTGCAACCCCACCCAGGCACCGCTGCCATTGTCACCATAAGGGAAGCCATGGCCACCGACTTCAATAATTTCGCCTTTCACGTCGGCCAGACCACAGGAACCAGTTCCGGCAATAATGACTGCGCCGTCACCGCCCTGGTGCGCACCAATACAGGCTACATGCAGGTCGCTGGTCAGGTACATGGCTTTAAAGGGGTGCTGCCAGTCTGAGAAAATACGAAAGTATTCCGGCATATTGACGCCGGCAAGACCAGCGCCAACAATCAGCTTGTGAATGTCTTTGTGTGCCAGACCGGCGCAGGTCAGCGCCTGATGGGTGGCCGATAAAATAGAATCTGTGGCGACTTTCATGCCACGTAAAGGATTGGCCGGGCCAGACAAGCCCTCGCCTACCACCTGATTGTCTGCTGTGGTCAGAATGACGCGGCACTTGCTGCCACCGCCATCAATCCCCAAAAACAATGGGCCTTCATAGCCTACTGCTGTCGTCATCCCATCAACCTCGTTGCATCGTCATACCTGCCCTCTAGCACAGCTTAAGGCTGTCGGGCGTTGCTGTCTGTTATTTCAGCAAAAAGCTGAATTGACAGCGTTGTCATTTTTCCAATTCAGCATATAATAATTTTGACAAATAACAAGACCCTTGTTTAAAAATCGAACTTTAATTTTTGTTAAGCTCCGACAGATGCAAAAATTATTAAATTGAATCAAATAATTATACACTCCAGCCGCTGAAGATAGCAGTGTCTTGGCGAGTGGTCTGCGTTGTCTGTCCCCTGTCTGCGCAGACAGGGAAATCCAGCGAGCCGCCGATGGCTCACTGAACAACAGTTGAGGGAGAGACGAATGCGTTACCTGTTACTACTGCTGAGTTTAACGGCCCAGCCAGTGCTGGCGTTTCAGAGCCAACAGCAACTCGATCAGTTTGCCGAAAAAACCCGCCTGATGTTTGCGGTTAAATCGAACTTTGGCCCGGATCAAAACAAGTTTAGCGGTGAAGTGGTGCTGCAGAACAATTCCAGCCAGAGCCTGAGTAAAGGCACAGCGCCCTGGCGGATTTATTTTCACTCCATCCGGAAAATTAACACCACTGTCAGCGCCGGTCTGGAGCTGAGCCATCTGCAGGGTGATTTGCACCAGATCAAAGCCACCAAAGACTTTGCCGGCCTGGCTCCAGGCCAGACATTACGGCTGGAATTTAACTCCGCCCCCTGGATTGTCAGTTACAGCGACTGGATGCCCAGGGCATTTATCAGCAGCGGCAAACTGAAACCAGCCATTTTTGCCAATACCAACACCGAGGACTTCAGCGCTTTTGTGGAAGCCTCCACCCGGCCTGAACAGTTGCTGCGTTTTAATCAGCCGACGCAGGATTTATACCCAGTGGCCACGCCGGAGTTGCGTTTTGCACAAAACCAGCAGCAACAAAGCGCCACACGCCAAACGGCCCAATGGTCCGTGATCCCGACAGTGCAACAGCGCGAAGATGAAGACGAGCTGACCACTGTTGGGGCCGGCTGGCAACTCTATCATCAGGGCCGGTTAAAACAGGAAGCCGCTTATTTACAGCAGCAACTGAAACTGCAATTTGGTCTGGACCTGCCACTGACCAGCCAGCCAGGCCCACGTCAAATCCAGCTGATCACGGCCGATGATCTGCCGCAGGCCGAAAGTTACCGCTTAACAGTGCAGTCAAACCAGATCCAGCTCAGTGGGGCCGACAACGCCGGTGGTTTTTATGCAGTGCAAAGCCTGCTGGCACTGCTGGAAAAACAGGGAGATAGCCTCCAGCTGCCTCAGACCAAAATCAGTGACTGGCCCCGCTACCGCTGGCGTGGCATGCATTACGACATGGCGCGCAATTTCCACGGCAAAGAGGTGACATTACGGCTGATAGAACAAATGGCCCGTTACAAGCTGAATAAGCTGCACCTGCATCTGACCGAAGATGAAGGCTGGCGTCTGGAAATTCCTGGCTTGCCTGAGCTGACAGAAATAGGCGCCAACCGCTGCTTTGACCTGAGCGAACAGCAGTGTCTGCTGACCCAACTGGGTACAGGGCCAGACAAATCCGGTTCGGGCAACGGCTATTACAGCACAGCCGATTTTATTGCGATCTTAAAATACGCCGCCGAGCGCCATATTGAAGTGATACCGGAAATTGATATGCCAGGCCATGCCCGGGCGGCCGTGAAAGCCATGCAGGCCCGCTACCACAGGCTCAAAGCCCAGGGCAAAGAACAACTGGCCCGCCAGTTTTTATTGTCTGATCCGGACGACAAGTCGGTCTACCTGACTGTGCAGAATTACAACGACAACTCAGTCAATGTCTGCCTGCCATCCAGTTACGCCTTTGTCGATAAAGTGATGTACGAGCTGCAGCAAATGTACCGCCAGGCTGGGTTACGGCTGAACACCTTCCATATGGGTGGGGATGAAGTCGGGGCCGGCTCCTGGACCGCCTCGCCAGCCTGTGCCGCATTAATCGCAGAGCCGGACAATGGCGTGTCCGGCGTGGCGGATTTAAAACCTTATTTTGTCAGCAAAGTGGCGATGCTGGCCGCCAACCGCCAGATGGCGCTGGGTGGCTGGGAAGACGGCCTGATGTACGACGCCAAAACCCCCTTTAACCGGGCTCAGTTTGCCAATCCGGCCGTGATCGCCAATGTCTGGGACAATATCTGGGAATGGGGCGTTGCCGACCGTGCATACCGACTGGCCAACGCCGGCTATCAGGTGGTGCTGTCGCACGGTACCCATCTGTATTTTGACCACCCCTATGAAGCCCATCCGGAAGAACGGGGCTATTACTGGGCTGCCCGCTTTACCGACCTGGCCAAAGTCTTTGGTTATATGCCGGATCACATGTATGCCAATGCCGACAAAACCCGCGAAGGCCAGCCAATTTATGACTTGGAAGCCCTGCTCGGCCGCGAGCTGCCCAAATTGGAGCAGCCGGACAATATTCTGGGTATTCAGGGGCAAGTCTGGAGTGAAACCATCCGCACGGCTGAGCAGTTGGAACAGCTGGTCTACCCCCGTTTACTGGCGCTGGCGGAACGGGCCTGGTACCAGGCGGAATGGGAATCCGATGAGCCGGACCCACAGGCCCGGAACGCCGATTATCAGCGTTTCAGCCTGGCACTGGTGCAACAGGAATTGCCACGTTTGCATGCGGCCGGCGTAGCGCTGTACCTGCCGCCACCTGGCGCGGTGCGGCAGAATGGCCTGTTGCTGGCCAACAGTGCCTGGCATGGTTTAACCATTGAATACAGCACGGACAAGGGCCAGAGCTGGCAGCCTTATACTGAAGCGGTGAAGGTTCCTTCAGGTCCTGTGTTGCTGCGAAGTACAGCGCAAGGCCGCCAGAGCCGGGTCACTCAACTCGACTGAGCTGGTTGGGCTCCAAAAGTGAAACTCGGGCCGGTACTCCACCGGCCTTTTTACTGTGCCATCAGGCCTGAGCAAGGATCCGATCCATCACCCAGTTGGTACGCAGTGCCGTTGCGCCGGTGGACGGATGGCCACTGCCCTGCAGAATGTCCTGCACCATAGTGGCAATATGCGGCTGCTGAATATGTTCAGGGTGAGCCATATGCAGCTCTTGTGTTCCCTCTGCCGTGGTCAGTTTCAGCGGCAGATCATCAAACACGGCACAGTCAATCCGGCCCTGGCTGCCAATAAAACTCAGATGGTCCTGCCGCGCTGCCGACACAAAGTTCCAGTAACCGCTGCCAAGTACGCCGGACTGGAAACGCCAGATCGCCGTCACCGCATCCTCCGCCTGATACAAGCCTTGCTGCCGCGCGGTAAAGCCTTTCACCTCAGCAATATCACCCAGCAGGTACATCAGCAAATCCAGGCCATGGCTGGCCAAATCGACAAAATAACCACCCCCCGCGACCGCAGGGTCGACCCGCCAGTGCGCCTGGCCGCTTAAATCCTGCGCTGAGGCCATGCGGCTGAAATTCCAGTGCACCTGCCGTACTTCGCCAATCCTGCCCTGCTCCAGCCAGGCTTTCAGCTGTAAAAAACGCGGCAAAGAACGACGGTAATAGGCCACATAGAGTGGTAAACCACGTTTTTCAAAGGCCTGCACCATCTCGGCACACTCGGCGGCATTCAGCGCCATGGGTTTTTCGACACAACATAGTTTACCGGCGGCCGCCACCTTTAACGCCAGCTCTTTATGGCTGGCAGGCGGTGTCGCTATATACACCGCATCCACGTCGGCGTCCGCAATTAATGCATCGGCATCACTGTACCAGCGGGCCACCTGATGACGGCGGGCATAATCTGCGGCTTTCGCCGCATCGCGGCGCATCACCGCCACGAGAGCTGACCCCGCTACTTTGGCAAAAGCCGGGCCGCTTTTTAGTTCAGTGACATTACCGCACCCCAAAATGCCCCAGCGTACCAGGCCAGGCACAGGCAAGTTCTTCAATGGCTTCAACGGAGTTCTCCACAGCAGTGGCAAATAAAAAAGCAGGATACCTCAAAGAGGTACCCTGCAAAAACCCGGGGACCAAAGTGCAGCAGCGAAACAGCAAATTCTTGCCTTACACACCACCGCCCTTTGCAGATTGGGCACAGATTGGCAAACCAAAAAAACACATCCCTGTCATGAAGTCTCTGTGGCGCAACTACCCACACCACAAAGATACGACCTCTTAACCAGTTCCAATGCCAGCACATTGAAGCTGCATGTTCACAACAACAGATTGCCGCATTGGACTGCTCAAAACACAAATGACAACGCTGTCATATCTACTATGGCGCGGATAAAGGCTGAGATCAAGCACTATTTTGATTTATTTTTAAGCAATGCCATCTATGGGATCGACGCAGCCGTGAGGGCATAAAAAAACCCGGCACAAGCCGGGTTTTCGTCATTGGTGTTGATGCGCTATGAAGCCGCCGCAGTTTTATTCAGCTGGCGCTGACGCTCGCCTAAACGCTGCACCTGTTGCAGAGACATCAGGTGAGCATAGATTGGAGGTAACATGCCTTTACTGCGCAGCAGTGCAAACTTGTCTGCATCCAGCTGATTCAGTTTGGCTTCGTCAATCACGTAGAAACCAGTCAGTTCACGCTTGTTGCCATCCAGCTCAATCGTCAGGCTTTGTGGGCTCAGCAGGTCCAATTCGGCCAGAGTGCGGTTGAATTCTTTCGTCTGTTCCATCTGACGTAAAAAATCCGCCATCGCTTCTGAACGTTTTTGTAAAAACTCAGACTGGCTGCCATCTTCGTTAAACAGCGCATAGCCTTTTTCTGTGTTAACCATTGGGCTGCCTTCAGCCACACAGATATACAGGTTGTCTTTATCAGCCGGGTCATTCGGGTTGGCCATCAGCGCCAGCGGGAAATTGCGAAACGCACGTGGTACATACATACCTAACCATTTGCCGTCTTCCACCATCATGTTGGAGCCCTGCTGCAGAGACAACATAGCGACAGCTTCAAAAGCACCGGCTTTTTCGTTTTTCAGAAAGACCACTGGCAGCTCAGCACCTACACGAACAAACTCATGAGCCGACACTGGCACAATATGTTCTTCTTTAATATGAAGAAAGGCTTGCTCCACATCGATTTTGGTAGTGGCATGTTTTTCTTTGTTTAATGGAGCGATTTGCAACGACATAACTAACCTCTGTACAACTTTTAATTAGTGGGCCATTTGCTTGATATGCGGCCCGGACCTGTGACACCGACACTACCACTATTTACCCCCGAACTGCAATCAGCCGAAAACAAAGGAAGAGTGGTTGTTTAGCTCTTTTCCTGATGTTTTTGTAATTGGCTGATTAACCAGGTTAACAGCTCTTTTTTACGTTTTGATGTAAGGTCTCTTTGCATCGCGCTTACTTCTGGCGGAATGTGAACAAACTGGTCCGCGCCTTTTCGAAGTACGAAATACTCAAATAAAGACGCCCATGCATTGCGCAAATCGTCCGGTAAACCATTTAACGCCATCATACTATGCAACATGGCATCGTAAGGCGATTGCTCCACAGCGTCAGAACCGATACTGCCGCCCCACCAGTAATTCAGCAGCAGATTCACATCGTCCAGCGATTCAACCTGATGCCACCACAGCGCGGGCAAAAACAGCACATCTCCAGGCTCCAATTCGGCGCGCAAGCTGGCGGCTTTGGCCTGCGAAAACTTAGGGTAACGGATTGAAGTTTCCTCACTTTTACGCACCATGCTGATAGGCGCACCTGTAGGTGCAAAATCAACAGGCCCTATATACAGGTTTTGCACCTGCTCTGGTGGGAACAAAGTGAACACCCTGCGGCCTGCCACCACACAAGCCAGGTTGTCCGCATGATCCAAATGGGTCGGCACTGTAATTCGGTTGCCGAGCCAAATACGGCCAACAATATCGGCGGACAAATAGGGAGTTGGATTTTGTTCCATTAAACCAGGTAAACAGCGTTTTAACTCGGCGCTTTGCAGCGCTATATGAATGGCCCCCGGCTGGCCGGCAATTTTCAACAGTTGCTGCAGCACCACAGCCACAGGGTACTTACGGCGCTCAAAGTTAAAGCCCATCATATCCGCGCTGTAAAACACTTCGCCTTTTGTTGCCGGGTCCAACAATAAGGTGTCTACTTCTGTACCATTATCAAAACCTACCAGATATCGGTGCAATTCAGCAGGGCTTTGCAACGCCGCCTGAGTCACAGGCCAATCCGTCACCAGGCCGGACAAAATGACAGGTCGGCGCGCTGGCACTATGTCCTGAAAAAACTGCTGCTGACTTATCCCTGTCAGCCGTTCCACATTTTGCAACTAGCACCTCCACAGCAGATAAAAAAGGGTTAACCTAAGTTAACCCTTTGTCTGAACTCTTGACAGCGAACTGATCGGATTAGAACGCCATTCTGACGCCTAACACATAACGGCGACCATTCTGGTACAGCGAGAACAGGCGGTTTGAGTCTGTGTTAAACTCACGCACTTCTTCGTCCGTCAGGTTGATGGCTTCCAGTGCCAGAGAAATGTTCTCCGTCAGGTTGTAACCAAAACTGGCATCCCACTGACCATAGGAATCATTCCACAGCTCAGAGCCGTTGAAGTGCAGACCTTTGTACCATTCTGTTCTGTAGTTATACATCAGACGGGCGCTGAACAGGTCATCTTCATAATAGGCAGTCAGGTTATACATATGCTGTGAGGTACCCTCAACCAGGCCTGAACCTGGTAAATCAACATTACGTTCTTCATCACGGTCTGCATCTGTATAGGTATAGTTCGCCATCACGCCAAACTGGCCGAATGATTGCTGATAGCTCAGCTCCATACCTTCGGTGGTGCCACCAGGGCCATTTTCAGGGCGGGTAAAGGTCACATCAACCCACTCATCACCTTCTTCCCAGTAACGCTGGTCCACAAAAGTAGAGAAGCTGGTGTAGCTCTTCACATCTTTAAAGAACCAGGTTGCAGCCAGTACTGAAGACGGGTTGAAATACCACTCATAGCTGACATCAAACTGATCCACCAGCATCGGCTTCAGGTAAGGGTTGCTGGCTGAACCTGTAGGTTGAGCTACGTTCAGTGAACCATAAGTAATGGAGTTGGAGATTTTATTCCAGTCCTGACGGGCCATGACGCGGGCCGCGCCAAAACGCAGGATGGTGTCATCGGCTACATCAAAAGCCAGGTTCATGCTAGGCAAGGCTTCTTTATAGTCGTTGTCGGTTTCTACCCAAGCCAGGTACTCAGGATCCAGCCAGACGCGGTCGATGGTTTTCAGACCCCAGCTGTCACCAGAGAATTCATAACCCCCTGAAGTCTGGGCTGTGTCGACATAACGCAGGCCGATATTACCGCGGAACCCTTCACCTTCGAAATCTCCCTGAACATAGAACGCAGTAATGTCTTCTTCCACGGCCCAGATCTCAGCCAGGTTTTGCGAACGGGCAAAATCAGCTGTTACACCGTTTAAACCGACAAAAGCAATTTCTTCCATACGGTATCTGTCATGCAGCACTTGTTGCGACAGGTTGCCGTTCACCACACCGTCAACGTTCACTGCACCCGTGGTTAAACCACAAGCAGCCAGATTCGGACAACTGCGGAAAATATGGTTCAGGTAGTTATCTGCCGGATCTGCCATGGTTTCCGGGCCATGCCAGCTGTAAGCAATACGGTCTTGTGTCCGTTCAGCCTGACGCAGTTTGACACCGGTTTTGATCTGGTTGAACACGCCAAAATCGACCGGAATTTCTAAATCAACCTGTCCATATTTCTCTTCGTCTGTGGTTGGTTTCTCACCACCCCAAATCCAGCCGGCATTAAAAGCCGCACCATCGCTGCCTAAAGTCGCTGTATTAACCGTTGGCTTAGAACCGCGTAAGTCAAAGTCATAATCAGTAGTCGTACCGTATTCCCATGAAGTTTCACGTAAAGTACCACCCTCAGCGTCAGTGCTACCTACCTGCACATGCAGTTTAGCGTCACCCAAATCGTATTTGATATCCAGGTCAACAGACTTGGTTTCTGTGGATGCAACACGGTTAATAAAGTTGTAAGCCACTGTACCGTCTTCAACCTGACCTGCCACCAGGCTGTCGTTCACATAAGTTTCGTCCGACAAAGAAGCGACATTGTTGTTAACGAACAATAACAGGTTGGCGTTGTGGTTATTGGCATCCACTTTGGATGACAGCAGATTCAGCGTCATCTCCAGCGCTTCGGTAGGACGGTATTGGAAAGAACCAAATACAGTTTCGCGCTCACGTTTCTGTTCGAAGCGAGGTACGCCGATGTGGCTTGGTACTTTGGCATCAACATCCGGGTTGGTTGGCCAGCCCAGCACTTCAAAACCTTCACGAACCAAAGAGCGGTCTTGTTTAAACACAGACACTAACGCACCAAAAGTTTCTGCGTCATTTTTCCAGGAATAAAGACCAGCCAGTTGCGGATCCGTTTCCTCTGATAATTCAGAATATTGGCCTTCCACCAGCAGATTGATGGTGTTTTGTTCCATTTCCAGCGGCTTACGGGTTTTCAGTACCACAGTACCACCGATGGAGCCTTCATCAATGCTGGCTGAAGGAGATTTATGCACTTCCAGATCTTTGACCAGTGCAGAAGGTAACATGGTGTAGTTAAAACTGCGGCCCGGATTATCGAGAATAAACCAGTCGGCAGTAGCGACAGACTGACCATTAAGTAAGGTTCTGTTGGTCGCAGAGCTGGCACCACGGATGGTGATTTTTTCACCTTCACCGAATTCACGGCTGACACCCACGCCTGTAATACGGGATAAAGATTCAGCCACGTTTTTATCCGGGAACTTACCTATATCTTCTGAGGTCACGACGTCCACAATGCTGTCGCTAAAGCGTTTGGCATTCAGGTTCGCCTGCTGCGACGCACGGATACCTTTGACCTGAATCACTTCTACCTGTTGTTCTTTTGCAGCTGGCTCTGCGGCCTGATCTGCCCAGACAGCGCTGGACAGGGTGCCTGCGCCGATCAGCAGACCCATTTTGACCGCTAAAGTGCACTTATTCATTTTATTGTGCAGCATAAGCTTCTCTCCCATTCCTGATGTTGTGCGATGTTTATTTTTTTACGTCCTGAAACAACTGTTGTTTTGACTTTTGCCATGACAACGCTGTCATTGAAAATTAACATACACAAAAAAATTAGCCTTTGCAAACTCCTTTCGTTGAAAATTTAGACGAATTATTGAAATCAAAAATGAGTTGTTTAAAAGTGGCTGGTCGGTAAATTTTGTGCATTGGTCGTGTAAACAGCCGAACCAAAAAATTATAAGCAATTGATTTATAGAAATAAAAACAAATTTTATTTAAACCATTGGCAACCCGAAGCATTTTTTGAACAAAAAGCTGTAAATTTAGATTTGCTGTTTGGCGTAAAAACAGTTATCCCTAGACTTAATCTTTGTTACAAATTGACCAGCGTTGTCATATTGAGCATTACCTCAGGTTGGGCCATCCAAAACAACGTTGTTTTTCTGCACGCGAATTTGCCGGGATAAAGATGAAAGTAACAATCCACGATGTGGCAGCAAGGGCCGCCGTCTCGATAAAAACTGTGTCGAGGGTGATGAACAATGAGCCTTCGGTGAAACAGGCCACTATAGATAAAGTGCATGCCGCCATGCGCGAGCTGAACTATCAGCCCAATGCGGCCGCCCGCAACCTGGCCAGTACCCGCTCGTACAGCATTGGTTATATTTACGACAACCCAAACGCTTATTATGTAATTGATATGCAACGGGGTTTACTTGATGCCTGCCGTAAACATGGCTACGAACTCCTGATCCACCCAACCAATGCCAAGTCACCCGGCATAGTGCAGGAAGTGGTGGATTTAGTGCAGCATGCGCGACTGGCTGGCCTGGTCTTAACCCCACCCTTTTCGGAGATGCCGGAAATTGCTGAAGCGCTAACCCGCATTGGCGTAGATTTTGTGCGGATTATTTCGGGCTCCACCCCGTCGCCCAAACTGACTAACTGCGTGCTGGTCGACGACTTTACCGCCGCCTATAAAATCACCAACCATTTACTGGAATTAGGCCATACCGAGATTGCGTTTTTATGTGGCGATGAAGAACACAGCTCCAGCGGCGAGCGCCTGGCTGGCTTTAAAGCCGCACTGAACCGCCGCGGCCTGACCGCCAACCCGAAGTTTATTGTGCCCGGCAGTTATTCGTTTGAATCCGGTGTGAAAGGTGCCAACCAGTTATTGGCGATGGCGCATAAACCCAGCGCCATTTTCGCCTGTAACGACGAAATTGCCGCTGGCGCGTTGTTTGGTGCCCGCTTGCAGCATATTGAGATCCCGCAGCAGCTGTCGATCGTCGGCTTTGAAAACAGCCCCTTTTCGCGTCAGACCTGGCCCCCCCTGACCACAGCACACCAGCCCAACCCAACCATAGCGCAGCGCGCCGCTGAGTTACTGTTTAAACACACCAGGCCTGGCAGCCAGGTAACGGCGGATGACCAGCCGGTATTTATTCCGGAATTGTTGGTACGTGAATCCAGCGGTTCAGCCCCTGCATAAGTGCAGGGCAAAGCCGTCAAGCGGGTCAGAGCCGGGAGCATACACTCAGTATGTGACCGGCCTGAGCAGTGAAGACAATGCCGCCAGCGTGGCGTGGATAACGGAACCTTTGAATTCACCTAAATCATCGGCAGGCTGGCAAAGCCGTTAAGCGGGTCAGAGCCGGGAGCATACACTCAGTATGTGACCGGCCTGAGCAGTGAAGACAATGCCGCCAGCGTGGCGTGGATAACGGAACCTTTGAATTCACCTAAATCATCGGCAGGCTGGCAAAGCCGTCAAGCGGGTCAGAGCCGGGAGCATACATTCAGTATGTGACCGGCCTGAACAGCACCGACAATGCCGCCAGCGTGGCGAGGATAACGGCGAATTAAGGCGCCACTTGTTGCAGTAGCAAACCTGCAATATAGCCCCCATAAGTCCCCAGCGCATACCCCAGCACCGCCAGCAACACACCAACAGGCGCCAGTGACGGGTGAAAAGCGGCTGCCACCACAGGGGCTGAAGCGGCGCCCCCCACATTGGCCTGGCTGCCAACCGCCATATAAAACATGGGCGCTTTGATCAGGCGGGCAACAAAAATCAACAAGCCTGCATGCACCGACATCCAGATAATGCCAACCAGGAACATCAGCGGGTGGTCCATAATGGCGGTTACATCCATATGCATACCAATGGTCGCCACCAGAATATAAATAAACACAGACCCCAGCTTGGATGCGCCAACTGCTTCTAAATTACGGGCTTTGGTAAAAGACAAGGCCAGACCCAAAGTGGTGGCAATCAGCACTATCCAGAAGAATTTACTGGTCAGGCTGTACATGGCCAGTTGCGGCGCATGCAGTTCAATCCAGGGGGCCAGAAAATCAGCCAGTAAATGCGAGACACCCGTCACCCCAAAAGACACAGCCACCAGCACCATCAGGTTATTCAGCGTCGGGTTACGCGAGTTCTCGGCCTGGTACTTTTCCACTTTGGCGCGCAGCGCTTCAATACCACTGACATCGGCACCATTGGCTTGGTCAAACCGGGCCGTGTTGGCCGCTATCCACAGCAGCACCGCCATCCAGATATTGGCCACTATCACGTCTACCGTAATCATCACCGAGAAAATAGGCCCGCCGACACCAAAGACTTCTTTCATGGCTGCCTGATTGGCACCACCACCAATCCAGCTGCCGGCAATGGTGGTCATGCCACGCCAGATGGCATTTTCGCCTTCACCCCCCAAAGATTCAGGCGCAAAGCTGCCCACCAGCGCCAAAGCGACAGGGCCACCAATCACAATACCGGCGGTGCCGGTCAGAAACATAATCAACGCTTTCGGGCCTAGGCCCAAAATAGCTTTAAAATCGATACTCAGTGTCAGTAACACCAGGCTGGCCGGCAACAGGTACTGCGACGCCATTTTGTACAGGCCGGACGCATGGCCATCAATCACGCCAAAACTGTTAAACAGCGACGGAATAAAATAACAGAGCAGTAAAGCCGGTACATATTTGTAAAATGCCTGGCAGGCTTTGTTGGTGCTGTGGCTGGTGTGAAACACCAGGCCCAGAACAAGTGCCAATAAACCCAACACCACCGCGTCATTGGTGATCAGGGCGGAAGAATGTTCCATAAAAACCTCGGTTGTCTGTGCTGCAGCGATTTCTTTGAATCGCTTTATTTGCCTTGTTGATGGCAAAACCTCAGTGAAGTTTGCAAAACATCAGGTTTTTACCGGCAGAACTGCAGCTTTATTAAAAATTATTTTTTACGTTTCGCCGCTAATTTATCACAGCCAACAAGGCTGGCAAAGCAAGGCTGTCCTGTCAGACCAGCTTCAGGCCGAATTCAGTTCAAACCTCACGCGGCCCATGCATAGCACTAAAGCACTGTTGTCCGGCTGTCTGAACGCTTCTAGCATCGCTGTACAGCTATTTTGAGGGCAACAGCATGAAGGTATTGATCACAGGTGGTACAGGCGGCATTGGTTTTGCGGTGGCCCAGCAATTGGGCAGCGAAGGCCATCAGGTTATTCTGGCCGACTTAAACCCGGCCCTGCTGCACAGCAAGCAGCAGCAACTGCAGCAACAAGGCATAGAGGCTCAGGTGCAGCAGCTGGATTTAACCAGTCAAGACTCCATAGACGCCTGTGCTGCGCTGCAGGTGGATGTGCTGGTCAACAACGCCGGCATTCAGCATGTGGCGCGGCTGGATGATTTTCCGCCGGAAAAATGGGCACAGCTTATTCAGGTGATGCTGACAGGCCCGGCCATGCTCAGCAAAGCCCTGCTGCCGGGGATGCGCCAGCGCGGTTTTGGCCGCATTATCAATGTCGGCTCCATTCACGCCTTGGTGGCCTCGCCCTTTAAATCGGCCTATGTGGCGGCCAAACATGGTTTGCTGGGCTTTAGTAAAGTGGTGGCGCTGGAGAACGCCGATTTTGACTTCACCATTAACACCATTTGCCCGGCTTATGTGCGCACCCCGCTGGTGGAAGCACAAATTGCCGACCAGTGCCGCGAGCACGGCCTGACCGAGCAGCAGGTGATTGAACAGATTATGCTGGCCCCTATGCCACAAAAGGCTTTTATCGGTGTGGATGAAATTGCCGGCACCGCCAGTTTTTTATGCCAGAGTGCGGCGCGCCATATCACAGCCCAAACGCTGGTCCTGGATGGTGGCTGGACAGCACGTTAAGGCCACAGGCAGAATAAGCCAAACCCTCTTATGGAACATGCGCCTCTGATGAATATCGCCAGCAGCAGTATTGGACTGGGGACCATTGCGGCCATTTCCCTGCTGTATTTGTTGGTGCTGCTGGGGGTTGGCAGTCTGGGACGGCGTATCAGCCGCCACCATAAACTGTCGCCCTGGATCTTCAGTTTTGCCTTGTCCATTTACTGCACCTCCTGGGCTTTTTATGGCGTTACGGCCCAGGCGGCCAACAATGGCTGGTGGATCCCCCCCACGTACATCGGTTCCTTGTTGCTGTTCTGGTTTGGTTTTGGCCTGATAGCCCGCATTGCCATTGCCTGCCGCCGCTACAAAATTACCTCGGTGGCCGACTTTATCTCTACCCGTTACGGCCATTCCCGCTTGTTGGCGATACTGACCACCCTGATCGTACTGGTGGCCATCATTCCATACATCTCGCTGCAACTGCAGGCCATCAGCACCAGTATTCAGGCGCTGGTGGTCATTCAGCCGTCCAGCGACTGGTACCGCGACACCGGCCTGTATGTCACGCTCTGGCTGGCGGTTTTTGCGCTGCTGTTTTCCGGCAAAAGCGCCAAAGCGCATCAGCCCAACCCAGGCCTGATGGCGGCTATTGCCTTTGAATCTCTGGTGAAACTGCTGGCACTGCTGAGCATTGGTTTTTTTGTCTGTTTTGGTTTATTCGACGGCTTCGGCGATATCTTCAGCCAGGCGGCGCAACACCAGGCTGTGCAAGAGTTTCAGCAGCAGGCACAACCTGCCTATGTCTATTGGCTGCATGTGTTGCTGGGCTTTTTGGCCACTTTGTGCCTGCCGCGCCAGTTTCACGTCAGCTTTGTCGAGAACCAGCAACTGAGCCAGCTGCACCATGCCCGCTGGGTGTTCCCGGGCTATTTGCTGCTGATGAGCCTGTTTACCCTGCCGCTGGCGCTGGCCGGCATTATGCTGCTCGGCCCGCAAAGCAATATTGATTTGGTGGTGCTGCAGCTGCCGCTGGCGGCCAACCGCACCGACATGGCGCTGCTGGCTTATCTGGGTGGCTTCAGCGCAGGCACCAGCATGGTGATAGTGGCCACTGTGGTGCTGGGCATTATGATCACCAACGACTTACTGACACCGCTGATCTACCGCGCACAAAGCGCAGAACTGCAGGGCAAGCAGCGCATTAAAGTAGTGACCTTGCGCCGCTGGTCCATGCTGGCGGTACTGCTGCTGGGGTATCTGTATTACCGCTGGATTGGTTCAGGTGCCGGTTTGGCCGGGCTGGGACTGATGGCGTTTGCACTGATAGCCCAGCTGGCACCGGCGCTGATTATCGGCCTGTTCAGCCAAAGGGTGAATAAACAAGGAGCGGTGGCGGGCCTGGTCAGCGGTTTTGTCATTTGGGCCTATCTGCTGCTGTGGCCTGAACTGGCGCGGGCTGGTTTTATCTCCAGCAGCTGGCTGAACAGCGGGCCTTTTGGCATCAGTGCGCTGGCGCCCAATTCACTCTCTGGCAATCAGCTCGACCCTTTAAGTTTAGGGGTGGTGCTGAGCCTCTCCATCAACACCCTGATTCTGTTGTTGGTCAGCCATTTCAGCAGCACCCGTTTGGGCGAGTGGCTGGAAAGCCAACGTTTTTTACGCCGGACGCCTGATAAAAGCACCGACCCCCAGCCCCACAATTTGTCGGTGCAGGATGCCTTTTTACTGGTGCGCCGCTTTGCCGGTGAAAAAGAAAGCCGACGGCTGCTGCAGCGTTACCACCTGAGCGAACAGAATTTTGACCAAAGCGCCAACCCGGCCCTGATGCAGGCCGTGGAACGCAGCCTGGCCGCCGTGGTCGGTGGCGCGTCCATGCGTTTGTTGCTGCAGGCCAGCAGCAAACATGCACAGCTGCCCATCGACACCGTCGCGCGTTTTGTCGACGAAGCCAGCCAGGTGTTTCAGTTTAACCAGGCGCTGCTGCATGCCACCATCGACAATATCAGCATGGGCATCAGTGTGGTGGACGCCGACCTGCGTATTATTGCCTGGAACCAGCGTTACCTGCAGCTGTTCGACTACCCGGCAGGCCTGGTGGAAGTGGGCCGCCCGGTGGAAGACTTGTTGCGTTTTAACCTGCAGCAGGGCCGCGCCGGACAGAGCCTGACCGAAAAAGAAATCTGCACTGAAGTGCAAAAACGGCTGGCTTATCTGCGCCAGGGCTCCAGCTACAAATTCCAGCGCCAGCAGCAGGACGGCCGGGTCTTTGAAATGCAGGGCAACCCGTTGCCTGGCGGTGGTTTTGTCACCACTTACAGCGACGTCAGCTCCTTTATCGAAGCACAGCGCGCTCTGGAGGTGTCCAACGACACGCTGGAGCAACGGGTGCAGTTGCGTACCGCCGAGCTGGAACTACTGAACCAGCAACTGGAGCAGGCCAAACAGCAACTGGAAGCCAGCACAGCGGCCAAAACCCGCTTCTTTGCCGCCGCCAGCCATGACTTAATGCAACCCTTTAACGCGGCGGCGCTGTTCTGTGGCCTGATCCGCGAACGCAGTCACCAGGCCGACGTCAAACAGCTGGCGCAAGACCTGAACCTGTCGCTCAACAGTGCCGAAGAGCTGCTGTCCGGTATTCTGGAACTGACTAAACTGGATGCCGGAGTGATCCATGCACAACCCGAACCCTTTGCGCTGGCCGAGCTGTTGGAACACAGCGCCCGTGAAGCGGCTTTACTGGCGCAGGCCAAAGGCCTGAGTTTCCATTACCAGGCCACGAAACTCGGCACCTGCAGCGACAAAAAATTGCTGAAACGCCTGGTGCAGAACCTGCTCAGTAATGCCATCCGTTATACCCAAAACGGCAAAGTAGTGTTGGGCGTGAAGCGCCATCAGGGCCAGTTACGGCTGCTGGTGGCCGACACAGGGGTGGGCATAGCCGCCGACGAACAGCAACGAATTTTTGAAGAATTCCGTCAGGGTAAACAGGCGGATCAGAAAGGCCTGGGTATTGGCCTGGCCATCAGTCAGAAGATCAGTCAGTTGCTGGGGCATTCCCTGGGTTTTTATTCGGTGGAAGGCCGCGGCACCGTATTTTATCTGGACCTGCCGCTGTGTCGGGTGCAACAGAAAAAGCAGCTGCAAACAGCCGTCAGCGCCAAAGCCTTTTTCCACCAGAAAAAAGTGCTGCTGCTCGACAACGAGCCGGTGTTATTGCAGGCGGTCAAAGAGCTGCTGCACAGCTGGCAAATAGAGGTGCAGGCCGTGTCTGGCCCGGCTCAGGCGCTGGCGGCAGTGCAGGCGGGTTTTACTCCCGATTTATTGCTGTTTGACTATCACTTAGACCAGGGCGCCACCGGAGTGGATGTGGCCACCCAGTTGCAACAACACTTTGGTATTCAGGCCCATGTGGTGGTCAATTCCGCCGACCCAAACCCGGACATTCGTGCTGCGGTACTGAACGCCGGCTTTCACTTTATGCTCAAACCCTTAAAAGAAGCCGCGCTGAAACGGCTGTTTCAGCGCTTATTAACCTGATTTCAGTTACATGGCCCTGACAGCAGATAACTCAGGATTTAACTGATGCAATAAATACTGGATCACCACCTTTAAACCGGCTTTCATATGCTGACGGTGTGGGTACACCAGGTGAAAGGGCACAGGTTTGGGCATAAAGTCAGGCAACAATTCCACCAAAGCGCCACAGGCCAGCTCCTGCTCCACCTGATAACGGCTGACAAATAAAATGCCTAAATCCGCCAGTGCCGCATGCAACATCGCCCTGTTGCTGTTGCAGCGCAAGGGCCCGTCCACCAGCACATCAATGGCACTGCCTTGCTGCTCAAAACGCCAGGTCCGCTCCGCCACAGAGCCAAAGGTCAGGCAACTGTGTTGCACCAGCTCATTCGGGTGCGCTGGGGTTCCATGCTGCTGCAGATAACCGGGGGACGCCACCAGCACTATCGGCAGGCCCGGCAAGGCACGGGCAATCAGGCTGGAGTCGGCCAGTTTGCCAAACCGCACGGCCAAATCGAACTGTTCACCAATTAAATCCACCAGGTTGTCATCCAGATCCAGTTCAATCTGCAACATAGGGTACTGGCGGTGTAAACCGGCAAATAAGGGGGCCAGCACCATAGTGCCAAACGTGACGGGGGCCGACAGCCGGATCAGCCCCGAAGGTTCGTCGCGCAGTTCCGACAAATGATGCTCCGCCTGATCGGCCTGTTGCACCACCTGCTGGCAATAGGCAAAAAAGGCCTGCCCTTCGGCGGTCAGACTGAGCTGACGGGTGGAACGCTGCAACAGCCGTACTTTCAGGTGTTGCTCCAGCCGGCTGATGGCTTTACTGACCGCGCCTTTGGACATATCCAGCGCCAGCCCGGCCTGAGTAAAACTGCGACACTCCACCACCCGGGCAAACACCGCCATATCACTTAAACGTTGTAATAAAGACACTGCGTCCTCCTGCCATAAAGACCGCATTTTACCTGTTTTAGTGCAGCATAATTGTTTCTTTAAGGAAACAATTTGTCGCAATTAAACTGGCTAATCATTCACCAGCCGCCTGACTAGACTGTGCTCAGCAATAAAGCAAACGGAGGTTACTATGAAGTGGCAGTACTTGTTTAAAGTTTTTGCACAACTGGCTGAGTTTCATGGTTATAGCGACCGACGACCTTCTTTTTACCTGGCAGAATCCAAGCAGGGTGCGGTGAAGGACACCGATCCAAAGCCAGAGTGCTGCAGCAAACTACCCAGGCAGCCACTGTGCTGTTAACTGGCGGACTGTTTCCCGAAGTGCAGAAGCAGAGTGAAAATTTTTAGTTCCTAGCGTGGTGTGCTACACCGCTTTGGCCCAGCCGTCTGGCTGGGCCTTTTTCCTTCAGAAGTGCTCAGGCAGCTTTAACTTCTCAAATAAAATGCCAGCCAGAGTGCGGTTATTCACATTCAGTTTGCGCAAAATAGCCGACACATGCTGCTTCACCGTGGTTTCCTGCACCTGCATTTCAAAGGCGATCTGTTTATTCAGCAGGCCGTCGGCAATCATTTTCAATACCCTGAATTGCTGTGGCGTCAGTTGCTCCAGCCGGCGGGCGAACTCCTGATCGATCAGGTCCTGCGCCTGGTTCACCTCGTCAATCAGCTCCTGCGGCACCCAACTGTCACCGGCCAGCACCGCACTGACGGCCTCGCCCAGAATATCCAGCGGCGCCGATTTAGGGATGTAGGCCAAAGCCCCCAGCTGCAGCGACTGTTTGATCACGGCCGGATCTTCAATGGCAGACACCATCAACACATTAATGTCGGGGTATTCGGTGCGCAGTGCCGTTAACCCGGCAAAGCCTTCGGCGTCTGGCAGCTTTAAATCCAGAAACACCAGCGCGGTGGTTGGGTGCTGCGCCAGCAATTGCCACAGCTGCGCCATGCTATTGGCCTGTACCA
Source organism: Rheinheimera sp. (assembly GCF_037442345.1). Lineage (GTDB taxonomy): Bacteria > Pseudomonadota > Gammaproteobacteria > Enterobacterales > Alteromonadaceae > Pararheinheimera. Next base: position 70,674 of record NZ_JBBIQL010000005.1, on the reverse strand, counting down.
ACTGCACATCAGGCCCGAGAATTTGCTGCAGCGCCTGCACCAGCGCCACCCGGAACAACGGATGATCATCCGCAATAATGGCAATTTGACTCATGGTGTTCTTTCCAGCTCCCAGACAACAGCAACAGTGCCACCATACACCAGCCATCACAAAACCGCACCCCGCAACGGACTGTACCAAAGTAGTAGAAATAGCTTTTTTTTGGGGCCTTGTGTTTAAATACAAAACACAACATCTGACACAGATGGAACTCAAGGATGAAACCACTGACCTGTGGCCTGCTTTTAATCAGTGCGGGCCTGGCACAGCATAGCCTGGCTAACAGCAGCAGCTATTTAACCCAGCTTTGCCCGACCCCATTACCAGGCTCCAGCGCCGAAGTCGCAGAACAAAGCTGGACCTGCCCTGAGCAACAACGCCCCTTACTGCAGGAAAAATTTAAGCAACTGGTGACAATCACCTCCGCAGGGCTAAGCATAACCACCCAAACCGGGCAGCCTTTTCAGTTTCAGCACAATCAGGTCGATGGTGAGCAGTTCAGGTATTACGGCTTTGATGGCTGTACAGAAGACGAGCGGTATTGCATCGTCTTTGCCGGCGGCTGGGAGTGGTGGCAACACCTGCTGCTGGACCGCAAAACCGGGAAGAGTTACACCTTTACCGGCACTTTATACCTGTCGCCCGATCAACAGCATCTGCTGGAACTGCAGGACAGCCGCCTGTCCGACACCTTCGACCGCAATATCATCAAGCTCTATAAACTCGGCGATGGTACAGCTGAGCTGCAACTGGATTTATCGGATTCAGACTTTGGCGGCCATCAGCCCCTTTGGTCCGCCAACAACAAGCTGACGTTGCAGTTGTGGTACCACAGCGCGCAAGACCCGCTGCAGCTTGAATATCGCAACCAGTTAACCATTCACGCAGAGGGTGGACAATGCCTTAGTACAATCGTATCAAGTGACTATGTAAATAGTTCCTCCTCTACAGAGCATAATTGTAGTCAGCTTAGGCATCGGCCCGAGAGCATAACTAGTATTTGAACCAAGAGAATAGATACATTAACCTTCAATGAGGTGCATCCGACCTAAAGCATAAAAAGCTTTACAAAATCAATAATAGGTTGATCATGTAACCTCATATTAGGGTCGTCATTAGAGAGATTAGATATTCGATGAACGCAGAACTTGGGTGTATATTTTGCGATCTGTCATTAAAAAGTTCCAACAATCCTTGGGACCAGGTGCTTGACGAAACTGACTCGTATTCAGTGTATCCTACCAAAGGTGCTCTATTACCTGGCTGGCAGTTGGTTGTACCTAAAAAACACGTACTGAATTCAAGCCTTTTGACTGAGCAAGAAATTTTTGAACTGGAAGCACTAATCCAGAAACGAGCCGAATTTGCGCATACTATTTATGGCAAAGGCGTAGTTATCTTCGAACACGGACCAAATATACCCAATTGTAAAATAGGCTGCGGCGTAGATCACGCACATATCCACATAGTACCAGTCCCATTTGATTTTGAAGATGCGGTTATAAGGTGTGAATACGGGGATAGATTCAAATTAGAGAGTTATTCGATAAGTGAATTTCTGAAATCAAAGAAGAACGAAGGCAATCATCCATACTGGTTCTTTACAGTATTTGGAAGTAGAAATCTCTATCACTCAAAAACAATCCCGAACGTGTCCCAGTTATTTAGGAAAATAATTGCCACCAGAATAAACATGCCAGATTTGTATGATTACAAAAAACACCTATTCCTAGAAAACATAGAGAAAACTATATATGACTTTGGAATCATACAATAAAACCATTTTGGCTTACGATAATGAATGATAAAGCCTCGAGTGAATCAAGAAAAGATCCAAACCAAATGGATGACAGAGCGCCTGGAGACTGGAAGAGTATTTATTGTGATTGCGCTTGGAAACACATAAAATTTGAAAGTTACTACGTCGCATCGATCTTGGTACTGTGCGTATTAGCGCTAGCCTTAAATTGGATAATTTTACATATTTTACTTGATAATGTAGTTACTTATAGAATAGCAAGCAATTATATATTTGCATTTTTCTCAGGGATGATAGGAGGGTCACTCTTCACAATGAAATGGTTGTATCATTCGGTTGCTAGGAAAAAATGGCATTTAGATAGATCATTATGGCGTTATTTCACACCTTGGATCTCAGGCTTCTTTGCTCTAACAATGTATGTAATGATGACTTCAGGACTGTTAAGCGCTTTTAACGCTGATGCAATTCGAAATGGAACCTCCGCCTTTTCAATCGGGTTTCTTGTAGGTTACTTCTCTGACTCCGCAATGTCAAAATTTAAGGAAATAGCAGATACTCTATTCGGAACAAATCAAGATAAACAAAAATGACATCAAAAAACCACATACTATCAAAGAATGAATTATTCTCCCTTGGAGAACATAACCATATAGGTGAAAAAGCATGTGGTTTTTTACTGTTAGAGCAAGTTACGGACTGGATTCCAGAATTTTATATTTTGAAAAGCTCAATCTACAATAATGCATCTGGTAAAAGTTGTGATTCATTATACGAATCAATTCACGACTCCATAAAAAGCACATTTAACTCTCATGATTCAATAAGTAAATTCATAGAGAAATGCAACAAAATTATAGTAAGATCAAGTGCAGAAAATGAGACCTTAGAAGAAAGAGGCCAATATAAGTCAATATCATCAGACCCCAACATAAATGATATATCGCACACATGCGCATACATAATTTTTGACTCAATCAACAATGGAAACCTCAACAAGATATCACTAATAATACAACAAGAAATAAATGGAATAGCTTGCGGCCACTTGTCAAATGAGAGAAGAGTTAGTGAAAAATCTCGTGATTGGCTTATAGATTACGAAAAGATACTTAACGATCATAAAAAAGAAAATGAGCGATTCAAGATATTTAAAAATAGGTATGAAATAGATAGAATTGCCATCCCATCAGAGCTTATTGCCAATTCATTAAAACAAGTTAAAGAAGCTCTGCACTACCCCGCCATTTTAGCTACAATCCACTACAATGGAGCTAGGGTTCATTATGAATGGGTTTGGGATGGGCATAAGGTATGGGTAGTGCAAGCCGATAAAGACACCGTCAGTAAAGGTGTGAATCCGCACTCGTTCATTGAATCAGAAGAGAAGAATAACGAAACAGATAATTTACAAACAAAAATAATATCTAATCTGAAAAATTTCAAAATTCACAAATTTAAAAAACTAGAAAACCAAATAATATTTAACCAAGCTGGATTAGCAACGACCAATTTATGGATATTAAACGGTAATATAGATTTTAAAAATGATTACAACGCAAGAACAACAATCTACTCAGATCTAGAAGAAATTATAACTAAGGGACCAATCGTAATTAGATGTGATTTAAGTTGCGTAGACAATGGACAGGGAAAAAGACAAAACCTCCCTAGAAGTGATTCAATTTTCTCAGCAAGCGATGCTATGGATTTCATTGATAAATGTGAGAGCATACTTACTGCTTTGGATCCAAGAATTGAAAATCATTGCTTTATAATTCATAACTACATTCCCAGCCTTTCATCAGCCTTTGTTTACGCAACACCAGACAATCCGAGAGTTCGAGTTGACTCAATATGGGGCCTCCCTGATGGTTTGCAGTATTATTCTCATGACTCATATGAACTAAACGCCAAGAAAAATGAAATCATCAGAGAAAAGAAGCGGCATAAGGAGTTTATGTTAGGTTCGTCTATGGATGGAAAATGGTGCCCCGCCAGAATATCAGAACCATATGACTGGCGTGCGTCGATTAGCCCGTCGAATTGTAAAGAAATAGCATCTCATACTTTACAGCTAGCAAAATACCTAAATAAAGCGGTACAGGTAATGTGGTTCGTACAAACTTCGGAATTTAGCCCTCATCCAAAGAACATTCCATGGTACTTTGAGGAACGGTCTATCGAATCTTTTCAAACTGACAACAATGAGAGCATTTACAGCAAAAATACATTAATAATCAAAGACAGCTTCGACATAGAAAATGCAAGAAAATTATTTTCAACCACTTCAGAACACCATTCAATTTTACTAAAACCACATGAAAGCAACATTAGATGCAATAGGTTTCTTGAAGAAGTCTCAGAGCTATCTATAGAGTTCAATAAACCTATCTTATTCTACGGATCAATACTTCAACATGCATTTTATCAGCTCCGAAAGTTTGGCGCAAAAGTGTCCTGCATGGAACCTTTTTCACCAACGGTAGAGAAATCTGAATACAAAAAACTTGTTCGCGATAAAATACCAAGCATTATAGAAAATGATGGAGAACGCCCTGAATATAAGAAAGTTGATGGGGACACATTAATTGAACTCTTAGAAGAAAAAATTCTGGAAGAATCGCAAGAAGTTGCCGGCGCAGCAAACCGGCAAGAGCGAATAAACGAAATTGCGGATCTATTCGAAGTAATATCAAGCTTATGTCGATTGGAAGATATTAAACTACAAGAGATAAAAGCAGCCCAAAAAGCTAAAAAAAGGAGAATTGGGGGATTTGATGATGGAATATACCTGTTAAATTCAGTCACAAGGTCTACTATTTCTGCGGAACAGGATTTGTCAAAACCAGCAGTGAAAAAAGGAAAAAAATCTGCAAAAAAAGTGAAAGCACCTCCCGTTAAAATACTCACAAATACATCGCTTGGACAACTAGAGCTTCCTCTAGATTAATTGCAGATACCAATTACACATACTTACGTCAACATAACTGTAACCTCTAGTTCAAGTTACCCAGAATCATACCATTCTTACTTCTAAGAATTTTCTTTACTTAGATATAAAAAAACCCGGCGGGTGGCCGGGTTTAAACCAGGGAAGGCAGAGGTTTAGAAGCGGTAGCCGACGTTCAGGGTGACGGTGCGGGGTGCACCGTAATAACCAATCAACGTATTGTCGCCACCCAAACCAGGGCGGTAGCCGCTTGGCTGCGTGGCATCCGGCGTCACAAAGGCGTAGTTGCCCACCAGGTATTCTTCGTCGGTCAGGTTTTTGCCATGCAGGCCGACAGTCCAGTGGCCGTCCTGGCTGTACCAGGTGACGCCCATATTCAGCATGCCGTAGCCGTCCTGCACCAGCAGGTTGTCCAGCTCTGTCAGTGAATACTTGCTGCGGTAGCCATAACTGCCGGTCCAGACCATGTCACCAAAGCTGGTTTCGCTGGTGTAAGTAAAACCTATATTGGCGGTGGTTTCTGGTGTGTTGGTCACCGAGAACCGGTCGGAAATATCGATAGGATCGCCAGCCGGGGTGTAGCTGATGGCTTCTTCGAAGCTGGCGTCAATCAGGCCCAGGTTGGCATAAATATCCAGCCCTTTGGCTGCAGCCCAGGTCAGTTCCAGTTCGGCGCCTGTGGCTTCAGAACGGCCGACGTTGCCTAAACGCTGGTTCAGCACAGAGGCATCCGTTGGGTCTGGGATCACCGAAATGTACTGACGGTCCTTATGGTCCAGCATAAATAAAGTGGCATTCACGCGCAGGGTGCGGCTCCAGTCGGTCTTCACGCCCAGTTCAAATGAATCCACATCTTCCGGGTCTGCCGCAGGTTCCGCTGTGGTGGCCCGCGGGTTAAAGGTGCCTGACTTAAAGCCCTGGCTGTAGCTGGCGAAAAACATGGTGTCGTCGCTGTGCTGGTATTCCACGCCCAGTTTGGGCGTCACTTTGGACCAGCTTTCTTCGTCGTCCAGCACTACGGGTGTGGTGAGGCCGTCAGGCCGCACATAACCTGGCACCCAGCCCGATTCCGGATACACATTGGCGAAAATCAGGCCATTACGCACCAGCGCTTCTTTATCGTCTTTGGTGTAACGCAAGCCTGCGGTCACAGACCATTGCTCATTCAGTTTGTACGAGCCCTGGCTATAGGCGGCAATGCTGTCGCTGTTGCTGCAGCCGCCTACTTCACGGGTTAACCCCGGCGCTCCCAATGAGGTGCCCAGTACCCCTAAAATAGCGTCGAACACACCACAGGAATCCGCCGTGTAGTAGTACAGGCCAGACACCAGCGTCAGGTTGTCGCTGTTGTAATTCAGCTGGAATTCCTGAGTGAACTGCTCGTCGTCATAAATGGCGGGCACGTCAAAAATAATCACCGAGGTGTTGTCAAAATCAATATTGGTCGGTGAATAGTTTTCACGCTGAGACGTCACTGATTTAAACGTAAACTCGTCATTGATGTTCCAATCCACTGTCAGGCTGACGCCTTCAGTTTCTACTTTGTTCCAGGTCGGCAGGCTGGTGTAAGAATCGTACACACTGTCAGGCACAGGTGCGTCTGTCAGTAAACTTGGCAGCAAACGATAGCCGCCCTTGGAGTTGGACTTGTCATTGGTTTTGTCATAATTCAGCCGCATAAACCAATTGTCAGACGGGCGGAATTCCAGCGTGGCACGAAAGGCCTGCAAGTCTTTGTTGTAGTTTTCGCCGTCTTGTCCTGGCAGGGCGGACGTCAGGTACTCACCATAGCCGTCACGTTGTAAGTTGGCATAACCAAAACCCAGGTACAGTTTGTTGTCCACCAGCGGGATCTGGCCAGTCAGTTTACCGTCACGCTGGTTGTAGCTGCCCACGGCAAAGTTAGCATCAAATTCAGTGTCTCCCGACATGGGTTTGGTCACATATTTGACCGCACCACCTATGGTGTTTTTGCCGTACAGGGTGCCCTGCGGGCCACGTAGTACTTCAATACGTTCAATATTCAGAATGTCCAGCACAGCCCCCTGAGGCCGGGCTACATAGACGTCATCAATATAAATACCCACACCTGGCTCGTAACCCCAAAGCGGATCTTCCTGGCCCACACCACGAATAAAAGCGGTCAGGGTGGAGTTGGTACCGCGGCTCTGCTGCAGTGTGGTATTGGGCGAATACTGCGCTACTTCTATCACGCTGCTCAGGCCACGTTCGGCAATGTCAGCCGCACCAATAGAGGTCACGGCTACCGGCACATTTTGCAGGTTTTCTGCCGTTTTACGGGCCGTCACCTGAATCACTTCCAGCGCCACTTCATCGTCTTTTACCTGTTCTGCCGCTTGCTCTTCCGCCCACACCGGAGCTGTCATGAATGCTGAGCCTACCAGCAATGCCAGCGTGCTGAACTGAAACCTTGTCATGCTATTTTTGTAGTTATTGGCCATATGCCTTCTCCTGCTGATTTTCCACTCCACTCTAGGCGGTGTTGGCGGAAAGTTAAGCTGTACCTTAGTACTATGCCGGGCAAAGACTACAGATAAACCAATGAATATTAAAGGTTTATAGCAAAAAACCCGCACCTGTCTGTACCTTAGTACTATGGTGGGGCCTGCAGCCTTGCCCCAGACTAAAGCAAAACACAACAAGGGCCGTTTTATGTTGAGTCTGTTCGGTTTAGTACTGGGTTTACTGCTGCTGATCTGGTTAACCATGCGTGGGGTCAACCTGTTTATTCTGGCGCCTTTATGCGCCTTGCTGGTGGCGGTGCTGAACGGTGTCCCCTTCTGGCTGGCCGACAACCCGGCTAATTTTGTGCAGGGCTATATGGCCGGTTTCTCCGGCTTTGTCTCCAGCTGGTTTTTAATGTTTTTATTGGGTGCCTTGTTCGGCAAGCTGATGGAGCATTCCGGTGCGGCCGACGCCGTGGCTTTGGCCATAGTACGCAAACTGGGCAAACAGCGGGCCGTACTGGCGGTGGTGTTGTCTTGTGCCGTGCTGACTTACGGTGGTGTCAGTGTCTTTGTGGTGGCCTTTTCAGTTTACCCTATGGCCGTCAGTTTATTTAAAGACGCCAACTTGCCAAGACGTTTTATTCCGGCCGCATTGGGCCTGGGGTCAGTGACCTTTACCATGACCTCAGCCGGTTCACCGGAAATCCAAAACTGGATCCCTATTCAGTATTTAAAAACCACCCCTTATGCCGGCTGGGAAGTCAGTCTGGTGGTGGCGCTGCTGATGGCCGTGTTGGGCTACAGCTGGCTGATGAAACTGATCCGCACTGCCCAGGCCAAAGGCGAACAATTTGACAGCCGCGTTGCCGACCCAGTGGTGGACGACAAAACCCTGCCCCACCCGGTATTTGGGGTATTGCCGCTGTTGGTGGTGCTGCTGTTGTCTTATTTGTTGCACGACAGTATGCAACAGGCCGCTTTGATTGTGGCATTGACAGGCGGTGTGCTGAGCTTGTACCTGCTGAACCGTCAGTTTCTGAAAAACCTGGGGGCGGCCTTAGATCAGGGGGCCACAGGTGCGCTGCTGGCCATTGGCAATACCGCCGCAGTCGTGGGTTTTGGTTCTGTCGCTAAACTGACGCCGGCTTTTGCCGCTGTGGTGCAAACCATGACACACCTGCCGGGCCCGGAGCTGATAGGCGCCGCTGTGGCGGTCAGCGCCATTGCGGGCCTGACCGGCTCAGCGTCGGGTGGCCAGGCCATAGCCCTGCCAGAAATTGCCCCTGTCTATCTGGAGCGGGGTGTCGACCCCGAACAATTGCACCGGGTGGTGGCTATTTCCTCCGGCGCTTTAGATTCACTGCCACATAACGGCTATGTGGTCACCACCATTCGGGCCATTTGTGGTGAATCGCACCAGAACGCCTATTGGCCTGTGGCAGCTGTGACTGTTGTGGTGCCGCTGCTGGGCACTATACTGGCCATTCTGTTATTCCAGTGGGGGTTGTAATGAAGTGGCTGGTGGCGTTGTTCTGTACTGGTTTAAGTGTTTTGGCGACAGCGGCCGAACTGCCGCTGGTGCAAAAACAACAGTTTGATTTAGCCGAATTCAGCACCCAAAGCGGAGTGCAGCTCAAGCAGGTGAAGGTGGGTTGGGAAGCTTACGGCACACTCAATGCCGATAAATCCAATGCCATTCTGATCACCCATTATTTTTCCGGCAGCTCGCATGCCGCCGGTAAATACCGCAGCACAGACGCGGCGCCCGGTTATTGGGACGCCATTATCGGGCCGGGCAAAGCCATTGATACCAATAAATTTTATGTGCTGAGTGTCGATTCCTTGGCCAACCTCAACGCCTTTTCACCCGACGTGATCACCACGGGCCCGGCCAGCATCAACCCAGCCACCAACCAGCCATACGGCCTGAGTTTTCCTGTGGTCACCATTACCGACTTTGTTGAGGTGCAACGTGCCTTGCTGGACAAGCTTGGGATCCGCAAGTTGCATGCAGTGATTGGCCCCTCTATGGGCTCCTTCCAGGCCATTGAATGGGCGGTGCGATACCCAGAGCGGGTGCAGCGTTTGGTGCCGGTGATAGGCAGTGCCTATATCGACAGCTACAGCGCAGTGCGGCTGGAACGCTGGGCTCAGCCGATAAAACAGGACCCATCCTGGCAGCAGGGCAATTACCCACTGAACCAACAACCAGCAGGACTGGCGCGGGCGCTGGCTTATGTGATTCAGGACGCACTGCACCCACAAGGTTTTAACCAAAGTTACCCGGCGCCGGCACTGGACAGCGCTATTCACCACAGCATTAAGGCGGAGCTGCCGGCTTTTAGCCAGTTGCTCACAGCCGCCAAAGCCCGCTCCGCGCAGATGGATGCCAACTCACTGCTGTATCTGGTGCGGGCCTCCCAGCTCTGGCGCGCCGGTATGGGCGACCACTGGCCACAGGCATTAAAACAGGTGAAAGCCAACACCTTGTGGTTACCGGCCAGTGGCGATTTACTGCTGACCCCGGCCATGGCCCAAGCCAGTCAACAGCAACTGCCCGGCAGCCGCTATCAGGAAATTGGCGCGAAAGATGGCATCAGCAATGGCCATTACGACGGTTTAAGCAATATCCAGTCAGCCAGCCAGCTGCTCTCGGAGTTTCTGCTGCACTGACCCAAAGGTTCAGAACAGAAAACGCCTTTCATATATGGATAAACATATGTATACTCTTTACATATGATTATCCATATATAGGTTGGCTATGCCCTCTTCAGACGCTGGATTCGACCCCTTACTTTTTTTTAAAGCCTTGTCTGACCCAACCCGCTTGCAATCCTTGTTGCTGATCCAGCAGGAACAGGAACTCTGCGTCTGCGAGCTGGTAGCGGCTTTAGGCGAAATACAACCAAAAATTTCCCGGCATTTGGCGCAGTTGCGGCGTGATGGCATTCTGCTCGACCGCAAACAAGGCCTCTGGGTGTATTACCGCCTGCACCCGGATTTGCCAGCCTGGGCGCAGCAATGCCTGCTGCTCACCGGCCAGGCCAACCCTGAGTTGGTCACTCCCCTACTTGCTAATTTATGCCGGATGGGCGACCGCCCTGCCCGCCAACAACGCTGCTGTTAACTGCGAGGATATCGGATGAACACTATTAAAATTGGTATCAATGGCTTTGGCCGTATCGGCCGGCTGGCCTTGCGGGCCGCCTTTGACTGGCCAGAATTTGAGTTTGTGCAGATCAATGACCCGGCCGGTGACGCCGCCACCTTTGCCCATTTGCTGAATTTCGATTCAGTGCATGGCCGCTGGGTGCATGAAGCCAGCGCCGACGGCGACACGCTTCGCATAGGTTCACAACGAATTGGTTTTAGCCGCAATAAAGCCATCGCCGACACCGACTGGTCAGGCTGTGATCTGGTCATAGAGGCCAGCGGCAAAATGAAAACCACAGCGCTGTTGCAGGCCTACCTGGACCAGGGCGTGAAACGGGTGGTGGTGAGTGCCCCCGTGAAAGAAGCTGGGGTACTGAATGTGGTGATGGGCGTGAACCATCAGTTGTACAACAAAGCGCAGCACCGCATTGTCACCGCCGCCAGCTGCACCACCAATTGCCTGGCCCCTGTGGTGAAAGTGATCCACCAACAGCTGGGCATTCAACACGGCTCCATCACCACTATTCACGATCTAACCAACACCCAGTCGATTCTGGATACCCCCCATAAAGACTTACGCCGCGCCCGCGCTTCAGGTTCCAGCCTGATCCCCACCACCACGGGCTCAGCCACCGCCATTACTGAAATATTCCCGGAACTGAAAGGCCGCTTAAATGGCCATGCGGTGCGGGTGCCGCTGGCCAATGCGTCGCTGACGGACTGCGTGTTTGAGCTGCAACGTGCTACCACAGTGGACGAAGTGAATGCCCTGCTTAAAGCCGCCGCTGAAGGCGAGCTCAAGGGCATTTTGGGTTATGAAGAGCGGCCTTTGGTGTCGGTCGATTACAAAACCGACCCGCGCTCCAGCGTCATTGATGCACTGTCCACCATGGTAGTGAACGGCACTCAGCTGAAGCTGTACGCCTGGTACGACAATGAGTGGGGTTACGCCAACCGCACTGTCGAGCTGGCGTTGTTGGTCGGCCTGGCCGATCAGGCAGGTTAAACAATGAGTGCAGCACTGAAGCAGTACCTGCTGGTGACCGGCAACTACTGGGCTTTTACCCTGACCGACGGCGCTTTGCGTATGTTGGTGTTGCTGCACTTTTACCAGCTGGGATACAGCCCGCTGCAGCTGGCGTCGTTGTTTTTGCTGTATGAACTCTGCGGTGTGGTCACTAACTTAGTTGGCGGTTACCTCGGTGCCCGTGTCGGCCTGAATAAAACCATGAACCTGGGTTTGGCCCTGCAAGTGCTGGCGCTTGGCATGCTGCTGGTCCCGGCCGACTGGCTGACGGTCGTTTGGGTGATGGCCGCTCAGGCCTTGTCGGGTATTGCCAAAGATCTGAATAAAATGAGCGCCAAAAGCGCTATTAAACAGCTGGTGCCAGCCGGGGCCGACAGCATGCTGTATCGCTATGTGGCAGTGCTGACCGGTTCAAAAAATGCACTCAAAGGCGCCGGCTTCTTTTTAGGTGGCCTGCTGCTGACGCAACTGGGCTTTCAGGGGGCTGTAGCCGCGATGACGGGCGCTTTAGCGCTGGTTTGGCTGCTGAGCCTGGTGCTGCTTACACAAGAACTCGGCAAAAGCAGCTTTAAACCCAAATTCAGCGATTTACTGGCGAAAAGCCAGGCCATTAATGCGCTTTCGGCCGCCCGGCTGTTTTTATTTGGCGCGCGTGACCTGTGGTTTGCGCTAGCGCTGCCGCTGTTTTTAGCCAGTGAGCTGGGCTGGAGCCAACAAGGTATCGGCACTTTTATGGCCTGCTGGGTGATTGGCTACGGCATAGTGCAAACGCTGGCCCCTGCCCTGACAGGTAAAAAATCCGGCCGCATGCCCGAGCGCAGCGCAGTGATTGGCTGGGCTTTTTTGCTCGCTGCGCTGCCTGTGGCACTGGCCCTGACACTGACATTCGTCCTGCCGGATCAGTGGCCCACAGAGACGTTGCTGGTCGCAGGCCTGCTGTTATTTGGTGCCATCTTTGCGATTAATTCGTCACTGCACAGCTACCTGATTGTGCGTTATGCCACAGCCGACGGCGTGTCGCTGGATGTCGGTTTCTACTACATGGCCAATGCGATGGGGCGGCTGATCGGCACCTTGTTGTCCGGTTATTTATTCCAACACTATGGCCTGGTTGCCTGCCTGTGGGGCTCCGCCGTTTTTGTCCTGCTCTCAGCCAGCTGCGCCCGCTGGCTGCCAAAATCCGCCTGACGGCCCTATTGGGGTGAGGCCTTGAATTTTGCGTTGCAATGCAAAATTCAAGGCCTTGCCCCTGTAAACAAAGTTGTTTAAAAACAGTAAACTTGCTGCTATAAAAGCGTGTTTATCAAATTAGTTTCCACTGGATTTTTAACTAAGGACAGCCCATGAAAGTTTTTGTTGTTCTGGCATTCAGCCTGCTGCTCAGTGCCTGTGTCAGTACCTATGTTCCCCCAACCCCCAGCCTGAATTTACCTGCAAAAACTAAAATTGGTGTTTTGGTAATAGCTGGTGACAGTACCAAACACAGTCATGTCGGTACCACTATCTTCAATAACTTCGACACCAGCTATGCGTACAACTGGCACATGGCGGACAGCATCTTTACCACCTTAAAAAGCCAGCTGGAGCAGCCCGGGCGTTTTGAAGTGGTGGACCTGAGCCGATGGAACCAAATGTCGCTGCAACCACTGGATTTTGTCGACGTACAGAATAAAAACTGGCAATTCAACCCGGCACCTGAACTACTGCGTCAACGCCTGCTGGCCGAGGGCATTCAGGTGGTGATCAGTGTCTACGAGACGCCATCCCTGGCCTTTTTGCAATGCAGCAGTTATGGCTGCAGCGAGTTTTATAGCCAGGGCTATGGCCTCTTTACCCGCAGTTTTTTAGGTATGGATATGTATTTCAGCTCTGCGGCTTTTGCCATCAGTGTGGAAACCATCCATCAGCCGGTGGATTTGACGCTGATGCCCAAACTGGAAGCGCTGACCAACTACCAGGCCAAACATAAAGAACTGGGTGATTTTGAGGATCCAAAAGACTTTAACAACATCACCGCCGAAGAAATGGAACCAGTCCGCCAGAGTATTCTGACCTACTTCAGCGGCCTGGGCGCACAAATCAAGGCGTACCTGAATGGCGAAGACCTCGGCAAAACCAGTTAAGTAACCCGCAAAAGCTATACAGAGGAGCAGGAGTATGAAGCAAAAACACATCGCTGCGTTGCTGGTACTGCTGGTTTCGGCCTGGGTTCAGGCCACAGAACTGAACGGCAGCTGGCAGTTGGTGGAAGGGGAATATCTGGATGCTGAAGGCCAATTGGTGTCGTATCAGGATGTCAAAATGACAGCACAAAAAGTGTTGTCGGACCACCACTTCAGTTTTACCTCCATGCGTGACGGCAAATTCTGGGCGGCCGGTTCAGGGACCTACAGCACCAAAGCGGGCCACTACACCGAAACGCTGTCGTTGAATTCGTTTGGTGAGGCCAGCGGTGCACAGTTTTCCTTTAGTTACACAGTGGAAAATGGCGTTTGGACCAACTCACGCTGGAAAGAGGGCAAACGTGTGGAGTATGAAGTCTGGCGGAAACTGGAGTGATCCACAGTGTCACGCCAAAACAAAGGAAGGCTTAGCCTTCCTTTGTTTGTTCTGGTGTATCCAGATAAAAATGCAGTTGCTCAGGCAATAAATACCCATCAAAACTCAACAACTGCACATAAGTTCTCCAGAATGCTGCACTGAACATAGCGACCTCCCAGGGTGGTGACTGCACCTTAAAGTATAGTCCGCTGCACCAACACAGCAGCACTGAACGCCGGCTTGCTGAATGAAGTCAGATTCAACAAGGGCGGGCAAAGCCGGGTTAAGCACCCGGTCCCTGCCCCATGTGCCATGCCAGCTGCCATTGGCGAAAAAACTCCGGGTAGCGCTCCGCCGCAGGCCTTGGGGGGGTAAACAGTGGTTGATGCACCTGGCCGACACTGGCGGTTTGCACCGGCGCCCGGTTCTGGTAAAAGCTCAGCATGGCCGGCTCGAAAGGCAGTTGCAGATGCTGGCAGATACGCCGTAGCGTCTGTTCGGGCGAGTTCAGTAAATCGGCATAGTCCACCGTCAGAATGCGCTCCGGGTACAGGGCCAACCAATGCTGCATCAATTGCCGTTCCAGCCTTAGATAACTGGCAATGTCGTCAGCTCGCCAGCTCCAGTCTGCCTGCTGGCGGAAATTGGTTTTGTAACAGGACCAGGCCGTTTCAGCGTCGTCACGGCGGATATAAATGGCTTTGCCTTGCGGAAACAAGGTGGCCCAGATATCAAAGTACTGGGTCAGGTTCAGCGCTTTATCGACAATAGCACCTTGCCCCGGCGTACGTTCGCCAGCCAAACGCAGGTACAACGCAGCCATATGCTCCAAAGCGGCGCCCGGTGCGCCATGCACCGCCAGGTACTGGTTAAACTGGCTGAGTTGGCTCCGGCTTAAATGCATACAGCTGACGGCCAGCGCCGGGTGTTCAGCCGCCGCATTCAGTGCACTGTGACAACCGAGCATTTGGCCGAGCAAGGTGGTGCCGCTGCGCGGTACACCTAAAATCGCCACTGGTGGTTTAGCGGCGACAACACGGTGCTGGCGCTTTGGGTTTGGCCACTGGCTGTCGGCCATTAACTGCTGTACAAACTGCTGATGCTCCGCCGGCTGATAACGGCTTTGCGCCGCCGCCAATGCCGCACCTTGCTGGTAGCATTGCCAGGCTTGCTGGTAGTCGCCACGGTCGTCCCAGGCTTTGGCCATGGCGTAATGAAAATGCCGGGCTTCGGCTTGGGCTGGCTGCAGATGCTGCTGATAGGCCGCCGACAAGCGGCTAAAGGCCTGCTCGTCTTTGGCAAAGTTCACCATACTCGCCAGCGTCAGCCAGCTGATGCCAGATTGCGGGCTTAAGCTCAGGGCTTTTTTAAGCTCAGTAACCGCCGCTGCAATAGCGCCGGTTTGCGATTTTGCCGTGCCCAGCAAATGGTAAATACCTGGGTAAGGCAAACCTTGTTGTGCCTGCGGCTGCACCAGCTGAATGGCCAGGTCTGGCTGGCCCGCTTCGGCGTATAAACCGGCGCATTGCAGCAGTTCATTCAGCGTCATTTCTTTGCGCTGACGGAATTGGTCCAGTAACAGGCGCGCCAGGGCCAGTTCACCAATTCCAATAGCGACTGCCGCCAGTGGCAGCTTGTTTTGTGGCTCAGATAACCCGGCCAGATACTGCAAAATTGCCTGCGCTTCGGCTCTGCGGCCGGCCCGAACCGCCGCCATTAAATCGTCGGTCTGATAAAGAGGGTGAGCTTGGGTCATGGGTAAGCTCCATAAAAAAGCCGGAGAGGGAAAACTCCGGCTTTGGTGTGACTCACTAGTGATGCTCAGTCTAACCTCAGAACTTCACTTCTGCACTTAAACGCACATAACGTGGGGTCTGGAAGGCCGTTGGCAAACCGTACAGCGCGCTGGTCTCGCCAATGTACCGACCTGTCTCCGGGTCTTCATTCGCATAAATCTCGTTCACTTCGTTAAACTCAGTGGCACGCAGGTTATTGAATACGTTGAATACATCAGCACGCAGGACCAGGTCTGTCCCAGCCAGATCCAGCGCATAAGTCGCGGTCAGGTCCAGCGTCCAGCTGCTTGGCGTTCTGCCCATAGCACCACGGGACGACAACTGACCGTTGTGGACAAAGGATTCCGCTTCATACTGCGACGCGAATACATCAGTCGGGTGGAAACCGAACGAGCTCAGGGGGCGGCCCGATTCCCAGCGGAAGTTGGTACCTAAAGAGAAAGCGTCGGTCAGTGCATAAGAGGCCTGAATTTTCACCATATGGCGGCGGTCATTCGGCAGGTTGCCTGACGCGCCGTCAACCAGACCTGGCTGGTCATAGTTGGTGGTGCCACCGGCATCGTCCTGGCCGTTGTCAGAGCGAACGAAACCTTCGTTGTTACCCCAGCTGTGTGACCAGGTGTAGGTCGCATCTAACATCCAGACATCATCAAAAGCACGCTTGACGTTAAAGTCGATGGCGCCGTACTGACGTTCGGCTTTCGGGTAACCCAGCAGGTTGGCCGGAATGGTGTATTGCTGGTTTGGCAGCGCACCGTCACCGTCCGGGTCTGTGGTGATGGTCACGTCTTTACCCGGGTTGGTCAGCACGTAGTAGTGGAAACCTGAACACATGGTGCAGCTGGAGCCAAACTCTTGTTCCAGGTACTGGTTAAAGCCGTAGTCAATCGCCACGTCTTCCAGCGAGCTCTTCAGATCACGGTAAGTCCCTTTCACGCCGACTGACCAGTCGTCATCCAGCATGGTTTCAAAGCCCAGAATAAACTCGTCCTGGTACATAGGGTCAATGTCGGCATTGACTGTCTCACCAGTGCCTTTTAAGGTGCCGTCTGAATAAACCGTTTTACCTATTGGCGAATCCAGATCAACAATAGGTGAGAAGTCCGGGTTTACGCCTAACAGGTTGTACGTGGTCAGGGTGTACAGCTCGTCACCGGCCAGACGGATATTGGTGTTGGTGGCCACGGGCAGGAAATAACGGCCATAGTTGGCAAACACTTTGGTTTCGCCTTCACCGGTCAGGTCATACACCAGGCCGACACGAGGTGCCCACTGGTCTGACACATCAATAAATTTCTCACCGGCTTTATTGAAGTTCTGGAACTGCTCGTTACGTAAACCAATACGGGCCGTTAACTGGTCGGTGACAGACCAGGTGTCCTGAATGTAGTACGCATTCGACTTGGTCTGGAAGTCACCCGTGTTGCGGTATTCATTAAAACGTACGCGGGTACAACCGGCATTGATCAGGTCACGCTGCGAGGTAAACGCAGAATCACAGCCAATGTACTGATACAAAGCCCCACCGACACGGCCAGTCGCTTCTTTGGCCGTCATGTCTTCATAGTCGATACCAAAACGCAGGCTGTGGTCATCATTCACATACCAATCCACGTCAAACCGCATGGCTTCACGTTTGTCGTTTTGCATGGTGGGTGTAGACAGCGCGTAAGGTGTTAACTGAATGCCAGCGGTTAAATCTGTGGCCGCCACACCTGTATTGCCTGTGTTCAGCTCGCTGTACGAGGTTTTATTCACGCCATATAAAGCGCTGATGGTTAAGTCATCCGTCAGGATACCGGTGTACTGCACCGCATACGACTTACCGCCGCCTTCCAGCACGTAATCACCAAAGTGTTCACCACGGCTGTTTTCGCCAAAACTGTACGCATATTTGCTGGCTTCCAGCTCAGTGGAGTTATCCCAGCCGGTAAATTCCAGAATATGGTTCTGGGTGATGTACCAGTCAATTTTGGCAGAGTACAACACATCGCCGGCATCGCGGTCATAGGCCAAATCGTCCGTGGTGTAATCGCTGACGCGGTCTTTGTAGTTGACTAAACCGAAGAAGAACAACTTGTCTTCCACCAGAGCACCGCTGGCCCAGGCGTTGTAGTTGTTTTCACCGATGTCGTGGTTGCTGTTAATTACATAATACGGCGTACCGTTTTCATTGATTTGAGCCGCGTCGCTCAGAATCACGTCCGGACGCTCAGCGCGCAGTGACGACGGCTCAAAATAAGCGCTGGCGCCGGATTTAAATTCATTGGAACCGGATTTAGTGCGGGCGTTCACCACACCACCAGTGGAACGGCCAAACTCGGCAGAATAACCACCGGTTTTCACTTCAAACGACTCGTACATTTCAAATGGCAGTTCAGAACCACCCAGACCATTACGGAAGTTGGTCACGTTCAGGCCGTTGACATAAAAGGCGTTTTCGCCAACAGAGGCACCGCCAAACGAGGCGAGGTTACCGAAATCAGAGTCACCTTTGGTGGTGCCCGGAGCCAGCAGCGCTACAGACGCCAGGTCACGTGGTACTGGTACTTTGGACAGGAAGTCCGCATTGACCACAATTTCCGCTTCGGCTGAACGGGTGTCAATGGCCGCCACACGGGAACCACGCACCTGAATGGACTCCACATTGCCTTCCGGCAGCATGGTCAGGTTCAGACTGGTGTTGCCACCGGCTGAGACCGTAAACTTTTCTTCCGCGACCACCTCATAACCGGCCTTGGTGGCTTTCAGCGAGTAAGCACCTGGCGGTAACAGCGGGAAACGGTAAGCGCCGTTGCCGCTGCTGTTGACTGTACGGGTTAAGCCGGTTTCCAGGTTGACGATGGTGATCACCACGTCACTGACCACCTGGCCGTTCTGATCCTGAGCCTGGCCAATTAACGTTCCGCGCGATGCATCTTGTGCGAATGCGGGTGCAGCAGCACCCAAAGACGCCATGACCGCTACTGCGGTCAGCGTCTTGCTAAACATGTTTTTTGTCATTTATAAGTTCACTTTGGCTTGTTGTACTACAGAAAAAAGGCGCAAAAACACTATTGCGCGGCGTGCGGTGTACCACCTGACACTTTTGCTTACAACTCAGAAGCCCCGCAATGGGGGGCCGTTAGACGCAGCTTGCAGACCGCTCAGCGCAAGAAATTCGCTGCAACCCAGCAAAAGCAAAACTTCACCAACACCTAATATAAGCAGATGTTCAGATGGCTAAATTCGCGGCAAACAGCGCAGAAAACCAGCAACTTGTCTGACTTGATCCCAAGTGACAGGCAAGCCACAGCAAAAGGCCGGGCAGAAGGTTTGCAGCCGGTCATGGCTGTGTTAGTTTTTGCCAAACCAAAACAAAGGGACACCCCAATGAAAGTTTCTGCATTTTGCGCCGCGCTGCTGTTGACGGGCAGTCTTCAGGCGGCTGAACCCATCACGGCTGAGCACCTGTGGCAGGTTGCCCGGCCAGGCAACCTGGAGCTGTCACCCGACGGCAGCCAGCTGGCCTTTACCCTGACCCGCTTTGACCTGAACACCGACAAAAGCAACGCCGATATTTACCTGCTGAATTTGCGTTCGAATCAGCTGCAGGCACTGACTTCGCATCCGGACCCCGATACCAGCCCGATCTGGAGCCCAAACGGCCAGCAGCTGGCGTTTTTATCCAAACGCGGTGCTGACAAGCCGCAGTTATTTGTGATGCCACTGACCGGCGGCGAAGCGAAAAACCTGACCCAGTTACCGGTTGCGGTGCAGCAGCCGGTCTGGTTTCCGGACGGCCAGCGCATGTTGTTCCTTGCTGATGTTCCCAAAGGCTTTAATGGTGATTTCACGGCGCTGGCCACCCAGCTGAAGCAGAAAAAGCAGCAGCATGTAACAGCCAAGGTGACCGAAAACCGGGTCTACCGTTACTGGGACCACTGGCTGACCGATGACAGCTACCCGCATTTATTCAGCCTGAATGTGCAAAGCGGCGAGATCACCGATTTAACCCCAGGCTGGGACCGCTGGTTCAGCCTGAATGGCGGCGCTGAATTTGAGTTATCGCCAGACGGCCGTTTTATCGCTGTTAGCGCCAATACCAGCCCGGCGCCTTATGACAAACTGAACCAGGATATTCTGCTGCTGAAAACAGACGGTTCAGGCCAGTTTACCAACCTGACGGCCGACAACCCGGCCGACGACAGCAAGCCACACTTCAGTCCGGACGGTAAATACCTGTACTACGGTGCGCAGCGCAGCACCAGCTTTTCATCCGACAATGTGCAGCTGACCCGGCTGGAGTTGGCCAGCGGTAAAAAAGACCCACTGACCGCCCAACTGGATTTATCTGTACAGGACTGGCAGACCGACCCAAGCGGCCAGACGCTGTATTTTTCTGCCGCCGACCGTGCCAAAACCGCCTTGTACAGCAGGCCGGCAACTGGTGGTTCAGCAACACCAAAGGTGCAGCAGATTTTCCGTCAGGGCGACAGCCAGGACTTGAGCGTGGCTGGCGGCCAGCGGCTGTACTTTATCCACCACAGCCTGAACCAGTTGCCTGAACTCTATAGCCTGGACAACAAAGGCCGCACCCTGAAACAGCTGACCCGTATCAACAGCGAACTGCAGCAAAAACTGGCCTGGGGCAAAACCGAAGATGTCAGCTTTGCCGGTGCGGAGGGAAAACAGATACAAGCTTATGTGACCTACCCACCCAACTTTGACCCGGCGAAAAAATGGCCGTTGCTGAACGTATTGCACGGCGGCCCACACAGTTTCAGCGCCGACAGCTTTGGCTACCGCTGGAACCCGCAGGTGTTTGCCGCGGCCGGTTATGTGGTGATCCAGCCGAATTTCCACGGCTCCACCAGTTTTGGTCAGGCCTTTGCTGAATCCATTCAGGGCGACCATGCCAGCAAACCTTTTGCCGACAGCGAAGCCGCTGTGGACTATATGATTTCGCGTGGCTTTATTGACGCCACCCGGCTGGCTGCTGCTGGCGGCAGCTACGGCGGTTATCTGGTCAGCTGGATAGCTGGCCATACCGACCGCTACAAAGCGCTGATCAACCACGCCGGGGTGTACAACCTGATGGCACAGTTTGCCTCTGACTCCACCGAACACAGAGTAAACGCCTACGGCGGTGCGCCCTGGGATGGCCTGCCGAACCTGCTGCAGTCGAGCCCGGCCATGTTCGCCGACAAATTTGTTACGCCCATGCTGATTATGCACGGCGAGCAGGACTACCGGGTGCCTGTGACTCAGGGGCTGGAGATTTACGGTGTGCTCAAAGGCAAAGGGGTTGACGCCCGGCTGGTGTATTTCCCCAATGAAAACCACTGGGTGCTGAAACCCAATAACTCGCTGTTCTGGTATCAGGAGTTTACCGGCTGGTTGCAGCGTTATGTTCCAGCAGGTCCGACCGATTGATCCCCTCGCTTAGTGCGCGTTATCAGCAGCAGGTGCAACAAGGCCTGCTGCAACAGGACGCCGGCCAGCAGCAGGCGCTGGCACAGCTGGAGCTGCGGCTGCAGGCACTGATCCAGCACCAGCCTATGCAGGGCCTGTATCTGTATGGCCCGGTTGGCCGTGGCAAAACCCTGCTGATGGACTGGTTTTATCAGGCCATTCCGGGCGAGCGGAAAAACCGGCTGCATTTTCATCACTTTATGGCCGCCGTGCACAAAGCCTTATTCAAGCTGCAAGGCCAGAAAAACCCGTTGCAACAGCTGGCACAGCACTGGGCGGCGCAGTATCAGGTGCTGTGTTTTGACGAGTTTTTTGTCACCGACATTGCCGACGCCATGTTACTGGCTAACTTGTGGCAGGCGTTATTTGATGCTGGCGTGATGCTGGTAGCTACCTCCAACTGCGCGCCGCAACAGCTGTATCAGAATGGCCACAGGCGCGAGCGCTTCGAGCCTTTTATTGCATTGCTGCAACAGCATTGCCAGATACTGCAGCTGGACGCAGGCCAGGATTACCGACGGCTGGGCGCCGCGTTGCCGCAGTATTACTGGCTGAATACCGACACGCAGACCACGCTGCAACTGGCTTCGCCTTACACTGGCCAGCTGTCTGCCCCCACCGAGCTCCTGCTGAACCAGCGCCGCCTGCCCTGCCTGGGTCAGAATGAGCAGGCCATTGCCTTTGAGTTTTTTGCGCTCTGTGGCGAGGGCCGCAGCCAGCTTGATTATATGCAGCTGGCCAGCCATTTCCGGCTGGTACTGCTCTGTGGCGTGCCGGCCTTTCGTGCTGACGTTCAGGCAACAGTCACCCAGGGCACGGAAGATGGCTATCAGCGTGACGCTGTTGCCGGCCAAAGCGCCCTGCTCGACAATGAAGCCCGGCGTTTTATTGCGCTGGTGGACGAATGTTACGACCGGGGCTGCCTGCTGCTGTTAAGCGCCGAAGTTCCGGTCGAGCAGTTATACCAGGCCAGCCAGTTGCAATTTGCCTTTGCACGCACCATATCCAGGCTGATTGAAATGCAGCGCTGGACGCCGCCCACCCGATCTGAGCTCAGCAGGAGATCCTAATGGAGCAGTATTTACATCAGCTACTCGACCAGTACCAGCATCTGGCGTTACTGATCCTGTTTGGTCTGGTGTTTTTTGAATCTGTGGCTGTGCTTGGTTTGTTGCTGCCTGGCACCGCGCTGATGTTCAGTTTTGGCCTGCTGATTGGCTCAGGCCAGATAGGGTTCTGGCAGGCCTGCCTGGTCGGTGCCGCTGCCGGTATTCTGGGTGACGGTTTGTCTTATCTGGCAGGCCGGCATTTCCGCCCTCAGCTGGAACGCTGGTCCTGGCTGGCCAAACAGCAAAAGCAGCTGGATAAAGTGCGCGCCATGTTGGATAAAAGCGTCTGGCTGGCCATTATTGCCGGCCGTTTTATTGGCCCCAGCCGGCCTTTGTTGCCATTGCTGGCCGGTATGCTGCAACTGGCACCAGCCCGTTATTTTCCGGCGTCCATTCTGGCCTGTTGCCTCTTTCCTGTGGCTTATTTCCTGCCCGGTATTCTGGCCGGTGTCGCCTGGCAACTCAAAGGCACCAATCTGAGCTGGTTTTATCTGTTGCTGGCAGGTTCTATTGTGCTGGCGCTGTTATCCGCCTGGTTGATTACGCGCTATCTGGGGTCTACGGAACCAGAGGAAAAACCCCGTCAGCCCTGGTTTTGGAGCTCCTTGCTCAGTGCCCTGCTGACCGCTTTTTGTCTGTTCGAACTTAGTCAGCACCCGGCCACCCCCATCTACCTGAAGCAGTTGTCTGGGTTGATGTTTTGATCACATAACGCCTTTTGTGCTGAATAATCGACATTCCTTTTTTGACGATCACAGCGCCACAACACCCTATGAACCAAAAAAGGAACACTTCGCTTCTCTGTAGGTTCTGTTGCTGGTAGTGTACAGGCGTTTTTGTTGTGGAAATCGCCAGCTACATGCTTAAGGAAGAGCTAAAAAAATGAGATTTTTCAATCACCTTATCGTCTACACCCCATTTCTGGTTTACTTTCTGTGTTTCCTGCTCAATTGGTATTTTGAATGGGAAATTACCGGCGCACTGGCGGGCACGCTGTTGACTTTGCTGGTGGCTGGCGGCTGTTTTTATAGTGGCCTGAAACGAACATCACCCAACAGAATGCACTTAGCACAAACCTGGATCTCGTTAATGTTTCTGAATTACCTGTTTGGCCCTGTGGGGAAAGATTGGAATGTCGAATCGCATTTCCGCTCGGGTTCACATCTGTACTTTGTGCAAACCAATAATCTGGCGGGGGCAACATCCGGAGTCACCGCCAAAATCAGCGTCATGGACGGCCATTTTTTGCTGCATAACAAACGCGCGTTAAAAGTCGCTTACAACTATGACACCGCTGAATTTATTCAGAAAGAAACTCGATTGATTGTAAAGCTGGGGCGAACCTATATGGTCGAAAGCAAAGATTACCCACCCCATCTCTGTTTTGAACTAAGCCCAGAACAGGCAACAGAAACAGACTGCGCTTTAATCACCACCCCACAGCATTAGTGGGGTGTTTTCTATCTTGGCTTTACAGTCGGTTATTGTGCGCGGAAAAATCCGGCACCGTGCGCTGGTAGTCTTGCGCCACTAAGGTGGAATGCACAATAAAGTCCGCCGTGGCTTTGTTACAGGCCACCGGAATATTCCACACTACGGCCAGCCGGATCAGTGCTTTGACGTCCGGGTCATGTGGTTGTGATGACAATGGATCCCAGAAAAACACCAGCCAGTCGATTTGTTGTTCGGCAATTAAAGCGCCAATTTGCTGGTCGCCACCTAAAGGGCCACTGGCCAGGCATTTCACCGGCTTTTGCAGTACATCCCCCAATAAGCGCCCTGTCGTGCCCGTCGCCACCAGCTCTTTGTCCTGGAAAAAGGCCGCATGCAGTTTTACCCACTCCAGCAATTCCGCCTTTTTCCCGTCGTGCGCAACCAAAGCTATTGTTTTCATTCTGAGTTCTCGTCATCCGCTAATCAGGCTTGTTGTACCACAGCCCATCATTGGGTAACAGAGTCTGCTGGTTTTACCAGAGCAACAGGTAATCGCTTTCTTAATTTATTTTTTTTAAAAACATATAGTTGATAAATATTAACCTGTATGAACCAAATATTTTTTGGTAAACGTTTTCCTTAAGTGGTATAAATAAACACCAGTCAGGTCGCCAGACTTGGACAACAACAAAAAACATCACTTCGGTACGACAGGGGTAGGCAATGACAGTTCGATTCCAGAAAACTGCTGTAGCACTGGCTATGGCACAGATTTTATTCGCTCAACCGCTGCTGGCTCAGCAGCAAGACACTGAACAAACAGCAAAAAAAGCCGAACCTTCAATTGAGGTGATTGAGGTACGTGGTTTTGGTGCTTCGTTAAGCAAATCTTTAATGCAGAAAAAACTGGCTGAATCCACAGTGGAAATTGTCACCACGGACGATTTAGGCCAACTGCCGGATGTGACCATTACCGACTCTCTGGCCCGCCTGCCAGGCATCGCCGCTGAGCGTGACCGGGGTAATGCCAGCAGTATTTCCATTCGTGGCTTGGGTGCCCGTTTAAATGCGGCCACCATGAACGGCCGCGAAATTGTCAGTGCCGAACCCAGCCGCGACGTGCGTTACGAGCAATTCCCGGCCGAACTGATTAACTCGGTTGAAGTGTACAAAAGCCCGCTGGCGTCGAACCTCGAAGGCGGTATTGCCGGTCTGGTCAATATGAATTTCATCAGCCCGCTGGCCAAAGACAAACGCATGATCACCATCACCGGTAACCTGATGGATTACCCGATGGCCGACGATCTGCCAGGTGCCGATGGCACCGGCAAAAAAGGGTCGTTCTCGTACGTCGACCAGTGGACCGACAATTTTGGGGTGGTGTTTGGCCTGACCTATCAGGACCAACCCTCAGTACAACGTGAAACCGCCTCGTACTCCTACAATAAAACCGACGCCGACATGGGCGACGTCAATGGCGATGGCATCAAAGAAGTGGCGCCCTGGGGTGGTAAAGCCGGCACCAAGATGGGCAACAACGAACGCGTTGGCAGCCTGATGATTCTGGAATGGCAGCCGACAGACGCGCTGAATTTCAAATACGACCTGTTTTACTCTGAGTTCGATATTAAAGAACGGGAAGACCAGTTCTGGTTTGACGGCTGGGGTAACTGGCAGGACAGCAGCAACTGGAACTACAACAACTCCGCCACAGCCCCGACTATTGTCACGAACGCCGATGGCAGCCAGCAAATTACCGGCGGTGGCCTGTTATGGGGCGCGCATTCCGCCAATAACGCCACCTGGTTCCAGAAAAACGATTTACTCAGCACGGGCCTGAAAACCACCTTTACCGGCGATGTCTGGACCTCTACGCTGGATATCGGTTACTCAGAAGCCAGCATTGAATCGCGTTGGGTCAACCTGACCTCAGCCTACAACGGCCCAACCCCGCTGGATATCAGCTGGAGCAATGCCGGTGGCCGTTTAGGTATTTGGGTGAATGAAGACATCGGCAACCCGGATTATTACACCTTAACGGGCATGACAGTGGACACAGACCGTGACCTGACCGATGAGATGGTGTCTGTGCGCACCGACTTTGAACGTGGCCTGGACTGGGGTGTGGTGGAAAGCCTGGTGCTGGGCCTGCGTTACAGCGACCGCGACAAAGACAATGACGTGCAAAGCTGGTGGCAGCCTGTGACCAACAGTGGCCTGACCGATTACGGCGTCAGCTACAGCATGGGTGGCGATTTCACAGCGCCGGCACTGTATGGCATGAAGAACTGGGATCAAGTGGTCAGCGACGCCTTTGGTGGCATCGATAACCGCAGTGAACATGAAAAAACCGACACAGACCGCGTGTCGTCCTGGCATGTGACGGAAACCAATACCGCCGCTTATGCCATGTTCAGAATGGCAGGCGAGCTGGGCGATTTGCCTTACACCGGTAACTTTGGGGTGCGTTATGTCCGCACCGACTCCACCTCCAGTGGTTACCAGTTTAAAGACGGCGTCTACTCGCCAGTGTCGGTTGATCATGACTACGACGAAATTCTGCCGGCGCTGAATATGATCTTTAACCTGTCAGACGAAGCACAGGTGCGTTTCGGTCTGTCACGTGCCTTATCCCGTCCGCCACTGATTGAAATGCGTTCGGGCTTCCAGCTGGACGCACAAAGCCCGGTAAAAACAGGTTCAGGCGGTAACCCAAGCCTGGATCCATTTGTGGCCAACCAGGTGGACCTGGGCTTTGAATACTACTGGTCGGAGAAACATGCGTTTTCAGCCTCCACCTTCTTTAAAGACCTGACCACCCATATCGGCAGCGCCACTGAGCCAGTGACCATTGACGGCGTGGTGTATCAGTTTACCGGCCCCATCAATGGTGAGGGTGGCCAGATTAAGGGCATAGAGCTGATGTATCAGCGCGCGCTGGATATGTTGCCAGAGCCGTTCGATGGTTTAGGCTTCTATGCCAACTACTCACTGACCGACAGCAATGTGTATGAGTTTGTACCGGCCGATAACCCAATGCCATTGGGTGGTTTATCCAAACACGTGGGCAGCCTGACGCTGTGGTACTACAAAGCCGGTTATGACGCCAAGCTGTCGTACAACTACCGCAGCGCCAATACCCGGGTCGGCAGTTGGACACCCACGGAGATCACCCGTGCTGATGCCGAGGCAACCTTAGACGCCAGCCTGTCGTACGAAGTGACCGAAAACTTCAAAGTGATGCTGCAGGGGCAAAACCTGACCAACGAGCCTGCGGTCACCTACTTTGACAATGATCCAAGCCGTCCGGCCAATTACACCGAGTGGGGCCGTCGTTTCCTGCTGGGCTTCCAGCTGAATATGTAATTCCCACAGACGTAACCAGACTGGCCCTGCGTGGCGGGGCCAGCTTTCCGAGGTAAATGTTGTGACTCTGCATTCCCCCCACGTACTGCTGACAGGTGCCTCCTCCGGGCTTGGCCGTGCCATTGCGCTGCGTCTGGCGCAGGCTGGTTACCGGCTCAGTTTATCTGGCCAGAATGCGGAAAAATTACAACAAAGCCTTAATCAGTTGCCAACAGACAGCCAGTTGCAGGCCAAAGCCTTTAATCTGGCGGAACCAGAGCAAGTCGACGCCTTTTATCAGCAGGCCATCCGTAGTTTTGGCCCGGTCGATGTACTGGTGAACTGCGCCGGTTTGAATAACAGCAGAACGCCTGCTGATTTGCCCGACTGGGCTGCACTGGAGCTGATGCTGCAGGTGAATTTTAAAGCCCCTGTGCAACTGATGAGCCTGGTGCTGCCGGCCATGCGCCAGCAAGGCCGTGGTGACATTCTGAATGTACTGTCGACTGTCTGTTTATTTTCCAACCCGGGTATTGCCGCCTACACCGCCAGTAAAACCGCACTGGACAGCTACAGCAAGGTGCTGCGCAAAGAGCTGACCGGCAGCGGCGTGCGGCTGATGTCGCTCTACCCCGGTGGCATTAACACCCAATTTCGCGCCACAGCACGGCCGGATTATCTGTCGGCCGATGAAGTGGCCGACGCCGTGCTGATGATGTTGCAAAGCGCCCGCACCAGCCAGTGGCATGAGCTGGTACTGCGGCCTGCAGCCGAAACCAATTACGGCTGAAGTCAGCAGCAATGGCCCTGATCAAAAGGAATAACCCAGTGTTAACACGAGTGATGCAGATTTTATGCTTCAGCGCCATGATGGCCGCCTGTACCCCCCAAACATCGACAGAACAGCCTGCCGCCGTCAGTGCGGCCACAGAGCTGCAGCTGAACCTGCACTGGCAGTTTTTTAAAAGCCAGGTTGCGGACGCGGATTTAACCCAGGCCAGCTGGCAAGCTGTCACTTTGCCACACACACCACAAATCGAGCCTTTGCTGGTGAATAACCAATGGCAGGGCTTTGCCTGGTACAAACGCGAGCTGACCATTGCGCCGGAATGGCAGGGGAAAACGCTGTGGCTGCGCTTTGAAGGCGCGATGAACCATGCCGAGGTTTATCTGGATCACCAGAAAATTGGCGAACATTTAGGGGGTTACCTGCCCTTTACACTGGACCTGACCGGCAAGGTCAGCCCAGGTACAACCCATCAGCTGCTGGTGAAACTGGACAACAGAGACAACGCCATTACAGGACCAAAACCACTGCATTTGCTCGACTTTAATACCTATGGTGGCCTGTACCGCGACGTGCGCCTGCTGGTGAAAAACCCGGTGCATATTACCGATGAACAACTGGCCAACCAGGTGGCCGGTGGTGGTATTTTTGTGCGTTACCCTCACATCAGCGCTGAAGAAGCGCAAGTGTCCGTGCAGACTGAACTGGCCAACAGCGGCGCTGCAGAAGCGGTGGTCACTGTGCAGCAGCAGTTGTTTTTTAACGATCAGCTGGTGAGCACCACAGCACAACAGCTGACACTGGCCGCCAACAGCAATCAGCCACTGACCCAGCTGTTAAAGGTGAAGCAACCTGCGCTGTGGAGCCCGGACGCGCCACACCTGTACCGGCTGGAAACCTCAGTGCTGCACCAAGGCCAGTTACTGGAGCAGCAAACGCAAAAAATTGGCCTGCGCCAGTTCAGCTTCACGGCCAATCACCAGTTACTGATCAACGGCAAAGTGACCTTTCTGCGCGGCGTGAACCGCCACCAGGAACACCCGCATGTGGGGTATGCCACCTCCGCCACTGCCGATTACCGCGACGCCGTGCGGATTAAATCGGCGGGTTTTGACTATGTCCGGCTGTCGCATTACCCGCATTCCAAAGCCTTTATGCAGGCGGCGGATGAGCTGGGCCTGGTGCTGATGAATGCCATTTTAGGCTGGCAGTATTACAACCCGGACCCGGCTTTTATTGCGCACACCATACAAAGCTGCCGTGACCTGATTCGCCGCGACCGTAACCATGCCAGCGTGTTGGCCTGGGAATGTTCGCTGAATGAATCCGACATGCCGAAAGACTTTATCGCCAGCCTGCACCAGACGGTGAAACAGGAATACCCGGGCGCCTATTCAGCTGGCTGGCAACATGGTTATGACATGTACCTGCAGGCCCGTCAGCACCGCCAGATGCACTATGAAACCCCGACTCAGCCGTACAATGTGTCCGAATACGGCGACTGGGAATACTATGCCCAAAACGCCGGTTTGGCCCAAGACAGCTGGGCCGATTTAAAAGAAGAAGAACGCACCAGCCGCCAGCTGCTGAGCCATGGCGAAAAACGCCTGCTGCAACAGGCACGCAATGTGCAGGAAGCGCATAACGACAACCTGAGCACCCCGGCTTATGCCGACGGCTATTGGGTGATGTTCGATTACAACCGCGGTTATGCCAACGACCTGGAAGCGTCAGGTGTGGCCAGCATTTACCGTCTGCCGAAATACAGCTATTTCTTCTACCAGAGCCAGCGCAACCCGGCCACTCAGGCCACGGCTTACCAGGCTGGCCCTATGGTCTATATTGCCAGCGACTGGACGGCCGACTCCGCCCTGGATCTGCGGGTGTTCAGTAATGCCGAAGAAGTGGAGCTGCTGCTCAACGGCCAACTGGTGGCCCGGCAGAAACCGACACAAAACCAGTATTCCACCCATTTGCAGCATCCGCCTTTTGAATTCAGGCTGCCCGCTTTTGCGCCTGGTACCTTAACAGCCCGCGCTTATATCGGCGGCAAACAGGTGGCGGAGCACCAGGTCAGCACACCGGGCCAGGCCAGCACTATTCAGTTGGAGCTGGATACTCAGGGTATTACCCCTGTTCCGCACGACGTGATTTTTGTCCGGGCTTATCTGAAGGATGCCAATGGCACCACAGTGCCCATGCAGGGTCAGCAGGTGCAATTTAGCAGCACGGGTGACGTGCAGATTTTAAACCCGGATGTCACAGTGACTGAGCAGGGTATTGCTACAGTGGTAGTGCGCCTTGGTGAACACTTCAGCGGGGCCAGCATTCAGGCCGGTGTGGCAGCGCTGTCGATACCGGCACAACAAATCACATTTGAATAAAGGACTGAATCATGAAGATTTTAGTGACAGGCGGTGCGGGTTACATTGGGTCTCATACCTGTGTCGAGCTGCTGCAAAGCGGCCACCAGGTACTGGTAGTGGATAACCTGGCCAACAGCAGCCTGGAAGCCATCAACCGCATTGAAGAACTGGCCGGCAAAGCGGTGCAGTTTATTCAGGGTGATGTACGCGATGAGGCCCTGCTGTCTGAAATCTTTACGGCAGCAGCCGCCACTGGCCAGCCGGTCGATGCGGTGATCCACTTCGCTGGCTCCAAAGCTGTGGGTGAGTCGGTGCAGTTTCCGCTGGCCTATTACGACAACAACGTCTGCGCCAGCCGCACTTTAATGGCGGCCATGCAGCAGCATGGCGTGAACTGCCTGGTGTTCAGCTCGTCCGCCACTGTGTACGGCGAACCGGACCAGGTGCCGGTGACCGAAGACTTCCCGACCCGCCCTTTTAACCCTTATGGCCGCACCAAACTGATGGTGGAGCAGATGATGGGCGACCTGGTGGTGGCAGCGCCAGCCTTCAGTGCTGTGGTGCTGCGGTATTTTAATCCGGTCGGCGCGCACCCGTCAGGCCGCATTGGCGAAGACCCACAAGGCATTCCAAATAACCTGATGCCTTTTATTAACCAGGTGGCTGTCGGCCGCCGCCCTTTCCTGTCGGTGTTTGGCAATGACTACGACACACCGGACGGCACAGGCGTACGGGACTATATCCACGTCTGCGATTTAGCCGAAGGCCATGTGCGGGCGCTGGAACAGCTGGCAGCCACACCAGGCTTGCATACCTACAACCTCGGTACCGGCAGCGGCATTTCGGTGCTGCAAATGGTCGAAGCCTACCGCCAGGCCTCTGGCCAGCCGATTGATTATCAGATTGCACCGCGCCGCCCCGGCGATATTGGCTGTTACTACGCCGACGCCAGCAAAGCCGCCCGTGAACTGAACTGGCGTGCCAGCCGTGATTTAACCCAAATGGTGACAGACGGCTGGAACTGGCAACGCCAGAACCCCCATGGTTATGCCAAAAATTAAGTTTGACTCAAGAACAACCCGGAGTTTTCAGACATGTCTGAATTTGAAGCCAAAGATCACCCGCACCGTCGTTACAACCCGCTGACCGGGGATTGGGTGCTGGTGTCGCCGCACCGTGCCAAACGCCCCTGGCAGGGCCAGATTGAAAAAGCAGAAACGGAGCAGAACCCAAGTTATGACCCAAGCTGCTTTTTATGCCCGACCAACACCCGGATCTCGGGCGATCTGAACCCGGATTATCAGCAGCCTTTTGTGTTCACCAATGACTTTGCGGCCCTGATGAACCACACGCCTTTTGCCCATCAGGCCGACGACGAGCTGTTTCAGCTGAAATCTGAACGTGGCACCAGCCGGGTGATTTGTTATTCGCCAGACCACAGCAAAACCATGCCTGAACTCAGCACCGGCCAGATTGAAGCCATAGTGCGCACCTGGATTGCTCAGTACCAAGAGTTGTCGCAGCAGTACAGCTGGGTGCAGGTGTTTGAAAACAAAGGCGCCATTAACGGCTGCTCCAACCCGCACCCGCATGGCCAGATTTGGGCCAGCAGCACGGTGCCGACCCTGCCCGCCAAAGCCGACGCCGCCCAAAAAGATTACTTCGAGCGCCATGGCCGTTCACTGCTGTTGCATTACGCCCACACCGAGCTGCAAAACGGCGAACGCACTGTAGTGGCCAATGCCGACTGGCTGGTGGTGGTGCCCTTCTGGGCCAGCTGGCCCTTCGAAACCCTGGTCCTGCCGTTATTCCCGGTGGCGCGTATGGAGCAGTTAACCGAAGCGCAACAAGCCAGCCTGGCCGATATTCTAAAGCAGCTGACCATTCGCTACGACAACCTGTTCCAGTGCTCCTTCCCTTATTCCATGGGTTGGCACTGTGCGCCTTACAGCCCGGGCCAGGCCGAAACCGACCACAGCCACTGGCAGTTGCATGGCCATTTCTACCCGCCCCTGCTGCGGTCGGCCACCATCAAAAAATTTATGGTTGGCTACGAAATGCTGGCCGAAACCCAACGTGATATGACCCCGGAACAGGCCGCAGAACGTTTGCGGGAGCTGAGCCCTGTCCACTACAAGCAACACGTTCTACAGCAAGGTACCCACTGATGTCTCTGATTGAACAGGTAAAAGCCGAATTCCTCCGCCACTATCAGCAACCAGGTGAACTGGTGTTCCGTGCCCCGGGCCGGGTGAACCTGATTGGCGAACACACCGACTACAACGACGGCTTTGTGTTGCCTTGCGCCATTAACTACGAAACCGTCATTGTGGCCCGCCCACGGCAGGACCAGCTGGTGCGGGTACTGGCGCTGGATTACAGCCACCAGACCGACGAGTTCAGCCTCAATGCGCCGCTTTCGCATCACGCCACCCAGCAGTGGTCGAACTATGTGCGCGGCGTGGCCAACAGCCTGCTGCAAAAAGGCCATACGCTGAAAGGCTGTGACCTCGCCATCAGCGGTAACGTGCCACAAGGTGTGGGGTTAAGCTCCTCTGCCTCACTGGAAGTGGCCTTGGGGCTGGCTTACAGCCGTATTGCCGGCATTGAACTGTCCAGCCGCGACAACGCACTGAACGGCCAACACGCCGAAAACACCTTTGTCGGCTGCAACTGCGGCATTATGGACCAGCTGATTTCAGCCCAGGGCCAACAAGGCCACGCCGTGCTGATTGACTGCCGCAGCCTCGACAGCAAAGCCGTGCCGCTGCCAGCCGGGCTTGCGGTGATGATCATCAACTCCAATGTGAAACGGGGCCTGGTCGACAGCGAATACAACACCAGACGTCAACAATGTGAAGCGGCTGCCGCCAGCTTTGGTGTCAAGGCGCTGCGTGATGTCAGCCCGGAATTACTGCAAAGCCGGATTACCGAGTTAGACCCGCTGGTGGCCAAACGTGCCCGCCATGTGGTGACTGAAAACGCCCGCACCGAACAAGCCGCAGTGGCGCTGGCGCAAGGCGATATCGCCCGCTTAAGCGAGCTGATGGCGCAGTCGCATGTCTCGATGCGTGACGATTTTGAAATTACCGTGCCAGCCATTGATTACCTGGTGGCGCTGGTGGGTGCCGCGCTGGGCCAGAGCGGCGGTGTGCGCATGACTGGCGGTGGTTTTGGCGGTTGTGTGGTGGCGCTGGTGCCGGAAGCGCAGGTGGAGCCCATCAAAGCTTTGATTGCCGCCAACTACCAGACCCAAACCGGCCTCACTGCGGATGTATTTGTCTGCACCGCCAGCCAGGGCGCGGAGCAAGTGGCGTGAGTTCGCCTTTCACGCCCATTCAGTTAACAGATAGCGCTGGCCTGGAGCTGGAGCTGCTGCCTTTTGGCGCCAGCATCCAGCGCATTCGCTTTTTCGGCACTGAAGTGACGGTCGGATACCCCGACCCGGCGTCGTATCAGCACAACCCGTTTTATTTAGGGTCCACGGTCGGCCGTTTTGCCAACCGCATTGCCAAAGGCCAGTTCAGTCTGAACAACCAGCAGTATCAGTTGCCGGTGAATAATGGCCCCAACCATTTGCATGGCGGACCGGACGGCTGGCACCAGCGCCCGTGGCGGCTATTGGACCAGAAAGCCGACTCCGCCCTGCTGTATCTGTGCGCGGAAGATGGCGAAAACGGTTTCCCGGGCACGGTCGAGGTGTGGCAGCGCATTGTGCTGCAACAGGGCGAAGTACGGCTGATGTTTAAAGCCCAAAGCAACAAAGCCACGCCGCTCAGTCTGACCAATCACAGCTATTTCAACCTGAATCAGAGCGCGGCAGACATCAGCAACCATCAGCTGCAGATCTTCAGTGAAAGCTACCTGCCCACCACAGCAGACGCCATCCCAACCGGCGAACTTGCCCCAGTGGCAGAGACGGCCTTTGACTGGACACAAGGCCAGCAGGTCGGCCAGGCGTTAGCGGCAGAGCACCCGCAACTGGCGCTGGCGCGCGGTTTTGACCACAGCTATGTCTGGCCCCACTGGCACAAAGACCAGCTGCCACAACGCCAGGCCAGGCTCTATTCGCCGGAGTCCGGTATTGCGATGGAACTCTGGTCTGATTTACCAGCAGTTCAGTTGTATACCGGCAACTACCTGAGCAGCCCATTTGCGCCGCGTCAGGGGTTGTGCCTGGAAGCCCAGCACTGGCCGGATGCGCCCAATCAGCCGCTGGCCCCGTCGGCCATGTTATGGCCCGGCGATCTGTACCAGCACTGCATTTCCTTTCGTTTCAGCCAACAACAATAAATCTTATGATGGACAGGGTATAACTTATGTTAACTAACTTGGATCTCAGCATTCTGGTCATCTATGTGATTGGCCTGCTGGTTTTGGCCTGGTGGATTTCCCGCGACGACGGCAATCACCAGAAAGACACCAACGACTATTTCCTGGCGGGCAACAGCCTGCCCTGGTGGGCCATTGGCGCCTCGTTAATTGCCGCCAACATTTCAGCCGAACAGATCATCGGTATGTCAGGCTCAGGTTACGCCATAGGTTTGGGGATTGCGTCCTACGAATGGATGGGCGCGCTGACGTTGATTATTGTCGGTAAGTACTTTCTGCCTATTTTCCTGAAACGCAAAATCTACACCATGCCGCAGTTTCTGCAGCAGCGCTTTGATAACCGCGTGCGCACCACGCTGGCGCTGTTCTGGTTGGGTGTCTATGTGTTTGTCAATCTGACCGCTGTGCTCTGGTTAGGCGCACTGGCCATTCATACCATGACCGGGCTGGACTTAACGGCCAGCATGCTGATTTTAGCGCTGCTGTCGGTGGCCTATTCGCTGTACGGTGGCTTAAAAGCCGTGGCCTACACCGACATTATTCAGGTGGTGCTGCTGGTAGCCGGTGGTTTGTTCCTGTCGACCTTAGCCCTGCAACAACTGGGCGACGGTGCTGGTGTGCTGGCCGGTTTAGACCGCCTTTTTGCCGAAGCGCCGGACAAATTCGATATGATCCTGACGCCGGACAACCCGCATTATGTCAGTCTGCCGGGCATCTCAGTGCTGGTCGGTGGCCTCTGGGTGATGAACCTGTCGTACTTTGGCTTTAACCAATACATTATTCAGCGCACCCTGGCGGCAAAAGACCTGCCTGAAGCGCAAAAAGGCATTGTGTTTGCCGCCTTCCTGAAGCTGTTAATGCCCATTATTGTGGTGCTGCCGGGTATTGCCGCGGTGCTGATCCTGCCGGAGCTGAGCAAACCAGACCAAGCCTACCCGCAGCTGATGAGCCTGATGCCGTCCGGTGTCAAAGGCCTGATCTTTGCCGCCCTGGTGGCCGCCATTCTGTCCAGTCTGGCCTCGATGACCAACAGCGTCGCCACTATTTTTACCATGGATATTTACGCCCAGCTCAAACCCAACCAAAGCCAGAAGCAGTACGTACTGGTCGGCCGGGTAGTGAGCCTGCTGGCACTGGTGCTGGCTCTGCTGACCGCAGAGCCGCTGTTAGGCAAATTCGAGCAGGCCTTCCAGTATATTCAGGAGTTCACCGGCTTCTTTACCCCGGGTATAGTGGTGTTATTCCTGCTGGGTATGTTCTGGCGCCAAATGACAGCCACAGCGGCCCTGGTAGCAGCAGTGGGCTCGGCGGCGCTGTCGCTGCTGTTTAAGTTTAATCTGCCAACGCTGCCATTTATGGACCGGGTCGGTCTGGTGTTCCTCTGCTGTCTGGGCCTGGCTGTACTGGTCAGCCTGCTGAAGCCGGAAGACACCAGCGGCAAGGCCGTTGAGCTTGAGGATATTCAATTCGACACCCGTGCCAGTTTCAACTGGGCTTCTGTTGCCGTCTGCCTGGTGCTGGCGGCCTTATACGCAACCTGGTGGTAAGCATGAAAAACTTAACGAACACGCACTGGCTACGGCCTTCTCTGCTGATAACGGCGCTGGCGTTGGCCAGTGCCGCTGCCCTTGCCACGCCAACAGGCCCGGTGAAGGTCGACAACGGCGTGATGCGCTGGGCCGACGGCTCGGAAGTGGCGCTGTTTGGTGTGAACTACAGCGCGCCTTTTGCTTACGGCTACCGTTCCCTCAAACGCCTGGGTGTGGACCATAAAGCGGCGATCCGGATGGATGTGGCCCATATGAAACGGCTGGGGCTGGACGCCTACCGTGTTCACCTGTGGGACCGCGAGCTGGCCGATGACGAAGGCAACCTGCTGCAAAACGAACACCTGGAGCTGTTCGACTATTTGCTGGCCGAGCTGGAAAAGCATCAGATCAAAGTGATCATTACGCCCATTGCCTGGTGGGGCAGCGGTTATCCGGAGCCCGACCCGGTCGAAACCGGCTTTGCCCGCCACTACAGCAAAAACCAGATGAACGAAGTGCCTGCCGCTATTGCGGCGCAGCACCGTTATCTGACCCAGCTGCTGGCGCACAAGAATCCGCTGACTGGCAAAACCTATGCACAAGACCCGAACATTATTGCCTTTGAGCTGTTTAATGAGCCTAAACATGGCCAGGCTCCGGCCAAAAGCGCCGCTTATATTCAGGGCCTGATTGATGTGGTGCGCAAAGCCGGCGTCACCAAACCGCTGTTTTACAACACCAGCGAACAGGGCAACCAGCCTGATTTTGCCAAAGCCCTCTGTGAAACCTCCATCGACGGTGTGGCGTTTCAGTGGTACCCGACTGGCCTGTTAAAATACAGCGCCATCAACGGCAATATGCTGGGCGCTGTGGCGGCTTACCATAACCCCTTTGCGGCCATTGACGCCTGTCAGAGCAAAGCCAAAATGGTGTATGAATTTGACGCCGCCGATGTCGCCGCCAGTACTATGTATCCGGCGATGGCGCGCAGTTTCCGCACTGCGGGTATGCAATGGGCCACGCAGTTTGCCTATGACGCTGCCTACGCGGCGCAAACCAATTCGGAATACAACACCCACTACCTGAACCTGCTGTACACGCCGTCCAAAGCCATCAGCCTGATGATTGCTGCCGAGCAGTTCCGCCAATGGCCACGGCTACAGCACCCTGCGGCCTACCCTGCCAGCAATACAGCCGGCCATGTGACGCTGGACCCACAGACCGACGTGGCGCTGCTGCAAAGTGACAGCCAGTTGCTGTACAGCAACAGCACCAACGCCAC
Organism: Rheinheimera sp.; assembly: GCF_037442345.1. Classification (GTDB taxonomy): domain Bacteria; phylum Pseudomonadota; class Gammaproteobacteria; order Enterobacterales; family Alteromonadaceae; genus Pararheinheimera. Next base: position 33,299 of record NZ_JBBIQL010000005.1, on the reverse strand, counting down.
GGCCAAAGACATCAGGCAACTGACGCAGATTGCCGGTGTCGGTTCGTCGGCTTTGGTGCAGTATCAGGGCAATGGCGCTTATTTTCTCGATAAACAGCAGGACGGCCTGTGGCGCTTAGAGGTGTACCCGGATGTGCTGGAATTACAGGACCCGTACCAGAATTCCAGCCTGCGCCGTGAAGCACGCCGCCTGTACAGCACCAGCCGCAGTATCACAGTGCAATTGCCAGATTTAGGCCACAGCTATCAGTTGAACGCCATTAATACAGGCAACAGCAGCAAGCAACAGGCCAAAGCGGGCACAGTGCAGGTTCAGCCTGGGGTGTACCTGCTGGCCAAAACGGCCGCTCAGCTTGGTAGCGCCGCGGTCGACAACAGCTATTTGTTGCCAGAAACCCGTACAACCAGCCTGGACGTTGAACACCAAAACCTGCGTGAAGCCGCGCTGAAACAACAGTTGCCACTGAGCTTCCGTATTGGCAGCACTGTAGCGCCAGAGAAAGTAGAACTACTGGTGCGTTATCAGGGCGATCGCCAGTTCACGGCGCTGCCACTGCACAGCGCCAGCAGCGGCTTTAGCGGGGATTACCAGCTGAACTTAAACACCACAGATCAATTTAACCGCCCCGGTGTGTTGGAGTATGCACTGGTAGTCACAGCAGAAGGCAAGCAGCGCAGTTTCCCGGGTAATGCAGAGGGCAGCCCGCAGGATTGGGACTTTGTGCAGACCCAAGCCTACTGGCAAACCCGGCTGGTCGAGCCTGGCCTGCCGGTGCGGCTGTTCAGTGCTGCGCTGGACCAAAGCGTCAGCCAGTACCCGCAGCAAGCCAGTGTGGAGCCACGTTGGCTGACCACCGCAGAAGCTATGGCGCTGCAGCTGGGTATTGCCGATATCAAAGCCCAGCCGACGGACGCAGTGCCGCTGCTGAAAACCACCTTAAGCCCCAACCTGAAGCTGGACCGCTTTGCCTTGCAGGGCTACAACAGCCTGTCGGTAAAACTGCGCAGCTACCAGCCACAGCAACTGCGGCTGGCGCTGTTAGACCAGGATGGCTTGGCGCATGGTGCTGAGTTTGCCGTGAAAACCGGCTGGCAGCAGGTGCTGATCCCCCTGAGCCAGCTCAAGCCGGTGGATACCTTATTGCCGCAGGCTTACCCGACTTTCTCGTCGCCATTACTACCTGCAAATCAGGTGCAGCCACAACCTCTGCAGCTCAACCAATTGCAAGGCCTGCAACTGCAGCTGCTGCGCCAAAGCGGCCAAAGCGGCTGGCAAGGGGTGGAGCTGGCCGAAGTAAGCTTACTAAAACGTTGAATTAAAAGGCCGGTTGCTGAAGAAATTCAGCCCGGCCTATAATCGGTTTTGCTTCAAAGCCAGAACCCGCAACTTATGACCCCAACCTCAGCCCCGACTGCGTTGCCGACAGGCCCTAAGCTGGCGTTGGGCTTTGGTTTTTTATCCACCTTTTTTGCCAGTCAGTCGGTGGCTGTGCTGGCTATTCCTTATTACCAGATGACCTTGGGGCTGGACCCTTTTCTGCTGGCACTGGCGCTCACCTTGCCACTGCTGCTGGGTTCCCTGTTAGGCCCCTGGGTTGGCCATTTATCCGACCACAGCCAAAGCCGCTTTGGCCGGCGTAAACCTTATATTCTGGTGGGCTCCTGGGCCAGCTGCATCAGCTTTGGCCTGATCTGGATGGTGCCTGCCGGCTGGGCCGACTGGGCACAGCTGCTGTATTTTGTGCTGTGTTCCTTGTGTTTTTATGTCTGCGCCACGCTGGTGGCCGTGCCGATGACCTGCCTGGCGTACGAGATGAGCCCGGACTACCACCAACGCACTGAAATTATGGGTTTTACCAGTTACTTTCTGAAGCTGGGGTCTTTGTTGTACCAATGGTTATTTCCGCTGGCGCAGCTCAGCCTGTTTGGTTCGGTGTTTTTTGGCATTCAGGTGGTGGGTTGGGGCGTCGGTATTTTACTGCTTGGCGTCTTGGGCACCATAGCCGCACTCGGCAGCCAGGAAAAAGTGCGGGTCAGTGCAGCCCCCATCCCCCGCCCCTCCTTGCTGACCAGCCTGAAAACCTTATCCGGCAATACAGGGCTGAAGGTGTTATTGGGCCTGACGTTGCTGCAAATGGCCGGTGGTGCCGCCGTGGCCAGCCTGGATTATTACCTGCTGGTGTATGCAGTCAGCGCGGGCTCGATAGAACAAGGCGCTGTGCTGAAAGGCTGGCTGTCGATGGCCTTTGCCGCTTTGGGCATCTTATCCATTCCGCTGCTGGCCAGTCTGGCCAGACGGGTCGGCAAAAAAACGGCACTGCTTTGGGTGTACTGGCTGACTCTGGCCGGAGGTGTCGCCAAATGGTTTATCTACACACCACAAGGTGTGTATTGGTTATGGCTGGACGCACTGCTGTGCACCGCCAGCTGGACAGCCATGACCATGCTGATCCCCTCAATGATTGTCGATTTATCTGACGAAGATGAATTGGCACAGGGCCAGCGCCGCGACGGCGCTTTTGCTGCGGTGCATGGTTGGGTCACCCATTTAAGCGCTGCGCTGGCTTTACTGGCCACCGGGCTTTGCCTGAACCTGATCCAGTTCGACGCGCATCTGGGCGCGGCCCAAAGCCCACAGACGCTGGACTGGATGCGGGCCATTTTATCCGGCGGCACAGTGCTTTTTGCATTGCTGTCACTCTGGCTGCTGCGCCACTACCAGCTGGACGCCGCCCAGTGCAGGAAAAACCGTGAGCAGCTGCAGTTACGCCAGCGGCAGCAAACTGGTACTATCGCAGCAGAAACAGCAGGAGCTGAATAAGAATTTTATGGTCACAATCAAAGACGTAGCCAAAGTGGCCGGCGTGTCCATTGCCACCGTATCACGGGTGATCCACGACGGTGGCCAGGTGGGTGATGCCTGCCGGGCCCGGGTGAAAAAAGTGATAGCCGAACTGGGCTACCGCCCCAACAGCAATGCCCGCGCTCTGGTCAGAAAAACCACCAATACGCTGGGTGTGGTCACACCAAAAATTTCTATGCCGTTTTTCGGCAGCTTAGCCAGTGGTGTGGAAAAAGGCGCACGGGAAAACAACTACAAGTGCCTGATGAGCAACTCTTTGTACGAGACTAAATCGGAGCTGGAAGCCATTGAGTCACTGCGCGACCATAACTGCCGCTCCATTATTCTGCACAGCGAATACTCCGACGAAAAAACCTTATTAAAACTGGCCGAAGAAATTCCGGGCCTGGTGCTGATTAACCGTTATATTCCGGCCATCTCCAACCGCTGCGTCTGGCTGGACAACCAGACCGGCGCTAAACACGCTACGGAGTACCTGCTTAAACGCGGCCACAAAAAGTTTGCCGTGATCACCAGTATTTACCAGAACGGCGACCCGGGCTTCCGGCTGCAGGGCATTCGCGAGGCGTTAAAAACTGCCAACCTGCCACTGCCTGAACAGGCGATTGAGGAATCCACCGCCAACCTGGAAGGCGGCGAGCAGGCCGTGAAAGCCCTGCTGGCCAAAGGCATCAAGTTCACAGCGCTGCTGGCGTACAACGACAATATGGCCATAGGCGCCATTCACGCCTTATTTGAAGCCGGCCTGCGGGTGCCAGAAGATGTGTCGGTGATAGGTTTTGACGATTTAATTATCAGCCGCGTCTGCCGGCCGCGCCTGACCACAGTGCATTACCCGGTGGAAGAAATGGCCAGCTACGCCACCAAACTCGCCATAGAACTGGGTGAACACCCAGACGCCAGCCACCACCGCACCCATTTGTTTATTCCGCATTTGGTGGAGCGGGACTCAGTGGCAGATGCGCCGAAGAGCTAATCTCGGCGGGAGTCACCGCCGCCAGCTTTAGATTCAGTATCATATTCTTTAGCCGACGACTAACTGGTTTTTACTAAAAGCTTTCGCCTTTGGCGAGATACTTTCTTTTGCTTCGCCAAAAGAAAGTATCCAAAGAAAAGCGACCCCAGGTCGCAGCGAAAGCCCGGCCCAAAATCGTGCGTCCAAGGCGCCGGCGCAACTCGCTCGGCATTACCATGCCTCACTCAAACACTCACCGGCTTAAAACCTTGGCCCCCCAATTTTGCCCGGCTCGCACCCTAATGGGGGAATTGGTGCACTAGTTGGTTCTGTTTTATGCAAGCCTACTTTGTGCCAAAAGCGGACATTTTGCGTTGTGGTAAATGCCTGCTCATCACTCTCTTCATAAGCCCAAACCACCGGTCAAAATCCCATATATCCAGCTTGAGTAAAAATAAGAATAACTAGCGCTGTGCGTGTATAAATTTTGTCTGGCGCAAATTCACTGACTTTAGAAAAATCTGTTGAAATAGGGTACATGAACGTTAGCTTGGTATGAGTTGAATTCAGGAAAGAAGGCGTAAAAATGTTGGACTTGCGGGCAGAGCCCCTCCTATTAAATTGTTCTGTCTCGCCGGATTAAGGGCTTTAGATCGGTGGGGCATAATGTCCAGATTTAGAGAACAAACTAATCTTGAAAAGTTTGTGTTGTTCTGCAACGCTCGAAGCGTTCGCGTCACCGCTGATGCGAGCATGCAGACTGATGACGCGCACCAGCTTCGAGTAAAGCCACAAACCCCAACACCGGAGAGTTGTCGCGTCGAGAATTGTTTTACTGCTTGAGTCATAAGGAACCAAGGGAATAGTGGTCCACCGCAAACCAAAGACAGAACAAGACGCTGCAATGGACGCTAAACGAGCCATTGAGCTATATCGTTATGGTGCAAGCTACGTGAGTCGAGAAATAGGGACTGTATGAATCAAAGGACGATGGCAGACATACATTACGGAATTCAAAATCCAAAAGACCTTTTGGATAAACTTCTGCAAGATGCTAGTAAGCTTTCAAAACTTCCAGATAAATATGACTTGTTCAATTTCGTTGTTACAGCAGCTGTTCTGAGTGAGTGGATTTGCAAATTCTATAAAAATGTAATGCCAGAGGATGTGTTGAGGGCCATGAACGGAGAGTCTGAAACCGGACTTCCTATAGATGCTGAAGACTGGATAGATGACAAAAGCTGTTTGCCAAATCCCGCGCAAGGAGCATGCAGGCACATATGCAATGCGATACGTATATGTTGGGGTACAGCCAATGCGAGCAAGCATTACTATTGGCAAAAAAGTAGCGGTGTGCAGTCAATCGGCTCTGAGCCGGAAATTAATGATTTTTATAGTTATTGCAATACCGCAGTAGGGACCGGTATATTCATAAATTACAACGGTGAATATTACACTGTAGAACAAGTTAAAGAGATATTAGTGCAGTTCTATCCCAGCTTCATCGAATACCTGGAAGCCTTGCAAGAGGGGCATGGAAATGCACCATAACAAACGCCAGCACAACGTGCCTTCGGCACTCGACTTGCAACAAGTTGCTCGCGTGTGTGGCGGGCGTTAACGTCAGCAATTCGCTCTTAGCGCACCATAAAACTAGTTAACTTCAACTACTGGCACCAATTCCCCATTAGGGTGCGAGCCGGGCAAAATTGGGAGGCCAAGGTTTTAAGGCTGGGAGTGTTTGAGTGAGGAACGGTAGTGACGAGCGAGTTGCCCAGCCGCCTTGGACGTACGATTTTGAGCCGGGATTTCGCTGCGACCTGGGGTCGCTTTTTCTTTGGGTACTTTCTTTTGGCGAGACAAAAGAAAGTACCTCGCCAAAGGCGAACTCTTTGCTAAGCGATCTTTCCCCATCAAAAAAAATAAAAGAACACAAGATCAGCAGTTAACAGTCAGTACATCCATCTACCAACAAGCGAAGACGATAATCAGGAAATCGGAACTTGCCGCGATCAGGCAAAAAAAAGCCCGGCATAGCCGGGCAAACAACCAAGGTCCACGTAAAAACTCGGTACCTGGGGTTGAGGCTTAGGGAGCCTCGCTACTCACCGACAATCTTCTTCATTGCGGTCATATAGCCCCGTAACTTTTTACCCACCTGCTCAACCGGGTGCTGACGAATCGCTTCGTTCACCGCAATCAGGCGGATATTGTCCACGCCTGTGGCGGCTGAACTTAAACCTTTGCCTACATATTCAGTGCTTAACTGGTTCACAAAATCGCGCAGCAGTGGCACTGCGGCATTGCTGAACAGGTAGTTGCCGTATTCGGCGGTGTCTGAAATCACCACGTTCATTTCATACAAGCGCTTACGGGCAATGGTGTTCGCAATCAGCGGCGTTTCATGCAGCGACTCGTAATAGGCCGATTCTTCAACAATGCCAGCCGCCACCATAGTTTCGAATGCCAGTTCTACCCCGGCTTTGACCATGGCCACAAACAAGATGCCGCGGTCGAAGTAGTCTTGTTCGGCAATCTGTTCGTCCGACACTGGTGCACTTTCAAAACCGGATTGACGGGTTTCTTCACGCCAGCCCAGCAGATTTTTGTCGTCATTGGCCCAGTCGGCCATCATGGTGCGGGAGAACTCACCGCTGATAATATCGTCCATGTGTTTTTCAAACAGCGGACGCAGTTTTACTTTTAACTCTTCTGCCAGATCAAAAGCTTTGATCTTCGCCGGGTTCGACAGACGGTCCATCATATGGGTGATACCGCCGTGTTTCAGCGCTTCTGTGGTGGTTTCCCAACCAAACTGGATCAGCTTGGCGGCATAACCTGGCTCAATACCTTCAGCCACCATTTTGTCGTAGGCCAGGATGGACCCGGTCTGCAACATGCCACACAGAATGGTTTGTTCACCCATTAAGTCGGATTTCACTTCCGCCACGAAGGACGATTCCAGTACACCGGCACGGTCGCCGCCTGTGGCTGAAGCGTACGCCTTGGCAATTTCTAAACCTTGTCCTTTCGGGTCGTTTTCCGGGTGCACCGCAATCAGCGTTGGCACACCAAAACCACGTTTGTATTCTTCGCGCACTTCAGTACCCGGGCACTTCGGTGCCACCATCACCACTGTGATGTCTTTACGAATTTGGGTGCCTTCTTCCACTATGTTGAACCCATGCGAATACGCCAGCGTCGCGCCTTCTTTCATCAATGGCATAATGGCCTGCACCACTGAAGTGTGCTGCTTGTCCGGCGTCAGGTTTAACACCAGGTCAGCCGTTGGAATTAACTCTTCGTAAGTGCCTACCTTAAAACCGTTGGATGAAGCGCTCTGAAACGACTTCCGTTTTTCAGCAATGGCTTCGGCACGCAGTGCGTAGCTGATATCCAGGCCAGAGTCGCGCATGTTCAAGCCTTGGTTCAGGCCCTGAGCACCACAACCTACAATCACAACTTTCCAGCCTTTTAACAGCTGACAACCATTGGCAAACTCTTCTTTGGCCATAAAGCGGCATTTGCCTAACTGCTTTAACTGCTGACGCAGATTTAAGGTGTTGAAATAATTGCTCATACAGGTCTCACATATTCTTTGGGCCGGCTCTCTGGCACAGCGTAACAGTGGCTGACACTTCGCACTGTTTTGATGCGACTGAGAATAAAACAGTGCATTCATTGCGTGAAGTGATATATTCACAATACAGTATTTCACTTTATGCAACACAGAATGGATATCCGCACTGCCCAGTTATTTCTGCATTTGGCCAGCAGCCTGAACTTTGCCCGTACCAGTGAACAGATGTATGTCAGCCCCTCCACCTTAAGCCGCACCATTCAGCGGCTGGAGCAGGAACTGAATGTGGAATTATTTATCCGCGACAACCGCTCGGTGCGCTTAACGGCCGCCGGTATCCGGTTGCAAAGTTTTGTCAAAAATTACCTGGAACAGTGGCATCAGCTGCAGCTGGACCTGAACCAAAACAGTGCAAACCTGACCGGCGAAATCCGGCTGTTTTGTACTGTCACCGCCAGTTTCAGCCACCTGCCTGCCATTCTGGATAAATTCCGGCTGGTTTGCCCTTTGGCCGAAATTAAGCTGATCACCGGCGACGCCGGTCAGGCGCTGGATAAAGTGAAACAGGATGAAGCTGATATTGCGCTGGCAGTCTACCCCGAACATTTGCCAATGAATATGGCGTTTCGCAGCATTGCCAAGGTGCAGCTGCAGCTGATAGCCCCAGTGATCCCCTGTAAAGCCAATGACTTACTCAGCCAAAACCCGGTGCCCTGGGACCAGGTGCCACTGATCCTGCCCGAACATGGGCCGCTGCGGGAACGCTTTGAGCAGTGGCGTAAAGCCAGGGGGATAGAGCCGAAAATTGTCGCCAAGGTGGAAGGCCATGAAGCCATGGTCAGTATGGTGGCTTTGGGCACAGGTGTCGCATTGGCACCTTCTATCGTGGCGTTACAAAGCCCGGCCAAAGACAGAGTGCGGTTTTTAAGCCCGCCAGATGAATTTACGCCATTTAATTTGGGCTTATGTGTGTTGTCCAAACGCCTGCACGAACCGCTGCTGCGGGCTTTCTGGCAAGTGGCTTCGGAATTGAAATAATGCGGCGGGCAAACGCCCGCTTGCGCTTATTTGATCACTTTCAGGTGAGACACTTTTTTGCCGGCAGGGGACGTGGGTTCTGGCGGCTCTGGCAAATGCTCTTCGCTGTCCAGTTCGATGTCGTCCTCTTCCGTCTCGGCTTCAAACATAGTGCCAGCACCGTTTTCACGGGCATAAATCGCCAGCACAGCTTTTAATGGCACAGAAAGCGCAAAAGGCTGGCCTCCAAAACGGGCATTGAAGCTGATGATGTCATTGCCCATTTGCAGATTGCCAATAGCTGAAGGGTTAATATTCAGCACGATCTGGCCGTTTTGCACGTGCTGCTGAGGCACTTTCACTCCACGCAAAGTCGCATTGACCACCAGGTAAGGCGTCAGATTGTTATCGACAATCCATTCGTAAAAGGCCCGTACTAAGTACGGCTTGTTGGATGTCATTTCCATGAAATTACCCTCTTCTGATCTCGCGTTCTGCGCTGGTCAGAGACTGCTGAAAGCCATCGCGCTCAAAGATGCGGCCCATATACAGGTTCAGCGTTTTGCTGCCCATACCGGAGAGCTCAATGCCCATCGCAGGCAAACGCCACAATAAGGCGGCCAGATAACAATCAACCAGGCTGAATTCGTCACTCATAAAATACGGATGTTCCTGAAACAATGGCGCCATCGCCAGCAAACCTTCACGCAAATCACGGCGGGCTATGGCCGCATCGTCACTGTGATTCAGTACCTTGATAGCCAGACTGAACCAGTCCTGTTCAATACGGTGCATCATAACCCTGCTGTTGGCACGGGCCACCGGGTACACCGGCATCAAAGGCGGATGTGGGAAACGCTCGTCCAGGTATTCATTGATAATGGGCGCTTTAAAAACCGACAGCTCACGGTCAATTAAAGTGGGCAGGCTGCCATAGGGATTGACCTCGTACACATCTTCCGGCACTTGCTCTGGCCGCACTAACACTAAATCGTAGGCCACGCCTTTTTCTGCCAGCACAATCCGGACCAGATGGCTGTACAGTTCGTCTTTGTCTGAAAATAAGGTCATGCCAGTACGTCTGTTGGCGTGTTGACTCATGTTTTCCTCCATAAGTGGGGCAAAAATACAAAGGGGCCTTTTGGCCCCTTTATCGGCGTGGCTTGTGCAATCAATGCACGTCGCGCCAGTATTCCTTCTTCAGCAGGAACGCAAAGATAAAGAAGATCACTAAGAAGATCATGACCTTAATACCTAAGCTGTGAGATTCCAGCTTGGATGGTTCACCCACATATTCCAGGTAGTTTACCAGGTCAGCCACAGTACGGTCGTATTCTTCCGTACTCAGCTCACCTGAACCATCGGTTTTGATACCCACATGAACTTCCACAGGCACACCGTCGACCAGACGGGTTTCAGTGGCTTCATAGGGCACCCCTTGCAATTCCTGCAGTACGTGAGGCATACCCACCATTGGGAACACTTTGTTGTTCACACCAAATGGGCGGCTTGGGTCCACATAAAAGGAACGCAGGTAAGTGTAAATCCAGTCCGGACCACGAACACGGGCCACGTTGGTTAAATCTGGTGGTGCGGCACCAAACCAGCGGGCCAGGTCTTCTTTGGGAGCGGCGTTGGTGATGTGTTCACCCACTTTTTCCGCGCCAAAAGCCAGAGTTTCCATGCCCACGTCATCCGGAATCCCCAGATCACGGAAAGTACGGGAATAACGCTGGTACTGCATCTGGTGGCAACCCAGGCAGTAATTCTGGAAAATGCGGGCGCCACGCTGCAGCGACTCTTTGTCATGCAGGTTGATGGGCGCTTTGTCCAGGTGCACCGCATGGCCACCTGCCGCCATTGCAGCGCCAGATGCAACCAGCGCCAGCACAGTCAATAACTTCTTCATCATTATGATAACCTCACTGGCAGCGGCTTGGTTTTTTCGTTTTTACTGTAGAACCATAACAGGCCAAAGTAAGCGAAGTAGGTCAGCGAGAAAATTTGTGCAAACAGGGTGTAAGTTGGAGTTGCTGGCAACACACCTAACACGCCCAGAGCGATAAAGCTGATCACAAAGTTCACCAGGTTCAGTTTGTGGAAAGTGCTGCGGTAGCGCACTGAACGCACCGGGCAACGGTCCAGCCAAGGCAGCAGTGCCAGCAGGATAATGGCCACAAACATTGCAATGGCACCAAACAGCTGGTCCGGAACTGCACGCAAAATGGCGTAGAAGGGGGTGAAGTACCACACTGGCGCAATGTGCTCAGGGGTTTTCATTGGGTTAGCCGGTTCAAAGTTTGGTGGTTCCAGGAAGAAACCGCCGCCTTCAGGCACAAAGAAAATCACCCAGCAGAACACCAGCAGGAAACCGACCACACCGACAATGTCTTTTACTGTGTAGTAAGGGTGGAATGGGATGGCATCCACAATAATTTTCTTACCACCTTTGGTGAAGTATTCATGGAAGCTGAACTTCTCAGACACGTTGTCTTCGTAAGGCGTACCGTCATTGGCACGTTTCACGTCGATACCGTCCGGGTTGTTCGAGCCCACTTCGTGCAATGCGATAATATGCAGGAACACAAGAATCACCAGCACCAGAGGTAAAGCGATCACGTGCAGGGCAAAGAAACGGTTCAGCGTCGCGCCGGAAATCACGTAGTCACCCCGGATCCACAGCGTTAAATCATCACCAATCACCGGAATCACACCGAAGATGGAAATAATTACCTGAGCACCCCAGAACGACATCTGGCCCCAAGGCAGCAGGTAACCCATAAAGGCTTCCGCCATCAGCACCAGGAAAATCAGCATACCGAAGATCCACAGCAGCTCACGTGGCTTCTGGTAAGAGCCATACATCATGCCGCGGAACATGTGCAGATAGACCACGACGAAAAACGCCGAAGCACCGGTGGAGTGCATATAACGCAGCAACCAGCCGTAGTCGACATCACGCATGATGTATTCAACAGAAGCAAAAGCGCCTTCTGACGTAGGAACGAAGTTCATTGTCAGCCAGATACCGGTCAGGATCTGATTGACCAGTACCAGCATGGCCAGAGAGCCGAAGAAGTACCAGAAGTTAAAGTTTTTTGGCGCTGGGTACTGCAGCACGTGGAGATTCATCTTCTCCATAAATGGCATGCGGTATTCAATCCAGCTCATCAGATTTTTAAACATCAGGCTGTCCCCTCATCTGCACCAATCAGAATGGTGGTGTCGTCGACGAACATATAAGGTGGGATCATCAGGTTTTTCGGTGCTGGTACACCAGAGAAGACCCGGCCGGCCATGTCGTAGGTTGACCCGTGGCATGGACAGAAGAAACCGGAAGGAATACCTTCAACCTGCGCGGCAAAATCATTGATCAGATAGGTTGGAGAACAGCCTAAGTGCGTGCAGATCCCCACAGCCACGAAAATTTCTGGTTTTTTCGACCTGTGCTGGTTCTTGGCATAATCTGGCTGTTGTGGTTCTTCAGAAGCCGGGTCACGCAGTTTTTCTTCAGCTTTTGCCAGACTTTCCAGCATGGCCGGAGTCCGTTTGACGATCCACACGGGCTTGCCTCGCCACTCTACCCGGATCAGCTGCCCGTCTTCGAGTTTGCTAATATCAGCAGTCACCGCAGCACCTGCTTGTTTAGCTTTTTCACTCGGATTCCAGGATGCTAAAAAGGGAACAGCAGCTCCAACCGCACCAACCCCACCGACCACAGAGGTCGCAATGGTCAGAAAGCGGCGGCGACCATGGTCTACAGGCGCATTGCTCATCCACTCATCTCCACGTTAAACGCTTAAATGTTGTTTTTTTAAGCGGCTGATTTTCAGCAATTATTATAAGTTGAAAAATACGGCGGATCATAAAGAAAAGCCCTGCTTTACACAAGGATTAAGCCCAATTCAATTGAGGTTGAGCGGCATTTTTTCGACGAATGCCCCTCGCCGATCACAGTGTAAATGGCCCTTTCACAAATTATTAAAACTGACAATGACCCAGGCTAAAACTTTGTCAAAAAACTTAGCAGATTCAGTAAGGAAAGACAGGTTCAGCTGCAAACTTTGTTGGCAGCGTGCAGGCGGCCTTTGCAATAAAACCACAAAGGTGCTCTGGCATGAAAGGCCGGTTGCAGCCATAAAAAAACCCGGCATAAAGCCGGGTTTTTGGCAGACAACAAACGAATTAACGTTTGGAGTACTGTGGACGCTTACGTGCTTTGTGCAGACCGATTTTCTTACGTTCCACCTGACGGGCGTCACGTGTAACGAAACCGGCTTTACGCAGAGCTGGACGCAGAGATTCGTCGAATTCCATCAGCGCACGGGTGATACCGTGACGGATAGCGCCGGCCTGACCAGAGATACCACCACCTTTAACAGTGACGTACAGGTCAAATTTGCCAACCATATCCACCAGCTCTAACGGCTGCATTACAACCATACGAGCAGTTTCACGACCGAAGTATTCAGTGATAGAGCGTTGGTTGATAACGATGTTACCTGAACCTGCTTTGATGAATACGCGAGCTGTAGAGGTCTTACGACGACCAGTACCGTAATATTGATTAGTTGCCATGTTCTGCTCCCGTTAGATGTCTAATACTTGCGGTTGCTGAGCAGCATGTTGATGCTCGGCGCCTGCATACACTTTCAGTTTACGGAACATAGCACGGCCCAGTGGGCCTTTTGGCAGCATGCCTTTAATAGCAGCTTCCAGTACCATCTCCGGTTTCTTGGCGATTAATTTTTCAAAGTTGATTTCTTTGATACCGCCTGGGAAACCACTGTGAGAGTAGTACATTTTGTCTTGTGCTTTTTTGCCAGTCACAGCCACTTTCTCAGCATTTACAACAACGATGTAATCGCCGGTGTCAACGTGAGGAGTGTATTCTGGCTTGTGCTTGCCACGCAGGCGAGCGGCGATTTCTGTTGCCAGACGACCCAGGGTTTTACCTGAAGCATCAACAACGTACCAGTCGCGTTGTACGCTTTCTGGTTTAGCAGTAAAAGTTTTCATCAAAAACTACCCAATTAAATAAAGCTGTTACACCTATAATCCGGCCTTCACCGGATCGCTTGAACGTACCCCTTCGAGTACAACACTGCCTGGCTAAGGCAGATTTCAGGCTGTAACGTGGGCCGGCGCGGGATTATACAGGAGGAATTAACAAAAAACAGCCACTTCACTAAAAATTACGGTAAATGCTCGCGCGCCAGATAGTCACGCGACTGCATCTCCTGCAACCGGCTCAGGCAGCGCTTGAACTCAAAAGACAGAATGCCTTCTGTATACAGCTGTTCCATCGGTATCGCAGCAGAAATAATCAGCTTCACATGACGTTCGTAAAACTCGTCGACCAGCGCAATAAAACGCCGCGCCACATCGTCTTTGCTTTGCCCCATTTGGGTGACATTGGAGATAAGCACCGTATGGTAGAGTTTGCTTAATTCCATATAGTCGTATTGGCTACGGGCGGTCTCACAAAGCTCTGAAAACTCAAACCAGATAATGCCATCCGCCTCTTTGCGGCTTTGCAATTTTCGGCCAGCAATTTCAATGGCGACCGCATCCTGTCTGGGTTCAACCGACAAAGCCTGGAAATAACAATGCAAATTGGCTTCGGCTTTCTCATCCAGAGGGGAGTGGTAAATTTCGGCTTGCTCCAGCGTACGCAGCCGGTAATCAATGCCGCTGTCGACATTGACGATCTGCGTGTGCTGTTTGATCAATGCAATAGCTGGCAGGAAACGGGCCCGCTGCAAACCATTACGGTACAGGCCGTCCGGTTCAATATTGGACGTGGCCACCAGGGTAATACCGCGGGCAAATAATTCCTGCATCAGGGTGCCAAGAATCATCGCATCAGTAATGTCAGACACAAAAAACTCGTCAAAACACAAAATATCGGTTTCCGCTTTAAAGCGGTCCGCTACCACTTTCAGCGGGTCAGAGACACCGGCAAGGGTTTTCAGCTCGTCATGTACTTTATGCATAAAGCGGTGAAAGTGAATACGTAACTTGCGCTGAGTGGGCAGGCACTCATAGAAGGTATCGACCAGATAGGTTTTACCCCGGCCAACCCCTCCCCAAAAATACAGCCCTTTGAGCGGCTGCTCTGCAATGGCTTTCCCTGTCAGTTTTTGCCACAGACTGGCTTTGGCCGGAGTGCGGCTGACAAAATCATCAAACAACCGTTGCAGTTGATTCACTGCATGTTGCTGCGCCGCATCAAACTGGAAATCGTCCCGGGTCAGGTCCTGCTGATATTTTTGTAATGGAGTGGTCATACGACGGATTGAAAAACTACTGTTTCAGCCTTAGATAATGGTCGTAATAGTAACATGCTCTACCACTTTGGATAACAAGTTGAGTTAAACTGTTGTTGGACGAGATTATTTATCAGGAGTGGATATGACTGTTACTTTTGCCTTGGCCTGGTTAATTGCAGGTTTGGTGGTTGGCATAGTGGCAACCCGGTTTTATTGTGTACGTCAGTTTAATCAGAACAAATTGCAGCTGGAACTGAATGACACCAAACAACAGTTACAGCAGTACCGTACTGATGTCACTGAACATATAGAGACCACTCATCAGTTGATGAATCAGCTGCATGAGCACTATGACAAAATAGCCCGCCATATGGCACAAACCAAAATGCAGTTAATTGAACGGCCTGGTTTTGAACCCCGCAGTGACGTCAATTATTTAGCTGGCGACACCGCGGCCCAAATCCGCCAGTCAATTCATAAACTGGATGAGCGTCGCAAAGTGAACGATCAGGCTTCACACCAGCCGCTGGATTATTCGGCTGATGCCAGCGGGTTGATGCGTTCAACCACTGAGCGAACTGCTTCAGACAATTGAACTTTTTGACTGGTAACGCATTCTTAGTGGCGTCGTCCCTGTAAGGAGCATTACCTCTTATGAAGTCGCAGTTTTCTGTTTTAACCGCAGCTATTCTGACGGCCTTGGTGCTGGCGCCTGTAGCGCCAGCTCAGGCAAAAATTCCTTTTTTCGGCTCTGACTCGCAGGAAATGCCAAGCCTTGCGCCTATGCTGGAGCAAGTCACCCCTGCCGTGGTCAATATCTCAGTGGCAGGCAGCCGTGAAGTCCGGGCCCGGTTACCAGGCGGGCTGGAGCAGTTTTTTGGTCGTGGCGAATTGCGCCAGGAACAGCCATTCCGTGGTTTAGGTTCTGGCGTCATTATTGATGCAAAAAAAGGTTATGTGGTGACCAATCATCATGTGATCAACGATGCTTCCGAAATCGAAGTCACCCTAAAAGATGGCAGAGTGTTAAAAGCCAAAAAAATTGGTGAAGACCCCGAAAGTGATATTGCGCTGCTGCAAATTGAAGCCGACGGCCTGACCCAGGTTGAACTGGCCGATTCCGATGCGTTGCGTGTCGGTGATTTCACCATCGCCATAGGGAATCCTTTTGGTTTAGGCCAGACTGTCACCTCAGGTATCGTCAGTGCACTGGGCCGCAGTGGCCTGGGTATTGAAGGCTACGAAGATTTTATTCAGACCGACGCCGCTATTAACAGCGGCAACTCCGGTGGCGCTTTGGTGAACCTGAAAGGTGAACTGATCGGCATCAACACCGCGATTCTGGGCCCCAACGGCGGCAATATAGGTATTGGTTTTGCCATTCCGGCCAATATGATGAAAAACCTGGTGTCCCAGTTTGTTGAGTTTGGTGAAGTGCGTCGTGGCGCTCTTGGGGTGACAGGCCGCGATTTGAACCCGGAAATTGCCAAGTCCATGAATGTCAAAGCCAATAAAGGTGGTTTTGTGCAAGAGGTGGTGCCGGGTTCGGCGGCCGAAAAAGCCGGCCTGAAAAGCGGTGATGTGATTACCCACTTAAATGGCAAACGCATCGACTCTTTCCTTGAACTGCAGGCCAAAGTGGCCACTTTGGGCGTCGGCAAAGAAATTAAACTGGGTATTCTGCGCGAAGACAAAGAGCTGACGCTGACTGCCAAACTGCAGGCCCGCGAAGATACAGTTGCTGAAGCTAAAACCCTGCACCCCATGCTGGAAGGTGCCACGCTGAAAGACAGCGAAAACGGCGTGCTGGTGGAAGACGTGGCTAACCGTTCGCCTGCCGCCATGATTGGCCTGGAAAAGGATGATCTGATCATTGGGGTCAGCCGCATTAAAGTGGGCAACACCAAAGAGCTGAGGGAATTACTGAGTAAAGCCTCTGGCACCACAGCGCTGCAAATTCAACGGGGTAACCGTATCTTATACATTCTGATCCGTTAACTATTTTGCAGTAGCAGGCCAAAGGCTTGCTACTGCAACCATTCATTTAGTGTTATGCTTTTGACACTATTCACTTTTTATTGAATCTCCGTGTCAAAAATTTTGTTCAGCCTGTTGCGCAGTATTGCTTATGGTCTTGCCGCTGCCATGATTTGGCTGATTTTCTTCAGTAATACGCCATTGCTGTTCACGTCTGCAGAACAAGCCAAAGCCGAACCTGTGTCTTATGCCCGTGCGGTGCGCTCTGCCGCTCCGGCTGTGGTCAATGTCTATACCAAAGCGACATCCGCTGATCCCCGGTCTTATCAAAACCGCACTATTCAGCGTCAGGAATTGGGTTCTGGCGTCATTATGAATGCGCAGGGTTATATTCTGACGAACTACCATGTGGTCTACGGTGCTGACCAGATTTCGGTGGCTTTGCAGGATGGCCGGGTCTTTGATGCAGTACTGATTGGTCAGGATCAGCTCACCGATCTGGCTGTACTTTATGTCGAAGCCAGCAATCTGCCCGTGATCCCACAAGATGCCAGCATTGATCCACAGGTTGGTGACTTGGTGCTGGCCATAGGTAACCCCTTTAATCTGGGACAGGCCATTACCCAAGGGGTGATTAGTGCGACAGGGCGGGCCGGTCTGAGCCCTGCCAATGGCTATGCCGACTTTATGCAAATGGACGCGGCCATTAACGCCGGGAACTCAGGTGGTGCGCTTATCAACAGCAACGGCACTCTGGTCGGCATTAACACAGCTGCTTTTCAGCGTCAGCGTAATCAGGATATTCAGGGCATCTTTTTTGCCGTGCCGTACAAACTGGCCAACAGCGTATTGCAGAAACTGATCCAGCACGGCCGGGTGATCCGCGGTTATCTCGGCGTCAGCGGCGATCCCGTGGTGAATCAGGCCGGTGAACCCTTAATCTCCACAGCACAAACCCTGTATGGTGTGCGTATTACTTCTATTGAACCCTTAAGTCCTGCCGCCATTGCTGGTATCAAAACCGGCGATATACTGCGGCAGATTAACGGCGTCCAGTTGTCCAGTGTGCACCATGCGTTGGATATTATTGCCGAAACGGCCCCGAACTCCACGCTGAATATGCTGGTAGACCGGCAAGGCCAGAATCTGACCATTCCGGTGGTAATTCAGGAACTGAATTAAAAAGCCGGCATTGCCGGCTTTTTCTTGAACAAAAACAGGCTTTCAATCAGCCGTTAATACGTTCAATCTGTGCGCCTAAGCCACGCAGTTTGTGTTCGATTTGCTCATAACCGCGGTCGATATGATAAATACGATCCACCACAGTTTGCCCCTGAGCCACCAGGCCAGCAATCACCAGGCTGGCTGACGCGCGTAAATCCGTCGCCATCACCTGGGCACCGGTCAGGCTGGCGGTATGCTTCACCAGGGCCGTATTACCTTCCAGTTGAATATCTGCGCCCATACGTTGCAGTTCTGGCACATGCATAAAGCGGTTTTCGAAAATGGTTTCTGTGACCAGACCCACCCCTTCTGCCACCACATTCAGCACAGTAAACTGCGCCTGCATATCGGTTGGAAAACCCGGGTGCGGCACCGTTTTGATATTGACCGATTTCAGTACCCGGCCTGTCATATTCAGCCGGATCCAGTCAGCGCCTGTTGTGACTTCTGCTCCGGCTTCGCGTAATTTTTCCAGCACCACTTCCAGTTCGGTCGGGTCTGTATTACGGCAGGTCACATCACCACCTGTGACTGCAGCAGCCACCAGGAAAGTACCGGTTTCAATTCGGTCCGGTAATACGGTATGGGCAGCCCCTAACAGCCTGGCTTTGCCGGTAATGCGGATACTGTCGGTGCCGGCACCTTCAATCTGAGCGCCCATAGCCGTCAGATATTTGGCTAAATCCACCACTTCTGGTTCACGGGCAGCGTTTTCAATCACAGTGACACCGTCCGCCAGTACAGCAGCCATCATCAGGTTTTCTGTGCCTGTAACGCTGACCATATCCATCACAATGTGAGCACCTTGCAGGCGGCTGGCTTTGGCTTTGATATAACCGTTTTCGACGACAATATCAGCGCCCATTTTTTTCAGACCATCGATATGCAGGTTGACCGGACGGGCGCCAATAGCACAACCCCCGGGCAATGACACCTCGGCATAACCAAAACGGGCCAGCAACGGACCCAACGCCAGAATAGAAGCCCGCATGGTTTTCACCAGCTCATAAGGCGCCACCTGGTTGTTGATGGCTGTGGCATCCACTGTGACCTGATGGCCTTCGCTTGCCACATCAGCGCCAAACAAACGCAACAGTTTAAAGGTGGTATCAATATCTTTCAGCACAGGCACATTGCTCAGCACTGAGGGTTGTTCAGCCAGAATAGTGGCGAATAAAATGGGTAAAGCGGCATTTTTAGCGCCGGAAATAACGACGTCGCCTTTTAAGGTGGCGCCGCCGGAAACCAGAAACTGTTGCATATAGGGTTACACCGGAGGGTTAAGTAATTTTTCACGACGCCACTGACCGGGCGTAAAAGTTTTGATCGAAACAGCATGAATACTGCCGTCTGCAATAGCACCCATCAGCGGGGCATAGATCATTTGCTGTTGTTTGACCCGGCTGACACCATCAAAGCAGTCCCCCACAGCGGTGACTGCATAATGGTTGCCTTCTGCGCTGACATACACTTCGGCCAGCTGCAGCTGCTGTTGCAGCAACTGCTCAATTTGTTGGGTTTGCATACCCGGCATCTCCGTCGACTAAAGGCAATAAAGATACCACGTCTGACAAAGCGGCCAAAGACTTTAACTGCTCCGGCGCATTCAGCATACGAATGGTAAGACCCTGTTGTTTCGCCGATGACACCTGATGTAACAACCAGGCCAGGCCTGCGGTATCCACCAACGTCAGCCCGCTCAGGTCAAACAACACGTCACCGCTCATCTTTTGCAGCAGCTTAAAAGGAAAATGGGCAGAGACTGTGTCTCTGTCCATCGCACCGCTCAGCAGCAGTAACTGCTCACGTTGTTCAACTTTAAGCATTGTTGCTTTTAACCAGTGGTGCTACAGGAGTCTTGGCTTTTTCAACCAGCAGCGCTGTCACTTTCGGCAAGCCCTGCTGGCGGATCATGGAACCCAACTCGGCACGTTTACTGTCCAGCAAGGAAATACCTTCAGCCACCATATCAAACACCAGCCAATGCTCACTGTCTTTCACACGACGCAATTTAAACTCAATATTGATGTCTGGTTTACCCGGATCAACCACCCGGGTTTTAATGGAGATAATCTTCTGGCCGTCCCCCACTTTCGCCGGTTCAATAATCACTTTCTGGTTCTTGTACTGGGTAAAAGCACCCGCATAAGTACCCACCATATAATCAGTGAAGGCCTTCACAAAGTCTTCGCGGTCCTGCTCACTGGTTTGTTTGATGTAGTTGCCAATCACCCGAAAGGCGGCATAACGGGTGTCAATGTACGGCACCAGCTCTTCATTAACGACCACTCGCAAATGTTCCAGATCCTTTTTAATGATCTCCTGGTCTGCCGCAATACGGCGGAAAGTTTTATCCGCCACAGCTTCCATCATTTTGGACGGGTCGTTGTATTGAGGCACATCTGCCGCTTGCACAGCACCGCCAAAATTCAGCATCAGAACCACTGGTACCCATACCAGCTTCATCAGGGCTTTGCTCATTAGTTGCTCCCTCTGTTAAATAAAAATTGGCCTATCAGCTCTTCCAACACCAGAGCCGATTTGGTGTCCTCAACCGAATCACCGTTTTTCAGGATAGAGACAGTCTCATCAATAAAACCAGGTTGTAAGCCCAGATACTGTTCTCCCAGCAAACCTGAGGTCAGAATGGCCACCGAACTGGTCTCCGGAAAGTTGTTGTACTGACTGCTGATTTCCATCTCCACCACAGGTGCATATTCAGTCGGGTCCAACCGAATCGCTTTGACCCGTCCTACCACCACGCCGCCGACTTTGATCGGCGAACGCACTTTTAAACCGCCTATATTTTCAAACTTGGCATAAAGCGAATAAGTTTCGCCGGAGCCTGCAGAACCCGAATTGGCTACGCGCAGCGACAACATTAAAAAAGCTGCAATGGCCAGGGCCACAAATAAACCCACTAACACTTCTACTTTGCGCGAGGTCATGTTCTATCCACCAAACATTAAAGCTGTTAATACAAAATCAAAACCAAGGACGGCCAACGACGAAGTGACCACTGTTTGTGTCGTTGCCCTGCTGATACCTTCTGAGGTTGGCACTGCATCAAAGCCTTTGTGCAGTGCTATCCAGGTCACAATAAAGGCAAATACCAGGCTTTTAATCAGACCGTTGACAATGTCCTGCTGAAAATCCACATTGGCCTGCATGGCGGACCAATAGCCCCCGGCATCCACACCCAGCCAGTCAACACCAACCAGGTGGCCACCCAGAATACCCACAGCGGAGAAAATCACGGCCAGTAACGGCATACTGATCACACCAGCCCAGAAGCGCGGCGCTATAACACGGCGCAGGGGGTCTACCGCCATCATCTCCATCCCAGACAGCTGCTCTGTGGCCTTCATCAACCCAATTTCAGCTGTCAGTGCACTGCCGGCCCGGCCGGCAAATAACAAGGCGGTCACCACAGGCCCCAGTTCACGCAGCAGACTGAGCGCCACCAAAGGCCCCAACATCTGCTCTGCACCAAATTTTGATAACACAGTGTAGCCCTGCAGCGCCAGCACCATGCCAATGAACAAACCGGACACCAGTATGATCAGCAGGGATAACACACCAACCACATAAAGTTGTTTCAGCAGTAACGGAAAACTCTTACGAGGGGTTGGCAATGCCACCAGAGCACCAAACACCATCAGCGCCGCTTTGCCCAGGCCTTGTACCTGAGCAATGCTATGTTGCCCCAGTTGTTGAAGTTGATTCAGCATCACAAACCTGACTCCATTAATTCTGCGCTGTAACTGTTGGCTTTAAAATGAAAAGGCACAGGACCATCTGCTTCGCCCTGCAGGAACTGCTGAACCAGCGCGGAAGGATGCTGACGCAACTGTTCCGGCGTGCCTTCGCCAATCACTTTTTGTTCAGCCACCACATAGACATAATCGGCAATGCTCATCACTTCGGTCACGTCATGCGACACCACCACAGAGGTCAGACCCAAGGCATTGTTCAGCGAACGGATCAGCCGCACTATCACGCCCATAGAAATAGGATCCTGTCCGGCAAAAGGCTCGTCATACATAATAAGCTGAGGGTCCAATGCAATTGCGCGGGCCAGAGCGGCCCGTCTGGCCATACCGCCGGATAACTCCGCAGGCATCAGGTCACGGGCACCGCGTAAACCTACGGCTTCCAGTTTCATCAATACCATCAGCCGGATCAGCGCTTCTGGCAGCTTGGTATGTTCACGGATAGGGAACGCCACATTGTCGTAAACGGACATATCACTGAACAACGCGCCACTTTGAAACAACATGCCCATTTTCTGCCGCGCTTTGTACAAGTCTTTACGATTCAGGGTCGGAATATTCAGACCGTTGATCAGAATTTTGCCGTGCTCAGGTTTCAACTGCCCGCCGATCAGGCGCAATAAGGTAGTTTTCCCTATACCGCTGGGCCCCATAATGGCTGTCACTTTGCCACGCTGAAATTGCATATTCAGATCGTCGTAAATGACCCTGTCACCACGTTTAAAGGTAAGGTGCTGAATATCTATCAGAATATCTGACACAAAGTTCCTCTTTAAAGTCTGATACAGCCTTGGGCAAAGCGGCGCGCACTATACAACTGCAGCTACAACGCATCAAGCAAAGTGACAAAGGCACAAGCCGTTATTGTAAAGGGTTTTAACTGTCAAAGGTTTAGAAAAATTCGTAACAACTGTTTGCTAAAACCGAATATTCCACTGCCCTGCCCTGAATCTTTTGCATTTACGCCGGATTGATCCGAAAATACCGCCACTTACGGGTTTGCAGTCTGACCAGACTTAACTGAATGCCGGCTTAACATCGGCGCTATGTGCCTGATTTACAGGGGGTCAGCTGGATGTATTGCTTACAAGGTCTGAGTTATGAATATTGATTTTCGTCAGCACGCGCTGCAGGTACTGAGCATCGAAGCTGAAGCTGTGGCTCAGTTGGCTCAATACATCGATTCCCGCTTTAATGAGGCCTGCTCCCTGATATTTCAAGGGGCCGGCCGTGTCGTCGTGTTGGGCATGGGAAAGTCCGGACATATTGCCAACAAAATAGCAGCGACCCTGGCATCAACCGGCACCCCGGCCTTTTTTGTGCATCCGGCCGAAGCCAGTCACGGTGATTTGGGCATGATTACCAATGCTGATATTGTATTGGCTATTTCCAATTCAGGCGAAACCAGCGAAGTGCTGAGTTTAATACCTGTACTCAAACGCCGCGGCATCCGGCTGATTGCGATGACAGGTCGGCCGGATTCCACCCTGGCGACCTTGGCCGATGTCCATCTGTGTGTCCGAGTGGAAAAAGAAGCCTGCCCTCTTGGGCTGGCGCCGACCGCCAGCACCACGGCCACTCTTGCCATGGGTGACGCGCTGGCAGTAGCCCTGTTGGATGCAAGGGGGTTTTCCGTCGATGATTTTGCGCTGTCGCACCCAGGCGGCAGTTTGGGCAAAAGGCTGTTGTTGCGGCTGGACGATATCATGCACAAAGGCGACGACCTGCCGCAGGTGCATCAAAGCGTCAGCCTGAAAGAAGCATTGCTGGAAATTTCCCGCAAAGGCCTGGGTATGACTTGTGT
The DNA here is from genome assembly GCF_037442345.1 of Rheinheimera sp. Lineage (GTDB taxonomy): Bacteria > Pseudomonadota > Gammaproteobacteria > Enterobacterales > Alteromonadaceae > Pararheinheimera. The sequence continues at coordinate 9,834 of NZ_JBBIQL010000005.1, read as the reverse complement.
CACCGACGACCAGGGTAAATTGGCAGGGTTGTTCACCGATGGTGATTTACGCCGGGTGCTGGACCTGACTATTGATATCCACAGTGCTGGCATCGCGCAGTTAATGACCAGAAACTGCATCACTGCCAAAGCGCAAATGCTGGCTGCCGAAGGCCTGAAAATTATGGAACAGCGCAAAATCAATGGTCTGATTGTGGTCGATGCCGAACATAAACCCATTGGTGCGCTGAATATGCACGACTTGTTAAAAGCAGGGGTCCTCTGATGCAGCAGCAATTATTTAGTCAGATGTATCAGCAGGTCAGTCCCGACTTGTGGCAAAAAGCAGCGGCAATCCGCTTGCTGATTTGTGACGTTGACGGTGTCTTTTCCGACGGCCGGATTTATTTAGGCAATGACGGCGAAGAACTGAAGGCATTCCATACGCGCGATGGCTACGGCATTAAAGCACTGCGCCAGGCCGGTATTGAAGTGGCCGTGATCACAGGCCGACGCTCCGCCATTGTCGAACACAGAATGAAAGCCCTGACCGTGCCTTACATTTATCAGGGGCAGGAAGATAAAAATGCGGCCTTTGCTGAACTTGGGCAACAATTGCAACTCGAAGCGACTCAGATAGCCTTTATTGGTGACGATCTGGCTGACTGGCAGGTGATGCAGCACTGTGGCCTGGCTGTCGCCGTGTCAGATGCACACCCCTATCTGGCCCTGAATGCCCATTACCGCACCAGCAAAGCCGGGGGTTTTGGTGCGGTACGGGAACTGGCCGATCTGCTGCTGTGCAGCAGAGGTAAGTTCGCAGAATTCTGTGGAAGCAGTTCATGATTAAACAATTTTTATGGTGGTTGCTGGTGGCGGTGGGTGCCGCCGTGATGTTCAGCCTGTTGATGCAACAGCAGGAAACTCAGCTGCAGCAAGCTCAGGACAATCAACCCGATTTTATCGCCACCAATATGACGCGGTTTGTCTACGATCAGGAAGGGCATTTATCCGACCTGATCCGGGCCCAGCGCATGGAACATTTTGACCGTTTCGGTTTTATTCAGTTTGAATTTCCCATTTACACCCTGTACCAGCAAAAAGCCGCCATGTGGCAAGTGACAAGTGAACAGGCCGTGCTTTATCCTGATGACAAACTGATCCTGGAACGCCGGGTGGAATTGCGCAGCATGTCCCAGGATTCCTTATTCACCCGAATCGAAATGCCTGCGGTGGAATTGCTGCTTGCCGACAATCTGTTGCAGTCCACAGAACAGGTCAGAATATTCGGCCATGGCTTTCAAATCACAGGCCAGGGCATGGTGGCGGATTTGAACCAACAACAAATTGAACTGAAACAGCACACAAAAACGGTGTATTACAATGAAGATAACTAAGGTTCTGGCCTTGTTGCTTTGCACAGCCAGTCTGGTCGTGCAGGCGGCTCAGGACGATCATAAAAAGGAAATTCAGGTTGGTTCCGATCGCCAGTTTGGCTCGCTGAAAGACAAAGTGATGACCTTTGTCGACAATGTGAAGGTACAACAGGGCAGCCTGCTGATTGAAGCCGACAAGCTGGAAGTGATCGCCACCGAGGGCAAAGGCAAAGAAGTCTTTATTGCCAGCGGTAATCCGGCTCATTACTCACAAGAGTTTGAACAGGGCAAAAAAATTACCGCCAAAGCCAAAGAAATCAAATACGACGTGGGTGCCGCTTTGTTGATCCTGACCGGCGACGCTGAACTGAGCCAGGCGGGCAGTATGGTGCAGGGCTCAGTGATCCGCTACAACCTGGAAAAGCAGGAGCTGGCTGCCGAAGCCGATGGCAAGAAGTCTGAACGGGTGACCACAGTCTTTACACCGGAAGGAAAACAGGACCAATGAAGTTAGTCGCCGCTCATCTGGCTAAAAGCTATAAAGGCCGCCAGGTGGTGAAAGACGTCAGCCTTGAAGTGAAAGCCGGCCAGATTGTCGGATTACTTGGCCCGAATGGCGCCGGAAAAACCACCACTTTTTATATGATTGTCGGTTTAGTTCCCTCCGACAAGGGCAGCATTACCCTGGATGGCAAAGACATTACCTTTGACCCTATCCATGCCCGCGCCCGTTTGGGAATTGGTTATCTGCCGCAGGAAAGCTCTATTTTCCGTAAACTGTCGGTCTATGACAATTTACTGGCGATTTTGCAGCACCGCAAAGACCTGACTGAAGAACAACGGGAAGAAAAAGCCGATGCTTTGCTGGATGAATTCCATATAGGCCATATCCGCAACAGCCTGGGCATGAGTCTGTCAGGCGGTGAACGCCGTCGGGTGGAAATTGCGCGCGCTTTGGCCGCCGATCCGGCTTTTATTCTGCTGGATGAACCTTTTGCTGGCGTTGATCCGATTTCAGTGTTAGATATAAAAAAAATCATCCAACATTTATGCCAACGTGGCATAGGAGTCCTGATCACCGATCACAATGTGCGCGAAACCCTGGATGTCTGTGAGCTGGCTTATATTGTCAGCCATGGCGAGCTGATAGCCGCAGGGACGCCGCAGGAAGTCCTGGCCAATCAACAGGTTCGGGACGTGTATTTAGGTGAACAATTCAGGCTGTAAGTAACCATATCCGTTAAAGGATTGTCCGGAGCAGATCGGAAGTAGATGAAACCTTCTTTGCAACTTCGCATTGGCACGCAACTTACAATGACGCCGCAGCTGCAGCAGGCCATTAAGCTGTTGCAGCTGTCCAGTATCGAATTGCAGCAGGAAATTCAGGAAGCGCTGGATGCCAACCCCCTGCTGGAATCGGACGAAGAATTTGAGCAGTACCAGGCTCCGTCTAAAGAGGCCAACGCCGAAGAGTATGCCAACGGCGCCGATTCGGTCACAGCTGATGACAGCTACGAACCTGAAGTGCCGGACAGCAGCGAGGCCATGGCTGAGCAGAACATTGCCGAAGACTTGCCACTGGACAGTCACTGGGATGATTTAGTCAGTGCCGCCCCTGTCGCCAACAATAACTTCAGTGGTGACGAAGATACTGTCTATCAGGGTGAAACCTCAGAAACCCTGCAGGATTACCTGCGCTGGCAAATGCAACTGACCCCATTTTCTGAAACCGATCGCACCATTGCCGAAGTGATTATTGAAGCCATCGATGACAATGGCTTACTGACCATTGACGTCGACGAAATACTGGAAGCCCTTGGCTTGCCGGATGTTGAAGCCGATGAAGTGGAAGCTGTGCTCAAACGCATTCAGCTGTTTGATCCTGTTGGAGTCGGAGCCCGCAGCATTCAGGAATGTTTACTGGTGCAGCTGCGTCAATTTGATCCCAATACCCCTTATCTGAAAGAAACCCAACACATTATTCGGGATCATACCGACTTTTTAGCCAACCGTGATTTCCGTTCTTTGATGCGCGTGACTAAACTCAAAGAAGAGGAATTAAAAGAAGTGATGCGGCTGATCCACAGCCTGAACCCCAGACCAGGGGCAGATGTGATACGGCAAGAGCAAAGCTACATAATTCCTGATGTCTCAGTCGCAAAAATCAAAGGACGTTGGGTGGTTGAACTGAATCCGGATGCAATGCCGAAAATCCGTATCAATGAGCAATATGCGGCCATGTCCCGGCAGGCGCGTAATGCATCGGATGGTCAGTTCATCCGTTCCCACCTGCAGGAAGCAAAGTGGTTTTTAAAAAGCCTGGAGAGTCGCAACGAAACCTTACTCAAAGTGGCCAACTGCATTGTTCAGCAGCAACAGGCTTTTTTTGAGCATGGCGAAGAGGCGATGAAACCCATGGTACTCAATGACGTTGCTGAAATGGTGAGTATGCACGAATCCACCATTTCGCGGGTCACGACTCAAAAGTACATGCACACACCACGAGGAATTTTTGAACTTAAGTTCTTTTTCTCCAGTCATGTGAGTACAGAGAGCGGTGGCGAATGCTCGTCTACCGCCATCCGCGCCTTTATTAAAAAATTGGTGGCGGCGGAAAACCCGGCCAAGCCGTTAAGCGACAGCCGGATGGCAGAAATTCTGTCCGAACAGGGCATTAACGTTGCACGGCGTACTATCGCCAAATACCGTGAAGCTATGTTTATTCCGCCGTCTAATCAGCGCAAGAGCTTGATTTAAAAGCTCGCATAAGAAGGAAGAGTCTATGCAAATCAACTTAACTGGTCGTCATGTTGAAATCACTGAAGCATTAAGAGAGTACGTTGGCAGCAAATTTTCCAAGCTTGAACGGCATTTTGATCATATTAACAATGTACATGTAGTGCTGAACGTGGAAAAATTAAAGCAGATTGCAGAGGCTAAATTACACCTCAACGGTGGTGAAGTGTTTGCGGTATCGGAAGACGAAAATATGTACGCGGCGATTGACCAGCTGATTGATAAACTGGATCGCCAAGTGATTAAACATAAAGAGAAAATTTCTCGCCATTGATCCTAAACTTATGAATCTTAGCTCAATGTTATCGGAGGACTGCACTAAGAGTGCGGTCCTTTTTAACAGTAAAAAACGAATTCTGGAATACATTGCCGAACTGGCTCATCAGCATCTGCCCCAGATCCCTGAATACAGTATTCTGGAAGCACTGATGACCAGGGAAAAGCTGGGTTCTACCGGTATAGGTGGTGGCATTGCTATTCCGCATGGCAAACTGAAAGAGGTCAACAGCCCTTTGCTGGTGTTTGTGGTCAGCCAGGATCCGATCCAGTTTGATGCCATTGATAACCAGGCCGTCGATATTTTCTGTGCCATTCTGATCCCGGAAAACCAGTGCCAGACGCATCTGTCGACCTTGTCAGGTATTGCCCGGATGCTGAGCCAGAAAGATTTCACCAAAAAAATCCGCCACAGTCAGGGCGATCAGGCGCTGTATCAGTTACTGTTGTCGGGTGCGGAGCAGGTTCAGGACAAATGAAACTTTTAGTGGTCAGCGGACGATCAGGTTCAGGGAAATCCGTGGCACTGCGGGTGATGGAAGACCTGGGTTACTATTGTGTGGATAATATCCCGGTGAACCTGTTACCTACCCTGGCCACGTCAGTGATGGGTCAATATGAACGGGTGGCCGTCAGCATTGATGTGCGTAACCTGCCTCAAAATCAGGATGAGCTGACCGATATCCTCTGCTACTTGCCCAATAAAGTGGACCTGACGATTCTATACCTGGACGCCGATCACACCTGTTTGATTAAACGTTTCAGCGAAACCCGTCGTTTGCACCCGCTGTCCCATCAGGCAATGTCGCTGGACGAAGCCATTCAGCGGGAGCAGCAGTTATTGGATCCGGTTTCCAGCCGTGCCGACCTGTATATCGACACCACTGAGTTAAATGTGCATCAGCTGGCCGAACAGCTCAGAGAACGAATTTTGGGCCTGAAGACAGGCCGCCTGGTGATTTTATTTGAATCCTTTGGCTTCAAATATGGTATCCCCAAAGATGCCGATTACGTCTTTGACGCCCGCTTTCTGCCTAACCCACACTGGCAGTCTGAGCTGAAGATCCTGACCGGCCTGGATCAACCGGTAAAAGACTATCTGGTTATTCAGCCAGACGTTGCTCGTTATATCTGGCAAATCAATCAGTTTATTGCCACCTGGTTGCCTCAGCTGGAACGGAATAACCGCAGTTACCTGACCATTGCCATCGGCTGCACCGGCGGTCAGCACCGCTCTGTATACATTGCCGAAGCATTGGCTGAGAGTTATCGATTACAACGTGAGGACGTGCAAATCCGTCATCGCGAACTGGTGAGGCATCATGGGCGCTAAACTGAGTCAAACCGTCACCATCGTCAACCAGCTGGGGTTACATGCCAGAGCCGCAACCAAACTGGTGCAGTTATGCCGCCAGTTTGATGCTCAGATAGAACTGCAGCAGGATGGAAAAAATGCCGATGCCAGCAGTGTGTTAGCACTGCTGATGCTTGCCAGCAGTAAAGGAAAATCCCTGGAAGTCTGCACCAGCGGCAGCCAGGCACAGGAAGCGTTAACAGCGGTTGTCTCTTTGATTGAAAACGGCTTTGATGAGAACTGACGCACTTTTTCAGTCTGACTCCAGTTTCGCCTGAGTCTTACCAGAGGTCGATTTTGCGGTTTTTAACTGATGATGCAATGCGGCCTTGATGAGCATATGAGCGGTAATGGGGGCCGTAATAAATAAGAACAGTGCTATCAATAGCTGCTGCAAACTCAGTACCTGCTCTACGCCATTAAAATACAGTAAAGACGCCAGTACCAGACTGCCCAACCCCAAAGTGGTGGCTTTGGTCGGCCCATGCAACCTGGTATAAAAATCCGGCAGTTTGACCAAAGCCAGAGACCCCAGCAGCACAAATAAAGACCCCGCTACCGACAGGATCGCAATACAGCTTTCAATCCAACTCATCTGCCTGTCTCCTTATTCAATAATGTCGCCGCGCAACAAAAACTTGCACACGGCCACAGTACTGACAAAGCCTAACATGGCGATCAGCAACGCCACCTCAAAATTCAGCCCTGTGCCCAGATAAATGCCATAGAGCAATAACAGCGCAATGCTGTTGATGTACATGGTATCCAGCGCCAATAAGCGATCAACATTGGACGGCCCCCGTACCACTGCATACAGATTGAGCAGAAGCGCCAGGCCCACCAGACAAAAACAGCCCTGTAAGATCATCTGCAGCATCAGAACATCTCCTTCAATGGTCTTTCATAACGCTGTTTAATCGCAGCAATCAATGCGGCTTCATTGCCCACATCCAGTACATGCAACAACAGGGCCCGTCTGCCGCTGTCATCGGTTGTCAGCACGTCAGCGCTGACAGTACCGGGCGTTAATGAGATGGTCCCCGCCAGGATGGTCACCGCCAGATCATTGTTCAGCTCCAGTGGATACAGCACAAAACCTGGCCGCAGTTTCTTATTCGACCCCAGCACCAACCGCACCACCTGCAGATTAGCCACGACAATGTCCCAAAGCAGCAGCAGCGCATAATGCAACGCCAGACCAGGGCGTTTCAGTGCAGGTTGAACCAGACGAAACTTATGGCTGAGCAAGGGGATCGCCCAGGCCAATAACAGTCCCGCTACCAGATGCACGGGGGCCAGACTGTTATTCAGCAGTAACCACAGCACAAACAGAATACAACTGCGGATCGGCGTCGGCCATAGTTGTGCCCACATCAAAGCAGCCCTCCCTGAAACAGACGAATCAGCTCAACAAACTGCGTTGCCCCCTGCAAACACCAGGCAGCCAAAGGACCAGCCATCACACTGAGCAGCACACTGGCAGCAGAGAGCATCAGTACTGCGACAGTACGCGACTTGCCGACCAGTCGGCTGCCCTGGTTTGGGCCTGACACCTGCCAGAACAACACAACACCAGAACGGCTTAATGCCAGCAATACCACAAAACTGCTAAGCAGGATGGCAGGCCAAAATGCAAGCATCTGTGCCCCTGGACCGACGGACTGCAGCAACATCAGCTTGCCGATAAAACCGGAAAAAGGAGGCATCCCAGTGATGCTCAGCGCCAGCACCACAAAACAGCTGCCGAGCAACACCGGTTGTGCCACCCTGCGCCCCGTGACCAGACGATCACCTGCTTTTCCCCGCTGTTCCGCAATCAGATCAGCCAGTAAAAACAGTGCCGCCGCCGCCAAAGTAGAATGTATCGCGTAGTACAACACGGCTTGTACGGCCTCCGGTGTTGCCAACGACAGCGCTGCGACCATAGCACCTACCGATAGAATCACCAGGTAGGCGACCAGTTTTCGGAAATCCTCGCTGGCCACTACGCCTATAGCCGCCAGCAAAATCGTCAGTAAGCCGGCCCACCATAACAACGACAACGCCCAGCTGCCGATATAATCCGCCTCTGCAAACACCTGCAGAAACACACGCAACAGGCTGAAAATGCCCACTTTGGTCATCACGGCGAACAACGCAGCCACAGCGGGGGATGCTGAAGCATAAGCAGAGCCCAGCCAGAAATGCAGTGGCATCATCGCAGCCTTCAGACCAAACACCAGCAGTAACAAGGCGGCTGCCGCTTGCATCAGCAGCTGCTGACTGCTGGTCAGACTTTGCAGCCGAACCGCCAGATCCAACATATTCAGCGTGCCTGTGGCGCCATAAATCAGCGCCAGCGCAAATAAAAACAAGGCCGATCCCAGTAAATTCAGTACCACATAGTGCACAGCGGCTTTGGTTTTGGCTTTGCCACCGCCATGGATCAACAAGGAATAAGAGGCAATCAGCAGGACTTCAAAAAACACAAAGAGGTTAAATAAGTCAGCGGTCAGGAAGGCACCGTTAATCCCCATCAACTGGAAGTGAAACAGGCTATGAAAAAAAGGCCCATGCTCATCTTCGCCGGCACAGGCATACACCAGAGCAGCCAGACCCAGTACAGCAGTCAGCACCAGCATCAGCACCGAGACTTTGTCGAGCAGCAAACTGATGCCGAACGGCGCTGGCCAGTTGCCTAACTGATAGAGCTGGCTTTGTCCGTCCGCACTCTGCTGCCATAACACCAGGCTAATCAGCACCAGCCCCAGAGCGCCGACCAGACTCAAGCCCCGGCGGTAGCGGGCCAGCGCATCAAAGGGGGGCAGCAGACAACACAAAGCCACCAGCATAGGCCAGACAATGGGCAATACCATCCAATGATTGGTCACGACTGCCCTCCTCTGTTTTGCTTAGGCACAGGCAGTTTGCCATCCACATGATCATTGCCCAAATCGGCCCGGGCACGAATGGCCAGTACCACTAAAAAGGCGGTCATTGCAAAACCTATCACAATGGCCGTCAGTACCAACGCCTGAGGTAAAGGGTCTGCGTAGTCCTCTGAGGCCTTTAACACGGCACCAGCGCCGATTTTCAGTCCACCGCTGGAAAAAATAAACAGGTTCACCGCGTAGGACAGCATGGTCAGCCCTAACATCACAGCGAAAGTGCGGCCCCGTAGCACCAGAAATACAGCACAGCAGGTCAGGGTTCCGATCAGCACGGCCATCAATAATTCCATCAGCGGTTCTCCTCATGCACAGGCCTGTGGCTGGTGGTCATCTTGCCCAAGTTGGCTAAAATCATCAGGGTAGCCCCGACCACCGTCAGGTAGACTCCGAGATCAAAGGCCATGGCACTGGCCAGCTCAATTTCACCAATCAGCGGCAGCTCAAAATAGTCAAACCAGGAGGTCAGGAAAGGCCGGTCAAACAACCAGCTCATAGCTCCGGTGGCAGCGGCAATCAGTACCCCCGTGGCAATCAGCCGGTGATATTCCAGAGTCAGCCGCTGCTTCACCCAATCTACGCCTTGAGCCACGTATTGCAGAATGACGGCAATAGCGGTGATCAGACCGGCCACAAAACCGCCTCCCGGCAGGTTATGGCCACGGAAGAAAATATACACAGACACCATCAGTGCCATAGGTAACAGAGCCTGAGAGATGACCGCTAATAATAAAGGGTGTTTATCCAGCGCCCAGCTGCGGCCTTCGGCATCCGAAGTAGGTTTAAATAACGGCAGTCGTGTCAATAATTTGAAAATACCCAATGCGGCAATACCGAGCACTGTGATTTCACCTAAAGTGTCAAAACCGCGAAAATCGACCAGGATCACGTTGACGACGTTGTACCCTCCTCCACCGGATTTGGCGTTTTGCAGGAAAAACTCCGAAATACGCTGTTGTGGCTGCAACATCAAAACATAACTCAAACTGCCAATCACGACACCAGACAACAAAGCAATGGCTGCGTCGCGCATCAGCTGGCCAGCCTGTGACGCCCGGTTGATTTTATGCGGCAGAAAAAACAGCGCCAGCATCAGCAGCACTATGGTCACCACTTCAACAGCCAA
>NZ_JBBIQL010000004.1:0-187014 GCF_037442345.1 Rheinheimera sp. | reverse complement strand
TTTTCGATGATAACCACCTGCTGAAGCAGGTGGTTTAGGGGCTGAAAATAAAAAAAGGCTGCCCTGAGGCAGCCTTCCGTGCTTAGTTAAGCTTTTCGCGGATACGCGCTGATTTACCTGAACGATCGCGTAAGAAGTACAGCTTGGCACGACGTACGGCACCACGACGTTTCAGCGTGATGCTGTCGATCAGCGGGCTGTGCGTCTGGAATACACGCTCAACGCCTTCGCCGTTCGAAATTTTACGTACTGTGAATGAAGAGTGCAGACCACGGTTACGCTTAGCGATAACCACGCCTTCATACGCCTGCAGACGTACTTTGTCACCTTCTTTAACTTTAACCTGAACCACAACTGTGTCACCTGGTGCAAACGCAGGAACGTCTTGTTTCAGCTGTTCGGTTTCAAGTTCTTTGATGATGTTTTGGCTAACTTTGCTCATAACAATCTCACTTTACCTGGAATTAACTATCGTGTTGCTGCAACGCCTGGTGTTCCTTTTGGAACTCATCCAGTAATTTGCGTTGCTCCTTAGTCAGAGCCAGGGCATTTAACATATCCGGCCGTCTTAACCAGGTCCTGCCTAAGGACTGTTTCAGACGCCAGCGTCTTATATTTTCATGGTGTCCGCTCAGCAACACCGGCGGAACCTCTTTGCCATCTAACACTTCTGGTCTTGTATAGTGCGGGCAGTCTAACAAACCGGACGCAAAGGAGTCCTGTTCAGCGGACTGTTCATGCCCAAGTACACCTGGTACCAGTCGCGACACCGCATCAATCAGCGTCATCGCAGGCAATTCGCCCCCACTCAGCACGTAATCACCAATTGACCATTCTTCGTCAATCTCGTTTTCGATTACGCGTTCATCAATGCCTTCGTAACGGCCTGCTACTAAGAGCAGTTTCAGGTGCCGGGCCAGTTCCTGTACACCTTGTTGATCCAGTTTGCGGCCTTGCGGCGACAAATAAATCGTGTGTACATCTCCCCCTGCAGCTTGTTTGGCAGCGCGAATCGCGTCTGTCAGTGGCTGCACCATCATCAGCATACCAGGTCCGCCACCATAAGGTCTGTCATCGACGGTTTTGTGTTTGTCCGAGGTAAAATCCCGCGGGTTCCAACACTTTACCTGAAGCAGCCCCTGTTTCACGGCCCTGCTGGTAACTCCGGATTGCGTAATGGCATCAAACATTTGTGGAAAGAGTGTAATAACACCGACCCACAAAGAGGGTTGTTGCGACATCAGAAATCAGGATCCCAGTCAACTGAGATACGCCCTTCCGCTCTGTTCACCTCTTTAATGACGGAGTCCGTCAAAAATGGCAACAGGCGTTCCTTTTTGCCAAATGCATCGGTTTTATTGGCTTTTAAGACTAAAACGTCGTTCGAGCCAGTTTCCATCATGTCGACCACTTCACCTAAGTGATAACCCTCAAGGTTTACCACCGCCATACCCATCAGGTCACGCCAGTAGTAATCCCCTTGCTCCAGTTCCGGTAATGACGCCCGCTCTACAGCGATTTCTGCGTTTACCAGCACCTGAGCCTGGTCTCGGTCGTTCACGTCTGCCAGTTTAACAATCAAGCCATTGCTATGACGTTTCCAACTGGAGATTTGCACTTGACGCCAGTTACCCTGCAATTGAATCTGCCAGGGTGTGTAGTCAAAAATCCCTTCCGGGACATCGGTATAGGAGTTAACTTTTAGCCACCCGTTGATGCCATAAACAGCACCAAACTTACCTAAGACAACTAAATCAGAACTTTTCAAGCCCTTACTCCCACCGGCCTAGCTATTAAGCAGCAGCTTTTTTCAGAGCTTTAACCAGAGAAGCTACGCGGTCGCTTAACGAAGCGCCTTGTGCAACCCAGTGGTCTACACGCTCTAAATCAATACGCGTTTTCTCTTCAGTGCCGCCAGCGATTGGGTTGAAGAAACCCACGCGCTCAATAAAACGGCCATCACGAGCAAAACGGCTGTCCGCTACCACAACTTGGTAAAATGGACGCTTTTTCGCGCCACCACGTTGTAAACGAATAGTTACCATACCGTCCTCTATTTATCGTTCAGGTTTTTTAAAAAATAACAAACCCCGCGGTCAGACCGTGGGGTCGCAGAATTGTACTGATTTTTTCCTGTTTTGCAAGGAGTTTCGGGCCATACGGCTGGGTTTCTGAGCAGCCCGCAAAGCCGTTCTACAGCTCCTTAACGTGGAGGAAGCATACCGGGTGGCAATTTGCCGCCCAAGCCCCGCATCATCTTCATCAGGCCGCCTTTGCCGGACATTTGCTTCATCATCTTTTGCATCTGAGTAAATTGTTTCAGCAACTGATTCACGTCCTGCACCTGAGTGCCGGAGCCAGAAGCGATACGTTTTTTCCGGGAGCCTTTGATGAGATCCGGAAACTGGCGTTCTTTTTTTGTCATCGAATTGATAATGGCTTCCAGTTTCTTGAATTGCTTATCACCCACCTGCTCCATGGCGCCAGCCGGCAGATTTTTCATGCCCGGCATTTTTTCCAGCATCGACATCATGCCGCCCATGTTACGCATCTGTACCAATTGGTCACGAAAATCTTCCAGGCTGAAGCCCTGGCCTTTCATCACCTTGGCAGCCACCTTGGCCGCCTGCTCCCGGTCCACCTTTTGCTCAATCTGTTCGATCAGACTGAGCATATCGCCCATACCCAGAATACGGGAAGCAATACGGTCCGGATGGAAAGGTTCCAATGCGTCGGTTTTTTCACCCATACCGATAAATTTAATCGGCTTCCCTGTGATATGACGGATGGATAAGGCAGCACCACCGCGGGCATCACCGTCCGCTTTGGTCAGAATCACACCGGTCAGCGGCAACGCTTCGTTAAAGGCTTTGGCGGTATTGGCGGCATCCTGACCTGTCATGGCGTCCACCACAAACAGAGTTTCGATAGGTTTCACTGCCGCATGCAGCGCTTTGATTTCACCCATCATTTCTTCGTCAACGTGCAGCCGGCCAGCGGTATCGACCAGCAGCACGTCAAACATCTTCAGACGGGCGTGCTCAATAGCTGCATTCACAATAGCCACAGGGGCCTGGCTGATGTCACTGGGGAAAAACTCCACCCCCACATCTTTCGCCAGCGTTTCTAACTGCTTAATAGCGGCAGGACGGTACACGTCCGCAGACACCACCAATACTTTTTTCTTTTTCCGCTCTTTTAAGAACTTGGCCAGTTTACCCACAGAAGTGGTTTTACCCGCACCTTGCAAACCCGCCATCAGCACCACAGCCGGCGGCTGAGTGTTCAGTGCCAGCTCTTCATTGGCTTGCCCCATCGCTTCTTCCAGCGCTTTGCGGACAATCTTCAGAAACTCCTGACCAGGTGTCAGACTTTTGCTGACTTCCAGACCCACAGAACGCTCTTTCACCTGATTGACGAAATCCCGTACCACAGGCAAAGCCACATCCGCTTCCAACAGCGCCATGCGCACTTCACGCAGCGTCTCTTTTATATTTTCTTCGGTCAGGCGGCCCCGGCCACTGATATTTTTCAGCGTTTTGGTTAAACGATCCGACAGATTCTCAAACATAACTGGCCTACCTCAACAGAAACTGTGCGGATTATACCCCAGCCCTCTCTTTACGTCAGCCCGTAACAACGGCTGACAAATGCGAGCGGTTTGCAATAGAATGAGGGAAGAAAGGAATTACGGGATAGGGTTTATGTCTTTTATGCTGTTTCCCAGTGTTGCACTGCTGGCATATCTCAGTGCAACAATGCTGGTGTTATCCAGGCTGGTCAGCCCTAAGGGGTTAAACTACAAGCTGGTTTTCGCGTTAGCGGTGCTGGCTATTGCCTGCCATGGCATCTTTCTGGCCGACAGCATTTTTGCCGGTGGCGGACAAAACTTCAGCCTGCTCAATGTCATTTCCTTAGTCTGCTGGCTCATCGTGATTGTGATCACCCTGTCAGCACTGCGCACCCCGGCTGTACTGTTGCTTCCTATTGTTTATGGTTTTGCGGCGCTCAATCAGTTGGCCATTCTGGTATTGCCCAGTGCGCTGAAGGTGCAGCATTTTGAGCAAACGCCCGCCTTGCTGATGCATATTATTGTGGCCTTTGTTGCTTACGCTCTGCTGATAGTCGCCACTTTGCATTCGGTGCAGGTCAGCTACATCAGCCATAAGTTGAAACAGAAAGATTTTCTGTTGGGTAATCAGTTCTTGCCTCCTTTACTTCAGGTGGAGTCCCTGCAGTTCCGCCTGCTGCTTGCCGGTACCGTACTGCTGGGCCTGACTCTGCTCAGCGGCGCCTTGTTTACCGAGCACTGGTTTGAACTGCAGCACCTGCATAAAAATGTACTGAGTTCTCTGGCCTTTTTGGTGTTTGTCCTGTTGCTGTGGGGCCATGCCCGTCTGGGCTGGCGCGGCAGAGTAGCGATAGCGTTGACTTTTACCGGCAGTATTTTGCTGACCTTATCTTATTTTGGCAGCCGCTTTGTCCGTGAGATCCTGTTAGATCGGCTGAGCTAAAGCTTGACTTGCAGGCTGCACCAGCATATTTAATAGAACTCCAGTTCAGTAAGAGGTAATTCCAGTTTGGATCAAATCTCCACAGCAACTCTGTTTATCCTGTTAGGGTTGCTGGTGTTGTGTTCTGCTTTTTTTTCTGCCTCTGAGACCGGCATGATGTCGGTCAATCCGTACAAGCTGAAACATCAGGCCAATGAACAGCATAAAGGTGCGCTGCGGGTCAGCAAGATGCTGGAGCGCCGTGATCGTCTGATAGGCCTGATCCTGATTGGCAACAATCTGGTCAATATAGCCGCATCCGCCATTGCCACCCTGATAGGCATGCGCCTTTATGGTGACTACGGCATCGCAGTAGCGACAGTGGGCCTGACCCTGGTGATCCTGATTTTTGGGGAAGTCACGCCTAAAACCCTGGCCGCGCTTCACCCTGAGCGGGTCGCCTTTCCAGCCTCCATTGTGCTCAAGCCTCTGATGAAACTGCTGGCTCCTTTGGTCTGGTTACTGAATAAAATCTGTAACACCCTGTTAGGCTGGCTTGGCGTCAAGGCGGAACAACACCATGGCCACAGCCTGAGTTCAGAAGAGCTGCGTACTGTGGTGCATGAAGCCGGCGCTTTGTTGCCCGAGCAGCATCAGAGCATGCTGGTGGGGGTATTGGACCTGGAAAAAGCTACAGTCGAAGACATTATGGTGCCACGCAACGAGCTGTATGGCATTGACATCAATGATGACTGGAAAGACATTGTGCGCCAACTCAGTAGCAGCCAACACAACCGCATTTTGCTCTACCGCGACAGCATCGACGACGCCTTGGGTTTTTTACACAGCCGTGATTTGGCCCGCCTTGCGTTAAAAGAGCAATTGACCAAAGCCAGTTTATTGCGGGCAGTACGGGAAATTTATTTTATCCCCGAGAATACTCCACTGCATACTCAACTGCAAAAATTCCAAAGCTCCAAAGAGCGTATCGGTCTGGTCGTTGATGAGTTTGGTGACATTCAGGGGCTGGTCACGCTGGAAGATATACTGGAAGAAGTGGTCGGCACCTTCACCACAGACGTCGCCCAGCAACAAAACGACGAAATTAAATTGGAGAAAGAAGGCTGTTATCTGGTGGAAGGAGGTATCAACCTGCGCGACCTGAACCGCGATTTACAACTGAATTTCCCGACCGATGGTCCAAAAACCCTCAATGGTCTGGTTCTGGAATATCTGGAAGATATACCAGAAACCAATTTAAGCCTGATGCTGTATGGCTGCGTGTTGGAAATTACTGAAATTCAAGACAACATGATTAAGACAGTGCGTTTAAAGCCCAAACCAGCCACAACCACTGCATCTTAATCAAACAAGCCCCAAAACCAGCCTCGTTTAAATTCGTCCTCACAAGACTGCAGCTGTTGCTGGTACCGGGCCGAGCGCTGCTGCACCAGCCGGGACGTCTGCATCAACCAGGCTTTTTTCCGGTAAGTGCCACGTTGATAACCGCCCCAGCCTTCGTGGTAATTCAGATACTGACCGTAAGCGTCGGTTTTGGCCACCCCATTCACCCGGTTGCTTTTGTCGATATACCACCCCATAAAGTCGATGGCATCGGCAAAATCACTGCGGCTGGCAAAATAACCATTGGTTTCCCGCGCATAGTCATCCCAGGTTTCATCTTTCACCTGCGCATAACCATAGGCCGTACTGGCTCGCCCAACCGGAATAAAGCCGAACCAATACTGCATCGGTGGCTGTGCGTCGTGTTGAAAGCTGCTTTCCTGATACATAATGGCCATAGGCACATGCACTGGAACTTTCCAGCGGTCCCGTGCATCGGCCGCCGCATGGTACCAATCTTCATGTTCACGGAAAATTTCGCAGAGGTTCTCTTTATTCTGCGGCGGCGACACAGCACAACCACTCAATAGGCTAAGACAGGCTAAGGTAAATAAAGAATTTTTAATTTTTTTCATCAGACCCAGAACTTTTTTGTCGCCGGTTCAGACTAACCTGTTGAACGGATTCAACCAAGTTTTTGTTTTTCATCCCTGGATTTACCTTATCCTTAGTGTTCCTGGCCAGCTTCGCTGGCCTTTTTTTATTTATAAATCCACAAAGTAGTCTTGCAGGTACTGGTCAAAACTCTGGGTATCCGCCTGCTCGACCTGCTGCTGTTGCCGAAGCGATTCAGCAGCCATCTGTTCTAACTGAGATTGCTGATAAAAGCCGTATTGCTGCCCGGCAAAATACTGCTTGTAGTTTGCCGACAGTTCCAGCGCATAACAGCCATGGTCGCGCTGCAATGACATAATCTGCCCTAACCAACGGCCTGACAAAGTTTTAGCTGGATCAAGCAAGGCCAGATACTGCTCTTTTAATGCCTTCTGATACCACTCAGAGCCATGAGCTTCATCCATCCAGTGCGCTATTGGCATCAGGTCCGCAAAAATTTGTTCTGCCCAATCCAGCATCAGCCTTGGATGTTCTGCATCCAGCAATTCAAGACTCTGGCGTCGTCCTTCGGTGACCACTTGACGTAAATTGAGCTCCGTCTGTGCCTGCTGCTCCGCTGTCATCAGAGGGCTTTGCTCGAGCAGACAATACAGCAGGAACAAATCCAGGAAGCGCATCTGCTCGGCACTGATGCCAACAGGACTAAAGGGGTTGACATCCAGTGAACGAACCTCGATGTATTCCACACCACGACGCTTTAAGGCACAGGTAGGTCGCTCGCCACTTTGGGTGGTGCGTTTGGGTCGGATTGTTGAGTAAAATTCGTTTTCAATCTGCAGAATATTGCCGTTCAACTGGCGGTATTGACCATCCACTTTCACCCCAATCTCCTGGTATTGCGGTGACGGCGTCGAAATAGCCTGACGCAGGCCCTGAATATAGTCAGGCAAAGAGTTATAGCTGATGTTCAGACTGGACTGTGCGTTATTGGTGTACCCCAAATCGCTCATACGCAGAGAGGTTGCATAAGGCAGATAAATGGAGCCTTTGCCTAAGGTCTGGAACTGATACTTCGGCTGCCTGCCCTGCAAAAAAGACTGACACATCACTGGAGAGGCGCCAAACAGATAAACCACCAGCCATACATAACGCTTGTAATTGCGGATCAGATGCAGGTACTGAGTGGAGATAAAATCCTGTAATTCGTCCGTATTGCCAAGCTGCTGCTGATACAAACGCCAGAACTCTGCCGGAATAGAAAAATTAAAATGAACACCGCTGATGGCCTGCATCATACTGCCATAACGGTTTTTCAGGCCCTGACGGTACAGAGTTTTCATCCGCCCCACATTGGACGAACCATACTGCGCCAACCTGATTTCATCCTGATCGCGGATAAAACAAGGCATCGAACCAGGCCACAGCTGTTCTTCGCCCATTTGACTGAGCGCAAACTTATGAATATCCGTCAGTTGTTGCAAAGTGATATCAATAGAGCTTTGAGCTGGTGTAATAAACTCAAGCAAAGACTCCGAAAAATCTGTGGTGATCAGCGGATGGGTCAACGCCGACCCTAAAGCTTTGGCGTGGTCAGTCTGGGCCAGGCGACCATCGGGATGAATACGTAATGTTTCCCGCTCCAGACCTCTGCGGATCCCGGTGATAGCGGCGCGAAAACTGTCGGTGCCAAGCTGCTGCAGGCGCTGTTCAAGGAAATGACTCAAGCTGGATCCTTAGTTAAGTGTTGAGCTTCGCTGTTATGGGGAGTCAACAGATAAAAAACAAGTGGGCTGACGCGTTGCAAACCAGGCCAGAGATCGACAGATCTCAAGCAAACTACCACCGAAATGGCGGCATCCATTGCGGCAGCTGTTATTCCTCTTCTTCCCTGCGCCCGTAGTTCAGACGCGCCCTCTTGCTACTTTGCAGTACCACCACCCGCATAATGTCTTTCCATGACACAATTCCAAGCGCAATCAGGTCCTTGTCGACCACTGGCAGGCAACTGATATTGTGTTTGAGCAATAAGGCGGCCGCATGCACCACAGGGTAATCTGCAGTCACAGAGATCACCGGGCTCGTCATCAGGTGTTTGACCCGACGGCTGGACAGAAAGAGCTCCAGTGTAGGCTCAGACGCAGTCTCCATCACTGGGCTTAAGGCTTTAAAGTAATCCTTCACAGACAAAATACCCACCAGCCGTTTGCTGCTGTCCAGCACAGGCAAATGCTGAAACTTCGCCGATTCAAAAATTACCCGGATCTGTGCCAGGGTCGCGTCCGGACCCACAGTCACCAGCTTACGGGACATAATGGCAGCCACTTGCATAACAGTTCCTGGCTCGCTTATTCAGGTTGAGTTTGAAATAATACGTAAGATCATCAGATTAACCGAATGACTTAGAAAAAGGAAAGGATAGGCCATGAATCGCCGCAATCATCATGTTGTCGATCAGGAAGTACAGTACGACGCCGGCCTGGAACTGGTGTCTACCACGGATTTACGCGGAGTCATCACTTATGCCAACCCGGCATTTTGCCAGGTGGCTGGCTATGAAGCTGAAGAGCTGATCGGAAAAAACCACAATTTGGTACGTCATCCGGATATGCCGGCAGCAGCCTTTGCCGATTTATGGCAAAAGCTGAAACTGGGCCAGTCCTGGCGAGGCATGGTAAAAAACCGCTGCAAAGATGGCCGTTATTACTGGGTCGATGCGTATGTCACACCTATTTATCGCGACCAGCAACTGGTTGGGTACCAATCCGTCCGGGTCAAACCAACCCGTGAACTGGTACAACGGGCTGAACGTTGCTACAACGCGATCAATACCGGCAAAAAAGTAAACAGCTTCCGGGAGAACTCCAGCCTGCGCCTGATGCTCACTTTGGCTTTGAGTCTGGTCACTGTGCTGGCAGGTTCATTGTTATGGTCTGCCTGGTTCCTGGTAGCCGCATTATTGCCACTGGCTTTTTTGACACTGATGCATCAGGAAATACTGGCTATCCCTGCTGAACTCAAAGCCATTCAACACCAATTTGATTCGGTCTCACGTTATGTCTATGCCGGACGCACAGCATTCTCTGTTGCCACCTTCCGCCATCAATTGCAGCAAGCCCGTCTGCGCACCGTACTGGGCCGTACCAAAGACAGCACCAGCCAGCTGACCCGCATTGCCGACACCCTGGAAGAAGCGGTGCATCTGACAGAACGCGGCATAGGACAACAAAAAGTCCAGTTGGAATCTATCGCTTCTGCCACCTTAGAGCTGAGCCATACAGTGCAGGATATTGCCCTTCGCACCAGTGAAACCAACGCCAAAGTGGGCGAAGCCCAGCAGATCTGCCAGCAGGCAGAACAGGTGATGGAACTGACCGCCAGCACAGTGAAAAAACTGGCGGTGGAAGTTCAGGGTGCGGCCAGTACCGCAGATAACCTGGCGGTGGAGGCGGAACGTATCGGCGCCGTGATGACCGAAATTCAGGGCATTGCCGATCAGACCAACCTGTTGGCGCTGAATGCCGCCATTGAAGCGGCCAGGGCCGGCGAACATGGCCGTGGTTTTGCGGTCGTGGCCGATGAAGTCCGGGCTCTGTCTTCACGCACTCACAATGCGACAGAGCAGATCCAGCGCTCCATCGCGGAAATACAACAAACTTTGCTGAGCTGGGGTAAAACTATGCTGCAAAGCCGTGAGCAGGTGGAAGATTGTGTGACCCAAACGCAGCGCAGCACAGTGCAACTGAAAGACATAGTCGCGATGGTCAATACCATTGACCATCTGTCCGCACAAATAGCTACTGCGGCCACTCAACAAGGCCAGGTGGCGGCCGAAGTGGCGCAGAATGTCGACAGCATTCAGCAAATTGCTCAGGAAAACATGGGCAATATGGGACTGGTCTCCGACACCAACCAGCGTTTGCACCAACAAGCGGCAGAAATTGCCAATCTGAGCAAAACCTTCTCCGCTGAATAAGCTGCACCAAAACAGCAAAAAGGCCCGTGGTTCAACGGGCCTTTTTAGTTTCACAAGTCACGCGATCCTGCCGCAACACAGCATTATTGCATTCGTGCGGCCTGAATACTGAATTGCCCTGATGCAGCATCCACCCGAATCACAGAGCGGGGAGCTATCTCGCCACGCAACAAGGTTTGCGCCAGCGGGTTTTCTATATGCTGCTGAATGGCCCGTTTCAGTGGCCGTGCACCGTACACCGCATCAAAGCCGGCTTCGGCCAGCAAATCCAGCGCCGCATCTGTGACATCCAGGCCAAACTCCCTGTCCGCCAGACGCTTACGCAACCGTTCCAGTTGAATGGCTGCAATATGTCGGATATGCGCATTGTCCAGTGGATGGAACACCACAGTTTCGTCCAGCCGGTTTAAAAACTCAGGCCTGAACTGACGGCTTAACACCTCCATCAACATGTTTTTCATCTCGTCGTAGCTCTGATGCTGGTAATGCTCCTGAATCAGATCCGAGCCCAGGTTGGACGTCATAATAATCACAGTGTTTTTAAAGTCGACTGTGCGGCCCTGGCCATCGGTTAAACGGCCATCATCCAACACCTGCAGCAGAATATTAAACACATCTGGATGGGCTTTTTCGACTTCATCCAGCAACACCACCGAATAAGGCTTACGCCGCACCGCTTCGGTCAGGTAGCCGCCTTCTTCATACCCGACATACCCCGGAGGCGCACCG
The DNA here is from genome assembly GCF_037442345.1 of Rheinheimera sp. Classification (GTDB taxonomy): domain Bacteria; phylum Pseudomonadota; class Gammaproteobacteria; order Enterobacterales; family Alteromonadaceae; genus Pararheinheimera. The sequence goes on along the minus strand of NZ_JBBIQL010000004.1, from coordinate 175,860 downwards.
ACCAGGCGGGACACCGCATGTTTTTCCATAAACTCCGACATATCAATGCGCACCAGCGCATCTTCGGTATCAAACAAAAACTGTGTTAAAGCTTTGGTCAGCTCGGTTTTACCCACACCAGTCGGGCCTAAAAACAAAAAGGACCCAATGGGTTTGTTCGGATCGGCCAGGCCTGCACGGGAACGGCGAATCGAATTGGATACGGCGCTGACCGCTTCCTGCTGCCCGACCACCCGTTTTTGCAGCTCTTGCTCCATGCGCAATAATTTGTCGCGTTCTCCCTCCAGCATTTTGCTGACCGGGATGCCAGTGGCTTTGGATAACACATCGGCAATTTCGTTGTCCGTCACTTTGTGGCGCAGCAGTTTCATTTCATGCATTTCGGCTTGCGAGGCTAAATCCAGCCGTTTTTCCAGCGTCGGAATGCGTTCGTACTTCAGCTGCGACATCCGGTTTAAATCGCCGGCACGGCGCGCCACTTCCATATCCAGCCGGGCTTGCTCCAGGTCAGCTTTGATATTTTGCGTACCCTGCAACGCGGCTTTTTCGGAAGTCCAGACTTCATCCAGCTCGTTGTACCTGGCATCCAGTTCACGAATTTGCTCCAGAATGCTGTCTTTGCGCTTTTTTGATGCGTCGTCGGTTTCCTTCGACAACGCATTTTCTTCCAGCTTCAGCTGAATAATGCGCCGCTCCAGCCGATCCAGTTCTTCCGGTTTTGAGTCTATTTGCATCCGGATACTGGAGGCGGCTTCGTCAATCAGATCGATGGCTTTATCCGGCAGCTGACGGTCACTGACATACCGGTGTGACAAAGTCGCGGCTGCTACTATAGCCGGGTCAGTGATTTCAACCGCGTGGTGCAGTTCATACCGCTCTTTTAAACCGCGTAAAATAGCAATGGTGTCTTCCACTGAGGGTTCGTCCACCAGCACTTTCTGGAAACGCCGCTCCAGCGCCGCGTCTTTTTCAATGTATTTACGGTATTCGTCCAAAGTGGTGGCCCCCAGGCAATGCAGCTCACCACGGGCCAGTGCAGGTTTGAGCATATTGCCGGCGTCCATAGCCCCATCGGCTTTACCAGCCCCGACCATGGTATGAATTTCATCAATAAACAGAATGACCCGGCCTTCTTCTTTTGCCAGTTCATTCAGCACCGCCTTTAAGCGCTCTTCAAATTCACCGCGGTATTTGGCACCGGCCAATAAAGCCCCCATGTCCAGCGACAACACCCGCTTGTCTTTTAAGCCTTCCGGCACTTCTTTGTTGATAATGCGCAGCGCCAGGCCTTCGACTATGGCGGTTTTACCCACTCCGGGTTCACCAATAAGCACTGGGTTGTTTTTGGTGCGCCGCTGCAACACCTGAATACACCGACGGATCTCTTCATCCCGGCCTATCACCGGGTCCAGTTTGCCAGCTTCTGCTCTTTCGGTCAGGTCGATAGTGTATTTACTCAATGCCTGGCGGCTGTCTTCTGCGTTGGGGTCATCCACATTCTGGCCTGCTCTGAGTTCCTCTATGGCTTTTTCCACTGCGGCTTTTTCCACCCCTAACAGGCGCAGAATAGTACCCAGCTCGGATTTATCTTCAGTGGCAGCCAACACAAAGAGCTCACTGGAAATATACTGATCTTTGCGTTTTTGCGCGTATTTATCCGACAGATTTAACAGCTGACCACTGGCTCCGGACAACTGAACAGAGGCATCCCCCCCTTCCACTTTAGGTAAACGCTCCAGCGCCTGCGTCAGCTTGGAACGTAATTCATGTGGATTGGTGCCAATTTTGCTGAACAGCTCTTTGACTGAACTGCCTTCCTGGTTCAGCAAGGCATACATCAGGTGTACAGGTTCGATATAAGCGTGATCGCGCCCCAATGCCAGAGACTGCGCATCAGCGATCGCCATTTGAAATTTACTGGTAAAACGGTCAAGTCTCATAAAGATCTCCGCAAATCAGTTTTTGCTGTTGTTTGCTAAGATTGCGCCTGACCGTTGTTTTTTCAAGCGGAAAACGTCAAAAATTTGACTTAGATCAGCTTAACCAGATGCAGGACGCCATACGTCCGGTCTGGCCGTCGCGACGGTAGGAATAAAAACGGCTTTCATCAGTGTAAGTGCAAAAACCGCCACCGTAGATTTGCCGGACACCTGCAGCCTGCAACCGCAGACGGGCCAGTTGATAAAGATCCGCCCGCCACTTGCCGGATTTTCCGGCTACCGCTTTAAAGGCCTGCTCTGCCTGCGGCTGCCGCGCTATAAAAGCTGCCAGCACGTCATCACCCACTTCAAAAGCGGCTGGGCCAATGGCGGGGCCTAACCAGGCCAGTACTTCTGAGTTGTCTGGAAAATGTGCCAACGTCTGTTCCAACACCCCATCACATAGGCCACGCCAGCCGGCATGAGCCGCAGCCACCGCTGTTCCTGCCTGATCACAAAACAACACAGGCAAACAGTCGGCGGTCAGTACCGTCGCGACCTGCAGTGCTTTTGTGGTAAAGGCGGCATCTGCAGTGACAGCACCAGCACTAAAGTCAGCTTGGGTCAAATCCACACAGAGGGTGCTGTGGACCTGATTTAACCAATAAGGCTCGGCAGGTAACGCCGCCAGCCGTTGCCAGTGCTGCCGGTTCTGCTGCACCAGCACCGGATCATCGGCCACATGACTGCCCAGGTTCAGGCTGGCATAAGGAGCGACAGAGCAACCATTCAACCTGGTGCTGATGGCCGTATGCACATGGGCAGGTGCCGGCCAGTCTGCTCTGAGCACGCCGTTCATCAGGCAAAATCCAGGCCGTGCTCTTCGGTATCCGCACGCAGCGCCAACGTCAGTTGCACCATATCGTCCGGCACTGGTGCATGCCATTCCATAATCTCGCTGGTGATAGGGTGAGCCAGACGTAACATAGCTGCATGCAACGCCTGACGTTTAAAGCTGCGGAAAATAGTCAGTAACTCTTCACTGGCTTTACGTGGCGGGCGCGGACGGCCGGCATACACAGGGTCACCAACCAATGGGTGGTTGATGTAGGTCATATGCACACGAATTTGATGGGTGCGGCCGGTTTCCAGCCGCAAACGCAGCCGGGTATGGGCGCGGAATTTTTCCATCACCCGGTAATGCGTCACCGCCGGACGGCCCGAGGTGGTGACCGCCATATGGGTTCGTTTGGTCGGGTGACGGCCAATAGGCTCGTCCACTGTGCCACCCGCCGTCATAATGCCATGGCAAATCGCTTCGTATTCACGGGTAATTTCGCGGTGCTGCATCGCATCGACTAAATGCACCTGCGCCGGAATGGTTTTCGCCACCACCATCAGTCCGGTGGTGTCTTTATCCAGGCGGTGAATAATACCGGCGCGCGGTACTTCGGCTATTGACGGACAATGGTGCAACAGCGCATTGAGCAAAGTCCCTTCCGGGTTGCCGGCACCCGGGTGTACCACCAAACCGGCCGGTTTGTTGATCACCAGGATATGCTCATCCTCATAGACAATAGTCAGGTCAATGGCTTCAGCTTCAAAACGTTCATCGTCCGGTAACTGGGCATCAATCTGAATGGCCTCGCCCCCCATCAGTTTTTCTCTGGGGGTATTGCAGACCCGGCCATTCACCTGAACCCAATCCGCCAGGATCCAGTCTTTTATTCTGGAACGCGAATAATCCGGGAACATTTCGGCCAGCACCTGATCTAAGCGCTTGCCAAATAAATGATCGGGAACAATTTCTGCGAGTTTTAGCTGTTTTGTCATGTCGGAACCAGTTATCCTGTGGGCACACTCGGCTGTCTGAGTTAGAATCAGGCCGTCAAAGGCGCTAGTTTAACGGTTTTACGCCGGACTAAATAGCCAACAGGCTCAAAGTAGTAGTGGATTTTTCAATGAAACTGAATTTTTTAGCGGCCATAGCCATGGCACTGACGCTGGCCTCGTGCGCTGGCACCAAAGACCCAGAAGAGCAACTGGTCAATACCAACCAAAGCGCCCAGCAACTTTATGATGAAGCCAAAAACGTGCTGGACTCCGGGTTATACAGCAGGGCCATTGAGCTGCTCAAAGCGATGGAGAGCCGTTATCCCTTTGGACCTTTGTCACGCCAGGTGCAGTTGGATCTGATTTACGCTTATTACCAGAGTGGCGACACCAAACAGGCGCTGGCCAGTATTGACCGTTTTATCCGCCTGAACCCGAATCACCCGGATCTGGATTATGTCTATTACATGCGGGGCCTGAGCAACTTAAAGGCTGATGAAAATTCGTTCCACGAGTTTGTCGGTATCGACAGAGCCGACCGTGATATGGCCAGTACCCGTCAGGCTTTTGATGATTTAAAAATTCTGGTCAGCACCTACCCCACCAGCAAATACGCTCAGGATGCCAAGCTGCGTATGCAGAGCATTAAAGAGAAACTGGTGCGGCATGAATTGATTATCGCTGATTATTACACCCGTCGTGGCGCCCACCTGGCTGCGGCCAACCGCGCCAAGTATGTGGTGGAATATTACCGGGATTCCCCTCAGGTCGAGCAGGCATTGCGGCTGATGGTGCAAAGTTACGATGAGCTGGGCCTGACGAAGCTGCGGGATGACGCCAAAGCCGTGCTGATGCTGAATTTCCCCAATACCGCTGAATTTTAAGCCTTGGGGTCAGAGTCAAGCTCTGACCCCATCCTTTTGTGGCTATAAAGCGTCCAGCGCTTCCGATAATTTCGTCACGCCAATCACTGTCATACCGGCAATAGGCTCTTTGGGGGCGTTGCCATGCGGCACTATAGCGCGCTTAAAGCCATGTTTGGCCGCTTCTTTCAAACGCTCCTGACCACTGGGCACAGGGCGGATTTCACCGGAAAGCCCGACTTCACCAAATACCACCAACTCATTGGGCAAGGCTTTGTTTTTAAAGCTGGAGACCAGTGCCAGCAGGGTTGCCAAATCTGCACCTGTTTCATTGACCCTGACGCCCCCCACCACATTGACAAAGACATCCTGGTCTACCATCTGAATACCAGCGTGACGGTGCATCACCGCCAGCAGCATGGAAATGCGGTTTTGTTCCATGCCCAAGGTAACGCGTCGCGGGTTGTTCAGGGGTGAATAATCCACCAGCCCCTGTATTTCCACCAACAAAGGCCGGGTGCCTTCCCAAAGCACCATCACAATGGAACCCGGAGTGTCTTCTTTACCGCGGCTTAAAAATATGGCTGAAGGGTTTTTCACTTCTTTCATGCCCTGCCCTGTCATCGCAAAAACCCCCAGCTCATTGACAGCACCAAAGCGGTTTTTATGGCTGCGCAGTGTGCGGTATCTGTTATCTGAATCACCGTCCAGCAACACTGAGCAGTCAATACAGTGCTCCAGCACCTTGGGCCCCGCCAGTGACCCGTCTTTGGTGACATGCCCCACCATAATGACGGCAATGTGGTTTTGTTTGGCAAAACGGGTCAGGTAAGCCGCACTTTCCCGCACCTGTGACACAGAGCCCGGTGCCGACTGAATGTCTGCCATCTGCATCACCTGAATGGAGTCAATCACCATAATGCGAGGCTTTTCCTGCTGTGCCAGCTGGCAGATAGTCTCAACACTGGTTTCCGCCAGCATCAGCAGTTGCTGGGTAGGTAAACCTAAACGGTGTGCCCGCATCGCCACTTGCTGCAGTGATTCCTCACCAGTGACATAAAGTGCTTTTCCTGATTGCGCCAGGCCACACATGATCTGCAACAACAAGGTACTTTTTCCGGCTCCGGGGCTGCCGCCAATCAGAATGGCTGAGCCTGGCACTATGCCGCCCCCCAAGACGCGGTCAAATTCCGCAAAACCCGAGCTGAACCGCGGGACTTCCTGCAAGTCCACTTGATCCAGCCGCACTACTTTAGCCACAGTGGCGCCGGCGTAGCCATCAAACCGGGCTGATTTGGTGGCGCTCGCCAGCCGCACTTCGCTGATGGTATTCCAGGCTCCGCACTCGGTACATTGTCCCTGCCAGCGCACAAAGTCTGCACCACAATCATTACAGACATAGGCGGTTTTGGTTTTTGCCATTTTTCTCTCTTTGCTATGAAGGCATGAATATTGCTTTTAAGCTTTAATATTCATAATGTACAACACTTTATTGACGAAGTGACATTCGAAACACGGATCAGAATACAGATGACAACTTCCGATTTAGCTGAACACTTAGGGGTGATCGAACGCTTAAAACCCCTGATCAACACACCTGATTTTGACCAGGTGTTTAAGCTATTGACCGAAGAGTTGCCAAAGTCCAAACAGTTTCTGATCAAAATGGAACTCAAACGCCTGGGTCAGCCTTGTTCTTATTATATTGATCTGCGAGGCCGGGTGGATGGTGAAGTCCGTCCTTACGAGTTTAACGGACAGACCCACTACATGGACGATGTAGCCATCCGGACCTTCGAAAAAGGTATAAAACAATACAGCCGTTACACTGTGGGTGTATTCGAAGACGTCAGTAACACCAGCAACAATCACCGGGTCCGTTACCAACAAGAGCAGGCACAACGCAAACAAAACCGGGGCCCGGCTGTCTCTCCTCTGCTGGCAACGGACGAAGAGGAAGAGACAGAACAGACAGAACAGAAAACCGTTCAGTTGATTAAGTTTGCTGAATATCAGAGCCGCGCTGAAGAGCGGATGAATTTTTCCATTGATATCGAGTTGGTGCTGGACAACCAGGACCGGCTTTTTGCCACCACCAGCGATTTATCAGTCTCAGGCTGCAAAATCAAGGTGCAAAGAGAACTCATCTTCCAGCCGGGGCAAAAAGTAGCCATCTTTTTCCGGGGCCTCGAGCAGGAATTTGCCTTGGGCCTGACCGAAGGTATTCCTTATCAGGTGATAGAACAGGAACCGGCCGATAAAGGGGTGTACCTGAGGTTAAAACGTTTACCGCTGGAGCATGAAAAAGGTTTTACCGACTTTCTGCAAAACTTTATCCATGGCAACAAACGCCGTTATAAAGTGAATCTCGACAACACTTACCAGGCCGTTTATGTCAAAGGCTACGAGCAGTTTTTTTTACCCCGGATGACCACATTACCGGTTTTTCTGGCTGTCAATGACGGCAAAGCGACACCACTCTGCGCTTTGACAACAGAAAACAACCGATCGGTCCTGCATTATTTTCAGGATGAACAACGTCAGAATGTGTTGTCCCAGTTGCTGTCAGCCCGGCGCCTGAAACAGTGTTTATCCAGTGCTGAACAAAGTACTGTTTTGTATACATTTACTCATGCGGCCAAAGGGCGGTTGTTTTTTTATTCAGCGACAGCAGATGAACTGGCGCAGTCCGCTGCGTTGCGTCAGGTATTTATTGGTTTTGGTTCACAAAAGCCCAGCTGGCGCGTCTTTCATTTGCATATCAGCCGAACCAATCCGGCTCATGCACACAGCAAACTGTCCTTACCCAGCAGCGCCAGTCAGGAAATTCAGAAGCTGAACCAACCACCCAGCCCCCTGATCGCCAATTTCATTAAAGAGCTGCGTTACGTCGCCAGCCTGACTGAACTCAACACCACCGAAAGTACCGCTCAGTACCAACGCACGGCCCTGGACCAAAGTTTGCTGAATCAGCTGAAAATCTTCGGCCATGCCAAGCTGGACAGCCTGCCCGCCATTGAAGCGGCGGCAGTACATTATGTCAATCTGCGTTCAGAAAGCCGCTTTCTGTACCGGACTGACGTGTTGGTTGGTGACGGAGAAATGGCCGATGTGCGGGGGTTCACCCGGGATTTCTCCAGTAAAGGCCTGCAAATTGAGTGTGTTGAGCCCGTTGATTTTGAACGCGGCGACCAGGTAGAAATTACCCTGCCACAAATGCAGAAAATTACCAATAAACACAAGCTGACCCAACTGCCTTATGAGGTGATGGCCGTCAGCAAAAATAAACTGATTATGAACCTGCGCATTATTGATAAAACGAATGACCATCAGGGCAAACAGTTTTTCCAGCAACTGATCGCCAATAATCGCAGCAAACTGACCATGGCAGAAGAAACACCTAAATTCCCTGGTTTAGGGCCTGCGCTGCGCAATATGTACCTCAAAGCCCTGAATTGCTTTGTGTTTTACATACATCGCCAGGGTATCCGCTACCATATGGATGTGGTGGCGCAAGGCGCAACGCCAAGCACCTTGCATCGGCTGTTGCAGCGTTTTACGCCAGCTGACGGTGAGCTTAACCTGCAACCTTTGCTAAAAAACAATGCAACAAACCTGCAGTTTGCCAACCAGTTGAAAAAGATGAAACGGCAGGAACTGCCTTTCCGCTACGAAGTGTATTTGCGTTACCTTCCTGAACAAGGCACAACAGAGCAGAGTCTGCTAACCGAATTTGACTTTGATTTGCCGACAGCCAATCAGCGTAAACTCTTTATTGAAGAAAGCCTGCAACAAGGCCTGCTGTTCGCCTACCGGATATTTTTGTCCCGCACAGGCCGACCTGACACAGAGCATATTGCCAAAGAACTGGGCTATGTCAGTACCTACGCCATTCACAAAGCCAAAGTGCTGGAAGAAGAGCTCTGGAGTGTGGTGGGTGTAGGTGAAGTGCAGGACATCACTGAAGAAGTCATGACACGTTATCAGGTGCCCACTGAGCTTGTTGAAAAGCAACGCCAGCAGCGCCAGCTGTTACTGGCGTCCAAGCCAGTCGGCTAACTGCACAAAGTGGTCCTCACGGGCTGTGGCCGCCGTCAACATTGAAATATGATCATAATCCATCTTATAGCCGGTCGCTTTGCCCAGCAGCGTAAAGCGGCCTGCATCCAGGCCTGTTTCAGCCAAAAACGCCAGCACATCCTGCGGATGCCCCAACAGCCGGTCATTCACCGCAGCCAAATGCCAGCTCGGCGGCCAGTTCAGATGTTTGCAGGCATTGGCATAATTGAAGCCATCACTGATATCTGTAAAGGCCTCACCACGGATCCAGGGAATAGTATCCAGCAAATACTGGGCCGGTTCATTGTCTGCACCAAAGCGCCATTGCCGGGCGGGCAAATACCCATAAACTTTGCATAACAGAGGCCCAAGCCGGTTCCAGACCCAGTCAATATGCAGCCGCCTTTGCCAGCCCTGTACGCTGATGCAACGTTTGCTGCCAAAGGTCAGCACAGAGCGTACCAAAGGCAGCAACTCAGGCTGACGCGCTAATGCCGCCGCCAGCACCACACCGGCCCAGGAGTGGGCGATCAGATGCACAGGCTCTGCCTGCGTCAGGTGACGGATCAAAGCCGGAATATCAGCTGTGATTAATTGATTCTGACTATGGTTAAAGTGGCGGCTGGCGACAGGAATGGACTGGCCACGTCCGGCGAAATCAGCACAATAGACTTCAAACCCCATATCTGCCAGAAAACAAGCGAAACCCCGGCCTTTTTCGTTGTAAAAAATCCGGCTGTTTTCGATAGCACCGTGCAGCATCAGCACTCTATGCCCGTTGGGCTGGGCAGGAATAAGCTGGCGCAGATGGAGCTGATAATGGCTGACCTTGAGCCAAAGGGACTGTTGCCTGTGCTGCATCTGTTAATCCAGTAAATACAGCAACTGCAGTAACGAGCCGTGCCGGATAGCGGCTTTGGCCTGCGCCTGCACTTTGGGTTTGGCATGAAACGCGACGCCCAATGCAGCTTGAGCCAGCATAGGTAAGTCGTTGGCACCGTCCCCAATAGCCACGGTCTGCTCAGGGGCAATGTCATATTGCTGCCGGATCAGTTCAACCACCCTGGCTTTGTACTGAGCATCCACTATGTCTCCCAGTACCAGGCCAGTTAAATGCCCATCCACAATGTCCAGTTGGTTGGCAAAAGTGGCGGTTAACTGCAGACGCTGTTTTAAGGCTTCGGTAAAAAAGGTAAAGCCACCCGAAGCGATCACCACCTGCCACTGTTGTTGCTGCAATTTGGTCACCAGAGTCTCCAACCCCGGCATCAGCGGAAGCGCATCCAGTACCTGCTGCAAAATACCGGATGACGCACCGGCTAAGGTCGCCACCCGCTCCCGTAAGCTTTGGGCGAAATCCAGCTCGCCGTTCATCGCGCGGGCTGTGACTGCGGCCACTTGTTCACCTGTGCCTGCCAATTTGGCAATCTCATCAATGCATTCAATCTGGATAGCGGTCGAATCCATATCCATAACCAGCACACCAGGCTTGCGTAAGGTGGGGAAGGTCGTTTGGCAGACCAATTCCAGCCCTGCAGCCAGTGCCCAATCCGACAAATGCTGCAGAAATTCTGGCGTTGGTATGCTGCTCAGGCTGAACTGATAAGCGGGTGTTAAATCCGGATGGGGTTGAACCAGGCTCAATACAACACTTTGCTCGCCCAACAAAACACCGAGTTCCGACAAATGACTGATGGTTATTGAACCACCAAAGAGCCGGATACGGGCCACCGCCTTGGTGGCAGCTGCTGCCGTACCAGTGACCCCGCCCAGTTGCAATTGTAAAGGGCCTTGCGAAAGCAACTGCACTAACTCATTGATAGACATCGCACTTACTTGTTTTGATTCTGAAAAGCTCAAACTGCCACCTGTACTTCAATCTGTTGCCATGGCATTCTACCGACATTTTTCGGCAGATGTCAGCGCAAAACTTAAGCCTACTTATGCAATTTCAGTTCGGTAATCAGGAAAAAAAATCCCGTTTGTACCGCCTGGCCCAGGTGGTGCTGGTGGCTTTGGGTATTCTGGTGCTGAGCCAGTGGTGGTGGACCAGCCATAAACAAGGGGAGCAGTTGTTTCAGCAGCAAAGTGAAGAGTTGATGCGCTCTACGCTGGTGGCCTTATCCCATACAGCGGCTTATTTAATAGTCAACGATCAGCTGGAAAGCCTGAACCAACTGACCACCCATATTGCCAATACCCCCTATTTGCAGGACGTCGTAGTATACGACGCCAACGGCGCCAAGTTATCCGCCTCAAAGTCCGCCTCTCCGGCTTTGGTGATGTATGCACCGCAGTTTCAACCCGAACTGCTGGCGTTGGTGCAGGAAATTGAGCAGGACGGCCGGGTCATTGGTTACATTAAGATCAGTATGAAACTGGATGCCAGCCTGCTGCCTGTCACTCAGGCCTGGCAACAACTGATGCAACAAGTGGTCTGGATGTTATGGGTAGCCGGCCTGGTTGCTTTTGTGGTCCGGGGCTTGTGGAGCCGCTTTTTGCACCTGCTGCAGCGGCTGTGGAAAAAGCGTCAGGCTGAACCCAGCAACCTGCTTTGAGCGTTCAACCGAAGCACCTGACAACTGTTTTGCCACAGCTGTGCGGCCAGCTGCGTGGCTGGCTCAGAACGTAACTCAAGCAATGCCTGAAACACCAACCGCAGCTGAGCCGGTGTATTCACCTGCCCCTGAAAACCAGATAGTGGCATCGCCGGTGCATCGGTTTCCAGCACCAGCGCATCTAACGGGAATTTCTTCACCGCCTTTTTCGTTTTTTCAGCTCTCTGATAACTGATGGTGCCGCCAATACCCAACTTAAAGCCTAAATCAATAAAGGCTTTGCCTTGCTGATAACTGCCAGAAAAGGCGTGTAATATGCCGCCTTCATTAAACTGCTGCAGTTTAATTTCCGCCAGTAACTGCACCATGGATTTGCGGTGATGCAACACCACTGGTTTTTTCAGTGCTTTGGCAATCGCCAGTTGCTGACTGAAAAACAGCGCTTGCGCAGCAAACGTCGCTTCGTCCAGTGCATAATCCAGCCCAATTTCACCAATAGCACAGACCTCTGGCTGCGCAGCCAGCTGCGGCAATTGCTCCAAGGCGTTCAGCTGTGCACTGGCCGCCCACCAGGGGTGAACCCCCAAGGCGACATCAAACTTAAACTGCTGCTGCAAGGCGAGCAGCGGGAGCCAGTTTTTTTGCTCTACAGCGGGCACCAGTACGGCCTGCACGCCAAGGGCGCATGCCTGCTGCAGATGAAACTCAAGCTGAGGCAGCAGCTCTGGCAAATCCAGATGACAATGGGTATCAAACAACAAAGGCAGGGTTGGGCCTGCCTCTGACGCTATTTTTATGGACATAACCTGTCGATGCTCCAATTCTGGCCATCGGTTTTGTTGTACATAAAACGGTCATGCAGCCTGTGTTCGCCTCCCTGCCAAAATTCAATCTGATGCGGACGTACCAGAAAGCCGCCCCAAAAGGATGGCAGTGGCACTTCGCCTTGTTCGAATTTGTGTTTTATCTCGGCAAACTTTTGCAACAAGGCCTGACGGGTTGACACAGGGCGGCTCTGTTCAGACGCCCAGGCTGCCAGTTGACTTTCTTTGGGCCTGGACAAAAAGTAGCTGAGCACCTGACTGGTTGGCACCTGCTCAGCCCTGCCATATACAATGACCTGCCGCTCCAGCGGATGCCAGGGGAAATGCAGACAGACTTTGGGGTTATGCGATAACTCTGTGGCTTTACGGCTGCCCAGGTTAGTGTAAAACACAAAACCTTCAGAGCTGACGTCTTTGAGCAGTACGAGGCGCTGCGATGGCTGGCCATCCGGGCTGACCGTTGCCACACACATAGCGGTCGGGTCCGGCAATTCGGCGGCGATCGCGTCTTTAAGCCACAACTCAAACTGAGCAATAGGATCCGGGTTCAGCTGCTCTGCATCCAGTTTATTTAAGGTGTAACTGCGACGGATATCATCAATTTTCATGGCCAGCTCCCAACTAGTGGGGTCAGAGTAGTACTCTGACCCCAGGTTTTGTTACATCTTCTCCATGACTTCAATGCCAAGCAGCTCCAGCCCCTGCTTTAAGGTCAGGGCTACCAGAATGCTCAGCATTAAGCGGCTTTGTTTCTGCTCTGGTGCAACGCCCTCTTTCAAAATAGGGCAAGCTTCATAGAAGCTCATAAACTGGCTGGCCAGTTCATACAGGTAGTTACACAGCAGGTTGGGCACTGCATCTTTCATCACCGCCTGCAGCGTTTCTTCAAAACGCAGCAGTTTCACCGCCAGTTGTTTTTCCTGCTCTTCCACCAACACCAGCGCCGCATCAAAGCTCAGATCCACGCCGGCTTTACGCAGAATACTGCTGATCCTGGTATAGGCATATTGCAGGTAAGGCGCGGTCGCGCCTTCAAAACTCAGCATGGCGTCCCAGCTGAACATGTAATCGCTGGTACGGTTTTTCGATAAATCGGCAAACTTTACTGCGCCAATACCGACTTTACGCGCCACTTCCGCCATTTCGTCCGATGTCAGTTCAGACGACTTCTGTTTCACCACCTCGGCGGCACGACTGACCGCTTCTTCCAGCAACTCAGCCAGTTTCACAGTGCCACCGGTACGGGTTTTAAACGGCTTGCCGTCCTCGCCCATCATGGTGCCAAAAGGCGCATGTTCATACGCCGTTTCATCCCGCAGCAAGCCAGCTTTACGGGCGACCAGCTCCACTTGTTTAAAATGCAAGGCCTGGCGGGCGTCGGTGAAAATCACAATACGGTCAACACCTAAGCCATGGCTGCGGTACTGGCAGGCCGCCAGGTCGGTGGTGGCATACAGGAAACCACCGCCGGTTTTCTGGATAATAAAAGGCGAAGGGTTGCCTTCTTTGTCTGCCAGCTCCTGCAAAAACACCACCAGCGCGCCTTGATCTTCCACCGCCAGACCTTTGGTTTTAAGATCATCAACAATAGGCTGCAGCATGTCGTTATATGCACTTTCCGGCTTAATATGCTCATGCCCCAGGGTCACATTCAGCGTGCGGTACACTTCTTCGCTGTGCTTGACCGAGGTGTCAATAAATAACTGCCACAACTTTTTACAGTGCGCATCACCACTTTGTAATTTCACCACATAATCACGGGATTTATCGGCAAAACCAGCTTCGTCATCAAAACGTTTTTTCGCTTCGCGATAGAACTCTTCCAGGTCAGCCAACGCCACCTGCTCTAAATCGACACCCGCCGCCAGTTTGTCTTCCAGATGCGCTATCAGCATGCCAAATTGCGTGCCCCAATCGCCCATATGGTTCTGACGAATGACCTTGTCGCCCCAGAACTCCAGGCAGCGTACTAAGGCGTCCCCAATAATGGTGGAGCGCAAGTGACCGACGTGCATCTCTTTGGCCAGGTTTGGCGCCGAATAATCCACCACCACTTTCTGTGGTGCCGGATTGCTGCTGACGGTTAAACGCGGATTTTGTGCAGCCCCCGCCAGTTGCCGGGCCAGCCAGTCTTTGTTTAACGTCACATTGATAAAACCCGGGCCGGCAATGTCCACTTTTTCGGCCATCTCGCCCAAATCGAGCAGCTCCACCAACTGCTGTGCTAACGCACGCGGATTGGTTTTCAGCAATTTAGCGGCTGCCATGGCGCCATTGATCTGGTAATCCCCAAACTCCACTTTCGTGCTTTGCGTCACCGCCGTATTGGTGTCGGCCGGCAAACCGACAGCCATCATGGCTGCCTGAGTTTTTGCCGATAATAATTCTTTGATATTCATAAAATTCTTAACCTGTTACGACTGCGTCGCCTGTTAATGTTCGCGGGTCTTATGGAACTTGATTTTCGGATAGCGTTCCATGGCCAGATTCAGGTTCACCATAGTGGGGGCTATATAAGCCAGCGCATCCCCACCGTCCAGCGCCAGGTTGGCACTGGCCTTATTTTTAAACTCATCCAGCGCTTTGGCATCATCTGAATAGACCCAGCGGGCCGTGTTGACGTTCACCGCTTCATAGATGGCGTCCACTCCGTATTCAGATTTTAAGCGGTGCACCACCACATCAAACTGCAGCACACCGACAGCACCGACAATCAAGTCGTTGTTATCCAGCGGACGGAATACCTGCACAGCGCCTTCTTCCGACAACTGCACCAGGCCTTTAAGCAATTGTTTTTGCTTTAACGGGTCACGCAGGCGGATACGGCGGAACAGCTCAGGCGCAAAGTTCGGAATACCGGTAAAACTGAATTTCTCGCCTGAACTGAAGGTGTCGCCAATTTTAATGGTGCCGTGGTTATGTAAACCAATGATGTCGCCTGGGTAAGCTTCTTCGACATGCTCACGATCGCCCGCCAGGAACGTCAGCGCCTGTGGCACCAGAATATCTTTCCCAATGCGTACATGGTGCATCTTCATGCCTTTTTCATACTTGCCGGAGCAAATACGCAAGAAGGCAACGCGGTCACGGTGTTTCGGGTCCATATTGGCCTGAATTTTAAAGACAAAACCAGTAAAGCCCGGCTCGTCCGGCTGCACGGTGCGGCTGGTGGTGGCACGGGGTTGTGGTGCCGGCGCCCAGTCGGTCAGGCCGTCCAGCATATGATCCACCCCAAAGTTACCCAACGCAGTACCGAAGAACACGGGTGTCAGTTCACCTTTAATAAAGGCGTCCTGATCAAACTCATGGCTGGCACCTTTCACCAGCTCCATCTGCTCCCGTAAATCGGCCGCAAAATAACCAATACGCGCATCCAGTTCCGGGTTGTCGATACCTTTAATAATATCGACTTCCTGAATGGTATGGCCCATACCCGACTGATAGAAAATCACTTCGTCACGCAAAATGTGGTACACGCCCTTAAACTCTTTGCCTGAACCTATAGGCCAGGTAATAGGCGCACAGGCGATTTTCAGTACACTTTCCACTTCGTCCAGCAGGTCGATTGGGTCGCGGATATCGCGGTCCATTTTGTTCATAAAGGTGACGATTGGGGTGTCGCGCAGCCGGGTGACTTCCATCAGTTTGATGGTGCGCTCTTCAACACCTTTAGCGCCATCGATCACCATCAGGCAGCTGTCTACGGCGGTCAGTGTGCGGTAGGTATCTTCCGAGAAGTCTTCGTGGCCTGGTGTATCCAGCAGGTTCACCAGACAATTGGCATAAGGAAATTGCATTACCGAGGTAGTGACCGAGATGCCCCGTTCTTTTTCCATTTCCATCCAGTCGGAGGTGGCAAACTGACCGGACTTTTTACCTTTGACGGTACCGGCTTTTTGGATCAATTGTCCGAACAACAACACCTTTTCGGTGATGGTGGTTTTACCGGCATCCGGGTGCGAAATAATCGCAAAAGTACGGCGCTTATTAATTTCCTGCAAAAACTGTTCAGTGCTCATAGATGGCTGTCTTCAATAGCAAAACCCCGCTTCCACACAGCGTGGCCGGGATAAATTGCAGAGTTAAAAAATTGGGCGGGATTATAGCAGCTTACCAACAGCAGGCCCAGAATTTCGCCATCTGAACCTGTGGCAACCTTAACCCAAAGGCAGCGCCATCAGGATAGCGTCTTCGCGACCTTGTTTGGTCGGGTAATAATTGGGCCTTAAGCCTGTTTGGATAAAACCGGCCGATTCATAAAGCGCAATGGCCGCTGTATTGGACTGGCGTACTTCCAACCAGACATCCAGCACAGATTGACTCTGGGCCTGCGCTAAAAAATGTTGCAGCAATAAACGACCATAGCCTTTCCCTTGCGCTGAAGGCATCACACCTATATCAAACAATGAGGCTTCGACGGCCACTTTCTCACCGACGTAAAACCCCAGGACTTCACCTTCCAGCTCCAGCACCGCATTAAAATAACGTTCGGAAAAGCAACTATTGAAATTGCCCTGGGTCCAGGGGTAAGCATTGGCGGCCTGTTCAACCGCCAACATGGCCGGAATATCGGCTTCAGTTGCGCTGCGGATCTGTGCTGTCATTGTGGTCCTCGTGATACTGGGTAATGAGCTGCCAGAGCTGGCGCTTTTGCCCGGCATCAAGCTTTGCCGGAGTCAGCAGCAGGCCGGAGTTTAATTGCATATCGGTTTCAGCAATACGCCACGTCAGGCTGGGCGCATAACACTGCAATGCTGTCTGAATATCCTGCGTCAGCCAAGATATCGTATCGGGCTCTGCAACAGCTAACTCAGCCACCAGTGGTGTTTCGGATGTTGCTGCCGCTGATGGCTGCTCATGGAGTCGTTGAGGCTGTAAATGTAAAAAATCAGCATGCAACTTCAATGGCAGAATACTGTTGTGCTGTAAGAACTGATGCTGTAGTGGTGATAACTTCATAGTGAAGTCTGTTTAGAAGTGGCAGGGGCAGAGGGATTCGAACCCCCAACCATCGGTTTTGGAGACCGCTGTTCTACCAATTGGAACTATGCCCCTAGCGTTGAGGCCGCCATTATACAAAACAGCTATGAAAGGTAAAGCAAAAACAACCTGCCTTTGCACTGACTGCACAGAATTCCGCCGTTTTCCTCTATTCACTCAGGACGCCTCGCTGTTTATTCACAATTCCAGATGCACACAAGCACTTTAATTCGTTTTAATTAATAACACTCGTTGCTTTACTCTGCCGCTATTCACAACGGGAGAAATTTTATGAGCTTAGTCAAAGACATCTATCAAACTGAACTGGTTCGCCTGCAACAAGACGATACGATAGTGCATGCTGTTGAGCAACTGCAAAAAGCCGGTGCCAGTGGTGCTACCGTATTTCATCAACAGCAATTAGTCGGCTTTTTGTCTGAACAGGATTGTCTGGGTTCCATGTTGCATGCCAGCTACTTTTGCAGCACTGAAAATAAAATTCAGGAGGTAATGACGAAAAAAGTCATCAGCGTCAAACTGACAGATAGCCTGATTGATGCCGCGATGATTTTTAACAACCTGGCGCTGCACCAATTGCCCGTGTTGGATCATGACGGCCAGGTTGTCGGCATGCTCTACCGCCATCAGGTGGTGAAAGCTCTGGTTGGGCAATTGCAGCAATGTTACCAGACAGCGTCCTGAGCTATGCCAAAGGACGAGGAACTCGAAGCTGCCTGCTCTTTAAGCAACCATCTGATAGCAAAAGGAAACACAAAAACGTCTGGAACGTTTTTGGACAGCCGGAGGCTGGTCCCGAAGGGATTTTTCGCAGGATGCGAAAAACAAAAAAACCTGCACTAAGCAGGTTTAATGGGTGAAAACAGAAACAGCTGAGCCAACAATCTGGCTCAGCTCGTTTTCACGCCTTTTGCTGCGCAAAAGGCCGGAGGACGCGGGAGGGTGATGTCGGGATCTCAGCATGCCAGCAATTTGGCATGCTGCCGACTGAACGCCCTGAGCTCTGCGAAGGGCCGGAGTCACGGGAGTATTGCGTTTGGCGTCTTGCCAATTGAACCCGACGAGCTCTGCGAGCAGGTAGGAGCGTCTCACCGCCCGCGTCTTCAGAGATCTTTTTTGCTGAATGCGAAAAACAAAAAAACCTGCACTAAGCAGGTTTAATGGCGGACGCGGGAGGATTCGAACCTCCGACCGCTCGGTTCGTAGCCGAGTACTCTATCCAGCTGAGCTACGCGTCCATAAACTTTGCATCTTACAATAACAGCGCTTCTTCTCTCGGATGGCGGACGCGGGAGGATTCGAACCTCCGACCGCTCGGTTCGTAGCCGAGTACTCTATCCAGCTGAGCTACGCGTCCAGCATGACACAAAATGGCGGAGAAGGAGGGATTCGAACCCTCGATACCCTTTTGAGGTATACACCCTTAGCAGGGGTGCGCCTTCAGCCTCTCGGCCACTTCTCCGCGCTACGTTGCGGTGCGTATATTAATGTTTCAGGAAAATAAGTCAAACAATTTTTGGGGCTGGAATTCTTGTTTGCTGAGCTTTTAAGCAATTCGCACAAATATTGACTCAAACTCGTTAAAAATCACAAAAAACCCGGCAAACCCCTGAATTTTCTTTATTCTGCGTCGTTGCCGCTATAACCGCCAGGAGTTCCCTTTTCGGCCTGAATTCGCATGTAAATTTCTTCTCTGTGCACAGAGACTTCTTTTGGCGCATTGACACCAATACGGACCTGGTTGCCTTTTACACCCAATACAGTCACAGTGACTTCGTCACCGATCATTAAAGTTTCACCCACACGACGCGTTAAAATAAGCATATTAAGCTCCTTTCCTGTGATTCCAGCTTCCCATGGCCGCCAGGGCGGACCTGTCGGTTAAATGATAACCCAGAGAACAAATTTATGAAAATCTTACACTTAATTTTCTGTAATTAATAAAAGCCGGTGCAGTTCATTCGCCAGACTGACCAAATGACGTTCCAGCAGCAACACCGACAATTTAATTTCACTGCATTGGATAGCCACAGGCTCTGCAGCAAGAAGTTGTAACTGTTCCAGAACCACCGCCATCACCTCAGGGTTGGCTTTCACACCCACCCCAACAACAGAGAGTTTCGCCAGCCCCGTGAACACCAGCCAGTCAAAGCGTTGTTTTTCTGCCAATTCACCACACAGGTCTTCGACCACTGTCAGGTCCGCACGGTTCAGGCTGAAACCAATTTGTTGTGGACCCAGCAAACTAAAAAGATCGGTTTCCACCGACTGCCGGGCAAACTCTTTAAATAACTGGGTTTGTTGTGCCGTGCTGATCCCACTCAGCTGCAACCAGACTTCATCTTTCTGACAAGCAATGCCGGTCAGTTTGGGTAAGCTCATACCTGCTCCCTGATAACAGATCAGACTGCCCTGATCCGGTTTAAAACTGGACAAGACCCGCAGTGGCACCTGATGAGTAGTGGCATATTCAATAGAACGGGAATGTAAAACTTTAGCCCCTAAACTCGCCAGCTCCAGCATACTGTCGCTGTCAACCACAGGTAAACGGTATGCTGCAGCACAAATTCTAGGGTCTATGCTGTAAATGCCATCAACATCAGTAAAAATCTGACATTCATCAGCCTTCAGTGCAGCCGCCAGCGCCACAGCCGTGGTATCCGAGCCCCCTCGGCCAAGGGTGGTGATATTGCCTTCGATATCCCGGCCCTGAAAGCCAGCAACAATCACAATATGGCCCTGCTCCAGTTCCTGCCACAACCGTTCTGTCGCCACCGACAAAATACGGGCCCGGCTGAATTTATTGTCGGTCAGAATGCCCACCTGATCGGCCAGCAATGACACAGCCGGGTAACCCCGTTTAATCAGTGCTATCGCCAGCAGCGCAATGCTGGCCTGCTCACCGCTGGCGGCCAGCATATCCAGTTCACGGGTCGAAGGCCGGCTGTCAATCTGATGCGCCAGCCCCAGCAGTCGGTTGGTTTCACCCGCCATCGCAGACACCACCACCACCACTTTATGACCGGCGCGTACAGTTTCCGTCAACTGCTCTGCCACCGCTTCGATACGCTCGGGGGTACCTACTGAGGTACCCCCGAATTTTTGCACATAAAGCGCCACTGAGAATTACAGCTTGGCAACGATCTGGGTTTTGGCTTCTGCCAGTACCCGAGGCAGTGCCGCTACATCGGTACCACCGGCCTGAGCCAGATCCGGCTTACCGCCACCTTTACCACCCAGTTCAGCAGCGGCCCAGCCAATCAACTGGCCGGCATTCACTTTGTCGGTTAAGTCTTTGGTCACACCGGCAATCAGGCTGACTTTATCATCAGCGGCAGTGGCCAGTAACACTACACCTGAACCAATTTTTACTTTCAGTTCATCCACTAACGTACGGAAGCCTTTCGGGTCAGCTCCAGGCAGTTCTGCTATCAATACTTTGACACCATTGACCTGCTCGGCTTTATCCAACAAGGACGCACCAGCGGCGCTGGCCAGTTTGGCTTTGGCCTGCTCCAGTTCTTTTTCGGTGGCTTTGCTCTTGTCCAGTGCTTGCTGCACTTTGTCTGCAATAGACAGCACATCACCTTTGAGCAGCGCAGCCACAGTTTGCGCCTGCTGCTCTAACTGATGCAGATAAGCCAAAGCGCCACTGGCAGTAACCGCCTCAATGCGGCGCACACCAGCGGCAATACCACCTTCAGCCACCACTTTAAACAAACCTATGTCGCCGGTACGGCTGACATGGGTCCCACCACACAATTCAATGCTGAACTCCCCCATCGACAATACGCGCACTTCGTCGTCGTATTTCTCGCCAAAAAGCGCCATAGCACCAGCGGCTTTGGCATCGTCAATTTTCATCAGACGGGTCAGCACTTCGTGGTTTTGCTGAATTTGTTCATTGACCAGCTGTTCAATACGACGGATTTCATCGGCTTTCACTGCTTCAAAATGCGAAAAGTCAAAACGCAGCCGGTCTGGCCCGACCAACGAGCCTTTTTGGGTGACATGCTCACCTAACACAGTTCGCAGTGCCGCATGCAATAAGTGAGTGGCGGAGTGGTTTTTACGAATGGCATCCCGACGGGCATGGTCGATGGCCGCATCGACCATGTCGCCAACGGCCAAAGCCCCTTTTAAGGTGCCTTTATGGGCAAAAGCTTTGCCCACTTTAATAGTGTCTGTCACTTCAAACACGGCACCATTGCTTAAGGTTAAACGGCCGGTATCCCCCGTCTGACCACCCGACTCGGCATAAAATGGTGTCTGATCCAACACCACCAGTGCTTCAGTAGCGTCAGTTAATGACTGCACCTGCTCGCCACCAAGCAAAATTTCCACCACTTTGGCCTGTGCTTTGACCTCGGTATAACCTTTGAAATCGGTGCACTGCGCCGAGCTCAGCGCCTGGTTGTAATCCGCGCCAAAGTTAGAGGCCTGCTGAGCCCGTTTACGCTGTTCTTCCATCGCCGCTTCAAAGCCTGCCTGATCAACAGTGAAACCGCGTTCGCGCGCCACGTCATTGGTTAAATCCAATGGGAAACCGTAGGTGTCGTACAACTTAAAGGCAACGTCGCCCGGGATCTCTGTATTGGAACCTAAAGCCGCCAGCGCGTCTTCCAGAATCACCAGACCACGTTCCAGCGTCTTGCCAAACTGTTCTTCCTCCAGGCGCAGCACTTTTTCAATCACGGCCTGACGTTCCACCAGCTCTGGGTACGCTTCCCCCATTTGTTCCACCAGGGCTGCGACCAGTTTGCTGAAGAACACGCCTTTGGCACCCAGCTTATTCCCATGACGCACAGCGCGGCGGATAATACGGCGCAGCACATAACCGCGGCCTTCATTGGATGGCATCACACCATCCGCCACCAGGAAAGAGCAGCTGCGGATATGGTCCGCCACGACGCGCAGCGATTTGTCCGTTAAGTCGGTCGCACCTGTCACTTGCGCTGTGGCTTTAATCAGCGCAGCAAAGGTATCAATTTCATAGTTGCTGTGTACGTTTTGCAAAATAGCAGCAATACGTTCCAGGCCCATGCCTGTATCAACACTGGGTTTTGGCAATGGGTCCATCCGGCCATCGGCATGGCGGTTGAACTGCATAAAAACGTTATTCCAGATCTCAATAAAACGGTCGCCGTCTTCTTCCGGCGAACCTGGCGGGCCCCCCCAGATATGGTCGCCGTGATCATAAAAAATTTCGGTACAAGGACCACAAGGGCCGGTATCGCCCATAGCCCAGAAGTTATCTGACGCGTAAGGCGCGCCTTTATTGTCACCGATACGGATAGCCCGCTCAGCCGGCACCCCAATTTCTTTGGTCCAGATATCAAAAGCTTCATCGTCTGTGGCGTACACAGTGATCCACAGTTTTTCTTTGGGCAGTTTCACCACTTCGGTTAAAAACTCCCAGGCAAAACGAATGGCGTCCTGCTTGAAGTAATCGCCAAAGCTAAAGTTGCCCAGCATTTCAAAGAAGGTATGGTGGCGGGCGGTGTAACCGACGTTTTCCAGGTCGTTGTGTTTGCCACCGGCCCGCACACAACGCTGCGCAGTCACGGCACGGCTGTACGGACGTTTATCCTGGCCTAAAAACACATCCTTAAACTGCACCATACCTGCGTTGGTGAACAGCAGCGTTGGGTCGTTGCCCGGAATAAGTGAGCTGCTTGGCACAATTTGGTGCCCTTTGCTGGCGAAAAAGTCCAGAAAAGCCCGGCGAAGTTGGGCAGACGTCATGTACATAACCACATCCTACTGTTAAAGCTGTTTAAATAACTGCTGTATCACCTGGCCGTCAAAACCACGGCTTTGCAGGTATCTCATGCGTTTTTGTTTGTCCTGATAATCCACTATGGGTTTATCTGCGTATTTTTTTTGGTAAGCGTCCAAAGCGATACTCAACCAGTCGACATTTAATTCGTCCAGCACGGCCTGGACCAGGCTTTTTTCCAGCCCCTGTTCGGCACAAAGCTGGTTAATGTAAAACCAGCCATAACCTTTATGCAACTTTGCCTGGATGAGCTGACGGGCATAACGGCCGTTGCTCTGGTAACCGCGCCCCTTTAACCACCGCAATAAAGCCTCGGCCTGTTCGGCCGCAACCTGCTTTTGCCGCAGTTTTTGTGTCAGCTCGCGTTCGCTGTAATCGCGCCTCGCTAACAGGCCCAGCAGATAACTTTTCAGTTCTGCGTCTGTCAGTTCAGTACCAGAAGGCTGCATTTACACCTCCAGCGTGCTTTGCTCCTGAGTAGGCCCGACCTGCAAGGCAAAAATACTGCTGAACGACAGAAAAAACGCCACTTGCAGCACAGGTAACACCACCACAAAACCAATAAAAAAGGTCACCACACCAAACATACCGAGCGCCACAGCCAAAAGCCCGAATAAGCTCAAGGCGGCCACATTGCGCCAGCAGGCGGTCAGGCTGGCATTTAAAATCACCAGCAGACGCTGTTCATTTAAGAAGTAGGCTATAGCCACAGCGTAAGCGAACAGCATAAAAATCAGACTGACCATGGCCACAGTGCCAAACATCAGCATGGGCTCAATCTGCCCCTGTTTCATCTGCTCAACCAGTTCGGTTGCCAGCAGTGTCAGGGGGATATTCATCAGGACATTGGCTGATGCCAGACGGAGAAATACCCGACGGTATTGCGCCTGGCTGAATACAATAAATAAATCGCTGAACCGCACCTGCTGTTCTTTCTGCAATTGCACTATGGCCCGGTAAAAACCTGCAGTTAAAAATGGATTGGCCAGCAGTAGCACAATCAGCAAAATGGGGCTGATATTGGCGGCAAGACTTAAACCAGCCATAAACATCACCATGCTGATTAACACGGCGTAATGGCGTTTGAATAATTGCCAGGCCTGAGAGATCCAGTCGATCCCGGATTGCAAGCTGACTCGGCGAATCACCAGTTGCAATTGTAATTTTGGTTCCACGTTTCACTACCTTCAGCACCGGCGGGCTTTGAAGCCCTCAGACCGGACCATAAAATGGCGATAGTGTACTGCAAACACCAGCCTGCCTGAATAGCTTTGCCTGAGACAGCCATAAAAAAGCCGGCCAAAGGCCGGCATTTTCACAAATTTCGCCTGATTTACTCAGTCACTATCGTCATTTCCTGCAGCAGATTCGCAGCGCCATCCACTTTTTCCATCTGCCACAGCATATAACGGCTGTCGACATGGATAGAGCGGTTGGTCGCCGGGTCATAATCCCAGTTGGCGATAATGCCTTCAATAACACCGTCAAACAACAAGCCCACCAGCTCCGCTTTGCCATTCAGGGTGGGTGAGCCTGAGTTGCCCCCTGTGGTGTCCACAGTGCTTAAGAAGTTCACCGGCAACTGACCTGCCGCATTTTTATAACTGCCAAAGTCGCCTTCTTTGATGGCTTCAAGCTGGGCTTTCGGTGCATCAAAAGGGTCCACCCCCGTGGCTTTTTGCAGAATACCTGCGGTGGTTGTGAACGGCTGGTAGGTCACAGCGTCTTTTGGTGAATAGCCTTGCACTGAGCCGTAAGTCACCCGAAGTGTGCTGTTCGCATCGGCGTACACAGGTTTGCCCTGGCTCTTGTTAAAGGCAATCACCGCTTCCATCACCAAAGGACGGGCGACCGCCATTAACCCCGCCTGTTCTTTTTGCTGTTGCTCTAAGGCCATCCGGCTGTCGTACATGGCCACGGCGAACTGGATTAACGGGTCGGTGCTGGCTTTAAACTCCTCCACCGATTTACCCATCCAGGCCAGGCGCTCTGCTTCGTCGCTTAATTGACTGCCCTGATAAATACCAGCCAGCTTTTGCCTGAGTGCAGCTTCATCCACCACACCATTGAGGCCAAAATACCCATCAAAAGCCTCCAGGCGCTGCGCCTGAGGTAAAGCGGCGTATTGCTTCAGGAAATGCAGTGCCAGCTCCTGCTCCACTGTGACATCGAAGCTGCGGCTTAAGCGTTTCATCGAGGCAGCAAAACGCTCCAGGTCACGCTGCTGATAACCAGTTTCACGTTCTGCATCCGGCTTTTGTTGTTCCTGCGCCAGCCGGTACAGCCGCTCGGCCGTGCTGAACAGCTGAGCATAACCGAAGTAATTCAGCACCAGGTCACGCTGCTGAGTTTCGGCCTGTTGTGCGACCAGTTGATTCAGCTGGCGCACCGCAGGGGCGTATTTCGCCTGACGGGCCGGGCTGGATTTAATCCAGCGGTTCAGTACTTTCTCAAACTCATCTTTACGCTGTTGCGTGCTGCCTGTCTGGTAGCTTTGGATCATGCCTTCAAAGTTTTTCGCATAGTTGGCCAAACCAGCCAGAATGCTTTCGTATTTGATCCGTGCTTCAGAGCCTTCAGGCGCATGTTGTTTAATCACCGCCATGGCTTGCTCGCGGTAAGCTTTGGACTGAGGTAACACTTGCGTAAACTGATTCCGTACATCTGCCGCACTGTTGTACCTGTTGGTACGGCCAGGGTAACCAATCACCATCACAAAATCGTTTTCCTGCACACCTTTGGCCGACACTTTCAGGTACGAAGGAGGCGTAAAAGGCACATTGTCCTGGCTGAAATCGGCCGGCTGACCGTCTTTGCCGACATAAGCCCGGTAGAACGAATAATCCCCGGTGTGGCGTGGCCACATCCAGTTATCGATATCACCACCAAACTTGCCCACACCACTGGCCGGGGCATGCACCAGCCGCACGTCACGGATTTCCATTTGTTTGATCAGGTAATACTCCAGACCGCCATGGAAGCTGTAGACGTCACAGCGGTAACCCGGAGTCTCGCAATCCGCGACCAGGCTTTTACGCAGTTCATCAATTTTGTCGAACCGGGCTTTGCCTTTTAATTGCGGGCTCAGTTCCTGATTAATGGCCGGCGTGACATTGGTCACTTCCTGAGTGACAAAAATCTTCGAACCAGGCGCAGCCGGTAATTCCTGTTCCAGCGATTGCGCTAAAAAGCCATTGGCCAGCAGGTTGTTGTCCGCTGTGCTGTTATGCTGAATACTGCCATATGCGCAGTGATGGTTGGTGACCACCAGGCCCTGAGGCGACACAAAAGAGGCAGTACAGCCGCCAAGGCTAATCACAGCATTCATCGGAAATGCCGTCAGCTGGGCAATACTTTTTGCGTCAATCTGCAAACCTTTGGCTTTTAATACAGCTTCCAGCTCAGGAAGCTGATGAGGTTGCCACATGCCTTCATCAGCCTGAACCACAGCGGCCAGGCTCAGTGCGAGAGTCAGAATAGTTTTTTTCATTGGGTATCCTTGGCTAGCGCCGGAATAAAGCGTATGTCACGCGGTTAACGTGCCCCATTCTGCGGTTTTTCTGCCAAAAGTAAACCCGGACTCTGCTTGAATTTCAGGGCTTTGACCTCATAATGCCCAAAGCTTTACCTGACAGGACAACCGCATGGAACCCGTACTGGAAAAATTGATCTACGCAACCCGCTGGCTGATGGCGCCGATTTACCTTGGTTTAAGCCTGGCCTCGCTGGCACTTGGCCTGAAGTTTTTTCAGGAGGTGTTCCATATTCTGCCGATCATCTTCAGTATGAAAGAGGTGGATTTAATTCTGGTGGTGTTGTCGCTGATTGACATTTCCCTGGTGGGTGGCCTGATTGTGATGGTGATGTTTTCCGGTTATGAAAACTTCGTGTCACGGCTGGATGTGGACGGCGACAGCGACAAACTGAGCTGGCTGGGCAAACTGGACTCCAACTCGCTGAAAAACAAGGTGGCCGCCTCTATTGTCGCCATCAGCTCCATTCATCTGTTGAAAATTTTTATGGACACCCAAAATATCGATAACGACAAAATCATGTGGTACCTGCTGATCCATATGACCTTTGTGGTGTCTGCCTTTGCGATGGGGTATCTGGACAAAATTACCAAAGAGTCTGGCCGTAAGGATAACTTCTGATCTGACTGAACGCAGGCACGAGCCCATCCGGCGCCTTGTCTGCATCCATCAGCCAATTGCAGCCAGGCCTGTTGCCAGCCAGTCCTGTACTTCAGGTGCCGCCCGCCTGAGCTCAATACGCTGGCACTGGTTAAAATCCGCATACTGTTTCAGTGCTTTTAACAACGCTTGTCTGAACCCCTCCGTCAGGCGGGTACCGGGCTCCAGCTGCAGATGTTGCAGTAATAACAGCCCTTCTTTTCGTTCTGCTTTCACATCCACCTGACCAACAAAGCGATCCCGGTACAAGACGGGCAAGCTGTAATAACCCACCTTACGTTGAGCCGCCGGCACATACACTTCCATCTGGTAATCAAAGCCAAATAACTGGCGCAACCGTTCGCGCTGGATCACCAGGTTGTCAAAAGGCGACAACAACCAGACTTTATCCGGTACTTTGTCAGTAAGCGCTAACTGGGGGGAATAAAAGTAAACCTGACCGTCTTTTGCGAAACTGCAGAGCCGCCCTTCTTGTACTGCACTGAACAGCTGCTGCTGAACTTGGGTTTTGCAGTTCTTTCGTAAGTAACAAATTTGCCCTACGGTGGCCACCGCCTGGCTTTGCAAAGTCCGTTCAATTAAATGGCGGGCAAATTCGGCAGCGGAAGGTGCTGTCAACTCAGTGCACTGCGGGTACAGTCGTTCCGTCAGCTCATAGAGTTTCTGAAAGTTGCCCTGACGCAACACCGACAAATGCCCTTGCATAAACAGCTGTTCCAGCGCCTGCTTGGCTGGCTGCCAGTTCCACCAGCCGCCCTGATTGCTGCCCGCTTCCGTAAAAAACCGGCCTGGCAAAGGCCCTTGTTGGCGAATTTGCTCCAGTACCTGCTGCATCAGTGGCTGCTCAGGGCTGAACCAATGGGTCTCGCCAGCCCGCAGTGGCAGTTTGCGCTGCAGACTGAAGCGAAAATCTTCCATAGGCAAAAATGCCGCCGCATGCGCCCAGTACTCAAACAGCTGCTGCTGTGCGACGGCTTGCTGCAGTAAATCAGGCTGGTAGCGCCGTACTCTGTTAAACAACACATGGTGATGGGCGCGTTCCACCACATTGATGGAATCCACCTGCACATAACCCAGTTGGCGGACCACCCGGGCCACAGCCCCCTGACCTTGTTGGGGCTTTAACAAGCCCTGTTGCTGCAACACCAGCTGGCGTAATTGAGTTGGGCTGAATGGGCTGGATTGCTGTTTCATTTAAAATTTCAGGTAAAAGTCGGCTAATAAACGTCGGTAGGCCTGACTGTACTGGCCTTGGGCATCCCGGATCAACAGCTCATTGCTTTCGCAAGGCCCGGGTTCGCGATTCAATTGCATCAGCCATAAGCGGGCGGCTTTGCCCTCCCGCTCGCTGACCCGGCATAACCGCTGCAAATGCCAGCCCTGCTGCAGAGCCTCCGGCACTAAGGTTTCAGCCACTGAGGCTGGCAATACCAGGGCGAGCGACGCTGAAGCCGTGGCTAAGCGGGCACTGACCTGCAGCAAAGACCCTAAAGGCAAGCTGTCGGTATGACGGGCCTGTGCCCGTCTGCTCTCTTCAGATTTAAGGCTGTTCTCAAAATAAGGTGGGTTGGAAACCAACAGCTGATACGCCGCAACATGGTGATCCGCTGTGGCATAGGTTAGAATATCCGCCTGAATCACCTGGATCTGAGGTGCCCAGGGGCTGGCCTGCACATTCTGCCCGGCCTGCATTGCCGCCATGCTGTCAATTTCAACCGCATCAATCTGATACTGCATTTGGGCTGCAGCCAGGCGCTGCGCCAGCATCAGCGACAGCAAACCGCTGCCACAGCCGATATCAAGCAGACGCAGGGATGGTGCGCTGGCGGGCAGCCGCAGCCAGGCGCCCAGCAGCAGTGAGTCTGTACTCACTTTCATGGCACACAGATCATGGGCAACAAAAAACTCTTTACAACGAAATCCCTGGTTCATCACAGGCCCTGCGCCGGAAAACGGCCAGTGTAAAAGAATCCGTAACGGCTGTCAGCTGACAGTCTGACACAGAAGGAACAGAGCTTGACTGATACACTTCCCACGCAGGAAAAAGTGCTTTTTTCTGCCTTTGATTTAGCACCCGAACTGGAGCTGGCCCTGCAAAAAGCCGGCTTTAAAGAAGCCACCAGTATTCAGCAACTGGCCATTCCCGGTGCTCTGGAAGGCCGGGATTTATTGGCCAGCGCACCAACAGGCACAGGCAAAACCCTGGCGTTTTTATTACCTGCTATTCAGTACCTGCTGGACTTTCCGCGCCGTGACCCAGGCTTTGCCCGGGTGCTTGTGATGACCCCAACCCGTGAGCTGGCTTATCAGGTGTTTGAACAGGCGCAGCAGCTGATTGCGGGGACCGACCTGCACGCCGGGGTAATCACAGGTGGCGTGAACTACGGCAGCCATAAAGAAACCCTGACCAAAAACAATGACATTCTGGTCGCCACCCCAGGGCGTTTGATTGAGTATCTCGACAACGAAACCTTTATGGCGGACGAAGTCGAAGTGCTGATCCTCGACGAAGCCGACCGGATGCTGGATATGGGTTTTGTTGGTGAAATGAACCGCATCATCGACGAAGCCAAACGCCGCCGTCAGACCTTATTATTTTCCGCCACCCTTGAAGGCATTGGCATTCGTCGTTTTGCCGAACGGGCACTGAAAGAACCACTGCAGTTGGAAGCCGACCCGCCACGCCGGGAGCGCGGTAAAATCACCCAGTGGATCCATCTGGCCGACGACGCCGCCCACAAGCTGGCCCTGTTAATCCATATTCTGCGGCAGGACGATGTGAAAAAAGCCATTGTCTTTGTGAAAACCCGCGAACGGCTGGCCACCTTAACAGGCCAGCTGCAAAGTGCAGAGCTGCGCTGTAACTGGCTGCAGGGCGAGATGCCACAAGACAAACGCCAGGCGGCCGTTGCGGCCTTCAGTGCCGGTAAAGTACGGATACTGGTCGCCACAGACGTGGCCGCACGGGGTCTGGATATCGACGATATTACCCATGTGATTAACTACGATATGCCCAGAACGGCCGATGTCTATGTGCATCGTATTGGCCGCACTGGCCGCGCCGGTAAAAAAGGCACCGCCATTTCACTGGTGGAAGCACACGATATTGCTGCTGTTGGTAAAATAGAACGTTACACCGAACAGGCGCTGAAGCGCCGGGTGATTGAAGGCTTACGACCCAAACACAAAGAAGCCAGCCCGCCGACCAAAAAGAAAAAGCCGAAAACAGCGGCCAAGAAAAAAGCGCTGAAAAAAGCGGCCAAAACCAACGCTTAACCGCTGAAAGAACAACGCAGCCAACAGGCTGCGTTGTTCTTTACTCCTCAGAGTAAAAAGGCGTAACTGAATTTCATAAAGACCGAACGGCTGTCCCGTTCCAGACTCGTCAGTTGGTCATCCTGCACCGCATTGTCACTGTAGCCGGCATACAATAAGGTCTGAGGATTTAACTTGTAGGAATACAGCAGCTGCGAGCCCAGACTGCGGTCGCGCTGTTGGGTTAAGCCTGGGTTGGTCTCCGGGTTTTGCTGCAGATCGTTGTAGATCAGGGTCAGACGCAACTGGCTCTGCACCGAAAACTGATAGCTGAACCGCAGGTCGGTCAGATTGGCGGTAAAGATTTCCGCACCGCCCGTTGTCATGGCTCTGTAGGTGTGACGTAAATCGATACGTAAGTGTGTACTGGCATTCCAGCCCAGCTCAGGCGCGATTTCACGCAAAGACGCCAGCCGGTTATTGCGGTAGTCAATGGCGTCGCCACCTTCCAGCCAGACACCACTGAACAGACTGGGCCAGGGTCTGAATTCCAGCCAGAGCCCCAGCAACTGTTCATTAAACAGGGTGGTATTGCCATCTATCGCCAAGGAATCTGCATTATGACGAGGACCTGCCTTGTCGCGGTCTATCAGTGACAGCTCCAGATAACTTTGTTGTGGCCCCCATAGTTCTGCCGCCATTTCCAGTTCTTTTTCCAGCAACTCGCCCTGGCTGTTATGGCTGATATCCCAGTCGCCCGCCAGACTGGCCCGGTTCCACCAGTGCTCAGCAGAGAACCAGTTGTAGCCAAGCCCCTGCACCGCCTTGCGATAATCAGTCTGCGGCATATAGCCCATATCGGCGCGGAACTCATTGTCCAGTTGTAACAGTTCGGTATACCAGAACCAGGCGCCATCGTCGTGTTCATAGTTCAGAAAAAATGCCGGATCGGATAACTCGTCCTGCAGACGCAAGCCGGCTTCAGAGCCGGCGTAACTGTCCCTGAGCACCTGCGGGTACGCAGAGTCGGCATGCAAATACTGCAGCTGGAGTTTGTCCTGCTCACTGAACTGATACTTCAGGTCAACCCCATGCAAATAGTTATGGTAATTGTCACTCTGACGCAGCGTGCTGATCCAGCCCAGCGACAATTCAGGGCTCAGGTCCTGTCGGTAGCGCAACACGGCATTTTTACTTTGCTCAGCCAGAATAGCCACATCAGAGCCCAAATTGCCGGGCACAAAAAAGGTGGTCTGACTGTCGTCTGTGGCAAAAAAGGCAAACGAATGTTGCCCCGCCCGGCCCGTTAATCGCGCCCCCAAATCCGGCGCTGCGATATTGCGGGTGTAGACCAAGTCCAGTGGCGAACTGAAATAATCCTGGTTGTCCAGAAAAAACGCCCGCTTTTCGGCATAAAACAATGCAAAAGGATCGTTGGCGGACAGCTGTGCCACGTCCGCCTCCACTTGGGAGAAATCAGGATTGAGGGTGGCGTTCAGGTTGATGTCCGGTGTAATCCCCCACTTCAAATCCAGGCTGGCCGCAGTATCCGATTCTCCTTGCCAGTCAGAGCGGCCCGCTGGGTCGCGCTGCTCAGACCGGCCCGTCACCAGCGACGGCACCAATGCCAGGTGATTGCCTTGTTTGGCACCGGCAAAACCTGAAGCCGGTGTCATCTGACAAATCCAGCAGGGGTTGCTGCGTTCAATCCTGTTGGTCGACAACCTGTGCTTCAGGTCACGTGGGTAATAACGCACCAGCTCAATCCGCCAGTTTTGCACCGCCAACTGGTCGTTAAAGTTCAGTAAGCGCAACGGTATGGCAATTTCTACCTGATACCCCTGCGTTGTCGCGTGACCCGCGCTGTACCAAATCGCATCCCAGCTGTCGCTTTCACTGCGGGTCATTTCGTTTTCGATGGCGTCGGCCTGCACCCCAAGCGGGTTGACAAAAAACTGGTAGGCCAGCTTGGAATCGTTGTAGGTATCTATTTTGACGCCAACCAGATCATGCTCCCACACTTTGTCCCTGTCGGTTAAATAGGCGCGGATTTGGCTGGGATCCGGGTCATTGGCGATAAAGGCCAGATAAAAATACTCCCCGTTTTCAATCAGCAGGGCATCTGTCTGCACAGGTGCAGGGCTGTTTTCAGAGGGCCAGCTGTTGATAGTAAGCTGCACTCTGTTGGCCTGTTGCCAGAGTGCTTCATCCAGCACACCATCGACCTGAACTTGTGCTGTTGTTTTCGGAATAGCCCACTGCGCCCAGACAGCGGCAGAACAGCACAAAGCCAAAACACAGGCGGAAATTTTTAACAACATAGGTCCTATCCTTCTGATTCTGCGGCCGATAGTAAAGAAAAAGGCCGGGAGTACCAGCCTTTTCTGCAGATTTTTTGTTACAGGAATTAACTGAACTTAACGCTCCCAGTAACTTTCTTCCAGACTGTCTTCTTTCTCCGGCAAACCTTTGGACAGCCGAGGTGCGTTTTGCACCAGAATTTCGTAGCTGACCCTGTTGGCATATTTGCAGATCTGTGCAAAAGACGAGTAGGCCAGATAAGGCAGCTCGTGTTTGCTGGACAAAGGTAAGGTCTGACGATGAAAATGATTGGCCGCAATATCATGCAGAATAGCGGCCAAAGCACCATCGCCGGCACCATTGGTGTTTTTAATACGCTCAGGCCCGCCAAGGTAAGGGTCTATATGTGAATACACCTTCACAGGTTCGACACAGTCTTTTTTCTGCATAGGGCGGCTGAATTCAAACTGGTTATAGTCCGCCAAAGCACCGGATTTAATCGGGTTGCTGGTTTCACGTTTCGACTGCACATCGGTGTAACCACAGAGATATAACCCTTCAGGGCCTGCGGTCAGCAGCACCATATCCACATAATCCAGCGCGGCTTCGGCCGCCAGCAGCGGGTCGGCAAACCCCGTCAGGGCTTCGGCTTCCTGTTCATTCATCGCCAGCATATTGACGTAGTTGGTCAGAGTGTCCAGGAGCAGTGTTTTATGTTCCTGCACCAGGTGTTTGGTGCCGAGGCTCATCACCACGGGCACATCAGCCGCTTTGGCATCCTTGAGCATTTTCAACATAGCCTGCTGAATAGGTTTGGCGGTGGCGCGCAGCGGATAAGCGCTGGCGACCACAGCAGCAGCTTTGCGGATAATGTCAGTTGGGATATGGCTGGGCGCCAGCTCATCCATATCACTGGGGTCAATCACAAAGGTGCGTTCACCATCAGGCGTGACCATGGTAATGCCACGGCCGACATCACCGGGAACCCCCTGCAAATGGTTCATATCCACTTTGCTGGAGGTATGGCAAAGGTAGTGGTAAGCCGGTGACCCCAGCCTGATATTGGCGGACATCACGCCCAACAATACCGATTTGTCGTCGGCCAGTACCGAATAGTTATGAATGGTATTGCCTATGGTACCACCGGCAAAATGATCCGAAATGGCATTGGACGCCACCAGCTCCTGATAAATCAGGTCGGCTTTGCCATGTTCAACCAGATTGGACAGGCCTTTGCCTATGCCGTATTTCTGCAGAAAGTCGTCGCTGACATTGGCTATGACATCCACTATGGTCTGGTCCAGACCCACTACATATGTATCCAGTTCAGGCCGGACTTCGTAGCTGGGCAACGTCAGCTTTGGCTGGGAGACAGGAAAATAGTGTTTAAGTTTACGACGACCCGGAAATTTCATAATGAACACGCTCTGATTCGAAGCCGCGCATTTTAGCAAAAAAACACCACAGAACTAGGCATTTTTATCTGCCCATTTTTCTGTGGTGTTTTCCGCTTTGCGGATTAAGCGGCGGGCATCTGTCGGGTAAACACAAACTGCTCAGGCGTCGATTGTTCAGCACTGAACCGATAGCCTTCGACATCAAAGTCTTTCATGCCTGCCACGCTGGTCAGTCGCTGCTCTGTGACAAAACGCGCCATCAGACCACGGGCCTTTTTGGCATAGAAGCTGATCACTTTATACTGGCCATTTTTAAAGTCCTTGAATTCCACATTGACCACACGGGCTTTCAGGGCTTTTTTATCCACCGCTTTAAAGTACTCCTGCGACGCCAGGTTCAGCAGGGTGTCACTTTGCAGCTGTTCCAGTTGCAGGTTCAAGGCCTCGCTAATCCGGCTGCCCCAGAACTGATACAGGTTTTTACCACGAGGATTGGCCAGACTGGTGCCCATTTCCAGCCGGTAAGGCTGCATCAGATCCAAGGGCCTTAACACACCATACAAACCACTTAAAATACGTAAATGCTGCTGCGCAAATGCCAGATCCTCTTTGCTCAGACTCTGGGCCTGCAAGCCCTGGTATACATCACCATTAAAGGCAAACACCGCCTGGCGGGCATTGTCCGGTGTAAAAGGTGTGGACCACTGGGCAAATCGGGCGGCATTCAGTCCGGCCAGCTTGTCGCTGATTCCCATCAGGCTGCTCAGCTGCTGCGGGCTTAAATCGCGGCACACCGGCATCAGGGCCTGTGCCTCGGCCAGCAAGGCCGGCTGGCTGTACTCTGACACAGCCACCGGGCTTTGGTAATCCAGGTCTTTGGCTGGTGAAATCACCATTAACATAACAACTTTCCTGTACTGCAAAAACGCGCCTAGTGTACCAAGTTACACCTGCCTGTGCAGACTGGTTCTGTGTTATAGCAAAAAGTTCAGACAGATTGCGGAGTTGCGGCCGCTTTTGGCTTTAAATCAAGCCACCTTATGGGTACCATGGAATTCTGTGGTCTTGCCCTGACTGACGCCGCCAGACCCAGCTGAATTCCAGGGTAGGAAAGTCACTGCATCAACCGGTTTTATGTTGTAATTTTCCTACATTTTATTAGTATGAATCACCCTCCAAGCCGGATGTGATCTAAATAACGGTAAGAAAACAATATGAGCAGCTTACTTGACCAGTTAAAACAAGTGACCACAGTGGTGGTCGACAGTGGCGACTTAGGTGCCATTGAACAATTTCGCCCTGTAGACGCCACCACCAACCCATCGCTGTTGCTGAACGCCAGTCAACTGGAGTTTGCCAAGCCATTATTGGCCACCGCCGCTTCTTATGCCAAAGCAAGAAGTAGCGACCTGGCCGAACAAATCAGTATTGCTGGTGACAAGTTTGCCGTCGATATCGGCACTAAAATCAGCCAATTGATCCCAGGCCGCATCTCAACCGAAGTGGATGCCCGTTTGTCTTTCGATAAAGCAGCCACTGTGGCCAAAGCCAAACAGCTGGTGGCGCTTTATCAAGAAAATGGCCTGGGTACAGACCGCATCCTGATCAAAATTGCATCCACCTGGGAAGGTATTCAGGCAGCGCGTGAGCTGGAGCAACAAGGTATTCAGTGTAACCTGACCCTGTTATTTCATATGGCACAGGCCCGTGCCTGTGCAGAAGCCGGCGTCTTTCTGATTTCGCCTTTCGTCGGCCGGATCCTCGACTGGTATAAAGCCAATACCAAACAGGATTACGATGCAGAAACAGACCCAGGCGTGGTGTCTGTGCGTGAAATCTACCGTTACTTCAAAGCCCATGGCCATAAAACTGTAGTGATGGGTGCCAGCTTCCGTAACACAGGTGAAGTGCTGGCGTTGGCAGGCTGCGACCGCCTGACTATCAGTCCGGCGTTGTTGCAGGAGCTGAGCGAGGCTCAGGGCCAGCTGCAGGTGCATCTGCAGGACCAGGGCGTGACTGAAAGCGCCAAAGCGGCCATGACAGAAACTGAATTCCGCTGGGCACTGAACGAAGATGCGATGGCCACTGAAAAACTGGCCGAAGGCATCCGCAAGTTTGCAGTCGATCAGCGCAAATTAGAAACATTGATCCAGGCGCAACTGCAGGCCTGAGGCTATTAAAGGGAGAAACTGAATGTCATCTAAGGTGTGGGCTTCGCTGAAGCAGCAAGCCAGTACAGCCATTTCGTTACGGCAGGAATTTGCTCAGGACCCGAAACGGGCCGAAAAATTCCAGGCCAGGGCTTGTGGTATTCATCTGGATTTTTCTAAAAATCTGATCACCGACAGTATCTGGCAAAGCCTGCTGGAGCTGGCAGGCGAAAGTGACATTCAGCGCAAAGCGCAGCAAATGCAACAAGGGGACAAAATCAACAACACCGAACAGCGAGCCGTCTGGCATATGGC
Organism: Rheinheimera sp.; assembly: GCF_037442345.1. Lineage (GTDB taxonomy): Bacteria > Pseudomonadota > Gammaproteobacteria > Enterobacterales > Alteromonadaceae > Pararheinheimera. The sequence goes on along the minus strand of NZ_JBBIQL010000004.1, from coordinate 139,416 downwards.
GTTACGCGCCGAAGCCGGCCAGCCGCTGCGGCTGGATGGGGTTGATTTAGCACCGGACATTGCACAGTGCCGCACCCAAATGGCCAACCTGATAGAGCAACTGCACCAGGGGGAGTACCTGGGTTATCAGGGCCAGGCTATTACTGACCTCGTCTGGATTGGTATTGGTGGCTCTTTATTAGGCCCACAGATGGCCTGTGAAGCCTTGTTGCCTTATAACCAGAGCCCGGTGCGTATTCATTTTGCCGGCAACATTGACGGCGCTGTGGTCAGTGATGTGGTCAAAGGCTTAAACCCAGCCACCACCCTGGTCTTTGTTGCTTCCAAATCTTTTGGCACCGAAGAGACCAAACAGAATGCGCTGGCTGTGCGTCAGTGGTTTACCGACCAGGGCGCCGACAAAGCCGCTATTGCACTGCATTTCTGGGCCACCTCCTCCAATATCAAAGCGGCGGCTGAGTTTGGCATCAGCGCCGAACACATTCTGCCGATGTGGGATTGGGTCGGTGGTCGTTACTCCTTGTGGTCCGCCATCGGCTTTCCGGTGGCCCTGCAGCTGGGTATGGCACAGTTTGAACAGTTGCTGGCCGGTGCCCGCGCGATGGACCAGCATTTTTACGCCGCTCCTTTTGAGCAAAACCTGCCGGTGATTCTGGCGCTGTTAGGTGTCTGGTACATCAACGCCAAAGGCTGTCAGGCTCAGGCGTTATTGCCATACAGCCACTACCTGCGCCTGCTGCCATCCTATGTGCAGCAGTTGGATATGGAAAGTAATGGCAAAAGCGTCGATGCTGAGGGGAATCCACTGCAACTGGCCACAGCGCCGGTGATTTGGGGCGACGCTGGCACCAACGGCCAGCATGCCTATCACCAGTTGCTGCACCAAAGCGCTTTGGCCGTGCCATGCGACTTTATTCTGCCGGCCAGGGTCAGTCACAGCTTGACCGACCATCACCATCGTCTGGCGGCGCATTGCTTCGCTCAGACCCAGGCCTTGATGCAAGGCAAAACCTTTGACGAGGCCAAAGCCGAAGTACTGGCCAGCGGCGCCTCTGAGGCTGAAGCTATCGCCCTGGCGCCGCACAAGGTATCTCCAGGCAATAAACCAAGTAATACCCTGTTGCTGCCCGAGTTGTCCCCTTACTACTTAGGTGCACTGATCGCATTGTATGAACACAAGGTGTTTTGCCAGGGTGTACTGTGGAATATTAATTCCTTCGATCAGTGGGGTGTCGAGCTTGGCAAACAACTGTCCACACCTATTTATCAGGTACTGTCAGGGCAGAAAGAAAGCCGGTTTGACGCGTCTACAGAGGCACTCATCGCTCAATTTAACCAGTTCAGGAACAAGTAGCCGACAAAAAACATTCATTTTTCGTTCATTTTTGTGTCAAAAGGTTATTTTATTTTCATTCAGACTGTGGTACTAATTTGTTGAAAATAACAACAACTCAGAGGGGCAAAAATGGAAAGCTTCGAAGATTTACTGAACCTGTTGGAGCGTCCTGCAACGAAAAGCCGTGCGGTAAAACGTAAATGGCGTGAAATCGAAGCAGTAAAAGAACGTCAACGTCTGAAACGTGAACTGGAAGACATTGACTGGACCATCGAACCTGAGTTGAACGATTTGGAATTTAGTTAAGAAAAAGCCCCGTCCTGCTGGACGGGGCTTTTTTTCATTCCACAATTCAGGCCCCAAACCATCGCTTTCGCGATGGTTTGTTTTAGCTGACTTCTAAACCTGCCAACAGATTGGCGCCTTGCCCTGTTCTGTCAAGAGTGCATTGGCTTTGACAAAATGACCACATCCCAAAAAACCGCGATGTGCAGAAAGAGGCGATGGGTGAGGTGCGGTCAGAATATGGTGTTTTTGTTTATCCACCAGCTGACCCTTCTTAATTGCATGACTGCCCCAGAGCAAAAACACTATACCTTGTGCTTGTGCACTGATAGCCCGGATCACCTGGTCGGTAAATTGTTCCCAGCCCAATTGCCGGTGTGAATTGGCTTCGTTGGCCACAACGGTCAACACTGTGTTTAGCAACAACACGCCCTGCTGGGCCCAGTTTTCCAGACAACCATGGTCCGGATAGCGGAAATCTTCATACTCCAGCTGCAACTCTTTGTAGATATTGCGCAGCGAAGGTGGAATGGCCACTCCCTGGGGCACCGAAAAACTCAGGCCATGGGCCTGGTTTGGTCCATGGTAAGGGTCTTGCCCGATAATCACCACTTTCAGCTGGTCAAACGGAGTGTATTTAAAGGCGTTAAATACCATAGATTCAGGTGGATAGATCACCTGCCCTGCGGCCCGTTGTTGCTTCAGATAGTTGATGGTGTCGATAAAATAGGGCTGATTTTTCTCAGCCCCAATCACGTCTTGCCAGCTTACACTCACGCTTAATTGTCCAATGCCAATAATGCCTGGCGCAATTGTACATAATCAGCGTTCATCGCCACAGCCAAACTTGCCTCACTGGCGACAGCAGCCAGCTCAGCTGGCAGCGCAATAGGGCTGCCAAGAATGTTTTCCACCTGCTCTTTAAACTTGGCCGGATGAGCGGTGCCAAGGAAGATGCCATATTCACCAGGCTGCAGGCTGCGTTTCAGGGCTTTGTACGCCACCGCAGCGTGCGGCTCGCTGACATACCCCAACTGAGCGAGCTGACGCATCGACAGCTGGGTGTCTTCTTCATCCACCATCACGGCTTCCAGAGCCTCCCGCTCCACCAGCCCTTGCGCCAGCAAAGCTTCAACCCGGGGCCAATTATTGGGGGCACTGACATCCATTGCATTGGATAAAGTCGCCACTGTTTTATGCGGCGCCCAGTCGCCGTTTTTCCAGTAGCGGGGCACTGTATCGTTGGCGTTTGTGGCGGCGATCAGCCGTTTGATTGGCAGGCCTAAGACCCGGGCAATAAGCCCGGCGGTCAGGTTACCAAAATTACCGCTCGGCACAGCAATCACCACCTGATCTCGCTGATTGGCCGGAACCTGGGCGACCGCTTCAAAGTAATAACAAATTTGCGCAAACAAACGGCTGATATTGATGGAGTTGGCCGAGTTGATATTCAGTTGCTGCACCAAAGCTTTATCATTAAACACTTCTTTGACCAGCGCCTGACAGGCATCAAAATCAGCATTCACGGCCAGAGTGTGAATGTTCTTGCCAAGGGTGGTAAACAGCTTTTCCTGTAACGGGCTGATTTTGCCTTCCGGAAACAGGATCACCACCTCCACCCCAGGTTGCTGGTAAAAGGCATGGGCCACAGCGGCCCCTGTATCCCCCGAAGTTGCAGTGACTATAGTGGTTTTGCTGACGTTTTCGGCCTGCTGGGCTTTGAGCAGTGCCTGCGCCATAAAACGGCCACCAAAGTCTTTAAAGGCCAGTGTGGGCCCATGGAACAATTCCAGGCACGCCACCCCTTCTGCGACAGGCGCCAAAGGCGCAGGGAAGGCAAAGGCCGCTTCGACCATTTGCTGCACTTCTGCTGCCGTTAACTCATCCCCAATCAGGCTGGCCAGAATATGGCTGCTGCGTTCGACAAACGGCATGTCGAGCAAACGGGGCACATCCAGCTGCGGCCATTGTGTCGGGAAAAATAACCCCTGCTGTTCACCCAGCCCAATTCGAACGGCCTGCAGAAAACTCACTTGCTGCGAAGGAACTTTAATATTCGTTAATTGCATCTGCTTAATCCTGTGTTCTGATCCTGTAGCGCCCGTGCGCCTTGTTGCGCCAGACGGCACACCACCGTCATGGCATCCTGATTTTTTGCATACTGTGTTTGCAGATAACTGGCGGCAAACTGGGCTTGTTGCCCGGTACTGCAGATGGCAAAAATGGTCGGCCCGGCACCGGAAATACCGACATGGCCAACCCCTTCGGCCATTAAGGCTGCACGCAACGGCTCCAGCTCCGGCATCAGACGGCGCCGGGGCGGTTCCGCCACTAAATCCTGCAAGGCCGCTAAAGCGTCCTGTTCATCCCGGCTGTATAGGGCGGCAACAAAACGGCTGAGCATACCGGCAAAGGCAATGCTGTGTTGCAACGACAATTCTTTGGGCAAAACAGCCCGCGCAGCTTTGGTCGACAACACTGTGCCGGGGTAACACAGCACCACACGCCAGTGTTCAAACCAGGGCAAAGCCCGGCAAATTTGTGGGCTGTCCTGCAGCATTAACTGCAGGCCCCCATAAAAAGACGGCGCCACATTGTCGTAATGCACAGAACCGCTGACGCCCCCTTCCAGTTGGGCCATCAGTTGTAAAAGTTCTTTGTCAGACAGTGGCTGGCCAAAATGTTGATTAAAGGCATACAGAGCCACCACGATAGAACAGGCGCTGGACCCCAGCCCACTGCCGACAGGCAAATGCTTGACCAGCTCCAGCTGCAAAGGTGGCAGCGTGCAGCCAACGGCCTGCTCGAAGGCATAAAAGCATTTGATCACCAGGTTATCGTTCAGATCGCCCGGTAACTGGTGCACATAACGGCCTGACACACGCAGCTCCAGCGCGTCACTTTCACCCAGGATGATCAACTCATCCCCCAGCGCCTGCCCGTCTGTTGGCTCAAAAGCCGCTCCCAATAAATCAAAACCGACCGACAGATTGCCGGTGGAGGCGGGCGCAAAATAACGACTCATGTTACATCTCCTGCTGCCAGGACAAAGTCCGCATCACATCACTGAATACCCCGGCCGCAGTCACCGCAGCCCCAGCTCCGTAACCACGCAACACAAATGGAATAGGCTGGTAATAGCGGGTGTGGATGGCCAGCGCATTTTCACCGTCTTTGACTTTGGCCAATGGGTGATCCAGATCCAAAGCTTTAATGGCGACTTTACAGCGCCCGTCGCGGATTTCTGCTATGTAACGCAGAACCTGACCATTGGCTTTAGCGGCGGCCACTTTGTCGGCAAAAAGTGCATCCAGCTGGGGCAACTGCGCCATAAAATCCGGCACAGCGGTGCCTGCCGCAAAACCTGCAGGCAATACGCCTTCTACCTCCACATCGGCCAGGTCCAGCATCAGGCCTGACTCCCGCGCCATAATCAGCAGTTTGCGCGCCACGTCCATACCGGAAAGGTCATCGCGTGGATCAGGTTCTGTGAAGCCTAAATCCCGCGCTTTTTGTGTCACTTGTGACAGACTGACGCCTTGCTCCAGCAAGCCAAAAATATAAGAAAGCGAACCTGACAAAATCCCTTCAAAGGCCAGCAGTTCATCGCCGGCATTAAATAAGCCCTGCAGGGTGTCAATCACCGGCAGACCGGCCCCCACAGTGGTCTCGTACAGGAAACGCCGTCTGTGCTGCTGAGCCACCTGACGCAGCTGGCGGTAATAATCCAGAGACGCTGTGTTGGCCTTTTTGTTCGGCGTTACCACATGGAAGCCGGCCTTGAGGAAATCCACATACAGACCTGCCACAGGTTCGGCACTGGAACAGTCAATCAATACCGGGTTGGTCAGGTGTTGTTCAGTGACAAACTGGCTGAGCTGAGCCACGCTGAACTGTGCTTTGGCGTCCTGCATCTGCGCCTGCCAGTGCGCCAGGTCTATCCCTTTTGGGTCCAATAACAAGGCTTTGGAGTTGGCGATCCCATAGACGGTCAGGCGCACATTGCGCTGCTGCAAAAACGCCTGCTGACGCTGAAACTGCGCCAACAACTCGCCTCCGACCACACCACAGCCGACCAAAAACACATCAATGCTTGGGATATGGCTGAAGAAGTTTTCATGGCAGACTTTCACTGCATCCTGACAGGCTTTTTGCTCCACCACGGCCGAAATAGACCGCTCGCTGCTGTCCTGGGCAATAGCCACCACGTTGACTCTGGCCTGCGCCAAAGAAGCAAAAAACTTCGCGGCCACACCACGGTGCTGGCGCATGCCATCGCCGACCAGGCTGACAATGGCCATGTCCGATTGGATATGCAGAGGCCGTAACAGCTTATTCGCCAGTTCCAGTTCAAACTCCGCCGCCAGTGCCTGCTGAGCCACTTTCAGATCAGACTGGGCGACACAGAAGCTGATGGAAAACTCGGATGACGACTGAGTGATCAGGCTGACCGATACCTGTTCCCGCGCCATGGCGGCAAACACACGGGACGCCATGCCCACCACCCCTTTCAGGCCTGGGCCTGACACTGTGATCAGCGCCAGATGTTCCAGGCTGGAAATGCCTTTGACCAAGCTGTCGCCACTGCTGTGCTGATCAATACAGGAGCCCGGTGCCGACGGGTTTAAGGTGTTTTTGATGTAACAAGGAATTTGAAACCGTGCCAGCGGGCCTATGGTTTTTGGATGCAGCACTTTGGCACCGAAGTACGACAACTCCATCGCTTCGTCGTAGGATAAATGCGAAATCAGCTTGGCATTTTTTACCTGACGCGGGTCGGCACTGTAGACGCCGTCCACATCAGTCCAGATTTCACAGACTGAGGCTTTCACCGCGGCAGCCACTATGGCTGCTGAGTAATCAGAGCCGTTGCGCCCCAGCAGGCACAGTTCGCCCTGCACATTGCTGGAAACAAAACCGGCCATCACATACACCTGGGCCTGCTGTTTGGAAAGTGCCGCCGCAAAACTCTGCTCAGAGGCTGCAATATCTGCCACCGCATTCAGGTAATCGCCCTGACTCTTCACCAAGGCCACCGAATCCAGTAACACAGTTTTCAGCTGTTTGCCTTTGAGCAGTGCCGTCATCAGCGCCACACTGAATTGCTCCCCCATGCCAAGGATTTGCGCCTTAATATGATCAGGGCAATAACCCAATAACCGAATGCCTTGCAACTTTTCAGTCAACCGCTCGTCCTGAGCGGCTGCCAATTCACGAACAGCGTGCAGCTGATCAGCGCTGGTCCGCAGTGTTGCGTCTTCAATCAGCTGTGCCAGCCGCTGCCGCCATTGCTGCAACAACGGCAGGTAGTCTGAGCCTAAAAAAGCCAGGTCTGTCAGCTCCACCAGGGTATTGGTCACCCCTTGTGGTGCAGACAATACCAATCCAACCGGCTCTGTGCCGATTTGGCTTGCCACTATATCAGCGACCTCCGCAAACCTGACCACGGTGGCCAGCGATGAGCCGCCAAACTTCAGTACCCTCATGTTGCACTCCTTCTAAGCAAAAAGGCCCGAGACGGGGAGGTCTCGGGCCTTTTCTGGATGCAATACGCCGCCGACCTCCTACCCCGTGGGGCTGGTGGTTGTAATAATGGTGACGGTATTGCGATTTTTTATTCTCATAAAACCACTATGCTTGAACATTTAGACGTCTGTCAATCTAAATGTTCAGATCATTTTTGTTTAAATACTGGTCAGGCCGCTGTCGAAACACAAGACCCGGTTGCGGCCAGAGCGTTTGGCTTGATACAAGGCCTGATCAGCCGCTGCGATCAGTTGCTCTGCAGCGCGTTCATCAAAGTTCTGCAATACCGCCACGCCAATACTCAGCGTGACCTGTATTTTGTGTTGCTGATAGTGAAAGCTGGTCGCTGCGATTTGCTGGCATAAACGCTGAGCCACCTCAAAAGCACCGGCTTTGTCTGTGTTGGTCAGCACAATGCCAAACTCTTCACCACCATAACGGCCAAACCAGTCGCTGTCGCGCAGCAGCTGTTTGACCTGAGCGGCCAGTTCCACCAGCACAAAATCGCCACCCTGATGACCATACCTGTCATTCAGCTGTTTAAACCTGTCCAGGTCAAACAGCAGCAGCGACAAAGGTGTCTGATAACGTTCAGCGCGTTGAACTTCCAGTTTGAGCTGTTGCTCCCAGAAACGCCGGTTCAGGCATTGGGTCAGGCCATCGAGTCTGTTGCTTTGCTCCAGCTGTGCCATGGCCTGTTGCAGATGCTGCTGGTAGACAAAAGCGTCCGTCGCATCTTCAATCAGCAGGCAGACATACTGGCCACCTTCCGGATCGGTCAGCGGCAACATGGTGCAGTTTTGCGCCATGTACTGACTGCTGCTGGTGACCGGGCGCAAATGCGGCAATTTCACAATATACTGACGCTGCTCCCAGGTACTGAATGCCGGCGTTTGCAGGCTGAATACCGTTTCGAATTTACGTCGCAGCCAGCTTTCAGGCAGATCGGTGAACACCTCAAACAAGGATTTGTTTTTTACATCCTGCAACTGCAGTTTGGCATGCCGTTCCAGAAAATGATTCAGGTAAACCAGCCTGAAGGCTGGGTCCACGACCAACACCCCGCTGTTGAGCTGATTCAACACAGGGCCAAATAACCAGGTTTCATTCATTAATATTGTTCCAGAATACAGCTCAGAATACGCTGCAGCGGCACCACAGCGTCTCCCGGTATCAACAGCAACATATCACAGTCAAAGGCATAGTCTGTCAGTTGATACCGAATATCCACCTTTAGCGCCAGTTGTGCGTTTTGCAAGGAGAAAACGAATGCCTCCTTGACGCCGGCGCTGTTCGTCGCCACAGTTTTTGGCGCACTGTAGGTTAGCTGCAGCATCATTTGACTGGCGAGACTGTTCAGAAAGGTGCTGTTTAAAATGGTGCTGATATCCATCAGCATTTCAAGGTCGGAGCTGGTGCCTTGCTCGTAGTCAAACAAGGATGCCAGAGTGTGAGCGCTTTCCAGTTGATACAGCAAAATAGCTTCGCCGCGAATGCCATCATTGCCTAAAAAACCCTGGCTGATCATGGCCTGCTCTGAGCTGCACACATGTTGATCAAAGTGCTCCGCAATATCGCAGGACTGAATAAATTCAATGGCAGGCACCTGCAGGTGAACAAAAGTGCCGAGAAAGCGAGCCAGTTTATCGCTGGCCAGCCCCATCGCAACATTGATCAGCTCCTGCAGACAGTCCTTTTGTTCGGCACTGAAGTTCATTCAGACCAGCCCATATTGCTTGAGTAGACCAGATAATTTATCTGCGCTGACGGGCTTTTGCACAAAAGCCAAAGCACCTAACTCATTGACTCTGCGTTGCATTTCAGGCTGGATATCTGCCGATACCACCACGACAAAACAATCCAGTTGCCGCAAGCGGATCTGCTCCAGCACACCAATACCGTCCAGTTCAGGCATGGTCAGATCCAAAAACACCAAACCTATCTCTTGTTGTTGCAGAACTTCGAGTGCCTCGCGGCCATTAGAAGCGGTAAAAAATTCGGCATCCAGATCGTCGGGTAAAGATTTACGAACCTGTTTACGCGCCAGAAGTGAATCATCACAAATCAGCACTGACAGTGCCATACCACATTACTCCATAGGGGTTCTTGTCATTGTCCAAGACTTGTTTTTCATTTTTATGAACGCCTGCCTACCTTAACTGAAACCTGGCAGATTTGCCCACACGATCACCGCGAAAATTTAATTTTTTCAGTCAATTGCCACACTTTTGTTGCGAAAGGATCCTCTGTTGCCTAGTCTCACAGATATTTCTGGGCACTGGTGTTTTCATTTTTAACAAACTTGTTTAACTTAGTGACAGACTCCTGAACCCGTATCTCCTTGCAAGGTAACCGGATGCAGCAAAAAAGTTTATCCCGCAAGCTGCTGACTAAAGTGTTGTCAGTGTATTTTATTCTGACTTTTGTCGTCACTTTGGGTCAGATTGTCGCGGAGTATTTCAATACCAAAGACCATATCAATGGTGAGCTGGCAACCTTACAACAAACCTTTGCCGGCAGCCTCACCCGTGCGATTTGGGAGCTGAATACTCAGCAGGCCATGATTATTGCCGACGGCCTGCTGGCTATTCCGGCCATTGAAGGCATTATAGTGCGGGACGACAGTGGTGCCGTCATAACCCAATTGGGCCGTTATGTTGATATCAGCGAGCGTTATGGCAATTCCCTGGTGCAGGAAGGTGTGCGGTTAACCGAACAAAACTCCGGCCTCTTTGGGTATACCTTTCCATTAATTTTTGAGTTCTCCGGCCGCGCCACCCAGGTCGGCGATGTCACCTTGTTTTCCAGCCGGGCCGTGGTACTGGACCGGATCAAAATTGGTATTTATTTTCTGGTCGGCAACGCGGTGTTGAAAACCACTTTCCTGATCATTTTGTTTTTATTGGCGTTTCGCAGCCAGCTCACCTTGCCTCTGAATGAACTGACTCAACAAATTGAAGATTTAGAGTTGGACCACCTGGAAGGCACCCGGGTCGAGATCCAGCACAATGAAAGCAATGAACTGTCGGTTATGGCCGATGCCTTTAACCGGCTGATTGCCCGGGTACAGGATTACAAGTCTCAGCTTGAAAGCACACAAAAGCAGTTGCTGCAGTCCAACGAAAAACTGGATCAGCACAACTTGCTGCTGGAGCAGGAAGTGGCCCGCAAAACCTCAGGCCTGAGCCAGGCCATGATGGACCTGCAGCAGCAAAAGCAAGAACTGGAAGTGAAACAACAGGCATTGCGCGAAGAAATCGAGCGTCGCCGCCACAGTGAAGAAGCCTTAAGGCAAAAACAAGCGGAGCTGGAAAAGTCGGTCGATGATTTAAAGCAGGCACAGGATCGTCTGGTGCAATCAGAAAAAATGGCGGCTCTGGGCGGTTTTGTCGCAGGTATCACTCATGAAGTGAATACCCCTGTTGGCATAGGCGTCACTGCCACCAGTTTCCTGGCGGAAAAGCTGGCCACACTGGAAAGCCAGTACAAAGACAAAACCCTGACACCAAAGATGTTGGAGCATTTTATTGAAGAGGCCAAACAAAGCACTACCTTGCTGCAGTCGAACCTGACCCGCGCATCCGAACTGATTGCCAGCTTTAAACAAATTGCCGTTGACCAGACCAGTGACGCGCTGCGCACCATCAATCTGGCGGATTACCTGAGTGAAGTGATTCGTTCGCTTCAACCCAATTTTAAAAAGACCCGCCATCATATCGATGTGAACTGCCCGGAAAATATGATTCTGAGCTGTCCGGCTGGTGCTATTTCGCAAATTTTTACCAATCTGCTGATGAATTCGTTGATCCATGGTTTTGAAGAAATGGACGAAGGCCATATTCGTATTACTGTGCTGGATGAAGGATCCATGGTCGATATTACCTATTCAGACGATGGTCGCGGTCTGACACAGGAACAGCTGGAAAAACTGTTCCACCCGTTTTTCACCACCAAACGTGATCAGGGGGGCAGTGGTTTAGGCACCCATATCACTTACAACCTGGTCCGCCAGACACTGGGCGGCAGTATTCAGGTCAGCAGCGAACCTGGTCAGGGATTAAGCTACCATATCCGCTTTCCAAAAAACCTGAAACGCAATGTCTGAACTATGGCTGTGCGCTGACATCTCGCACTGAGATTTTCAGCCAAAATACCCCTGAAAGGTCAACCGCCTCATGTATACTCTGGCCTTTGTTTAAAGCGTCAGAGTTAAGTTATGTGGTTTAAAAATTTACGCCTTTACAAAGTGAATGAAGCGGTGAGCGGCGATCAGGAGCAACTTGAACGTCAGTTGGCCGAATTCAAGTTCAGCCCCTGCATGGCGCAGGAGGCCATGAAAATAGGTTTCACCAGCCCGCTGCATCCCAGTTTCAAGTCTTTTTGTCACCTGACGTCAGACTTGATGCTGGTGGCCGTCAAACGTCAGGAAAAAGTGCTGCCTGGTGCTGTAGTCCAGGAAGAACTGGAACCGAAAATTGCCGCCGCTGAACAGGAGAAAGGCCGCCCGCTCAGCCGCAAAGAAAAGCAGGCGCTCAAAGAAGAGCTGGTTCAGGCATTGCTGCCACGCGCTTTCAGTCGCTCCAGTGTCACTCGAGCCTTGTACGACCGTGAACAACAGTGGTTACTGGTTGATACCAGCAGCAGCTCCAAAGCTGAAGAAGTGCTGGCATTGATGCGTAAGGCCTTCGGATCTTTACCTGCTTTGCCTCTGCTGGACAATCACAAACTCAATCAGCAGCTGCATTTCTGGTTGCAAGGCAAAGAACTGCCTGCTGGTTTTGAATTAGGCCATGAAGCAGAACTGAAAGCTCCGGATGAAGAAGGTGCCAAGGTTCGTTTTAGCAATCACGTGTTGAGCACAACCGAAGTACAAAGTCATCTGGAAGATAAACTGGTAACCCGGCTGGCTCTGGAGTTACCTGAGCAACTCAGTCTGCTGGTCTGTGAAGACAGCAGCATTAAACGGCTGAAATTCCATGACGTGGTTTGCCAGCAGAATGATGAAATGGGCTGGGACGACCTGGCGGCCCGACTGGATGCCGATTTGCTGCTGATGCATCAATTATTGCGCGCGGCTTTACAACCTTTACTGCAGAACCTGGAGCAGTAACCACAGAGACAAAAAGGAGGCTAAGCCTCCTTTTTGTTGTGATACCAGCCCCATACTGATTAGCTCAGCACAGCTCTGATTTCCTCAGACACTCCACCGATTTCCGGCAGCTTCATAAAGTGCAGTTCTGGCAGCAATCCCCGTTCCACGTATGGTTGCAGCAACGCAAACCGCTGACCATCATCCGCCACAGTCCGGCTGATCACGCCAATTCGGACAAAATCAATATAACCGGCTTCAGCAGTCAAGTAAGAGGGGTTATTCCAGTTTTGCACTATTTCAGGGTATGGTTCTGCAAAGTCCCAGGCCCGCATAATGGCAGCCCCTATCTGACCGGTCAGACTGTTCAGTGCCTGATCGAGAAAACGCGGATCTCCGAATACCGTCTGATAACGCTCTGCTTCGGTCAGAATAGGCAAAGCGCCGATCTGATGCATCAAACCCGCCAGCGTCATCACATCCAGGTTCAGGCCGCATTGTCGGTTGTTTTCCATATAGAACTTCAGACAGGCAATAGCCACGCTGGTGACATGCACACTGTCGCTCCACACCTGCGCCATGCGCTCTTTAATTTGTTCATGCTGAGAGATAAACAGCTGTTCCATCGCCATGGCTGTGGCAATATTTTTTACCTGGCTGAACCCAATACGGGTCACCGCCTGGTTCAGTGAGGTCACCCGGATTGAACGGCCCATAAAAGCACTGTTGGCAATTTTGATCATCCGGGCCGCCAATGCCGGATCCTGCGCAATCACGTCCGTCATGCTCTGCAGTGTACTGTTTGCATCGTCGGCTGTGCGGCGCACCTGGATGGCAATTTCTGGCAACGTAGGCAGCACCAGTAAGTCGGTTCGAATTTTTTCAATCAGAATAGTAAGCAAGGCATTTTCAGCCGACATATCAAAATTCCTCTGTGCCAAAGCAGCAGGTTAACACTCAGAACATTTTGTCAGGCGCACCCAGGCCTTCCAGTTTTTGCATCATTCTGGCCAGCTCCACTTCATTGTAGGGCCGGGCCTGGTGCTTACCCCAAACGGGAGCAGGCCAGGCCAGATCGTCTTCGTAGCGCACAATATGATGAATGTGCAGCTGGGGCACCATATTACCAAGGGCAGCAATATTAAGCTTTTTTGCAGAAAATTTCTCTCGTAAAAAACGAGCCAGATGAGCACTTTCAACACAAAGCTGCTGCTGATCAGCTGCAGATAAATCAATAATTTCAACTAAGTCAGGCCGTCTGGGGATTAGGATCAGCCAGGGGTAATTGGCATCATTTTGTAATCTGAGCTGGCATAAAGGCCAATCGGCCAGCCACAGGCTGTCCCGACTGAATTCAGAGGCCAAATGAAAGTCTTCAGGCATCCAGAGGTGCTCCTGTTGTTGCCACTATACTGGCTATCTGATGATGTAATCTGTCAAGCAGCGGACGAACTTGCTGGTACTGCTGTTGCTTGACGGCCTGCTCGATCTGAGCGGTAAGCTCTGTCAGTTCAGGGAAGCCCATACTGCCGGCACTGCCTTTGATGCTATGCGCTTCATACTCCAGCCGGGACCAGTTTTTCTGAGTCCAGAATAATTCCAGTTGCTGTTCCAAGTGTGGCAGCTGCATTCTGAACTGCAGTTTTAGTTGCTGGATCACAGGGTCCTGCTCCAGTTGCTCTTTCAGCTGCTGCATGTCATCCGTTACTGTACTGTTCGATACCTGTTGGATCAACCGGACAAACTCATGATGCACAATAGGTTTTGCCAACACCGCCTGACACCCCGCTTTCAGGTAACGGGCTTTGTCTTCAGCCATCACATTGGCTGTCAACGCGATAACAGGGATCTGACAGCCCGCATGGCGCAACAACATAGTGGCTTCTTCCCCCCCCATTTTGGGCATCTGCATATCCATCAGTACCAAATCGAAATGCTCGGACAAGATCCGTTCTACCGCTTTGTGGCCATTGTCGACGATTTCACTTTGCAGCCCCATTTTTTGTAACAACAGCTGAATCAGCAACTGGTTATCCGGATTATCCTCCGCAACAAGGATACGCAAAGCACCGAGATGAACGGGCAGGCCTGGTTCTGCAGGCTCAGCCGGTTTTTGGGTAAATTCAGACACCAGACTCAGATGCTGATGTTCGCAGTTCATCCTGATTTCAAAACAACTGCCGACCCCTTTGACACTTTCCACCAGAATATCACCATGCATTTGCTGCATCAGGCGTTTGGAAATACAGAGGCCCAACCCTGAACCGCCAAAATGTCGGGTAACAGCGGCATCGGCCTGCACAAAAGGCTGAAACAAACGATTCATTTCCTGCTGGGTCATACCAATACCTGTATCTCGAACCCGGATCGATAACTGTTCCTGCGGCACCAAATAACTGACACTGATCACCACCTTCCCCTGCCGGGTAAACTTCACTGCATTGCTGGTCAGGTTTATCAGTACCTGGCGGAACCTCAGGCTGTCGACCTTCAGTATTTCAGGTAAGGGGAAATTGAGGTTCAGTTCAGCCTGCAAGCCTTTTTGTTCCGACTGCTGCCTGACAAGTTGAAAGGTATCGTCCAACAACGATGCTAAAGAGCATGGCTCTGTCAGCAGCTCCAGTTTGTCCGCCTCAATTTTAGACAAGTCCAGTACATCATTGATTAAAGCCAGCAGATGGTCGCCACTGCTACGAACCCGTTGCAGGTAATCACGTTGACGCTGAGGGTCCGTCTCTTGCAACGCTTGTTCGCTAAAACCAAGGATGGCGGTGAGTGGAGTGCGGATCTCATGGCTCATATTGGCCAGAAAAGCACTTTTCAGCCTGCTGGCCTGTTCCGCCACTTCCCGAGCCTGCACCAGTTGATGGTTGGTTTCTTCCAACTGACTATTGGCTTTGGCCAGATCCTGAGTCCGGCTGATCACTTTATCTTCCAGCTGTTGCTGATAAGCCCGTTCCCGCTCCCGATAGACCCGCAGCTGCCTGACCATCACGTTAAACGCGGCGAACATGTCCCCCATTTCATCCTGTTTTTGCACCGGTAGCAGAACCGTCAAATCCCCGCGCCCCACTGTGGTCTTTGCATTGGTCAGTTGTTGAATGGGGGTCAGAATAAAACGTGCCAGTACATAATAAAAAAACAGTGGCAGCCCTATCACAAAAATAAGGCTGAATACCGCAAATAACAGGGGTTTGTAACCCAGGTGCTGCCGCACCAGCTCTGGTGTTAAACCAAGCAGCAACTGATAAGGGCCATCCAGTTCGATGCCGGTGACGTACATACGTTGCCCTAACAGCAGGCTTTGTTCGTATTCAGAATGCCCTACACTCTGCTGCAATTGCTGAAAATTGGCGGGCCCAAATACACTGCCAATCAGCAACGGATTTTCTGCAAAGGCAATATTGGCCGAATTGCTGATAAACAGCGGCACCTGCTGCGGGGATTTCAGCTGCAGCAGCACTTGACGAAACAGGTTGGGTTTAATGACCAGCACCAGATAACCCCAGACCTTTTTAATATCATTGCCACTGTATCTGGCCTGATACAGTTTCTGCGCCACAAAAAGATTGATTTGATCCGAGCCGTACTCAGTCGACAAAAAAAAGCTCTGATCGCCAATCATCGATTGCAATGAGGAGAAATATTGGTTGCGCAGCCGGTTGGCGTCCTTCAGTTGCTGATCCAAAGGTAAACGCAGTTGGTAATCGCCATTCAGACGAACAAACTTGACACCAGCAACATCAGGGTTCACCGAACGAAACTGCTCAAACATGTCGATCACTGCCGTTTCGGTGTCTGCGTCCCCGGCCAGATAACGGCTGACAGTTTGTTGCTGGCTCAGCAACGCCAGTGCATCCTGATAATGTTTTAACCCAAGCACCCAGTGTTGCCGGGCAGCATTGAGCTGTTTTTGACTTTGGGCAAACAACTGCTGCTCATAGTAGCGGCTGCTGTAGTGGTAAGACAAATAGCCCAGAAATAACAAAGGCACGACCATCACTGGCAGCATATACACCACTAATGTTTCGCGTAACCTCATGAATACCCTGGGTAGTTCAACCGTCGTCCTGAAAGAAGACAATCAGCATACAAAGAGCCTGCTGGAACTACAAGCAAATAAGGCCTGATACAAGTACAGACGCCATCTGACTGCAGTTCCTGCACAATCAGGAAAACACAAACTTAGCGACAAACACCGCCGTTAATACCCAGACACTCAGGCTGGTTTGTGACCAACGGCCGGTCATGGCACACAGCAGTGTGTAGCTGATAAACCCCATACCTATGCCATCTGCAATGGAAAAAGTCAGTGGCATCATCACCAACACCACCACTACAGGTACAGCTTCTGTGATCTCATCCCAACGCACATGCTGCAAACTGCTGAGCATCAGGGTCGCCACATAAAACAAAGCTCCTGCCGTGGCATAAGCAGGCACCATAGCGGCCAGCGGTGACAACCAGAGCGCGGCCAGAAAACAGGCCGCCGTCACTACCGCTGTCAAACCTGTGCGGCCACCGGCAGCCACACCAGCTGTGCTTTCGACATAACTGGTTGTCGTGGATGTGCCCAGCAGCGAGCCGGCTATAGTGGCAGAGCTGTCTGCCAATAAAGCCTTATCCAGCTGCGGGATCTGGCCATTGGCTTTCATCAGCCCGGCACGCTGACTGACAGCCACCAGAGTGCCTGACGTATCAAACAGATCCAAAAATAACAAACTGAGGATCAGCGGGATCATCGCCCATTGCAGCGCAGCGACGAAATCCAGCTGCAGAAAAGTCGGTGTCAGACTTGGCGGCATCGCGACCAGACCGTGGAACTCCACATCACCACGCCATAAGCCAATCAGACTGATCAGCAAAATGCTGATAAAGACCGCCGCCTGTTGTTTACGATGCGCCAACGCAAAAATCAGGAAGAACCCAAAAATAGCCAGCAGCACCCGAGGGTCATGTAAATCCCCCAATTTCACCAGGGTCGCTGGGCTTGCCACTATCACTGCCGCCGTCTTTAATGCGATCAGCGCGAGAAACATGCCAATACCGGCGGCAATGCCCATCTTCAGCGCAAAAGGAATACTCTGAATAATCCACTCCCGGATGCGGAAAATACTGAGCAATAAAAACAACACCCCAGAGCAGAACACGGCCGCCAGCGCGGTCTGCCAGGCATACCCCTGCTCCAGCACTATCACATAGGTAAAAAATGCATTCAGCCCCATACCTGGTGCCAAAGCCACCGGCAAATTCGCCAGCAACCCCATCAGGATAGAACCAAAAGCAGCAGCCAGACAGGTGGCCACAAAAACAGCCCCAGCATCCATACCGGCTTGCGCCAACATACTGGGGTTAACAAACAGGATGTAACTCATGGCCATAAAGGTGGTCAGACCCGCAACCAGCTCTTTTTTTAATGAGCTTTGGCGCTCACTGATACGAAACCAGCGGTCCAGCAAAGATTTCATTGAACTTTCTCACTATCTTCAAAGGGTTATAGCATAGCAGCCTGGACGGCGACTGCAGCATCAGAAATGCAAAACCCGGAGTCAGAGCTCCGGGTTTTGTATGCCTTCGATTAACGGCAGTACAGCGCTGCCAGTGCCTGCACCGGTGCCGCTGAAGGTTTGCTGTGTTGCCAGTCGCCCCCATCCACGCCACTGCCAGCAATATCAATATGGCAATAAGGCACTGGCTGCTCTGATGCCAGCGCATGCTGATCCAAGCCTGAGGCCGCCACTAAAAATGCCATAGGGAACTGATGACCCCGTGGTGTCACGGAGGAAGGTGCGTTGTTGCAGCTTAAAATATCGTCGGCACAGCTGCGGCCTTTGATAAAGCTGAAGTCTTCGCGGCGGCTGCGTGAGATTTCACTTGGGTCTGCCCACACATCCCCCACCTGCGCCAACTGAGCCGACAACTGTTGCTGCCGCGCGGCACCGTTTTCAACCAATGCACTGTAAGGCCCGACAGCGCGGGCCGCATGACCTGTTAACGTCGCGATGGAAAACAAAACCGGATTCACAGCCGTTTTGGCCTCTTCCCGCAAATGGGATAGCAGGTCGGCCAGCACCAGGCGGCCTTCCGCATCCGTATTGCCAATACGGACCCGTACACCTGCATGGCTTTGGATAATTTCGTCCGGCACAAAGGCATCTGCCCCAATGCTGTTGCGCACAGCACCAATTTCAGCAACGACTTTTAAGCCTTTTGGCCTGAGCAAGGCGACAGTCTTTAAAAAGCCTGCCACTGCAGCGGCGCCACCTTTATCCCGGCTCATACCCGCCATGGCACCGCCGGTTTTTAAATCGGCGCCCCCTGTGTCATACACCAGGCCTTTTCCGGCAAACAACAAGGTCTGTTCGATTGGACCTTCCCCTTGGTATTCCAGACGGATCACTGCAGGTTTATGGCGTTCCACCTGCAATGAACAGCGGGCCACCGCCATCAGCAGCGGATAATCCTGGTTCAGCTGCATCACATCCGTTTGCACTGTCACCGACACTGCAGTGCCGGCAAACGCCTCGACGCAATAATCAGCAAAGCGGCGTGGTGCCATACGCTCAGGCTCAGTACCACACAAGTCGCGCGCCAGACGTTTACCTGCTTCCACTGCATTCAGGTAGTCAGCCTCTGCGCTGCTGATGCCCACCACACCAATCTGGTGCACAGGTTCCACTTTACTTTCACCCAGCGCCTCACGGCCTTCCAGCGGCTGCCATAAGGCCTGGCAAGCCCCAAGGTAAGCAACAGCCTGAGCCTGTGCGAACTCCTTTGTTTGCGGCGCCAGCACCAGTAATAAAGGCGAACGGGCGCCTGCAGCTTTGGCCTGAGTCACAGCTTGCTTCGCGGCATCCGCAAAAGCACGTACGTCATCGTAATCCCGGTGCAGTGGTCCTGTCGCTGCTAAAACCAGCCGCCCGCCCGGTGCTACATCGGTCTGACACAACACAGTTTCTTTGCCAATACGCCGGTCAATCTGTTGCAAAGCAGTCACAGCGGCCTGCAGTTTTTCCGTAGCTAATGCGGAGAAGTCTTCAGCCACCACTAACAATGCGTCCCACTGCGGCTCTGTCAGGGCTGACGTTAAATCAGCAACCGCCACTGGAATTGGAAATGCCATAATTCGATACCCCATAAATAAAAAGACCTGCAAGCAGGCAGGTCATTCAGAAAAAACACCGGTGATGTTCTGTAAGCAGACCATCACTGCAGTATCAGATAATTTTGTTTTGCTGCCACTCTTGTTCTTTACGTAAACGCTCTTTGCGTCGTTCGCACGGCGTATCGCAGTCGCAGGCTTTTTCAATCCCTAAAGCACCTAAGCCACCACAGCTACCCGCTATGGTTTTTTGTTGCAGTATATAACCCACCGCCATGGCAAGGATCACCACCAGCAGCACCACAAAGGTCAGAATATAAATTTCCATACCACACCTGAAGGGAGATAAAACTGGCGCGCAGTGTAACACAATTCAGCCGGCTGATCTGCCGCCTTTGTTTGCGCTGCCCGCACCAGCCGCCGTCAAACAGATAAACAAAAGCCAGCATCACGCTGGCTTTTGCAGAGGTCGCTGTGGCTTTAACCGCCGAAGTCATCCAACAGAATGTTGTCGTCTTCTACGCCTAAATCTTTCAGCATATTGATCACCGCTTTGTTCATCATTGGAGGACCACACATGTAGAACTCACAATCTTCTGGCGCTTTGTGGTTCTTCAGGTAGTTCTCATAAATAACGTTGTGAATAAAGCCGGTGTAACCCGTCCAGTTGTCCTCTGGCTGAGGATCAGACAAGGCCACATGCCACTGGAAGTTGTCGTTTTCCGCCTGCAGCATATCGAAATCTTCCACGTAGAACATTTCACGTTTGGAACGGGCACCGTACCAGAAGGTGATCTTACGTTTGGATTTCAGGCGACGCAGCTGGTCGAAAATATGCGAACGCATCGGTGCCATACCAGCACCACCACCGATAAATACCATTTCTGCGTCGGTGTCTTTGGCGAAGAACTCACCAAATGGGCCAGAAATAGTTACTTTATCACCGGCTTTCAGACTCCAGATGTACGACGACATCTTACCGCATGGCAACGTCAGGTTGTTTGGTGGCGGCGTCGCGATACGCACGTTCAGCATGATAATGCCTTCTTCTTCCGGATAGTTCGCCATGGAGTAAGCACGAATGGTCGGCTCATCCACTTTTGATTCCAGCGTGAAGAACTTAAAGCGCTCCCAGTCACCGCGGTATTGTTCAGGAATATCGAAGTCCGCATACTTCACATGGTGAGCAGGAGCTTCGATTTGAATATAACCACCGGCACGGAACGGCACAGACTCACCGTCCGGAATAGCCAGCTTCAGTTCTTTAATAAAAGTGGCTTTGTTATCGTTAGAAATAACAGTACAGGCCCACTTTTTAATACCGAAGATTTCCGGCTCCACTTCGATGTCCATGTCAGTTTTTACACTGACCTGGCAAGCCAGACGACAACCTTCACGGCGTTCTGTTTTGTTCAGGTGGCCCATTTCGACAGGCAATACGTCACCACCACCGGCGTGAACGTGCACGCGGCATTGACCGCATGAACCACCACCACCACAGGCTGATGACAGGAAAATTCCTCTGTCGGCCAGAGCGCCAAGTAATTTGCCGCCGGCTTTGGTTTTGAGCGCCAGACTCGGATCACCATTAATGTTGATGGTAATGTCACCTGAAGATACCAGTTTGGCTTTGGCAGCCAGGATCATAACGACCAGGGCTACAACCAACAGGGTGAACATTCCAACGCCAAGATATATCTCTTGCATTGATCTTTCCTTTTACAGCAATTACTTACAGCGATACGCCAGAGAAGGACATAAAGCCCAGTCCCATCAGGCCTACCATGATAAAACGTGAACCCAAACCACGCAGACCCGCAGGGATATCCGCGTACTTCAGTTTTTCACTCACAGCCGCCATCAGGGTAATAGCCAGAGTCCAGCCAATACCACTACCTAAACCAAACACCACACTTTCACCGAAGGCATAATCACGCTCAACCATAAAGGCCACAGCACCGAAAATTGCACAGTTTACTGTGATCAGAGGCAAGAAAATCCCTAAGGCGTTGTAAAGCGCAGGTACGTATTTGTCGAGGAACATCTCAACAATCTGTACCAATGCTGCAATCACACCGATATAAGTAATAAAGCCAAGGAAGCTTAAATCCGCTTCTGGCAAACCAGCCCAAGCCAAAGCACCAGGAGCCAGCAGGTTGTGATACACCAACTGGTTTACAGGGACAGATAACCCGAGAACGAAGGTCACCGCTATACCTAAACTGAAGGCCGTTTTAATCTGCTTGGATACGGCGATAAAGGTACACATACCCAAAAAGAAGGCCAACGCCAGGTTGTCAATAAAGACAGCGCGAACGAATAAACTTAAATAATGTTCCATGTCAGCCCCTCTTACTTCTCTTGCTGTTCAGGGCGGAAGGTCCGCAGAACCCAAATAAACAGGCCGATGATGAAAAATGCACTTGGCGGCATTAACAACAGACCCATTGGCTGATACCAGCCACCAGCACTGATGAGTGGCAGAATTTCTACGCCGAACACAGTGCCTGAACCAAAGAGTTCACGGATAAAAGCAACGATCAGCAACAGCACACTGTAGCCCAGACCATTACCAATACCGTCCAGGAAACTCATGCCAGGACCTGTTTTCATCGCATAGGCTTCAGCACGCCCCATCACGATACAGTTGGTAATAATCAGACCAACGAATACCGACAGCTCTTTGGCCACATTGTAGGCAAAGGCTTTCAGGATTTGATCGACCACAATCACCAAAGACGCGATGATGGTCATTTGCACGATAATACGCACACTTGAAGGTATGTGATTACGGATCAATGAGATAAACAGGTTAGAGAATGCAGTTACCAAAGTAAGCGCAATCCCCATTACCAAAGCTTTATCCATTTTGGTTGTTACAGCCAGGGCTGAACAAATACCTAACACCTGCAATGCAATTGGGTTATTCGCAAAAACAGGCCCAAACAGGACGGTTTTAATTTCTTTTGCACTAGCCATTGTTTAATGCTCCATCACGAACTTTCGCCAGGAACGGGGCAAAGCCCTTGGCACCAGTCCAGAAATCAAAGGTATGTTGCACACCATTACTGGTCAGAGTGGCGCCAGACAGACCATCCACTTCAGAGGCTGAAGCTGGGTTGGCATTGCCTGGTTTCAGTACTTTGATTGCTGGCTGACCTGCGTCATCCAACAGTTTTTTACCAACAAATTGAGCCACCCATTTCGGGTTCTGAATTTCGCCACCCAAACCCGGCGTTTCGCCATGTTCGTAGTAATTCAACCCTTTAATGGTATTGCCGTCTTTGTCCAACGCCAGAAAGGCATGCATGGTTGACCATAAACCGTAACCATGAATAGGCAGAACGATGGCAGACAATTCACCTGAATCCACACCGTTGTTATAGGCAAAATACACAGGTGCTATATTGGCGCGGGATTTGATAGACGCCAGATCTTCAGCCCCCTCCAGCTTAACGCTGCTAGCCGGGTCTTTCATCGCTTTGCGGTATTCATAACCAGCTGGCTTTTCAACAAAGTCACCCGTATTCAGGTCTACATAACGTTCCTGAATATGCTTGCTGTACAGATCTTTGATATCAGTGCCAGACAACAGGCCGGTCGCAATCAGAATATTCTTCTGGGAATCCAGCAACTTGTTTTCAGCTTGCTTCGGACGCAGCTGGACAGCCGCCGTCGCTACAAAAATAGCGCAAACCAGACACAGGGCAATCACCACAAAAAAGGTTTTGCCGATAGAATCGTTATTGCTAGACATTACGAGCAAGCCTCCGTTTGATGTTCGCCTGAGCAACCATGTAATCGAATAAAGGAGCAAACAGGTTAGCGAATAAAATCGCCAGCATCATGCCCTCTGGATAGGCAGGGTTCACCACACGGATCATCACAACCATAAAACCAATCAGAATGCCGTACGCCCACTTCCCTTTGTCAGTAAATGAGGCTGATACAGGGTCGGTGGCCATAAAGAACATACCAATGGCAAAACCACCCAACACGATATGCCAGTACCAGGGCATGGCAAACATGGGGTTAGTTTCAGAACCAATCAGGTTAAACAGGGTAGAGAACAGAATGGTACCAATCATGACACCGGCCACAATGCGCCAGGACGCGATGCGGAAGTAGATCAACGCCAGACCACCGATCATCAGCGCAAGGAATGAGGTTTCACCGACTGAACCCGGAATAAAACCGTAGAATGCGTCCCACCACTGTGCATTGATAGACCAGTCAGACACCTGACCATTGGCCGCATTAGACAACCAGGTAGCGCCTGCATAACCGTCTGCCACAGTCCATACTTTGTCGCCTGAAATTTCAGCCGGGTAAGCAAAGAACAGGAAAGCACGGCCAGCCAGAGCCGGATTTAAGAAGTTGCGGCCAGTACCGCCAAACACTTCTTTCGCCACAACCACACCGAAGGTGATACCTAAAGCAGCTTGCCACAACGGAATAGAAGCAGGCAGAATTAGCGCAAACAGAATAGAAGTGACGAAGAACCCTTCATTGACTTCATGTTTACGGATAGAAGCAAACAGAACTTCCCAGAAACCACCGACAATAAACACAGTAGCGTAAATCGGCAGGAACCAGCAGGCCCCGTACCACATTTTGCTGCCCCAACCCGATTCAGCAGTTAATTCACCACCAAAGGCCTGGAACAATGCAACCTGCCAGGTATCAGGCATACCAAAACCGGCCTGCAGCGCCAGAACGGACTGGTGGCCAATATTAAACATGCCAAAGAACAAAGCCGGGAATAACATCAACCAGACGAAAATCATGATCCGTTTCAGGTCAATACTGTCACGCACATGAGTACCGGTTTTATTCACCAGTCCAGGGGTATACAGAATGGTAGCCACAGCTTCATACAGGGCATACCACTTCTCATGTTTGCCGCCTTTTTCGAACTGCGGCTCAATCTTTTCTAAGAAATGCTTCAGACTCATTATATGCCTTCCTTCTGGATGCTGGTCAGGCAGCTACGCAGTGCTGAGGCGTAGTCGTATTTGCCTGGGCAGACAAAGCTGCACAACGCCAGATCTTCTTCATCCAGTTCCAAACAACCCAAGGCGACCGCCTCATCCACATCGCCAACCAACAGGTCGCGTAACAGCAGCGTCGGCAGAATATCCAGTGGCATCACCCGCTCGTAGTTACCGATAGGTACCATGGCGCGATCTGAACCGTTGGTCGAGGTCGTCATATTAAACAAACGTTTTGGATTCAAATGAGATAAATAAGCACGGGTGATGGAGAACTTGTCAGAACCAGGCATAGCCCAACCGATAAACTCTTTCTCATAACCTTCAGCCAGCACTGACACCTGAACATGGTAACGGCCGACATAGCCATGCACGCCCACCGCAGTTTTACCAGACAGCACTGACCCTGAAATAACCCGGTTTTGGCCTTCAGTCAGTTCACCTTGAGTCAGCTCAGCCAAAGATGCGCCAAGTAACGTGCTGATTAAGCGAGGATTTTTTACAACCGGCCCGCCTAAAGCAATCACACGGCTGCTATCCAGTTGGCCAGTTGCAAACAAATGGCCAATGGCGATCACGTCCTGATAACCGATATGCCACACCACTTTGGTGTAACTGGCCGCATCAAGGAAGTGAATATGAGTACCAGGCAAACCAGCCGGGTGCGGGCCATCAAACTCAGCCACCTGTACAGAAGGCACAGCAGGCACTGAACTGCCCGCTTTTTTGCACAGATACACTTTGCTGTTCAGGCGGGACAACACTGCCAGACCACGGCTAAAGTCATCGGCACGGCGGGCAATGATCAGCGCCGGATCGGCTGCCAATGGATTGGTATCCATCGCAGTGACGAAAATAGCACGAGCGTCACTGTCTACCGCAGGAATGGCACTGAAAGGACGGGTGCGGAAAGCAGCCCATAAACCGGACTGCTGTAAGTTCTTGCGAACCTGTTCACCGGTCAGGCTGGCCAACTGAGCCGCATCGTACTGGTCAAAACTGATGGCATCATCACCATCGGCCTCAATCACCACAGATTGCAGAACACGTTTGGCACCGCGGTTGATCTCTTTGACTGTACCGGCAACAGCAGCGGTAAATAAAACGCCAGGGTTTTTCTTGTCTTCGAAAAGCGCCTGACCTTTTTTAACACGATCCCCAACCTCAACCAGCATTGTGGGACGCATACCGACATACTCTTCGCCAAGTACAGCGACATGTTTGATGGACGGACCATCATGGATTTCTTGTTTAGGACTGCCCGCGAGGGGAATGTCCAATCCTTTTTTGATTTTTATCATACGTACTTGCACTACTTTAACGGAAAGAAACTGGGCCTGGTTTTTCGGCTACTTGCCTTCGCAGCGCATCCTGAAACAGTAATGACTGAGCGACAATCCCACCATTAGGACACACGTACCAAAGTCGCGGATTCTAGCACTATTGCCGCGGTCTATCTATGTTAATCAACAAATTATTCAGGCATTTCGGCCGACCGAAACCTAGTGTAGTCAACTTTGTCGGCTTTGCCTCTGAAGCGACCAAACAAGCAATCCAACTTTAGTTTTAGACGAATTCAGCTCCTGAAAACAGGCGAGATGAGTCGACAGATGATCAGATCACCGGCAAAAAAAAGCCGCATCGCTGCGGCTTCTTCATTACACCAGATTTTTCAATGGCAATAAGGCCTCAACATCTGCTTCGTAGTTCACATGGCTGTAGCCAAAACCAAACAGCCGTAAAAACTCATTATGGTAGCCTTTGTAGTCCGTCAGGCTGTCAATAGTGTCAGTCGTCACCTGGCCCCACAATTCTTTCACAGCCCCCTGAATCTCGTCCGCCAGCTCTTTGCCGTCCATGCGCAGACGGCCAGCTTCGTCGAGCTGACGCTGACTGTTATACAGGCACTGCGTGAACAAACCATAAATCTGCTCGATACAACCTTCGTGGCTGCCCTGCTCTTTCATCACTCTGTACAGCAACGAAATATACAACGGCATAATTGGGATGGCAGAACTGGCCTGAGTCACCAATGCTTTCAGTGATGCTACATAAGCATGGCCTTTTAAGTTGGCTAATTTGTCGGTAATAGCGGTGGCAGCTCTGTCCAGATCCTCCTTCGCTTTCCCTATGGTTGCTTTGCCATAAATAGGCCAGGTCAGTTCTTTCCCTATGTAGGTGTAAGCCACAGTCTGACAACCATCAGCCAGCACACCAGCCGCCTGCAGTTGGTCCAGCCAACGCTCCCAGTCTTCGCCACCCATCACTTTGACGGTATTGAAAATTTCCTGCTCATTGGCCGGCTCCACTGAAACTTCTTCAATTTCACGTTTGCTGGTATTCAGATTCTTAGCCGTGTAAGACTGACCAATAGGCTTCAATACTGAGCTGTACACTTCACCAGAGACCGGGTCTTTCCTGCGTGGAGCGGCCAGGCTGTACACCACTAAATCAATTTTGCCCATCTCACGACGGATCAGATCAATAGCCTGAGATTTCAGCTCATCGGTAAAGGCATCACCGTTGATATGTTTGTTCCATAAACCAGCGGCAGAAGCGGCCTGTTCAAAAGCCACAGTGTTGTACCAACCTGCTGACGCAGTCTTACCTTCGGTTGGCTCTTTTTCAAAGAAAATGCCCAAGGTAGCAGCACCAGAACCAAAAGCGGCACTGATACGGGACGCCAGGCCATACCCCGTAGAAGCGCCAATGACCAGCACATTCTTCGGCCCCTGAGCAATAGCGCCTTGTTGTTTGACGTAATCGATTTGCTCTTTGACGTGTTCAGCGCAACCTACAGGATGAGCATTGGTGCAGATAAAGCCGCGGATCTTAGGTTGAATAACCATAACTAAACCTATTCGTGGTTGAAAATTGCCAGCTAGTTTAAGCCGTTAACCTGAAAAACAGGTCTGATCAGAGAAGATACCTGCAGCTTTACTGCAAATAAAGTACCAGGCGTCTCTTCGACCGAAAAAACCACAGGCAGAAAAAAGGCGCCCAAGGCGCCCTACTCCGTGACTGGCAGTTTATCGCGTTTGCTGCCGCCAAGGCATTTAGGTGATGCCGGTGGTTTTTCAGCGTAATACTCGTACCACTCGCTCGGTGTGTAGGTATGCAAGGCTAAAGCATGGATTTTTTCAGCCAGCTCCTCTGCGACCACAGCATTCACGGAACGGTGCCGTTGTAACAACCGCTGTCCTTCAAAAGCAGGGGTCACAATCACGACTTTAAAATGCGATTCTGCCCCTGGGCCAACACTGTGCATATGGCTTTCGTTCACCACATCCAGGAACACAGGATCAAAAGCGTGCAGCAACTTCTGTTCTATTAACGTATGAACCAACATAGCTCGTCTCCTTGATTGCTCCTCTTCTTCACTCTAGTTAAGGGCATCTGTGTTGTCAGCCCAGCATCGGTGCAAATACGGCTAAGCCTATGCTGCGGCTGAAAAAATATATTTATTTTGCAGTTTTTATCATTTTCCGAAAAGTCAGATTGATACGTCCCTGCTGTGCTTTCGCCATTTTGGCCACCCGGTGTTGCCAGTACCGCTGACACTCGCCGCCCATCAGCAGCAGTGAGCCATGCTGCAACATCAGTTTAAACTGCATCAACTGACTTTGGTGACGAAGTTCAAACCAGCGTGCTTCGCCAAGACTTAACGACGCAATCTGCGGTGCATCCCCCAGTTCAGGCTCATCATCGGCATGCCATCCCATGTGCTGCTCGCCGCTGGAATACCAGTTCAGCAACACCGCATTAAAGCCCAACCCCAGATGCTGATTCAGCCTGTTGGTCAGTTCCAGTACCAACGGATGCCAGGGTTCTGGTTCAAACAATACACCTGAATAACGGTAGCTGCAGTGCGGATCGCCCATCCAGACCTGACGCCTGGGGATGGGCACAGCCCGGCCATAAAGCCGTAATTGTGGTTGCTGCCAGTTCAGCTGGTATTGCAACTGATCAAAATACCTCTGAGCTTCGTTGGCACTGAGCCAATCTGGCCAGTAGTGCAGCGTAGCGCCGGGTAAACAGAGTTGCTGATAAGACTGACCGTTGTCGCCACCTGGGCCTTCTGTCAAAATAGCGCTCCTTTTGTTATGAATGATTCAGCATGACCATCAAATTTTCCTGTGCCGGCCTTGAACTGCAGTTGCACCGTTGGCCCCTGGAACAGAAAAACCGCAGTTTACAGGCCTGGGATGCGGCTGACGAGCTGTTGATTGAACAGGGTCTGCAGGCACTGCAGCATAAAGCCGGCAGTTCGGTGTTACTGCTCAATGACAGCTTTGGCACTTTATCCTGTGCCATTGGCGAGCATCCGCACTGCAGCATCGGGGATTCCTATATCAGCCAACAGGCCGCGTTGTTTAACAGAGCGCAAAACCAACTGTCTGCGTCCGCCTTGAACTGGCTAGACAGCCTGCAGGCCTGGCCGGATAAAGTGGATCTGGTGCTGTTGAAAATTCCCCAGCAACACAGTTACCTGCGTTTTCTGTTACAGAAACTGAGCCAGGTGATTCATCCCCATACTGTGATTCTGGCGGCAGGCAAAGCCAAAGATTTGCATCAGAATCTTCTGGATATATTCCGGCAGGAATTAGGTTCAGTGGAAGCTTCATTGCAACACAAAAAATGCCGTTACCTGCGTTGCCACTGGCATGGCCAGGTTCGTGACTTGTCACCAGCTGCCAGCTGGACTCTTGAGGAATACAACCTTAGCCTGAGCAATTACCCGGCGGTGTTTTCGCGCGAACAGCTGGATATCGGCGCCCGTTTCTTGCTGGAACACCTGCCTGTAACAGAAAATTCATTAGTGGCGGACCTGGGTTGCGGCAATGGCGTACTGGGGTTGGCATTAATGCAACAACAGCCTCAGACCCAGCTGCTGTTTTTTGACGATTCCTACCAGGCCATTGCGTCGGCGCAAGCCAGCTTGCAGGCGAACCCGGAGCTGTCAGCGGCTCAGGCGGAATTCAGGGTTGACGACTGTATGAGCCAGCAGCCGGATAAAAGTCTGGATTGGGTGATTTGCAATCCACCTTTTCATCAACAACAGGCGGTCACTGAACATATTGCCTTGCAAATGTTCAAAGATGCCAAACGTTGTCTGAAAGCAGGTGGCCGGTTGCGGGTAGTGGCCAACCGGCATTTGCCGTACTATGTCCATCTGAAACAAAGCTTTGGTCATTGCAGGCTGGTGGCTGGCAACCCGAAATTTGTCATTTTAGAAGCTATGAAGAGGAACTGATTATGCGTTATCTGCTTGTCGCTTTGTGTCTGGGCTTAACAGCCTGCAGCAACACCACCTCATCTTTTATCGTGTCACCTCAGGTGTTCTGGCATCAGAGCAATGAGTTAAAAGGCGCAGAGTTTAGCCTGCAGGTAATTGATCAACGGAATAGCGATCAGACGTTATTTTTGCGCGATGGTGCCAAAGTGAATTCCCGCCCAACCAGTAACAATCTGGCTGAAACCCTGGAGATCTCATTAACCAATGCATTTCAGGCGCAGGGGGCTCAGGTGGTATCAAGCAGCCCCACCAGCATTACAGTGCAAATTCTCCGCCTGAATGCCGATGCGGATCAACGTACCGTCGAGCATCTGGTGAAAAATGACGTCGAACTGAAACTGATCATTGAAAACAGTGCAGGTTCTTTTGACAAAGCTTATGCCGGTAAAAGCAGTTATTCAGGCCCCTTTAAACTGGATACAGCGGTCGCTGAAGGCAAACTGCGGGTACTGACAGAGCAGGTCCTGGCTGAGCTGTTAAAAGATCAGAGCTGGCACAGCTACGCCAAGGGGTAACAGAGCATGCGTCAGTTTTTGTATTTATGTGTTGCATTGTTGGGGTTCTCTGTCGCTCAGGCTGCAGAAGCCCCAAAAGGGCAGTATATGCAACCAAACAATCTGTTCCCCAAAGTACGGTTTATAACCTCGGCCGGTATGATCACCGTTGAGTTGGATCGGATCCGGGCTCCTATAGCGGTCAACAACTTTTTAAGTTATGTCAGTTTAAAAGCCTATGACAACACCATTTTTCACCGGCTGGAGCCCGATTTTGTGGTGCAGGGAGGCGGTTATAAACAAAACATGGCACAAGTTGAGGAATTTAAACCCATCTTCAATGAATCCGGCAATGGACTGAAAAATCAGTTTGGCAGCATTGCGATGGCGCGGCAGAATGACCCGCACTCCGCGACCAGCCAATTTTATTTTAACCTGAATGACAACAGCAGCCTGGACCCAGGCCGTGGTTGGGGTTACACGGTTTTTGGGCAAATTCAGGAAGGCTTTGAAGTGCTCGAAGCCATCAAAACCATGGAGACTCATACCGACCCCGTGACTGGCTGGCAGAATGTGCCTAAACAACCCATTCTGCTGAAACAGGTGGTGTTGCTGCCAGAGGCTTAAAGCCGTCTATACTTGCTTTCAGGCAATGGAGTTGGCAGGGGCCGGCTCCTCTGAGGGTCTCTGTTATGCTCAGTCGCTTTATCGATGTAAAATCCCGCCAGTTGGTGTTTTATCTCTCTCGCTTTTTACGTGGTCACCTGCCTTACCGTGAACTGCATTTATTTGTCTGGGATACTCTGGAGGAATGGTCGCAACTGAGGGTGCACGATCTGAGGCCTGAAAGTTTTAAAGAGCAGGTGTTCTGGCATCTGCTGTATCAGATTGAATACTGGTCTGAACCAGAACTTCGTCATAACAAACTGTTGCGCCGCGAATTGCAGTATTGCCTGGGGTTTTTGTATGGTCACGGCGATTTACCTCTGAGTTGTGTCGGGGTCCGCCCCTGACTTGACCTTCTGCACCGAACAGGTAAGCTAATCGGCAACGTCCTTCTGCTGGTATCTGTTTTTGTCTCTGCTGTCTTCTGCCCGTTCCGCCATCCAGCTTTATGCCCGTCGTTCGGTCCTGACTGTGTTTATTCTGGGCTTCAGTGGCGGCTTGCCTTTGATGTTGGTCTTTGGCGTTTTATCCTTCTGGTTACGCGAAGCTGGCGTATCACGTGAGCAAATAGGCTATTTCAGCTGGGTGGTGATGGCCTATGCCATTAAATTGTTCTGGTCACCTTTGGTGGACCATTGTGCCCTGCCCTTTTTAAAGAAACTCGGCAGGCGCCGAAGCTGGTTAGCCGCCTCGCAGTTGTTGATCATCCTGGCCATTGTCGCGATGGCAGGAACTGATCCACAACAACAACTGCATTTGATGGCGGCTTATGCCGTAGTGCTGGCCGTGGCTTCTGCGACGCAGGACATTGCGATTGATGCGTACCGCATTGAAAGTGCTCCGGATAAACAACAGGCCGCCTTAGCTGCATCCTATCTGGCCGGTTACCGGCTGGCGATGATCTTTTCGTCCGCCGGTACTTTATGGTTGGCCGCCTGGTTTGGTCAGCACCAGCCTCAGTACCAGCTGGTTGCCTGGCAGTCCACTTATCTGGTGATGGCGGCCTGTATGGGGCTGGCTCTGGTGAATACGCTGTTATCTCCTGAGCCTGAACAGCAGCTGCCACCTCAACATCAGACCACTCAGGCTTCAGCGTTCAACCGTCTGAAGCAGTGGCTCAATACGGCTATTTTGGGACCCTTTATCGATTTTTTCCGCCGTAACGGCTGGAATGCCCTTCTAATATTGAGCCTGATAGCCTGCTACCGCATTACCGACGTGGTGATGGGAGTGATGGCCAACGTGTTTTACGTTGATATGGGATTTAGCAAAGAAGAAGTGGCCAGTGTGTCCAAAGTCTTTGGTGTCATTATGACCTTATTGGGTGCCGCATTAGGCGGACTGCTGATCAACAGCTTTGGTATTTTGCGTATCCTATTGCTTGGGGCCGTACTCAGTGCCCTGACCAATTTACTGTTCAGCTATTTAAGCACCCAAGGACATCAGCTGAATTTGCTGATCGCGGTAATTTCGATGGATAACCTGAGTGCAGGCATTGCCACCAGTGCCTTTATTGCCTACCTCTCTTCGTTGGTGAATTTGCAATACACAGCCACCCAGTACGCGTTGTTCAGCTCACTGATGTTGTTACTGCCCAAATTCCTTGGTGGTTTTTCTGGCGGCTGGGTCGAAGTGCTGGATTACGACCGCTTCTTTATCATGACAGCGTTCATGGGCTTACCCGCCATTCTGCTTTGTTTTTGGCTGATAAAAAAAACGCCGCAATAAGCGGCATTTTTTCAGCTGAAAGAAGACAAGCTTCAGGCGTCTGCCAGCACTTGCCGTAAACCTTCCATAGGATCAATTTCCAATGCGTGGCAATAGCGCACGTATTCAATCACGTCCAGGCGACGCTCCTGATTTTCAACCTTGCCAATAAAAGAGTGGGGAGTTCCAAGAATTTCCGACAGGCTGCGCATCGTATGTCCTTTCTCCTGGCGCTGCCTTTTTAACCATACACAAAGCTTTTTGTTCTCGTCAGAGATTACACTTTTCGTGCCTTTCATTTAATTGTTCTCCTGGCGCATAAACACGCCCTTTTTACTACTTAAACTTCCTGCCAAATAAAAATCCAAAAGCTTATGGGATGTCCCAATAAGCAAAAAAATAAAGCTCTTTCATTAAATCATAGCTTCAGGAGAGCGTACAGCTCAGTGCAGAAAAAACACGGCATTTGTCGCTGATTTTTGTTGATTAAACGATGAAAAACTTGTGCTGTCAGGGGAACAAAGCAAAGAAAAAGATTAAGGAACTAGCTGGATGTGCGCAGCACGTCATGAGCTGACATGCTGCCTCAAGTGATCAGACTGAAAAGCTGGAACCACAACCGCAAGTGGTGGTCGCATTGGGGTTTTGCACAATAAAGCGGCTGCCGGAAAGACCTTCGGTGTAATCGACCGTCCCCCCCATCAGGTACTGCAGACTCATCGGGTCCACCACCATCACCACACCATTTTTCTCAACCACCAGATCGCCGTCATTGACCTTCTCGTCAAAAGTGAAACCATATTGGAAACCTGAACAGCCGCCACCTGTGATATAAACCCGCAGTTTTAACTCCGGATTTTCCTCTTCTGTGACCAACGCCAACACTTTATTGGCGGCAGCATCTGTAAACTGAATAGGAACCTGTAATTCAGACATAAAACCTCCGGTCAAACTGGGCGCGGATTATCCAATACCTGACTAATTTATTCAAGTATTTCGCCAGACTGGCCATTTGGCCAAAAGAAGCTCTTTTCTATACGGCTGCTGCGATTGCCTGCCACTTTCAACTGAACTTCTATTTTTTCAGCAGCAAAGCCTTCGGGCAGGCTGAACTCGCCTTCAATAATCTGAAAGTATTTAAAACTAAAGGCTTTATCACTTTTGCTGAAACCCGCGAGCTTCAACAAGTCCTGGCTGGCTTTTTGGTCCTGCTGCCAGCCGCTGAGCGTCAGCTCCAGCGTGCCTTTGGCGAATTTGCGTTGCTGGTCCTGTTGGATCAGCACCAGATTAAAGCGATAGTTTCCAGGGGCCGCACCTTTACTGATACTGAAACTGTCAATCAACACCCCTGATGCCTGAGGTTCTGACGACATAATGCGTTGGTAAAACGCCAGTTCTTTGCGGGTGTCGAACAACTTTTGCTGCAGGGCCTTCAGATCTTTCTGCAGCAGTTGTGAGGCACTTTTTTCCACTGCCAGTTCAGCCGTCAGGTAATCATTTTGTTTCAGCCGCTCATTCAGTTCAGCCGTCACTTTATTGCTGCGTTGCTGGCTCTCTTCCAGCCGGGACGACAACAGATTCACCTGCTCCAGATAATAATAATTACCAAAGATCTGGCCCGCCCACCAGGCCAGCCCAAGTAAGCCCAAAGTCAACAGCAACTGACGCCAACGGCTGCGTAACCAAAATAACAACTGCACTTGATTCATCAAACTACTCAATAAGTTATGTTACACTTGCCACAGGTTCGAACAGCCGATCATAGCATGTTATTACCCCGAGACTGGCAAGCAAAATTACGCCTCAGACTGGCATTTCCTCTGACCTCAGTGCAATTGTGTCTGTTGGCTGTGGTTGCCGGTGCGGCCGCTGCATTGCTGATCCTGTTGTTCCGTCTGACCATTATTGGTATCCAAAGTTTCTATCTGGACAGAACGGATGATTTTTCCGGCATTGCTGCGGAGTACCGCTGGATCCTGCCCTTTGTCGCAGCGCTGCTGATCAGCCTGATGGTGATGCTGATTGGTCTGGCTCATTACCGGCTCGGCATTGCCTATGTGATCCACCGAGTAAAAACCCGCTACGGTGTGCTGCCTTTTCGAAATACCTGTTATCAGTTTTTTGGCGGCATCATTGCTTTATCCAGCGGATTTTCGGTCGGACGCGAAGGCCCTTCTGTGCATCTGGGTGCTTATGCCGCCGGTCAGCTTGGACACTATCTGCAACTGCCTTACAACAGTATCCGTATTCTGGCTGGCTGTGGTATTGCCGCCGCCATTTCGGCGTCGTTCAACACCCCTCTGGCGGCAGTCATTTTTGTCATGGAAGTGGTGCTGCGTGAGTACCGCATTCATGTATTTATCCCTGTGATGTTGTCAGCCGTGGTTGGGGCACTGCTCAGCCGCGGCGTCTTTGGCATGGGAAACGATTTGGCCGCGCTGCAAATTATCAGCATCAGCGGCTGGCACCTGCCCTATCTGGTGCTCTGTGGTATCGGGATTGGCGCTGCTGCTTATGGCTTTAACCAGAGTATTTATTGGTTGCTAAAACTCAGCAGAGGCTGGCACCTGGCAGTGAAACTGCTGGTGGCTGCAGCATTGACTGCAGCAGTCGGTCATCTGATCCCACAAGCGCTGGGAGCTGAAACAGGCGCTATTTTCTATTCTGTGACCGCCTCCGACCAGTTCTGGTTACTGTTGGGGATCCTGCTGGCAAAGTTTTTACTGACAGTGGTTGCTGTCGGCCTGGCCGTGCCAGGAGGCGCTGTGGGTCCGGTATTTGGTATTGGTGTGCTGATGGGCACCATTTTGTCGATGCTGCCGTCCTGGCTGGCGGATGCGCCTGAATTTTCCGGCACTTACGGTGCTTTGGGTATGGCCGGTTTTATGGCCGCCACTTTGCATGCCCCACTGGCTGCTTTGGTGGCTGTGATGGAGCTGTCATACAACCCCGACGTCATAGTGCCTGCCATGCTGGTGATTATTTGTGCTTATGTCACCACAGTGCAGTTGTTTAAAAACAAATCCATTTTTGTGTTGCAGCTGGAGCTGCAGCAATTGCCTTACAAGCTGGCGCCTGCTGACGACGTGCTGCAGAAAGTAGGGGTGCTGGCCATGCTGGATAAAAACTACCTGTTGCTGCACAACGCCAGCGACCAGGATATTCAGGCCGTGCTGGACCAGAAAGAACCGCAGCAGCTGTTACTGGTGCAAAGCCAGCAAGGTCTGGACTGGCTGGATTACGACCTGACTACCGCGATGACAGAGCAAACTGTGCTGAAACGAGACACAGTACAGAAGCTGGATCATCAGGCCACCATGGCCGACGTGCATGCGGTACTGGATGAACAAAAAGGTGGCCTGGTCGCTATTTACGACCCGGCTCAGGCTGAATCCCTGCTGGGTATTATCCGCTGGGATCAGGTGCGTGTTTTATTGACCAAAGAGAACAATCTGATATGACTTTGTTATGGCTGAAAGCTTTTCACATTATTTTTATGGTGTGCTGGTTTGCCGGTCTCTTTTACCTGCCGCGGCTTTTTGTTTATCACGCCCAAAGTCAGAGCGCCGATGTCGATGCCCAGCTGAACATTATGGAGCGGCGCCTGCTGTATTTCGTCACGCCTTTTGCCGTGCTAACCGCTGTTTTTGGTCTGGCTCTTATTTATCTGTATGGCAACACCTGGTTTGCCGCCAGCCATTGGTTGCATCTCAAACTGGTGCTGGTCAGCCTGCTGTATCTGTACCATGGTTATTGCTTTAAGTTACTGGCCGACTTCCGTCACAGCCGCAACAAACG
Organism: Rheinheimera sp.; assembly: GCF_037442345.1. Classification (GTDB taxonomy): domain Bacteria; phylum Pseudomonadota; class Gammaproteobacteria; order Enterobacterales; family Alteromonadaceae; genus Pararheinheimera. Next base: position 103,126 of record NZ_JBBIQL010000004.1, on the reverse strand, counting down.
CAGCGCCAGGTTTTACCGCATTTTTAATGAGCTACCGGTACTGATCCTGTTTGCCGTAGTGATTCTGGCGGTGATTAAACCCTGACATAACAACCTCTGCAGCACAGCAGACAATCGTTTTGTGTCAGCTTTTTTGCTATGATCACGGCCGATTTTTTGCCGTTCCGGCACAGCACAACCTCAGCAGAAGAGCAACTGATATGAGCTTCAAAGGCGAACACATTCTCTCCGTTAAACAGTTTGACCGTGACAAAATTCAACAGGTGTTTGACATTGCCCGTAGCATGGAACCTTATGCAAGACGGCAGAAACGCACCAAAGTGCTGGATGGAGCCATTTTAGGTAACCTGTTTTTTGAACCCAGCACCAGAACCCGTGTCAGTTTTGGTTGTGCTTTTAACCTGCTTGGCGGCGAGGTGCGCGAAACCACCGGCATGCAGTCGTCAGCGCTGTCCAAAGGCGAATCCTTGTTTGACACCGCCAGGGTGATCAGCAGCTACAGCGATGTGATTGCGATGCGCCACCCACAGGCCGGCTCAGTCGCCGAGTTTGCGGAAGGCAGCCGGGTGCCTGTGCTGAATGGCGGCGATGGTGCCAACGAACACCCGACTCAGGCACTGCTGGATTTATTCACCATCGAAAAAGAGCTGGCCGCCAGCCAGCAGCAGATGGACGGTATGCATATTGCCATGATTGGCGACTTAAAATTTGGCCGTACCGTGCACTCGCTGTCAAAACTGCTGGCACTGTATAAAAACATTCAGTTCACCCTGATTGCTCCCAATGAGCTGGCGATGCCGGATGAAATTGTCAGTCTGATTGAAAATGCCGGTCATCAAGTCCGGATCACCGATGTACTGGAAGGCAACCTGAACGCCGATATTGTCTACCAGACCCGCATTCAGGAAGAGCGTTTCCCGTCGCAGGAAGAAGCCAACAAATACCGCGGTAAATTCCGGCTGAATCAGGAAATTTATACCCGCCACTGCAAATCCAACACTGTGATTATGCATCCGCTGCCTCGGGATTCCCGGCTGGAAGCCAATGAGCTGGATAACGACTTAAACCTGAATCCGAACCTGGCGATCTTCCGTCAGGCCGATAACGGCGTCCTGGTACGGATGGCACTGTTTGCATTGACCTTAGGGGTAGAACAACTGGTCAGCAAATACGAGTGTGAAGTGCCTTGGTACAGCAATAAAGGCCAAAGCTAAGCAAGGCTGTTTTTAAGGAAATTTTATGTCCCGTTCCGAACAATTATTTCAACAGGCACAACACACCATTCCTGGCGGTGTGAATTCGCCAGTGCGCGCTTTTAAAAGCGTCGGTGGCACACCGGTTTTTATTGACCGGGCCGATGGTGCCTACCTGTTTGATGTCGATGGCAATAAATACATTGATTACATAGGCTCCTGGGGCCCGATGTTGCTGGGCCACAACCACCCGGCTATTCGCGAAGCTGTGATGAAAGCCGCCGAAAAGGGCCTGAGTTTTGGCGCCCCTTGTCCCGCCGAAATTACGATGGCCGAAACTGTGTCTGAGCTGGTACCCAGCATGGAAATGGTACGAATGGTCAGCTCAGGCACTGAAGCCACCATGAGCGCGATTCGCCTGGCCCGGGGCTTTACCGGCCGCAACAGCATTCTGAAGTTTGAAGGCTGCTACCATGGCCATGCCGACTCATTACTGGTGAAAGCTGGCTCAGGGGCTTTAACTTTAGGTGTCCCCAACAGCCCGGGCGTACCGGCCGATTTCGCTAAATACACCTTAACGGCAGAGTTTAACAATATCATCCAGCTGGAGCAGATGTTTGCTGAACATGGCGCCGATTTGGCCTGTGTGATTGTGGAACCTGTTGCCGGCAATATGAACTGTATCGCACCGGTGCCAGGCTTTTTGGAAGCCTTACGCCGCTTGTGTGACCAGCATGGCACTGTGCTGATTTTTGACGAAGTGATGACAGGCTTCCGGGTAGCCTTGGGTGGTGCTCAGGCCTACTACGGTATCAAACCTGACCTGACCACTTTGGGTAAAATTATCGGTGGCGGTATGCCGGTTGGGGCTTTTGGTGGCCGCCGCGACATTATGCAGCACATAGCCCCTTTGGGTGGTGTGTATCAGGCAGGTACGTTATCCGGTAACCCTATCGCGATGGCGGCAGGTCTGGCCGCCTTAACCGAGATCCGTAAAGCAGGTGTCTATGAAACCCTCGCCGCGAAAACCACTCAGCTGATCAGTGGTGTTAAACAAGCCGCAGATAAGGCAGGCGTTCCACTGGCCACTGCACAGGTAGGAGGCATGTTTGGCCTGTTCTTTACCGCAGAGACTCAGGTGACCAATTACCATCAGGCCACCCGTTGTGACATTGAGGCCTTTAAACGCTTTTTTCACCTGATGCTGAAACAGGGCGTGTATCTGGCCCCTTCGGCTTATGAGGCAGGTTTCCTGTCTCTGGCCCACAGTGATGCGGACCTCGCTCAAACTATTTTCGCCGCAGAACAAAGCTTTAAAGCACTTTAACTGTTACTGCTCAGGATGCAGCCAGACCACATCCATGTCCGTGGTTCTGGCCTGCTCCACAAATAACTCCCCTTGTGACAGATACAACGCCTGCACTGGCTGCGGCAGTTGCCATTGGGTTATATTTTTGCTGTGCCAGTCATAGCGGTTCAGTACCCGATTCAGGTTGGAGACCCAGAATAGTGCCTGTGGATCACTGACCATATGGGCGCTGTCGATGCTGCGCCAGTCCAGTTGAAGGCCCAGATCCCTTAATTTGCCGTGTTCCAGCAGCTGTAACTGATGGTGTGTATCAAATTGCACCAGCAGTTGCTGCTCTGGTCCGCACAGTACCTGAACTGCATGTTCCAGCAGCTTTTTTGGCTGACGCTGATGCCACTCAAACAAAGACCAGCCCACGCTGTCACGCTCAGTCCAATAGAGTCTGTCGTTGCAGATTTCAAAGTGTTCTGCACCTGCACGGGCTTCAAACAAGGGAAGTAGCTGCCCCGTATTGTCATCCCAGCGCCAAAGACGCTGCTCCATCACCAGCCAGAGTTGTTGTTGCCACCATAACAGCTGTTCTACCCGTACCTTCTGCACAAACTGGGTCAGTTGCCTGAGTTTGCCTTGATCCAGCAACCAGAGCTGCGGCAAACCAGAACGCTCCGACATAAAATAATACTGACCAGGGCGGCGCAGCATCAGAGTCTCGCTTCGGTTACTGGGGGAAAAACTGCGTAATTCAGGGACGTCCCCGTCAGCCCATTGCAGCTGAAACAAATCTGTGACTGCGTCTTTAGGGCTGACAGCCAGCAGCGAATCTCCCACCCGGCTGACATCTGCCAGATTGGTGGTCAGCTCGCCAAAAACACGTTCATTGCCTGTACGTAAGGACAAAGCGGCAAAACGCTCAGGCCCATGGTTGATCAACAGCTCCTGTTCATCCCACCAGGCCAGTTGATCAGCGCGGAAGTTAAATAATTTCAGCTCCCGCCAGATCAGCGAATCCAGATCCAGTTCAATCAGCATGGACTGACTGAACCCAAGCTGCACCAACATATAGGCTTTATTCAGACGGTACAGCAGATGACTGACCTCACGCCAGTCGGCCGGGAAATTCAATAACAACTGCTGACGCTGATTTTTCCAGTGCCAGAGCTGCATCTGCCCCGACTCTTGGTCTTTATCCAGCCACAACAATCCATCCGCCAGCCGGACCTGACCTTTTTCGACGAAAAAGTGGCAGGAAAACAAGGTACTTGCCGGTTGAAATTCTGGTTGAACCTGTTGCCGCCAGAATACACATTTGTCGTCCTGTACTGCACGGAAAATAATCTCTTCAGCATTCAGCCAACTGGCTTCAGATAACTGCTGATAGGCCGCATTGTCATGCCGCACCTGCATCGAATTCAGTTGCTGTGCGGCCCAGCGCCATTCCTTGCCATCGCCTGGCCCCTTGTGCTGATACAACAACATCGATTTCAGGTTATCCAACAATGGCATACGTTCAATGCCATCCTGCGCACTGAGCGGCGTCATCTGCAGGTAACGTGGCAGGCTGGCTTTTTGGTTCATCTGATTAAACAAAAACACAAAAGCAAAGCTAAAAAGCAACAGCACTACGCAGCTGACCCAGATATGGCGCGCCTTTTTCAGCCTTAATTTACGCTGCCATTGCCAATGCAGCACTGCTGACCCGTCATGGGCAACAGGCTGAGATATCAGCTGCTGCCCATCTCCAACCGGAATAGCCGGTGCAACCGGCGCCTGCTCCACTTTTACAGGAGCCATCCAGCAGTAGCCTTTTTTAGACAAGGTTGCTATGTAAGTGGGCTGAGTGCGGCTGTCCTGCAAAATCTTGCGCAGTGCGGCAATAGCGCGGGTCAAAGCTTCATCTGAACCAGCCCCATCTCCCCAGACATCAGACAGCAGGGTATCGCGGCTTAATACCAGCTCAGAATGATCAATAAAATAGTTCAGCAGTTTATGCAGACGGGGTTCCAGCGTCAGACTTTCCTGCGCCTCAAAATGCTGCAGTTTGCCCACAGAACGCAGATACCGCCATGGTCCGAAGCTCAGGTACTCTGCTGTTTCCTGCATAAAAAATAAACCCGCCTGTTGCATATGCCCAAGCGGATTATAACGAATTCAGCGGTAATGTTGAGACTCTTAAAAAATGATACAAAAAACAAGCCTCAAGCCGTTACAGGAATTATTCATGCAAGTTCAGATGCAAACTCCTGCTTGCAAGTTGGGTAAATAGGGCAGGTATTAGCCATCAATGGCATCTGTTTTTCTTCGATTGTTACAGTATCTGTAACTACAGATTGAAATTCTTGCTTACAAGTTGGATAGATTGGGCAGGTATTAACCAACCATTGCTGATACTGAGCTCCTAACACAGATTCAACATTTGAATTCCCCTGAACAGAAGCAAACATAAATAAGGAAACAGCTACCAATTTTACTAAGCTTTTCATCGATTTGACCTCAAGTGGTGATTAGACGCCACTGAGTTTGCTCGACAACTTGAAAATTGAGCTGATGAATTACATATAATTTTTTAATTAATTTATGGTGTAACGTTCAGTACCGCTATATCAATATCCCTGGTATCACCAATAACAAGATAAATAAAACGCTCGTCTGAGCTAAGGCTGAAGCGGCTTGTATACAGCTCTGACCCTTCTCCGGTAGCCACTATATTCTGTTCCTTAAAAGAATAAAAAAGCACATTGTTGTTATTCTTTTCATCCTGACCACTAAAATAAATTCCTTGTTCAGAAACTTCGATTCGAGGATCGAATACCAGTCTGTTAAGTAATTCAGCAGACAATTCCATTTCTTTATTCTGATACAACAAGCTATATTTTCGAGTTTCCGCATCTCTTGTTAACAAATAATTTCCTTTGCTGCTGTATTCATATAAATCAGCCCCTGCTAAAACCAGTTCAGAGCTGTTATTTAAAGGATCGTACTTCATCACCTTCCAGCGTCCTAAAGTATTGCTTGAATAAAAAAATGCGTCAGAGAGTGGATCTATGCTGATATTTTTCGTTGGAGTATTGTCTTCAGCTAAGGCTTTTTTGCCACCCTCAGCGGTAAAAACCCAGAGTTGTTGATCAATAAGTGCCAATAAATAGTTTCCTGACATAGAAAACTTCATCTCAGAAATAGTAACCTGCTTCTTAAAATTGCTGATCATCTTCTGTTCGCCGTTGGCAGAAGACAGCCAGATTTGTGGCAATCCCGTCCGCTTAGAAACAACTGCTAACGGCTTATCTGCTTTTGGATTGACAGCAACCAAATTTTCATCTCGGTTTGATTTAAAAACTGTTTCATTCCGTTGCTCCGCATTTACCACTTTGTTGTTATATTTCTTTACGTAATAAGCCCCAAAGCGGCCTATGCTGCCAATAAATCTATTTTGTGGGGTAAGCAAAATCTCATAGATCCTGTTGTCCGTTACTATCGCAGTTTTCTGGACTGGTTTTGCCAGATCAACTTTCTCTATACTGTTGGCAAATGATGGAAAAAAGATCGTTTGATCGTCTTTAGACCAAACCAGATCTCCCGGATAAGCATTTTCCAACTTTAACAGCATCGCAGTTTCCTGACTTCGCAAATCCATCAGCCATAACTGCACCGCTTCACTGGCAATATCCCGCAAAAAAGCGATCTGATCGCCTTTATTAGAGTAACGAGCGACAAAATCACCAAAGCCTTGGGCCGAAGGTAGTAACAGCTTTCTGGCATTTTTTGTCTGAAAATCATAACTGAATATGGCCATCCGAGCTTCTTCAGCTTCGGAGCTCGAATACAACAAAGAATTCCCGTCCGGTGACCAGCTAATTCGGGCTGACACGCTGTTTTTGCCGCAGTCTGTCAGCTTTTCGTCTTTCAATACGGAACGGTATTCATCGTCAGCCAGGGTTAATAAGCGGATTTCGCAGTGTTCTCTGAAGTGCAGGCGTTGGTAAGCAATCTGACGGCCATCCGGACTGAAACCTGCTCCAAAATTATCGGTGCCATTGTCCACCAGGGTGTATTTTTGCTGGGTGGTTAAATCCTGCAGCATCAGTGCATGTTTTAACTGACCGGCTTTGGCATAGCTGTACGCCAGATAGCGGCCATCTTTGGACAGGCTTGGGTAGTATTCAAAACCATCCATAGAGGACACCGGAGCCCAATGACCAAACAGAACTTTATCTTCAGTTTCTTCCGGGTCCGGTTGCAGATAAAACCAGCCGAACACCCCGGCGATCAGAACACTGGCAACCCCAGCAGCCCACAACCACTGTTTAGGTGTTTTCACTGGTTTAGCGTCAGGAGTTGCAGGGGCGCTGATTTCAACGACTTCCACTGTCGCGATAAAGCGATACCCCCTTTTATTGATCGTTTCGATATAAGTGGGGGATTTGACATCGTCAGACAACACATCCCGCAGAATGCTGATCACCCGGGCAATCCGGCCGTCTGTGACCGAACTCAAATGCCAGACTTCTTTTAACAGCTCTTCTTTACTGATCAGGCGGCCGGGGTTCAGCAAAAAATAATTCAGCACACTCTGGCACAAATTATCCAGCTCCAGCTTCTGCTGAACCTTTGCCTGTTCATCCAGCTTCACCAGTTTGTCGAGCTGGGGTAAATACCACCAATCCCCAACTTTTAATTGTGCCGAAGGTCTGTTCAATGTGTCTCCGTGTTCAGTCGCAATCCGATAATGGAAGCCGGGTTATAATCTTAGGCAAAATCAATGCATTATCACAGTAGTCTTCTACTTCCTGACCAGAAAAAACAGAAAAACGGCCTAATGTTACATCCACAGGTACAGCCCTGAACAAGGAATTCGGTGGTGTCTGGCGGAAGTACTGAGCAAAGAGCGTCAGTGCACCTGAACCGCCGGTTAAACCTATCGCTTTATTGTCATCCCGGCCCAGCCAGATGGTCACCGATGTTTCATGATCAAAACCGGTAAACCAGCTGTCCCGATGATCACTGGAGGTGCCGGTCTTGCCGGCAAAACGGACTCCGGGGAACTGAGTTGCCAGTGATTTAGCTGTACCACTGCGGGCGGCCTGCTGCATAGCATACTGCAGCAGATAATCGGCTTCTTCTGTAATTCTTTGTTGCACAATGTTTCTGCGCTGATAAATGGTCTGGCTTTGTGGCCCGGTAATGGCCTCTATGGCAGCCAGCTGCTGGTATTTTCCTTTGTTCGCTATGGTCTGATACAGTTGAGCCACTTCGGCCGGAGTCAGTTCTATCGCCCCTAAAAAGGCCGAAGGTTGCAGTGTTAAATCGCGCTGCAATCCCAGCTGTTGCATACCACTTTTTAATGCAGGCAACCCCAGCATCAATCCCAGCCGCACGGTCGGCACATTCAATGACTCCGACAACGACTGCAACAGGGTCACATTGCCTCTGAATTTTTTATCGAAATTTTTGGGGGCCCAGGGTCCCTGACTGGTTCGCAGCGAAATGGGGCTGTCATCCAGCACGGTCGCCAGACTGAACTGAGCAGGCCTGCTCAGAGCCTGCAGGTACAGCACAGGTTTGACAATACTGCCGATTTGCCGCCTCGCATCGAGCGCTCTGTTGTAACCGGCAAAATGCACATCCCGCCCGCCGACTATGGCTTTGTAAGAACCGGCCTGATAGTCCGTCACCACCATGGCAGCTTCAAGCTTCTCTGACAACGCGTTCAAACGTTGCCGTACCGCTTCCTCTGCCGCCAGCTGCGCCTGCGGGTCCATATAAGTGTAAATTTTCAACCCGGATTGCAGGATGCTTTGCTCCGGAATCAGTTGTTTCAGTTCACGTTTCACCGCATCCAGATAGGCCGGAGCCTTGGCTTTTAAATGCTGCCCCAGCGGGATCACCGCCAGCGGTTGTTCCAGCGCACTTTGGTACTCGGCGGCACTGAGCAACTGCTCGTCCCTGAGCAGTTTCAGTACCAAGTCACGCCGGTCTTTTGCCCGGGCACCAAAACGGCGCGGATCATAATAAGAAGGGCCTTTGACCAGGGCTATCAGCAATGCGTATTCGGCGGGGCGCAGTTCATTCAGTGGTTTACCAAAATAAAACTTACTGCCCAGACCAAAACCATGCACTGCATTGTTGTGAAACTGGCCGACGAAAATTTCATTCAGATAAGCTTCCAGAATTTCGTCTTTGCTGTATCTGTAATCCAGTATCAGGGCAATCAGGGCTTCATTCACCTTACGGATCAGCGTCTTATCTTCTGTCAGGTACATGTTTTTAGCCAGCTGCTGAGTCAGGGTGGAGCCACCTTGCACAGTACGGCCCGCCTGCAGATTGACCCAAAACGCCCGTAACACCGACCAGAGCGACACCCCATGGTGCTGATAAAAATCCCGATCCTCGACCGTCAGTAGTGCATCTTTGATCTTCTCAGGTACATCCTGCAGACTCACCAGTTCGCGGTCTTCCTGCTGTTTGGATACCAGATGATGAATCAGCTGGGGCTCCAGCCGCGCCTTGTTGACTGCTTTTTTCAACTGGTGATCATAAATGGACGCCACCCGGCCAGCACCAAAACTGACGGTAAAGACTTCCTGCTCATCAAAACCATCGGCAAACTGGGCACTGCGCCGGTAAATAATCACCTGCCCCCCTTTTGTCTGGTACTGTCCGGGGCCTGTCAGCTTGTCTACCTTGCGGTACTGCAATAGTTCCAGCTCCTTCAGTAACTGGCCCTGTGTCAGGTTTTTTCCCGGTTTTAATTCCAGACTGCGGGCATAGACCTGAGCAGGAACTTCATACTGATGATTGGAAAACAGTTGGGTAATTTTACTGTCGAGGTAAATCAGGTAAATGCCGAGTGCCAGCATTACCGCCAGGCTTAGTTTAATACTGAGCCACAACAGGTAGCGGCCAAAACCTGAGGTTTTTGCTGTGGCTTTCTTTTTTGTCCGGCTGGTTGTTTTGGTTTTGTCTGTCATTGGTGCATAGCTTTTTTGGTTTTATTGGTTGGCATCGCCTGGGCCGGGTCGTCAGGCCAATAATGTTTCGGATACCGTCCCTTCATTTCCTTTTTTACGTCCTGATAACTGTTGCGCCAGAAACTGGCCAGGTCCTGCGTCAGTTGCAAGGGGCGACGGGCAGGCGATAACAGTTCAATACGTACCGGCTTTTTCCCAAGAACAACGGTAGGAGTGTCAAGCTGTCCGAACATTTCCTGAATACGGATGGAAAGCAACACTTCACCATCGTCCTGATAATGCAAGGGGATCATAGAGCCTGTAGCTGAACGCCAACTGTCTGGGCAGAGTTGCTGCAGTTGCTGCTGGCTCTGGTAGTCCAGCCGTTGCCAGAGCAGCCTGTACAGATCCAGTTTGGCTAAATCTGCCAGCTTATAAGTTCGCCCCAAATAAGGTAACAGCCAATCCGCCGCTTCACGCAATAAGCTTTGTTCATCCATGGCTGGCAGGCTGCTTGCCGACAGGCGTCGTGCCAGTTCAACCCTGTGTTGCAGCTGTCTGGCCTGTTCAGTCCAGGGCAACTGTGCCAGTCCCTGTTCCGTCAGATAGGCTAACCAGCCTTGTTGAATATCCTGCTCCGACAACGCCTGTGTCAGGGTTTTGCGTTCCAGCACCAGTTTACCCAGACAAAGCTGCTGTTCAGCGATGAAACGCCCGGCTTTGTCATCAAAGCCGACAGAATGCAGCTGTTGTAACTGTGGCTGCCAGTTGATTTTCAGTTCATCCAAAGACCAGGGCACCGCCAGACTGGCGATGGCCGTTTCACGAAACAACACATCGGCCACGACCAGCAGTTCTGCACCCTGCAGGCTGCTGTCCGGAAACAGCTGAACCCCGGCACCATTGGCAAGCAAGTACCCCTTACCGCGTTTTTGCGCAATACGGTCCGGAAAGGCCCGGCTCAGTAATAAAGCGGTCAGATGCAAAGGAAACTGAAATGCGCTGTTGATATTCAACTGGCGGGCCTGCAGCCTGGCCTGCTGTAACAAGGCCGCAGGCAATGGCCGGCTTAGCAACTGATCCAGGTGATCTTCGCCACCGGGCCGACGTTGTTCCAATAAGGTCATGAGCACCACGGCTAACCAGGCCGCACCTTGTTCACCTTGCAGTTCCAGCTCCTGTCCATAGTGCAACATAGCCGCCAGTCGGGGGTCGCTGCCTCGTTGCAGCAGCTGGCGGCCAAGCCCAGTAATTTGCTGCTTAGAATCCAAAGCCCCCAGTTGCTGCAGTACCCAACGAGCCTGAGACAGGTTGGCCGCAGGCGGAGCATCGAGCCAGAACAGCTGTTCAGCAGGACAACCCCAGGCTGCCGCCTCCAGCACCAGACCGGTCAGTTCGGATTGAAGAATGGCCGGTTTGGTATACGCCTGCCGGCGTTGCCACAGTTCTGGGCTGTCAAGCCGGTAACAGACCCCGGGCCCTAGACGGCCAGCCCGACCAGCCCGCTGGGTGGCCGACGCCTGACTGATGGCTACGGTTTCCAGCCGGGTTAAACCATGCCGCGGATGAAATACCGCCTCACGCGCAAGGCCGGAATCAATGACCAGGCGGATCCCTTCAATGGTCAGGCTGGTTTCAGCAATATTGGTACAAAGCACTATTTTGCGCCGCCCGGCCGGGCTTGGGGCTATCGCTAACTGTTGTTGTTCCAGTGTGAGCGCACCGAGCAAGGCGTAACAATCCAGCCTTGGGTCTTGATGGTGTTCCAGCAAAAATTGCTGAGCTTGTTCGATTTCACGATGGCCAGGCAAAAACACCAGCATACTGCCCTGCTGCAGCTGGCTTTCCCGCAGCGCCAACCTGGCACATTGCAGCCAGACAGGCTCGGAGGAAGGGGCCTGATAGCGGATCTCCACAGGGTAACTGCGGCCCTCACTTTGCAACACCGGAGCCTCCAGTTGCTTCGCCATCGCTTCCAAATCCAGAGTAGCCGACATAATCAGCAGCTTTAGCTGCTCATTCAACTGCTGTACTTCCAGACACAATGCCAGCGCTAAATCGGCCTGCAATGAGCGTTCATGAAATTCATCGAAAATGATCAGATCGATGCCGGACAGTTCAGGGTCTGACTGAATTTTTCGCAGCAGAATACCTTCGGTGACAATCAGCAAACGAGTGTGGGCAGAAAACTTTTGTTCATGACGGATCTGATAACCAATACGCTGTCCCAAAGGTTCATTCAGCTGAGAAGCCAGATAAGCCGCAATGCTTTTCGCCGCCAGACGCCGGGGTTCCAGCATCAAAATAGTTTTGTGATGCCATTCAGGCTGTTGCAGCAAAAACAGCGGCAAATAAGTGGACTTGCCTGCGCCAGGTGGCGCAGACAACAGGACTTTGCTGTGACGTTGTAAATGGTCCAGCAAAGCAGGACAAATGTCAGCGACAGGTAAGGTCATCGGGTTCTGAGGTTCAGTGTAGATATCCCCATGGTAACGGCTTTTTCCGCTGAACCGAAGCTTGAAAACCCTGACTGCTGAATTGTACAGCAGCCAGCTCTTTTGGAATTGAACTATTCTGCCTGCAGCGTATGGGCGATTAAACGAATGCCCTGGCCTGTGGCGCCAGCCCCCCAGAAACCATTGGCACTGCTGTTGAAAGCTGCGGCCAAATCCAAATGCAACCAGCCTTTGCCGTCATTTGGCACAAAGCGGCTTAAAAAACCTGCCGCATTGCTGGCCCCACCTGTGCCGCCACCTTTGACAGCGCGGCTGTTGGCTGTATCGGCATAGGGTGACGGGCATTGGCCCTGGTGCCATTTTTCCAGCGGCAATTGCCAGGCCGGTTCTGACACTTGCTCGGCATAACCCAGTACCCGGCCAGCCAGCGCTTTATCCAGCGCAAAAACCGCATTGTATTCAGTGCCCAACGCCATCATGGCCGCACCTGTTAAAGTCGCCGCATCAATAATCAGCGGCGCTTTCGATTCAGCAGCGCACATCAGGCCATCCGCCAGCACCAAGCGGCCTTCAGCGTCCGTGTTGACGATTTCGACGCTGACACCATTTTTATAGGTCAGAATGTCGCCCAGTTTATAAGCCCGGCCTGAGATCAGGTTTTCTGCACAGCACAGCACCAGACGGACACGTTTGCTGAAGCCCTGCAGAATGGCCAGAGCCAAAGCCGCCGTCACTGTGGCCGCCCCGCCCATATCGCATTTCATCGTCACCATACCTTCGCTGGCTTTAATGGAATAGCCACCGCTGTCAAAGGTAATGCCTTTGCCCACCAAAGCCGCGGCGACTGGCGCATCCGCCTGACCTGTGGGGTTGTAATCCAGTACCAGCATGGCCGGGTCGCGATCACTGCCACGACCAACGGCATGCAAGCCCACCCAACCAGCATCCAGCAAGGCGGTGCCTGCAATGACCTCGTAACTGACAGCACCTTGAGGCGCAACAGAGGCAATAAAAGCAGCGGCTTGCTCAGCCAGCACCTGCGGCGCTAATTGGTCCGGCGTCTGGTTGATCAAGGCCTTGGCCCAGCTGAAACACTGGTGCAGCTGCTGCAGTTGTTGCTGCTCGGCTGCAGAGCCAGCCCAGCCAATAGCGCCGAGTTTTTTCGCATTACAAAAGCCCTGGTACAAAGCCCACTGAGCATCGACAGTCCAGCCTTCTCCCACCAGTTGTAATTGCTGAATACCTAAGCCATCCAGCTGACGACCGGCTTTCTGCACAGAGCGCAGCAGATCCGTGGCGTTGGCGTGCAGTTGATAACCTGCTGCGGCAGGTGTGAGTAACACATTTTTGCCCCAGCGGCTTTCTGCCGCCTGGGTACCAAAATAAAGTTGAATGGATTCAGACATTACAAAATTCCTATAGCAACTGCAGGCCATGGCCTGCCAGACGGGCCAAGTTTATCACTTTTTAGAGGGCCACTAATACGCTATGCAGCATCTTGGCGCTCAGCAGCACCAGCAATGCGGCAAAAATTTTCTTTAAGGTACTGACCGGCAGCCGGTGCGCCAGTTTCACCCCAACAGGAGCCATAAAAAAGCTCACCAGTGAAATGCAGATCACCGCAGGCCAATACACATAACCACTGCTGTACTGAGGGGTATTCTGTGCGTTCCAACCTGACCACAGGTAACCGACAGTACCAGACAAAGCTATGGGCAAACCGACAGCTGCGGATGTAGCGATTGCATTGTGCACCCGTACATTACACCAGGTTAAAAAAGGCACGGTCAGGGAACCGCCTCCTATGGCCACCAGCGCCGACACGCCGCCAATGCTGAGCCCGGCCAGGCTAAGCCCCCCCCAGCCCGGCAACTGACGGCTGGCTTTGGGTTTGACATTCAACAGCATTTGCAGGGCTATATAGCCCATAAAGCAGCAAAAAAACACCGCAAGCGCCAGCGAAGGCAAAGCACCGGCTATCCATGCGGCTCCTAAAGTACCAGCCACTATAGCCGGGCTTAAACGCCAGACGACGGGCCATAAAATGGCGCCATGCTGGTGATGGCTGCGGATACTGGACACAGAGGTCAGCACTATAGACGCCATGGAGGTTGCCAGTGCCAGATGCACCGATTGCGCTCCGAGGCCCTGCGCCAAAAACATAGAGGTCAGTACCGGTACCATAATACCGCCGCCGCCCACCCCAAGCAGACCGGCAAAAAAACCAACCGCAGCACCTAAGGCTAAATAGGCCAGTAACCATTCCGACAGCATTACCATCTCCATCATGATAAAAATCAATATTTTAATCAAAGATACCACGAAATAAGCTGTTGAATTCCGGCCTGAGACTGAGAAAAAGTGTTCAAAATTTCGAAAAGCGGATGACGCTGCCCCTTTGCCTCTGTATACTTCGGCCGCTTTTTTAATAGTGATTGCGGCTGACATAAATTTCTGCTATCACTAGCCGCCAACTTTTTGCTTGGCACTGTTTTACAGGAGATGATCATGCCAGAAGGCAAAACCATAACAACTCTGGGTCTGTTGGCCCTGGCCGGTGTTGAGCCCTACCAGGCTGCACCAGGCGAAGAGTATATGAACTCAAAACAGCTGGAGCATTTCCGTAAAATTCTGGATGCATGGCGTCAGCAGTTACGTGAAGAAGTCGACCGCACCAAAAACCATATGGCGGACGAAGCAGCCAACTTCCCGGATCCGGTCGACCGTGCCGCTCAGGAAGAAGAATTCAGTCTGGAATTACGCGCCCGGGATCGTGAGCGTAAATTATTGAAAAAGATTGAAAAGACACTGCAAAAAATTGAAGACGAAGATTTCGGTTATTGCGATACCTGTGGTATCGAAATTGGTATCAAACGTCTGGAAGCCCGTCCAACAGCCGATATGTGTATCGACTGTAAAACACTGGCGGAAATCAAGGAAAAACAACTGGGCGGCTAACGATGCCTGAGTTGAACTCCCGCTACAGGGGCCGGTTTGCGCCATCGCCATCCGGCCCTTTGCATTTTGGCTCCTTAGTCGCTGCAGTCGGCAGTTATCTGCAGGCCAAATCCCAACAAGGCGACTGGCTGGTCCGGCTGGAGGATATCGACCAGCCCAGGATGGTCAAAGGGGCTGCCGATGCCATTTTGCGCAGCCTCGAACTTTATGGGTTGCACTGGGATGGTGATGTCTGGGTGCAAAGCCAGCGCTTAGAGCGTTACCAACAGGTACTGGACCAGTTAAGCCAACAACAGCGGGTTTACGGCTGCGACTGTCCACGTGCCAGAACCTCCCAACTCGCGCAAGGCTACGACGGCCATTGCCGGCAACGTCAGTTGAGCCAGGGTTCTTTGGCGTACCGGCTGAAAGCGCCTCCGACGGCCACTGAATTTACCGACCTGCTACAAGGCCAAACCTTGGTCCCTGCGGCTCTGGCGCAGGAGGATTACATCCTTAAACGTCGCGACGGCCTCTTTGCTTATCAGCTCGTGGTGGTGGTGGATGATATCGACCAGGGCATCACCCAAGTGGTACGGGGCGCCGATCTGATTGACGTCACCTCCCGCCAGCAGGCGCTGTTTACCCTGTTGGGCGCTCCGGCACCTTCTTACCTGCACCTGCCTCTGGCGGTGAAAGAGCCAGGCTTTAAACTGAGCAAACAAAACCATGCGCCCGCCATTTCAGACTGGCCCGTCAGCCAAACACTGAGCACAGCGTTAAGTTTTCTGGGCCACCCTCCCCCATCAGAGCTGAAAGGCGCCCCCGCCCATACATTATTACACTGGGCGGTCTGCCACTGGGATCTGGCTGCTGTACCTGCAGTCAGAGAATTGCCACTCACCATGACGCTTCCTGCGCTTTAACCTTTCATTTTCTCCTTACGCTGCGGTATCATAAGCCGCTTTTTTCAGCGCTTGTTCAGGAGCATTATCATCATTTCGCGTGTTTTGGAATTCTGCCGCCGCACTTTCGGCCAGAGAGCATCAGAGGCAGCCGTCAAGGTAAAAGACGGTGAAAAACGCAGCACAGTGTTGCCTGCGATGAAAAAAATCCCCCGTGACGCGCATGCGGTGTCCCGCAAAGACATCAGCCCTAATGCGTTAAAAGTCTTGTACCGGCTCAAAGACGCAGGTTATGAAGCTTATCTGGTTGGTGGTTGCATCCGCGATTTACTGCTGGGACTGAAACCGAAAGACTTTGATGTGGTCACCAATGCGCACCCGGAGCAAATCCGCCAGGTATTTAAAAACTGTCGGCTGATTGGCCGGCGTTTCCGTCTGGCCCACGTGGTGTTTGGCCGCGAAATTATTGAAGTCGCCACCTTCCGTGGCCACCACAGCGGCGATGAAAGCACCCCGAAATCCAGCCAGAGCGATGCCGGCATGATCCTGCGTGACAACGTCTATGGCAGTATTGAAGAAGATGCAGAACGCCGCGACTTCTCTATTAACGCCTTGTATTATTCGGTCAATGATTTCTGCATTTATGATTTTGCCAACGGCATTGAAGCCATAGCCGAACGCAAAATTGAACTGATTGGTGACCCTGAGACCCGTTACCGTGAAGACCCGGTGCGGATGCTGCGGGCCGTGCGTTTTGCCACCAAACTGAATATGCAAATCGCCCCTGGCACGCTGGAGCCTATTCAGGAGCTGGCTGTGCTGCTGAAAAACATCCCGGCGGCACGGATGTTTGAAGAAACACTCAAGTTATTCCTGGCAGGCAAAGGGTTTGACAACTTTATGCTGCTGAACGAGCTGGGCATCATCAAACAAATACTGCCGTTGGTGGCGAAAAACCTGAAACAGGACAGTGAAGGCAAAATGCTGCAGCTGATCACCAGCGCCATGCAGGACACCGATGAGCGGGTCGCCGTAGACAAACCTGTGACGCCGGCATTTACCTTTGCCGCTTTGTTATGGTACCCGGTGGAAGTGCGGGCTCAGACCTTGCTGATCGAAAGCGGCCTGAATGAGCTGGACGCCTTTAATATTGCCATGATGGAAGTGCTGGACGACGTGCAGCGCAGTATTGCCATTCCGAAACGTTTTACCCTGACCATCCGTGATATCTGGTCTTTGCAGTCCCGTTTAAGCAAAAGAGCTGGCCGCCGTGCTTTTAAGCTGCTGGAGCAGACAAAATTCCGTGGCGCTTACGATTTTCTCTGCCTGCGGGCTAAAGCCGAAGGCGGTGATTTACAGGAACTGGCTCAGTGGTGGCATAGCTTCCAGCAGGAAGATGAAGCCGGCCGGGAACAACTGGTGCAGCAGTTGGGCAAAGAAGGCATTGAACGTCGGCCAAAACGCCGCCGTTCTTACAACAAAACCCGGCGCCCCCGCACCGATCAGAGCGGGTCATGATCCGCTGTTACATCGGCCTTGGTGCCAATCTGGAACAACCAGTGCTGCAGCTGGAACAGGCGGTGCTGGCGCTCAGGCAGCTGCCTGACACTACGCTGGTTGCCGTTTCGGATTTCTATGGATCCAAGCCTATGGGACCGCAGGACCAGCCAGATTATGTCAATGCAGTGGCAGCGCTGGATACCGAACTGGGCCCGGAAGCCTTGCTGGACCAATTGCAACAGATTGAACAGCAACAAGGCCGGCAACGTAAAGCCCTGCGCTGGGGCCCCCGCACACTGGATTTAGACCTGTTACTTTACGGCAATCAGCATATCCACAGTGAACGGCTGACCGTACCGCACTATGGCATGAAACAACGCGAATTTGTGCTTTACCCTCTGCACCAGCTGGCACCTCAGTTGGTACTGCCTTGTGGTACGGCGCTCACCAGCCTGCTGGCGCTGGTCCCTGAAAACGGCTTAACGATACTCAAGTAACTTGACGTTGCGGGGAGACGGCAAGCCAGTGAGACCCCAGGATCATAGTACTCTATGTGACTGGGGCGAAATGGCGCAGCCAACAAAGCCGCAACCTCAAGTACGACGGGTATATACTTTAACCCTTGCTGGCGGCGTAAATTTATGCGAAGGTTCGCGCCGAAAACTCCCTTCGTGGTCGGATGAGAATAAGATGGCCAAAATTACCACTTCAGCCCTGCTGAAAATGAAACAGAAGGGCGAAAAAATTACCGCCCTCACCGCTTATGATGCCAGTTTCGCCAAGTTGTTTGCTGACGCTGGTGTGGAAGTTTTGTTAATTGGTGACTCGCTGGGCATGGTGTTGCAGGGGCACAGCGACACACTGCCGGTGACCACAGCAGATATTGCTTACCATACCCGCAGCGTCCGTGCCGGTGCGCCTTTGGCTTTTGTGATTGCCGATATGCCTTTTATGAGTTACGCCTCTGTTGAGCAGGCTCTCAGCAATGCCACCCCTCTCATGCAGGCTGGCGCCAATATGCTGAAACTGGAGGGGGGCAACTTCTTATTGCCTACCATTCAAGCCATGACAGAACGGGGTATTCCGGTGTGCGGCCACCTGGGTTTAACGCCTCAATCTGTGCATGTGTTTGGCGGTTTTAAAGTGCAGGGGCGGGACGAACAGGCGGCAGAATCCATGTTGCAACAAGCCCTGGCTTTGCAGGACGCTGGCGCTCAGTTGTTGGTGCTGGAATGTATACCCTCCACCTTGGCCAAACGGATCAGCCAGGCCCTGACCATTCCGGTGATCGGCATTGGTGCCGGTGCTGACACCGACGGCCAGATTTTAGTGATGCACGATTTACTCGGCATCAGCTCGGGTTATATTCCGAAGTTCTCGAAAAACTTTCTGCAGGAAACCGGCGATATCAAACAGGCCATCATCAAGTATATTCAGGACGTCAAATCCGCTGCTTTTCCTGGCGCAGAGCACAGTTTCAGCTGAGGTCGGTATGAAGATTATTCAGGATATCCACGAGTTACGTGCCACAGTTCGGGCCTGGCGTCAGGCCGGTGAACGCATTGCCTTTGTGCCCACTATGGGCAACCTGCATCAGGGCCACTTCAGTCTGATTGATGTGGCGCACCAGCAGGCTGACCGGGTCATTGCCAGTATTTTTGTCAATCCGATGCAATTTGGCCCAACCGAAGATTTGGATAACTACCCCAGAACCCTGCAACAGGACTGTGACGGTTTAATTGCTCATCAGGCTGACGCTGTGTTTACACCAACCCCACAACTGATGTACCCGCGTGGCCTGGACGTGCAAAGTTATGTCGAAGTGCCAAAACTCGGCGACCACCATTGTGGTAGCAGCAGGGCCGGTCATTTCCGCGGAGTCTCCACCATAGTGACCAAGCTGTTTAATCTGGTGCAGCCCGATGTCGCCTGCTTTGGCCAGAAGGACTACCAGCAGCTGGCCATTATCCGTCAGATGGTCGAGGACTTATCGATGCCCATTGAGATTATTGGGGTGCCGACCAGCCGGGCTGAGGATGGCCTGGCGCTGAGTTCGCGCAATGGTTACCTGAGCGCAGAACAACGGGCCGTTGCACCAGCGCTTTACCAGAGTCTGCAATGGCTGAAAGCACAACTGCAGACGGGGACCGGTGATTTACGCGCGCTGGAGCAGCAAACCAAACAGCGTTTAGTGGACGCAGGCTTCCGGCCGGATTACCTGAATATCAGCCACCGGCAAACACTGGAACCTGCAAGCAGCACCGCAGAGCCATTGGTGGTGCTGGCCGCCGCTTATCTGGGCAGCACCCGGCTTATCGATAATATTGAAATTTAACCCCTGGGGTCAGAGTACGACTCTGACCCCAGCATGTGTTAAGTTGTTCAGTCTGCTTTAGGCATCAACAGCCACAGCACCAGGTACACCAAAATGCCGGGGAAAGCCGCAGACAACAGACTGATCAGCATATAGAGCAGCCGCACCACGCCCGCAGACCAGCCAAAATAATCGGCAATGCCACCACAAACCCCAAAAATCCATTTGTCGTTGGACAGTTTCAGTACTTTTTCGCTCATCAGCAATCCCCTTTGGCCTTTTGCTCTACCCTAAAGGGCCTGGTGCTGAACTGCAAGCGGCAAAACGCAACAAAATTTGTCGGAAAAAAAACAGCGGCAAGCCGCTGTTTTTTTATGCCTTCTTGGACACCTCTTCAGGCTGCACTATCCCGCGCCAGTTGCAACAGCTTGGGTAAATACTCAGTGTCCTGTGCCGCGATCTGTTGTTGCTCAACCAACACATCCTGCAGGATCTGATCAGTCGTCAGCGGGTTCGCCAGCACCACCCGGAATACCACTGTGCCTTGCCTGTGGTACTGTGCTGGCTGAATACGGGTACGGGACACAAAAGACAGACCCTCTTCGCGCTGACGTTTCTGAATAAAACGGGTCAGGCCGTTGAGCAGCTCATTAAATTTTTGCAGTCGCTCGGCATTGGCCCCTTGCATAGCGGCCTGTACTTCGGCCGGCACATAACGGTAAGTCAGCAGGCAGAGTTCAGGTTCTGTGATCAGTTCAAATTCGCTGTGCTGCTGAATTAATCCGGCAAAATAACGCGCTTTGTCCAAAGAACGGTTAATCAGAATTTCATAACCTTTGCGGCCAATCACCTGCAGACAGGCATGCACCAGCATCGCCATGCCTGGACGGGACCCCTCCAGCGTCTGGCTGCCTAAGTCTTTGGAGCCTTTACGCAGAATATATTCGGCATGATGTTCAATTACATGGGCGGATGAGGGGTGTTTAAACACCACCATACCAGCGCCCATTGGCACATACATTTGTTTATGAGCGTCGATAGTGACCGAATCAGCCCGCTCAATACCAGAGAGCAAGTGGCGGTATTTCTCAGAAAGTAAGGTCGCGCCCCCCCAGGCGGCATCCACATGGAAATGACAGCCCAGTTCGTGCGCTAAATCAGCCAGTTGATGCAAGGGGTCGACATTACCGGTTTCAGTGGTGCCGGCCACGCCGACAATCGCCATCACCTTAATCTGTTTGCGTTGCAGCTCTGCCGCTACCCGGCGCATTTCATCAAGCCGGACTTTGTTGTTCTCGTCAGTCTGCACCGGCACCAGGTACTCACGGCCTATGCCTAACAAGTCGGCGGCTTTGCCCAATGAATAATGACCACGCTCTGACACCAGAATGGCCAAACCTTCATAGCCATAATGCTTCATCGCACGGAATAAACCTTCTTTGGCGACACCTTTAAAATCGCCGTCGGCTTTTAACAAACGGTTACGGGCTATCCAGAGTGCCGTGATATTGGCAATGGTGCCGCCAGAACAGAACGCACCCAGTGAGTGGTTGGCGCTGTGCATCCATTTTTTATAAAAACCGTCCGTTTCGCCGTAGACCAGATGGTGCATCATGCCCAGTACCTGACGCTCCAGCGGGGTAAAGGCTTTGGAGGTTTCAATCTTCACCAGATTCTGGTTCAGCCCCACCATCATCTTCGACAGTGGCAACACAAAATAAGGCAAAGCCGAGGTCATATGCCCAATAAAACTGGGCGCGGCCGTGTGAACTGAATGCGCCACCAGTTGCTGCATAATCTGTTCTGCATAGTCAGAAACAAAACGTGGATCGGCCGGAATTTGATGCGCCTGAAAATCGCGTTCAATCTGCCACAAGGGTTTTTCAACCGCGACAATACTTTCACGCAGAAAACCCGCCAGATTCTGCGAGATATTCTGTTCGATAATGCTTAGCGTAGAATCTGGTGCCTCAGGCACAGTAAAAATCCGCCACAGTGCCTCTTCTGAAGCCGTGGCCAGACGTTTGCTCTGTTCTGTCATTCTATCCTGTCTCGCCGGGTCGGAACTGGCCTGTAATTTTTATTCAGGTGGCCAGATTTTCAGGTCGTTCTAAAAGTCGCCACTGTAATCAATTGCCCGGAAAATGTCTTTAAAAAAATTCATCTGGCAGTCATATTGCGGTGACTGGCAGAAATTGTGCAAATTCAGTGCAGAACCAGAAATCAGCTAAAGGGCTGTCAGGCGGAACGAAATCGGCTAAGCTATCAAAGCTTTGTTTTTAATTCAGTTTTTTTGGGAACATTCATGCTGCGGATCCGTTCAGTGCCTTTTGTGTTGTTTAGCCTGGTGGTCTACCTGGCTGCAGTCAGTGTGTATTGTTACCAGCATTACCAGCACAACTTCCAGAGCCGTCTGGCTCAGGTGGATCAGAAATTGCTCGACGCTGCTCAGGCAGTTCCTTATTTGCTTGGTGAAAACTACCACAGCGGCATCCAGGGTGCGCAGCATATCTCACGCAGCCGTTATCTGGAACTGGCGAAAAACCTGAGTGATTACGCCAAAAAAATCAATATTCAATACCTGTATTCGATGGTGCTGGTGGATGGCAAGGTGCATTTCACTTCGTCCAGTTATACGGAAGAAGATTTACTCAAAGGCCAGTTGAGTTACTTCTACGACTACTACCCTGAAGCCACCGAAGCGAACAAAGCCGCTTTCGCCTCCACCACACCAGTGTTTGAACAATCCGAAGACCAGTTTGGTGAATTCCGTTCCGTGCTGGTCCCCATGACGAGTTCAGATGGCACCGTCTATCTGGTGGGAGCGGATATAGCGCTGGCCGACATTGAGCAGTGGCTGGTGCAAAGTTTAACGGAAGCCATTTCCTCCAGCGCCGTCTTCTTCGCCCTGGCATTATTATTGGCGCTTTGTTACGCCACTTTGCTGCGGTACAACCTGACGACAGATCCTTTATCCGGCTGCCGCAATGGCCTGGCTCTGGAAGAGCATTTACGCAGTGGCAGGCCTTCAAACAGCCAGCTGGCCATAGTGCAGGTCAACAATCTGGAAGAAATCAGTCACCTCTATGGCACAGCTGTGGCAGAACAGGCCATGCAGCTGTTTATCCTCAAGCTGCAAAACCATACCGGTGACGCCTTCAGTATTTACCGGCTGGCCTTTGAAAAACTGGCTATCCGACGCACCCGTGCCGTGCCTGATCAGGAATTACATGAGCTGCTGACCCACTTTGATTTCAATGAAGCGGTGTCAGACGACCCTTACCTGATATTCACTGTGACTTTGGGCATTGCACAGGGGGACGCTCAGTCAGTGCTGGAGAATGCGACTCTGGCAGTCAACTCAGCCCGACTGCAACAGCAACCGCTGCTGGTCTATTCCGATTCGTTATTAGCATTAAAACAGCACCTGCACACCAATATCAAAATGGCCCGCGAAGTGCGTGAAGCCATAGGCCATGAGCAAGTGGTGCCTTATTTTCAGCCAGTGGTTCATATCAGTACCGGCGAGATTTATCAGTATGAATGCCTGGCGCGGATTTTACGCAGTGACGGCAGCATTCTGACACCGGATCAATTCTTAAGTATTATCAACCGCAGCTACCTTGATGCCGAACTGACCAAAATGATGTTTATCAAAAGTGCCAGTCAGTTTGCCCAGTCTCAGGTCAGCTGGTCGATGAATATTAACTGCCGGGATTTGCTGGATGATGATTTACAGCAATTTTTCCTCGACTATCTGTCGCATTACCCGCAGCCACAACGGGTCTGTTTTGAACTGGCCGAGGCTGGCGTGTTGCCTCAGCTCGATCGCTGTAAAACGGCGGTGAAAGCCTTGCAACAGGCGGGGGCCAAAGTGGTGCTGGACGATTTTGGCAGTGCCAGCGGCATTGGCCTGGCAGATTTACTGCAACTGCATGTGGATGGTCTGAAACTGGACGGCAGCCTGACAGAGCTAATCAGCCATGATCCGGATGTTCAGCTCTTTATTGAACATATCAGCTCATTTGCCCGGCAAACCCAATTACTGCTGATTGCCGAAATGGTCGAAAGTAAACAGGCGCTGGATATGCTGGAGCGCAGCGGTATCCGCTATGCACAAGGTTATTATTTTGGTCCGGCGGCTCCTGTACCGCTGCGTTACCAGGAGAAAGGCCTGTAATTAGGCCGGAGCAGTGGTCAGTGCCGCTAACTGCTCAGGGCTCAGCGGTATTTCCAGCAGCAGCGCCAGCACATAAAGCAGCAAGGATTCCTGCTCGTTCACCAAGTGGTCTGCTTGCACGGCCGCCTGCAGCATCTGCCAGAGCTGCTGCTTCACGGCAGGCGCAGCGTGGATAAGCGGAGGTAACGCTTGGTTCAGCTGCTCCAGACTGACGACTGTCAGTGCTCTATCTGCCGCCAGACCCAAAGCCTGCAAGCCTGCCTGCCAGCTTTGTTGCTGCAAGGGCTGATGCGCCGCTAACTCTGCACAAGCCGCCAGCAACACAAGAGCCTGAGCTTGTATTTGGCTGAACTGCCGGCAACTGTCGTTGCGGTGCAACAACTGGGCATCAAACTGCACACCCACCGTATGCTGCAGCCAGCTGATCACACACCACTCATACAAATCTGTCTGCTGGTCATGTCGCACCAGCTGCTCACAAAGCACTGACAACTGGCGAAACTGCGCCGCACTGAGTTGCTTTAAACCAGGCACAGCCACTTGCAACAACTGCAATTTGTGCAGCGCACTCAGTGGCATCACATCAGGCAACAAGCGCTCAACACTGCGGGCAAACTCCTGCCCCAGCTGCCTGGCTATCAAGGCCAGCTGGTTATCTTTCTGGGGTTGCTGCAGCAAACAGGCACAACAGAGTGCCGGCGCCTGCGCTGTCTGCCGAAGCTGACTTAGCAGCACCAGCGGCAAAGCGGCAAATACGCTGGCTACCTTCGGCTGTGGCGTTTTAGCCGCTGCGGGTTTCGCACTGGCAGTTGGGTTGATGGACGAGCCATCCCACTGTGGGTCCAGCCGTAAAATACGTTCTTTCAGTGGCGGATGGGTGGCCAGCAACCGGGTAAAACGCGGCAACGCATCGGCGAAAAACAAATGACTCATTTCAGCCGCATTCGGATGACGCAACCGGCCATGCTCAGCCAACAGACCAATCCGCTTCAGCGCACCGGCAATACCGGCCGGGTTGCGGGTAAACTGCACCGCACTGGCGTCGGCCAGAAACTCACGCTGCCGGCTGACCGCGGCTTTAATCAGGCTGCCAAAGAATACCCCCAGATAACCGAGCAGCATCAGGCCAAGTCCCAAGATCAGCAGGGCATTGCCACTGTCTTTGGAGTTTGCACTGCGACTTCGGCCACCGTGACGCAACAGAAAGTAACCGCTATGGCCAATAAATTCGATACCGTGCAGCAGTGAAATCAGCCGGATATTCAGCCGCATATCGCCGTTGAGGATATGACTGAACTCATGAGCAATCACACCTTGCAGTTCATCCCGGCTCAGCTGTTCAATACAACCTTGTGTCACCCCCACCACGGCATCTGCCGGTGAATAGCCAGCAGCAAAGGCGTTAATGCCCTGCTCTGGGAGTAAATAAACCGGCGGTACCGGCACCCCGGAGGCAATGGCCATTTCTTCCACCACATTGAGCAGCTGGCTCTGCGATGCATCTGCCAAAGCCCGGTCCAGCCGTTGCCCACCCAGCGCCTGCGCCACCGCTGGTCCACCCTGCCCCAACGCGGCCTGTTTAAACAAAATGGCAAGAAGCACAGCGCCACAGATGGCAGCACTGAGCCAGCCCATAGTACTCCAGGGCAAACTATGCAGCCAACGACCATCCGGCCACTGGTGCAAGTCCTGATACTGTGCCGGTTCCAGCAGCCCCAACGTCACCAGTAGCAAAAGATTGGTCATCAGCAGCAATAACAACAAGGCCACGCTGAACAACAGCACCAATAAACGGGTATTGCTGCGGGCCTTGTCCTGCTCGGCAAAAAAATTACGCATAGCAGCGCTTAGAAGCTGACTTTCGGTGCAGCCTGAATCGCGGCGCTGTCAGCAAACTCCAGCAAGCGGGCGTCCTGTTGATGACCAAACAGAGTGGCAAAAATCAGCGGAGGGAAACTTTGTTTGTAGCTGTTGTATTCGGTTACAGCATCGTTAAAGGCCTGCCGGGCAAAAGCGACTTTATTTTCGGTGCTGGTCAGCTCTTCCGACAGCTGCATCATGGTCTGATTGGCTTTGAGATCCGGGTAGGCTTCCATCACCATGCTGAAACGGCTCAGTGCGCCCTGCAATGCCGACTCAGCACCCGCCAGCTGGCCAATAGCCGCCGCATCCGCAGGCTGAGCAGCCGCTGCCTGCAATGAATTGCTGGCACTGTTACGGGCGGCAATCACGGCTTCAAGGGTATCGCGCTCATGCGACATATAAGCTTTGGCGGTTTCGACCAGATTGGGGATCAGGTCATAACGGCGCTTCAGCTGCACTTCTATCTGGGCAAAGGCATTCTGGAAACGGTTTTTCAGCAGCACCAGCCTGTTGAAGATACCAACCGCATAAAACACGAGGATCAGTGCTACCACTGCGGCAACAATCGCAACCCACATAGCCACTCCTTGTTTATCTTTTAACCGATAAGTTCAGCTTTTGTCTGATAAAGCAGCAATGTAGCACCGATACTCTGGAATAAACAGCCTAAGGCCTGCGGCGCAAGGTGCAGCCATGCACTGCGTAATACAGGATCATGGCGTAACAAGGCAACATGATGCTGTAACCGGCAATGGCACCAAACTGCTCAGACAAAGCGCCGTAGCCCAGCGGCAACAAGGCACCTCCGGCTATGCCCATAATCAATAAAGCCGATGCCTTTGGGGTTAAAGACGCCAGACCGGACAGCGCCAGTGGCCAGACCGCGGGCCACACCAGCGCATTGGCCAACCCCAGCAGCGCCACCCAGGCCACAGGATCTGGCAGGGTCCCACTACCACTCCAACCCCACAACAGCTCAGACAACCCATCACTCTGCGGGCTTGAGCCTAAAATGCCAAAGGTGCAGACTAAGCCTAAGACCGCTGAAGCGGCCAGCGCCTGGCGTTGTGACAGGAAACGAGGGACCAGTAGCAAGCCAAGGCTGTACCCCAGCACCATAAAGGCCAGGGTGTAGGACGTCAGAGTGGTGACATTCGGCAATTGCAATGCCGCGCCCAGCATGCCAATGGTGTCACCGGCAATCACTTCCACACCGACATAACAGAACAACGTCAGTACCCCACACATCAGGTGTGGGAATTGCCAGACCGACAAGGCTTCACCCACCTCTGACAGCGCCGGCTCTTCCGGCAAATCAGGCAAGGCAGAAAACCGCAGCGCCACCGCCAACAGCAGCATGGCCAATGCAATACCTGCATAAGGCAACATCAGTTGATGCGCCAGCTGTTGCAACGCCTGTTGCTGTTCAACCGGCGCCATCGCAGCCAGACGGTTCGCGTTCAGGTGGTCCAGGTCGGCCAGCACCAGCCAGGTAAACACCAAAGGGGCCAGCACACCGGCACTTTTATTCAGAATACCCATCAGGGAAATACGGGCAGCCGCCGAGCGCTCAGGGCCGACCCGCACCAGATAGGGGTTCGACGCGGTTTGCAGCAAAGTTAAGCCTGAGCCCACCACAAACTGCGCCAGCAAAAATACGCCAAACAGCTGGCTCAGCGCCGCCGGAATAAACAAAGCGCAGCCCAGAGCAATCAGGCCCAAGCCAATGGACATCGCATTTTTATAGCCGGACCAGGCCAGCACTTTGGCCATAGGCAGCGCCATCACCACATACGCAATGTAGAAACTAAAAGCGATCAGCAGGGCTTCAAATTCACCCAACTGGCAAACCAGCTGCAAAAACGGGATCAGCGCGCCATTGAGCCAGGTGATAAAACCAAACATAAAAAACAGTACGCCAATAATGGCGATTGGTTGCAGGCTGTGCTGCGGTGCAAGCGAATAAGTCATTCTGCGTTCCTCTGAGTTAGCGGTTGGGGTTCGCCATGCAGCCAGCACTGGCTGAGGTTCAATTGTGAGTCCAGAAGCAACATGGAGGCGGAGCTGCCAGCCTGCACTACGCCAAGCTGAGCTAAGCCCAGCATGCGGGCTGGGTTGGTGCTCAGGGCTTTTAAGGCAAAGGACAATGGCAGTGCCAGGTCTGTGCAAAAATGTTGCAAGGCGGTCGTCATGTCCAGCGCCGATCCGGCCAGCGTGCCATCCGGCAAGGTCAGCTTCAGGCCATCACGGCGGATCTCAGTGTTCAGATAGGCCAATGTCTGCAATGGGCTGCCGGTATGCGCCATCGCATCTGTCACCAGGATCAGCTTGTCGTCCCCTTTACAGCGCGCCGCCAGCAGCGCCGACAGCGGATGCACATGCAAGTGATCCAGAATAAGGCCACAATAGGCCGGGCTGATCAGCGCTGCGCCCACCATACCTGGCTCCCGGCTGGTCAGAGGCGACATGGCGTTAAACAAATGGGTAAAGCAACAGGCCCCGGCATCCAGTGCCGCCAGGGCCTGCTCTGCGGTGCAGGCGGAATGGCCCAGACTGACCAGCACGCCCTCGGTGCACAGCTCACGGATTTGGCTGACCGGCACCGTTTCCGGAGCCAGCGTCAGCAGCACTTTGCCCAGGTCAGACCGGCACACCAGCTGCATTTCCGCATCAGTGAAGGGCCGGATTTGCTCAGCAGGATGAATGCCGCGGCGCGCCACCGACAAATGCGGCCCCTCAAAATGAATACCCAGCACTGTATGGTCAGCTTGAGGTAACAGTTCGGCAACTGCATCGGCGCCTTGCTGCATCACCTCAAGGCGGTCAGTGATCAGGGTCGGCAACAAGCCGGTCGAACCAAACTGCAGGTGGGCATCACTGATCCGCCGGAGCGCCGCCACAGTCGGCTGCTGGTTAAACAACACGCCACCGCCACCATTGACCTGGATATCAATAAAACCGGCGCAGAGTGTGCCTTGCAGCTGGGTTTGCTCCGATGGCGGCCGGACTCCGGCCTGTACAGCCAGGATCCTGTCCTGTTGCCAGTCCACCCTGACATCCTGCAGCAACTGCTGGCCATCAAAACATTGGGACACGTACAGGCTGTTCATCGGGTTATGGTTACCTTATTCAATCCCACAGGGGCATCCGGGTTTTTCCCCATGGCCAGAGCCACAGCTTCAATGTCCAGATAAAAACGCTGCATCAGCAGCAAGGGCTGCAACCGTGGATGCACCGCCGACAAACCAGGCACCAAATGCAGTACTTTGCCACCGCGACGTTGCACTTCAGCAACCTGGGCCTGATGCGCCGCCATCGTCTCGTCGCTCAAATCAACATCCAGCAGGGTCAGCGGCTGATTCAACAACGAAATAGGCCCATGTAAAAACTCAGCGCTGCTAAAGGCTTCCGCCTGAATGCCACAGACTTCTTTAATTTTCAACGCGATTTCCCGTGCAATGGCATACCCAAAAGCGCGGCCAAGCACCACAGAATGACGCAGTGCCTGCACTTGCTCGGCCTGCAACTGGGCAGGTTGGTTCAGTATCTGCAGCAATTGCTGTGGCAGTTGCTGCAGCGCCGTCAGTAACTGCCGGTCCTGCTTCCAGTGCGCGACCAGAGACAACAGTGCCGACAGGGTACAGAGATAACTCTTGGTCGCCGCCACCGCTTTTTCCGGGCCAGCCAGCAAAGGGATGGCATAGTCCGCCAGTGCAGCCAGCGGCGAGCTGATATCATTGACCAGTGCCACCACCAGAGCACCACTTTGTCTGGCGGCTCTGGCCTGCGCCAGTAAATCTTCACTGCGGCCAGACTGCGAAATCAGCAGCACCAAAGCGCGCTGCAGTTTGAGCTGCTGGCCAAACAGGCTGGCGACAGATGGCGCAGCAGCTGCCACCACCACGCCCAGCTCCACTTCAATCAGATAACGGGCAAACACGCCGGCATGGTCGGAAGTCCCCCGCCCGACAATGTACACAAAGGCCGGGTCAAACTGGCGGATCTGCTGTGCTATGGTTTGATACAAGGCCGCGTTTTCACGCAGTTGCTGCTCTATCCGCAGCCCGCTTTCGCTGGCTTCCTGGCGCATTAAGGTCATGGTGAAGTCTCCATAAAAAGTTGTCGTGCCAGCGCCACTGCACCGGCTTCTGCTGAGCTCAGCACCGGGCTGAGCTGTTGCGAAAATGAGTCAGGCAAGAGCTGGCTCCAGGCGGGTGCCAGGCCGCCCAGCATGGCAATCCGGTTGGCGCCGGTTTGCTCCAGCCGCTGCAGCAGTGCCTGGATATAAGTCAGCCCCAGCTCCACTATGGCCATCGCCTTGGTGTCGTGCTGTTGGTGCCACTGCAGCACTAAAGGGGCCAGCACTGCATAATCAACCGCTTTGTAGTGCAGGCAACAAGCCACCAGATCCATGTTGCTGCGCACCGCCAAAGTGCGGCACAGCGCCTGTGTCAGACCGCTGGGCGGCTGCAGGCCATCCAACACGTCCAGCGTGGCACAGACAGCCTGCCAGCCCAGCCAGGCCCCACTGGCTCTGTCACCCAGAGGAAACCCCTGAGCACTGAATAAATGCTGCGTGCCAGCCACAGTCGAAAAAGCAGAGGTGCCGGTACCGGTAATGACGATGCCTCCCTCCAGCCCGCCATGGGCGCCAACACAGGCGATATGCAAATCTGTGGTCACTTTGATTTGAGCAAAGGGGTGTTGCCACTGCTCCATACGCGTCAGCGCGCTGGGGACATTCACACCAGCCAGACCCACTACCACCTGGCAGTTGCCAAGCGCCGATTCAGAAAACCCTGCGCTGGCCAGCGCCTGACAACTGGCGTCCAGCACTGAGCGAATGGCCTGCTCAGTGTCCGTCGCCGGGTTGGCAGGCCCGGACAGAGCCTCCGCCAGCACATGACCCGACGCACTTTCCAGTCGGGCCCTGCATTTGGTGCCGCCACCATCTATCCCGATAAAAAGTTGTTGTTTGCGCAGCACAGTTCCCCCTGTGGTTGAAGCCGCTGATTTCGGGCAAGCCGAGGCCATTCCCCCTTCGTCAGGGAGAAGTCCTGCAACACTGCGTTAAATTTTTACGAATATCTTGCGCTTGTAGAGCCACCAGACCGGCAGGTAACACAGCAGCAGAAATGCCACTATCCAGAGTGCGGCGCTGGAAAACCTATCCAGCCCGGCCTGCTGTGCAAACTGCAGATAAGCTTCATGCACAGAAAGCCCGCCCAGCGGCACTTCCAGCAGTTTTTCCAGTGCCACATGCAGCACATAAGCCACGATGGCATTGGCACCGAAGATCAGCGGCACCCGGGTGCCGTAGTGATAACCGCGCACGTCGGTGTACCAAATCAGCAGCCCCAGTACCATGCTGGCCATGCCGCTGGTCACCAGGACAAAGGAGCTGCTCCAGATTTGTTTGATCAGCGGGAAGGACAAACTCCAGAGCAAGCCCAGCAAAAAGCTGGCAAAGCCCAGCACAAAGAGCGCCATCACCAGTTGTGGCAAGTCCTGCTTATAACGCAGCACCAGCCGGCCCATGACTACGCCAAACAAGCCACTGGCTACCGCTGGCCAGGTGCTGAGAATGCCTTCCGGGTCCCAGCTGCCGCGCCACAACATGCCCGGCAGATAAGCACTGTCAAACCAGTTGATCAGGTTCGCCCCCCGCTCCAGTTGCCCGGCCGGTAAGCCAGGCGCCGGTACCCATAAAATCAGCAGCCAGTAACTCAGCAAAATGGCCGCCATGATCTGTACCAGCCGCTTGCTGCTGCAATGCAGTGCCAAAAAGGAACAGCTCATATAGACAATGGCGATACGCTGCAGCACCCCCAGCAGCCGGACGTCACTGAACTTCAGGTACATCAGGTTCACCACCAGCCCAAGAACAAACATGATCAGGGTGCGGCGCAGCACCTTGATCCGTAAGGCCGATAACTCAGCACTGCTGCGCTCTGCAGGCCGAAAGCCAATCGCAATGGCCACGCCGACAATAATCAGGAAAAACGGGAAGATAAAATCAGCAAAGGTAATGCCATCCCAATAGGCATGGGAAAACTCACCATAAGTGTTGGGGCTGTTGACCATAATCATCAGAATAATGGTCAGGCCCCTGAATAAATCTAACGCCAATAAACGTGGGTTCTGCATAGTACTATCCTGGCCGCACCTGAGCTGCGGCCGAAAAAAGGTTTACAAGTTAGACGGAGCCGCCTTGCTGTCACTGATCAGCTGCTGGATTTGTTGCACGGCGGTATAAGGGTCGGCCGGTGCAGCCAAAGGCGCGGCCAGCGGCTGCTCCAGCCAGGCCTGTTCAAAGGCCAGCAGTTTCTGTTCCACTTTGGCTTCGTCCAGCACTTTGCCTTGTATGGCAGCCTGCTTCAGTTCGTCCAGCATCAGCTCCCAGCGCGGCAGGTAATACTGGGCGTACAGGCCATGCCAGGCTTTGGAGGCATAGTCTTTTAGCTTGTTGCCGCCCCAGCGGCTGACCTGCAATCTGGCGTTGCGTTCGTACAGGGCCGCATCGGCTTCATTGTCCGCATAAGCTCTGGCGTCGGCTACCCAGCTGAACAGGCTTTCCTGCTGCCCTGCCATTAAGGCATCGGTCGCCAGCATCAGCTGCTTCGCTTGCTGGCGGCGTAAGTCAGCTTCCGCCACTTTGTGTTGCTGATAGGCCAGCATGCTGTGTTGCAGCAGCATGTCGATATGCTGTGACGCGGCATGGCGGGCAAAATCCACCAGGTCGTAACTCAACAAGGTCGAACGTTCTGTTGCAGGTAATGCTGCTAATTCACGCACAGCCTGATCCAACAGCGCCAGATTGCCCGGTGCACCTGTGTAGCGCAGGTACTCCAGAGACGGGCGTTTGGCCAGCAGATAAGCACCAGCCGAACCTTCCCACCAGCGTGGCTCCCAGTATTTGGTACTGAATACCGCTTTGTAGACTTTGTTCCAGGCCGACAATAAAGCCGGGCTGGTCTGGCCGTAGCGGGCTTTAAGGTAGTGTTCCAGCCAGCTCAGTGTCACCCCGGCCTGCCCTTGCCAGGCCAGATCGAACATAAATTCGTAAGCCACCGAGTTGCTGTGAATGCCTTCAGGGAACACGCCATAACCGGTCAGATTGCCTTTGTCGGGATGCTGCATGGCCACCAAGACTTTATCCCGGTAGTAATCCAGATCGGCATAGACAGGGTTGCTGCCACCATAATTGTGGATAAACCCAAAGACCCATTGTTTGTTGTAAAAACCTTTGGCTTTTTGCCAGACGTCAAAGCGGTCATTGCCAATGTCATGGATCATCAGTTTTTGATCCGGCACCCGGCTTAAAAAGGCTTCAATGGATGCAAGATCCCAAAAGTGCTGGTCGGAACCAAACATCCAGCCCTGCATCACCCACACCGCGTCTGGTGCCGCCTGCGCCAATGATTGATACAAAGCTTCGCCGTAACCGGCCAGATCCTGATAGCGGTGCTGCTCTGACACAGGCGGCAACATCTCGTTAAAGGCGTCCATCAGGTAGTACTGCTGGGTGCCGTATTCGGCGTTATAGAGTTCGATAAAACGTTTGGCAACTTTGGCAAACAAGGGGTCCGCTGGGTCCAGCCAGTAGGTTTCATGGGCGAAGCCAGACCATTTCGGCATGGCTGAAATGTTGGCCTGTGGAAACAGCGTTTTAAACTCTTTTGGCACATAACCGGAAAAGGCTGGCACCACAGGCTTCATGCCATAGTCGCTCATGCGTTTGAGAATTTGCTTTTGCAATACCCGCTTTTTCTGAATGTAACTGTCGGGCAATGGCCCTTCATGGCCTTCAATATTGCCCATGCGCTGCCAGGGCGTAAAAGCTGGCCCAGAAAAATAACGGGCAAGTTCCGTATCAGCCACCCCAAATTCACGCCACAACTGTTGCCAGATGTATTCCTGGCCTTCCATCGCGACCGGATTGTT
The DNA here is from genome assembly GCF_037442345.1 of Rheinheimera sp. Taxonomy (GTDB): domain Bacteria; phylum Pseudomonadota; class Gammaproteobacteria; order Enterobacterales; family Alteromonadaceae; genus Pararheinheimera. The sequence goes on along the minus strand of NZ_JBBIQL010000004.1, from coordinate 69,581 downwards.
CACACCATGCAGAGCCATCCAGTCCAACTCCTGCTGCCAGCGGTCCCAACCCCACCAAGGGCTGGAATAGCCATAAGCACAGACATTCAGATAGGCGCGCTGCGCAAACAATGAGGTAACCCGCTGTGTTGGATAGTCAGCAAACTGGGCAGGCCACGCCACTCTGTTACCTTCCCAGCTGACCGACAAAGCACCGGTTTGCCGCAGGTATTGGTAAGTGCCGTAACTCAGTGCCGTCAGCGCATTGGCGCTGACATAAAGCTGGCCGTCTCTAGCCTCCAGCTGATACCAGTCGGGTTCACCATCCTGCACCAATTGAAGGTGCAGATTGGCCGGCGGATTGCCTGTGATGCGCTCAAGCAATTCCAGCACTGGTGTTACCCCGCTCAGCTGCGCAGCGGCTGCAACGGGTTCGCTGCTTTTTACTTCTGGTGCTGGCTGGCAGGCACTTAACAGCCCTGACACCACACAAGCTGCCACCAGAGCCCGCGAAAACTTAGGTAGATACATCAGAAAATCCTGTTGGTTCAGTTGAACAGATCAGCCCGGTTCAGCACCGGGCTGATCCTGCCGGTTACAGATTAAAACTCACGCCCAGGTAATAGCTGCGGCCAATCACACTGGTGGTTTGCCAGGCGCGGGTCAGCTCCTCCCGGTAGGCTTCTTCATCTTTGCCATTCAGGTTCAGTGCACCAAAGTTAACAGCCCACTGTTCATCAATGTTCCAGCCTAACAGCAGATCCACCTGGTTACGACCGGCCACAGTGCGGCCTTCACGGGCAAAGAAGGCATCACTGCTTTCCTGCACATAAGGACTACGGTGGTTTAGCGCGACCCGGGCGCTGAAACTGTCATTTTCCCAATAGGCCGTGATGTTCCAGGTTTGCTCTGACGAGTTGGTCAGCGTAAAACCTTCACTTTCATCCACCAGAATGCGGGTGTAGTTCGAGCTTAAACCAAAACCAGGCACCGGCAACCAGGCACTCAGGCTTTGGTTCCAGCCCACTTCATAGCCTTTGACCGTCAGCTCTGAGCTGTCGTTATAAATGGCGGTGATGTCGTAGATATTGCCTGTGCTGTCTACACACTCAGAGCCGGACATCGACAAAGCGGTGCCGTTGTAGGAATCCGGACAGACCAGCTCACTGACAGTGCCATTTTTGATGTCTTTCTGGAACAGGTTGACGGTCAGTGAATCCCCTTCGCTGTAATACCATTCCCAGCCAAAATCCAGCTGGTTGGCCGTCAGCGCTTTCAGTTCAGGCTGCCCGAGATTCACAGTGTACGTGCGGCTGCCAACGGAGTTGGATGCTGAAGTTTCGGACGGCGCCAACTGAGTGTTGGAGGTCAGGATAGGACGCACCAGCACTTTGGCAGCGGCCAGACGTAATTGCATCTCATCATTTAATTCCAGCACCAGGTTGGCGCTTGGTAAGAAGTTGCTGTAGTCATAGCTTTGTGTCAGCTCACCGATGGCCAGCTTAATTTCTTCGTTGTCCGGGTGGGTGTCGCCGGTCAGGTAGGTATTGACGTCGCGGTCGGTTTGCTCATAACGGCCACCAAAATTACCACGCAGCGGCATGCCGGCAAGTTCAGTTTCAAAGTCAGCCATCAGATAAGCCGCCATAATTTCGCGGTCCATCGAGTAACTGGACTGAGCGGCAAACAAGGTAGGCACAGTCACCCCCTCAGCGGCCAGCGCGTCACGGTAGGCCTGAATATTCGGTGCAATCCAGCTGTGTTGTATACCCATTTTGTTGTCGAGGAAATCTGTCACCAGATAACCTGTTGCCGCCATCGAAGGCAAGTCAGCCGGGTCCGCATCCCCAATGGTGGCACGGTCGGTACGGAACACTTCGCGGGCCAGTGTTTCTTTACGGTACTTCACCCCTGTGGTCAGACGGGTAAACCAGCCCCAGTCCAGACCACGGGTGGCGTCAAACTGGGCAGCAGTTTCATCCGATTCCATCAGACGGGTGGCACCATTCGGGTATTCATTGCGGGGCATCACAGCCGGGTACAGCGCCGGATCGGCCAGGTTATCTGCAATGTCAAACAGCACATTGGACGGGTTGGAAATATCCAGAGTGGCCTGTGAAATCACAGTGGCCAGAATAGCCGCTTCTTCATTGTGGGTGGCATCACCTGAGGTGTAATGCAGCACCGAGCTGAAAGTCCAGTCTTCCCAGTCATAGTCCATTTCCAGCGTGTAAGCGTCAGAGGTCGCGTCTTTCTCTTCCAGCTGGCGGTTATTTTCTGTGGTGAAGTTATTAATTTGAATTTGGTTGTACAGGCCGTTTTCTGCCGCCCCCAACCGGGTGATCTGGTTGGCGTTAAACAGGAACACCTGTTGATTCAGATCTTGCCTGGTGTCGTCCCCCGCATAGACAGCAGTCAGCTTGGCTTCAAACGCACTGCTCGGACGCCACTGCACAGTTCCGTTAAACAACTCACGATCCGTTTCACGATCAATACGGCGGTAACGCGGACGGCGCGGAGTGACATCCCCGGTGGCTGAATCAACAAACCAACGATCCATCCAGAAGTTGTCCACTCTGTCATCCAGTTCCTGGTAGCCCAGATTCAACAGCACGCCGACAGTGCCGTCGGCAAACTGGTCAATGTAAGTCGCATTGGCTTTGGGGGTAACATCCTCGGTCGGAGAAAACTCGGAGTACTGACCTTTGGCAGACACCAGCACTTTGCGGTCGCTGAAAGACAAAGGTGAAGCGGTATCAATATTGATGGTGCCGGATAACCCCCCCGCATCCATATTGGCCGATGGCGATTTGATCACTTCGATGGTGGACGCCAGTTCAGTCTGAATAATGTCAAAGCGGAAACCGCTGGTAAAATCAGCGCTGGCCATACTCTGGCCATTTAACGTGGTGCGCGCATACTGCGAACCCAGACCACGGACACTGATGGTTGAACCGCGGCCATTGACGTTAGAAATCTGCACACCAGGAATACGCTGGATGGCTTCGGCGATATTTTCACTGGGGAACTTACCAATATCTTCTGTGGTGATGGCGTCTGTGACTTTGGTGTCCTGACGTTTGATATCTGCTGCCGCAGCAAGACTGCCACGGAAACTCACCTGTATCACTTCAATATCTTCATCCTCAGTGGCTTTTGCTTGTTGCGCCTGAGTCAAAGCCGGCACCAGTAATGTTGCCATCAGTGATGCGAGAATAGTTTTTTTGCCTACTGTGTATTGATTCAACCTGCTCATAACCTGTGCTCTCTGCGTTGCCAAACGTTGTTTTTGTGATCGCCTCTCCTTCGATCCGGAGCGTTTTGATCGGTGATTTATTCATCACTCTGAGTTCAAGTTATCAGCAACCTGTCAACGTTGTCAATAAAAATACTGACAACGTTGACAGTTAATTTAACCATATAAATTTCAATTACTTAGTTAATTTTTCCACAGAGTCACGGACAACAAGCTGCAAATGAAAGCCACAATGAGGAGGCTGTTCCTCGGGCTCGAGCATCAGTGCAATCAGCATGGCAGCTGCTTTTGCAGCCATGTCAGCATTGGGTTGATGCACTGTGGTGAGCTTGGGCCAGGTCTGGCGGGAGAAGGGGCTGTTTTCAAAACCAACGATGGAAAGATCAGCCGGTACCGCCAGTTGTTTCATCCGGGCAGCGAACAAAGCACCGGCGGCAATTTCGTCATTACAACCAAACAAAGCAGTGGCAGGTTCAGGTAATGCCAGCAACTGTTCCGTCATAGCGACACCGGAATCAAAGGTAAAATCACCGCTGATCACCAGCTCGGGGCAAAGCGGAATACCTGCCTTATCTAAGGCCGTGCAGTAACCGCGGTAGCGGCCGACCGAGGACCGGTGGTCAGCGCGGTAACCAAGAAAAGCGATACGGCTGTGGCCCTGAGCCAACAAATACTCAGTCATGGCGCGGCCAGCCGCTTCGTCATCCACATAAATGGTTGGGCAAAGTTCATCCGGCGGCGCGGCACCTGACACAATGCGTACCACTTTAGCCTGTTGGGCCAGCAGCTGTTGCACCAGTTCGCTGTTTTCCGAAAGCGGCGGAGTCAGGATGACCCCCCCCACCTGATTACTGCCAATCATGGTGCTGAGCTCCTGACGCACTAAATCAGACCCTGAGTCCGTCGGATGGATCACCAGCTCAAAGCCTTTACGGCGACACTCGGATAAAATGCCGTTTTGCATTTCAATCACATAGTGGCTGTTGGGGTTGTCATAAACAAAAGCGAGCGAAAAAGGCGCGGTACGCATTAGCCGGGCGGTGCGGTTAGGCTGATAGTTCAGCGTCTCGATCACAGCCTGAACTTTGGCTTTGATTTCATCACTGACCCAGGCTTCGTTATTCACCACCCTGGACACAGTTTTGAAGGACACGCCGGCCAGGCGTGCCACATCTTTGATGGTAGGTTTTTTAGCGGTCATAGCTTCCATTCTGCTGTGCAGATGTCACTGAACACCAACCGATCAGGATACTGCTTGAACACTCTTAACAGTAAGAGACTTACCGACTTTATACCCTCAATGCTTCACTGTCCAAGCCTGTTTACCCCCATGATTTCATAAGAGCTGCATTTCACCGGGCTAGCTGCGCAAGCCTCTGCCAGTGCTGATCAGGTACATTGCAAAACCAAAAAAGGCACCAATAAACAGCAGGATCACGCCAAACGCCAAGCCCAGATGCACATCACTGACCCCCAGAAAACCATAACGGAAGGCATTCACCATATACACAATAGGGTTGATTTGTGACACCCCTTGCCAGAATGGTGGCAGCAGACTTAAGGAATAAAATACCCCACCCAGGTAAGTCAGCGGCGTCAGCACAAAGGTCGGAATAATACTGATGTCATCAAAGGTTTTGGCATAGACCGCATTAATCAGCCCGGCCAGGGAGAACAGCATGGCCGTCAGTACCACGGTTGAAACCAGCACCAGCGCATGGTGCACCTGAATATCGACAAAAAACAGCGACAGCAGGGTGACAATGACACCGACCAGCAAACCTCGGGCGACCCCTCCCCCCATGTAACCCAGGACTATGATGTAGTTGGGCACAGGCGCCACCAGCAGCTCTTCGACATTGCGCTGAAACTTGGCGCTGAAAAACGACGAAGCGACGTTCGAATAGGAGTTGGTGATCACCGCCATCATAATCAGGCCTGGCACTATAAATTCCATATAACTGAAGCCACCCATATCACCAATTCTGGACCCGACCAGAGCACCAAAAATAACAAAATACAGCGTCATGGTGATGGCGGGCGGCACCAGGGTTTGCACCCAAATCCGCATAAATCTGTTGGTTTCTTTGTACAGAATACTTTGTAAGGCAATACGGTACTTCATGTGTTGGCTCCCCGCCCTTGTTCCACCAGGCTGACAAATAACTCTTCCAGCCGGTTGGCTTTATTGCGCATCGACAGCACGGTAATGCCCTGTGCTGTTAACGCACTGAACACTGCGTTCAGGCCTTGCGCCTTTTCCACATCCACTTCAATGCTGTGGTCGTCCAACTGACGCCATTGGTACTGATCCAGCTGAGGCGCAGGGCCACCGACGGCAAAATCCAGTACAAAAGTTTCTTTGGTCAGTTTGCCCAACAAGGCTTTGATACTGGTGTTTTCCACAATTTCGCCTTTGTCGATAATGGCAATATTGCGGCACAAAGATTCGGCTTCTTCCAGGTAGTGGGTGGTCAGGATAATAGTCACCCCTTGCTGGTTAATCTCTTTCAGAAATTCCCACATCGAGCGGCGCAGCTCGATATCCACCCCAGCGGTCGGTTCATCCAGGATCAGCAGCCTGGGTTCGTGCATCAGCGCACGGGCTATCATCAGGCGGCGTTTCATACCGCCTGACAGTTCACGGGAACGGGCATGGCGCTTCTCCCATAAACCGAGTTGCCCCAGATATTTCTCAGCCCGTACCAGCGCCAGGTCGCGTGACACCCCATAATAACCAGCCTGGTTCAGCACAATTTGCAGCACTGTTTCAAACTGATTAAAGTTAAATTCCTGCGGCACCAGGCCCAGCTGGCTTTTGGCATCTTCCAGCTGCGTATCCAGGTCGTAGTCAAACACCTGCACTGAGCCACTGCTTTTGTTCACCAGGGAACTGATAATGCCAATGGTGGTACTTTTACCGGCTCCATTGGGGCCCAGCAACGCGAAAAAGTCGCCCTGTTTTACATCCAGATCAATGCCTTTCAGCGCAATTGTGCCACTTTTGTACTGTTTCTTCAGACTGCGAATACGTAACGCCAGCGTCATTTTGTTTCTCCATAACCCCAGCGTGGGATTAACTGTTGGGCCAGCCCCAGATGATCCAGAATACGGGCCACCATAAAATCTTCGATATCCTGCAGCGTTTTTGGCTGATGGTAAAAACCAGGCGCCGCTGGCATCACCACAGCGCCGGCTTTACTCAGGCTCAGCAGGTTTTCCAGATGAATGGTACTCAGTGGTGTTTCGCGCGGCACCAGAATCAGCTGGCCCCGTTCTTTCAGCACCACATCCGCCGCACGTTCAATCAGGTTGTCACTCAAGCCATGGGCAATAGCCGCTGCAGTGCCGGTAGAGCAAGGGCAAATCACCATCTGTTTAGGCGCAGCAGAGCCGGATGCGCAAGGTGAAAACCAGTCGTCTTTGCCATACACCGCCAACAGTTCAGCCGGCGCCGCAAACTGCTGCAGAATAAAATCGCGGCAGGCTTCAGGACCGCCCGGCAACTTGATGTTCTGTTCGGTGGCAAACACCACCCGGGCGGCGCTTGAGATCAGCAAATGCACTTTGACGCCCTGCGCCAGCAGGTTTTGTAACAGGCTCCAGCCATAGCCGGCCCCCGAAGCGCCGGTAAAAGCCAGCGTCATTTCTTTGGTCATTATGAATGTTCCAGTGCATCCAGCAGCTTTTGGTGAATGCCACCAAAACCGCCGTTACTCATCACCAGTATATGGTCACCGGCAGAGGCTTTTTCAACCAACGCAGCCACTAATAATTCAATGGATTGAAATACATAAGCGCGGCCAGGCATTTGCGCGGCCACGTCAGCCATCGACCAGCCGGAATTGGCCGGCTCAAACAAATACACGTCGTCGGCCAGTTGCAGTGAATCCGGCAAGGCGGCTTTATGCACACCCAGCCGCATGGTGTTAGAACGCGGCTCCAGCACGGCCAGAATGCGCGCTTTCCCCACATTAGCGCGCAGGCCTTGCAGGGTGGTGGCAATGGCCGTTGGATGGTGGGCAAAATCGTCATACACCGCCACCTGCCGCTTCACGCCTTTCAGTTCCAGCCGGCGTTTGGGTGCGACAAACTGCTGCATGGCATCCAGCGCCACAGCCACAGGGACACCGGCATGACGGGCGGCCGCAATCGCCATCACCGCATTTTCCACATTGTGCTGGCCTAATAAAGACCAGTGCAGTTCGCCCTGCCGCTCGCCCTGATAACAAAGCGCAAAAGCTGAGCCATCGGCTTTCAGCAACTGCACAGTCCAGTCCTGACCATAACGCTGCTGCTCACTCCAGCAGCCCAGCGCCAAAGTTTGATCCACAGCCTCAACATGAGCCGGGCTTAACACCAGACCTGTTGAAGGCACCATGCGCAATAAATGATGGAACTGGCGCTGAATAGCGGCGAGATCCGGGAAAATATCGGCATGGTCATATTCAAGATTATTGATCACCAGAGTACGGGGCCGGTAATGCACAAATTTGGAACGTTTATCAAAAAATGCGGTGTCATATTCGTCGGCTTCAATGACAAAAAACGGCGAGTCCCCCAAGCGGGCGGACACATCAAAATTTTGCGGAATACCGCCAATCAGAAAGCCGGGGGTCAGGCCGGCATACTCCAGGATCCAGGCCAGCATGCTGCTGGTGGTGGTTTTACCATGAGTGCCGGACACGGCCAGCACCCAGCGTTGATGCAGCACTTCTTCAGCCAGCCACTGTGGGCCTGAGCTGTAGGGAATGTTCCGGTCCAGTACATACTCCACAGCCGGATTACCGCGAGACATCGCATTGCCGATAATGACTAAATCCGGCGCGGGCTCCAGCTGAGCCGGGTCATACCCCTGTGTCAGTTCAATGCCCAGTTGCTCCAGCTGGGTGCTCATTGGCGGGTACACATTAGCGTCCGACCCCGTGACTTTGTGACCCAGACTTTTGGCAATAGCGGCTATTCCGCCCATAAAAGTGCCACAAATCCCCAAAATATGAATATGCATACGATCCATCCTCACTACAGCGTTACGGCATTCTATACCCAAACGAAGCGAAGATGCAGATAGCAGCCCGCTGAACTATGACTGACATAAATAAAACCATGGCTTGACTGCAAATTGCGCTGAACTTGATTAAACTAGCAACCGTCAGTCCCACACCTACCCTACACAAAAACGGGGCTACTTATCTAACCTCTGACTAAATAAAGGATTTTTTATGCGTCGTTTGGCTCCGGTACTGCGTCAGGATGGCGCTGATGCAGACCTTATCAGCTTAATCAAAACCATTCTGGCTGCCTGTAAAGAAATTTCATTCCGGGTGGGACAGGGCGCCCTGTCCGGTGTTTTAGGCTCGACACTGGATGAAAATATTCAGGGCGAAACGCAGAAGAAACTCGATGTGCTGGCCAATGAACTGCTCAAAGACATGATTCTGGAAACCGGTCTGGTGATGGCGATTTCATCTGAAGAAGAAGAAAGCACAGTCGCAGGCAACCCAAATGGCCAGTTTCTGGTCACCTTTGACCCGCTGGATGGTTCGTCCAATACCGACATCAACAGCCTGATTGGCACCATTTTTTCTATTTTGCCAGCGCCCAAAAACGCTGACCCGGCCGACCCGGCCATTTTCCTGCAACCGGGCACAGCGCAAATTGCAGCCGGTTATGTACTGTATGGCCCTTCCACCATGCTGGCACTGACCACAGGTAAAGGGACCCGTCTTTATACACTGGATAAAACCTATGGCGGATTTTTGCTGACGCAGGAAGAAGTGGCTATTCCGGGTGTGACGGCCGAGTTTGCCGTTAATATGTCGAACCAGCGTCACTGGGAAGCACCGATGCAAGCCTATATCAATGATTTGTTGTTGGGTAAAGCAGGGCCTCGCGGCAAAAACTACAATATGCGCTGGATTGCCGCCATGGTCGGTGATGTGCACCGTATTTTATGCCGCGGTGGTATTTTCGCCTACCCACGTGATTTAAAAGACCCGAATAAACCAGACAAGCTGCGCCTGATGTACGAAGCCAACCCCATGAGTATGCTGGTGGAACAGGCCGGCGGTGCCAGCAGCACAGGCTACCAGCGTATTATGGAAATTCAGCCGGTGGATATTCATCAGCGGGTGGCGGTGATCCTGGGCTCCCGTCACGAAGTCGACAGTTGTCTGAATTACCATAAAGCCTGATACAGCAAAACGTAGCCATTTTTACGGCCGTCGTTATAATAGGCGGCAAAATTCAGTGAAGAGGATTAGACCATGAGCTTAAGCCAGGTGGCTGCAGGTAAAAATCTGCCAGACGAAATCAACGTTATTATTGAAATCCCGGCCAATGCCGACCCGATCAAATACGAAGTGGACAAAGACACCGGCACCGTTTGGGTGGACCGTTTTATGGCCACCCCCATGTTTTATCCATGCAACTACGGTTTCGTCAATCAGACGCTGTCGTTAGACGGAGACCCGGTGGACGTGCTGGTGCCAACCCCCTACCCTCTGGTGCCGGGCGCGGTGATCAAATGCCGTCCTGTGGCCGTGCTGAAAATGGCGGACGAATCAGGTGAAGATGCCAAAGTACTGGCGGTGCCAGTCAGCAAACTGACCAAAATTTACGACCACATTCAGGACATTGGCGATGTGCCAGAACTGTTGAAAAACCAAATCCAGCACTTCTTCGAGCGTTACAAAGAGCTGGAGCCGAGCAAGTGGGTAAAAGTGATTGGCTGGGGCGACAAAGCGGAAGCCAAAGCGGAAATTGTCAGTTCTTTTGAACGGGCTCAGCAGAAGTAACAAACTGCTTCATCTAAAAAAACGGCACCTGCAGGTGCCGTTTTTTATTGGCGGAAAAAAAATTTCCGCCTAACGGGCAAAACGGATAAAAAAGCGGTGACAGATCTGTTATGTTCACCACTCGCCTGAAGCTCGGTGAACCAGCCAAAGGCACAGTGACAATAACAACAACAGATACTGCCAATGCAGTCAGGGTAGCATTTTATGGGTTTGTTCAGTTCTGCGCTTACGCGTTGCCTTCTCCTTCCTTTTTTTGTCGGTCTCGCTGCTGTGCTGACTTTAGTGCTGACAGGCACTGAGTTATCCGCCTGGTGGACGCTGGGTCTGGTCTTGCTGCTCTGTGCTCAGTGGCTGTGGCAACTGCTGTTGCTGAGTCCCTTTGCCGCAGCCCAGCAGCAACAGCAGGACTGGTTAGTGGCTGCACTGCGCCAGGACAGCAGCACGCTTCAATCGCTGACTGAAACCGGACCATTGGGCCGGCAACATGCTTTACTGAACCAATGGTGGCAGCAGCATCAGGCTGCGCAACAGCGGGTTCAGCTGCAGCAACAGCAACTGCACCAGTTATGCCACGAGCTGCAGCAATTGTCCCAACACGACAAGCACCAACAACAGCACCAGCAGCAAGCCGTGCAACAAACCCGTCAGATGATTGAATCCATGAACCAAAGTGTGCTGGATGAGGTGCAAAGTGCCAATCTGGCAGCGGAAGCGGCCAATCATTCCAACCAGGTAGCGCATCAGGGACAGAAAATTGTCGAAGCCACGGTAGCCAATATTGGCCAGTTGGCCGACTACCTGACTCAGGCGTCCTCCACTATTAGTCAGCTGGAACAGGACACCCATCAGGTCGGTGCTGTGCTGGAAGTGATCCGCGGCATTGCCGAACAAACCAATTTGCTGGCACTGAACGCCGCAATAGAAGCCGCCCGTGCCGGCGAACAAGGCCGTGGTTTTGCCGTGGTGGCCGACGAAGTCAGAACCCTGGCGTCCCGTACTCAACAATCCACCCAACAAATTCAGCAGACAATAGAACAGTTGCAAAACGCCGCGAAAGGGGCTGTGCTGAAAATGCAGCTGAGCAGTGAGCAGGCCAATGCCAGTGTGCAAAGCGCCCATCAGGCTGGGGATGCGCTGAAAGACATCACCGACAGCATAGGCCAGATTTGTGCGATGAATCAGGAAATTGCTACCGCCACTGATGAGCAGCAGCATTTAACCAAAGCGATGGTGGGGTATATTCGCACCATCGATGACGCCATGCTGCAATCTGCAGAGCGTCAGCAGCAATTGCAAAAAACACTGCAGACTCTGGTGGGTTAAACGGAAAGCCGGTCAGGTTGGCCTTTGTCCGCCATACAAAGAATCCAGCAGGCCTATCAAGGCCTGCGCTTCATGGCTGTGCAAGCGGTAGTAAACGGTTTGAGCGTCCCTGCGGGTTTTCACCAGTTTCTGCCGACGCAGCACAGCCAGATGCTGCGACAAAGCCGACTGGCTCAGCCCCAACTTTTCATTCATCTCTGTGACCGATAATTCGTTTTCCAACAAATAACACAGGATCACTAAACGTCTTTCGTTAGCAACGGCTTTTAACAGCCGCGCTGCCTGCGCGGAGTTGGTCAGCATCTGTTCTAAATTCATCTGTGCCATAACATCTCAAAAACAGAGACAGCATTATGCCGCGAAGCCAAATAACCAAACAATATGAGGTGTTCTCGTTTGTCGCGTATTCAGGCCCTTTGGGCTTAGCCAGGCAAAGAGAGGCGGCTTGCTTTCAATACAGGCTGAACCACCTGGTGAATTCGCTCTGAGGCAAAAGGTTTGACAATAAAAGCACCGGCACCACCTGCAACGGCATCTTTGAGGTTTTCCACTGAGGAATAAGCAGAACAGATAAACACCTGGCAATCTGGCTGCTGTTGCTTCAGCTGACGTAACAACTGACGGCCATTCACGTCAGGCAGTTGAATATCCAGAAACACCATATGAGGCTTGTGCTGGTTAAACAGCAGGCTGCCCTGGTAACCGTCGGCCGCTTCATAGACAGGACCAACGCCCAGATGCTTCAGAATTTGGCATAAGTAACTGCGAACTGCCGCAGTGTCATCGATGATCAGGGCCGAACACCAAGAGGAAGTCATTGTTTGTCCTTAAATCTTTTGGCCGCATCACCTTGCTGTTAGTCGAAACAGCACTGCAGCGGTTGAACATCCCGTGTTAGAGTCGGGTTAATTTAACAACTACACCATGGAATGAAAAGATGAAAATTCGCTCACTGCTGTTCGGCCTGAGCCTTAGCGCAATTTTTCCCGTGTTTGCAGCCACAACAGTTTTAAATCAAGATCTGGCGTATCAGTTAGTCGAATCGCTGACCACTGAAATCGGTCCTCGTATAGCGGGAAGCGAAGCCGACCGCCGGGCCGCGGACTGGGCTGTGCGTCATTTTAAAGCCTTGGGTTATGACAAGGTCTGGACAGAGGCATTTGAGATGCCGGGCTGGACCCGCGGCCAGGCCAGCCTGGAAGTCGTCAGTCCTTTTCCTCAGCCGTTGGTTCTGACCTCTTTAGGCGGTTCCATTGGCACTCCGGCGCATGGCATTAGCGCGGAAGTCGTGATGTTTGACAGTATCGAAGCGTTGCAGCAAGCAAACAAAAGCCAGGTGCAAGGTAAAATTGTCTTTATTAACAAGCCGATGCTGAAAGATAAATCCGGTTCTTTTTATGGCCAGGTGGTCGCAGCACGGGCACGTGGTGCGGTTGAAGCCGCCAAACTGGGCGCCCAGGCTATCCTTATCCGCTCCGTGGGCACCAGCAACAACAGATTCGCCCATACAGGCACCATGAAATATGATCCGGCTGTGCCAGCTATTCCTGCCGTGGCGGTGTCCGTTCCGGATGCACAAAATCTGGCCCGAATGCTGACCAAGACAGACAAGCTGGTGCTGAAACTGCAGATGAACAATCAGCTGGAGCAGGCCAAAAGTCAGAATGTGATTGCTGAAATCACTGGCTCTGAACGGCCAGAGGAAATCGTGCTGATTGGAGCGCACCTGGATTCCTGGGATCAGGGCACCGGCGCCCTGGATGACGGTGCTGGTGTGGGTCTGGTGATGGCGACGGCTGCGTTGCTGAAGCAACAGCAACGACCCAAACGCACGGTCCGGGTTGTGCTGTATGGCAATGAAGAAGGTGGTTTGTTGGGTGCCCGTGCTTATGCAGAGCAACACCAGCAGGAACTGGCGAAGCATGTGGTGGCTGCAGAATCAGACTTCGGCGCAGGGAGAATCTGGCAGCTGCAAAGCCGCTTTGGTGAAAAGGCCCTGCCTTTTGCCAAGAGCCTGCAGCAAAAAATGGCCCATCTGGGAATTGAGTTAGGAGGCAATGACACCCATGGCGGGCCGGATGTATCCGTACTGGTTCCGGCTGGTGTGCCTGTGATTGGCCTGATGCAGGACGGCACCGACTATTTCGATTATCACCATACGCCCAACGACACGCTGGACAAAATTGACCCGCAGGCACTGAAACAAAACTTGCAAGCCTGGTTGCTGATGACCGACACTGTAGCGAATAGTACGGTTGATTTACGCAAATAATGGCAAAAGAACTGAAAAAAACCTCCTTACTTTCGGAGGCTGAAAAGCAGAAGTTACTGAAAAAAGGCCAGGCAAAAAAACCTGTTGCCGCAGCATCTGCGGCACCAGTGCGCAGTGGCTATGTGGGCTCGGCGTCCGCCCCTGCCCGTGCTGAAGCTGTCACAGAACCTGAAGTCAAACCCAGTAAAGCCAAATACTGGCTGGGTCTGGCCGTTCTGCTGCTGGTCGCTGTGGTGATTTGTCCAAAACCTCAGCTGGTGCATTACCAAACGGCAGGCATGACCACCTCCAGTGTCTATATGCCAGGCTGGTTTGGTGGCGAAGGGCGTATTCTGGACACCAAGCAAAGGGCTGTATTATCAGAACAGGAACAAAGTCTGTATTTGTGTTTTTCCGAACAAAAAACCGAGCAATGCATCAAATATCAGGTGAAACAACAACAGGGCCCGGTGGCAGCGCTGCTCTACCTCAGTCGTCAGTAAATGCCTTTGGTGCGGCAGCTCAGCCTGCTGCACCAAAACTGCAAACCAAATACCAGAGCAACCACTGCCGGCAGGGACCAGAATCCATTCGGCCCCTGCCCTAACAGCACCAGACCACTCAGCATTAACACAAAAGGGTAAAATTCATACCACCAGAAAGGCCAGCCTGTTTTGGTCTGAAAACGCAATGCATATGAATTCCTGCGTTTTTCCGTGCGGATCACCCAGGTCCAGGCACCTGTGGTAAACAGCAGCATGGCTGGCAACAAAGTAAAAAATGACTGGCTGCATAAGGTTGTCACACCTCCGCTGGCCAGATACAAATAAGGCAAAGCCTCATACAATTTATCGGGTAACATAATCGCCTCCTTGCGACAGTGACCTGTTAAGCGTAGTTCATATTAACAATTTATTATCTTTTAACTGCCTGACCGCAGTACCAGAGCAGGTGGAGAGTGCAGCAATGCAAGACGAAGATCTGGAATTATTCCTACAGGAAATGGCTGGCGTCAAACGGCTGAAAGCCGATGCTTTAGCCGACCCAAATGGGGAACATCAGCCCAGTCTGGCACAATTGGCCAGGCGGCAGGCGGCCGAACAGGAAATGGAATACGATCCCAATTACCTGAGTATGGAATACGTCGATTTGGTCAAACCTGATGAAGTGCTGGCCTATAAAAAAGATGGTGTACAGGAAGGGGTTTACCGTAATCTCCGGCTGGGTAAATACCAGCTGGAGGCTACTCAGATGTTATTGGGCAAAGGTTTGGTGGAAGCCAGGGCGGCACTTTTTCAGTTTGTGCATGAATGCCATCAGCGCGGAATTCGGACCCTGTTGGTGCACCACGGTATGGGTAAAGAAAGCAAACCGCACCCAGCTATATTAAAAAGCTATTGTTTCAAATGGTTGCAGCAAATACCTGAAGTTTTGGCCTGCCATACTGCACAAAAACAGCACGGAGGTTATGCCGCCACTTATATCCTGCTGCAGAAAAACGCCGATCAGAAGCGGGAAAACCGCGAACGTCACCAAAAACGTTAATTTATTCAGATTGCTGCACCTGAACCTGGTCAGCAGGTGTAGCTTCTGCTTTGGTTAAAAACGCTGACAATGCCATTAACCCCACCAAAATGGCGATTGCAGTAAAGCCAAAACCCCGACTGGACGCTTTACGCATACTGAAAACCTCAGTTAAAAATATGTAATTCTTCTTGATTTTTCGGAATTGTGAACAGTCCGAAGTCCAGTGTAGACAAGTTATTGTTTAGTTACAAGATTTACATTGAATTACATCATTTTTCTGTGGTTCGGCTGTTTCCCTTCGTCAAAGGCCGGTATTTTTCTCTGATAAACGCTGTTGAAGAGCTGCAATAGCTTCACGGGCAGCGGGTTGCTGAATACTGTAAAACTGCTGCTGAAACTCAAATTCCACCGCTTGGGCATGCTGATGGCAATGTTGCAGTTCACGCATCGATTGTTTGGTCTGGCGAAGCAGCTCAGCGGGGACTATCGCCAGCTCAGCAGTCATTTCCAGCGCCCGTGGCCACAACTGCTCGGCGGCCATCACTTCTTTAACCAAACCATATTGCCAGGCTCGCTCAGCACTCAGGCGTTCATTGCAAAACAGCATCGCCATCGCCTGTTGCCAGCCAATCAGTTGTGGCAATAACCAGCCATGGCCTCCGCCCGGATGCAACGCCAGCTGGAAAAACCGGCTTTCAAACCAGGCATCTTTGCTGGCGAGCCGAATGTCGCACACCATCGCCAGATTCATACCGGCCCCAACCGCAGGGCCATTGACCAGAGCTATAGTCAGTAGCGGCGAATCGGCCACAGCGGTAAACGCCTGATACAACTGTTTCAGTTCAGAGCCATCGCCATCTGCAGCATGCTGCAGCACAGACAGATCGGCCCCGGCGCAAAAAGCTTGTTCAGACCCCTGCACACACAACACTTTAATTTCTGGTTCAAAAGCCAGTTGTTTCACTGCGGCCGCTATTTCCATTGCGGATGGCGGTGTCAGCAAATTACGTTTCTGACCGGATGTCAGACTTAACAGCGCCACATGCTGGTGGCGGGACAGTTCAAAAGCAGCCATCAGTAGCCCCTGATTTTATCCACAAGATGCACTAAAGGTAGCCCATTTAAGGTCCGGTGATAGTTTTCAGCAATTTGTGCCACAGCTGTATCCACATTCGTCACCGCTGAACAATGCGGAGTGACCAGCACAGCAGGATGAGACCAATATGGATCTGTCGCTGGTAAAGGTTCCTGCCGAAATACGTCCAGGCAGGCTGCTTCCAGCTGACCAGTCTCCAGTGCCCGGAGTAAAGCTTCATCATCCAGCACGGCACCTCTGGCCACATTGACCAGAATAGCGCCAGCTTTGCACAGCGCCAGTCGGTCAGCGTTCAGGAAGTTCTCTGTGTCTGCTGTCAGAGGTAACAGGCAAATCACCAGATCAGCGTCAGCCACAGCTTTTGCATACCCTTGTTCAGTGGCGTAACAAGCCACCCCTGCCAACTGCTTTTGTGACCTGGCCCAGCCGGACACCTGATAGCCCAGCGAAGCGAAGTGGCAGGCGGCGGCAGCGCCGAGCTCGCCCAGCCCCAGCACCGCAATATGCCGGATCGGCCGCGGGCTTTTCGGCTTCCACTGCTGTTGCTGCTGTTGACGCCCAAACAGGTCCAGCCGGTTCTGATAATAGCCCAGCACCGACTGCAGATACCCCAGCATCGATTGAGTCAGATGCGGGTCGACAATACGGCTCAGTGGCAGGTCTGGTAGCGTCGGATCCGACAGAATGGTATCCACACCAGCCCCAAAAGACTGCAGGCTTTTCAGCTGAGTCAATGCCGCCAGCGACCCTGCAGGCTGCTTCCATACCACTGCCATCTGCACCTGCTGCGGCGCACTGTAATCCGGCCACTGCTGAATCAGTACCCCTGGCAACAAAACCTGCAGTTTATCGACCAGGGTTCCCAGTTTACGGTCGGGGATCACCAATGCTAACGACATCTCATCACCAAAAGTTCAACTACCTGTCACACAGATGACATCCAAAAAAACCATTCTAGCTCAGGCACCTCGCCCCAAACCAGCACTGAAAGGGAGACGTCGCATGTTGCTCTGCAGAACCATCTTTTTATCCGACATTCATTTAGGAAACAAAGACTGCCAGGCACGTTACCTGCTGCATTTTCTGGAAAACAGCAAAGCACAAACCATTTATTTGCTTGGCGACATCATCGACTTGTGGGCGATGCGCCGTCAGGTCTGCTGGACACCGGAACAGAATCTGGTGATTAAAACCTTGTTGGCGAAGGCTGAACAAGGCTGTGAGCTGATTTATATTCCGGGCAACCATGACGAAGAATTCCGCCACTGGGCTGGCCGCGAATTTGGCGAAATGAAAATTCAGCTGCGTGGTTGTCATACCACTGCCCTGGGTAAAAAACTGCTGCTGCTCCACGGCGACGAATTTGATAAAGAAGTGAACTTTGGTCGCTTTCATGCCTGGCTGGGGGATCACCTCTATGATTTTCTGCTGTTTTTAAACCGCTGGAGCAACAGAGCCCGCCGCGCAATGGGTGGCCGTTATTTCAGTCTGGCTGCATTTATCAAGAGCAAAGTGCCTGGTGCCCGCGACGCCATTGCCCGTTACCGCAATGCCGCTGTCAATAAGGCCAAACGCAGTGGTTTTGACGGTGTGGTTTGTGGCCATATCCATCACCCTGAAATCTCCTTGCAGGACGGCCTGATCTATTGCAATGACGGCGACTGGATTGACAGCTGCACAGCCTTGGTGGAAGAGCTGGATGGCAGTCTGGCGATTTACCACTGGACGGAGCAGAGCCATACCATAGCGGCTTTGCCACTGGCGGAAATCAAAGCCGAAACTGCCGCTCAGCAAGCAGCCTGACAAGGTTAAAATTTCCTCAAATTGCCATACTGCTGACGCTTTTTTGTCATACAAACCCTCTAGCTTGTCTGGAAAGAACAGAGAGTCTGGTTGAGGAAAACCTATGATTAGCGTTGAGCAAATGATCCAACAACATATGCCGGGGTTGCAGCAAAAACCCTGGTTGCAAACCCCGGTCAGAGGTGCATTACGGCACTTGTTGCATGAGCAGGAGTTTGTCGAATTTGCCCGGCGTTATCCGCACCTGCAAGGCATCGAGTTCGTCGAGCAGGTGCTGGATTATTTCCAGTTTGCTTATCAGGTGCGTGACAATGAAGTTGAGCGCATTCCCAGTACCGGCAAAGTGGTGATCATCGCCAACCACCCTATAGGTTCTCTTGATGGCCTGGCCTTAATTAAGCTGGTCAGCGACATCCGCCCGGACGTCAAAGTTATTGCCAACCAATTGCTGATGGCGATAGACCCGCTGCATTCGTTATTACTGCCGGTGAACAATATGTCTGGTGGCACCGAACGCAGCCGCATTGACCGCATCAGTGACCATCTGCAGCAGGAAGGTGCCTTAATTCTGTTTCCTGCCGGTGAAGTCTCCCGCCTCAAGCCAAACGGCATTCGTGATAATAAATGGCATGGCGGTTTTTTGCGTTTTGCGATGGCCGCTAAAGCGCCAATCCTGCCCATTTACATCGACGGTCGCAATTCAGCGCTGTTTTATGGCGCGTCCATGCTGTACAAGCCGCTGGCCACCATGCTGCTGGTGCAGGAGATGTTTAAGCAAAAACGCAAAAACATCGGTATGCGTATTGGTGAGCTGATCCCTTACGACAGTATTGCGCAGTTACCACTGGAAACCGCCGCCAAGGTCAAACTCTTTAAAAAACACTTGTACCGGCTGGCCAAGGACAAAGAGCCTTTATTTAAAACACAAAAAGCCATCGCCCATCCGGAAGACCGGATCCTGCTGAAAAAAGCCGTGGAAGCCTGCCCTTTGTTAGGTGAAACCAGCGACGGCAAACAAATTTATCTGTATCAGTACCAGCAAAGCTCCCCTGTGCTGCGTGAAATTGGCCGGCTGCGGGAAGTGGCGTTCCGCGCTGTTGGTGAAGGCACAGGGCAACGCCGCGATATCGATTTGTACGACAGTTACTATGAGCAATTGATCCTGTGGGACAAAGATGATCTGGAAATTGTTGGCGCTTACCGTTTTGCCAATACCGCCAACGTGATGGCAGAAAAAGGCTTAGCCGGCTTATACACAGCGTCGCTGTTTCGTTTCAGCGAGCGTATGACCCCCTACCTGGCCCAAGGGCTGGAACTTGGCCGTAGCTTTGTGCAGCCGCGTTACTGGGGCAAACGCAGTCTGGAATACCTGTGGTACGGCATCGGGGCTTACCTGAAACAAAACCCGGACATTCGTTATCTGTTTGGCGGTGTCAGCTTGTCCAACAGCTACCCCAAGGCGGCACGGGATTTGATGGTGTACTTTTACAGCCTGTATTTCCACTGCACCGAACAAAGCGCCGCCCCGAACCTGCCTTATGAGCTGCCGCCTGAAACTCTGACCCAGTTGCAGCAGCACTTTACTGGTGACAACTACACTCAGGATTTTGTTCAGCTGAAACACCTGCTGGCCAATATGGGCGTGAGTATTCCGACTTTGTACAAACAATACAGTGAGCTGACCGAACCTGGTGGGGTGAAGTTTCTGGCTTTTGGTGTGGACCCGGACTTTGCCGATTGTGTTGATGGCCTGGTGCTGGTTGATATGAACCAGTTAAAAGCCAATAAAAAGGCACGTTATATGCCTGCTTAAACCACTGGCTGCAAAGGGTTTTACTCAGGAAAAAGCCACCCATCAGGTGGCTTTTTTGTTTTAAATCAAACTCTGCCGCTGATGGCGCACTGTCAACCCTGCTTTATTGATCCAGCCCAAAGTTTTTCTCCGCACAAAGCGCACACTGGCGCCAGCTAAACGCAATGAGGAAAATAGGATGAAAAGGTTTAAATACGCGGTTCTGGTTTCAGCTCTGCTCGCCGCTCCGGCCTTCGCCAACTGGTCAGTGAATGTAGGTGCCATTGGTGTCAGCCCGGATGACAGCAGCAGCCACCTGAATGTGGTAGAGACAGTGGCGGGGTTACCTGCCAACTCCACCGCCGTCGGTGTCAACAGCAATACGCAACTGGGTCTGACCATTGATTATCAACTGAGCCCGAACTGGACCTTCGAACTGGTAGCCGCCACCCCGTTCAGCCATGATATTAAAGTTCAGGGCTCAGCCATTGATGGCCTGCCCATTGGCAAAACCAAACATTTGCCCCCTACCCTGCTGGCGCAATACCATTTTGTGCTGGACGACAGCCGGTTCGACCCTTTTGTAGGTCTGGGCCTGAATTACACCAAATTTTTTAATGAGAAGGTGTCGCCTGAGCTGACAAGTACATTACAGGCGCTGAATGTCACCACAGCGTCAGACGATGTAGAGTTGAAACTGAAAGACTCGGTGGGTCTGGCCATACAGGCCGGTCTGAATATTCAGCTCGACAGCCACTGGGGTGTGCATCTGATGTTGAGCCGGATGGACATTGATACCACTGGCAAAGTAAAAGTGAATGGCAGCACCATCCAAAGTGTGGATGTAGCCATCGATCCTTATGTCTGGATGCTGGGTGTCCGTTACAGCCTGTAACTGTTCTCTGCAGGTTCAGCAAGCTCTAGTTGGCTTGCTGAACCAGTTGTTCCAGCCTGTATTGCGGTTCATTGAACTGAATGCCAATCGACAAGCCCCGTTCGTCGACTTTTGAGTTACGAACTTCACCAGAAATAGCAATAGGGTCGCCCAGTTTAGGGTTCTCAACTCTGAGCAAAACTGGCGCAAGCTGCACCTTATTGCCTTTGTATTCCGCATCAAATAAAAAGCGGCAACCGCTGCTGGAAACATCCACCAGATGGCCGTTAAAACTGCGGGCATTTTGCAGCACTTCAATATTCAACCGCACTGTGGCAGGTAAAAACAGACTGCTGCGTTTTTCCAACCTTAAACCGCGACGCTGTACGGCGTCTGGAAAGCTGATCGCAATCAGGCGGTCAGGTAACCTGAGCAGCTGCAATAATTCCGATTTGAATGCCAGGCATTCACCAACAGTGTCTTCCAGCAGGAAGCGGCATACCAGAATCAACCCATTCTGAAAAAAACGTTCCGGCACTGAATCATCGGGTTTGAAAAACAGATAACGGCCCGGTTTGTAACCAATCAGCTCAGCGCTACAGCGGGTCTTTAAGTGATCAAGCAACTGAATATCAAAGCGTTGTCCAACTTTGACGTGACTTAACCATTGTTGTTGTGTGTCAAATTCAACAGAACTATCAGGTGACTGCATACCTATTCCATGGACGCGCGAGATTAACCACTCAGGTATTCTGAAAAAGAACCGCAGGAATATCAAGCATAAAATGATAAAAAACGAAACTTTGATAAATACATTACAAGCATTAACAAATCAGACAACACGTTTTGCCTGTCGCACTGAAAAAAAAGCCCCGGCTTTTGCCGGGGCTCCATGGTTTTAGCTCTGACTTAACCTAACCAGACTCGGGCGTTGCGGAACATCCGCATCCAGGGGCTGTCTTCCTGCCAGTCATCCGGATGCCAGGAGTTGGCCACAGTACGGAACACCCGTTCCGGGTGCGGCATCATAATAGTGACACGGCCATCACGGCTGGTCAGTGAGGTAATGCCGTTGGGTGAACCATTTGGGTTCGACGGGTATTGGGTAGTGACATCCCCGTAGTTATTGACGAAACGCAGCGCCACTGTGCCGCTTTGTTCTGCTGCCTGCAGTGCTTCAGCCGACGCAAATTCGGTATGACCTTCACCGTGGGATACGGCAATTGGCATTTGAGAGCCGGCCATGCCTTTGAAGAACAGAGACGGGCTGTCCTGCACCTGCACCAGGCTGAAGCGGGCTTCGAAACGCTCGGATTTGTTGCGGACAAAACGTGGCCATAAATCAGCCCCTGGGATCAGGCTCTTCAGATTCGACATCATCTGACAACCGTTACAGACCCCTAAGCTGAAGGTGCTGTCACGTTCAAAGAACCGGGCAAACTGCGCACGGGCCTGCTCATTAAACAGAATCGATTTGGCCCAGCCTTCACCGGCCCCTAATACGTCCCCGTAGGAGAAGCCACCACAAGCCACCAGGCCATTGAATTCCTCCAGCGTACGACGGCCAGACAGAATGTCACTCATATGCACGTCAATGGCGCTGAAACCAGCCCGGTTAAAAGCGGCCGCCATTTCGACATGGGAGTTCACCCCCTGCTCACGCAGTACCGCAAGTTTCGGCTGCACGCCTTTGATGATATAGGGCGCGGCAATGTCCTGGTTCAAATCGAAGCTCAGTTTCACATTCAGACCCGGATCGTCGGCATCTGATTTGGCGACAAACTCCTGTTTGGCGCCTTCCGGGTTATCGCGGCGCAGCTGCATCTGGTAGGTGGTTTCTGCCCAGATAGAACGCAGCACAGTGCGGCTGTTGCTGTAGACCAGCTGGCCTGCGCGTTTGATTTCAATCTGGTCGTCCGTGGTGACATGACCAATCAAATGTGACACGGCTGTCAGCTGGTGCGTCGCCAGCAGCGCCTGCACTGCAGGTAAATCGCTGTTACGAACCTGCAGCACGGCACCCAGCTCTTCGCTGAATAAGGCGGCCAGATCATCGGCGCCTAAAGCGGCGATATCCACACTCACACCGGCTTTACCGGCAAAGGCCATTTCGGCCAGCGTGACAAACAAACCACCGTCCGACCGGTCGTGGTAGGCCAGCAGTTTGTCGTCTGCCACCAAAGCCTGCATCGCCTGGTAGAAATTCATCAGCAGTTGTGGGCTTTCCAGATCCGGCGCTGTCTGACCTAATTGCTTGTACACCTGAGCCAGACACGACGCGCCTAAGCGGTTTTCGCCCTGGCCTAAATCAATCAGCAGCAGACTGCTGGCGCCTTTGTCGGTGCGCAGTTGTGGTGTGACTGTACGACGTACATCTTCCACCCGCGCAAAAGCCGAGATAATCAGCGACATTGGCGAGGTCACAGTGTGTTTTTCACCGGCCTTGTCCCAGCTGGTTTTCATCGA
Source organism: Rheinheimera sp. (assembly GCF_037442345.1). Taxonomy (GTDB): domain Bacteria; phylum Pseudomonadota; class Gammaproteobacteria; order Enterobacterales; family Alteromonadaceae; genus Pararheinheimera. The sequence continues at coordinate 46,417 of NZ_JBBIQL010000004.1, read as the reverse complement.
CATGGAGTCTTTACCGACCGGAATGGTCAGGCCCAGCGCCGGGCAGAGTTCTTCACCCACAGCTTTGACCGCCTGGTACAAACCGGCATCTTCGCCAGGGTGGCCCGCAGCAGACATCCAGTTGGCCGAAAGTTTGATGTGTTTGATATCACCAATTTGCGTCGCGGCAATATTGGTAATGGCTTCAGCCACCGCCAGACGGGCCGAAGCGGCGAAATCCAGCAGCGCCACAGGCGTACGCTCCCCCATCGACATGGCTTCACCATGGTAAGTGTCGTAAGAGGCTGCGGTGACTGCACAGTTGGCCACTGGGACCTGCCATGGGCCTACCATCTGGTCACGGGCCACTAAGCCAGTTACGGTGCGGTCACCAATGGTGATCAGGAAGGTTTTTTCCGCAATAGTCGGCAGACGTAATAAACGCTCTGCGGCATCAGCCACTGTGACGCCTGTCAGTTCCAGTGCTTTGCCTTGGTTGATGGCCGTTTTTACATCGCGGTGCATCTTCGGTGCTTTACCCAGCAGCACACTCAGAGGTAAATCAATAGGTGTATTGCCGAAGTGTTTGTCGGACAAACTCAGGTGCAGCTCTTCGGTTGCTTCACCAATCACCGCATAAGGCGCACGCTCACGTTGACAGATGGCTTCAAACACAGCCAGTTTGTCGGCCGGAATGGCCATCACATAACGTTCCTGCGATTCGTTACACCAGATCTCCAGCGGCGACATGCCGGGTTCATCGTTTGGCACGTTACGCAGTTCAAACTTACCGCCCACGCCGCCGTCATTCACCAGCTCAGGGAACGCATTGGACAAACCACCGGCGCCCACGTCGTGGATAAAACAGATTGGGTTGTTTTCACCCAGTTGCCAGCAGCGGTCGATCACTTCCTGACAGCGACGTTCAATTTCCGGGTTTTCCCGCTGCACTGAGGCAAAATCCAGATCTTCGGCTGACTGCCCTGAGGCCATCGACGAGGCAGCACCGCCACCCAGACCTATATTCATGGCCGGACCGCCCAGCACCACCAGCTTGGCGCCCACCGGCATCTGGCCTTTTTGCACGTGTTCAGCGCGGATATTGCCAAGACCACCGGCAATCATAATAGGCTTGTGGTAACCACGGACTTCTTCACCATTGTGGCTGGGCACTTTCTCTTCAAAAGTCCGGAAGTAACCTAAGATATTGGGCCGGCCGAATTCGTTGTTAAAAGCAGCACCACCCAGGGGGCCTTCAGTCATAATATCCAGCGCCGTGACAATACGGTCTGGTTTGCCGAAATCCGTTTCCCAGGGCTGTTCAAAACCAGGGATGCGTAAGTTCGATACTGAGAAACCGACCAGACCCGCTTTTGGCTTGGCACCCACACCTGTCGCACCTTCGTCACGAATTTCACCACCCGAGCCCGTCGCCGCACCTGGGTAGGGCGAAATGGCGGTTGGGTGGTTGTGCGTTTCGACTTTCATCAGCACATGAATGTCTTCATGGTGGTAGTTGTATTCGCCTGTGGTGCTGTCCGGGAAAAAACGGCCAGCCTTCGAGCCGGTCATCACAGCGGCGTTGTCTTTGTAGGCAGACAAAACGTGTTCCGGCGTTTTTTCGAAGGTATTTTTGATCATCTTAAACAGCGACTTCGGCTGTTGCTCACCATCGATGGTCCAGTCGGCGTTAAAAATTTTATGGCGGCAGTGCTCCGAATTAGCCTGCGCAAACATATAGAGTTCGATGTCATTCGGGTTGCGGCCCAACTGTTTGAAGTTGGTCAGCAGGTAGTCGATTTCGTCATCGGCCAGTGCCAGCCCCATCTCGATATTGGCTTTAACCAGGGCCTCGCGGCCCCCCGCCAGCACATCAACGCTGGCCAGTGGCGCAGGTTCGGCTTTCTGGAATAAAGCCTGGGCTTGTTGCAATTCGGCAAACACAGTTTCCATCATGCGGTCATGCAATAAGCCTTTCAGGCCTTGCAGCTGGTCAGCCTGCAATGGGGCAGAAGTTTCCACATAATAAGCCAGACCACGCTCCAGCCGTTTTACCTGCTGTAAACCACAGTTTTTGGCAATGTCCGTCGCTTTGGAAGACCAGGGCGAAATGGTCCCTGGCCGTGGCGTCACCAATAACAACAAACCGCTGGCCTCATGGCTGCTGATGGTTGGGCCGTAAGTCAGGAGTTTTTCCAGCGTGGTCAGTTGGGCAGCGTCGAGTTCTGAACTCAGGTCAGCGAAATGCATGTATTCCGCATAAATTCCTGTTACAGGCAGGGCCGCTTTGGCACAGTGATCTAAAAGTTTCTGAACTCTAAATTCGGACAGTGCAGGTGCACCACGCAGGATCAACATAAATTTGTTTCCGTTAGTTGAACGTCGATGGGAGCCAAAATCAGGCGCTGTATTATAAAGAAAAAAGCCGGGTCATGGTATGACGGCACGACCGAATTTTGATATAAATGGCGCTGAAACTGAACATGAACAGGATTTGCATGAGGCGACTTGGGGTACCTTTTCTGCTGGCGTTTTTACTCTGTGGCTGTGCCCCGGAGCCTCAACCTTTGCAATTACATCAAATTTATCAACGAGATACTCTTCGTGTTGGCATTTTAAACAGCCCAACCAGTTATTACATTGCCGCTGACGGTCCGGCCGGGTACGACTACGAACTGGTGCAAAGCCTGGCCGACAAACTTGGGGTGGAACTGGAGCTTTTTCCCAGTTACCAGCGGGAAGATCTGCTGCAAAAACTCGACTCAGGCCAGGTTGACTTGATCGCGGGCGGTCTGGCAGTCACGGAAAGCCGCAAGCAAAAATACCGGATAGCGCCAGCTTATTTGTATCGCAGTGAAGTGGTGGTGTACCGCAAAGGCGGAACTCAACCGAAAAATTTTGCCGATCTGACCGAACCTTTACTGGTCCCCAAAGACAGCTCTTTGGCTGAAACGCTGCAGGAAGCGACCCAGCAGCATCCAAACCTGAACTGGCAGGAAAGTGAACTTTTGGATACCGAAGAGTTATTGCAGCAGGTTGAAGATGGCAAAATTCCTTATACCCTGGTCGATTCCAACCTGCTGGCGGTCAATCAGCGTTTTTATCCGAACCTGACGGTGGCGTTTCAGGTGAAACGGCAACAACCAGTGGCCTGGTTACTGAACAAACAGGCCGATGATTCTTTTTGGGCTGTGTTGATAGAATTTTTTGGCCAGAATTATCAATCCGGTGATTTGCTGAGCCTGGAAGACAAATACTTTGGTCATATCCGCCGTTTCGATTACATCGCCACTGTGGATTACATCAAAGCCATTGAAAAAGATTTGCCGCGTTACCAGCCACTCTTTGAAAAATATGCCGGATCCTTTGACTGGCGCCTGCTGGCCGCCATTGGTTATCAGGAATCCAACTGGCGTCCTTCCGCCCGCAGCTCGACCGGCGTCGTCGGCTTAATGATGCTGACAGTGTCCACGGCACAGGCCATGGGCGTCAGCAGCCGCCTGGACCCGGCGCAAAGTATTAAAGGGGGCGCCAGGTATCTGGAGCGTATGCTGGAACGTATTCCTGAACGTATTCCGATGCCAGACCGGCTTTGGTTTGCCATCGCGGCGTACAACATTGGCTGGGGCCATGTCGAAAGTGCCAGGGTACTGACCGAGCGGGACGGTGGTAACCCGGATCAGTGGCATGAAGTGAAACAACGCCTGCCCTGGTTGCAGCAAAAACGGTATTATCAGAACACCAAGCTGGGTTATGCCCGGGGTGCGCAGGCCGTGTATTATGTCGAAAACGTACGCCGTTTCTATGACACCCTGTTATGGGTCGATGAAAAGAAAAAGACCGAACAACGGCTCGATCAGCAAAAACAAATGCTGAATCAACAATTTGGTGATATGCCGCCAACAGACCCCAAAACTGAAGGGAACAGCAAAGGCAAAACCGGGTCGAAATAAGACAATGTCAGTAGTTGATTAGAGTGGGAACATAGATGCTGAAACGCAAAAAACCTAAAATGTTGCGAAAACGCCGTCTGATTGACGTGGCGTCCGGCCGTCGTCGTATTGCCCGTAATATGGCGATACTGAAACTACACAGAAGACGCCGTGATTACCAGGCATTGTCTACTGAACCACAAAGTAACGAAGCCATCGCCTAAGGTTCGTTTTTTCGTGCCGCCTTTTGTTCCGCCCTTCTGCGCTTAAAAAAATCTGACAATTTAGCCGCACAACGGTCCGCCATCAACTCCGCCGTCACTTCCAGCTGATGGTTCAGCACCGGGTGGCGGACTATGTCGATTACTGAGCCCGCAGCGCCGGTTTTCGCATCTCTTGCACCAAACACCAGACGTTTGATCCGGCTGTGAACCAATAAACCGGCGCACATGGCGCAAGGCTCCAGTGTGACATACAAGGTACAGTCCAGCAGACGGTAGTTGCCAATACGGTTGGCCGCCTGACGAATGGCCTGCATTTCGGCATGAGCCGAAGGATCATTCAGCTGAATCGACTGGTTCCAGCCTTCGCCCATCACTTTGCCATCTTTGACCAGCACGGCTCCAACCGGAATTTCACCACTTTGTTCTGCTTTATCCGCCAGTTGCAGCGCGTACTGCATCCAGTACAAATCCTGCTCTGAATTCACCCGTTCGTCCTCCTGCCCTGCATGTAGCCAATTTTACCAGCTCTGCTGGTGAAATTAACCAGTCATTAGTGATTTTCACTAACCCGCCAGCTGAAATATTTTGTTAACTTATTGATTTAAATAAGTTGTTATAACTGGTATCCCACTTGCTATAGTAACAGCGTCACACCACATCAACAGAGGGATCATCATGGGAGTTTTCGACGTAGGTTTTGTCGCAGTCATTGGCGCTTTTGCATACGCCTTTTATGAAAACCGTAACAAAACTAAAATTAAACTGGCGCAAAGTCAGGGAGCAGGCAGTTCGGATGAAGTCAAAGCCGAGCTGGAAAAGCTGAAACAGCGTGTGGCCACGCTGGAAACCATTGTCACTGACAAGTCCTATCAGTTAAAAGACCAAATCAGCAAACTGTAAAAAGACGCTGCGACAGCAGCGTTTTTTGTGTTTACGCATCGGCACTCTGGCAAAGCCGTCCAGCGGCTCAGTGCCGGGAGCCTGCATCAGTAGGTGACCGGTCTGAGCTGCGCAGACAATGCCGCCAGCGTGGCGAGGATGACGGCCTGTTCGCCAAAAGCATCGGCACTCTGGCAAAGCCGTCCAGCGGCTCAGTACCGGGAGCCTGCATCAGTAGGTGACCGGTCTGAGCTGCGCAGACAATGCCGCCAGCGTGGCGAGGATGACGGCCTGTTCGCCAAAAGCATCGGCACTCTGGCAAAGCCGTCCAGCGGCTCAGTACCGGGAGCCTGCATCAGTAGGTGACCGGTCTGAGCTGCGCAGACAATGCCGCCAGCGTGGCGAGGATGACGGCGAACTTATTCCCACTCAATAGTGGCTGGTGGCTTACCCGACACATCATAAACCACACGGGAAATACCGTTGATTTCGTTGATAATGCGGTTTGAGACCTGACCTAACAGTTCATACGGCAGATGCGCCCAATGTGCCGTCATAAAGTCGATGGTCTGTACCGCCCGCAGTGATACCACCCAATCGTACTTACGGCCATCGCCCATCACACCCACCGACTTCACTGGCAGGAAGACCACAAAGGCCTGGCTGACCTGATCGTACCAGCCTGCTTTACGCAGCTCTTCGATGAAAATTGCGTCCGCGCGGCGCAGTAAGTCGCAGTACTCTTTTTTCACTTCGCCCAGTACCCGTACGCCTAAACCTGGCCCTGGGAAAGGGTGGCGGTACAGCATGTCGTATGGCAGGCCCAAGGCCAGACCTACTTTGCGCACTTCATCTTTAAAAAGTTCACGCAATGGCTCAACCAGGCCCATTTTCATGTCGGCTGGTAAACCACCCACATTGTGGTGTGATTTGATGACATGGGCTTTGCCGGTTTTCGAGGCGGCCGATTCAATCACATCCGGGTAAATAGTGCCTTGTGCCAACCAGCGGGCATTTTGCAGTTTCTTCGATTCTTCATCGAATACTTCCACGAAGACCCGGCCGATAATTTTGCGTTTGGCTTCCGGCTCATTTTCACCTTTCAACGCATCCAGGAAACGTTGCTCTGCGTTGACATGCACAATGTTCAGGCCAAAGTGGTCACCGAACATTTCCATTACCTGCTCGGCTTCGTTTAAGCGCAACAAACCATTGTCAACAAATACGCAAGTCAGCTTTTTCCCTATAGCGCGGTGCAGCAGCATGGCGGTGACGGACGAATCCACCCCACCAGATAAGCCAAGGATCACTTCATCATCACCCACCTGCTGTTTAATCGAGGCGACAGCATCTTCAATGATGGAGGCAGGAGTCCACAACTTTTCACAGCCACAAATTTCGACCACAAACTGTTCCAGCATGCGCAGGCCCTGTTTGGTATGGGTCACTTCAGGGTGGAACTGCACGCCGTAGAATTGTTTGTCTTCATTGGCCATCGCGGCATGTGGGCAGGTGCCGGTGCGGGCCGTGGTGACAAAACCTTCAGGAATAGCCACCACTTTATCGCCATGGCTCATCCAGACATCCAGCTCAGCAATACCAGCAGCATTGATATGATCTTCAATGCCGTTAAACAAGGCACCAGGAGTGACCAGCTCCACCTGAGCATAACCAAATTCACGGTGCTCGGAGCTCGCCACTTTCCCACCCAACTGCTCCGCCATGGTCTGCATGCCGTAACAGACACCCAATACAGGCACACCAGCGTCAAACACATACTGAGGAGCGCGCGGAGAACCGGCTTCGGTCACGCTTTCCGGCCCGCCGGACAGAATAATACCCGTAGGGGCAAACTCTTTAATTTGCTCAGCGGTCACGTCCCAGGCCCAGAGTTCACAGTAGACGCCAATTTCGCGCACGCGGCGGGCGATCAGCTGGGTGTATTGCGAACCGAAGTCGAGGATCAGAATGCGGTGGAAGTGAATGTTTTTGCTCATACTTGCTTTGTCATCCGTATAAAAAGTAACAGGGCCGACAGACGCCGGCCCCGGAGAAAGGCTTAACCCAGACGGTAATTCGGGGCTTCTTTGGTGATTTGCACGTCATGCACATGGGATTCCCCCATGCCGGCCGAGGTCACTTTGACAAACTGCGTCTTAGTGCGCACATCCGTAATAGTCGGACAGCCGGTCAGGCCCATGGATGAGCGCAGGCCGCCCATTTGCTGGTGAATAATATTTTCAATGGGGCCTTTGTAAGCCACCCGGCCTTCAATACCTTCAGGCACCAGTTTTTCGGCATTGTTGCTGCCCTGGAAGTAACGGTCTGACGAACCGTTGCGTTGCGCCATAGCACCCAGGGAGCCCATACCACGGTAAGATTTGTAGTAACGGCCCTGATACAGCTCCACTTCGCCCGGCGCTTCTTCAGTACCGGCAAACATCGAACCCACCATCACGCAATGTGCACCGGCCGCCAACGCTTTGGCCACGTCCCCAGAGAAGCGGATACCACCGTCAGCAATAATGCATACATCTGTGCCTTTGACACCTTCAACAGCGTCAGAAATCGCCGTCAGCTGAGGCACACCACAGCCTGTCACGATGCGGGTGGTACAGATAGAACCAGGACCAATCCCAACTTTCACCGCATTGGCACCGGCGTCAGCCAGAGCACGGGCGCCTTCAGTGGTCGCCACATTGCCCGCCACAATTTGCAGCTCAGGGTACATAGCACGGGTTTGTTTCACCCGGTCAATCACGCCTTGCGAATGGCCGTGTGAAGTGTCAATCAGCAGAATATCCACGCCAGCTTCGACCAGAGCGGCAATACGCTCGTCTGTGCCAGGGCCCACACCGACGGCGGCACCGACACGTAAGCGGCCAAATTCGTCTTTACAGGCGTTTGGTTTGCTGGCGGCTTTGTTGTAATCACGTACTGTGATCAAGCCTTTCAGTTTGAAGCCGTTATCCACCACCAGTACTTTTTCAATGCGGTGTTTGTGCATCAGCTGCAGGGCGTCTTCACGTGGTGCCGATTCATTGACAGTCACCAGCCGCTCTTTTGGTGTCATCACAGTGGAGATCAGCGCCTGAGGGTTGTTTTCGACGTTTAAGTCACGACCAGTGACAATACCCACCAGATTCTGTTGCGCGTCTACCACAGGGAAACCGGAAAAACCATGTTGTGCCGCCAACTGCTGCACCTCACGGATGCTTTGCTCCGGCCGCACAGTCACAGGGTCTGACACCACACCGCTTTCGTATTTTTTTACTTTGCGGACATTGGCGGCCTGCTCTTCGATGGTCATGTTTTTGTGGATAAAACCCAGGCCACCTTCCTGTGCCAGAGCAATAGCCAAACGTGCCTCGGTGACAGTGTCCATCGACGCTGAGACCATCGGAATGTTCAGAGTAATTTTGCTGGTTAACTGAGTCCGCAGGTCTGCGGTATGGGGAAGTACGGTGGAGTGTGCCGGTACAAGTAACACATCGTCAAATGTAATGGCTTCTTTCACGATCCTGAGCATTGCAACAATCTCGCTGTTTAAAGATAAGGGGGAATGTTGCGGCGCAATTTTATCCGCTTTTCAGCCTGCGAACAATCAGTTTTTCGCTTTTGTGGTAAAGTGACGACAAATCCGCAGCTTATCGAAACAGAAGCACCCATGTCTCAGGCCGATATTTACACAGTGTCCCGCCTTAACTCTGAAGTCCGCCTTACACTGGAACTGCAGTTTAAACAGCTGTGGCTGGTGGGCGAAGTGTCCAACTTTGTCGCGGCTTCTTCTGGCCATTGGTATTTTTCTTTAAAAGATCAGGCAGCACAGGTCAAAGTCGCCATGTTTAAGCAGGCCAACCGCTACGCCAGCCTGCAACCACGTAATGGCCAGCAGGTACTGATCCGGGCCCGGATCAGTGTTTATGAACCCCGTGGCGAATACCAGTTGCTGGCCGATATGGTGGAGCCGGCTGGTGATGGTCTGCTGAAACAGCAGTATGAACAGCTGAAAGCCCAACTGGCAGCCGAAGGCTTATTGGCGCCTGAGCGGAAGAAACCTCTTCCAGGCCAGGTCAAACGGGTGGGCGTGGTGACGTCTCCAACAGGTGCTGCCATTCGCGATATTCTGACCGTGTTGCAACGCCGTGCTCCGGCGCTTGAGATCATCATTTATCCAAGCCAGGTGCAAGGCGCGACCGCAGCTCAGCAGTTAGTGCAGGCACTGCAAAACGCGATACGCCGCAACGAAGTGGATGTGCTGATTATTGGCCGGGGCGGCGGCTCTTTGGAGGATTTGTGGTGCTTTAATGATGAAACCCTGGCCCGGCAAATTGCACATTGCCCTATTCCGACGGTCAGTGCCGTCGGCCACGAAATTGATTTTACTATTGCCGATTTTGTTGCCGATATACGGGCCGCTACGCCTTCGGCAGCCGCCGAACTGGTATCTCCTGATCAGCAACAACAAATTCAGTTGCTAGCAAAAAATGCCGCCCGCTTGGTGCAAGTGATGCACAATTACCTGCGAAATAAAGCGCCAGCCGTTCAGCATTTGCAACATCGACTGCAGTTACTGGACCCGGCACGCCGGCTGCAGCAACAACAGCAACGTCTGGACGAGTTGCAGCTGGCACTGACCCGGGCCCTGCAGCGTCAGCTGCAGCAGTCTCAACAACGGGTGACTCAGCTGGAACAGCGGGTCTACCAGCAAAACCCGGCCTTGCAGCTGTCACGGCAGGCCACGCAGTTAAACCAACTGCATCAGCGACTGCAGCAGGCCATGCAACACCAGTTGCAACAAAAACACCAACACTGGCTGCTGTACAGCAGCAGGCTGAATACAGTCAGCCCGCTTGCCACTTTACAACGAGGCTATAGCATCAGCCTGGATGCACAGGGCAAAATCGTGACCAAAGCGGAACAACTACAGCCAGGCGACTGCTTGCACAGCAGGCTGGCACAAGGCACTGTGATCTCTGTGGTTCGCCAGACCAGTCAGGAGTAGTCCGGTGTCCCGGCGTATTGAACAACTGGCAAGCCAGGTGACTCAGTTGCTGGGGCCTGAAGCCTGGGGTATAGGTGGCAGTTTTCTGCTGTATTGCCATGGTCTGCTTCAGCAGGCACAAGACCTGGATTTAGTCTGTACCCCAGAGTTTTTTCCCGAAGCCAGGCAGCTGTTACTTCGTCTGGGCGACGAGCTGAACGTTGAACCCCACCCATGTTACTGCAGCCAGCATTTCTGCCGCATTCAGACCGCTCTGGGGGTTATAGAACTGATGGCAGGTATTCAGGTGATGCAGAACAATCACCTGCATAGTTTTAGCTTCCGACCCGACCAGATCCAATGGCAACACAGTTATCCTCTCATGTCGCTTCAGGACTGGCTGCATTTATACCGCCTGTTTAACCGGCCCCACCGGGTTCAACAGCTCGAAGCATTCTTCAAAGGACATGCAGATGTTTAACCTGTATTTCTCTGGCATCACTATTGGCATTCACGACAAAAATTGCAGCTCACTCAAAAGAGTGATCCCTTTTTCCTGTAAGCAGTCTACTCTGACTGCAGGCGATGAGCTGTGACAGCCGCTGTAGCTACAGCCACTCAAACCTGAACAGGCATCTGCGCTGTCACCACTGCCTGTATGACACTCATTCAATGGAGGGCCCATGATGAACCTTAACCAAGCTGTAGTCCTGATCACTGGTGCTAACCGCGGCTTAGGGCTGGCCTTTGCCAAAGAAGCGCTGACACGCGGTGCAAAAAAGGTCTATGCCGCGGCCCGTAACCCGGCCAGCATCCAGTTAGAAGGCGTGGTCCCAGTGCAGCTGGATGTGACCAGCGCCGCTGAAGTGCAGCGCGTGGCACAGGAACTTGGCGATGTGACGCTATTGATTAACAACGCCGGCGTGGCCGAAACAGGCCCAATTTTAGGCGACAACGCAGTGGACATGATACAACGCCAACTGGAAGTGAATCTTTATGGCCCACTGCGGCTGAGCCAGGCTTTTGCTCCTGTACTGAAGGCCAATGGTGGCGGTGCTATTGTCAATGTGTTGTCCATCGCCAGCTGGATCACAGGCCCGCTGCTGGCAACGTATTCAGTCACTAAATCAGCCGCCTGGTCGATGACCAATGCGCTGCGTCAGGAGCTGGCGGCACAACACACTCAGGTGCTGGCCTTGCATGTGGGTTTTATTGATACCGACCTGACCAAAGGGATGGAGGTACCTAAAGTCACGCCGGAATTCGTCGTACAACGTACCTATCAGGGCCTGGAACAGGGTGCTTCGCAGGTGCTGGCTGATGAACCCACACAGCAGGTGCATGCGGCTTTGTCTGGGTACCCGGATATTTACCTGAATGCCCTGCCTCAGCACGGTTGAGACAAAAAAAAACAGGGCCCGCATGGGCCCTGTCTGAGTCATTTCTTGTTGGCCAGGTTCGCCCGGGCTTTTAAGATCCGATCCCGCTTGTAGCGCTGGTTCGGCGTCAGATTTTCGCGACGCTGGGCAAACGGGTTATCGCCTTCGCGGAATTCAACCCGCACTGGCGTCCCCATCATCTGCAAGGACTTGCGGTAATAGTTCATCAGATAACGCTTGTACGAATCCGGCAAATCCTGCACCTGATTGCCATGGATCACGATCATCGGTGGGTTGTAACCGCCAGCATGTGCGTATTTCAGTTTCACCCTGCGGCCATTCACCAGCGGCGGCTGGTGGTCTTCCTGCGCCATTTTCATAATACGGGTTAACAGGGCGGTGCTGACTCGGCGGGTTGCTGAATCAAAGGCTTCTTCCACCGATTCAAACAAATTGCCGACGCCTGAGCCATGCAACGCAGAAATAAAATGCAGGCGGGCAAAGTCGATAAAACCTAAACGGCGGTCCAGCTCGCGTTTTACTTCGTCTTTCACGCCATCATCCAGGCCGTCCCATTTGTTGACCGCAATCACTAACGAGCGGCCCGCATTGAGCACATAACCCAGAATGCTGAGATCCTGATCGGAAATACCCTGACGGGCATCCAGCACTAAAATCACTACGTTGGCATCTTCAATCGCCTGCAGGGTTTTAATCACTGAAAACTTTTCGACCATATCATCGATTTTGCCACGACGGCGCACACCGGCAGTATCAATCAGTGTGTATTCGCGCTCACCCCTGGTCATTGGAATGTAAATTGCGTCCCGGGTGGTACCTGGCATGTCAAACACCACCACCCGCTCTTCACCCAGAATACGGTTGGTCAGCGTCGATTTACCCACATTGGGGCGGCCGACAATGGCCAGCTTAATGTGCTGGTCGCGTGCCGCCTTGCTGTCTTCGCCTTCGGCGAAGTTTTCGTCCTCATCCAGCTCGTCCGGGTTTTCACCTTGCTCAATGGCGTGAATGCGTTCCTGCTGTTGTTCAGATAACAATGGCAATAATGCGGTTTGCAGCAAGGACACTACACCGCGGCCATGCGCCGCAGCAATAGGGTAAACTTCCCCCAAACCCAGGCTGTAGAAGTCGGCCACTGCGGTGTCTGCGTCCAGGCCGTCTGTTTTGTTAGCGACCAGAAAGACTTTTTTATTGATACGGCGAATGTGCGTGGCGATGGCTTCATCGGCGACCATAGCACCGGCACGGGCGTCCACCATAAATAACACCACATCGGCTTCGTCAATGGCTTTGAGCGATTGCTCTGCCATCTCCACTTCAATACCTTGTTCATTGCCGTCGATACCCCCGGTATCCACCACAATAAATTCGTAACCTTCGTATTTGACTGTGCCGTACTTACGGTCACGCGTCAGGCCCGGAAAGTCAGCCACCAGCGCATCGCGGGTCCGGGTCAAACGGTTAAATAAGGTTGATTTGCCAACATTGGCACGGCCGACTAACGCCACTACAGGTAACATGTTTTACCTCAAATCCAATCAAAGGTTGTGCAAAAAGCACAACAAGGGGCCTTCACAGGCCATGAAACAACAGGGTCGGGATGTGAAACTCACAACCCGACCCTGTATTTTAACTGCTCAGTGCGGTTAAGGTAAACGAATTAAACTCAGCTCACCGTCACGGGTCTGGATCACCAGGTCATCCCCATTGCTGACGCCCTGAGTATAGAAGCCTGAACCATAACTAAACTGGCCAACAAATTCACCGCTGTTTTTATCCAGCCAGAACAGGTTGCCTTCCACATCGCCAATAGCCAGATAATCTTTGTACACCACAGGGCCAGTCAACAAGTGCTTGTTCAACCCCATTTGCGACCATTGTTCCAGGCCATTACGGCGGTCAATGGCAAAAATCTTCCCTGTGCTGTCGACGATATAAATGGAGCTGCCTTCAATCGCCATATCCCGGAACGTGGAGTACTCCCGTTTCCAGACCGGGCGACCGGTACGCAGGTCCAACGCCGTCAGTTCACCATTATAGGCGATAGCGTAAATCATGCCGTCAATGATGATGGGGGTGGCGTCCACGTCGTTCATACGCGACAAATCGGTTGCACCTTTTGGCACTGCAATGCTTTGTTCCCAAGCCAACACGCCTTTGTCTGCAATCAGTACTGCGACTTTACCTGCGCCGGAACCAAAAATAACACCACCGCTGGCGATCACCGGCTCACTGGTGCCGCGTAAACTCAGCAATGCGGTTTCCTGCTCATGTTTCCAGCGCTGCTCTCCTGTATCCGGGTGCAATGCGAAAACCGAACCGGCCGAGGTATTCACCACAACAAACCCATCACCGGCAGCCGGGCTGGCAATGACTTCCCCGCCCACTTTCACCCGCCAGACCAATTCACCTGTTTCAGGGTTCAGCGCAATGACGTCGCCGTTTTCACTGCCCACGTAAATTTTGTCATAACCGGCGCTGACGCCACCGGACAAGCGGGCGGTTTCGTCATTCCAGAAATTCAGGGAATCCAAAAAACCGGCAGACTCGTCCGTGCGGGCATCGAAAGTCCAGAGTTTACGACCGGTCTCCCGTTCGAAGGCCATGACATAACCAGCACGACTGGCGGCAAAGACTCTATCACCGAGGATCAGCGGCTTCAGCGCAGAGTCATAATGCTCTACCCCATCGCCCACCGACGCACTCCAGATTTCATCCGGTTTAATTTTGTTGCTGATCTCTGGGTACACCAGTTCGTCTTTGGACGAACAGGCACTCAGTACCGTCAGCAGCGCCAGAACCAGACCGGCGCGGTTTAAGCATAACTTCACAAAACCACCTTATGCTGCAGTTACATGCGCCAGTTCGTCTAACTTCACTTTCAGTATCGGGCTCTGACCTTCTTTGGCAGCGGATTGAGCTGCCAGATAGGCCGTTTTAGCCTTGGCTGCGTCACCGGCCACTAACAAGGCATCCCCTTTTAATTCTTCCTGTTGTGCTTTAAAGGCTTCAGGCATTGCCGCAGTCAATGTGTTGAGCGCTGCAGCATGGTCTTTTTGTTCCAGCTGAACCCGTGCCAGACGTAACTGGGCCAATGCCTTCATTTCCGCTTGTTTGGCTGACCCAATCACAAAAGTCAGCGACTTGGCGGCAGCAGCATAATCTTTTTTCTCAACCGCTTCTTTGGCTGCAACAAAAGCGGCCAGCATAGCGTACGAAGAATCGGCGTTCGCCTCGACAAAACTCTGAAACTGCTGTGCCAGTTCCGCGTTATCTTCACCCTGGGCTTTTTCCAGCAGCTCGCTGTAAGACTGCGATTGCGCCATGGTTTTCTCCAGCTGGCTGCTTTGGTAATAACGCCAGCCGTACAGACCACCTAAGCCCAGTACGACACCTGCCGCAATAGCCAGACCGTTTTCTTTCCAGAAGCGTTTAATCGCTTCTACCTGTTGTTCTTCGGTATTGTAAATTTCCATTCAAATTCCCTTAAATCAGCTCGCTCAGCACGCCGCTTAATTCATTCAGTTTGATATTGTGTTGCGGCTTGTCTTCACGCAGCCATTTTAATGTCACTTCACCCTGAGCCAGCTCAGTTTCACCCAGCAATAAGCCCAGCGAGGCGCCGGATTTATCCGCTTTTTTCAGTTGTTTCTTCAGATTACCACCACCGCAGTGCAGCATCAGCCGCAGGCCAGGCAGAGCGTCGCGCAGCTGTTCGGCAATGGAAACTGCAGCAAGTTCCGCCGCTTCGCCTAATGGCATCAGATAAAGGTCTGTTTGCGAAGGTAATACCGGCATCAGCTCCAGCGTTTGCAGCAATAATACCAGCCGCTCCAGCCCCAAGGCAAAACCCACTGCCGGTGTTGATTTTCCACCCAACTGTTCGACCAGACCGTCGTAACGGCCACCGGCACAGACGGTGCCTTGTGACCCCAGGTTAGTCGTCACCCACTCGAACACGGTTTTGTTGTAATAATCGAGACCACGCACTAAACGCGGGTTGATTTCAAAAGTGACGCCAGCCGCCGTCAGACGCTGCTTTAAACCTTCGAAATCCGCTTTGGACTCCTCGTCCAGATGGTCCAGCAATTGCGGCGCTTTACCCAGCATCTCCTGCATCGCCGGGTTCTTACTGTCCAGTACCCGCAGCGGGTTGCTGTACAGGCGGCGCAGGCTGTCCTCGTCCAGCAGCTCTTTATGCTGCTCCAAATAAGCCACCAGTGCAGCACGGTAATCCGTACGGGCCTGGTTGGAGCCCAACGAGTTCAGCTCCAATTTGACATAAGATGACAGCCCCAGTTGCTTCAGCATACGGGCACTGAGCAAAATCACTTCCGCATCGATATCCGGCCCGGCCATACCAAAAGCTTCCAGACCAAACTGATGAAACTGGCGGTAGCGGCCTTTTTGCGGCCGCTCGTGACGGAACATCGGGCCCATATACCACAGGCGTTGTTCCTGGTTGTACAGCAAGCCATGCTGATTGGCCGCCCGCACACAGCAGGCGGTACCTTCCGGGCGCAACGTCAGGCTGTCGCCGTTACGATCAGCAAAGGTATACATCTCTTTTTCAACGATGTCGGTGACTTCACCGATAGAGCGCTTAAACAGCTCGGTCATCTCAACGATAGGAAAACGGATTTCCTGGTAGCCAGCATTTTGCACTGTACTGCGCAGCACCTGTTCAATATGTTGCCACTGGGCGGTTTCTGCCGGTAAGCAGTCATTCATGCCACGAATGGCCTGGATATCTTTTGACACTACATACTCTCTTTTGGCAAAAAGCTGGTCTTAATCCAGCTGTTTGATTTCAATCTGACGCTTCTTTTCTTCCAGATAAGCCCGCACCTGAGCTTCCAGTTGTTCGGCCACCTGACTATTGTCAATGCGCAGCTTCTGGCGCTGACCGTTGACATAAAAACCACTCATCCGGTTTGCCCCCGCCACACCGAGATCTGAGATCAACGCTTCGCCCGGCCCGTTGACCACACAACCTATCACCGACACAGTCAGCGGGTCGACCACATCTTCCAGCCGTTGTTCCAGCTCGTTCATGGTTTTGATCACATCAAATTCCTGCCGCGAACAGCTGGGGCAGGCGATAAAATTAATACCACGGGAACGAATACGCAGCGATTTGAGAATGTCAAAACCCACTTTGACTTCTTCCACCGGGTCTGCCGCCAACGAAATACGTAAGGTGTCGCCAATGCCTTCAGACAATAACATACCAAGGCCTATGGCGGATTTGACTGCACCGGAGCGGGCCCCACCGGCTTCGGTAATCCCCAGGTGCAATGGCTGTTTAATTTGTTTGGCCAGCAGGCGGTAAGCCCCCACGGCCAGAAAGACGTCAGAGGCTTTTACGGAAACCTTAAACTGATCAAAGTTCAGCCGGTCTAAAATGTCGACATGGCGCATCGCCGACTCGACCAGTGCTTCCGGCGTAGGTTCGCCGTACTTTTCCTGCAGGTCCTGCTCCAAAGAGCCACCGTTGACGCCGATACGAATGGGAATATTACGGTCGCGGGCCGCTTCGACCACAGCACGGATACGATCTTCCCGGCCTATATTGCCTGGGTTAATACGCAAACAATCGGCGCCATAGTCAGCCACTTGCAGCGCAATGCGGTAATCAAAATGGATATCGGCCACCAACGGGATCGGAGCGCGTTGTTTAATCAGCCTGAAGGCTTCAGCCGCGTCCATAGTCGGCACCGACACCCGCACCATATCGGCCCCGGCTTTGGCAATGGCGTCAATTTGCGCCAGCGTGGCTTCCACATCTGTGGTTTTGGTATTGGTCATCGACTGCACTGAAATAGGAGCATCCCCCCCTACTAACACAGTGCCTACTTTGATTTGCGTTGACTGACGTCTTTTAATCGGGTTTTCAGCGTAACTCATACTCACTGTCCCAAAGTTAAACGGGCCACCCGGCCTTGTGCATAGCCGGATAAATCTATTGGCTGACCATTAAAGCTCAGCTGTGCTGCAGACGCGTTTCCAAGCAAGACCTTCACCGGAGCTACGCCGCTCAGCTCCAGGCTGTCGCCAGCGCTGCGCGCACCAAAAGCCAGCCGCTTTCCGCTGGCATCCGTAATTTCCACCCAGCAGTCGCCACTGAAACTGAGCACCAGGCTACTGGTTGCTGCGCTGTTTAGCGCAGTGTTTTCGGTCTGCTGTGCCTGCTGTTGCTCAGGCACCGGGCTGTTCAACGCTGCCGGCGTACTGGCACTGTCGCCGTCCGTATCAGTTGGTACTGAAACGGCAGGTTGCACCAACTGAGTCACAGGCGCCTGAGGTTCTTCGTTCATTTGTGGCACAGTAGTGCCAGCGTCTGCCTGAGGCTCAGAATTCTGTTGCGGTACAGTCGCAGCCGAAACAGGTTCGGTTTGCTGTGGCTGACGCTCTGCCTCTGTATTGAGAGGTTCAGCCGTAACATGTTGTCTGGCCGCATCCTCAGCCACAGGCTGGTTTGTGTCAGCAACAGCATCTGTCAAAACAGGAACTGCATGTTGCGCTGTCGTGTCTGCCGCTGCGGTGTTTTGCTCTGGGTTTGTCCAATTGGCCGCACTGGCTTGTTCTTCCTGCTGCTGAGCCGTCTGTTCAGTGTCAACCACAGGCAAAGGCGCAGACACAGGCTGCCCATCCAGCCGGTTTTGCCAGAAATACATCACCAGCAATACGATAAAGCTCAGCACCACGAGCCAGGTCAGCCAGATATACCGGCTGTCGGTCGCTTCTTTGGCGGTGCGTTTGGAGAAACTGCGGGTCAGGCTTGGTGTCTGTTGCAGGCCTTTGGTTTCTTTGCTGTATTGCTCCAGCAAGGCTTTCTCAGGCAACTTCAGTAATTTGGCATAAGAGCGCAGGTAGCCCCGGTAAAAAGTAGGAGATAATTTAGGATCGAAACGATCTGCTTCCAGATCGTCAATCAGACTGGTTTTTAAATTCAGTTGCAAAGCGACTTGTTGTGCAGTGAGTTGCTGGTGCTCACGTGCCTGCTTCAGGCATTGTCCTACCGTAAGCACAGTCTGCTCAAGTTCAGTTGTCATAGTCCAAATGTGCCGGATCTTTTAAGTAGATAAATTGGCCAGCCCGTACCGGGCTCTGCTCTGTTAAGTTGTTCCATTGCAGCAGGCGTGCGAGTTTTATGTTGTAACGCAGCGAAATCTGCGACAGGGTTTCCCCGTCCTTCACCTGATAGCGCTGAGGTAATGTTACTTGGTCTGCGCGGTCAGCTCCGGTCAGGTACAGCCATTGGCCTTCCTGCAGAGCCTGATCAGGTCGCAACGCGTTCCAGCTGATTAGGTCGCTCATAGTAACACCGTATTGCTGCGCTATGCCAGCCAAGCTTTCATTGGCTTGCACCTGATGCCGCCGCTGACTTTTGTTGCTTTCTGCAGTTGCACTTTTTTTAATAACTATCTTGATACGCGGTTGCTGAGCCGGGCTCACAGCTGCGGAGGCGGTGCTGGCCAGATAGCGTTGCCTTAGCACACTGAATTCCGATTTTGATAATTGCTGCTGACTCAGCAGCAAAGCCTCCCGGCTTTGCGGGTACAGGCTGAATAATTGCTGTTCTGCGTCCTGCATGGTTTTCCACTGCTGTTGTTCCTGGGCCACCTGATAACTCAGTAGCAAGACCGGGGCAGACAATTGGGAAGCGCGTTGCATCAGCTCCAGCGTTCGCACCGCCTGTTCCAGCTGTTTGGTGGCGTAATACAAAGCGGCAGAATTGAACTGGGCACTGGGCCTTGTCGCATTATGAGTAAGGGATAAGCTCAGATAATGTCTGGCCTGGGTGAAGTCGTTTTGTTCCAGCGCACACAGCGCCAGATTTTCATAACTGTCAGCCACACGGAAATAACCAGGCCGCTTGATCGCTGCCAGTAACAGCTGCTCTGCCTGCTGATACTGGCCCTGCTGACACAGGTAGGCACCAAAATTATTGTAGGAATCGGCATTATCCGGCTCCAGCGCCATCGCCTGTTGATACGCCTTGACCACGGCCTCATGGTCTTGCACCTGCTGGTAGTAATAAGCCAGCGCATTCTGCACTTCTGCCAGCTGAGGTGCCATCTGCAAGGCTTTGTCGAGATTGTATTTGGCCTGAGATTTGTCGCCCACTTGCAGGTAATTAATACCCAAAGCGACCCGGGTGCGGGCCGCTTCCGTCATATTCAGGTTAGGTTGATGCTGACGGTCAGCAGCAGTCACAGTGGTTTGGGTGACGCAGGCCATCAGAGGGATACAGAGTACAACGCAGGTAAGCAAAGGCCTTAGTTGCATAATCTGTCCTTGCTGCGGGTGGTTACACCATTTTTACTGAAATTGACTCACCTTTCATCTGTTTTTTCACCAGACGTTTGGTGCGGTCAATCACGTCCCCCACCAGCTGACCACATGCCGCGTCAATGTCATCACCACGGGTTTTCCGTACGATGACCGTGAAGCCGTATTCCTGCAACACTTTATTAAAGCGGTCAATGCGTGAATTGCTGGAGCGCTTATAAGGCGAGCCAGGGTAAGGGTTAAACGGAATCAAGTTAATTTTGGACGGTGTGTCTTTCAGTGCTTTGGCCAGCTCATGCGCCTGATCTGTGCTGTCGTTGATGCCCTCCAGCATCACATACTCCACTGTGACTTTGTCATTGGCACGTGAATTGGCCACATAGCGCCTGGACGCCGCCAGAAATTCTTCCATCGGGTACTTTTTATTGACAGGCACCAGTTCATTGCGCAGTTCATTGTTTGGCGCATGCAGCGAAATGGCGAGCGCGACATCAATTTTGTCCTTCAGCAGATCCAGTGCCGGCACCACGCCTGAGGTACTTAAAGTGACACGGCGTTTGGACAGGCCAAACCCATAGTCTTCCATCATCAGTTCCATGGCCGGAACCACGTTGTTCAGGTTCAGCAAGGGTTCGCCCATGCCCATCATCACCACGTTGGTGACTGGTTTTTCGCCCGTGTCACCATAACTGCCGATGATCTGCGCCACCCGCCAGACCTGACCAATAATTTCCGACACGGTCAGGTTACGGTTAAAGCCCTGCTGGGCGGTCGAGCAGAAAGAACAATCCAGTGCACAACCGACCTGCGAAGACACACACAAAGTGCGGCGGTCTTTTTCCGGGATCCAGACAGTTTCCACTTCCTGGCCACCAGCCAGCCCCATCACAAATTTAATGGTGCCATCAGCACTGTCCTGACGTGTCACCACATGGGGTGCTTTGATTTCTGCGGTGGCTTTGAGCTTGTCGCGTAGCTTCTTGTTGATGTTGGTCATCTTGTCGAAATCATCAATGCAGAAGTGATAAATCCACTTCATCACCTGATCCGCCCGAAAGCCTTGCTCCCCAATGGACACAAAAAACTCTTTCATCTGAGTCCGGGTCAGGTCCAGCAAATTGACTTTAGTTTCGACAGCGCTCATCACAGCGTTCCTCACAACAAGATCTAACAATAGGTATAGGTCATCTCAAACAGATGAAAAGGGGGCCAAGCCCCCTTTTCTCCTGATGTCCTTTCGGAGTCTCTTTAAACCGGGTTAAAGAGGTATCCAGCGCCCTGAATTAACGGGTACGGCCACACAGTTCAGCGTCAGTGAAGAAAAACGCGATTTCACGGGCAGCAGAAGCAGCAGCGTCTGAACCGTGAACAGCGTTTTCGTCGATGCTGGCAGCGTAGTCAGCACGTAAAGTACCGGCCAGAGCGTCTTTCGGGTTGGTAGCACCCATGATTTCACGGTTTTTACGCACGGCGTCTTCACCTTCCAGCACCTGAATCATCACAGGGCCTGACGTCATGAAAGACACCAGAGCGTTGAAGAATGGACGCTCTTTGTGTTCGCCGTAGAAACCTTCGGCCTGTTCACGGCTTAAGTGCAGCATTTTGGCTGCAACGATACGTAAACCAGCTGATTCAAAACGGTTGTAGATAGCGCCGATAACGTTTTTGGCTACTGCATCTGGTTTGATGATTGAAAAGGTACGTTCCAAAGCCATGACAGACTCCTAAAAAATTAACTAAGTGAAAAATTTGTGGCCGCGAATTATACGCGAACAAATAAAAAAAACCTACATTTCACCCCAAAAAGCACAAAAGCCGCGTCAAGGCGGCATTTGTACAGCTTTGCTGAGTTTTGTGACAGCTTAGTGACCTTCACTGGCCAGATTAATGGTGTATTTCGGAATTTCAACCACCAGGTCTTCATCCGCCACCAGTGCCTGACAACCCAACCGCGATTCCGGCTCCAGACCCCAGGCTTTATCCAGCATGTCGTCTTCCAGTTCATCACTGGGTTCCAGCGAATAAAAACCCTCACGCACTATCACATGGCAGGTCGTGCAGGCACAGGATTTCTCACAGGCGTGTTCAATGGAAATGCCAGAGCGCAGTGCAACATCCAGCACAGATTCGCCGGTTTGGGCTTCAACCGCCGCACCTTCAGGGCACAACTCAGCATGAGGTAAAAAAACGATTTGTGGCATATCAGACCTCGTCCACTTTATGGCCGCGCAGCGCCTGACGGATCGACTGATCCATACGCCGTGCAGCAAATTCATCTGTGCTCTGGTTGGCGTGCTCAATGGCCGCTTTGATACCAGCTGTATCTGCCTGTTCACGTGCCCGCTCCAGCGCTTCGAGCGCCTGCTCAATAGCCGCAAGTTCGCTCGGATCCAACAAGTGAGCGTCTTGTTGCAAGGCCGCACGCACCGCCTCCAGTACCCGCTGCGCTTCCACCTGCTGTTCTTTGTGCAAGCGTTGCTGCATATCCTGTTTGGCATAGAGCATGGAACTTTGCAGCATAGTCGCCACCTGATCGTCGGTCAGGCCATAAGAAGGTTTGACCTGAATGCTGGCGCTGACACCGCTGGATTTTTCCTGGGCAGTGACATTCAATAAACCATCGGCATCCACCTGGAAAGTGACGCGGATATGTGCGCCACCGGCCGCCATGGGCGGAATGCCTGTTAAGGTAAAACGGGCTAAAGAGCGGCAATCGCTGACCAGCTCCCGCTCACCTTGCAGCACATGGATAGCCATGGCAGTCTGACCATCTTTAAAGGTGGTGAACTCCTGCGCACGCGCGACCGGGATTACGGTATTACGCGGAATAATTTTTTCGACCAGGCCACCCATGGTTTCAATACCGAGCGACAGTGGCGTTACGTCCAGCAGCAACGTATCGGTGCCGGACTTATTGCCCACCAGCACATTGGCCTGAATGGCCGCACCTATAGCCACCACTTTATCCGGGTCAATCGAGGTTAAAGGTTCAGTCGCAAAAAACTCAGCCACTGCAGTACGCACCAGAGGCACCCGGGTAGAACCACCGACCATCACCACCTGTTGCACCTGGTCGGTATCCAGTCCAGCATCACGCAACACTTGTTTGCAGGCGCGGATGGTTTTGCGTACCAAAGGCTGCACCAGCGCATCAAATTGCTCGCGGCTGATTTCACCGGCAAATTGAGCGCCAGCCACAGGCAGAGTGAACTGCACCTTCGGCTGGCTGGACAATTGTTCTTTCACAGCGCGCGCCGTCACTAAGTACTGACGCAGTTCACTGTGGCTCAATTCCAGTGCACCGCTTTGTTGCTGCAGCCATTCGACTAGCGCTTGGTCAAAATCATCCCCACCCAACTGAGAATCGCCACCGGTCGCCAACACTTCAAACACACCTTTTTGCAGGCGTAAAATAGAAATATCAAAAGTGCCGCCACCTAAATCATAAACCGCAATCACGCCTTCCTGACCCGAATCCAGGCCATAAGCCAGTGCGGCCGCTGTGGGTTCATTCAGTAAACGTAAAACGTTCAGGCCAGCCAGTTTGGCCGCGTCTTTGGTCGCCTGACGCTGCGCGTCGTCAAAATAAGCCGGTACGGTAATCACCACACCGGTCAGCTCACCGCCCAAGGTCTGACTGGCCGTATCGGCCAGAGTCGCCAGAATTTCCGCCGACACCTCTACCGGGTTTTTCACGCCCTGCACTGTGTCAATCGCAACCAGCCCCCCCTGATCGACCAGTTGATAAGGCAAATGCGAAGCTTCAGCCTGCATTTCTGCATAACCACGGCCCATCAGGCGTTTGACCGAAATAATGGTGTTGTGCGGGTCCAGCACAGCCTGGGCCATGGCGTCGTGGCCAACAATCACGCTGGATTCGGTGTAGCGTACGACAGAAGGCACCATGTCCTGGCCTGCTGAATTGGGCAGGGTCCTGGCTTCGCCACTACGAACAGTGGCCACCAACGAATTGGTCGTGCCTAAATCAATGCCTGCAGCCAATTTGTGCTGATGCGGAGCGGCGCTTTGGCCTGGTTCTGCGATTTGTAATAACGCCATGTTGCTTCTTAATCGTGAAGTTGTTGTTCAATCAGCTCGAGCTCCTGCTCCAGCTTATAGAAGAATTTCAGCTTGCGGACCAGATCGGCCGATCGTTGATCCTGCTCCGGCTGCTGCTTGTCCAGCGACTCTCGCAGCTGTTTGAGTAAGGCTTTGCGTTGCTGACCGATCTGCTGTTCTGCATCCTCAATCAGCTCATCCGGGTTTGGGCTATGCGGGATCTCCGCCAGAAGCTCACGCAGCTCCATCTGCTGCATTAAAAACGCCGGGTCGGTAAAACTGCGTTGTTCCTGGCTGATTTTCAAGCCACGCAAGGCCAACAAATGTTCAGCCCTGAGCAACGGGTGCTTCAGGCTATGGTAAGCATCATTAATATTGGCAGCCTGCTGCACCGCCATCAGCCGGTCTCGCTCTGAAGCGGCGGCAAATTTATCCGGGTGGAAGTTACGCTGTAACTCCAGATAACGGGTCCCGAGTTCGGCCAAATCCAGCTCAAACTGAGCTGGCAGATGAAACAGCTGAAAATAGTTCATCTGCGTCCTTAATCAGACGGTAAAGCTTTCGCCACAACCACATTCGCCATTGACGTTTGGGTTATTAAACTGGAAGCCTTCGTTTAAACCTTCTTTGACAAAATCCAGCTGAGTGCCGTCGATATAGACCAGGCTTTTGCCATCCACAATCAGCTTCAGACCAAACTCTTCAAACACCTGATCATCGGCATTCAGCTCGTCAACAAACTCCAGTACATAAGCCAAACCAGAACAACCCGTGGTTTTCACCCCAACACGCAGGCCAATACCTTTACCGCGATTGGTCAGAAAACTGCGCACCCGGTCTGCAGCTGCCGGTGTCATGCTGATGGCCATAACTTAGTTCCCGTGCCGAGATTTGTAATCGTCGATGGCTGCTTTAATGGCATCTTCTGCCAGAATAGAGCAGTGAATTTTCACTGGCGGTAAAGCCAGTTCCTGTGCAATGTCGGTGTTTTTGATTTGTGCCGCTTCGTCCAGCGTTTTGCCTTTCACCCACTCCGTGACTAAGGAGCTGGAGGCAATAGCGCTGCCGCAACCGTAGGTTTTAAACTTGGCATCTTCAATCACGCCTTGCTCGTTTACCTTGATTTGCAGCTTCATCACGTCACCGCACGCCGGTGCGCCAACCATGCCGGTAGCCACAGTCGGGTCATCTTTCGCAAAAGAGCCAACATTGCGAGGGTTTTCGTAGTGATCAATTACTTTGTTGCTGTAAGCCATTTTTCGTACCTCTTAATCCTGCACTGATTAGTGGGCCACCCAGGCCACAGAGTTTAAGTCCACGCCGTCTTTAAACATTTCCCACAGCGGTGACATATCGCGTAACTTGCCGATCGCTTCGTTGACGATCTTAATGGTATGGTCGATATCGGCTTCCGTGGTGTAACGGCCAATACTGAAACGGATGGAGCTGTGTGCCAGCTCGTCGGTCAGGCCTAAAGCACGTAATACATAAGATGGCTCTAAGCTGGCTGAGGTACAGGCGGAACCTGAAGAGACGGCAATGTCTTTCAGCGCCATAATCAGCGATTCACCTTCCACGTAGTTAAAGCTGACATTGGTGATACCAGGAATACGTTGTTCGGTATCCCCATTGAGGAAGGTCTGTTCAATGCCTTTGATGCCATTCCACAACCGGTCACGCAACATCGCAATGCGCTCACGCTCAGCATGCATTTCTTCTTTGGCAATACGGAAGGCTTCGCCCATACCAACGATCTGATGGGTCGGCAGTGTGCCTGAACGCATACCACGCTCATGACCACCACCGTGCATCTGGGCTTCCAGACGGATACGGGGTTTACGGCGCACATACAAAGCACCAATGCCTTTAGGACCGTAGGCCTTGTGGCCAGAAAAAGACATCAGGTCCACTTTCAAGGTTTGCAGGTCGATATCGACTTTGCCGGCGGCCTGAGCAGAATCCACATGGAAGATTATGCCTTTCTCACGACAGATCTCACCAATGGCCGCAATGTCCTGTACCACCCCAATTTCGTTATTGACGAACATCACACTGATGAGGATAGTGTCCGGGCGAATGGCGGCAGTCAGTTGTTCCATGGTCAGTAAACCATTGGCCTGAGGCTGCAGATAGGTCACTTCGTACCCTTCACGCTCCAGATCACGCATGGTGTCCAGCACGGCTTTGTGTTCGGTTTTGACCGTGATCAGGTGCTTGCCTTTTTTATGGTAAAAATGTGCAGCACCTTTGATGGCCAGGTTGTTTGATTCAGTTGCACCTGAGGTGAACACGATTTCACGTGGGTCCGCATTGACCAGTTCGGCCACCTGAGCACGGGCGACTTCTACCGCTTCTTCTGCCTGCCAGCCAAATTTATGCGAACGTGACGCCGGGTTCCCAAAGGTCCCGTCCATCGTCATGTATTGCATCATTTTTTCAGCAACACGCTGATCCACTGGCGTAGTGGCGGCATAATCCAAATAAATAGGTAGCTTCATGATCTGCTCCGGCTCTGGCCTTACAACTGGCAACTGATCTCAATATCAGTTGCTGGATTCTTGTTCACGCGGCTGTCCTGACGTTTGGCCACGTTTTGAATTTCGTTTTTCTTCACCAGTTCACCCAAGGTGACATTGGTCAGAAAATCCTCAATACGATCACTTAAGTCGGTCCAAAGACTGTGGGTCAGGCATTTGGCACCGCTCTGACAATCGGATTTGCCCTGACAACGGGTGGCGTCCACTGACTCATCCACCGCACTGATCACCGCCGACACAGAAATTTGTGCAGCTTCCCGGCCTAACTGGTAACCACCACCAGGACCACGCACACTTTGCACTAAACCTTGTTTACGCAGTCGGGCGAATAACTGTTCCAGATAAGACAAGGAAATGCCCTGGCGCAGGGAAATATCTGCCAATGGAACCGGGCCTGTTTTCGCATGCAAAGCGACATCCAGCATAGCGGTCACGGCGTAACGGCCTTTAGAGGTTAAACGCATAACTGACTCCCCGGTTCGAATGGCGCAAATTGTACATTCCCGACTAAATTAGTCAAGTATAAATCCTACTAAGTTAGTCAGGTATTATCTAATTGGGTTCAGTACTTTCTGCTCAGAGGACGCCCTAAATCGTCGGATCGAATTCGTCGATTTCTTTTTTGCGCTGCAGCGCAGCCAAACGCTCCGCTTCGCGCACGGCTTCATCTTCAATCTTGATTTCCGGCATCTGACTGCAGACATTGCCGCCCAGGGTGTTAATGCTCTGGCACAGTTCTGACACTTTGCCATCCAGGAAATGAATATGATCCAGCATCCGGCCCATCGCCTGCGCCACAGGGTCCGGGTTGTCGCTGGACACCGCATAGGCATCAAAACCAAATTTTTTTGCCAGCTCCTGGCGCTGCTCTGTAATGGCCGAATCCTGCTTGGCAACGATACGGCCAGGAATACCCACCACAGTGGCGCCTGCTGGTACATCTTTCACCACCACCGCATTAGAACCTATACGGGCATTTTCGCCGACATACAAAGGGCCAAGAATTTTGGCACCAGCCCCTATGACCACGTTATTGCCTAAAGTCGGGTGGCGTTTGCCCGGGTTCCAGCTGGTTCCGCCTAAGGTCACCCCATGGTACAGCGTCACATCGTCCCCAATTTCTGCCGTTTCCCCAATGACCACCCCCATGCCATGGTCGATAAAAAAACGGCGACCAATACGGGCACCCGGGTGAATTTCGACGCCAGTTAACCAGCGGGCCAGGGTACTTAAAAAGCGCGCCAGCCATTTAAAACCGGCATTCCACACTTTGTGATTCAGCCGGTGCCACCAAATCGCATGCAACCCCGGGTAGTTGGTCAGTACTTCGAAAAAGCTGCGTGCTGCCGGATCACGCTCAAATACACTTTTAATGTCTTCTCTGATGCCTGCAAACATGACTGGGTCCTTGTGCTTACTGCTGCTCTGGGGTTGCAACGCTTTTATTTACGCCGCCAAAACGCTGAACTGAGGTTAAAATGCCACGCAATATATTCAGTTCAATTTCATCCGGCCGTGCCCGGGTAAACAGGCGCCGCAATTTAATCATAATGTGACCGGGATGAGCCCGGATAATAAAACCTGTTTGATCCAAAGTGGTCTGCAAATGTTGATAAAAGCCTTCCAGCTGTTCTGAGGTGGGGTAGCTGGTTTTCTCTTCTGAAGCGTTCTCCTGCGCAGGTTGCTGCGCCAGCGCGGCCATACGCATCTCATAACTGACCACCTGCACCGCCATCGCCAGATTCAGCGAGGTGTATTCCGCACTGGTTGGAATACACAAATGGTAATGACAGAGCCTCAGTTCATCATTGGACAAACCGTTGCTTTCCCGGCCAAATACAAGAGCAACCGGACCGTCCTGCAACTCCGGCACTGTCAGCTCTGCGGCCTGCCGCGGGTTCAGCACCTGATGGTCCTGGCTTTTCGGCTTGTGGCTGGTGCCAATCACCAGCCGGCAGTCGGCAATCGCCTGCGCTAAGCTGTCCACCACCCGTGCATTGGCCAGCACATCACTGGCACCGGCTGACAACGCATAGGCCTGACCATCCGGTAGCTCTTTTGGGCTGACCAGCACCAGTTGGCTCAGGCCCATGGTTTTCATGGCACGGGCCACTGACCCTATATTGCCGGTATGGGAAGTTTCCACCAGGACGATTCGGATCTGCTCCAGCATGCGTTCTCCAGCCAGTTTCGATGTGAATAACAATGGCGTCTGCAAATTTAAGGGGCGGCATTTTAGCACGCAGTGAATCAATTGTTGACTGAATTTTAGCAGTCCAGCCATCTACTTTGGGCGAAACCAGATTTCCCTCCACTGGTGATTTCTGACTGCAAATCCAGTACTGCTTTGGTACACTAGCGCCGGTTTATAACAATGAAGAGGGATACCCTGATGACTCTGTTACCCAAGTTGATCGTTGTTTCCGCTTTAGTTTTAACGCCTTTTATTCAGGCTGCCGACAGCTCTGCACTCCAGCAGGCGCTGAATAACCCGGTGCGCAGCGATGCGAATAAAGCACGCGATATCTACCGTCACCCGGCAGAAACACTGAGTTTCTTTGAAGTGACACCGAAAAGCACAGTGGTTGAAATTTCCCCGGGCTCAGGCTGGTACACCGAAATCCTGGCGCCCTTATTAAGCGCCGAAGGTAAGTATTATGCCGCCCACCATCCGGCCAACAGCACCTCGGATTACAGCAAACGCACTCTGGCGGCCTTTAAAGAAAAACTGGCCAGCAATGATGTGTATAAAAATGTGGTACTGACAGAATTCTCGCCTGTACCAGGCCAACAGGTGGCACCAGCCGGCAGTGCCGATGTAGTGCTGACGTTTCGTAACCTGCACAACTGGTATATGCAAAAAGGTGAACAAGGCATGGTCGACGCCTTTAAATCCTTTTATGACGCCTTAAAACCAGGTGGTGTCTTGGGTGTAGTAGAACACCGTTTACCAGAAGCGAAAAAAGGCGACGACTGGTTAAAATCCGGTTATTTCCCACAAAGTTTAGCGATAGAACTGGCCGAAAAAGCCGGTTTCAAGCTGGAAGCCAGCAGCGAAATCAACGCCAATCCAAAAGATACAGCGGACCATCCTGGTGGTGTCTGGACTTTACCTCCGACGCTGTCACAAAAAGAACAGGATAAAGACAAGTATCTGGCCATTGGCGAAAGCGATCGCATGACGCTGAAGTTCCGCAAACCGGCTACCCATTAATTTACTAGCAGTCACACCGGAAGAAACCATGAAAGTATTAGTGATAGGCGGCGGTGGCCGCGAACATGCTCTGGCCTGGAAAGCGGCGCAATCGCCGGATGTACAGCAGGTGTTTGTCGCGCCAGGCAATGCCGGTACAGCGCTGGAGCCAAACCTGACCAATCTGGCCATTGCCGCCGATGACGTGGTGGCACTGACCGCTTTTGCCAAAGCTGAGGGCATAGACCTGACCATAGTAGGACCGGAAGCGCCACTGGCCAAAGGGGTGGTCGACCAATTCCGCGCTGAGGGTCTGGCTATTTTTGGCCCGACGCAAGCCAGCGCCCAACTGGAAAGCTCCAAAGCCTTCGCCAAAGATTTTCTGGCCCGCCACACTATCCCCACTGCGGCGTATGGCAACTTTACCGACATCGCAGCAGCTAAAGCTTATGTTGAACAGCAAGGGACGCCTATCGTCATCAAAGCCGACGGCCTGGCCGCCGGTAAAGGGGTTATTATTGCTCAAAACAAAGACGAAGCTTTTGCCGCTATTGACGACATGCTGGCCGGCAATAAGTTTGGTTCAGCCGGCAGCCGGGTGGTGATTGAAGAGTTTCTGGTCGGTGAAGAAGCGTCCTTTATCGTGATGGTCGACGGTAAAAACGTACTGGCTTTTGCCTCATCTCAGGACCACAAAGCCCGCGACGACGGCGACAAAGGCCCAAATACCGGTGGTATGGGGGCCTACTCACCAGCGCCTGTGGTGACTCCTGCGGTCCATGACTGGGTCATGCAGAACGTGATTTACCCGACAGTGAATGGTATGGCTGCGGAAGGCAATGTCTACACTGGTTTCCTCTATGCAGGCCTGATGGTGGCACCGGATGGGACCGCCAAAGTACTGGAGTTTAACTGCCGTTTTGGTGACCCAGAAACTCAGCCTATTATGATGCGGTTGAAATCCGATCTGGTCGCGTTATGCAAAGCGGCGACTGAAGGCAAACTCGATCAGACCCAAATTGAGTTTGACCCGCGCGCTGCAGTGGGCGTGGTACTGGCAGCCGGTGGTTACCCGGATCATTACCGCAAAGGGGATGTGATTTCGGGGTTACCCACAGCCGACAGCCGCGAAGCCAAAGTCTTTCATGCCGGTACCGTACTCAAAGACAGTCAGGTACTGACAGCGGGCGGCCGGGTCCTGTGCGCCACCGCCTTAGGTACCTCAGTGACTGCTGCACAGCAGGCTGCCTACCAGCTGGTGGATCAGATTAAGTGGGAGGGCGTCTTCAGCCGCCGCGATATTGGCTACCGTGCCATAGCCCGCGAACGCAGCTAAGCCAAAATTTTTCGCCGCTAAGCCGCCAATTCAGGCGGCTTTTTCTTTGGGCTGCTGGTTAATTCGGCCAACAGAACAAAAATTCTGTTGATTGCCCTGCCATCCTCTTGTCATTCTTTGCCACTACTTTAGGCTGTCAGCTTATTTATTCTCTCAGGACATTCGGATGAAACTCAGTGTAATCAGTATTCTGCTGGCCTCGGTCTGCAGTCTGGCTGCCCATGCCAGCTGCCAGCTGACGCAAAGCATCAGCCAAATCCAAGGTACAGGCAAGCAGAGCCCGTTACTGGGCCAGCCAGTACAAACAGCAGGTGTGGTCAGCGCCGTGCTTTACCCAAACAGCAAAGATGCAGCCCTGTTGGTCCAGAGCCTGACACCGGATCAGGACAATCGCAGCAGCGAAGCGCTGCTGGTCGCAGACAGTCAATTGGCAGCACAGTATAAGGCTGGCCAATTGCTGCAGCTGAGTGGCACAGTCGCAGAACGCAATGGCATGACGGCTCTTGAACAGGTTCAGGCCTCTGTCTGCGGTCAACAAACACCACCAGCGGCACAAAACTTTCGTCTGCCCGTTCAATCCAAAGCAGACTGGGAGGCAGTTGAAGGCATGTTGCTGAGTTTCCCCCAAGCGCTGATTGTGAACGACAGCTACCCGCTGGCGCGTTATGGTGAAATTTTACTGGCCGACAAACGGCTTTGGGTGGCCACTGAACTGATGCCAGCCGGCAACGATGCCAAAACCTTTGAACAGCAACAGCGCTTCAGTGAGATCTGGCTGGATGACGGCCTGAGCCAACAAAACCCGGATCCTATCCGCTACCCAACCGGCGGTTTAAGCGCCAAACACACGGTACGGGTTGGTGATACCGTCAACAAGCTGCAGGCCTACCTGATTGAAACCAAACAAGGTTATCGCCTGATCCCAGCCACAGCGCCACACTTTACAGCCACCAACCCGCGCCAGCCCGCGCCATTACCCAAAAGTGCTGGCAGCATCCGGCTGGCCAGCTTTAACGTGCTGAACTTCTTTACCGGCGAGTCCGCTGCAGCCCCCTTCCCGACCCGTCGAGGCGCCAGCACAGCCGAAGAACTCAGCAGGCAACAAGCGAAAATGCTGGCGGCGCTGTCGGTGATGGATGCCGATGTGATCGGCCTGCTGGAGGTGGAAAATAATGGCGTTGATGCGCGCAGTGCCATTGCCACTCTGGTGCGGGAACTGAACAAGAAGCTCGGCGCTGACCGCTATGCCTTTGTGCAACCTGCAGCCTCCCAAGGCACAGACGCCATTAAAGTGGCACTGATTTACGACCAGACCCGCCTGAAACAAAGCGGCCAGGCGGCCGTCATCAGCACAGGGCCCTTTGCCTATGGCTCCCGGGCGCCTTTGGCGCAGACCTTTGTGCCACTCCAGGGCGGTGAACACTTTACCGTCAGCATTAACCATTTTAAATCCAAAGGCAGTTGCCCTGAGGATAAGAACTCAGTCGATGCCGATCACGGCCAGGGCTGCTGGAACCAAAGCCGGGTAGAGGCCGCCACAGCCGTGCATCAATGGCTGCAGAGCCAGCCAACGGGTGTGAACACAGCGCACCAGCTGCTGATGGGTGATTTGAATGCCTACCGTCAAGAAGACCCGCTGCTGCAACTGGCCAAAGACGGCTGGGTGCACCTGGCACCGGAGCAGGACGGCAAAGCGCATTATTCTTATGTCTACCGCGGCCGCACCGGCTCGTTGGATCATGCGCTGGCCAGTAAAGAGCTGGCAGGCAAGTTACAGCAGTTCCAGCACTGGGCTATCAACGCTGATGAACCGGCCATTCTGGATTACAACATGGAATTTAAATCGAACCGTCAGTTAGAGCAGTTGTATGCACCGGACGCATTCCGCTCATCCGATCACGACCCTGTGTTGCTGGATTTTAAATTCTGATGCGATGGTGAGATGGATAAGATTGGGGTCAGAGTCAGACTCTGACCCCATAGTTGTCGCTTTAACGCAGTTCAGCCGGCACGGCAAAAATCACGTTTTCTTCGCGGCCAGGGTGTTCAATCACTTGTTTGCCCCCCCAGGCGGTTAATTGCTCCACCACCTGTTTCACCAGCACTTCAGGCGCAGAAGCCCCGGCGGTTACACCTACAGCATGAACACCGGTCAGCCAGTCCTGCTGAATATCAGCTGCGGTATCAATCAGATAGGCCTGACAGCCCATCTTTTCGGCCAGTTCACGTAAGCGGTTGGAGTTACTGCTGTTTTTCGCACCGACCACCAGCAGCAGCTGTACTTTGGCTGACAGCTCACGCACCGCGTCCTGCCGGTTTTGCGTCGCGTAACAAATGTCGTCTTTACGGGGGCCTTCAATGTCAGGAAAGCGGCTACGCAGCGCGTCAATCACATCAGCCGTATCATCGACCGATAAAGTGGTCTGGCTGGAATAACACAGCTCAGCCGGGTTTTTCACCTGCAGTGTAGCCACATCCTCCACCGATTCGACCAGATAAATGCCACCTTCCGGATTGTCGTACTGGCCCATAGTGCCTTCCACTTCCGGGTGGCCGGCATGACCAATCAGGATGCACTCCACCCCTTTACGGCTGGCGCGGGTCACTTCCATATGCACTTTAGTGACCAGCGGGCAGGTGGCGTCGAACACTTTCAGGCCACGTTGTTTGGCGCTTTCACGCACCGCCTGAGAGACGCCATGTGCTGAAAAAATCACAATAGCGCCATCCGGCACTTCATCCAGTTCATCAACAAATACGGCACCGGCGCGGCGCAAACCGTCCACCACAAACTTGTTATGCACCACTTCGTGGCGCACATAAATGGGTGGCTCATAAATTTCCAGCGCCCGCGACACAATACTGATGGCCCGGTCGACACCAGCACAAAAGCCACGTGGGTTGGCCAGTAAAATATCCATCAGCTTTGCACCTCCACAATTTCGACGTTAAAGGTCAGAGTCTGTCCGGCCAGCGGGTGGTTAAAATCCACAGTGACGGAATCCCCCACCACCTCACGAATAAGGCCCGGCAGCTCGGAGCCATCTGGCATCGCAAAACCAACAATCATGCCGACCTGGGCTGGTGCATCGGCGGAAAACTTGCTGCGGTCCACATAATAAATATTGTCCGGATTCGGCATACCATACGCATCTTCCGGCGCCAGGGTGAAACTGCGTTTATCGCCTTTGGCCATGCCCATCAGCTGCGCTTCAAAGGCCGGTGACAAGCTGCCATCCCCCATTTGCAACCTGGCGGGTTTGTTATGCACCCGGGTTGATTCGGCGGCGCTGCCGTCGGCCAGTTTAATATCAAAGTGGAAAATCACTGTACTGCCAGCACCAATGATCATGACGTCACCTCAGAAGTCTTTTTGTCACTGCTGAAACTGTCCCAAATCAGCAGTGCAGCACCGACGCTAATAGCGCAATCGGCAATATTAAAAATAGGGTAATGCCAGTCCTGATAAAACACATGCAGAAAATCCACCACATAGCCATACAGGCTGCGATCAATCAAATTACCGACCGCGCCACTGATAATCAGCGCCAGCGCCAGGCTCAGTTTCCACTGGCCCTTCTTCAGCCGGGACAACCAGACTGCCAGTACCAGGCTCACCACCACAGCAATGGCAGTAAAGAACCAGCGCTGCCAACCAGAGGCATCCCCCAGGAATGAAAAAGCGGCCCCGTAGTTACGGGCATAAGTAAAATTAAACACCGGCAGCAAGGCGACGGATTCACCCAGACTGAAATTCTGGATCACCCAGACTTTGCTCAGCTGGTCAGCAACCAGCACCAGCAGCATCAGCCACCACCAGTGCCAGCCGGTTTCTCTAAATAATTTCATCAGGCAAACTTCCTGCTTTCACCAGCGCCTTCGACATTGTCGACACAACGCAGACAAATCAGCGGATGCGCCGGGTTGGCACCCACATCATGACGGTGGTGCCAGCAGCGGTCGCATTTGGCGGCAGTAGATGGGCGAATCAGCACAGACAATCCCGCCAGCTCAGTGACAGCAGCGTCAGCCGGAGCCGCCTCTGTTGACACCACAGCAGTGGACGTGATCAACGCAAAACGCAGCTCATCGCCAATAGCGGTTAAATCTGCGGCTAACTGGCCTTGGGCATATAAAGTCACTTCAGCCTGCAAAGAAGCGCCAATTTTGCCGTCACGGCGTGCGGTTTCCAGCACTTTGTTCACTTCATCCCGCACCTGCAGCAGTTGCTGCCAGAAGGCGTCATTGAACTGACCGGCTGGCACTGCATCCAGGCCTTGGTACCAGACGTCGGTAAAGACAAATTCTGTCGCCTGACCAGGAATGGCTTCCCAGATTTCCTGCGCGGTAAAGCTCATGATAGGAGCCATCCAGCGCACCATGGCCTGGATCACGTGGTACAACGCGGTCTGGCATGAGCGACGGGCCTGCGAATCGGTTTTAGCGGTGTACTGGCGGTCTTTAATCACGTCCAGATAGAAACTGCCCAGCTCCACAGTACAGAAGTTCATCAGCTTCTGACTGACCTGGTGGAACTGGTAGTTGTCGTAGGCATCGACTATTTCCTGCTGCAATTTCGCCGCGCGTTGCACCAGCCATAAATCCAGCTGTACCAGCTGCTCTAACGGCAGCGCGTCAGTCGCCGGGTTAAAGCCTTTTAAGTTGGCCAGCAGGAAACGGGCCGTGTTACGGATACGGCGGTATTTGTCCGCGGCACGGTTCAGAATTTCATCCGACACTGTCATTTCTGAGGTGTAGTCGGTGGTCGCCACCCATAAACGCAGAATATCGGCCCCCAGTTTGTTCATCACATCCTGTGGCGATACCACGTTGCCAAGCGACTTGGACATCTTGCGGCCTTCGCCGTCCACGGTAAAACCGTGGGTCAGCACCTGCTTGTAAGGCGCCTGGTGTTTGATAGCCACACCTGTCATCAGGGAGGACATAAACCAGCCCCGGTGCTGGTCAGAGCCTTCCAGGTACATATCGGCCTGGGTTTCACCGTTAAACTCTGGCCGTGCATCCACCACACAGGCGTGCGTCACCCCTGAGTCAAACCAGACGTCCAGTGTGTCACTGACTTTGACATAGTCAGCCGCATCAGCACCTAACAGCTCGGCCGCGTCCAAATCAAACCAGGCCTGAATACCGGCTTGTTCAACCTTTTGAGCAACCTGCTCCATCAAGGCCTGAGTGTTCGGGTGCAAGGCGCCGGTGTCTTTGTGCACAAAAAGCGCAATAGGCACACCCCAGGTCCGCTGACGGGAAATACACCAGTCCGGACGACCCGCCACCATGTTTTCAATCCGCTGTTGACCCCAGTCCGGGATCCAGCGGGTTTGTTCAATTTGTTGTAAGGAAGTGCTGCGCAGGCCCTGTTGCTCCATGCTGACAAACCACTGCGGCGTGGCACGGAAAATAATTGGCGTTTTATGGCGCCAGCAGTGCGGGTAGCTGTGTTTCAGCGCTTTGTGCACCAGTAATTTACCTGCGGATTGCAGCGCTTCCACTACAGCATCATTGGCTTTAAACACATGCTGGCCAGCAAACAGCGGCGTGTCCGGCAGGTACACCCCATTGGCCCCCACAGGGTTAGCCACTTCCAGGTTGTACAGCTTGCCGACGGTAAAGTCTTCCGGGCCGTGGCCAGGTGCGGTATGCACAGCACCAGTACCTGAATCTGTGGTGACATGGTCACCCAAAATAACCGGCACCTGCAGATCGTACAACGGGTGCTGCAGCTGAGTCAGCTCCAGCGCTGCGCCTTTGCAGAAGCCCAGATTGTGGTAATGCTCAATACCGGCACGCGCCATCACAGAAGTGACCAAATCGGTGGCCAGAATTAACCGCTCAGCGCCATTCGGGCCTTGTTCAACCTGCACCAGGCTGTATTCCACTTTGGCATTCAGTGCTACAGCGCGGTTGGCGGGTAAAGTCCATGGCGTAGTGGTCCAGATCACCACAGACACAGGGCCTGTACCGCGATGGCCTTCCGGGTGGTCAAACTTATCAGCAACGCTGTCCTCCAGCACGCTGAAACGCACGTCAATGGCTGGCGACACTTTGTCCTGGTATTCCACTTCGGCTTCCGCCAAAGCTGAACCACAGTCAGTACACCAATGCACCGGCTTAAAGCCTTGCTGTAAGTGACCATTGTCAATAATACGGGCCAGAGAACGGATGATGTTGGCCTCGGTATTAAAGTCCATGGTGCGGTATGGATTGTCCCAGTCGCCAAATACGCCCAGGCGGATAAAATCAACTTTTTGTGCCTGAATTTGCGTTTCGGCATATTCACGGCACTTGGCACGAAACTCAGCAGGAGTCAGCTTAGTGCCTGGTTTGCCGTATTTCTTTTCAACCACCAGCTCAATCGGCAGACCATGGCAATCCCAGCCCGGTACATAAGGCGCATCAAAATCGGACAAGGTCTTGGCTTTGACAATCATGTCCTTGAGGATTTTGTTCACCGCATGACCAATGTGAATATTACCGTTCGCGTACGGAGGGCCGTCGTGCAGAATAAAGGTCTTTTTCCCTTTTTTGGCCTGGCGAATTTGCTGGTACAGCTTCTTTTCTGTCCAGCTGGCAAGCATTTGCGGCTCACGCTGCGCCAGATTGGCACGCATCGCAAAAGCGGTGTCCGGTAAATTCAGGGTATGCTTGTAATCACTCATCCGTATCGGTTCCGTTCTCTTCTTTAAATTCGGTTGGCAGCGAAATAGGCTCTGGCCTGGTCGGCGTCGAGGCGAATTTGCTGCTGCAATGCGTCCAGTGAATCAAATTTTCGTTCACTGCGCAGCTTGTGTTTTAAAATCACTTCAATTTGCTGGCCGTATAAATCACCAGAAAAATCAAAAAAATGCGCTTCCAGCTGTTCTTTGCGGCCATGCAGGGTCGGCCTGGAGCCAATATTGGCCACACCGTTGTAGCGGCCACAGGCCGTGACGGCTTCCACCGCATACACACCACGCACCGGCAGGTTTTTGCGATACAACCAGACGTTGGCGGTTGGAAAGCCCAACTGGCGGCCAACTTTTTCACCGTGCCGCACCCGCCCCATCAACGAAAAAGGTCGGCCCAGCATCTGGGCTGCCGCTGTTAAGTTATCCTGTTCCAGCGCCTGACGGATCAGGGTGCTGCTGACCCGCTCGCCTTCCAGCATCAGGCTATGGGTATTGCTCAGGCCAAAATCAAATGCTTCAGCCGCCTGTTGCAATAAGGCGTAATTCCCGGCACGGTTTTTACCAAAGCAAAAATCATCTCCGACAATCAGGTGCTGCACACCCAACTGATTCAACAATAAGTTCTGGATAAAACTCTGGGGTTCCAACGCGGCAAAATGACGGTCAAAACGCACACACAGCAGCCTGTCTATGCCCTGCTGCGCCAGCCAGTGGTATTTTTCCCGAAAGCGGCATAAGCGGGCAGGAGCTTTCTCCGGTGCAAACAACTCCAGCGGCTGAGGTTCAAATACCATCACTGCCGCTGGCAGTTGCAGCCGCTGGGCCTGCTGCTTTAGCTGGTTCAGCACCGCCTGATGACCCAAGTGCACACCGTCAAAATTGCCGATGGTCAGTACACAACCCTGGTGGCTGGGCAAAATGTTATGTAAGCCGCGGATCAGTTGCATAGCTTTGGTTTTTTAACTCAACTGCTCAGAAAAGTGCCCGATTATACCCAGAACTGGCTCAGCTTTCAGCAGTTGTCTGGCGTTTAAAATCGGCCAGCCGCACACCCAACACCGCCAGCATGACAAAGTACAGCAACACTGCCAGCGCGAAATAGCTCAGCAGATGCAGCACTTGCTGGGCTAAACCCAGCGCTATCCAGCTTTGCAGTGGTGGCGTGAGCCAGAACAACAGAGCCGCCATCAGCAGGCCTGAAACCGCGGCTTTGGCAATAAAACCCCAGGTTTTGCCGCTGAACTGATAAATACCCCGCTGCTTCAGGCCACGGTACAACAACACCGCATTGAGGGTGCCGGACATCGCCGTCGCCAGCGCCAGACCGACATAACTTAAAAAAGGTGCCAGCAGCAGGTTAAACACCATATTGGCCACCATCGCAATAATGGCAATACGCACCGGCGTTTTAATGTCCTGGCGCGCATAAAAAGCCGGTGCCAGCACTTTAATCAGCATCAGGGTCACCAGGCCGGAGCAATAAGCTATCAGGCTGTGTGAGGTTTTCACCACATCATCGGCGCTAAATTCCCCCCGCATAAAGACACTGGTAATAATAGGCTCCGCCAGTACCATCAGGCCCAGCATCGACGGAATACCAAAGAGGCAGATAAAGCGTACCGCCCAGTCCAGCATATAGCGAAATGCTGCCTCGGACGCCGCCGCATAATGGCGTGACAAACCCGGCAAAATGACAGTGGCAATAGCAATACCAAACAAACCTAATGGGAATTCCAACAGGCGGTCTGAGTAATACAACCAGCTGACCGCCCCTGTCACCAGAAAAGACGCAATAATGGCGTCCAGCAACAGGTTAATCTGACTGACCGAAACACCAAAAAGCGCGGGGATCATCAGGGTGCGGATACGGGTGACATAAGGGTCAGACCAGCCCCAACGCGGCCACACCAATAACCCCGCTTTGGCTAAAAACGGCAGTTGAAATAAAAACTGGATCAAACCGCCCAAAAACACGCCCCAGGCAATGGCTTCGGCCGGGTTTTGCATCTCTGGCGCCAGCCAGATGGCGGAGCCTATCATCGCAATATTCAGAAAGACCGGGGTAAAAGCCGCGACCGCAAAGCGGTTGTAAGTGTTCAGCACAGCGCCGGACAAGGCGACAAAGGTGATAAACCACAGATAAGGAAAGGTAATTTTCAGCAAAAATGCGGCTTGCAGGTATTTGTCGCCTTCAGGTTCACCATTGAGGTAAGCCGTAAACCAACCGGCACCAAACAGCATCATCAGCACCGGCGAGCCAATCATCGCCAGCAAGGTTACGCCAGTCACGATCAACCCCAGAGTACCGCTGGCGCGCGCCACCAGCAGCCGGACGGCATCGTCGCCATGTTTTTCTTTCACTTCCGCCAAAACCGGCACAAAAGCCTGTGAAAAGGCGCCTTCAGCAAAAAGACGACGTAAAAAATTCGGAATGCGGTTGGCCATAAAAAAAACGTCTGCGGCAGCCCCTGCCCCCAGCACATTGGCCACAATCACGTCTCGCACCAACCCCAAGATCCGGGAAATCAGTGTCATAAAGCTGACAATCATGCCCGATTTTAATAATTTTCCTGACACAGACGGCTCCCTGTAGTAGAGTGCAGGCATTTTCACCTGAGCCACGCCGGATTACCAGCCTGTTCTGTCCAATTACCGGATCAACAGCAGAAATTTGGTTTGACAAGGGGGTATAAAATAGGCATATTATGCCGCCTTTAATAAAGTCCCGGTTTAGTTTTTAGGAGTGTTACCTTGGCTAACATCAAGTCTGCTAAGAAGCGCGCGATTCAATCAGAAAAGCGTCGTCAGCAAAACGCCAGTCAGCGTTCAATGATGCGTACTTTCATCAAGAAAACTTACGCTGCAGTATTAACCTCTGATGTAACTGCTTCTCAGGAAGCGTTCAAAAAGATGGTTCCAGTTCTGGATCGTATGGCTGCAAAAGGCCTGATCCACAAGAACAAAGCTGCACGTCATAAGTCTCGCTTAAACGCGCACGTCAAAGCTTTAGTAACTAAAGCCGCTTAATTCGCCGAAGCTGTTGCTTGCAACAGCATCAGCAGCAGCTTTGCAAAAAAACCACCCTCGCGGTGGTTTTTTTGTTGCTCAAACACAAGGCGGGAATGTGAACCCGAAGGTCTGTAAAAACAGAGAAAAACACTGAACCAGCCCCAGGACGGAACCAGTTCAGTGCAAAGGCTCAAAACGACAATTGCTGGATAATGTCGTCGTCAACCCGGTTGGCCAGGGTCACCTGCAATTTGGGTGAACGTGCCATTTCGCGGCGAATGGCAAAATCAGCCTCGCTGTTACGGGCCCAGCTGCGACGGGCAATGCCGTTATTCACATCAAAAAACAGCATGGATTTTAACCGGCGTTCTGCGTCGGCTGAGCCGTCCAGCAACATGCCAAAACCGCCGTTAATCACTTCCCCCCAACCTACACCACCACCATTGTGGATCGAGACCCAGGTGGCACCGCGGAAACTGTCGCCTATGACGTTGTGAATAGCCATATCCGCAGTAAAACGGCTGCCGTCATAAATGTTGGAGGTTTCACGGAAAGGTGAGTCGGTGCCGCTGACATCGTGATGGTCACGCCCCAGCACCACAGGGCCAATCTCGCCGCGGCTAATTGCTTCGTTAAACGCCAACGCAATTTCAGCGCGGCCTTGTGCATCGGCATATAAAATACGCGCCTGCGACCCCACCACCAGTTTGTTTTGTTTGGCATCCAAAATCCAGCTGATGTTGTCCTGCATCTGCTGCTGAATCTCTTCCGGCGACTCCAGCATAATCTTTTTCAGCACTTGGGCCGCAATGGCGTCGGTTTTATCCAAGTCTTCCGGCTTGCCTGAAGTACAGACCCAGCGGAACGGGCCAAAGCCATAGTCAAAACACATAGGGCCCAGAATATCCTGCACATAAGACGGGTATTTAAAGTCGATGCCGTTGTCGGCCATGACATCGCCACCAGCGCGGGATGCTTCCAGTAAAAAGGCATTGCCGTAGTCAAAGAAGTAAGTGCCTTTGGCCGTGTGTTTATTGACGATAGCAGCATGGCGTTTCAGCGTGGCTTGCACCTGGGCTTTAAACTTCTCCGGCTCTTCGCGGATTAACCTGTTGGCTTCGTCATAACTGATGCCCACAGGGTAATAACCGCCCGACCATGGGTTATGCAATGACGTCTGGTCTGAACCCAGGTGGACAAAAATACCCTGTTCATCAAAAGCTTCCCATACATCCACCACATTGCCGATGTAAGCGATAGACACCACTTCGGCATTGGCTTGCGCTTGTTTCACTCTGCTGATCAGTTGATCCATATTGTCGATCAGTTCATCCACCCAACCTTGCTGGTGACGTTTGGTGGCAGCTTTAGGATTCACTTCGGCACAGACGGTAATGCACTGGGCTATATTGCCTGCTTTTGGCTGGGCACCACTCATGCCACCTAAACCTGCTGTTAAGAAGATTTTGCCTTTTGGGCTTTCGCCTTTTTGCAGCACTTTACGGAACGCATTCATCACCGTAATGGTGGTGCCGTGCACTATGCCCTGCGGGCCAATGTACATAAAAGAACCGGCCGTCATCTGGCCGTATTGGGTCACACCCAGCGCATTAAAACGCTCCCAGTCATCCGGTTTGGAATAGTTTGGGATCATCATGCCGTTGGTGACCACCACCCGTGGCGCTTCCACAGCAGAAGGGAATAAACCCATAGGGTGGCCTGAGTACATATGCAGCGTTTGGTCTTCGGCCATCTCGCTTAAGTA
Organism: Rheinheimera sp.; assembly: GCF_037442345.1. Lineage (GTDB taxonomy): Bacteria > Pseudomonadota > Gammaproteobacteria > Enterobacterales > Alteromonadaceae > Pararheinheimera. The sequence continues at coordinate 4,139 of NZ_JBBIQL010000004.1, read as the reverse complement.
CTTCATGGTTAAACGGTACTGCGCCCAGTTCTGGAATACAGCACCATTACCACCATAAGTGATCAGTTCTTCCGGATGCTGCGCCACAGCAGGGTCGAGGTTATTGTCGATCATCAGCATAATGGCCGCCGCCTGCTGGCATTGGGCCGGATACTCGCTGATGGCACGGGCTTTGATGGCGTACTCCGGCTTAAAGCGATACATATAAATACGGCCGAAATCCTGCAGCTCCCGCGCAAATTCTGTCGCCAGTTCTGCGTGCCATTCCTTTGGGAAATAGCGCAGCGCGTTGCGCACCGCCAGCTGTTTTTCGGCAATGGTTAAACTGTCTTTGCGTTTGGGTGCTCTGTTAGCATCCGCCGGGTAAGGCCGGGCCGGTGGCAACAGCGCCGGAATACCTTGTTTAATTTGATCCTGAAATGTCATCACTGGCACTCCTTAATTCAGTGCAAAATTCACGGTAAAAGCCTGGTCGCGGACCAGCTTAATCATGGCGTCAATATCCGGTTTTAACAGACGGTCCTCGTCCAGCTTCGCCACTTTGGCGCGGATAATGGCGTGGTTTTCTTCGACCAGATCGGAGCAGGTATTTGGCCGGCGGAATTCAATGGCCTGCGCCGCATACATCAGCTCAATCGCCAGAATTTTTTCCAGGTTGCCTAAAATCTGGTTCAGCTTACGGCCGGAAATACTGCCCATCGACACATGGTCTTCCTGGCCCATTGACGTCGGCACGCTGTCGGCGGATGGCGGGAAACACAGGGATTTATTTTCAGTCACCAGCGCTGCAGTGGTGTACTGCGGGATCATCATGCCGGAGTTTAAACCACCGGCTTTAGTCAGCAAACGGGGTAAACCATGTAGGCCTTCCAGTAACAAATAACAACGGCGGTCGGCAATATTGCCAAGCTCAGCTGCTGCAATCGAAGTGTAATCCAGTGCCATCGCCAGCGGCTGACCGTGGAAACCACCACCGGACAAAGCTTCTTCTTCGCTAATCACTATAGGGTTGTCGGTGACTGAGTTCATCTCAATCTCAACCAGTTCTTTTAAATGGTAAAAAGCGTTGCGTGACGCGCCATGCACCTGCGGTATACAACGCAGCGAGTACGGGTCCTGTACTCTGGCACAACCAAAATGCGAGGCCATATTTTCTGAGTCTTTAAACAGACGGCGCATCCGGGCAGCTACTTCAATATTGCCGGCAAAAGGACGGATTTGATGCAGCTCAGGCCGGAAAGGTGAACCACTGCCCTGCATGCCTTCAATGCTCATAGCACCAGCCACATCGGCTAAGTCCAGCAGGTAACGCATTTTAAGCAGCGCTGTAATGCCATGCGACAGAATAAACTGAGTGCCGTTAATCAGGCCCAAACCTTCTTTGGCCTGCAGCTCCAGCGGTTCTAAACCATGCTGACGTAAAGCTTCAGCAGCCGGAATGCTGTCTTTGCCTTGCCAGAACTCACCTTCACCAATCAGTGGCAGGAATAAATGCGACAGCGGCGCTAAGTCACCTGAAGCGCCAACCGAACCTTGCTCCGGCACTACAGGGATCAAGTCCAGTTCAATAAATTTCAGCATACGCTCCACCACTTCCAGCCGCACGCCTGAGTAGCCCTGGCTCAGTGCATGTACTTTCGTGATCAGCATCAGTTTAGAAATAGCTTTGGCAATAGGCTCACCTACGCCAACGGCATGAGTGATCAGCAGGTTTTTCTGCAGCAGTGCAGTTTCAGCAGGTGAAATCTGGGTGTCGCATAAAGGGCCAAAGCCGGTATTGATGCCATAAATGGCTTTGTCAGAGGCCGCCATTTTGTCGACACAACTGCGGCTGTGATTAATTTTTGCTATAGCTTCAGCGCTTAATTGCGCCTGAATGCGGCCTTCTGCAATAGCTTGTACTGTGTCCAGGTCAAGACGGTCAATCCCATAATTAAACACCATCTTCTACTCCTCTATCTGTTGCTGTGCTTTAGCCTTCAAGGCCAGAGATAGGCTAATGCTAGCTTGCTGATGATGTTTTATAAATACATAATAATCGTATCTTATTCCGGATTTATCGAACTAAAGAGTGAGTCCTTATGCAGGTCCAGGACGTTGATTTACGCTTATTGCGAATTTTTGTCACCATAGTGGAATCCGGTGGTTTGTCGGCAGCCGAATCCAGACTGAATATTGGCCGCTCCACCATCAGCGCCCATTTGTCCGATCTGGAAATTCGTTTAGGTGTGACCTTGTGCAAACGCGGCCGCAGCGGCTTTGAGCTGACTGACGCTGGCCGGGTAACCTATCAGGCCTCTTTGCAGCTGCTGCAGCAATGTGAAACTTTTGCAGCCACAGTGGCAGGCTCCAGACACACTCTGTCTGGCCGCGTCACTATTGCCATTGTTGATACGCTGATCAGCGACCCACGTTGTGGTGTGGCCAAAGCCATAGCTGCGCTGAAAAACAAAAGCAGCAACCTGCAGTTTGATATTCATGTTTGTGAAGCGCGTGAAGTAGAAACAGCAGTGGCCAATGGCCGCTCTTTAGTAGGCATTGGCGTCAGCCGTCATCATATCCGTGGCCTGAATTACCAGCCCCTGCACCCTGAAACCAACTATCTGTATTGCGCCGCTGGCCATCCTCTTTTTGACTGCGCCGCCAAAGACAGCAGCAAATGGCTGGCCCAGGCCGAAGTGGTAACCAGTAACTACATGAGAGATAAAGAGATCCGCAACGACGGCCTGAACTATCAAAACAGCGCCAGTGCTTACCACGACGAAGGTATAGCCCACCTGATTTTGTCCGGTAAGTTTATTGGTTATCTGCCTGAACATTACGCCAGCTACTGGGTAGAAAAAGGTTTGTTTCGTGCTATTCAGCCGGAAAAATACAGCTATCAAATTCCGGTGGTGCTGATCACGTCAAAAAGCAACAGCAGCTCACCGCTGGCGCAGGCGACTATTGAGGAGTTAAAGCGTTGTCATCATAGGTGAGCTTTGTGGGAAAGTGACGAAAGCGCTAACCGAAGAAACAAGCGAATTTGTCCTCTGCAACGATTCTTAGTGCTTCGTCGATAGTCCGCACTGAGGGTTCAGGTTCATAGCCGTACCATTTCAGGTTGGCGCGCATCCAGAAGATATTCCAGCAGTTCCGGGTCCGCACATAGGTCATCTTCGCAAAGGGGTATTCGTGAATTTCTGTTTTAACCTGCCAGTCCGGACGCACCTCATACAGCACCAGACTCTGCCGCTCTATCTTGGCCGATAAATCGAATTCATGCCGGATGTCTGGCCGTGGCCGACGTTGTTTCATAAAGGCATCAATCGCCTTTTCAATGCGGAATTGCTCAAACTCGCTAAATGCCATGCTTTATCTCAGAATTTTAGATCGTCAGAACTCGTCGCTGAACTGACTCAGCACATCCATAGGCTGATGCAATACAGGCGCTATTTCAATGACACCTTTTGCAACAGCACGGTAGAAAATGACATGCTTGCCGGATGGAAAACTACGTGCACCGGCATAGACCTCACTTCGCTCTCGGCCTAATTTAGGATTCTCGGCAAGAGTAAGCATGGTTTTGTAAGCATTGTCATTATTTGAGCTGAAAAAGCACCTAAATCAACAAAGTCAGATTAATCCAAACTTCGCTTTTGTCAGCCGCAAGAACTCAAACGTGTTGATACATTTAACACCGAACTGCTTGCAGATATTTGGAACTTTTACTTTCTTCGTCGTATCACTGACCGTGCTTTCATGAGTTACTACAACGGCACCAGTCGACATTGCTTTGGCAATCAACCACGGATCCGCTTTTGCCAAAAAGTTATCCCTATTCGCGGGATTAAAGCCCTGTGACATAACATATTCGATAATTTGAACAAAAGCAGTTTGGGTTGCGTCATCATCGTTGGCAATAAACTGACCGTTACGAGCTTTCGCCCATTCCGCTAATTCGTCGTTGCCGTCTTTAAGCTCACGGCCAATCATATCAATGCTGCCAGCGATGCCCGACGCGAATTGTTGGTCAAGCCAAGACCAATAGGCTGGGCAAAAGTCCATGTGGTAATACGTGTTTTTGGCTTCGATGTAGGTATTAGTGTAAACATCCCTTAAAATCGGTGCATTCCTGATTAGAGTTCTCCGGCGTACAC
>NZ_JBBIQL010000003.1:0-192470 GCF_037442345.1 Rheinheimera sp. | reverse complement strand
ATTGAATATGGTGCGCTTGCAGTTCAGTTTAGTCAGACATATTCAAAGGACGCATGGGTATATATCCCTATTAGTTTTTTATTTCTAATTTCAGTGTTTCTTGGTGGTTATTCTTTTGAAAAACGCAGAAGTAAAGGAATAATGGATTTTGCAAAGAAAGTGAACATGCAGAGCGAATCTGAAAGCAGAGTTCTCACGCGATATTTTTTTTCAGCGCTGATTTTATTGATTTTATCTATTGTTGGATACAGTCTGTATGTTTCTGTTTATGGAGGTTATTTCGCTTATTTAGCATATAGCGGAGCTTTGCGCTCTGGAGCTATGCATGAATTACCTGCCAACCCATATTCTTTCCTCATCGCGTTTGGTAGTTTCTCTTTCATCGCGTCTTATTTGTTTTTTTCAATTTTTCCGAAAAAATACAAGTTAATATCTTTTGTGTTTTTTGTTGTTGCTATGATTTTTTCTGTTTATGTGTTGTTTTCTTGGCTTGGTCGAATTGTTTTTTTGTTTTATTTCATGGTTTTCTTTATGACATTTGTGATCAGGGATACTGATTTGCAACCTCGATTTTTTCGAATGAGCTGTCTCTTTGTTTTATTCCTGTTGCTTCTTATTTCAGTCAATAATATTTTGGATCGTAAAGACTACTCTGGAATCATGCAAATGTTATCAATGGAATTGGTTTTTCCGGTATCCAGCTTAATGAATGCGTTGAACAAGGCAGATAGTTTTCGGCTTGGACTGGATTTCTTTTCATTACCTATTTATTGGATGCCACAGCGGCTGTGGTCTGATTATATGGTTTCTGTTGAGGCTGTAAATACGGAGTTATTATTCGGCATTGCAAAAGGATTGGCTGGAAATAGTAGTTCTGTGCCAGCCGATATACTGACATTGAGTTATTTAAATCTGGGATATTTTGGCTTTATCTTCTTCGGATTTTTCACCGGCTATGTGCTGTCGGCCGTCGATGCGATAGTTAGTCAGATCAGGGTTTTAAGTGTAAGGCGGATTTTTTATTGCTATATGTTGCTTAACTTGTCGGTATTACTGCCTATTTATGGGGATCCCAGTCATATTTCTGGTCGAATTTTTCCAATCGTTGGTTTTATCATCGTCATGTATTTTTCTAAATTTTTTACTATCGATTTGCGTGGATTAAAAAGAGTGCATTATGTCAGGGATTAAAATTGCAGTTGCCGGCACCGGATATGTCGGTTTGGCAAATGCCATGCTGTTGTCTCAGCACAACAAAGTGGTTGCGCTGGATTTAAATGAGCACAAGGTGCAACTGTTAAATCAGCGTCATTCACCTATTGATGACAAAGATATTCAAAGCTTTTTGTTACGGGATGATTTGGATTTTACCGCCACGACAGACAAAAGCCTGGCGTATTGTGATGCGCAGTTTGTTGTGGTTGCCACACCGACTGATTATGACCCGGATACCAATTATTTTAATACCAGTTCGGTAGAGTCGGTGATCCAGGACGTGCTGCTGCTGAACCCGCAAGCCACTATTGTGATCAAATCCACTGTCCCTGTAGGGTTTACCAAGACGCTGCGTGAACGTTTGAAGGTCAGTTCGATCATTTTTTCTCCCGAGTTTCTGCGCGAAGGCAAAGCCTTACACGACAACCTGTATCCGTCCCGCATTATTGTCGGGGACCACGGTGAACAGGCTCAGTTATTTGCCCGTTTATTGGCGCAGGGTTGTCGTAAACCTGATGTGGTGACCCTGTTTACTGACAGTACAGAAGCTGAGGCTATCAAGCTGTTTTCCAATACCTATCTGGCAATGCGGGTGGCGTATTTTAACGAGCTGGATAGTTATGCCGAAAGCCATCAGCTCAACAGCAGACAGATTATTGAAGGGGTGGGTCTGGACCCGCGTATTGGCAACCACTACAACAACCCCAGTTTCGGTTATGGTGGTTATTGTCTGCCCAAAGACACCAAACAGCTACTGGCCAATTACAAAGAGGTGCCGAATAACATTATTGGTGCCATTGTGGAAGCCAATAAAACCCGCAAGGACTTTATTGCCGACTCTATTATCAGCCGCCGGCCGAATGTGGTTGGTGTGTTCCGCCTGGTGATGAAAGCTGGCTCCGATAACTTCCGTTCTTCTGCTATTCAGGGGGTGATCAAACGCATCAAAGCCAAAGGCATTGAAGTGGTGATTTATGAGCCGGAGCTGAAAGAAGAACAGTTTTTCCGTTCCAGAGTCATCAGCGATCTGAATGAATTTAAAGCAGTTTCTGACGTGATTATTGCCAATCGTCACAATGAGGCTTTGGCTGATGTCCAGAATAAAGTTTACACCCGCGATTTGTTTGGGAGTGATTAAGTGAAGTTGTTAGTGACCGGTGCGGCCGGTTTTATAGGGGCTCATGTCAGTCAGCGCCTGTTACAGATGGGGATGGATGTCACAGGGATAGACAATCTGAACAGCTATTACGATCCCCAGCTGAAGCGGGACCGCTTGGCGCTGTTCAGCGAAAATGCCCGGTTTCACTTTGTCGAGCTGGATATAGCGGACAGGGCAGGGATGGCCGGGTTGTTTAAACAAGGCCAGTTTGACCGGGTGATCCATCTGGCGGCACAGGCTGGTGTGCGCTACTCGCTGGAAAACCCGATGGCTTATGCCGACAGCAACCTGATAGGGCACTTGAATGTGCTGGAAGGCTGTCGTCAACACAGGGTTCAGCATCTGGTCTATGCCTCCTCCAGCTCTGTCTATGGACTGAATAAAAAGATGCCATTTTCACCTGAGGATGGAGTGGATCATCCGGTATCTCTCTATGCAGCCACTAAAAAAGCCAATGAACTGATGTCACACAGCTACAGCCATTTGTACGGCATACCTACGACAGGGCTGCGCTTTTTTACCGTGTATGGCCCTTGGGGCCGGCCTGATATGGCTCTGTTTTTATTTACCAAAGCCATTTTAAATGGTGAGCCTATTAAGGTATTTAACTACGGAAAAATGAAGCGGGATTTCACTTATATTGACGATATTGTGGAAGGGATCATCCGTATCCAGGCTAAAGCACCTCTGGCAAAACCGGACTGGTCTGACGCTGCCGGTGCCCGTAGTGAGAGTTCTGCACCTTATAAGTTATTTAATATAGGTAACAGTCAGCCTGTGGAGCTGGAGCGTTTAATTTGTGCTATTGAGGCTGCGACTGGCAAAAAAGCAATCAGGGATTACCAGCCCATTCAACCAGGGGATGTAGAAGCGACTTTTGCCGATGTGGAAGACTTTGAGCGGCATATCGACTTTGTACCGGCAACTCCGATTGAAGAAGGGGTGCAGAGTTTCGTGGATTGGTACCGGGCCTACTATCAGAACGAATAGAGCTATCCTGCCTGAAATCAGGCAGGATTTTTAAACAAGGTTTGCCATATATCGCGGTCGGCATTTAAATCAAAGTACTTACTGGCATGCTGGGCCTGTTTGCTGAAGTAGGGCAGTTTATTCAAAAAGTAACTGAAGTTTTCCTGCAATGCCATGGCGTCATTTGGCGTAACCATGCCATTCTGGTAGCGCACTAACTCACTGCAGCCCCCGACATCGCTTAAAAACAATGGCAAACCACAGGCGGCGGCTTCAATGGCCGACATGGGCAAGCCTTCGCTGTCTGATAGCAAGACCAAACCATCGTAGGCACTGAAGTTACCGAAATCTTTTACTTCTCCGCACAACCTGATATTACTTGCAGGCAGAATTTGCGTGGCCAGACTTCCTTGGCCTATCACGTCAATCTGGACAGAAAAATGATTCAGAAGATTAAGCAGTTCAGGCCTTTTCGGCGATTCCAGCCTGGCAAGATACAATAAATTCGGGGAGTTCGGGCGTCTGTCTAATGGCGGCTCCAGACCTGAAGGTTGTGGTTTAAATACCTTATTGGGGATCAGCAGCAGCTTGTCCTGTTCAATTTTCAGCGTTTCCTGCGCTATCTGATAATCTGCACCTGATATGCAGATAATTTTATCGGTCAGTGCTGCCAGCCACTGTTCAATTTTTCGAAAGACAAAGCGCAGCAAGCCGCCGTTGTAGTTAAAAGACCAGCCATGCGAAACATAATAAACCTGAACAGGGGTTAGCAATTTGACCAGCCGGGCCATCACGCCAGCATGGGCAGAGCTGGCCACCAACAGACCAATATTGTGCTTACGGATGAAGTGTTTTAAACGGAATAAATCCCGCAAAAAAAACAGTTTGCCCATGGAGGGAAGGGTGAGGCTCTGCTCGTCAGCGAAGAAGCTGTTCAGCCAGCCATGCTCAGATGAAATAAGGAAACGTCTGGAGTTTTCGCAAAAGCCTGAGACATTTTTGACCCAAGCCTGAGCACCACCAACTTCCGATTTGGTGATGATAAAACCAACATTCATACCTTAGCGTCCCATGCCAAAGATCACTACTTTTAAGGTAGCGAACAAGATCCTGATATCCAGCCAAAATGAGTGGTGTTTGATATAAAAAATATCGTATTTATGCTTCCAGACCGCGTCCTCAACCGATGCCCCATAAGGGTAACGCACCTGTGCCAGACCGGTGATACCCGGTTTAACGGCGTGACGGAAGCGGTAATACACGATGGATTTTTCCAACTCTTCAATAAAGACCTCGCGCTCAGGCCTGGGGCCGATCAGCGACATGTCACCTAAAAACACATTGATCAGCTGGGGTAACTCATCAATACGGGTTTTGCGGATAAAATTGCCTACTTTGGTGATACGGCTGTCATTTTCACTGGCCCACTGGGCGCCGTTACTTTCAGCATCGTTGCGCATCGAGCGGAACTTGTAGACATAATATTCCCGGTTGTACTGGCCTGTGCGCAGCTGCTTATAAATAACCGGACCTTTACTTTCCAGTTTGATCAGAATGGCGGTGAGCAGACAGACAGGTAACGTCAGCAACGCAATAACACTGGCCAGTACTAAATCAAACATCCGTTTATTAAACTGGCTACGGCCATTAGACAGAATCGAAAAGGCCTTTTGGTGTAAAAAGTAACTGCTTTGCAGCAAACGCACTTCTGTATAGCCCAGACGGGAATCCAGATAACTGACCAGCGGTTCCACCCAGGCACCAAACTCCATGGCCCGCACCAAAAACTCGCGGTGGTCTTTGTCCAGCTTGTTGCTTTCAAAATGACAAATCACTTTCGAGCTGAAGTCTGTCAGGGAGTAATCGTTGATCACCATATCAAAGGTGTAGTCCTCAACAATCAGACCTATATCCAACTCCCGCTCCGGAGGGCAATAGACATAAATCACCTGCTGCTTCAGCGTGTCACGCCTGGACATAAAGGGTTTGGGATGCAATTCGCCGACATCCGTCAGCCCAGCGTCTTCAGCGCTAATTTTATTAACGATTTCTTGCATAGGTCACTGTACTTAATGCCATTTCAAAGAGTGAACTTTTAAAAGGACACAATTATGTCACTGAATAACCTGAACGGCTACTTAAGGAACACTTTTTTACGACTTTTACATAGGGTCAGCTGGTTGCGTGCCGAAAGAATAACCAGAGTTTTATCCCAAATTATCTGCTATATCCTGTGTGCATCACTGTATAATTCGATTTACACATAAGTCCGGAAACATTTTGTTTTCTGCGACTGTTAAGTTAAAATCCGTCGCATTTCCTGATTAGGCCTGTCACGTTAATGTCAGCCCATTGGTTTCAATTGCAATGATTTATTCAATGGCAATTTTCTCTAGATATCTACACCTATTTAATCAGCAAATTGCCTGATTAAGCGGAATAACATGGAGTATGGGTGTGAAAATTGTACACATCAGTACAGGCCTCGATATAGGCGGTGCGGAAATAATGCTGGAGCGATTATTAACCCGTAATCCGGAGCGTAAGCAGGATGTTGTGGTGATTTCTTTGCAGGACGAAGGGCCGATAGGCCAACGGCTTCGTCATCAAGGGTATGAAGTTATTGCATTAAACATGAATGGGAAGCTTGCTTTTCCCATTGCTCTATTGCGGCTGACGAAATTGCTGAAAAAACTGAAGCCGCATTTAGTTCAAACTTGGATGTATCATGCAGATTTGCTTGGAGGCGTTGCTGCGAAGCTTGCTGGTGTAAAGCATATTGTGTGGGGAATTCATTGCTCGAATCTACCAATAGGTCGTCCGCTAACCAAGTTAGTGATGAAAGCCTGTGCGCATCTGTCGTCAATACTGCCGGATTCCATCGTTGCCGTTGCCGATGTCGCGCGCCGTAATCATATTGGTTATGGCTATAAAGCTGATAAATTTTCAGTTATTTCGAACGGTTTTTTACCTCTTATCCCTGCAACGAATAGCCAGATAGCAACGATACGGCGACAACTGGGGGTTGCCGATAACCAGACATTGATTGGTGCTGTTGGCCGATATCACCCTGATAAAGGACAAGATATCCTGATAGAAGCTTTAGCTTTATTACCTCAAGAATTAAATTGGGTTTGTGTGTTGGTTGGCAGAGACAACGACAGTGCTAATGTGGAATTAGACGCTTTGCTTAAAAGGCATGGTGTAGCGGATAAAGTCAGATTGCTTGGTCTAAGGGATGACGTTCCTGTACTTTTAAGTTGTTTTGACCTGTTTTGCTTACCCTCAAGAAGTGAGGCATTCCCAATGGCGTTGGGTGAGGCAATGAGCATTGGCTTGCCTTGTATAGCCACAGATGTAGGTGATTGCCGCGAGTTAATTGGCGATACCGGATTTATAGTTCCACCTTTATCCCCATCTCTGTTTGCCAAAGCTATTACTGAGTTGTTAATGGTAGAGCCTGAACAACGAACAGTGATAGGTGTTCGGGCCCGTGAACGGGTGCTGGCTTTCTTCTCTCTTGATGTGGTTTGTACGCAATACGATCAACTGTATGCCCGGCTTGCAGGAATTAAGGAGCTTGGCTATGTGGAAGACTGATGAAACAATGTTGCTCCCACAGCTCCCGGAATTTGCTTTGGTTGTATCTTCAGAGAATAGTGTCAGTTGCAGATTTTCATCCGAATCTGAGCTGGTATCTATTTATATACCAACGAGAAATCGACCGGATTTTTTACGAAGAGCTGTTGCCAGCTGCTTATCTCAGTCTTACCAGACGTTTGAAGTTATCATAGTCGATGATTGTTCCGACGAGGCATTTCGCTCTGAAATTGAGGCAGTAGCTGCAATGGATGCCCGTATAAAGTTGTATCGTCTCGATACTCCCTCGGGGGCTTGTGTTGCGAGGAATGCAGCTATATCTGCTGCGCAAGGGCGTTTTATAACTGGGCTGGATGACGACGACGAGTTTTTATCATGGCGTCTTGAACATTTTGTCTCGGAATGGCGCAAGTGGCCTGTTGCTGCTTTTTTGTGTTCAGGCTATGAGGTGGTTACCTCTAAGTTTGCTTATTGCTTCGGTAGAAAATCAGCAGAACTGTCGCCTGAAGAGTTGCTTATGCGAAACTCTGTTGGAAATCAGCTGTTTACCATGACTGAGTATCTAAGAAGTATAGGCGGTTTTGATCCTGCATTCAGGTCCTGTCAGGATTACGATTGCTGGATCAGATTGAGTCAGGTTTATGGGGCAGGCCGCAGATTGGCCAGTTGTAGTTACCGTTTGAGGCAGGACCATCAGTCTGAGCGGATTTCAGATTCGGCTGAGCGCCAGCAAGGCTATCAGCTGCTGCTTGAGCGTTATGGCAATATAATGAATGGATCACAACGCCGAGCTCAGAAATTTTACTGGTATTTGAATACTCAAGAGTGGCGATCTTTACGTCTGTTAACTTTGTCTGGGGCTGGTACATTCAATGTTGCTTTAAAAAATATAGCGCTGCGTCATTTCCCTTGTCTTGCGCGTTTCACTTGGGGAGGGCGCCGATGAAGTCATTGTGCTTCGTGCATTCGGGCAGGGCGGATTTGCCAGAGTTACATGCATATCGTGCGTACTTTTCCGGGCGATATAAGGTGGACGTTAAAACAACAGCTGAAAAGCTACAATTCTATGATATTGTGTGGTTTTTTATGGGTTTTTATCGTTATAAACCTCTGCCTCACCAATATTTGGTCCATGAATTTGCATCATTATCACTACCGCCTTTGGCCGGTTGTAAGGATTGGTTGAAGAAACAGGCATTGCCTGAGCCGGATTTACGGATTTTTCAAAACGATAATCAGCGTCAGTTGATGCAGTTTCGGGATCAAGTACCCACCTTGACCAGAGACATGGGGATTTGTCAGGAATTCTTGCAACGCCAGCACAGCACCAAAGAATTTGATCTGGTGTATATAGGCGCTATGGATAAAACCCGGCAACTGGCGGCTATTCTGCAGCGTTTACTCAGCATCAAACCAGATTTGCGTATTGCAATGGTAGGGGATGCACCTGCGGTGCTGAAACGCCAGTTTGCCAGTCAGCCACAAATTTTGTTTACCGGCCGGGTGCATCACAAAGATATTCCGGGTTGGCTGGAGCGTTCGACGGTAGGCCTGAATGCAGTGCCGAATCTGCGGCCTTATAAGTTCCAGACTTCGACCAAATTGATGGAGTACGCAGCCGCAGGGTTGCCGGTGTTGGGGTATCTGAATGACTGGACCAAGAACTTTTTAAGCCGGTATTCAGTCCAATACGCCAATTTGGATGAGCTGCACAGCTGGCCTCCACAATTCAGCCATAACACCATGCTGCCGCTGATTAATGATGAATTGTTGTGGGAGAAGGTGATTGCCAGAAGTGGAGTGGAAAACTATTTGCCGGACTGACCAGTGCTTTAGCACTGGGCTGGCTTTGGCTTGTTCGCGTTCGGCAGCATAGGTTAAGATGCCGCCTCGCGGTTTGGAAAAGAAAATAGGAATTCAGATGAAGTTAAATCGGATACAGGGTTTTACGCTGATCGAGTTATTAATTACGATAGTTATCATAGGGTTGCTAGCGTCTTTGGTAGCGCCGGACATGTTCAGTAAAGTGTCCTCGTCCAAACGTAAAACAGCTCAGACACAAATGGCGATGCTGGAAACAGCGATCAATACCTACAGACTGGATGTGGGCACAGTGCCGGCGAGTCTGACCGAATTGACACAAAGCAAAGCCTCTGGCTGGGATGGGCCCTACCTGCCGAAAGAAGTACCGCTGGATCCTTGGGGAGCGGCTTATGACTACAAAACGCCAGGTGATAACGGCGCTTTATACAGCCTGAAATCTTTCGGCGCAGATAAACAACCCGGGGGCGAAGGTGACAACGAGGATATCATCCATAAATGATGTCTCTTGAGCAGTTACTGACGGCCCGCTTTGGTGTGGCTGAAACCGATCTGGCCAAAGCGAAAGAGTTCCAACAGAAATATGCCGGGCGCCTTGAACATATTCTGGTAAATATGGGCGGCCTGGATGAAGACGTGCTGACCGAGCTGTATGCACTGTATCTGGAGCTGAATACAGCGGATGCCACGCAGCTTGAAGATGCGGTGGCCTGGTTACCCGACGATGAAACTCAGTTGGATTTGATCCGCCAGTTGGCCGCGCAACATTGGTTTTGTCTGATGTTACCGGATCAACAGGTACAGGTGCTGTGTTTAGACCCTTTGAATGTCACGGCCCATCAGTTATTGCAGCAGCTTGGTGACTACCCTCTGGTCCTGGCGAACAAAGCGCTGTTGGCTGGTTTTGCCGAACAGTTTGACATCCCCCAACAAAATACCGCTGACGATCCGGCACTGACAAATCTTGAAGAAGCCAAACTGCGTGAGCTGGCACAGGAAGCACCAGTGGTGAACCTGTTCAACAGCCTGGTAGGGAAGGCGATGAAAGTGCGGGCTTCAGACATGCATATTGAGCCCGTCAACGGCCGCCTTCGGGTCCGTTTCCGGGTGGATGGGGTGCTGCACAGCGAAGAATTTGTCGCCGCCTCCTTGCAGCTGGCCTTGGTCACCCGGTTAAAAATTCTGTCCGGTATGGATATAGCGGAAAAACGCCGGCCACAGGATGGCAAAATCAACTTTAAAATTGCGCAGGAAGAACTGGATATCCGGGTGTCGGCCTTACCTTTGCAACAGGGTGAAAGCATAGTGATGCGTTTTTTGCGTAAAGAAGCGCTGAAGTTTGATCTGGCGGTGTTGGGCATTGAAACCGATACAGTGCAACAGATTGAAGAAGACATCCGTAAAACGGCCGGAGTTATCTTGTTGACGGGGCCCACAGGCAGCGGCAAAACCACCTCGCTGTACAGCTTCCTCAGTCAGCTGAATTCGGACGAAGTGAAAATTATCACTCTGGAAGATCCGGTGGAGTATCAGCTTGATGGCATTAACCAGGTGCAGGTGAATTCCGACATTGGTTTTACCTTTAGCGCAGGCTTACGCAGTGTGGTCCGGCAAGACCCAGACATTATTATGGTGGGCGAAATCCGCGATGTGGAAACGGCCCGCATTGCCATGCAATCTGCGTTAACAGGGCATTTGGTGTTCAGTACAGTACACACCAATGACGCCCCCAGTGCTTATACCCGCTTATTGGACTTGGGGGTTGAAGAGTTTTTATTGGATGCGGCTCTTGTTTCTATTATTGCACAGCGTCTGGCCCGGACTTTATGTTCAGAGTGTGCTGAACCTCTGGCAATGGAAGAAGCAGGTTTTTATCAGAAAAAATACCAGCTGGACCAACTGGCGCAGCAGCATGGTTTGGCTGAGCTGAAGTTAAAACAACCCAAAGGTTGCCCACATTGTAACAATACGGGTTATAAAGGCCGGGTGGCTTTGGTGGAATACCTGCGGTGTGACGAGGCTATCCGTGTGCTGCCAAAAGATCCGCAGTTTTTGCAGCAGGCCAAAGCGGTGAATAAAGCCAGAGGTGCCCGCACTTTGTTGGAAGACGGCTTGCTCAAAGCAATCAAAGGCCAGACGGATATTGCTGAAGTGTTGAGGGTGGCTGGTTAAAAATGAAGTTTGACTATCAGGGCGTAGCCCGCTCCGGCGCCCGGACTTCAGGAGTGATAGAAGCGGATTCCATTCAGGAGGCAAAAGCTGAACTGAAAAAGCAGGGAGTGCTGGTCAGTTCAGTGAAACCTGCGTCCGCATCCATCAGTGAGTTGTTACCCGGTACCGGACCCAGCTTCGAAGATTTTGAGTTTATAACCTCTGAACTCAGTATGTTGCTGGAGAATGGCGTCAAAATTGACAAAGCCCTTGCTATTATCGGCCGGGCCAAACAGCAATCATCTGCCGGTAAAGTAATTCAGACCATCAGCGCAAAGATCAACAAAGGTGAACAACTTTCTCAAGCCTTTGCCGCTTACCCTGAGCATTTTGACAAACTCTATATCAACCTGATCCGAATCGGTGAAGAAACAGCTACTTTACCTGCTGTATTCCGGGGATTGGCGGAAAATATGCACTTCAAAGTGCAGTTGAAGAACAAAATCAAGCAGGCCATTACCTACCCGGCTGTGATTTTAATGGTCTGCATAATTGCGGTGCTGTTTATCTTCAACTTTGTGGTCCCCAATATGGCGGGCATGTTCCAGGGCCGAGAAGACATACCCGCTTATACCGCGCTGATCCTGGCCACCAGCGAATGGTTGGTGGCGTACCAGGGGCTGCTATTTCTCAGCCTGCTGGCCGGAGCAATGCTGGCGTTTTATTACCGTAAGGAATGGCGCTTGCAGGAGCGTTTGGTCGATGTGTTACCCCGGTTACCGCTGATCAAAGGTTTTTTTGTCTTGTCTGAGCGCATTAAATTCTGTTCCGGTGTGGTACTGATGCTGAATGCCGGCATTAAAATTGATAATGCAGTGGCTTTGGCCTGTGGCAATGTGCTGAGCAAAACACTGCAGAGTGAAATTCAATACGCATTAAACCAGCTCAAACAAGGCACAGGCCTGCAGTCGGCATTATCCCACAGCTCATTGTTTCCGGATTTCTACCTGAGCCTGCTCGAAGTGGGGGAGCAAAGTGGCAAACTCGGTTCCGTGTTTGTGGATATCCGCAACCGCAGCCGTCAGGAGTTTGAGTCGGATGTAACGCGGTTTATGAACTTACTCGAACCTCTGATGATCCTGGTGATGGGGGCCATAGTGGGCAGCGTAGTGGTCAGTCTGATGCTGAGTATTGTCGGAGTGAATGATGTCGGCCTTTAACCGCCGTCAACGTGGGTTTACCCTGATCGAATTGATGGTAGTGCTGATCATTTCGTCCCTGTTGTTGTCTTTGGTGGGGCCTTTGGCACTGGAACGAATTGACGCTTATCGGGCGAAAAAGGAGTTGTTGGATATCCGGCAGAAAATCCGTGACGTCAGCAACCTGGCTTATGTCAGTGGCCAGTTGTATCAGGTACAGATGCAAGGAACTGAACTGAGTATCAAATCGGCTTCGCAGCAGTCCAGCTACGTCTATGAGTTTATTTCCGCAGAGGACCTGTATGTCAATTTTAACAGGAATGGCTTTCCGGACGTTGCAGTGGTCAAGCTGAAAAACAGAGGTCGTGAAGAAAGATTGGTGCTTATTGAGTTGATTGGCCTGAAACCTGATGATTATGTCCACATTCAATAAGCAACAAGGCATGACACTTATCGAAGTTCTGGTCGGTGCCGTGATCCTGTTTTCTGTGTTGGTGGTGATGGCGAATTTGGTCTCAGTGGCGACCAAGAGCAGTCAAAGGGCGGAACAACGAGTGGCCGAAGTGACTTTTGTTCCTCTGTTAATTCCTCAAGTCAGAGATGCTTTAAGCCAAAAGGGCGCAACGGACAGCATGGAAGGTGAACTCATGATCCAGTCCCGGAAATTCCGCTGGCATGCTGTACTTATAGAGCAGAAACCTATGCATCCTTTGGTGTTAGATGTGCCGGTTGCTGCTGAAGAAATCCCTCGGGTCAGAACCTACAATGTATCTATCAGCTCAGTGCAAAATCCGGGTCTGAACTGGAGCTATATCGAATGGTTGATGTAAGGTTTCGACAAGCCCGTTCACAGCTGGGGATGACCCTGGTTGAATTGTTGATCACCTTTGCAATTCTGGCCATGTTACTGGCACTTGTCAGTACATCATTCCTGTTCTACAGCAGGTATTGGAACGATACCTTCGCGCGTTTTGATCAGCAACAGGTGTACGCTCGCTCTTTGTTACAAGTATCAGATGTCGTTCAGTCCGCATTGCCTTTTGTTGTTAAAAGTGAAAATGGCCAGAACCTGGGGTATTTCCTTGGGCGTGACGAAGGTTTTACGTTAGTATCGTCCCGTTCTTTGTTCGCCAATGCGGATGATTTGGTTGTGATACGACTCTTCAGGGAACGGTCAGTTCAGGAAACCGGATGGATGTTGGTGTATGAAGAAGCGTCATTGACCAAAGATTACCTGACACTGTTGAACCAAGAGTTAAATTTCACCGACAGACTTGTGTTACAACGAGGTTTGTCGTCTATCAGCTTCAGTTATTTTAGTAAGCCGGAAGTAACAGACGACATGATGTCGGTAGAACCTGCGCAGTGGCGCCCGGAGCACGATGCTGTGCAACGAAAATCATTACCTGTGAAAATTCGCATAGAGTCTGACAGTGGCGATTTAATGTTTGATTTACCTGGAACCCTTGGAAAAATATTTGGCAAAAATGAAGTAGGTGAGAATTGATGCGCACAGGCTGCCGGCAAAAAGGCATTGCGTTATTCCAAGTGCTACTGCTATCGGTCATTCTCAGTCTGCTGGCTATGTTTATTACTCAAAAGGTGAAGCAACAAACCCAGGCAGCACTGCGGCTGACAGATAAAATGCAGGCAATGATGCAGGCAAAATCGGCTGAGAGTGAGCTGATGGCGTTAATGTTGACGCAATCGATAGAGAATTACCGGCGTATCCCTGGTTGGAACATCTACGGCGAATTTTTTAGTTTTAAGCCTGGTGTGCAGGTGAGCATTCAGTCGATGAATGGTCTTATCACAATTGGAGATAACCAGGTCAGCGAAAGGCTGTTAACTCAATTAATCAGCCAAACCGGCTTGACCCAAGAACCTCAAACTGTCAGCCAGAGTTTGTTAGATTTTATTGATAGGGATGGGACTAGCCGTGGCTCACAGACTGAAAGCAATGCGTTTGAGACGGCTCTACCTAATCGTTGGGTTCAGCATTCCTCAGAGCTGCGTTATCTTAAAGGGATGACCACTGAGTTGCTTCATGTATTAAATCGTTATGTGAATTGGCAAAGTTTAGGTTCCTACAATCCATCGGCATCGCCTGAGCATGTACTGCGGTTGCTGTTTGGTGATGAGATCACAAAAGAAATTCAATCTTTAAGAGAAAAGCAGGTAGAATACGAGTTCTATTCTAGACGGGTTGCTGAATTAACTAAGCTCGATGATGAGCTTGGAGTCAGCTTTGCAGGTCCGATGTATTGCATCCAGATCAGGTCGACTGCAGGTGACGGGTTTTGGGCTTATCAGTTGGTTGTATTTATCAATAAACAAAACCTGAAGGACCCGTTACTGTTTTTAAGTCGGGAGTCGGTGTTTCAGGATGTCTGAGCAAAGAAACATAGGTAAAAGCAGCAGGGTGAAAGCAGGAGAATGAGCATAGCTTCCGCAGTTAGGCGTGGTTTGGAATGGGGATTGCCTCAGTTTGTGTTTTATCCTTACCGGAATGATCGGATGCTGCAGCCTGAGCAGCGACTGATGCAACGCTTGGTCGTGATGCGTAACCAGGACTACGACGAAACAACCGCTTTTTATCAGGTTGAAGACGAATCTGAACTGAAAAAAATTATAAAGCTTGAATTGCAGGATTCAGAGGCGCCTGCATTGTTTTCGATCGGCGAACTGATGGATGGGCGGCGCCAAGTCTGTTTCTTTTACTTGAAAGACTCCATAAAAGCTGCACTGCATCCTTGGCTACCGACCTTTTTAGTGCCGGAAAGCTGGCTGATACGGCAGTATTTTCCGGAGCAGTTGGTGTGTTTTGACGCGCAGGAAACCCAGCTGTGGGTTTTGAGCTACCGCGGCTTAACGGCATCTGTGCAAGCGAAAGGTTTGATGAAGCAGGCATCAGTGGTGTGTACTGCTATTGGGGTACCGCAACTTGACATTGTTCGACTGAACCGGGTAGAGCTACATCAGCAAATGCTGGCCAATCCATCAGTATTAGTTCAACGCCAGTTGGCGGGTTTTTTCTTTCATGATCCGCAAAATAAAATCGATGAACAGAGCTGGGCTATGGGGGGCCTGGTGGCTGCTTCTGTCTTCAGTTTGACAGTGTTTTTGTATGGCAAGGTGTTGGATATTCAGACAGGATGGGCAGAGCAAAAACAGATAGAGCTGACAGCTCAGGTCGGTCCTTTACTTGAATTACAAAAACGGGTTGAGCAGGCCGCCAATGATATTGAATTATTGCAAGGGCTGGAAACCAGCACCGCCAAGATGGATTATGCAGTGTGGCGGGCATTGTTTCCTTTGTTCAAACAAACTGATCTTCAAGTGAATAAGGTTTTAGTCAGTGCAGCGGCCAATACATACACCTTGTATGGCAAAGCACCTAAGGCGACACAAGTGCTGCAATTGCTCAGTCAGCAACCCGGAGTTCGTTCAGCCAGCTTTTTGATGGATGTCATTGGCCGGGATGGCATAGAGCAGTTTGTGATTCGCTTTTCCATGGAGTCCTAGGAATGACCAATCAAAGGCAAAAGGCACTGTTAATGCTAATTTTGAGTCTGGTGCTTCTTAAATGGTTGGCTGTACCGGTAATGGAAGGGGTGGAAGAGAAGTTAACCGCTCAGGCGTTGCTTAAACGCAGTATCCACAAAATGGAACAATTGCTTGAACAGGAGCAACAATGGCGTGATGTTGAGACGACAGCGACTGAAGCAAGAGCCAAAGCATTTGGCGAGTTGACGCTGTATGATTCGCCAGAGGCTTTTCAACTGGCTGCGCAACAGCAATTGGAAGCCATGCTAGCCGAGTTTCAAATAAGCAGTGAACGTTTTACTTGGGAGCCGCCACAGTTGGCATTGGAACAAGCCAGTATTTATCAGCAACGAGCTTCGATCAAAGCCAGTGGTGATACCTATCAGCTATTAGCCTTATTGGCTCATTTGGACAAACAGGCGCCACTGTTCAACAGCACGAATATGTCCATGGATATTCATACAGGCCAAGGGCTGGGGACAATGAATCTTTTCCTAGGCATTGATGCTTTTTACATGCTCAGAGAGGTAAATTAGTGATGGCAGTGAAGACTGCGCCTCTGCTTATCGGAAGTGGACTCGGTTTTACCCTTGCATTGTGCTGGGTAACGGTTCAGCTGTTGACTGGCTCAGCCAGCGATGCTAGCCCGTTAAAGGTGCCGGATTTTTCATATAAAAATGTGGAAAAAAAAGTCCTCAGTACCGAAGTGTTTCAACTGTATGCGGAATATAAAAAAGAGTTGCCTCCAGCCTCGGTTGTATCCCAGCCAACTCCTGAGCCGAATTACAGCCTCAGTGCTGAACAGGAATCTGCACAGCAGGGATTACTCGACCAATTACGCAGTGGTGAGTTTAGTTATCAACTAACAGGGATTTTTTCGGAAGGTCAAGCCTTTGCGGTGTTAAGACAAACGAACCTTAGGACCGGAGAAACAGTAACAAAAAGGGTGCAGCCGGGAGGGGAGCTTGATGGCTATCAAGTGACTCAGGTCGGGCACAGAACACTGACTCTGGAACGCGGGCAGCAGAAAGTTGAGCTGGTAATGTTTAAAGCTATTCAAAAGGAAATGCGCTAGATGATCATGAAGTTAAAGATGAAACCGGTGTTGCACTTGGTGTTGTCTGCCACACTGGCTATATCTGGCTGCGCAGCCCCAGTGTCACCCTATCAGGTAAAGCCTTCAGTGTTAAATGGATTACCTGAGACGACTACGGAACCTGCAGATCAGACGAATGCTGCATCAGATGTCCGCAATCAAACACAAATTAGTGCATTAACAGGTGTCAAGGTCCGCAGTGGTGTCTTATCACAAGACAAAACGGATGAGCAGTATTTTTCCGCTTCAGAAATGGTCACCTTAGCGGCTGAAAATATGCGGCTGGAGGAGTTTATCCACCACGTTTTTGGTGGCGTGTTAGGGGCCAATTATGTGATCAGTCAGGCGCTGAGCCAGGCGCCTCAGCAAGTGACTCTGAATATCTCAGAACCGATGAGCAAAAAAGCGCTGTATCGGCAAGTAAAAGAGTTACTGTTAAGTAATGCGGCTTATATTTCTTATAAAGACAAAGTTTTTTATTTCCATCCATTAACCCAAGACCTTGGCGCTAATCTGCAAATAGGCATAGGTCAGGCAGTGCGTGATGTCCCTGCAACAGCCGGGCAGATTTTACAGATAATTCCACTGCAATACGGAATTACTATCAGTATCGAACGAACCTTACGTGAACTGACGAAAGCTAAGTTAACGGTCGACTTTGACCAGAGCGCTTTATTTGTCGAAGGGACCAGGGAGCAAATTCTTCAGGTATTGGATTTGGTTTCGTTATTGGATCAGCCATCACATCGTGCCAAACATATTTCATTTATCTCTTTGGTTTATGTGAATCCTGATGATTTTGTAAAACAAATTGCTACTTTGCTTGATAATGAGGGGATCCCTGTGGCTATCGGCTCTCCTCAACAGAAAAACCTGGTATTGGTGCCAATGGCGCAAAATGGTGGCATAGCGGTTTTTGCTTCAAATAGTCAGTTTTTGCAGCGAGTGGCTTTTTGGGCAAGTAAAATTGATCAGCCACCGCAAGGCGCGCAAAAGCAATACTTTATCTACCACCCTAAATATGCGCGGGCACGGGACTTAGGGGACAGCTTATTGCCCTTGTTTGGTGGGGGCGGTACTACGACCAAAGCGGCGGCAGGAAATGACAGCCGGGACACCCAAAGCAGTGTCAATAATAAAGTGGCGCCAACAGCTCAGGTTAATTCTGTGACCAGCGAGCAAATTACCATTGTGGTTGATGAGCGGGCGAATATGGTCATTTTCGAAACCACAGGTACCAGATACCAGGCGCTATTGCCGCTGATCCGCCGGTTAGACATTATGCCGCGTCAAGTGGTATTAGAAGCGACCATTGCAGAAGTTACATTGACAGATGAATTCCGTTTTGGCGTGGAGGCCTTTTTGAAGGATGGTAAGTTTAGTCTGAATACTCAAGGCAACTTCGCAGTGACAGACATAGCCGGTGGCACATTATCTTTCGCCAGTTCAGTCAACAAATTCAACCTGGCGGCGCTGCAAAGCAATACTTTAGTAAATGTATTAAGCAACCCAACGCTGTTAGTGCGTGATGGCACGACGGCAACCATTTCGGTGGGTGAAGAAATTCCAATTATCACATCGACAGAAAGTAACTTTGATCAGACTCCTATTACCCGAACCAACATTGATCGTCGCCAGACGGGGCTTGAGCTGAGCGTGACACCCACTATCAATACAGAAGGTGTTGTGATCATGGAGATAGAACAAAAAATCTCCAATCAGGTGAATGCAGATGCAGATGCATCTTCACAAATAGTGCTCAACCGTAATATAAAAACAGAGGTTGTTGCGAATAGTGGTCAAACAATAATATTGGGTGGTTTGATTTCTGAAAATAACAGCAATAGTGACAACCAAGTGCCCCTACTTGGGAAAATTCCTTTGCTGGGCAATCTGTTTAAATCAAAGGCTGACACCCGTACTAAAACTGAACTGGTAATTTTAGTAACACCTAAAATAATTTTTGATGAAAAACAATGGGATGAAATTCGCAAAAATTTCTCAAGTGGTCTTGAAAATGTAAAGTTTTAACTTGAGAATAGGCCAACATGCTGTATTGACAAGAAGGTCGATACAACATACTCTTTTTGGTGGTGTAACTTCGCAACCAGAAAGTGCACAGGGACCATGGGAAAGCTTGGGCCCAGTTTCATGAAACTAGGAGACAATTAATAATGAAAAACTTCGTAAAATACACTCTGGTATCAGCCGCTGTTGCTGCTACTTTCGGTGTTGCAGCTGGTACGTTAACATCGACGGCACTGCAAGTATCTAAGCAAGGCGCTGCCAGTGCTGCTGCTACTGCTACTCAAGCCGCAAGCTTCACTCACACTGTAGCTGCTGGTTATGCAATCAACGATCTGGTGAAGTTCACTGTGACTTCAGGTGCTGTTGCTTCTTCGTTCACTTGGCCATCAACAATTGAATATGCTGCCGGTTCAGGCGGCGCTAGCATGACTCTGACTCTGTTGTCAGGTACTGCTGGTTCTAACGAAGGCAGCTACCGTGTAACTAACGTTACAGCATCAACGGGTCAGACTACTATTGGTGCAGTTTCTGACCCAATTTCTGTAACATTGAAGACCAATGCTCTTGCAGTGGATGCTTCAGTAAGCGTAGCTTCTACTCTGTCTAACGGCTCAACACCTATCGACCCAACTACTGCTGTGACTATTGCAGAAGCGAAAGATCAGTTTGGTGACCTGACTGTGTCTCAAAAATTCGCGGGCACTATCGACGTAGCTCAAGGCCGTAAAGCTTTTGTTTCTAGCACAAGCCTGCCTTTAGTGTTTAAAGCTTCTGAAGTAGCTTCCCTGGTTGCACCTGCAACTGTTACCAGCACTGTAGTTAAAGTGAACGCTGATTTGGGTGAGTTAACTACTGCTGCTGTTTCAGTATCAGGCGGTTCTCCAACTAAGGCGTATGACGCAACTAACAAAGTACTGACTCTGACCTACAACTCAGCTGTTACTACTGACCAAACTGTAACTATTACTCCTCCAACTGGTTCTGCTGCTAAAGTTCTGGTTGCTGGTGACTTCAAGCTGGCTGGTACAGTGAACTACGGTACTGCTTCAGCTGAATCAATTGGCTCTTCAATCGACGCCGGTGAGTGGACACTGAATGGTGCCATGGTTAACGTTCCTTACGTACCATTCGGTGCCAACGTAAGCCGTGTATTCACCGTAACGAACACTGGTTCTCTGGATGCAGACGTAACTCTGACAGCCATCGATGAGTCTGGTGTGACTTATGACGTTGGCACAATCGCTGTTGCTAAAGCTAACTCAGTAACTTCTCTGAGCGCTGCAGTTTTCGACGCGCTGAACGGTGCTGTTCCAGGTCTGAATGGCAAGAAACTGTCTTTGACATTTACTATCAATGCTGAAAACAAAGACGTTACTGTATATGCTATGTACAACGTTGGCGGTGCAGACCGTGCAACTGTTCCTACTTCTCAGTACAAAAACTAAGACGTAGTTATAGCTTGATAAAGGAAGCGGGTTTTGCCCGCTTTCTTTTTTACTTTTTTATGCGATGTGGTGACAAGGATGATAACTTTCAGGCAGCCTGCTGCGGTACTATTGGCATTTGCTTCTGTAGTTATAGTGGCGGTTTTTGTAGGGTATTTTCCTGGCCTCAGCGCACCGTTTTACCTAGATGACCGAGTGTCTATTGTCGAAAACCAGGCTTTTGCAAAGCATGATGTTTTGCTGTTATGGCAATTATTTGGTAGTCGTTTTATTGGTTACTTTAGTCTTTATTTGAATTACTTAGTTTCTCCAGAAAACACGGTTTTCTACCGCATTACAAACCTCATTATTCATTTTCTAAATGGCTTGCTATTGGGGCTGCTTTATAGGCGACTCTGTCAGTTTTTAAAAGTCAAAGCGCATTTATGGCTAGCTGTCGTCCTTATTGCACTTTGGTTAGTCCATCCGCTGCACAGTGCGGCCGTGACTTATATCGTGCAGCGCCTCGCTGCGCTTGTTACGTTCTTTGGTTTACTGACGTTGTATAGTTATATGCGATTTCGGAATGACCATAAAAAGACGTGGTTGATACTCGCGCTGCTTGCATTTGCAGCGGCAGTTATGACCAAACAAAATGCGGTTGTTTTACCCCTGATGATTTTTGTATTTGAATGGCTGTATGGCGGCAAACGACGTCAACTGAATTTCATTTTGGCCGGTTGTATCGCGTTAATCCTTATCTGTGGTTGGTTAGCTCCTGAGTTTAGTGAGTGGCTGGATGTACGTAGCAGAGAAACAACTTTGTATAGTCGTTGGGACTATTTCTCTGCACAAGGGTATGTGCTGCTGCTTTATTGGGCAAAATTGCTTTTTATCTATCCATTGCAGTTGGATATGACAATGCCCATTCAGTCTATCAGCATCGAAGTCAGATATAGCGCTCTTGTACTGCATGCGTTGTTGATGCTGCTGGCTGCCATTAGCTATAAAAGACTGCCATTATTTACATTAGGTGTCTTTTGGTTCTACTTATTGAATCTGGTTGAATCTGGTGTGATTCCTATTGTGGACCTTGCTTTTGAGCACCGAGCATATTTCCCTGATTGCGCACTGGTACTCGCACTGGTCGGGCTAATACCTTTAGGCTTTGGTGTTGTTCATCCGCGAATTTGGTTTCTGTTCGCTATTGGCACTTTAATCTTTAGCACAATTAAGCTTTATCAACGTAATGAGCTGTGGCAGCAGCCAGAACAATTTCATTTGCAAAATATATCTAACAATCCTACGGCAGCCAAAGCAATGGCGACCGTGGGAGCAATTTATGCCCGTGAAGGTAAGTTCACTCTCGCCAATGACTATATGACCAAATCTTTCGAATACCAGTTTGAGCAAGGGTCTATTTCCGTAGGCACCATCGTCAACATTATGAAGGTCAGATTTGAGATGAAAGAATATCAGTCAGGTGTTAATCTTGCTGTCTTAGGGCTGAAGAGTATAAATGAGCCAAGGTTGCGCAGTGACCTGCTTGCAGCAATGGCCGTAGGTTATATCAATATGGGCTACTGTGATTTTGCGAAAGGATTAATTCAAACCGCATTGAGTTTAAACCCATCAAACTCGCAAGCTTTGTTAATTAAAGATGTATGTAATTAATCAGGATATGCTGTTATGGACATAATGAATTCCGTTTTTCCTGTCATTTTATCTGGCGGCTCAGGCACAAGGTTGTGGCCTCTTTCTCGTAAACATTATCCTAAGCAGTTTTTAAAGCTGACCAGTGAACTCACCATGTTGCAAGAAACGGCATCCCGAGTGACTCACTTACAACCGCCAATTTTGGTCTGTAACGACAATCACCGTTTTATTGCTTCAGAGCAATTGCAACAAATAGGCGTGAAGCCAACGGCTACAATTCTTGAACCTATAGCTCGTAACACTGCACCTGCTATTTTACTGGCTGCTATTAAAGCGCAGCAATTAGATAAAGAGGCAATTTTAGTTGTATTGGCGGCAGACCATGTGATTCACGATAATCAACGCTTTCGCCAGGCCATGAACAAAGCGCTGCATGAAGCACAACAAGGTTACTTAGCAACATTTGGCGTAGTGCCAACGAAGCCTGAAGTTGGTTATGGTTATATTCAAGCCCGGGATATCAGTTCTGGTGTCAGTCCTATAGTGCGTTTTGTAGAAAAGCCAAATCTAGCAACCGCTGAAGAATATATCAGAGACGGCCAGTATTTGTGGAACAGCGGGATGTTTGTTTTCAAGGCGTCTGTTTTATTAGACGAAATGACAACTTTGGATCCTCAATTAGTAAGCAACGTTCAATTGGCTTTTGATGCAGCAAGCACAGATCTTGATTTTATCCGTGTTGACCAAGAGTTATTCGCACAATGCCCTGATATTTCCATTGATTATGCGTTAATGGAAAAAACTCAGAAGGGTGTTGTCGTCGCGCTTGATGCCGGCTGGAGTGATGTAGGTTCATTCGCTACCTTATGGGATGTCATGGATAAAGATTGCCAGGGGAATGTTTGCCTTGGGGATGTGAAAAATATCGAGAGCCGCGATTGTCTGGTGCAATCTGAAAATCAATTTATTGCCACTGTTGGCGTACGGGATTTAGTGGTGATTGGTACCAAAGATTCCATTCTGGTTGCGCATAAAGACAAAGTGCAGCAAGTGAAAGATGTCGTCACTTATTTGGCAAATACGGATCGCAATGAACATTTGCTGCACCGTGAAGTGCACCGTCCTTGGGGTAAATACGATTCGGTAGACAACGGTCAGCGCTATCAGGTAAAGCGCATTACTGTTAAGCCAGGCGCATCGTTGTCGAAACAAATGCATCACCACCGTGCAGAACATTGGATTGTTGTTTCCGGTACGGCAGTGGTCGAAATTGATGGCAAAGAAACCCTGCTCAGTGAGAATCAATCCATTTATATCCCTTTAGGGGCCGTACACCGCCTGACTAACCCCGGCAAAGTACAGCTTGAACTGATCGAAGTTCAAAGCGGAAGCTACCTGGGCGAAGATGATATTGTCCGGTTTGACGATGTGTATGGACGCTCTTAAGTTAATTCAGGAATTTCTTATATGTTGATGGTTAAAGCTGCCTGGGACTACAGGCACTTTATTATGTCGTCCATCAAGGCCGAAATGGGAGGTCGTTATGCACGCTCCCGCTTAGGTGCTTTGTGGTTTATTCTGCACCCTTTGGCCACCGCAGCAGTTTTGGCATTAGTACTTTCTCAATTTTTAGGGTCCAGGTTGCCCGGAATTGAAAGTAAATTTGCCTATGCTGTGTATCTGCTGTCGGGAATGGTTGGATGGAGTTTGTTTGCTGAGACAACTCAAGGTTGCATCACCATGTTCAGAGACAGAGCAAATCTGTTAAAAAAAGTCAGTTTCCCAAAAGTTTGTATTCCTCTGATAGTTGTCGGTTCCACTGTTCTCAATCATTTGTTGTTTATTCTGGTTGTTATTTTTCTGGTGTGGCTGCTTGGGGTAACTCCGTCTGTCAGTCTGCTGATGTTGCCAGTCTTTATTATGCTGTCATTAGGATTGGCCGTTGGCATCGGCCTTACGTTGTCTGTATTTGATGTGTTTAACCGCGATGTTGGCAATATCTGGCAGATAGTGATTCAGTTCTGGTTTTGGCTGACACCTATTGTCTATGTATTCAGTACCTTGAGTAACGACATTGCTGTTTTTATGCAATATAACCCAATGATGTGGGTGATTCAGGGCTATCAACAGGCTATTGCATACCAGACCATCAGCGCGTCGGTTGAATTGCTGTGGGTTGCTGGGTTGGCGCTCTGGTTTTTGGTCATTGGCTTTTGCTTTTTTATGCGGGCCAGCAGCGATATTGTGGACGAATTATGATACCGGTTATTCAGGTAGACAGCGTAACCAAGGAATACCGTAGTTACAGCAGTATGTGGAAACGCGTATTGGCTTGGTTTCGTGTTGGGAATCCAGCTAGTGTAAGTACCAGAGTACTGGATCAGGTTTCTTTTAGTGTGATGCCAGGCGAGGCTGTTGCACTGGTTGGTCAAAATGGAGCAGGGAAAAGTACCTTGCTTAAAATCATTACCGGGACTATTCAGCCGTCTGCAGGGCAAGTACATGTGCAAGGTAAAGTGTCTGCTATTCTGGAGCTCGGTTTAGGCTTTAATCCTGAAATGACAGGCAGACAGAATGTATACCTGGCTGGGGCAGTGATGGGGTACAAAACTGCAGAGCTCGATGGCTTTATTCCTTTTATTCTAGATTTTTCTGAGTTAGGCCATTACTTCGATCAACCGGTACGGACTTATTCAAGCGGTATGCAAATGCGACTGGCTTTCAGTATCGCTACTGCAAGTCGTCCTGAAGTGCTTATTGTGGATGAAGCTTTGGCTGTTGGTGATGTGGCCTTTCAGCGCAAGTGTTTTAGACGTATCGAATATTTTCAGGAAAACGGGACAAGTTTACTTTTTGTCAGCCATTCAACTGAAAGTGTAAAAAAACTTTGTGAGAGGGCGATTTACCTTCGTGGTGGGCAAGTGGTTATGGATGGGGCTTCCTACAGAGTATGTAATGAATATGAAAAGGCTCTTTTAACTAACGTTAAGGATACTGACTCGGACATCATTTCGGCAGCATCTTCCCCAGCCACATTTGATTTTAGCCTGATCCCAGTCAATGCGCTAAAGTACGGGAATGGCTATGCAGATATACAATCCTGTTGGATCGAAGACGAATCAGGTAATAAGATCAATGTCGTCGAAAGTAACCAAATGTTTGCTTGGTGTTACACAGTTAAATTTTTTAGGGATACAGAAAACCCTATTTATGCGATGAAAATGAAAACTGTAGAAGGGATATCTATTTACGGGACAGATACCAAATATGCTCATATAAATACTTCTGAAAGGAAATCAGGGGACGTCATCACTGTTAAATTTTTTTTGAAAAATAATTTGGCTCCTGCTGTTTATTATTTTAATTGTGGAGTTAAAGGCGATATCAATAATGAAGCAGAGTTTTATTCCAGACTAGTAGACTGTGCGATGTTGAAAGTTGTTTCTCATCGAGGTGCGACGTTAGGCGATGGTTTGATCGATTTAGATGCGCAGGTAAGTTTTTTGAGTTTTGTAGATTGATACTGAACTGCTTATTATATCTTTTTCTGTATCGTTTAGTGGGTGTAAGTATATGATTATCTCCGTTCACGTGCCTAAATGCGCAGGCTCGTCATTAAGAGCTTGGTATGAACAGCAGTTCTGCAACGGTCGCATCTTGTGGGATTATAATGATTTGCCAATGCAGCCGTGCTCACCGACCAACATGGATCCAGAGCGATTTCTCCATCAAATGGCGAAGCAGAATCGCAGTTATGATAACTATGACATCATTCATGGCCATTTTTGGGCAAAAAAATATTCACATATTTCCAACGCTAACTTGATTACATTTTTGCGTAATCCTATTAAGCGAGCCTTATCTAATTATTTTTTTTGGTTTCAAATTC
The DNA here is from genome assembly GCF_037442345.1 of Rheinheimera sp. Taxonomy (GTDB): domain Bacteria; phylum Pseudomonadota; class Gammaproteobacteria; order Enterobacterales; family Alteromonadaceae; genus Pararheinheimera. The sequence continues at coordinate 166,717 of NZ_JBBIQL010000003.1, read as the reverse complement.
CTCGTTCCGGAAATAGGTTGCATCAATATGTGATCGATAATCAACTCAGTTGGAAGGAGTTTGTAAGAATACCTGTTATTAGGAATCTTTACAGGGATATCTACTTTAGAGATGTGGATATGAGTTCGTTCAATTTTATTGGCAACTCTGATAATTTCAATTCCGAATTGAAGCGCCTTTCACATACACTTGGAAAGGATTTTCAAGTACATCATGAAAATAAAACGTCCGGTGAATACTGTAGCCGTGTAGAAGACATATTAAGTGAAAGTTCAAATGTTAACTTTTTGCTGAGTTGTTTTCATGATGATATGGTCTTCTTTGAAAGATATGTAAACGTATAAGACTGCCCAATGAAGAAAGATAATCGCCCAGTTTTTATCCATTCTCTTTTTCGGTCAGGAAGCACATACGTCTTTAATGTATTTAGGCGAAGTATTTCTGCCTATTGGTGCTACCAGGAATCCATCCATGAGATCGCTATTTTTGCTAAGGATGATAGTTCGATACTCCTTACAGATCATGGTCAAAAGAAAGTGGCGCAGTTACGCCACCCGGAAATGATGAAGGGCTATTTTCAAGAACTGTTGGATACATGGGAGTGCTGGCGGCATGTTATCACGGAACCCATGGTTTACGATGCGTATTTTGGTTCAACGGATGAGAGTGATTTGGGTGTACCGTACTGGAGAGCTCTAATTGAAGCAGCAAAAGAAAAGGGACGCCCCATTTTTCAAGAGTGTCGTACGAGTAATAGAATTGCCGATATTAAACAGAGTATTGATGCCCATCATATTTTTTTATGGCGTAACCCATGGGACCAGTGGTGGTCTTATAAAGTAGCTTCTTACTTTGACAGCGCGAATCAGTTGATTATTCACTCGAGTACTAGCCCTGATATTGTGAAAATACTTTGTTCTGAATTACAACTAGAAGCGTATCCAAATAGCGACATATCTGGAGCGTTTTATTTTTATTCAACCAGACCGCTGACTAGTGAACAAAGTTATTTGGTTTTTTATTTATTGTGGATTTTAGCTTTAAAACACGCTCTAGATCATGCCGACTTGATGATAAACATAGACCGTTTAAGTAGCTCAGCCGAATATAGGGATGAGATACTGTTGAAATTAAGACGTGACATTGGTGTTAGTGAGCTTAACTTTTCTGACTGCAAGATCCCGCAAGCTGATTATGTGTATAAAGACGAACAATTTTTCTTACCGCTTGAATCCCGAATTCACGAATTGCTGACTGCTAATGGCTGGGATGCTCATGAATTGGCCCAATTGCATCAATTGCGGAACGAGTTTGCGACAGTTTCTAGGCGTGATGCTGTTGAACCTGTGACTTTCACAGATATTGTTGATCAGTCAAGTCGAGCCAGAGAACTTGCTATTCGTTTTGAAACTGAGTTAGCGCTTAAAAGCCAAGCTTTGGCCGTCACTTTAGCACAGCAAAAGCATGTTGAGGCTCAGAAAGAGTTAGCATGGCAGCATGAGAGAGGCGAACTCCTCAATCATTTGGCTGGTCATGTGGAGCAAGCGCAAACTGCGAATTCGGAGTGTGAGCGATTAGAGGCTGAAATTAAGCGACTAGAAGCAGAATTGCACAGATTTGAAATAAGACAAGCGGAATCTATGACTGTGATCGCTTTAAAAGATGCATTTTTGAAACAGTTTGAAGTCAAAAACGAGCATCTTCAGCAACGACTGACCGATGTATCTGTGCTGCAAGGCGTCACTCTGGCAGAAAAGAGTTTGATTGAAGAGCAAAAAAGCAATCTCGACGCCAAACTTCTGTCCGCTGAGCATACAAGTCAGCTTCTTACCCGTGACAACCAGCGATTGGAGTTACAGTTACTGGCCCTCACAAAAGATAGTGAGATCAGTGAATTGCGCATGCAGCTGGCCAGGGAGAAGGATGCATTGGCTGCTGAGAGAATCAGTCAAAAACAGGCGGATGATTACCACAAACTAAAACAAGAATTTGACGCGCTTCAGAAAGCGCATCAAGTTCATTTACGAAATAAGCTTACTACGGACAACGACTTATTAGCTGCAGAGAAAATAAGTCAAAAGCAGACGGATGATTACCACAAGCTCAAACACGAGTTTGAAGAACTACTGCAAGTTAATCATATTCATTTTTCCCAGTTGCAAGCAGCTCAGGCTGAATTAGCTCAACTGCATGCAGCAAATCATCATCATTGGCTGCAGGCAGAACAGAGACTTAAGCAAATCCAGGCATTGTCGGATAGTTGGTCATGGCGTTTAACAGCACCTTTGCGGTATTTGGGCGGTGCCGTGCTCAGAGTCGGCACTTCTATGAAGGCTGCCTTGAAATGGCCTTTGGTGACATTAGGCAAAGTACTTATAAGTTTTATATTGGGGAAACCTGAATATGCTATCCGTCTCAATGGATGGCTAATCAAGTATTGCCCTTTCATTTACAGACATTTAAGGCAGTTTGCTTTACATCGCCAATTGATTGAGTGCTCCCTGAGCACTATACCGCCCAGATCAGACCTTAACAACGAGACTCTCATCGATGTGGTGGATCTTAAATTAGCTAACTTGAGCCCACAGGCCAGAGCAATTTATCGAGCTTTGCAGATTGCTATTGAAACAAATGAAGGTAAGCAGTAATGCGTATAGTGATTGATATGCAAGGCGCGCAGCAGGACTGGAACGACGATAGCGTTGGAGCAGTCCGTGCTTTGGTTCAGAGTTACGCTGAGCATGATGTGTTTTTGGCATTGAGCGGCTTACAGCCTGGTTCGATTGCTGCCATACGCAAAGCATTACAAGGCATATTATCTCAAGAGTTTATACGGGTTTGGCATGGCCTCGAAGAAAATGAAGCTTCAGGAAAAGCCCGAGACATTGCTAATCAGCTTATGTACGACGGATTTTTAGTAAGCCTCAAACCAGATGTGGTGCATTACACGCATGCTGGCTCGATTGATGACATCTTTATTGCTGCTCCTTTGAAAAACGAATATGTTCTGTCAGCGCATGTAACCCCGAAGTCGTTGTCATCTCTGCTATTGGACTGGCAAGGAGTTAAAACTTATGCGGTATTTTTTTGTGATCCAGCAGAATTCGAGCAGTGCGCTAAGTTACTGCACGAGTTTGGTTCAGAACATAAGCTTTGCAAGCTAAAGACTGATTGCTCATTTGGGGCAACTGAAATCCAACAGATGCTGAGTCTTTGTGAGCAACTAACGGCTCAATCAACAGCGGAGCGAAAAAAAGCGGGAAAAAAGCGTTTGGCGAATGTATCTCCTTTGCCTCCAATGCGTTCCGGTATTGCCGATTACTGTGCCGAACTATTGCCTGTTTTAGCTGAGTTTTATCAGATTGATGTGGTTGTTGATCAAGATGAAATCACGTCACCTTGGATTAAGCAACATTGCCGGATTTTAAGTATTGAAGAGTTCAAAGCCTCTGCTGCGCACTATGACAGGATCCTTTATCATGCCGGAAACAATCCTCTGCACGCACAAATGCTGGGGTTAGCTGAGCTCCATCCTGGCGTCGTAGTTTTGCATGATTTTTATCTTGGCGATGTGCAATGGCACCGTAGCAGCCGAGGAATGCGTAAAGACGGTTTTTGGAAGGAGCTTTATGGTTCCGGCGGATATTCAGCGGTAAAAATTTGTGCCGATAAAGGGGATATGGCCGCAATTTTACAATTTCCTTTAGCGTTCAGCCTGTTTGAAAATGCAAAAGGGATGATTTTTCACTCGGAGCACGCTGCAAAACTGGCTCGCGATTGGTATAGCCAGACGGATGACATTTCCGTATTGCCTTTGTTAAGACAGCCGGCTGAGTTAGTGGAACGCAGGGAAGCCCGACGCATTCTTGGATTTAACGAGGATGATTTTATTCTATGTAGTTTTGGGTTTCTTGGTTGGAATAAATTAAACCACCGTTTATTGGATGCTTGGGAAGACAGTCCTCTGCTTAACCAGGACCCGTGTTGCAAGCTTGTTTTCGTAGGTGAACATGGTGGTTTGGAGTATGGCCTTGAACTGGAAAAAAGGATCCGTCAGTCTCCTGCGTTGAACTCTGTCGAAATCAGTGGTTGGGTCGATGCCAGCAAATACAGGTTGTTTCTTAGTGCCGCTGATGCTGCCGTGCAACTGAGAACGCACTCCAGAGGTGAGACATCTGCAGCTGTTCTTGATTGTATGAACTACGGCTTGGCGACCATCATTAATGCGAATGGTGCTATGGAATATATTTCTGATGACTTAGTACTGAAGCTTGATGATGATTTTGCGTTAGCTCAATTAACAGCTGCGTTGGAATTATTAAGGCGCTCTCCAGCACAACGCAAGGCTTTGGGGAAAACAGCCCAAGATTACATCCGGGACATTCATGATCCAACGAACTGTGCCTCTATGTACTCTGAACATATTGAACGCTTTTACAGGGGGCTTAATTTTGACCAGCTGATCGGAAATTTAGCTGCGGAGTTAAATGGTCAAGTTGAACAGCTCAATCTATTATCACTATCCAAAAAGCTTTCACTAAACTTACCCAAGAAACAACCGTGCAAGACTTTGTTTTTAGACGTGTCAGCTGTTGCCCGAACTGACTTAAAAACGGGGATTCAGCGAGTCGTGCGTGCCATTTTGCTTGCCTTGTTTGAATCGCCGCCTACAGGTTACAGGATCGAGCCCGTTTACATTTCCGATGCTAACGGTGAATGGCATATGCGACATGCGCGTGACTACACACTTGGACTACTGAATTGTCCTAAAGGTTGGATCGAAGATGAAACTGTTGAACCTCAAGCTGGTGATATTTTTCTTGGATTAGACTTAGCCTGCGGTTATGTTATTGAAAGTGAAAAGAATACTCGCCTGTTTGAACAGATGATGAACCGAGGGGTTTATGTCTCATTTGTTGTGTACGATTTGCTGCCTGTTCAGTTTGAACAGTTTTTCCCTAGTGGAGCAAAGTCTGCCCACGAAAAATGGCTAAGCGTTGTGGCGACGGCAAATTCTGTTCTCTGTATTTCCAAGGCTGTAGCCACAGAATTTTCGGCGTGGGTGGCGAAAAACGCTCCTGCCCGCCAAGGGGAAATCGACGTAGGCTGGTTTCATCTCGGGGCAGATCTCGACACCTCATCTCCTAGCCAGGGATTTGCTGACAATGCCAAAGAGGTTATTAAGCAACTTAGCACAGTTCCCAGTTTCCTTATGGTAGGAACAATCGAACCTCGCAAAGGTTACGGTCAGGCATTGGATGCCTTCAGTCTGCTGTGGGCCGACAACATTGATGTGAATTTGGTCATGGTGGGCAAAGAAGGTTGGATGATGAGCTCATTTACCGAACAAATTAAACAGCATCCCGAATTTGGTAAGCGACTTTTCTGGTTAGAGGGGATTAGTGATGAGTATTTGCTAGAAGTTTATGCGAATGCATCCTGTCTTCTGATTGCATCAGTAGGCGAAGGGTTCGGTTTGCCATTGATTGAAGCTGCTCAGCATCAGATTCCGTTACTGGTACGTGACATTCCTGTATTCAGGGAAGTCGCAGGTAATTATGCATTTTACTTTGACGGTGCTACCCCAGTAGAACTTGCTCACTCGGTTCAACAATGGATCGCGCTCTACTCCAAAGGCATGCATCCGCGTTCAGATGATATGCCTTGGCTGACATGGAGTGACAGCGCTAAGCAACTGATCTCGGTACTAATAGAAAAAAACAAAATATCCAAGGCAAAAAGTGGTATCAAAAATTAAGGCGCTAGATATGTTTGAGCATTTATTACCTTTCGAGAAGCAGTTAAATGGAAAACGAATATTTGTCACAGGCCATTCCGGTTTTACCGGCAGTTGGGTGTCTCTGTGGTTGAAGGCTATAGGTGCCATAGTTGCTGGTTTTTCATTGAAACCGGATACTCAACCTGCGATGTTCGATGTGGTTGCTGCTGGCGAAGGTATGGAATCAGAGTTTGGTGATATCTGTGACTTCGAGCAGTTATTAGCCGCGGTTGAACGGTTTAAACCAGATCTTATTTTGCATTTGGCTGCTCAGCCTTTAGTGCGCAAATCTTATCAGGAACCACTCTCAACTTTTCTGATCAATGCGCAGGGCACAGCTCATGTCCTGGAGGCTGCCCGCCGCGTAAAGACTGTGAAGGGGGTGGTATGCGTTACCACGGACAAAGTGTACAAGAATAATGAATGGAGCTGGCCTTACAGAGAGAATGATCCGTTAGGTGGGAAAGACCCCTACAGTGCTTCAAAAGCAGCGGCGGAGATGATTATTCAAAGTTATGCTGCGTCTTACCCCTATCAGGATGGTCTGGGGCCAGCGATTGCGACTGCCCGTGGCGGTAATATCATTGGGGGAGGAGATTGGTCAGAGGATCGGTTAATTCCTGATTTTGTCAAAAGTGTGGTTGAGGGGAAAAGCCTAACGTTAAGATACCCTGATGCGACCAGACCCTGGCAGCACGTTTTAGCGTTGGTACATGGGTATCTTGTGCTGTTAGCTGGTCTTTGCTCAGAACAACCATCTTCCTATGCCAAAGCATGGAATCTCGGCCCGCACGATGCCAAGCAGTATTCTGTGCGCAGTGTTTTGGAGCTTATGAGTGATTTCTGGCAACGCCCAGCATTGGATTACATGAACAACCCGTTACCAGAGGCGCAGGCACTCGCTTTGGACAGTTCCATGGCTCGCAACCAGTTAAACTGGAGTCCGGTATGGGACACCGCCCGTGTCGTTCGGGAGACTGCTGCATGGTATCGTGACTACTACGCCAATCCTGAGTCTGCCCGAACCATTACTATGGCTCAAATTGGCGCTTGGCGCGGAGACATTCAATGACGTTTTATGTGATTGGCGGCCGTGGGCGTTTAGGCGCAGCTATTGCCAGCGAGTTCTGCGCAGAAGACATGGTGTTACCGCTCAGGAATGAATATGTGTCATGGTCTGAAGCTGGCGCTGCAGACCATGTTGTTCGTTATTTAGAGAAAAATAAAACGCCTGATGCGACCATTTTTGTTGCTTCGGGCATATTAGATCCGAATCAGGGCGATGAAGAACTTCGAAAGGTTAATTATTATCTACCGAAAAATATCATTGATGCCGCATGCACTTTGGGTATGAAGGTTGTGACCTTTGGTACTGTCATGGAGAGCTTGTCGTCCGCTCCTAATTTGTATGTGCAATCGAAGCTGGCTATTGCTGAACATGTTAGAAAAAAGGCTGCTGCAGGAGCTTCAGTTACCCATATTCAGTTACATACACTGTATGGTCGAGGTAACCCCAGCCCATTTATGTTTTTAGGTCAGGTACTGTCTTCACTCCGCTCAAAACAGATGTTTAAAATGACTTCAGGACAGCAATTGCGTGAATATCATCATTTTGACGACGATGTGAAGGCGATTCGGGCAATTATACAGGCAGGTGAGCACTCCGTTGTAAATCTCAGTCATGGTGAGCCTGTAAGCCTGAGACATTTAGCCGAAAGCATTTTTGATGCGTTTGATCTGAGAGACTTGTTAGAAATTGGAGCTTTAGCTTCTTCTGAGTATGAAAATTTCGACCGGATAATGCTACCGGATGGAGCCGTTCAAACTGTATCATTCCGTAACTCTGTTTCGGGAGTTGTTACCTATTTAAGGGATTGTTTTAGCCGAAGTGAGCTGCATGCTGATGAACATTAAAAGACCTCTGATTTCTATCTCAATTCCTGTTTTAAATGAAGAAGGTAATATAGAAAATCTTTATAAGCGTTTGGATGCACTGGGACACAAAATGCATGACCGGTGTGACTTGGAGTTTGTGTTTTCCGATAACCATTCAACTGATAGTACATGGCTAATGCTGAGCCAACTGGCTGCAAAAGATCCGAGAGTTAAGGCTATTCGGTTTTCTAAAAATTTCGGATTTCAGCGTTCGATATTGGCGAATTATTTGCACACGACTGGCGATGCCGTCATGCAGATTGACGCCGACTTACAAGACCCACCTGAATTGCTGGAAACATTTTTTGAGCAATGGCAAAACGGTGCCCAAGTCGTTTACGGTATAAGGAAAAAGCGACCTGAAAATGTGTTCCTGCATGCATTTAGGAAACTGGGGTATTGGGCGATAGATAAGATAAGTGAACACCCAATTCCCAGAGATGTAGGCGATTTTCGCCTTATTGACAGAAAAGTGGTTCAGTCGTTGGTTCAAATCAAAACCGCCAACCCTTATTTACGTGGGATGATTGCTGGCTTGGGGTTTAACCAAATTGGCGTGCCTTATGACAGGGATGCCAGAGTTGCTGGCGAAAGCAAATTTAATGTATCCCGACTACTGCGTTTAGGCTTAACCGCTGTTTTTAACCACTCGACGGTTCCGCTTCGTGCAGCCTCATTTTTAGGTAGCGTTATTTTAGCCGCAAGTATTGTAGGTGCGTTGTATTACGTAGCACTTAAATTACTTTATCCCGAAATTCCACAGGGTTTAGCCAGCATCCATATTCTTGTGTTGTTTGGTATTGGATTGAACTCCTTTTTGTTGGGAATTATTGGTGAGTATTTATTACGCATCTATCTGGTTCTTCGAGCTGAGCCGGTCGCTATTATTGCTCAAAGTCTGAATATTAAATCGTCCGAATTAAAACTATAAATGGAGTTTGCATGAAAGCTGTTATTCTTGCCGGTGGTTTGGGAACCCGGATTGCTGAAGAGTCAGATACAAAACCTAAGCCAATGGTTGAAGTTGGAGGTCGACCGCTGTTATGGCACATCATGAAAAATTATGCTCATCATGGCATTAATGATTTTGTGATTTGTTTAGGTTACAAAGGCTATATAATTAAAGAGTTTTTCTTTAATTATTATCGCCACATGTCTGACATGACCATTGATTTAAAAACGGGTGAGCATGTGATCCATAACAGTCAGGCAGAAGACTGGCGTATCACTCTGGTCGACACTGGACCAGAAACTATGACCGGGGGGCGATTGAAGCGCGTGGCGCCTTATCTTGGTAACGAAACCTTCTGTATGACCTACGGCGATGGTTTATCCAATATCAACATTGCTGCTGAAGTTGAGTTCCACAAACGTCATGGCAAATTGGCCACGGTTGCAGCGGTGCAACCGCCTGGCCGTTTTGGCGTTTTGAATATTACTACCTCCAATCAGGTGTCCAGTTTTGAAGAAAAACCCAGCGACGAAATTGGTTGGATTAACGGTGGTTTTTTTGTACTGGAACCAGAAGTGATTCCATATATCGATGCGGATTCGACTTCATGGGAGCGGGAGCCACTTTCTAATCTTGCTAAAGACGGACAACTGGTTGCTTTTCATCATACCGGATTTTGGCAGCCGTGCGACACACTCAGAGATAAACGTGAACTTGAAGCGTTGTGGGCCAGTGGACGCGCGCCTTGGCAAAGTTGGAGAAACTGATGGGCAAAACTGTTGGTTTTGCCCTGCAGGGAAAACTGAAGCATCTGCTGGGTTTCGGCATTACCCTTCTGTGCCTATTTGTGTTGTATAGACAAGTCAACATAGCTGACGTGATTCAGGCATTTGAAGGCTTTAACAGCCTGTACCTGATTGCCGGTGCGGTTTCGCTGGCTTTCGGGTATGCCATGCGGGTTCTGCGTTGGTCATTAATGTTAAAATCAGCGGGTGCCGGGCTCCGGTATTCGCAATGCATCGCCCCATTTTTAGGTTCTATTGCATTGAACAATGTGTTGCCGTTACGTCTGGGCGACGTTGTGCGTGCTCTGGTGTTCCCTGCCTCCATGGGAATCACTAAAGCCACGGCGACCAGCAGTCTGGTGATTGAACGTTTGGTTGATCTGGTGACACTGGTGTTTTGTCTGATGATAGGACTGGGTGTTATTCAAAGCTTTCAGATCCCTCCAAATTACCAAACTCTGGCAATGACCCTGGTCTCGCTTGGTAGCGGTTTGCTGTTGGCTGGGATTCTGTTTAGCGGTTCTTTAAGTCACTGGCTGCTGCATTGGTCTGCTCAGGCCAATCTATCCGAAACCAAAACAAAACTGTGCAAGGCTTTTGCTGAGTTTTTCTCAGGTTTAAACCAAATGTCCAGGCCCGGGATGCTGACAGCAGTGCTGGTTTTGTCGATGCTGATCTGGGCTGGAGAAGCCGGGCTGTTTTATTTCATCTTATTGGGGTTTGGCATTGATGTATCGCCGGCAGCGGCGTTATTGATTATGGCATTGGCGACATTGTCTACCTTAGTACCTTCATCGCCTGGTTATGTTGGTCCGTTTCATCTGGCAGCGTATACGGCTGTTTTAATGACGGGTGTATCTAATGCTGAGGCAGCGAGTTACGCCATTGTTGTGCATCTGGCGTTGTGGCTTTTGACCACAGTGGCTGGATTAGTCGCATTGCTGGCTCGCCCTGAGCTTTTCACTGCCGCAAAACTGCAGTCTGTGCAAAATTGAAGTATTCGTAGGATTGAGAATGAAAAAATATGATGTAGTGATTGTTGGTGGTGGTTTTACGGGGCTGACAGCTGCTTATGTACTGTCTAAGCAAGGAAAGTCAGTGCAGGTGATCGAAGCTGATGATGGCCCTGGTGGACTTGGCGGAACCTTTAGTTTCAATGACGGTGTGAAAGTAGAGAAGTTTTATCATCACTGGTTTAACAATGATTTATATGTGCCTGAGTTAGTAAAAGAGTTAGGGCTTGAAGGTGATGTCATCCTGCTACCAACCCGCACTGGGATGTATTTCAACGGTCGTATGTGGAAACTTTCTACACCGCTGGATTTGCTTCGGTTTAAAGCCTTATCTTTTATTGATCGTATTCGGCTAGGCTTATTGGTATTTCAGGTGCGTCGTATCAAGGACTGGAAAAGCATCGAGCACCTGAGTATTCGCGAGTGGTTGGAGCCATTATGCGGTAAGTCGGTGTATCGAACCGTCTGGGAACCTTTGATTACAGCCAAGTTTTCGGTTTTTGCCGAAGCGGTTAATGCTGTATGGATGTGGAAAAAACTGGTATTACGTGGCAGCACCAGAAATGACAAAGGTGGTGAAGAGCTGGCATACTTCAAAGGCGGATTTGGGCGTTTAGCAGACAAAATGGTGGAAGCTATTCGTCAGCTGGGTGGTGACGTGAGCTTTGGCCAAAGAGTGTCTGCTGTTGAAACGGCAGACAACAAAATCACCTCCGTTCTGACCAATGAAGGACGGGTGGAAGGTGACAAGTTTTTGTTCACAACTTCATTCCCTATCATCGCCGATATTTTGCAACAAAAAGCTGAACCTGCCTGGCTTGAATCTTTACGGCGGGTGAAATACCTAGGGAACGTCTGTCTGGTGCTGCGTTTAAAGCAGAGCCTGTCAGAAACCTATTGGTTAAATGTGAACGACCCTGGTTTCCCTTTTGTCGGGGTGATTGAACATACCAATTTTGATACACCAGACAACTATAAAGGGACTCATATTGCGTATCTGTCTAGATACCTCGCTGTTGAAGACCCAGTCTGGGAGTACTCAGATGAGGAGTATTATCAGTTTGCAATGGGACATTTAAAGCGAATGTTTCCAAATCTGGATGAATCTTGGGTGGTAGATTACAAAGTGTGGCGCGCTGAGTATGCGCAGCCTGTTACTGAGCGTGGTTATTCAGAGTACGTACCAGGTATCACTACTCCATTTGATAATGCTCTGATTTCTACAATGGCCCAGATCTATCCTGAAGATCGCGGAACCAACTATGCCATCCGAGAAGGCAGGGCTATTGCTGCCAAGTTAGGTGATTAATGTTGACTCGTGTATTAAGCAGTCTTTCACTTTATTGGCTGTATTTGCTGGTGTTTGCAGGGCTGGGAGGGGTATTTATTTACTTGTCCCAGCAGGCAGCCATTCGTGTTGGTGATGGTAGCGAATATTATGCGTTATATTATGCGTGGGCCGATACCTTTCGACCTTGGATGACTGACTCTGCTTTTGCTCACTATCAAGCGTTAGTTGACACCCACCTAGTTGAATATATGCCTTCTCTTCAGCACGTTATGGAGAAATTTCCAGAATTACGAATTGGAAAAACGGCTGATTTTAACCACTTTTGGTTTTATAGCTTTCTTGCATTTTTAGTCGCGTTACCTTTCAACGCTGTCGGATTGGGCTTGCAGGTACATCACAGTTTTCTGTTGTTGCACTTTGTGCTTTTGATGGCATTGTTTGTGGTGTTTATCCGCCTTTATGGAAGGCGAGGGCTGGCAGTGGCGTTCATTATGACGCTGTTGTCACCTATGTTATGGTACTTGGATAAGGTTCATACTGAACTTCTGACAGTTGTGCTCTGCATGTTAGCAGTGGCTTGTGTACATCGCAGATTTTATTTGGCAGGTTCGTTTTTTTTCGCGATGGCTTCAACCCAAAATCCATCCTTTGCCTTGGTGGCATTTCTTCCGTTTTGTTACCGGATACTTATTAAACGAAGGGAAGCTTTGACATTGTTTGAGGTCGTATTAACTCTCGGCACTGCAATTCTTGTCTTGCTTCATCCAACGTACTATTTCTTTCGATATGGTGTTGTCACACCACAACTATTGACAATGGGTGCAGATTTAGGCTTGAACCTATCAATATTTTATATATGGTTGCTTGACCCTGATGTGGGACTGTTACCCTTCTGGCCGATAGGAATGCTTATCCTAGGCTTGTGTTTTTATTTTAGGTTTATAGAGAAGCCTACAACAACAGAACAAGACAACCGTTTTTTCATTTTGTTTATGATGGCATTTCTTGCGATCAATTTATATGCTCATTCATCAACAGAGAATCTAAACTCCGGAGCCGGAGCTGGTCCTGCCCGTTACGCCCTGTGGTATTTGCCTCTTTTTGTGCCGTTGCTGGTTTATGTGCTGAAGCACTTGGATGGTCATCGGGTTTTGGCGCTGGTGTGTGTGGTGCTTTTAGGGGGTAATACTTGGTATAACTTTGCTGTGAGTGCACCGTCCAATAAGGAAAATTTACCCTATCCAAGTGCGTTTTCCACATTCGTGCAGTCGAACTTGAGCAGATGGTATTCGCCGCATCCTGAAATTTTTATCGAAAAATTCGGTGGTTACGGTGAGGAAATAGGCCAAGTGAACCCTCTGGCCATCATTGGACCTGATTGCGCAAAGACCTTGGTTATTCCCGGTGGTGGTCGAAATAGGGTGCTGGCGCCAGCTTCATGCTTTTTCGATCAGGGAAAAATTTCAGATGTGCTTCAAACCGTCGCTGCTAGTCGACAGGATACACAGCCTTATTATATTAGGTTGACAGGGCAACAGGTGGATGCGTCAGAACTGGAATTATCAGTTGGCGAGTATTTAGTGGGAATAGACCAACGGGGTAATGCAGGTTTGGCATCTGGTTGGAGCGGTATTGAAGCTACAGGAGTCTGGTCAATTGGTAGCAAAGCTGTTCTCAGTTTACCGTGTAGTGAGAAACAATTTTATTTCCAGCAGGATGTCCTGCGTATACGTTTGCAACTGACACCTTTTGGCCGTCAATCTATTGAAATTAAACATCAACAAAAGACCTTATATAAAGGGGATATTGAAGCTGCTGTGGATTTGGAAGTAGAGGTAGCTCCCGAACAATGCAGTAACAGTAGCATTGAATTGGAGCTCCACATAGCCGCTCCTAAATCGCCATTTGAAATGGGGATGTCTGAAGACCGCCGAAAACTAGGTATTTGGTTGAGTAGATATTCATTGCATTAAAATAGCATCATTCTAATTTGAGATGTTTAACGGATCTATGCAGATCAAGTATTTAGTGTAAAAAATAGAATTTAAACGAAAGGAACTGGTAGGAATGAAAGCGATTGTTACGGGAATTACTGGCCAAGATGGCGCATATCTGGCGGAGTTATTATTGGCAAAGGGCTATAAAGTGTATGGTACCTATCGCCGGACCGCGTCAGTAAATTTCTGGCGTATAGACGAATTAGGGATACGTAAGCACCCGAATTTGCATCTCGTTGAGTATGATTTGACGGATTTGTCTGCCAGCATTCGATTATTGCAGCAAACTGAAGCGACAGAAGTGTATAACCTGGCGGCGCAGAGTTTTGTCGGTGTCTCTTTTGAGCAGCCGTTAACCACTGCGGAGATTACGGGCATAGGGCCGGTAAATTTGCTTGAAGCCATTCGGATTGTGAATCCAAAAATCCGTTTCTATCAGGCCTCGACCTCTGAAATGTTTGGTAAAGTTCAGGCAATTCCTCAAATTGAAGACACCCCTTTTTATCCGCGCAGCCCTTACGGTGTTGCTAAGCTGTATGCTCATTGGATGACTATTAACTACCGTGAGTCCTACGGTATTTTTGGTACGAGCGGCATTCTGTTTAACCACGAATCCCCACTGCGCGGTCAGGAATTTGTGACCCGTAAAATCAGTGACTCCATTGCCAAAATTAAGTTGGGCAAATTAGATGTGCTGGAACTTGGTAACATGGATGCAAAACGTGACTGGGGTTATGCCAAGGATTATGTCGAAGGCATGTGGCGTATGTTGCAGGCTGACGAACCTGATACCTTTGTGTTAGCAACAAACCGCACTGAAACTGTCCGTGATTTTGTATCTTTGGCCTGTAAAGCGGCTGATATTGCTATTGAATGGCAGGGGAATGGTGAAGCTGAAAAAGCCATTGATGTATCCACTGGAAAAGTCATTGTTCAGGTCAATCCAAAGTTCTATCGCCCGGCAGAAGTTGATTTGTTGATTGGTAACCCAGCTAAAGCTAAAGCTGTTTTGGGTTGGGAGCCGAAAACCACTCTGGAAGAATTGTGCCAGATGATGGTAGAGGCCGATCTGCGTCGCAATACCATCGGATTTTCATTCTGATGCAAAAAACTATGCTGGTAACAGGAGCGACCGGTTTTACCGGTCGCTGGATAGCCCGCCAAGGAAAAGAGTTGGGAATTCGTTTAGTCGGTACCAGCTTTAGCAAAGCGGTGCCGGATGCTGATTATTCAGAACTCTATGCCTGTGATTTAACGGATAAATCCAGCATTGAGGCTATATTGGCACAAGTGAAACCAAATTATGTGCTTCATTTGGCCGCAATATCGTTCGTCGCTCATGGTTCGGTGCAGGATATATACCAGACGAATTTGGTTGGAACGGTAAATTTGCTGGACGCTATAAAAACAACATGTCCGGCAGTACAGAAAGTATTGGTAGCCAGTAGTGGTAATGTTTATGGCAACAGTGCAGAGTTGCCAATTACAGAGCGGACTCAGTTATCGCCAGTCAATGATTACGCCGTATCCAAAGTTGCAATGGAATACGCCTGTCGTAGTCGGATGGCTGACTTACCTATCATCATCACCAGGCCTTTTAATTACACAGGTGTAGGCCAGGCCGAACACTTTTTATTGCCTAAAATTGTTGCCGCATTTAAGCGGCAACAAGCAGTGCTAGAGCTTGGTAATCTGGATGTCGCCCGGGACTTTACGGATGTCCGTGACCTAGCTACCGCATACCTGAAATTAGTTGAATCCAATGTAGATTCAGAGGAGTTTAATCTTTGCTCAGGTAAACCTGTCAACCTGATGCAGGTCATCGAGATGATGCAGCGGATTACGGGATTCAAACTAGGTGTGCAAGTAAATCCTGCCTTTGTCCGGTCAAATGAAGTTAAGCAATTGTACGGGTCGGAGGACAAACTCCGGGCCGTGATCGGTGACTATCGACACTATACCGATTTAGAGGAAACTTTAGCCTGGATGTACTCGAGCAAATGAATGCTAAAGGGCTGAAACTGATTTTAGGGGCCGATCCTTTACTGGGACCATTGACCGGGATTGGGCACTATACCCGGTGTTTAGCGAAAGCTTTTGCAGTGAATGCTGAAGTAGCAGAATTAAAGCTATTTGCTTTTGGACGTTTTTTTGACCATTCGCTGTTAGATCAATCGGCAATTCAATCCTCTACAGAGCAGGTGAAGCAAGGTGCCTTCTCATTGATAAGACGTAAATTAGCTTCTTCCAGATCAGCAGTTTATTGCTATGAAAAAGCAATGCCCCTGATTGAAGCAATTCGACTGACGAAACATACTGATCACCTGTTTCATTCTCCTAACTTTTTTATCCCCAAATTTTCTGGTCAGAAAGTTGTGACTTTTCATGACTTATCTACAGTGCTTTATCCGCAGTTTCATCCTGCCACCCGCGTCGCGTTGTCCAACCGTCAAATGGATAAAGCCATAAGAAGTGATGCACACATCATTTGTGACTCAGATATTGTTGCTGCGCAGTTGATCCAACATTATGGCTTGAGTAACTCTCGAGTGAGCAGGGTCTATTTGGCAGCGGATGATGAGTTCAGACCGCGCGTTCAAACTGAATGTCTAGAAGCATTATCGTTGTTTGGAATTAGCTACAACAAATTCTTTTTATTTGTTTCCACAATTGAGCCGAGAAAAAATATCTTGAGGTTGCTAGACGGTTATGAAAAGTATGCATCGACAACTGCTTCCCCTTTCCCGCTAGTTATCGTCGGTAGTGAAGGCTGGAATTCCTCAGCAGAACATCAGCGTATTACTCAGTTACAACGCCGCGGTCTGGTATTGTATAAAGGGTATCTGAGTCAACGATATCTGGTGCAGTTGTATTCTGCGGCGACGGCTTTGCTGTATCCCTCTGTCTACGAAGGATTTGGACTACCGGTATTGGAAGCGATGCAAAGTGGAACCGCTGTCATGACGACTCTGGGAACGTCAATGCAGGAGTTTGCAGGAGAAGCGGCTTCGTATGTCGATGCTGAGGATTCTGACGCGATGAGCTACTGTATTAAGCGCTTATCTGAAGATGCAGAGTGGCGTCATAAATCCGAGTTAAAAGGTATTGAATTAAGCGCATCCTACTCATGGCAGCATTGCGCCAACGAAACCCTGGCGGTCTATAAAAAGGTGTTGATGGGACAACATTACGCAACCAAAAGTGCAGGTAAGTAGTGATATGTGACAATGACAGAGGAGTTTCGGGTCCACGTTGTTGAATAATGGCTACTCACAGTTCTCTGAATCTGGCCTCATGAAAATCCGCACCATTCTTTATGTTGTCAGTTCAACGGAGAGAACTAGCTTTTCATCAACCAATTAGGTTTGTCAGCGAAAGCGGTAGCCGTGATTCTTAGCGTTCTTCAATTCAGCACTGCCTGCAAACGGAGTTACAGCACTTGGCACGCCCCTCAGAGAGGAATCTGTGCAGTGTCCTTTGTTGGTATGCCAGCTCCCTGGCTCATAAAGCGTATTTTGGATCTTGCCTTAAGGAGCGGTTGCTCAATCAGGTGAATTGAGATGGTCGATATCATGATGACGAGCAGAATTGATAGCAACAAACTATAGAATCCCCTTTCACTGTATTCGTGGAAGGCCTCACCGTACAGGATGTAAGAAGCAATCAAGCCAACTTGCCAATGCATCAGGTAAATGGGGTAAGCGTAGTCGCCCAGTCGCTGATCAAGAGAAATGCTGAGCGGGGCAATTTGAGTTCCATTTGCTATGGTAAAAATCAGCAGTGCACAGAAAATTATGTTCAGATAGACACCGATTTCAGATAGCAGTGTTTGTCCAACAGGAGCCAAACAACTGAAGAAGATACCGTTGGTTAGCAGCAATAAAAAGCAAGGCCCGGCAGATAGCCTCCAGCGCAACATAAACTTACTGAGCTTTATATTTTTTGATAGAAAGTACGTCGCTGCACCCACTGAAAAAGGTAGCGAGGCTGCGGCTGCCGGGCCATAACGCGCATTCCACGGGGCTCCAACATAATAGGTATATCCCACATAAATCAGTGAAACTATCAGCCAAACTTTTACCCGAAAAAAGGTTTTGGAAATCCCGACAACTATCAGTAAGTACATGCAGATTTCTACTGTGATAGCCCAAGTTGGAGGTACTAATCTGGGATTGACGGAGGCTGGAAACCAAGCAATAAATGCAATGAAAATATTTTGCAAGTAACTTTCGAGTGAGTCTGGTAAATAGATGCTTGCATGATATCCACGCACGAGCTCGGATCCAAATCCCAAAATCAATAAGACTGTTAACAGAAGTGCGACCCAATACACTGGGTATAATCGAAGAGCCCTGTTAGCTAAAAAACAAGCCATACCACGCCAACTGTAACCATAGCTTTCATGCATGATACGGGTCATCAGAAATCCACTCATGACATAAAAGCCAAAAACACAATAAATTCCTAAGGCAGCCAAGCCAGAAAATAAATGCATGAACATCACAATGGATGCAAAAATTAAACGGAGTAAGCCAAGCATTGGATTTTCAATATAATCCTTGTCAGTAAATTTAGCTGCCAGAGAAATGGATGCGACAGAACAGAATCGAAGATATGTTAACAACCAACTGATTTGCTGTCATTAACTTTAGTTGTAGTGGTAATGAACAGATAGGTTAGAATATGTCATCAGCGCGTAAATGAAAGCGTCTGTTAGGGCCTGTGGGAGATATGCCTGATGCGGGTCTTTGGCGTTTTGTCATATAGTCATCATTTTTTCATAGGACCTATTTTGATTCAGTTAAATGCATTTAACATCCAATTTGGCACTAGTGGTGCCCGCGGTCTGGTTGTCGATTTTAGTTACGAGGCCTGTTGGGCTTACACCGCAGCATTTGTACAACTCTGCCACGAACAAGCTGACTGCACTGAGTTAGTGATAGCGATGGATTTACGGCCGAGCAGTCCAGTTATTTTGCAGCATATTTGCAGCGCTTTGCGTCATTTAGGGGTGGAGCCATTGTTCTGTGGCGTATTGCCGACTCCTGCGCTGGCTGCTTATGCCAAACAACTGAATTTGCCTGCAATTATGATTACCGGCAGCCACATTCCCTTTGATCGTAACGGTCTGAAGTTTTATACCCGTGATGGGGAAATCACCAAGCAGCATGAAGCCGCGATGATATCGGCGCACTTACCCGATGCGCCGATCGCTTCAGTTCAGAATGTGGTAGTAAGCGACCACGCCAGAGCCTGTTATCTCAAGCGCTATACCAATGTATTTTCTGCTGATTTATTCAGAGGAAAACGAATCGGGCTTTATCAGCATTCGGCGGCTGGCCGCGATCTTTACACTGATTTGTTTCAGCAACTCGGCGCTCAGGTGGTGGAATTAGGGCGTTCAGAAACTTTTGTGCCCATAGATACAGAAGCGGTTTCCGATGAAGACAAAGCCCGTGCCAAGACTTGGTGTGCGCAATACCAACTGGATTTGCTTTTTTCTACGGACGGCGACGGGGATAGGCCTCTGGTTGCGGATGAGCAAGGCAATTGGTTTCGAGGGGACGTCTTAGGCGCTTTTTGCGCAAAAGCGTTAAGGATCCGTCATTTGGCTGTTCCGGTAAGTTGCAACACTGCTATTGAACTTTCGGGTTGGTTTGAGACAGTGGTAAGAACCCGTATCGGCTCCCCCTATGTTATAGAACAGTTTGAAAAAATTCAGGGTAGTAAAGCTGGATTTGAAGCCAATGGTGGCTTTCTGCTCGGTTCTGACTTGCCTATGAATGGGCAAATATTGCCTGCATTGCCTACGCGAGACGCCGTGCTTCCTTTGTTGGCTATAGTCCAGCTTGCAGATGGGGCTCCGCTGTCTGAGCTCTACCAGCAGCTACCAGCACGTTTTACCAGTAGTGATCGTGTGCAAAATATTGCCACAGATCTGAGTCGGACGCTGATCGCTTCTTGCCAGCAGTCACCTGAACTTTTGTTAAAGGCGTTGGCGTTGGAAACCGCGGTTTGCTCGCTTAATACGACAGACGGATTACGAATCAGCCTGGTCAATGGTGACATCATTCACTTGCGTCCAAGTGGTAATGCCCCCGAACTTCGCTGCTATGCAGAATCGGACAGCCAAGCGAAAGCTGAGTTTTTGGTTGATACGACGCTGAACTGGTGTCGTCAGCAGGCGGCTGCGCAAGGCGGAAACTGACAGGGCGGTAATGATGAGCATCGGAACAAACCGCATTGCTGCACTCAGGGTACTGCACGTAGGTAAGTTTTTTCCGCCATTTTTAGGCGGCATCGAAAACTTTATGGCGGACTTGCTCAACGCCCAGAATTCGGCGGGTGTGAAGGCTGATGCCTTGGTTCACCAGCATTTGTATAGCTGGCGCTCTGATATTCACCAGCATAATCAATCGCTGATTTACCGGGCCGCCTGTTTTGGGCGGCTGGTGTTTGCTCCGGTAAGTCCCTGGTTTTTGCGTGATTATCAGCGTTGCGCTGCGCTTACTAAGCCACAGGTGTTGCATCTGCATATGCCCAATACTTCAGTATTCTGGCTGTTATTGTCCTATCAAGCGCGTAAGCTACCTTGGGTTGTGCATTGGCATTCTGACGTGTTGGGGGAGAAGGCGCCTTGGTATTTACGGTTGTTGTACCCTTTCTACCGACCATTTGAGAAGGCTGTTCTGTCGAAAGCTGCTGCCATCATATGCACCTCTGAAGCTTATGTTCAGTCGAGCAAAGTGTTGGCGAGTTTTCGGGATAAAGTTGAGGTTATCCCGCTGGGGCTACCAGACGTTCCTTGCCTGAGTTCGGAAATCCGGCGGCCCGGGCCTTTGCGTCTGTTGATGATCGGACGATTGACCTATTACAAAGGGCACCGGGTGTTACTGAACGCTTTATCTGCATTACCGCGCGACTTAGTGCAACTGACGGTTGTTGGAGAAGGCGAATTAGAAGACGAAATTAAACATCAGATCCATCAGTTGCAGCTTAACAATGTGTATATGGCTGGTCGGGTATCTGGTGAGGATATCAATCAACTCTTGGAGCAATGTGATCTGCTCGTGTTGCCTTCCATTGAAAAAACCGAAGCCTTTGGATTGGTGCTGCTTGAGGCAGCACGAAGAGCCAAACCTGCGTTAGTGACGAGTGTAGAGGGATCGGCTATGTCTTGGGTTGTCCAGCACAATCAGACTGGATGGGTTGTTGCTCCAGGCTTGGTAGAAGAGCTCAAAGGGCAGATCGAACGATTGATGGCGGCGCCAGAAATCTGTATTGCTTATGGGCAGGCAGCCAGGTTGCGTTTTCAAAGTTGCTTCGACATCTCAACTGTTGCAGAAAAAATAAATTGTCTCTACGCCAGACTGACAAGTTCATCCTGATAAAGATCGCCTTTTTTGTTCTGGCTGGTTAGAATCGATGGTTTGTACTTATAAAACAATGCCAAAAGTGTTCGGTCCTATCCTAATTGTTATTCCGGCTGTTAATGAAGAAGCAACTTTGTTTGATGTGATTAACCGCTGCTATGCCTCAGTAGATGCAACAGTATTGGTTGTCGATGATGGCAGTACTGACGGTACCTCTGATGTGGCGAAGGGGTCTGGTGCAATTGTTGTCAGGCATTTACGTCAAATGGGGGCATGGCGGGCCATGCAGACCGGATTTGTTTATGCTGCATCCCATGGCTACAACACTGTTATTACCATTGACGCCGATGGGCAGCATCATCCAGAAGTATTGCAAGAGTTGCTGAATTGTCGAAATACTGACGCTGAACTTATCATAGGTTCATGCCCGGGGCGAGGCAGCCTGTATCGCCAATTTGCCTGGTGGTTGCTGCGACAATTATCTGGTGTGCAAATTCGTGATTTAACTTCTGGGTTGCGTGTGTACAGCAAAGATGCCATTGGCTTGATGATACAAAAAGGGGCATCCTTACTGGAGTTCCAGGATCTCGGCGTTTTGATGTTATTGCAACAACAAGGTTTTAAGCTGGTTGAAAAAGAAGTTCAGATGTCACCCAGGACTAAGGGAAAATCGCGCATCTTCTTTTCTTGGTCAAGGGTATCCTATTACATGCTGACAACCTGTTTTCTGTGTATTAGCAAGTTAAATCTCAGAACAAGGAAAAGAACTTAAAATGGTCTCGAGTGTTCAATTGGTTGCTGCTCTTATCGGCGTTTCAGTGTCTGCCTTTATTTTTTATCTGGTTCGTAAAGATCACTTGGTAACAAAAGACGGGCTGATTTGGCTGTTGCTGTCCTTGTTTATACTCCTCTTGTCTCTGTTTACTGATATCGTTGATAAAATCGGGCTTAGCCTTGGGATCTCTTATCCTCCAATCTTATTGGTGTTGGTCGGTATTGCAGGAATTTTGATTAAGCTCGTATTAAATGACGTAGAAAAGACGCAAATTAAAGCGGACGTTGAAAGGTTGTTACAACACAATGCGCTGTTGGAGGCCGAAGTCGCAGCTCTGCGTAAAGTTAAAGAGCATGCTACAGATACCTCTCCGAGTATTGCTGACAATGTTGACTTACGTGGTTGATCAAATGAAATTCTGTCAGATCGATCTGGTCTGGCTAATTTGTCTATGATGTCCGTAATGAAAACGACACTCCATGAGTGTCTGAATTTGGATATCGACTTGGAGCTGACTGCCTGTTTTGGTAAACCCAGCCAAATGCAGCATGGGTATTTGTTCGGCGCAGCTTTTGATGACGATGAGCTTTTATCCACTCATAAACTTGAGAACTGCCTGAAGCAGGCTATTGAAAACCGTGCTTTACCGGAATTGCTTGCCCGCTTGAATGGTTTTTTCTCAATCATCTTTTTCTATCAGCAAAAGCTGTACCTCTGCGTTGATAAACTCAGAAGCAAGCCGTTGTTTTACTGCCAGTGGCAAGGGAGGCTGTTGGTATCGGATTCTGCGCAACATCTGGTGACGCTGCATCCAGAGTTAGCGGATTACGATGACTTGCATGTGGAGGAGTTTCGTCACACCGGTTATGTCACCGGAGCCGGGACTTTGCTTGCGTCTATCCGGCAAGTGCCGTCGTGCAGTTATGTCGAGCATGATGGACACGTCATCCGACAGCAGCATTATTTTGCTTTACCTGTTTTAGGTGCTGCTGACGCCAGTCAGCCAATGCATGAGTTGGAACTGTGTCTGGACGCTTTACTGGTGCGTTGTATCCAGCGCCTGCTTCAATATGCAGGCGGCAGACAGATAGTGTTACCGTTAAGTGGTGGTTATGACTCCAGAGCACTGGCATTGGCGCTGAAGAAGTCTGGTTACACTAATATATTTACCTTTTCTTTTGGCCGGGCAGGCAGTCCAGAGGTAGCCAAAGGTGAAATGGTTGCTAAAGCCCTGGGTTTAGCTTGGACGCCAATCATTTATAGCCGAAAGGACTGGCGAGTTTTTGCGGGTGAGCAAGAGTTTTCCCGCTTTTTGCAGTTTGGTCACCAATATGCTTCGGTGCCGCCAGTACAGGTTATATTGGCGCTGCATCAGTTGAGGCGAATGGGGGTAGTGCAGCCTGATGCCGTATTCGTGCCGGGTCACACCGCGGATTTTTTGAGTGGTGGCCACAGGCCAATATTGCCCTCGTCTGTTACAGAGCATGAGTGCCTTGAGGCAGCCTGTCAGGCGATCATTCGTAGCCATTATGCGTTGAGTGCTGAAACACTGAGTCAGCCTTTAAGAGCAAAGCTTTATTCAGAACTGGCGGCACTGATGGATCAAGGGCAGTACCAGGATGCTGCGACCTTGTGCGAAGTATGGAATTTCAAGGAACGCCAGGCCAAATTCATAGTGAATTCAAACCGCTACTATGACTTTTACGGGTATGACTGGTGGATGCCATTTTGGGACAATGAATTTATTGAGTATTGGCAAAGTGTTTCTGCGGAATCAAGGTTAAATAAGCAGCTTTGGATCCACTTTATTGAACAGCAGATGCAGGTATTCAGCATAGGCGGACCTGTCTCGGGAAATGCAGATGTGAAAACGACCAAATGGAGTGCAAGGTTGTATCGCTACAGTGAATATTGGACAGATTTGAATTTGTTGTATGTGCTGGTACCGTTTAAACGCTGGTTCTTCTGGCGTTATGGTGTGTCCAAAAAACCGGGCAGCCTGTTTGGCTGGTTATGCGAACAACTGTTACCACCACATCGTAAACACTGACTTCTAACACAGGTGGCTCTGAGTGCTGAGAACGCTATTCGCAAATAACATAGTGCGTCAGCTGTCGCTGTTGGTCTCTGGGACTGCAATTGGCCAGCTGATCAACTATGCCGCCATGTTGGTGATCTTACGCATCTATGGGCCACAGGCGTTCGGAGAGTTTGGCGCTTTTAACGCGGTGCTGCAACTGCTGCTGCCTTTAGCTGCCTTCTCCTTGCCAGCGGCGCTTCCGCTGACCACCAGTCGGATCGAATCAAAGGCATTGGTCAGTCTGTCCAACCTGGTCTCCTTGGGTTTTAGCTTGATGTTTTTTGTTTTTTTATGCGGGTTCACGCCGTATTTTCTTGAACTGTTTTCATTGGAGAGCAGTGCGAATTTGGTGTATTTACTGCCTGTCGCTTTGCTTTTTTCGGCAAGGTTGCAGCTTGCACAGCAAACACTGTTGAAGCTTCAACAATTCACTGTTGTAGTGAAAGCGGAATTGATTCAAGCGATTGGGCTTAATGTGCTTCGTATCCTGGTTGGATACTGTTGGTCCGTTTCAGCGGTGTTGATAACCCTGACGAGCGTAGCGGGCTGGACACACAAAAGGTTACTGAGCTCTGTCGCCGGTGACCCCCTGCGCGATGCATGGCAACCGTTAGTTTTTCGTCCGCGTAGCTTTCGCTATTGGCGCAGGCTCAAACGGACTCTAAGCCACTATCGTGCTTTTCCTCTGTTTCAAACACCGCAACAGTTGTTGAATGGGGCAGCGCAAAGTGTGCCAGTACTGATTCTGGCTGCTTTGTTTGGAAGCAGTACCGTTGGCTTTTATGTGCTGGCCAAGACCTTGCTCGAGTTGCCAGCGATGCTGCTGAACCGGGCCATTGGCGACGCGTTTTACAGCCATTTTGCCATCGCTTACCGACAGCAGGGCGACAACAGCCATCTTTTGATCAAAGCTACGCTAGGGTTGGCATTGGCAGGGGTGGTGCCCTTTGGTGTTGTCGCTGTTTGGGGGGAGGCGTTGGTTGGCTGGCTTTTTGGTGCTGAGTGGCGTCAGTCCGGAGAGTACGCCGGGTGGATGGCGGTCTGGTTGTACTTTGCGTTCATTAATATACCCAGCGTAAAAGCGGTGATGGTATTGCAAATACAACACTGGGCCATTCTACTCAACCTCTTGACGCTAGGTCTCAGAGTGTCGGCGCTCTATTGGATGGCGTCCGTCACCGGTAACCCAGTGCATGCTGTTGCGGCTTTTGCCTTGGTGGGGGCGGCACATTGCCTGGTTTTTACCGCCATGGCGATTAGCGTCAGTAAATTGCGCGCTAATTTGACTCAAGTTGTAGATGCATAGGTTGGTAAAGAGTGAGAAAAATTAAAGCATTAGTGCCTCTGTCAGTCAAAACTGGCGTCAAGCAGCTCAAGGGATCCATCAGCTTGTTTTTCTCCAGACTGGCGGCCCGGTCAAACCTGACTGCGGGTTTGTATTATTTGTTCAGCTCACAGTTCTACCGTGAGCAGCGAGCCGTTTTGTCGGGGCGATTGGCCTATCAACAGCGCCTGCATCTGATAGGGCAAAGCAGCGCCTTGTTGCGCCGTAATATTCACCGGCTGGAAAAAGGCCTGATTATGCAGCCGCGCCGGGCCAGTTTTGCCTCCGACTATATTATGGAAACTGTGGTGATCTTCGAGCGGGCTGTGCAGCAGAAAAGCATATGTTCTGCAGAGCTCAAATGGGCCGCTGATGTGCTGAATAGTTATTTTGACTTTGTCACAGATACGGCAGAAATTGCGAAAGCCAGGAGCCTGTTTGGTCAAGTGTGGCAACAGCTTAGCCGGGAGCTAACTGAACAGGTTGGAGACGCAACTGAACCAGGCGCCAGCTCGGTTCCTTATCCCGCCAGTGCATTGCCTGATTGCCCCATAGTGTTTGCTGATCTGTACACTTTGTACCAGCGACGACGTTCTGTGCGTTGGTTTACCAAACAACAGGTAGACCCTGCGTTGATCCGTCAGGCGGTCAATGCGGCCAGCCTGGCACCTTCCGCCTGCAACCGTCAGCCGTACCGTTTTGATTTATTGCCCCGGCCTGAGGATGCCGCAAAAGTGGCTGATTTGGCGATGGGCACCACGGGCTTTGCCGGACAAATTCCCAGTCTGATTGTGGTGATTGGGGATTTAAGCTGTTATCCGGCCGAACGGGACCGTCATGTGATTTACATCGATGCCTCGCTGGCTACTATGCAGTTAATGCTGGCGCTGGAAACGCTTGGCCTCTCCACCTGCCCAATCAACTGGCCTGATATTGAAAGCCGGGAAAAAGCCATTGCCCAGACCTTGGGGTTGGAGCCTTATCAGAGGGTGGTGATGCTGCTGGCGATAGGCTATGCCGATCCGCAAGGTGGCATTGCGTTTTCTCAGAAGAAAACCGATGCACTGTTGGTGCGTGAGGTGACGTTATAAGCAGCTGTGTGTGTTTTTGTTCAGTAACAGGCTGGCTGGTTCAGGCCATAAACAAGGAATAATGTGACTTTTATAGAAATTCGTGGCGTGCAGTTTGTGAACAAGGGGGCAGAGCTGATGTTGCATGCCGTGTTGCAGCAGCTTCAGCAGTGTTGGCCACAAGCCCAGGTGGTGCTGCAAACAGGAGCGAACTCGCCTTATCAGGCCAGAGCCCTGTTAGGCGCTTATCAAAAGGCAGGTTTGCGGCTGTTTGGCATTGAAATAAATGCCTACAGCCACTATCTGCCAAAAAAGCTGCGGCAATGGCTAATCCGCCAATTCGGTATTGTCACGGAAGCGGATATTGATGTGGTGCTGGATGCCAGTGGTTTTGCCTATGGCGACCAATGGCCGGAAGCGCATGGTTTGTACCTGGCCGATGAATTAAAACGTTTTGCCAGACGCGGCAAGGCCTATGTGTTTTTGCCCCAGGCCTTTGGGCCCTTTAGCCGGGAAAAAGAACGGCGTGCTCTGGCAGAGGCGCTGCCTTTAGCACGGCTGGTGCTCGCCAGAGACCCACAAAGCCTGCAGCATTTGCGTGAGCTTTGCCCGCAAGGCAAGGTTCGGCAAGCGCCGGATTTTACCAATTTGGTGCAGGGGGAGTCGCTGGTGCCCGTCTTGCCTGCCAATACCCTGACGATGATCCCGAATTATCAGATGCTGAGCCCACGTAATTCGGATCAACGTTGGCAGAACAGTTATTTGCCGATGCTCACCCATCTGATGTTAAGGGCGTTGGAGCAGGGAATGCAGGTTCTGGTGCTGAACCACGAAGGCAAAAAAGACCAGCAATTGTGCGACGCGTTGGTCGCTGCCAGTCAGGGCCGGGCGATACTGCGTCAGGAAGCCGATCCTTTAGTGGTGAAAGCCTTGATTGGTCAAAGCAAAGCCGTGATCTGCTCGCGTTTTCATGGCTGTGTCAGTGCCTTGTCGCAGGGCATACCTTGTATTGGTACCAGCTGGAGCCATAAATACCAGGCCTTGTTCGCTGATTATCAGCAACAGCGGTTTTTGCTTGACCCAGGGCTGTCAGAGAATGAGTTGGCTGAATTAATGGATGAACTGCTGGCCTTACCGGCAGAACCACTATTGCAGGCCTCCGCGTTGCTCAAGCAGCAGTCAGAACAAATGTGGAACCTGGTGATGCAATCCTTGTCAGACCAACGGGACCTTGGTGCGGTGAATGGCTGAAGCCTTTGATTTCACCGCATTTACTGAAACCAGCTCTTGCCGCGAGGTTGTTTTTTCTCTATCCTGTGGGAGCTTTTTAAAAAGGGATGATAGTCATGACTAAATTAAATGCGTTATTAGCCGCCGCTCTGCTGGTTGCTGGTACTGCTTCTGCTCAGGAAGAAGCTGCTGCCGGTTCAGCTGCTGCTGCCAGCACTATTGGTGGTATCTCCACTGGTTATGTGGTTGCAGGTGCTGTCGCCGCTGGTGTGCTGGCCGCCATTATCAGCAACTCAGACAGTGATACTGTACCACCACCACCACCACCACCGGTTCCAACCTGTAATGGTTCAGACCCGCTGGTGAATGGTTCTTGTGTGGGTACAGCTGTGACTGTAACTGGTACCGGCACCGGCACTGCTACTACCACAGTAGCTGTTACTTTCACTTACGCACCAACACTGCAGTAATTGAACTGGTAATGAGAAAGCCGCCTTCTGGCGGCTTTTTATTCGCTGCGATCCCAAGAGTGACTGCTTATGATGATTTTCAGGTCTTGCCTGCTGGTATTGACGTTCAGCACTTTACTTTCCTGCTCCGCTACTTACTACAACTATGCCTATACCCTTGAACAAGCGTTCAGCCCAGACGTTGGTGTGACTTTATCCAAAGAAGATATTGCAGCGCAAAAATACGATGTGCTTTATATCACGCCAGGCAACAGATCCCGGGCCTTGGTGGTGCTTGCTTATATTGAGCACGGCGAGCGTAAATGGCTGTCACAGGACCACGCCATGCTGAACACCCGCAATGGTCGTTTGGTGAAAACTTCGGGGTTTGGCACAGATTTACTTTTTAGCCAGGAAGACACGCCAGACCCGCTGCAAAACCAGGCACAAGACATACGGCAGGGGTTAAGCTGGAGCAGCCGGACTGACTGGTCGAATAATGAAAGCTCAGTGCAAACCCAGTACCGCATCAGCGCTGTGCAAAACGAACAAATTGATATTGCCGGCATGACCCTGAACACCCGTAAAGTGACGGAGCAGGTTACATTTGGCAATGGTCAGACCGCAGAGAACCTGTTCTGGCTGGACCCGGCTTCAGGCCAGGTGTTGAAAAGTCTGCAACATATTGCGCCGTTTTTCCCACCCCTATTGATTGAACATGTGACTGCAGCTGGCCGCTTAAGCGGGCTGATCACCAAAGGAGCTGTCTGA
This sequence comes from Rheinheimera sp., assembly GCF_037442345.1. Classification (GTDB taxonomy): domain Bacteria; phylum Pseudomonadota; class Gammaproteobacteria; order Enterobacterales; family Alteromonadaceae; genus Pararheinheimera. The sequence continues at coordinate 137,893 of NZ_JBBIQL010000003.1, read as the reverse complement.
TGAGGTTATGGGCCAGCCTGCTTGGCTTGTGTTGTTTGCCGCTCTGGGCGGCAGAACCTGTTGTGCTGGTGGAATGGCAGGGCCAGTACCGGGGTTATTTTGAGTCGCCGCGGTTGGATGCTGTGCTGCAGCAGGCCAGCCAACCAGAGACGTATTGGCCTGCAGTGCGTTTGTACAAAACAGATGCGGACTCGTTAATGCAGGCAGAGCAACAAAAAATCCGGGTTCTGCAGTTATTGGAGCAGGCCCGCCAGCACTACCTGAAACAACAGGATGAGGCCGAAGCGCAGGCCATCGCCCGTTTGGCAGCCGAGATCCTGCAATGGCGCGTGGCATTACCTGTGCCGGGCAGCATGGACCTTGACAAGGTCAGAACCAAAGCGGTGTTGAACCCCAAACTGCCGCCCGGGCACTACAGACTGGTGGCCGGGAAAAGGCCACAAACATTACCACTGACAGGCTTCACTTCTGTTACTGAATGGCCTCTGACACAGGGCCTGACCTCCAGCCAGTTGAAGCCTGAATTCACTGCGGCAGCAGACAGGGATTATCTGTATCTGGTTACACAGGCCGAAGTACGTAAGGCAGGGGTTCGCTTCTGGAATGCCGAAACTGTACCGGTGTCTCCCTGGATGACAGCGCTGGTAGGTCTGGACACAGATGAACTGCCGGACGAGCTGGCAGAAATTAATACAGAGCTGGTGGCCTTGGTACGTTACAGGATAATGGAATGAAGAAGTTGAATTACTTGACGCTGAGCCTGTTGGCCTGTTCGGTTCAGCAGGCGCTGGCAGCTGATTATTTCTGGCAGTCGCCGGCAGGCTCTTCGCAAATGGCGCAAGGCGGCACCGGTCTGATCCAGATGCCGACCGCCCGGCACAGCACCGAAGGTGATTTTTATCTGAATTACAGCGACAGCCAGGAATACAGGTTCTGGTCAGCCTCTTTGCAGCTTTACCCCTGGCTTGAGACCACCATTCGTTATACCGATGTTCGCACCCAGCTCTACAGCGAAGACCCAAGTTTCAGCGGTAACCAGACCTACAAGGATAAAGGCATCGATGTAAAGCTGCGGTTGTGGCAGGAATCTTTGTATTTGCCGGAGCTGTCCGTTGGGGTGCGTGACTTTGGTGGGACCGGCTTGTTTGAAAGTGAGTTTATTGCCGCCAGCAAACGTTTTGGGCCGGTCGATGTACACCTGGGTTTAGGCTGGGGTTATCTGGGACGGCGCGACAATATCTCCAACCCCTTTTGCGATTTGAGCGACCGTTTCTGTGAACGGCCTGGTGGCGTGTCGGGTTCAGGTGGCAAGGTGGAATATAAAAAGTTCTTCCGGGGCCCGACGTCTCTGTATGCCGGTATTGAGTACCAAACGCCCTGGCAGCCGCTGCGGTTAAAAGCCGAATACGATGGCAATACCTATCAGCAGGACTTTGCCGGCGTATTGAAGCAGGACTCAGATTTTAACGTCGCCGCCGTCTATGCACTCAATGATGCTTTTGATCTGACCGTCAATTACCAGCGGGGCAATACCTTTGGTTTTGGTGTCAGCTACAAGCTGAATTTCAACAGTATCAGCCAGGTCAAGTTGGACCTGCCTCCTCCGGAAGTTTCAGAGAAACGTGCCGTTGACCGCATTGAGCTGATTGATAAGGCGGCTTTAGCCAGTGATCTCTACCACCATGCTGGTTTTGTGGTGAACAATTACAAGCTGACAGACGACGAGCTGGTACTGACCGGCCGTCAGGTAGCGTTTCGTCATGAAGATGTGGCGATGGAGCGGGTTGGCCGGGTGCTGGCCAAGTACTTGCCTGGATCGGTAAAAAGTTATCGGATTGTGATTGAATCGGCGCGTTTACCTGTTGTCGAAACGCATATTGACGCAGAACAGTTTATTGCGGCAAGCACTGCACAACAGCCTGGATTGAAGGTAACAGACTCATTTACACGTGAGAACCCGCAGCCGCACCAGTGGCAGACCGAGCAGGATTACACCGGATTAGGGCTTGGCAGCAACTTCTTCTGGATCCAGTCCTTTGGTAACCCGGAATCTTTTTATATGTATCAGGCCGGTTTGCTGGCCAATGCATCCTATAAATTAACGCCAAATTTTGGAGTGTTCGGCACGGCCAAAATTAACCTGCTAACCAACTTTGATGATTTCAACTACAAAGTGGATTCTTTTGACACCGGTGTACCCAGGGTTCGTACTTATGTTCGAGAGTATGTGACCCGCAGTGATGTAACCATGGAAAACTTGTTTACCCAATGGGCAGATGAATTGAGCCCCGATTGGTATGGTCAGCTGTATGCCGGTTATCTGGAAACCATGTTTGGTGGTGTGGGTGGCGAAGTGTTGTACCGGCCGGTGGATTCAAGTCTGGCTTTTGGTCTGGACCTGAACTATGTCAAACAACGTTCGTATGAGAAAGAACTGGCATTTTTTGACTACAAAACTGTGACCGGGCATTTATCGGCTTATTGGCAACCGCAATACAGCTGGCTGAAGGATTCTTTGGTGACGGTCAGTGTGGGCCAGTATCTGGCGAAGGACAAAGGGGTCACCCTGGAGTTCGCCCGCCGTTTTGACAGCGGTATTATTGTTGGGGCCTATGGCGCTTTTACCGATATGTCTGCTGAGCAGTATGGAGAAGGCAGCTTTACCAAAGGGTTTTATGTGTCCATACCGTTCGACCTGTTCTCATTAAAATCATCCACAGGGCGTGGCCGTTTGCCTTGGGTACCTATTTCACGTGATGGTGGTCAGGCCTTACACAGACCAGTGCGGTTAATGGACATCACAGAAGCCCGGGCTCCCTTTTATCGGTAAGGTCCGTACCACATGAAAATAAGTGCGTTACAGGGTTCAGAGCTGTTGGTATGTGAACCTGAATTACTCACAGACCCGCGAGGCTTGTTTGCTGAAGCCTGGCGGGAGTCTTTATTAAACGAAGCGGTCGGCCATTCTGTGCATTTTGTGCAGGAATCATTTTCCGTCTCCAGACAGTATGTGATCCGTGGGCTGCACTATCAGCTGAACCCGCCGCAGGCAAAATTGATCCGGGTGATCAGCGGTGAAATTTTTGATGTGGCGGTCGATTTGCGGCCGGATTCAACTCATTTTGGCCGCAGTTATGCTGTACCTTTACAGGCCAAAGACCGGCAATTGCTGTTTATTCCAGCCGGTTTTGCCCATGGTTTTCAGGTACTTTCCGCTGAAGCTGAGGTGCAGTACAAGGTTTCGGCTTATTATGACGCGCCATCGGATAGGGCCTTGCTGTGGAACGACCCGCAACTGGCGATTGCCTGGCCTTATCCGGCACAGGCTATCTTGTCGGATAAAGACAAAAATGCGCCGACTCTGGTGCAGGCTGAACTGTTTGGCGCTGGCTTATGAAGGTGCTGGTGCTGGGTGAACATGGTCAACTGGCGCAGGCGCTGGCCTATAGCCAGCCTGCACAGCTGAAGGTGACTTATCTGGGGCGTTCTGGCCTGGTTCCTCTGAACCAGGCACAGCTGAACTCTCAGCTGGATGCAGCGGCGCCGGACCTGATTATCAATGCAGCGGCCTGGACAGACGTTGATCTGGCCGAACTTGCCACTGAGCAGTGCTCGTTGCTGAATACCCAACTGGTGCGCTGGCTGGTGCAATGGGCCTCAGCGCTGGGGACACCCCTGATCCATATTTCCACCGATTACGTCTTTAATGGTCTGTCGACCGAGCCCTATACAGAAGAAGTCAGAGTGTCGCCTCTGAACCAGTATGGGGCCAGTAAACTGGCGGCAGAACAGCACTTGCTGCTTAGCTATGCACAGCATTCATTGATCCTGCGGACCTCATGGCTTTATTCTGGCTTTGGCAGTAATTTTCTGGTAAAACTGCTCGCTATTTTGCAGAAGGAACCGCAGCAAAAAGTATCGATGGTGACGGACCAGTGGGGCAGTCCGACGTCGGCTTTGGATTTCGCTGAGCGGATCTGGCAACTGGTGTTGCAGCCTTTTCGGCCTGGTTTGTATCACTATGCCGGGCCACAGTGTGTCAGCCGGTTTGAATTTGCGACATTCATAGTGCAACGGGCTCTGCATGCCGGGTTACTGGCCGGTAAGGTGGAGTTCAGTCCTGTCCGGCTGAATTCTTTTGCTGCGACTGCAAAGCGGCCATTGTATTCCTGTCTCGACTCGTCGTTGTTGTTGGGAATTCAAGGCTGGTCTCAGCTGGGGTTATCCGCAGATATTGATCGTGAATTGCAAGTGCTTTGCAGGCCAGAGTAACAGTTCATGCTGGCTTCAGCCAGAATACGCTTTACTCTCAGGCTGGATATACAAAAGCCTGTAAACAGGCTTGGTGTTGGAATACGACCTGAACGGATTCAAATAAAGAGGTCTTCGGCAAAAATAGAGCCTGTGTGGCAGCGTCGTCTGTTCGCCGATGTAGAAAGATGGGATGAATAAATGAAGAAAGTATTAGTGACAGGTGGTGCCGGCTATATTGGCAGCCACACTATTTTGGCGTTATTAAAAGCAGGTTATCAGGTGGTCAGTCTGGATAACTACTGCAACTCAAGCCCGGAAGCCTTGCTGCGGGTTAAAACCTTAGCCGGGGTGGATGACAGTAACCTGGCCATAGAACAAGGCGACATTCTCGATGCCAACAGGTTAAAGGAGGTCTTCTTTGCACACCGGCCTGCGGCGGTCATCCATTTTGCCGGCTTAAAGGCAGTAGGGGAATCGGTGCGTTTACCGCTGAATTATTACCAGACCAATGTGGCCGGTACTCTGACCCTGTGTCAGGTGATGCAGGAATTTAACTGCACAGATTTAGTGTTCAGCTCGTCGGCGACAGTGTACAGGCCTGAGCAGCAGATGCCGTTGTCAGAAGAAAAAGATCGCTTCGCTGTGAACCCTTATGGCCAGTCCAAACTGATGGTGGAGTACATTCTGGAGGATTTTGCGAAAGTCAACCCAGACTGGAATATTGCACTGTTGCGTTACTTCAACCCGGTAGGCGCAGACAGCAGTGGTCAGATTGGTGAAGATCCGAACGGGCTGCCGAATAATCTGATGCCATTTATCTCGCAGGTGGCCGTGGGCAAGTTAGCGCAGCTGAGTATTTTTGGAGGCGATTACCCGACACCGGACGGCACCGGCGTGCGTGATTATATTCATGTCAGCGATTTGGCGGACGGCCATTTGGCCGCGATGCGCTATCTGGAACGCAAGCCTGGCCTGGAAGCCTTTAATCTGGGCTCGGGTTCCGGCCATTCTGTGCTGGAAATTGTGAAAACTTTTGAGCAGGTGAATCAGGTTGCTGTGCCTTATCAAATTGTGGAGCGCCGCCCAGGGGATGCCCCCGTCAGTTATGCCTGCCCTGAAAAATCACAGCGGTTATTGGGCTGGAAAACAGAGAAAACGCTGACCGATATGGTGCGTGACAGCTGGAACTGGCAAAAACAGAACCCGGACGGTTATCCGTCATAGTCTTGTCTCTGCGGACACAGGCACTTCAACTGAAGTGCCTTTTTTATATCATCTGTTCAATTTGTTTACGGATGTACTGGTAACGCTTGCGCTGATCTTTTGGCAGCTCAGCTTCCTGCTCAATCACATTCATGCATTTATGCGCCAGAAACAATAAGTCTTCGTTCAGGCGGCCACGCTGACTGATGGCCTGCAACAGGTTCAAGGCAATATTGACATTGGCTGGCATGGCTTTTTGCGCTTCAATAAAATAGCTGATCGCTTCTGAGTACGAGCCTTGGCTATATGCCTCAATACCGGCGTTATGGCTCGACAGCATGGTACTGCGCTTTTGCGAGTACTTCTGCTGTTCGGACAGCAACATGGTGCTGATGGCTTTGTGGTACAGATCGGCGCTTTGTGATTGCGAGTTCAGCGCTTCCATATAATGGTCGCTCATCGCCAGATTGCCGCTTTCAAAATAAGCTCTGGCTCTGTCCAGCAACCCTGATGCACTGGGGGCTTTGAGCTGACTTAAATCTTCACTTTTTTTCAGATACTGCCGGGCTTGATCGGCTTTGCCTTCCAAGGCGGCCACCCGTGCATCCAGCACCAGTTTATCGGCTTCATAGGTGCTTGGATGAAAGCGCTTTTTGATGTCTTTCAGAAAATGTTCTACCCGCTGCAGCGTCTGGCGGCGCTCGCCGGGCTTTTGCTGTTGCGCCTGCTGCACCAGGGCCCGTGCGTAGTTCAGCATATTGTCGGCCGTATCATGAATGGAATAGCGGGCCGCTTCGAGTAAACGGCGGTGAATTTGCACTGCCAGTTCAGGCTGATTATTGACGACAGCCAGGTTGGCCAGCACATGCTGGCGCAGGTAGTTTTTCGGTGAGGCATCGGCGACGGTGCGCACTGTCTCAAAAGCCTGCTCCAGTTTATGTTGGCTCAGGTACAGACGGGTCAGCCAGTCCAGTGCTTCAATCCGGGTTTCATTCTGTTCGGCCAAATCGAGCAGCATCTCTTCGGCCTCCTCGCTTTTATCCAGGTAACCTTTGGCTACAGCCAGGCCCAGTTTGGCCCACGCCAGCTCCCGATCGTCCAGTTTATGCTGGTACAGCTGTTCAGCCTCACTGAAACGGCCGAGTTTGACCAGCAACTCGCCTTTGAGCCGGATGATGTAATTGCTGTGTTCGGGGTGGGCCAGTTCTGCTTCATCACAGCGTTGTAATGCGGGTTCAAACTGCTCATCGGCAATGGCCTGATAGGCATCTTTCAGGCTGTGTTTTATATGAAAGGCGCGGTCAATACGGCGTTGCAGTTCGGCATAACTGAAAGGTTTCAGCAGGTAATCGTCAGGCAAAAACTCGATCATGCCGTACACGGCCTGGCGCTGACGTTCGCCGCTGATCACAATAAAGCAGCAGGATGGCTGCAAACAACGCTCGGCTTTCATGGCTTCAAACAGCTGATAACCGTCGCGGCCTTCCCCCAGATTGTAATCACAAAGCACAAAATCAAAGTCGTGACGCCGACAGGCCGCAATGGCCGTTTCGGCATTGCGGGCAAAGATCATCTGCTCAAAGCCTATCAGCGTCAGCATGCTGCGCATATAAGCGATGACCTGCTCATAATCTTCAATGACCAGCACTTTTTTGCTGCGGTAAAAGCTTTGTTTCGATGCCACGCTGCAGTCCCTGTTTAACCTGGACCAGACTACCACAAAGTTATAGCTTGTCTGCAGCCGAAATATGTTACAAGGTTAGTTTTAACCTGTTGTTTACCACCAGCTTTTTGGGTCGAGCGAACTGGCTTCAGCCCCTTGGGCTATCCAGGTGGCGAGTCGCTTGGCCACGTTCGGGTACTGCACCTGCTGATAGAGGGCATCGCTGTGCAGCCAGTGGCCAATCTGCTGGCTGTTCAGTTGTGGCAAGGCACTGCCAAGCGCCAGCCTGGTCAGTGCCAGCGCATTGGATTCCTGTTCCATCTGGCGCAGCAAAGGCTTCACCAGAATACGCTTTTTCAGCTGCAAAGCTTCACTGACCAGCTCAAAACCGGCGTTGCAAAGGACAAAAGTACAGCGGTGTAAGTCCTGTTTAAAATCGGCCAGGCAAGGCGGGGAGGTTGAGATGTGACCCAGGTCTGCTTTGAGCAGGCCTGGACCATAGAGCCGGAATCTGAAACCTGTCAGGGGACGAAGCCAGTTCAGCACCTGTTCTGGCGCTTCAAAGGGCAGATACACCAGCACCAAATCGGCTTCAGGCGGCGGAGTATGGGCATCAAGATCCACAATTGGCGGCAGAATGGGTTGACCGAAATGGTGCCAGTGCAGGCCTATTTGTTGCTCGGCTGGCGCATAATGCCGGAATACACTGCGACTGATCCAATTGTCATGCGTCATCGGGATCGGATGTAAAAAGGCATACTGGTGACCAAAGGCAACGGCTCGAACCTGTTGACGACGCGCAGCCAGCGCTGTGACGGGCTCAAAATCGGTCAGCACCAGGTCATAGCTGCGACAATCCAGTTGGCGCACATCCTGCCACAGCTGGAAAGGGTGAGATTGCAGCGCAGTTTTCAGGTAATTGACCTGGCCTTGTTCAGTAACAAAACTCAGACCGGTACGGGTTTGATAGCGGCCGAATTGCTCCATATCAAACAGCTGGTCAGCTGGCCGGCCGGAAAACAGGTAATCCACCTGCACACCCTGCTGTTGCAGGTATTTGCCCATGGCCCTGGCTCTGCTGATATGACCGTTTCCAGTGGCCTGAATTCCATACAACACCCGCATTCATGCTCCGTTAGTCCCGCCAGACCAACTCCTTAAAATGGGCCCGGCACATCGAGACGTATTGATTGTTCCCACCTATCTGCACCTGGCTGCCGGTCGTCGCCGGCTGGCCATCTTGGTCCAGCCGCACCACAAAGTTGGCTTTACGGCCACAGTGACAGACTGTTTTTAATTCAATCAGTTTGTCGGCCCAGGCTAACAGAGCCTGACTGCCGGCAAAGGTTTCGCCGAGAAAGTCGGTGCGCAGGCCAAAAGCCAGCACTGGCACTTTCAGTGTGTCCACCACATCGGTCAGCTGACGGACCTGGTTTTTACTCAGAAACTGGGCCTCATCAATCAGCACACAATCCAATGGCCCTTCGGCAAGCAGGGCCCGGCAATGGCTGACAAAATCAAAACCGGCATCGAAAATCTGCGCGTCCATCGACAAGCCGATACGTGAGCTGATTTTGCCCACCCCAAACCTGTCATCAATAGCTGCAGTAAACAGGGCCACTTGCATGCCACGTTCCTGGTAGTTGTAAGCGCTTTGCAGCAGTGCCGTCGATTTACCGGCATTCATCGCCGAATAATAAAAATACAATTGCGCCATCGCGTCATTCCTTCTGAAAGTCCGGCGCACTATAACAAAAAACCAATCTAGCGGGGGAACATGACAGAATCACGACAAGCACGTACACTGCGTGCAATCTCAACAAGCTCTGGTGTGGAGTAACAAAAAAGATGGATAAGTGGCTGTTTGGTTCTGTGCTGGTGCAGGTGGTGCTGACGCTGGCTGTGATGGTGCTGATGGGACGGCGCCGTTTTGCCGCTGCACGTAATAAAGAATTTCCGCTGCAGGCTTTTCGTACCATGAATTTGACGGGGGCCAACGAAGCGGTGATCACCGCCAGCCGCAACTTTGACAACCAGTTTCAGTTGCCGGTGCTGTATTTCGCCGCTGTGGCTTTGACTTTGCCTGCCGGGCTGGCGGAATGGCCGCTGGTGCTGTTGGGCTGGAGTTTTGTGTTAAGCCGGCTGGCCCATTGCGTGGTTCATACCGGCAGCAATAACGTCAGGTTAAGATTCAGCCTGTATTTGCTGGGGGCTGTGTTTTTACTGCTGTATTGGCTGAGGCTCAGTGTACTGGTGTTGTTTGCTTAACCCAGTCTGCCGGGAGGCGGTGTAGCGCTGATGGGGTCTGAACTGCTGGCGTACGCCAGTCTGGCGCTGAGCGCTCTGGTATCGGCCACTCTGTTGCCGTTGGGTTCTGAGTTGGTGCTGATGGGCCTGTTGCAGCAAGGGTATGTCCCACTGCTGCTCTGGTGGGTAGCGACACTGTTTAATACCTTGGGTTCAGTGCTGAATTGGTATCTTGGCCTGAAGCTTAGTCTGTTTCAGCATAAAAGCTGGTTTCCTTTTAGCCCCGCACAACTGCAAAACGCCAGCACTCAGTTTCAGCGGTATGGCCTTTTTAGCCTGGTATTTGCCTGGTTACCTGTCGTTGGCGACCCATTGACATTGATAGCCGGAGTGCTCCGGACGCGTTTCCTTTGGTTTTTCCTGCTGGTTGCGACAGGCAAAGGCCTGCGGTACGCTGCAGTGATCTGGTTCTTCCCTTTGGAGATGACATGAAAAAATGGATACCACTGGCGTTGCTGGCTGCAGGTCTGACGCTTGGGGCGGCCTCTGCGCAGGCACAAAATAAACCTACCAACTGGCAGACGCTGCCGCAGCAGGATTTATTGTATCTGGACACTGATCAGGGCACGCTGGTGATCCTGCTGGCCAGCCAGTTTGCACCGCGTCATGTTGAGCGGGTGAAACAACTGACCAAGGCTGGTTTTTATGACGGTGTCAGCTTTTACCGGGTGATTGAAGGTTTCGTCGCTCAGTTTGGTGTACCGGAGCACGAATGGGGCAAACGGGCCCAACTTGAACCGATGAAAGCCGAATTCAGCTGGCCGGTGCGGCCTGGTGATGACTACCTGCTGGTGCAGAAGCCGGATTTACTGGCCGAAGAAACCGGCTTTAATCAGGGCTTTGCGGTGGCTCGGGAAAAAGGCCAGGAATGGCTGGTGCATTGTGCCGGTGTAGTGAATCTGGCGCGTGCCAATGAGCCAGACACCGGGGTGGCCGATTTAGCCATTATGATGGGGCAGGCGCCGCGCCACCTGGATAAAAATATGTCGGCTTTGGGCAAAGTGGTGTGGGGCCAGTCGGTGCTGAACCGCATCCGGCGTGGTGACACTCAACAAGGCGGTGTGATTTCCAATGCGGCGCAACGTACCCAGATTAAAAGTGCCCGGCTGGGGTCGGATTTGGCCGCAGACAAGCAGCTGCCACTGGAGTGGATGAACACCTCGGGGGCCGAATTCACCCAAGGACTGGCGGAGCGACGTTCGCGCACCCATGTATTTTATCAGCACAAAGGCAATGGCAATATTGATGTCTGTTATCCGCAGGTACCAGTGCGTCTTGCGGTCACCACAGCACCATAAAATTCGCTGGCGGGGCAGGCCACTTTCAGTCATGATACGCGCCTTTTCTGGCGCCTGAGGGGACAACCGATGAACTATGAATTAACAGCAGACGATCTGAACAAACTGGCTGAACTGGATGCAGAGCAGCGTTATGACTATTTCGTCAACGCCGTGGCTGATACAGAGCAAATCTGGATCCTGGTTGATGAAGAAGGTTTTGTGCTGGTGGACGCCGACGATGAGCGTTGTATTCCGGTCTGGCCTCATGCCGAGCTGGCAGAGCAGTGGATTAACGGCGACTGGGCTCAGTGTCAGGCGCAGGCGGTGGACGTGGCCGTATGGCTGGACAAATGGACGGCGGGTCTGAACGGTGACGAGCTGGCTATTGCCGTATTCCCACACGCACAACAACCAGGTGTGGTGATTGGCCCTGAAGAGTTTGCTGAAACGCTGATTGAAGCGACAGAAGACAACAACTAACTCTGAGTTTCCAATAAAAAAAACCGCCGTTTCGGCGGTTTTTTTTATTGGTGGACCTACTATTGCCTGGTCAGACGGAACTGCGGCACATCGGCCTGGCCTGAGCTTCTGAACGGATTAATATCCAGTCCACCCCGCCTGGTGTAACGGGCATACACAGTTAAAAATTCCGGGGCTGCCAGTTGCCAGAGATCGGAAAAAATCCGCTCGACACATTGTTCATGAAATTCATTGTGGCCGCGGAAGCTGATCAGGTACTTCAGCAGGCTGGCATGCTCCAGTGCCTGGCCCTTGTAGTGAATATACAGGCTGGCCCAATCGGGCTGGCTGGTGATCAGGCAGTTGGATTTCAGCAAATGCGAATGCAGTTTTTCTTCCACCAGAGTGGCGTTAGGTTGAAGTTGCAACAAAGCCGGATTGTAATCGTACTCGTCGACCTCGATATCCAGCTCATCAATACAGCGGCCAGGCAGCCAGGTCGGCTGGAAGGCGGACAGCTCATTGACATTGTGCAAGGTCACCTGCACCGAACCACCGGCACAGCGACTTAAGTCGTCACGCAAGGTGCGGTAGAGCTGACTGATATCGGCAAATTTGCTCTGATTTAAACTGTTCAGATACAGCTTAAATGACTTGGATTCAATCAGGTTGGGTGTATCAAAAGGCACCACAAAAGTGGCCAGCGCCACCATAGGTTTGCCTTTGGGGTTCAGCCAGGACAGCTCATAACCATGCCAGATATCCTGGCCGGTAAAAGGCAAATCAGCCGTTAAACCAATGGCCTGACGGCCCAAACTGCGTGGCACGCCCTGCAGCAGCGTCGGGCAATACTGGTCGATGTAAGTGGTGCTCTGGCCCAAGGTCAAACCGGCCAGTGCTTCTGTCTGGATTTTTGTCATCTGTGCGGGAACCAAGTTAGAATGGCGGCAATTTTAGCACAGAAGTGAGTTGTGATGCCGAGCGCCTTTCTTGTTCAGTACCAGCAGTTTATCGAAACTTACCTGCAGAAATACCCAGAGCTCTGGACCTGGGCCGATCCGGCGCAGTGTTCTCCTTGCCAGTTTGGGGAGGTCCTGGATCAGCAGGTCAGGTGGCAGCCTGTAGCGCAACAGCCCTTGCTGGATTTTTCGGCGCTGGAACAGGCACTGGCGCTGCCTTTCCCACAGCAGTTAAAAGAGTTTTATGGCGGCTGGCTGGGCGCTGGTTTGTCGGTGCAACATGAACGTGGCGCTGTGGAGTTGCTGATGGCCTGGCACCAGGCCGACTTTGAACGGCTGCAACAGAATATTATTGCGCACGTGCTGATGAAACGGCGGCTGAAACAGCAGGAGACGGTGTTTATCGCGGCCACCGATGACGATGATTACCTGATTTCCATTTTGCTCAGCACTGGTGAAATTTATCTGGAACAGGTGGGCCGGGAAGTCAGCGATTGCCTGGCGCCGGATCTGTCACAGTTTTTGACGCAACTGCGGTTTTGACGCCACCTCTCAACTGCATTCAAAAGCGATATTGGACAGCAGCTGGCAACGTTCACAGCGAAAATCAAACAGCTGGTGCCAGGGCTGCTCCAACCGCCACTGGCCGCCACAGCCAGGACACAGTTTGTGCGCTTCGCTGGCACAATCGGTGCTGCTGCCACTGTACAGGTAGTAATACACAGGCTTGTGTAATTCGGTGCTGAGCGCCCGGGCCTGGCGGTAGCCCATTTGATTCAGTGCACTGCCAAACTGTTGCAGGCTGAGCTCTGCCTGGCGTGGCAGCACCCGGTGTTGTTGCATCTGTATTTCATCCAGTGCCTGGTACTGCAGTTGCCAGCGGATCAGCGGTTCAAAATCATCTGCCCCCCGGCGCAGCCGGTACAAAGGGACGGGGGCAAAATGTTCGGCGCAGTAGAGGACGGAATTCATTGCACTGAAGCTGCAAAACTGGATCAGCGCTGCTGTTTCATTGGCCGGTGCAGTGTGGTTGGACATTAAATCCTGCCCAAGCAAGTGGATTTTTGGGTAGCCCAGACCCGCAGCGGCCAGCTGCTGCAATGCCTGCAGACCACGCTGACTATGAAACTGCTGGTGCAGTGCTTCAGGTTCGGGCAACACCACCCGGCTGTGAAAGCCCTGCTCAGTCTGGTAGGTTGGAAATTCACGGCCCAGCAACTGGCCCTGAAAAATCAGCGACTCCAGGTACTGACGAATGGCCTGTTCAGCCTGGCTCAGGCTGGTGTCGGCTATCAGCACAAATTCAAGTTCAGCCACCCACATCAGGGCGCCAGCTTCTGCAGCAGCAGATCCAGTTTGGCTTCAATCCGGTTCAGTTGTTGCTGCAAATCGCTGGCTTCAGCCGAAGCCGCAGCTGGAACTGCGGGGCCTACATCCGATTCGGCTGTGACTTGCCCATTGCGCCAGGCCTGATACGCCTGCAGCAAGGCAGGGCTCATTGCTAGGTGGCCCAGCCGGCTTTTGATCAGCGCCAGGCTGGGTTCTTTGCCTTCCTGCTGCAGGGCTTGGGCTGCTGCTGCGACTTGTTGGGATAATTGACTCATAAAGATTAAGATCCGGCTAATTTATGGTGAAATTTACCATCTGACTTGATGGTTTCACCAGTGTCTTAGGGTATATTATTGATTTTATTGAGGTTATATTTTTGGCCCGGGCTTTGCTTTGTTCCGCTAACTTTTTAAAACGACAAGGGAAAGCTCAATGAACTATTTAAAAGTAATTACTGTGGCCTGTGCGATGATGGCGTTGTCCGGTTGTGTGGTGGCCGTGGGGGGGCATGACGGTGACGACAGTTCAAAGTCAGCCTGGCGCAAAACACAAAAACACAACAACCAGGTGATCAGTAATTTGCAAACAGGGACGTCACTGGACAGCGTGCGGAGCCAGTTAGGAACGCCTGATTTCAGTGAATCTTTCACCAGCAACGGTGCTGACACTGTGGTGTTGTTTTACCGCACCCAGCATGAGCATAGCGATGGTGAAACCAGCAAAGATGAATGTACGCCGCTGATTTTCCGCAACGGCCTGTTAACAGGGTGGGGAGATAAAGCGTACCGCCAGTTGTAACCGCAATACGGACTCAGTGTGCTAGCGTAGCAGCACACTGAGTTCATCTATGATTTCTGACCAATCGGCATCGGCTTTGAGTTGTTCGGCCAGAAAAGCGGCCTGGGACTGATCCCAGAATGGCGCCCGTTCAATCGCCAGGTCGGGGGCCAGCTTGTGGTGTTCGATAAAGTTACGCATGCTTTGTTCTGAATTATCCAACCCCAGCTGCGCAAATAAACTGGGTAAGTCATGATTGATCTGGTGCATACCGCGACTCCTCTTGTTGTCACTCTGATGTATTTTGAACTCTGCTCTAACTATAGCCAATTCAACCCTGCCCCTGAAAAAACCTTGCCATTGGCAAGAATCTGCTTCACTGCTATGGTGTATAAAAACCAGAGGATAGTTCCATGACAAGTCCCGTTCCTTTAGATCTCAATAGCTTAAAAGCCCGTGTATTGGAGGCTGACGAGTTAAAACTGGCGGCCTCCCTGTTGTATCAGGCTTATCACGATGATCCGGTGTTTATGGACATCTTCAATGCCGAAAAAGCCGATTACGAGCAGCGTCTGCGTGCCACCATTCGTGAAGAACTGAATTTATTCTGGCAGGAGCAGCAACCGGTGATCGGCCTGTTTCAGCAGGAGCAGTTACTGGGCGTGGCCTGTGTGGTGGAGCCGGATTCCCCGCTAAGCGGTGACAGGTTCTGGCACTGGCGCCTGAAAATGTTGCTGACGGCAGGTTATGTGTCGATGAAGCAGTTGCTGGACAAAGAACAGCGTATTCACGCCGCCATGCCGGTGCAGCACTACCATATGCTGGCCTTTATTGCGGTGGCACCGGCTTATCAGCATTCAGGTTTGGGGCATTATTTACGCCATGCGGTGGATTCAGTGGTGGAGCAGGACCCGAATTCGCTGGGGGTCGGCGTGTTTGTCACGCTGGAGAAAAACCTGAAGTTCTTCAGTGACGATCATTACCAGAAAATTACCAAACTGAGTTTTTCCAAAGTGTCCGGTACCCTGATGTTCAGACCGCGGCAGACGTCGCCGTTAAAAGTGGTGGATTAGATGAGTCAGTTTAAAAGTTTCGCTGAATTTTACCCTTATTACCTGTCGGAACACCGCGACCCGCGCTGCCGTCAGATGCACTACGCCGGCTCGACCCTGGTGCTGTTGTTGCTGGTGGGTATTGCCTGGAGTGGCGCCTGGCGTTACTGGTGGTTGCTGTTGCTGGCGGGTTATGGCTTTGCCTGGGTTGGGCATTTTAAGTTTGAGCGCAATAAACCCGCCACCTTCAAATACCCTTTTTACAGCCTGCTGGCAGATTGGGTGATGTACAAAGATTTTTTGACCGGGCAGCTAAACCAGAAGCTGCGCCGGTTAAATTAAATTCGGTGGGGGGGCAGCTGAAAACTCAGGTAACGCAGGCCGGATAAACGCAGCTCGCCCTGATAACGGCTTTCACCGTCACTGGAAAAATCCACTTTGTAGCGGGTGAACCAACGGAATCTGTTGTCAATTCGGCTGAACTGATGGCCGTCACGGGCACATTCCAGAAATTGCAGTTGTTGCTGTTTGCAGAGCTGACGCGCCAGTTTTTCGGCCACTTCGTCTTGCTTGCGTTGTAATAAAAAGGTGTAGGCCAGCGCCATCACCGCCAATAATAACCAGACAAAATCCATCAGTTTCTCCTTTTATGCCGGGGAATAATGGCGACAGCAGCGCCCCTTTGCAAGGGGGGGCTGCGGCTGTGATACACTGCGGTCTTTTTGGAGGACCTATGAACCCGCAGGCAGCCTTGTTACTCGACCAGATTGAAGCAGAGCTGAAAGCACTGCAGTTATGGAGTTTGAACCCGCCAGACGCCGCTGCGCTGCAAAGTACCATGCCCTTTTGTTACGACACCATGCCCTTACAACAATGGCTGCAGTATGTATTTTTGCCCCGTATGCGGGCTTTGCTCGAAGGTGGTTTGCCATTGCCCGGTCAAATCAGTGTCTGCCCTATAGCGGAAGAAGCCTTCCAACCTATTGATGATGCCAAGCTGGCACTGATTAACCGTATCGGGGATTTGGATGAACTGCTCAGCGGACAACGCCAGCAACAAAGCCGCCGTGACTGAGCCGCTGAAGATTTTATACCGGGATGACGCGCTGGTCGCCATTGATAAACCCTCCGGCTTGTTGATGCACCGTTCTTTCCTGGATAAACACGAAACCGAATTTGCACTGCAAAAGCTGCGCGATCAGATAGGTCAGCATGTGTTTCCGCTGCACCGGCTGGACAGGCCAACCTCCGGTGTGTTGTTGTTTGCCTTGTCAGCCGATACGGCCAGGCTGATGACAGAGCAGCTGACCGCCAGGCACTGGCAAAAGTATTACCTGGCGCTGTGCCGGGGGTTTTTCCGGGCGCCGGGTTTACTGGATTACCCGCTGAAAGAAGAGCTGGATGCCATTGCCGATAAAAAAGCGGACCAAGACAAAGACAAACAACAGGCGCAGACGGCCTTCTGGCCCCTGGCTCAGGTGGAATTGCCCATTGCAGTGGGGAAATACCAGGCGGCCCGTTATTCACTGGTATTGGCGCAGCCGTTGACCGGGCGTAAGCATCAAATCCGCCGGCATCTGGCGCATTTACGTCACCCAGTGGTGGGCTGTGTGAACCACGGCGAAGGCCGGCATAACCGGCTGTTTCGCGAGCATTTTGACTGCCACCGGCTGGTGTTGCATGCAGCCAGGCTGGAACTGATGCATCCACTGACCGGTTTGCCGCTGCAGATTGATGCACCACTGACAGATCTGGCATCCTTGTTTTCGCGTTTGGGATTTCAAACCGACTGGTCCTGGTATCAGCAGCAAATGCTGAACTGCCAGCCAGCGTTAGCCCAGCTATCTGCATTAGGAGAGAACGGATGAAGAAAATCGCCATTATGGTCGGCACTGTGTACGGCGGCGCTCAGTATGTGGCTGAAGAAGCGGAAAAAATTTTGCAGCAAAAAGGCTATCAGACCTGGCTGTCGGTCGAACCCAAACTGAACGACCTGCTGGCCTTTGCGCCGGATATCTGGTTGGTGATCACCTCCACCACAGGCCAGGGTGATATTCCGGACAACCTGCTGCCGTTTTTTATCGACGTGAAAGACCGTTTCCCGTTACTGACCGGCAAAAGCTATCAGGTGATAGCGCTGGGCGACCGGGGTTATGGCGACACCTTCTGTGGGGCGGGCAGGCAATGGGCGGAACTGCTGGCTGAATTGCAGGGCAGGGCGCTGGCACCGACACTGGAAATTGATGCGGGCGAAACCCTGCAGCCGGAAGATCTGGCGTTGCCTTTTATCACTGAAAAGTTCTGATGCGCTGCTTTTAGCTATTGATAACCATTCTTGATTAGATTAAGATGCGCTCACTGAATCAAAGTGAGTGCATTATGTACGTTTGCCTGTGTAAAGCTGTCACCGACAAAGCCATTCGCCAGCAAGTTGCTGAAGGTGCCACCAGTATGCGTGAAATCCGCAAGCAACTGGGGGTGGGCAGCCAATGTGGTCAATGTGTCTGTGAAGCCAATCAGGTGTTCAGTGAAGCCTTAAACAAATACGCCGCGTTACAAATTCCCTGCCTGGTGCTGAGCGAAACCCGTCCTGCCGCCTGAGTTGAATTTTTATATTCATTTTTTGCATTTTTATTAAATAAGCTGCAATTTCATCTGTTTAGCGGCATACTAGGGCCATTCTGTTTGCGTTGAGGACTGCATCTATGACCCCTATCCGCACTGTCGCCATTGTTGGTGGTGTACACGGCAATGAATTCTCCGGTATTTACGCGATTCGCCGCTACCAGCAGCAACCAGAGCTGATCCAGAGGCCCAGTTTTTCGGTATCAACCTTATTTGCCAACCCGGAAGCGCACCATGCCAATAAACGTTATGTGCACAGCGATTTAAACCGGCAGTTTAAAACAGCCGACTTGAATAACCCGGCGCTTGCTAACTACGAACAAAGCCGGGCCAAAGTGATAAACCAGCTGCTGGGCCCAAAAGAAAACCCAAAAACTGATTTGGTCATAGACCTGCACAACACCACCAGCAATATGGGGGCATGCCTTATCATGACGCAGGCCGGGCCTTTTTATAACCAGCTGGCTGCTTATGTCAAAATGCAGATGCCAGAAGCCATTATTTCGCGTGATGAAGACCATTTGGCCCGTGAGGATCATGCGCTGTTGTGTACTTTGGGCACCTATGGGGTCATTGTGGAAGTGGGGCCGCAATCCCAGTCGGTGCTGCGTCAGGACGTGCTGGAGCAGATGCACGACATGACCCGGCATATTCTGGATTTTGTGGAGCTGTACAACACGGGCGCTTTACCACCACTGCCAAAACGCACTGAAGCTTATCTGTATCTGCGCAGCATTAAACTGCCGGTGAACGAAAAAGGCGAGCGTCTGGGCATGGTGCATAAAAATGTGCAGGACAAGGACTACCAGGCCATTCATCCGGGCGATCCGATTTTCACCTTGTTTGACGGCACCGAAGTGCCTTACGACGGCGACAGCGTGGTGTACCCGACCTTTATTAACGAAGCGGCCTATTACGACAATAATCTGGCGATGTCACTGAATGACAAAGTCTGGATTGAGCTGGACTAACGTGATTGGGGTCAGAGTAGTACTCTGACCCCAGCCTTTAGAGTTGGTTGTAGCTGGCTTTTTTCTGAATAAGCTCAATGGCGTAGTTATCCGGATCGCGGACAAAGGCTATTTCTGTGGTACCACCTTTCACCGGGCCGGGTTCACGGCTGATCACCCCACCTTTGCTGCGAATAAGCTCACAAGCCGCATAGATATCTTCCACTTCCAGTGCAATATGACCATAAGCATTGCCTAAGTCGTAACTTTCTACACCCCAGTTGTACGTCAGTTCCAGCACTGCGCCTTCGCTTTCTGGCTGAAAGCCAACAAAAGCCAGGGTGTATTTGTATTCGGTATTTTCTGAGGTGCGCAGCAGCGTCATGCCCAGCACCTCAGTGTAAAACTCGATGGAACGCTGCAGGTTTCCCACCCGCAGCATGGTATGCAGCATACGCATGTCAAACTCCTTGGTTTGTGCGCCAGTCAGGCGCTTTAGTCAGTGTTGTCGGCCTAGTCGGCTTTGTCAGCAAACTCGCATAGATCTTCAATCAGGCAGCTGCCACATTTAGGCTTTCGGGCCACGCAGGTATAGCGGCCGTGAAGGATGAGCCAATGGTGCACATCCAGTTTAAATTCAGCCGGCACCACCTTCAGCAGTTTCTGTTCAACTTCGTCGACGTTTTTGCCCGGCGCAAATTTGGTTCTGTTGCTGACCCGGAAGATGTGGGTGTCCACCGCTATGGTTGGCCAGCCAAAGGCTGTGTTCAACACCACATTGGCGGTTTTGCGGCCAACACCGGGCAAGGCTTCTAAGGCTTCGCGGTTTTCCGGTACCTCACCCTTGTGTTTATCCAGCAAGATACGGCAGGTTTTAATCAGGTTTTCGGCTTTGGAGTTAAACAGCCCGATGGTTTTGATGTACTCTTTCAGACCGTCCACACCAAGGTCCCAGATCTGCTGAGGCGTGTTGGCGACAGGAAAGAGTTTGCGGGTGGCTTTATTGACGCCGACATCAGTGGCCTGGGCCGACAACAATACAGCGGCCAGCAATTCGAACGGTGTGCTGTATTCGAGCTCTGTGGTTGGTTTGGGGTTATTGGCCCTCAGCCTTTCCAGTATTTCGCGTCTTTTATCTTTATTCATCAGTTGCTTACGTGAGTAACCCGGGCGCGGGATATTTTCTGTTCAGCCGGTTTGGCGCGGGCTTTGGCACGGATATCCAGCTGGTTTTTCCCGGCGATCAACAGGCCCATTACCAAAAAAGCACCGGGTGGCAAAATGGCCAACAGCATGGGGTTTTCCGGCGAAAATAGCTGTACTGTCAACACTTTGGCCCAGTCGCCCAGCAACAAATCAGCGCCTGCAAACAAGGAGCCTGAGCCCACCAGTTCACGTACGGCACCTAAAGTACAGAGCACCAGCGCAAAGCCTGTGCCCATCATCAGGCCGTCAAAGGCGGCAGGCCCCACCGAATTTTTGGAGGCATAGGCTTCAGCCCGGCCAATCACAATGCAGTTGGTCACAATCAGTGGAATAAAAATGCCCAGTGCCTGGTACAGGTTGTACATCCAGGCATGCATCAAGAGCTCGATCACTGTCACCACCGAAGCAATCACCATGACAAAAATAGGAATGCGGATTTCATTCGGCACAAAGTTTCGGACCAGTGACACCACGGTATTGGTGCTGAGCAGAACCAGCATAGTGGCAAGGCCAAGGCCTAAAGCGCTGGTCAGACTGGTGGTCACCGCCAGCAAAGGGCAGAGGCCCAATAACTGCACCAGGCCGGGGTTGTTTTGCCACAAGCCCTGGCGGACTATGTCTTTGTAGATGCTCATTTGGCTGCTCCGCAGTTGGCTGGCAGTTGCGCCAGTTCCGGGTGTTGCTGAATGTAAATAGCCGCATTTTTTACAGCCTTGACCACAGCCCTGGGCGTAATGGTAGCACCGGCAAACTGGTCAAACTGGCCGCCATCTTTTTTCACCGCGAAGCTTTTATCGTCGGCCGAAGCCAGCACCTTGCCAGCGAAACTCAAAATCCAGGGGTGACGTTTCAGTTCAATTTTATCACCCAGGCCAGGCGTTTCTTTGTGCGCCAGCACCCGCACCCCAAGCACTGTCAGCTCCGGGCTGATAGCGGCCAGCAATTCGATATTGCCGCTGTAGCCATCGGGCGCCGTGGTTTCCACCAGGTAAGCTTTTACGACCCCTTGCTGCTGGTAGCGGTAAATGCGCTGTGCTGCAGCTTTGCCCAGCAACACTGTGTCTTGCGCCAGCACGCAGCTTTGCAGAATATCGCTGTTGCCTTTGAGCTCTGGTAATACTTCCACCAGGGTGTTGAGCTTATTCTGCTCCTGTTGCCTGGCTATTTCCTGATAGGTTATTTGATTCACCACAGCCACCGCTAATACGCAGCTGATAGCCGCCACGCCAAGGATCAGCGCATTTTTTCCGATGAATTTCAGCATTAACGGCCTCCTTTGGCCTGATGGCCATAAGTACGGGGGCGGCTGTAATAGTCAATCAGCGGCACTGTCATATTGGCCAGCATCACGGCAAAAGCCACGCCGTCGGGATAACCACCAAAACTGCGGATCACAAACACCAGCAGACCAATCAGGGCGCCAAACACCAGACGGCCTTTGTCTGTGGTGGACGCCGAGACCGGATCGGTGGCAATAAAAAAAGCGCCCAGCATAGCGGCACCGGAAAACAGCTGAAACAGCGGGCTGGCGTGGGTATCGGGCGAAATCAGCCAGGCGAGCAGGCTGCAGCCGAACAGGGTGCCCAACATGGCAACTGGAATACGCCATTGAATCACTTTTTGCTGCAGCAAAACCAAACCACCCACTAAATAAGCCAGGTTAACCCAAAACCAGCCTTCTCCGGCGCCATAGGCAAACACAGATTTTTGTTGGCTTTCGCTGGTGGTGAGGCCTTTGCTTAAATCGGTACGTAAGGTATCCAGCGGGGTGGCCATACTCAGGCCATCGGCATCCTGCCGTAACTGGCTGGTGCTGTAGCCGGCGCAGCTGTAATTGGTGAAGATGGCGCAAACCGCATCCGCCGGGTTTAAGGCTGTGGATTGCAGTGGCGCGGCTGGTAACCAGCTGGTCATCGGCTGGGGAAAGGACACCAGCAACATCACATAGGCCGCCATGGCAGGGTTAAACAGGTTATGGCCCAAACCCCCATAAAGTTGTTTCACCACCACTATGGCGAATACAGTGCCAATAACCACCAGCCACCAGGGGGCGTAAGACGGAACAGACACCGCCAACAGGACGGCGGTGACCAATGCACTGTAATCATTCAGCCTGAGCTGAACCGGTTTGTTGCGAAGCACAAGCACCGCAGCTTCCGCCGCCAGAGCGGTGACAATAGCCAGCAACAGCTGCACCAGCACGCCATAACCAAACAACCAGGCCTGCACCGCAATACCCGGCAGGGCGGCTAAAACCACCCAACGCATCAGGCTGCTGGTTTTTTTCTGGCTGTGATGATGTGGGGAGCTGGCTACTCTGAAACTCATGATGGTTCGTTATCCTGTGCTTTTTTGGCTTTGGCCCTGGCAATAGCGGCGGCTATAGCCGCTTTTTTCGCCGCAGCCGGATCCGCGCTGGCAGACGTTGTTTCAGCCATTGCTGGCGCTGGCTGTTTGACTGCTGGTGTTTCTGAATCATCCGCCGCAGCGTCCGCATTCACACTGTCCGCAGACTGCTGCGCTTTTTTCGCTTTGGCACGGGCTATAGCGGCAGCCACCGCGGCTTTTCGCGGATCCTCCGCCTCTGCTGCGGCTGGTTCAGCGTCCTTGTCTTCTGGGGCTGGTGCAGGCGCTGCGTCATCATCAGACTGCTGCGCTTTTTTCGCTTTGGCACGGGCTATGGCGGCAGCCACAGCCGCTTTTCGCGGATCCTCCGCCTCTGCTGCGGCTGGTTCAGCGTCCTTGTCTGCTGAGGCTGGTGCAGGCGCTGCGTCATCAGACTGCTGCGCTTTTTTTGCTTTGGCACGGGCTAACGCGGCAGCAATAGCCGCTTTGCGTGGGTCTTCCGCTGTCGGGGCCTCAGGTGCTGCTGTGGGTGGCTGTGCGGCTGCCTCCTGGGTCGCGGCTTGTTCTGCGGCGCGTTTTTGTTGCTGGTAGGCCAGCGCCTCGGCTTTACGCCGTTCCCGTTCGGCCTGCACTGCGGCTTTGTCCAGTTCAGGCTGCGGCTGTTGCTGCACCCGCTCCAGCGCCTGTTGCACTTTAGCGGCAGCGCTGTCGGCTTCACCTTTGGCCTGTTGCGCCGCCAGGCGCTGGGCCGCCAGTTGCTGGTTTTTCTCCAGCCGTTCCTGTTTTTCCCGTTCCAGTCGTTCGGTGCGGGCATCAAAGCGTGCTTTGGCCTGTTCGGCTTTCAGCTCCTCGCGCTGCGTTTCGCGGATCTCGGCTTTGGCAACGCGGTAGTACTGCACCAGCGGAATTTCACTTGGGCAAACATAAGCACAGGCGCCACACTCAATACAGTCCGACAGGTTGTATTCTTTCAGTTTGTCCTGATCCCTGGCTTTGCTGTACCACAACAACTGCTGTGGCAACAGGCTGGCCGGGCAGGCGTCGGCACAGGCACTGCAACGGATGCAATCCATTTCATGCTGGGCGGCCGGCAGTTCGGCTTCAGTGGGGGCCAGAATGCAGTTGGTGGTTTTCACTACAGGAATACGCCAGTCGGCCAGGGTAAAGCCCATCATAGGCCCGCCCATAATAACCCGTTGTTGTTCCCCGGCCTGAAAGCCACAGGCACTGAGCAAATCACTGACTGGGGTGCCAATCAGGGTCAGCATATTCTGCTGCTGATTCAGGGTGTCCCCTGCGACCGTCACCACCCGGTGGATCAATGGAATATCGTCCAACACAGCCTGAGCTATCGCAAAAGCAGTGCCGACGTTTTGCATCACAATGCCAATATCGACAGGGCGGCGGCCTGCCGGCACTTCTTTGCTGGTCAGCAGCCGGATCAGCTGCTTTTCACCGCCGGACGGATATTTGGTTGGCACTTCGCGCACGAAGATATGTTCTTTCTGGCCAATGGCCGCTTTTAATGATGCCGCGGCAATAGGTTTGTCGTCTTCAATACCAATCAATACCGCTTTGGGGTTCAGCAGCTTCATCAGAATTTCAATGCCGGCCAGAATATCGCTGGCACGCTCCTGCATCAGCAGGTCGTCTGCGGTAATGTAAGGCTCACATTCCACCGCGTTAATAATCAGGTAGTCGACTGGCTGTTTGGCGCCGAGCTTCAGATGGCTGGGGAAACCTGCACCGCCCATACCGGCGATACCGGCATCCTGAATACGTTCGAGCAGACTGAATGCATCACAGTGATCCGGGTCCAGAGGCTGGCGGGGCCGCCATTCATCCAGACCATCCGGTTCCAGCACCAGTGTTGGCTCCGGCAGTGCCGAAGGGTGCGCACTGGGGTGCAGTTCAATAGCTTTGATCAGGCCCGAGGTGGGGGCATGCACAGGCACCGCCATGGCATTGCTGGCTTTGGTTAAAGCCTGGCCTTTTAACACCCGCTCTCCCACTTTCACCTGCAACTGGCCCGCCACCCCAATGTGCTGGCGCAACGGAATATACAACTGCGCCGGTATATCCATCAGCGCAACGGGTTTATGGTTGGTCCTTTCTTTGCGGCTGGGCGGGTGAATACCGCCGTGAAAATCCCAGAGTTCACCGGCTTGAATTTGCTGAAATAAGGTACCCAAATCAGGACTCCACCACTTTGACCGGTATGGCCTGTAAATCCCATTTCCACCGCTCCAGGCTGGGGGCAAGCGGACGCATTTCTATGCAGTCGACAGGGCAGGGTTCGACACAGAGATCGCAGCCTGTGCACTCGTCCACAATGACGGTATGCATTTGTTTGGACGCTCCGACAATAGCATCCACCGGGCAGGCCTGGATGCACTTGGTGCAGCCAATGCATTCCTCTTCGCGGATAAATGCAACCCGCTTTACCGCCGGCGTTTGCGCTTCGTTCAGCGGTTTGGCATCCACCCCCATTAAATCGGCCAGTTTTTTAATGGTGGCTTCGCCGCCCGGTGGGCATTTATTAATGTCGTCGCCATTGGCAATGGCTTCGGCGTAAGGACGGCAGCCGGGGTAACCACATTGACCGCACTGGGTTTGTGGCAGAATCTCATCAATTTGATCGACCAGTGGGTCGGCTTCCACTTTAAAACGAATGGCAGCATAGCCTAATAAGGCACCGAAGATCAGCGCCAGCATACCCAAGGCCCATAAGGCGGTCAGAATCGTCATACCGCTTTCACCAATCCGGTAAAGCCCATAAAAGCCAACGACATCAGGCCTGCAGTCACCATCGCAATGGCGGCCCCTTTAAAGCTGACCGGCACATCGGCAGCCGCCAGCCGCTCGCGCATTGAGGCAAATAAAATCAGCACCAGGGAGAAACCGGCCGCCGCACCAAAGCCATACACCACAGACGACAGAAAGTCGTGCCGGGCCTGAACGTTAAGCAGGGCCACACCCAAAACCGCACAGTTGGTGGTGATAAGCGGCAGGAATATTCCCAGCAGCCGGTACAGGGTGGGGCTGCTTTTATGCACCACCATTTCAGTAAACTGCACCACGACAGCAATCACCAGAATAAAGGCCAGTGTGCGCAGGTACAGTAAATCCAGTGGTTGCAGCAACCAGGTGTCGACCAGATAGCTGCATAAAGACGCCAGCGTCAGCACAAAAGTGGTCGCCATCGCCATACCTATGGCGGTTTCCAGCTTTTTGGACACCCCCATCACAGGGCAGAGGCCCAAAAATTTAACCAACACGAAGTTGTTCACCAGTACGGTACTGACCAACAACATCAGAAATTCGGACATAAGAGTTTCCCAGAAAAAACTGGCGGTATTATGCGGTCTTGCACTGCGACAGACAACAGTTCAGCGTTGAATCGCCTGTTATTCCAGCGCAGCAGGTTTATTCAGATAGTAGCCTTGCAGGCCATCAACCAGCAGGGATTCAAGCATTTGTTTTTCTGCCGCGGTTTCCACATTTTCGGCCAGCACGGCAATACCGATGCGGTGGGCCAGGTCCACCATCAGCCGGATAAAGTACTGGTTATTTTTGTCGTCTTCAATTTGCCGGGTATAGCTGCCATCCAGTTTAACAAAGTCCGGTTTCAGCTCACGGAAAAACTTAAAGGAAGTAATACCCATACCAAACCGTTCCACTGTGACCCTGGCCCCTTGCTGATGCAATAAATCCAGCAGGCGTTTGGACAGTCGCAGGTTGTGTTGCAAACCTTGTTCGCTGATTTCAAATACCAGCCGGCTGCACAGCTCAGGCTCGCGGCTCAGGCGTCGGTCCAGCCAGGCCACAAACTGTTCATCCTGCACGGCACCGGCGGACAGGTTGATCCCCAACGTCTGAGTGGGCAAACGGCTGGCCAGAGCCATGGCCTGTTCGACAATCAGTTTTTCCAGTTCGAGCAGCCGGTCCAGTTTGCCGGCCATCTCCAGCACCAGTGCCGTGGGCAGCAACTGCTCGTCTTTACTGCGAAAGCGCACCAACAATTCGGTGTAACTGCGGCTGCCTTTGTTCAGCGGCTGGACCATTTGACCCAGCAGGGTCAGCAACTGCTGCTCGATAATATCATCGAGCAACTGCCGCCAGTTCTGCGGGGAAAAACTGGTTTGATGGGCACTGTGTTCCTGATCATTGTATAAATAAAGCCGGACCGAACCTTTGCCGTGCTGCTGGCGGGCCAGACCAATGGCGGTGTCGGCCAGCGCCAACAGTTCGCCCAGTGCTTTGCCCTGATGGGTCAGCACCAGGCCCAGCAGCACAGGATGTGACAGGTTTTTTTGCTGCAAATACAGCTGGCACTGTTGCAATACCAGGTCTGCCAGCTGCTGCGCCTGCTCAGGGCTGGCGTCAGCCTGCAACAGGCAAAAGTCGGTGTGGTTCAGGCGGAACAGGCTGGGTTGTGGTGTCAGGGCCAATTGTCGCAGCTGATCCGCCATCTCTTTAATATAGAGATCACCGGCCAGGTAACCTTGCTGCTGATTAATGTCATTCAGGTTTTCACAGCGGATCACCACAAACAGGCTATGGTGCACTGCATTGGCATTTTTTAGTAAGGTCTCGTAACTGCGCACAAATTGCTGGCGGTTTGGCAACCCGGTCAGTTGGTCGACCAAAGCCAGCTCCAGCAGATAATCTGCTGCTGTGGTACCGCTGGTGGACGTCTGAGTCTGACTGACTGCTTGCCCTGTTGCCTGCTGGGCTACTTTTTCAAGCGGGTGCAGGGCATGGCTGGGTTTGCGTGCCGGCTGATTTTTCAGCCGGTAAAAAGGCAACAGCACCAATAAAGCAGAAGCAAAACTCAGCAACAGGCTTTGCCATTGCAACTGACGTAAAAGCTGTTGCAAAGCGGGCGAAAAGCTGACGGTCAGCCCATGCAGTTCATCCCGGATCTCCATTGGGTCCAGCGACACGGCAAAAAGCGCCAGTGCATAACGGGCCAGTT
The DNA here is from genome assembly GCF_037442345.1 of Rheinheimera sp. GTDB lineage: Bacteria > Pseudomonadota > Gammaproteobacteria > Enterobacterales > Alteromonadaceae > Pararheinheimera. The sequence goes on along the minus strand of NZ_JBBIQL010000003.1, from coordinate 110,505 downwards.
CAATACCGCTTTCTGCATTATCATGCTCGTGCAACACGGCGCCATCCAGTTGGCTGAGCTTTAAATAAGGCAGCTGAAAACTACTGCTCAGTTGCCGCGTCAGTATTTTGGTATCGCCGGTCAGATGATTGGCCAGCAATTGCTGGATAGCAGCCTGATGGGTCTGTTGTAACTGACTGATTTGCAGAGATGCCGCCTGCCAGAATAACCAAAAACTCAATACTGCAGAGAGCAGGGCACAACCCCAGGACAGCAGACTCAGACGCGTAGGTATGTTCATAAATAATTTCTGATCAGGATGCATCACTTCGGACCTAAGATCCTAAGAGTAAGATATTTCAGAGGAAAAACGAAAGAATTTATCAGGAGTATGGCTCCCCAGGTTGGACTCGAACCAACGACCTACGGATTAACAGTCCGCCGCTCTAACCGACTGAGCTACTAGGGAACAGCTTCACAACGGGGCGCAATACTAATGCCAGCCCCTACCCCTGTCAACACTTTCACCCGCGCTTTTTCAGCAAATAGATTCAGTTGCTGTTTGTTTCGCCAGGGCGCTTAAAAAATGGCAGATTCTGCAATTTCAGCAGCTATGCATTGCTTATTCATGGCCGCAACGAAAGAAGTTCAGGCGACGCAAGGCCTGGCTAAGGTTGTCCACAGATTCTGTGGATAAGTCTGTGAATTTGGGAGGCCTCAACAAGCAAACCCCTGAATCAATGCGGGGTAGCGCCAGATCAATAGCTTTGCGGTGAAATTTTTATTATATAAAAATCAATGGTTTATAAAAACAATACAATTGATAATTTATGCAGAAGAGCGCATAACTGCAAAAACTTTCGTTGCCCTTATGCTGTGAACACTTTTTACTAAATTTGCACAAATTTGCTGCGTTTTTGCCCAATTAAAAGCCTGCCGGGCGCTGGAGTCCAGGCCTGGTTTTGACTACAATGGCGGCCTCTTCGCCCTGAAGTAATAGTAATGACTGATTCTTCCTCCGCTAAGCCCGATTTGTTGCAAGGTGACATTCGCCAAACGCTGACACAAATGACAGTGCCGGTCCTGTTTGGCATGATCACCCTGATGTCGTTTAACCTGGTCGATACCTTTTTTATCAGTATGCTGGGCACGGCTGAACTGGCCGCCGTCAGCTTCACCTTTCCGGTCACCTTTACCGTGATCAGCCTGGCCATTGGATTGAGCATCGGCACCTCGGCAGTGATAGCCCGGGCTTTGGGAGCTGGGCAACAGCAGGACGCCAAAGCCGATGGTCTGGCGGCACTCTGGTTATCGGCGTATCTGGTGGCGGTGTTGTCCGTCATCGGCTATTTCAGCATTGACCCTTTATTCCGGTTGTTAGGGGCCAAAGCCGATACCCTGCCTTTTATTCATCAGTACATGGAAATCTGGTTTCTTGGCGCTGTGTTTCTGATCACCCCGATGATTGGCAATGCGGTACTGAGGGCCGCAGGGGACACCAAAACTCCCAGTATTCTGATGGCCTGTGCTGGTTTATTAAATGCGGTGCTGGACCCCATCTTTATTTTTGGCTGGGGGCCGGTGCCGGCTATGGGGGTGGCCGGTGCTTCCCTGGCCAGCCTGGTGTCCTGGCTGCTTGGTTTTGGCTTGATCCTGCATTTATTGGTGTATAAGCGGAAATTGGTGGAACCTGGCCACCAGAACTGGCAGGAATTTTGCCGCATCAGCCGGAAAATTCTGCATATTGGTTTACCGGCTGCGGGGGCCAATATGCTGACGCCGCTGGCAATGGCCGTACTGACTGCAGTAATGGCCAGTTATGGCGCAGAGGCGGTCGCGGCTTTTGGTGTCGGAGCCCGGCTGGAAAGTATTGCCTCTTTGGTTATTCTGGCTCTGTCGATGACCCTGCCGCCTTTTATCAGCCAGAACCTGGGGGCCTGCGCTTATCAGCGTATTGAGCAGGCCTACCGCACCTGCATTCGTTTTATTCTGCAGTGGCAACTGGCGGTGTATCTGCTGCTGTGTGCTGGTGCGCCCTGGATAGCCGCAGTCTTTACCTCAGACCCGCAGGTTGCGCAGTATATCCGTTATTTTATCTGGATCCTGCCTTTAGGTTATGGCCTGCAGGGCCTGATTATTCTGACCAATTCTTCTTTTAATGCGCTGCATCTGCCGCTCAGTGCACTGCAGTTGTCCGTGGTGCGGCTTTTTGTGTTTTATGTGCCTTTTGCCTGGCTGGGCGGGCTGATCGGCGGAGTGGTCGGGGTTTTTGCCGGTTGTCTGCTGGCCAATTGCTGCACATCCATGCTGGCCCGCATCTGGTTTAAACATAAAGTAGCGCAGCTTCAGTCAGAAGGAACTTCCGTATGAGCCGTGATTTTGAATTAGTGTCCAGCTATCAGCCAGCCGGCGATCAGCCCACTGCGATTCGACAGTTGGTGGACGGGCTGGAATCTGGTCTGGCGCACCAGACCCTGCTGGGGGTCACCGGCTCCGGCAAAACCTTCACCATGGCCAATGTGATAGCCCAGGTGAACAGGCCCACGCTGATTATGGCGCACAATAAAACGCTGGCCGCACAACTCTATGGCGAGATGAAGGAGTTTTTTCCACATAACGCGGTGGAGTACTTTGTGTCCTATTACGACTACTACCAGCCAGAAGCTTATGTACCGGCCAGCGACACCTTTATTGAAAAAGACGCTTCTATTAATGAGCATATCGAGCAAATGCGGCTGTCGGCCACCAAAGCACTGATGGAGCGGCGCGATGTGGTCATTATCGCATCGGTGTCGGCCATTTATGGTCTGGGCGACCCTGAGTCCTATATGAAAATGCTGCTGCATCTGAAAGTGGGCGATATTGTCGATCAGCGCAGCATTTTACGCCGCCTGGCTGAGTTGCAATACAACCGCAACGACGTAGCCTTTGAGCGCGCCACCTACAGGGTGCGTGGGGATGTGATTGATATTTTTCCGGCTGAATCGGATGAGATTGCCGTCCGGGTGGAACTGTTTGACGAAGAAATTGAACGCATCAGTCTGTTCGACCCCTTAAGCGGTGCGGTAGAAAAGGTCGTCAACCGTCACACCATTTATCCGAAAACCCACTATGTGACGCCCAGGGAAAAAATTCTGGAAGCAGTCGACAAGATCAAACTGGAGCTGAAGGACAGACGCGCTCAGCTGCTGGCCGAAAACCGCTTGATTGAAGAGCAGCGCATTGGCCAGCGCACCTTGTTTGATCTGGAAATGATGGTGGAACTGGGGTATTGCTCCGGCATCGAAAACTACTCTCGCTATTTGTCAGGCCGGGCCGAAGGTGAACCGCCACCAACCTTGCTGGATTATTTCCCGGCCGACGGCCTGATGTTTATTGACGAATCCCATGTGACCATTTCGCAAATAGGCGCCATGTATAAAGGGGATCGTTCGCGTAAAGAAAACCTGGTGAATTACGGATTCCGGCTGCCATCGGCGTTGGACAACAGGCCGCTGCGTTTTGAGGAGTTTGAAGCCATAGCGCCGCAGCGTATTTACGTGTCAGCCACACCCGCCGACTACGAGCTGAAGCATTCAGCCGGCGAAGTGGTGGAGCAGGTGGTACGGCCTACCGGCCTGGTGGACCCGCAAATTGAAATCCGGCCGGTGGCCACTCAGGTGGACGATTTGTTATCCGAAGCTTATCAGGCGGCGCAGCGGCAGGAGCGGGTGCTGGTCACCACCCTGACCAAAAAGATGGCCGAAGATCTGACTGATTACCTGGCTGAGCATGGCGTGAAAGTGCGTTACCTGCACTCAGACATCGATACTGTCGAGCGGATGGAGATTATCCGCGATTTGCGTCTGGGTGTCTTTGATGTATTGGTGGGCATTAACCTGTTGCGGGAAGGTCTGGATATCCCGGAAGTGTCGCTGGTGGCGATACTGGATGCCGACAAAGAAGGCTTTTTACGCTCAGAACGGTCACTGATCCAGACCATAGGCCGTGCTGCCCGTAACCTGAACGGCAAAGCCATTTTGTATGCCGACCGCATCACAGGCTCAATGCACAGAGCCATCAGCGAAACCGAACGTCGGCGCGCCAAACAGATAGCCTATAACGAACAACATGGGATTCAGCCGCAGGCCATTCGCAAAAAAGTGGCCGATGTGATGGACCTGGGCCAGGACAATGCTGAACCTAAAGTGGCAGAAAAACTGAAGCTGGCCAAAGGCAAAACCCCCTATCAGCTGCAGGCCGAAATTAAACAACTGGAGCAGAAAATGCTGGCGCACGCCAAGAACCTGGAGTTTGAACAGGCGGCTGCCGTGCGCGATCAAATTCATCAATTGCGCGAAGCCCTGCTTGAAATCTAGCCTTGTCTGCAGCCGGCCGGGTCAGAACTGACCCGGCCGGTTGTTTTTTATCCACTTGAAATATTTACATATTTTCACAATGTTGTTCAGAAATCATTAAGTTAACCCTTGGTACAGTGCCTGCGTTTTCTAACATAAAAGGAATGTTTGTATGAAAGGTTCTTTACTGGCATTAATGATTGCAGCTGTGTCTACCGGTGTGGCTGCCAACACTTATCAGAACGAAACGACACTGAACTATGGCTGGGGCGATATCGCCAATACAGATTCAGACCTGGATGCCTGGCAGTTAAGCCATCGTTTTTATCTGTCCCCTGTCGACACTTCCGGCAACGCGCCTCTGGCTGAAAGCGCATTTATCAATAAAAACGCCAGCGTCTTTGCTACCTTAGGCCGTTTTTCTGTTGATGGCGACGATCAGAACAACTGGTCAGTGGGCGGTGAGTTCATGTCGTCCCAGCATAATTTCTACGGTTCACTGGAATGGACACATTTCAGCAACACCAATGATCAGCAGGTCGATGCCAGCCTGGGTTACTTTATTACCAATGACTGGCTGGTTGGCGCTATTGCTGAGCACAGCAGCCCGGATGAAGGTGGCAGCACCACCAACTACGGCGTGATGACCAAGAAACTGTGGGACCTGGGCACAGGCGACATGATGAATCTGGAAGCCACTGTTCTGGATTACCGTAATTGGTCCACAACCCGCTACGGCGTTGGCGCCGATTATTACTTCGGTAAAAATTTCTCTGCCGGTGTGGGGTATCAGTGGTTATCGGATGGCGTGTTCAGCGAAAGCGAAGACAGCCTGAGCCTGCGTGCCCGTTGGTTTGCCATGCAAAACCTGTCGGTGCAGGCTGAAGTGGCCTTTGACACCCTGGAAACGGCAGATGATCTGTATTCAGTGGGGGTCAGCTACCGCTTCTGAGAGTAGCGCCCGACCGTTGATGTCCGAAGAAAAGGCCCGTGAGGGCCTTTTCTGTTGGTATTTACGACAAAAAGCCGCGGCTTGCTTAGCATCAAGAGTGCATTGTGGTAGCTTACAGCAAACTCTGTTAAGAGCCCTGTCAGGCTGAAGGATAGTTATGATTTTCCCTGTAATAATGGCCGGAGGAACCGGCAGCCGATTATGGCCTTTGTCACGTGATTTAATGCCAAAACAGTTTCTGCAACTGAGTGGCCATCACAGCATGTTGCAGGCCACAGTGGACCGCTTAGGTGGGCTGGACTGCTGTGCGCCGTTGCTGATTTGCAATGAAGAGCACAGGTTTGTCGCGGCGGAACAACTGCGGCAAATAGACCAGCTGAACCAGAACATTATTCTTGAACCGGCCGGGCGCAATACAGCGCCAGCCATCGCACTGGCCGCTTTTACTGCGGTGAACAAAGCGCAGGATCCGTTGCTACTGGTGCTGGCCGCCGATCATGTGATTGCACAGAACGACAAGTTTCAGCAGGCAGTGCGCCAGGCGGAAAAACTGGCGGAACAAGGTTTGCTGGTGACTTTTGGCATTGTGCCTACCGCGGCGGAAACAGGCTATGGCTATATCCGGCGGGGCATGGCTCTGGCCGGAGATGTTGCTGCGTACCGCGTCGGGCAGTTTGTCGAAAAACCCAAACAGCAAGTGGCTGAACAGTACCTGGCCAGTGGTGATTACTACTGGAACAGCGGTATGTTTCTGTTCCGTGCCAGTGTCTATTTACAGCAGTTGAAACAATTTCGCCCTGACATTTATGCCGCCTGTGAGCAGGCCATGGCTGAAGTGACTCCCGATTTGGATTTTATTCGCATCAATTCAGAGGCTTTTCTGGCCTGCCCGGACGACTCAGTCGATTATGCCGTGATGGAAAAAACCGACGCCGCTGTGGTCGTCCCATTGGACGCGGGCTGGAGTGATGTGGGTTCCTGGTCGTCGTTGTGGGACATCAGTCCGAAAGACGCCAATGGCAACGTGCACCAGGGCGATGTGCTGGCGGTTCAGAGCTCCAATAACTTTGTGATGGCCCAAACCTGTCTGGTGGCGACTGTCGGGCTGGACAATATGGTGGTGGTACAAACCAAAGACGCCGTGCTGGTGGCTGCCAAAGACAAAGTGCAGGACGTCAAAACCATAGTTCAGCAGTTAAAAGCGGCTGGCCGCACTGAGCACAGGATCCACCGCGAGGTTTACCGTCCCTGGGGGCATTACGATTCCATCGACAGCGGTGCCCGTTATCAGGTGAAACGTATTTGTGTGAAACCGGGCGAAAAATTATCCTTGCAAATGCATCACCACCGCGCCGAACACTGGATTGTGGTCTGTGGCACGGCCAAGGTCACAGTGGACGGCAAAGAAAGCTTATTGTCAGAGAATCAGTCAGTCTACATTCCGTTGGGGGCCGTGCATGCACTGGAAAACCCCGGCAAAATTCCGCTGGAATTGATTGAAGTGCAATCGGGGTCTTATTTGGGGGAAGACGACATAGTGCGTTTTTCTGACCGTTACGGCAGGGTGTAACTATGGCCTTGATGGTTTCGCAGCTTCTCAGCCAGAGTGGTATCGCTTTTGGTACCAGCGGTGCCAGGGGGCTGGTCAGTGATTTTAGCAACAACAACTGTGCCGCCTTTACTCAGGCATTTATTGAGGTCATGCGGCAAGGTTTTGTGTTTGACCGTATTGCACTGGGCATCGACAACAGACCCAGCAGCCCGCAGCTGGCCGCTGCCTGCGCTGGCATGGCCAGGGCCTGCGGTGTGCAGGTGGATTATTATGGCGTAGTGCCCACTCCGGCCCTGGCCTTTAAAGCCATGCAGGACAAGATCCCCGCTGTGATGGTGACAGGCAGCCATATTCCATTTGACCGCAATGGCCTGAAGTTCTATCGGCCCGATGGTGAAATCAGCAAAGCCGATGAGCAGGCGATCGGGTCAGTCTGCTCCCGGCTGGCTGACTATGAACCTGAATTGCCGCCATGCAGTGATGCGGCGGCGACTGCTTATATGACGCGTTATCTGCAGGCTTTTCCTGCGCGTTGCCTGCAGGGAAAACATATTGGGGTCTACGAGCATTCCAGTGCCGGCCGCGATATCTACCGTCCCTTGTTTGAACAGTTAGGCGCCCGTGTGACTCCGCTGGAGCGCACCGACACCTTTGTGCCTGTGGACACCGAAGCCGTGTCTGAACAGGACCAGCAGAAAGCCAGAGCCTGGTCGGCCCGCTTTGGTTTTGACGCCATTTTTTCCACCGACGGTGACGGCGACAGGCCATTGATTGCCGATGAACAAGGCCAATGGTTGCGTGGCGATATTGTCGGGCTCTTGTGTGCCAAAGCTTTGGGAATTGGCCGTTTGGCGGTGCCGGTCAGCTGCAATACGGCAATAGAAACTTGTGGTGCTTTCAGCCAGGTGGTGCGCACCCGGATAGGTTCGCCTTACGTGATAGCGGCTTTTGATGCCTGGCAGGGCGCTGCAGAGTCTTATGCGGGCTTTGAAGCCAATGGGGGTTTTATTCTGGGCAGCCCGCTGCAACTGGCATCGGGAGCGCTGGCCGCCTTGCCAACCAGAGATGCGTTGCTGCCGGTACTTGCATTGCTGCTGGCTGCAGGTTCGCAGCCGTTGTCTGCACTTTCGGCGCAGTTGCCTCAGCGTTTTACCGCCAGTGATCGATTGCAACAGGTGCCTGTCACACGCAGTAAAGCATTGTTGGCGCAGGCGCAGGCGGCACCACAGCAGCTGTTAAGCACCCTGGGGCTGTCTGGTATGCAGGTGGTCAGGCTTGATAACACAGATGGATTACGGCTGACATTAAGCAACGGTGACATTCTGCATCTGCGCCCTTCAGGCAATGCCCCCGAGCTGCGCTGTTATGTGGAATCTGGTCATCCGCAGCGGGCTGCTGCTCTGGTGTCTGAGGTTCTCAGCCGATTAAAGGCAGAGCTGGTGCAGGCCTAAGTCCCTGTGGCCAGTTGCTGCCAGATGGAATCGGCCACCGGGCCGGGCAATACATGCCTGTGCCGCACCAGATGTACTTCGCCGCCGATAAAACGCGGAAACTCGGTTGGGTGGAGCTGCATCAGGCGGCCGGATTCCAGTTCGGCCCGCACCTGGTACCTGGCAACCATACCCCAGCCCAAATGGGCCAGCAGAGCCTGTTTCATGCACAGGCTGTTGTTCACTTTCACTCTGTGAGGTGACTGCAGTGGCAATAACGCGCCCGCGTCAAAACTCAGCGCATCTGAATCGGCCACCAGCTGCGGCAAGCTAGCCAGCTGGGTGTGTTGCGTTAAAGGGGCATCCAGGCGGCTCAGTAATTCCGGGCTGGCGACACAGACCAGTTCAAAGCGGCCGACGGCGACAGACTCAAAATCACCCAAACCAATAAATACGTCGTTCCAGGGGCTGATGGCCAGGTCAGCTTGCTGCGCCTGCAGTTTTTCCAGTGCTTTCAAACGGTAATCACAACTGAGCTGCAGCTCCGTCTGAGGATAAGCTTGTTGCGCTGCGGCAATAACGGGTAAATACTCAGACAGGTTCACGGCTTCGTCAAAAGCGAGGCGTAAGCTGGGTTCGGCACCTGTACTTAAATACCGCGCCAGGGATTTCAGCTGGTGGCTTTGCTGTAACACCTGCTGTGCCTGCAGATAAAAACGCTGGCCTGCCGGTGTGAGCTGCAGCCGGTACTGGCTGCGGTCCAATAGAGCAAAGCCGCAATCCTGTTGCAGCTTTTTCAATGCCATGCTTAAGGCGGGCTGGGTTTTATGCAGTTTCTGTGCGGCCTGCTGCAGGCTGTCGCTATGCACTATGGCATCCAAAATATGCAGTTGTTGTAAGTTCATACACTCGGTTCGATGACGGCGCCAAAAGGTTATAAGTTTTTTTTATAAAGTAGAGAAATAAATATAAATTTTAACTTCGAAATGGCTTTTGTATAGTGCTGTTTTCTGGAAGGAATAAGGGAGATTTCCATGCGTTTATCATGCTGGCTGCTTGGCCTGACGCTGACCACTCTGGTTGGCTGCTCTAAACCTGAAACTGCAGAGACAGAAACTGGTCCCCGGCCCGTCAAGTTGTTTCAGGTCGATGATGGTTCAGCCCGGCTGAAACGTCAGTTTCCCGCTGTGGTGGAACCCACCGAAAATGCCAGGCTGACCTTCAGGGTCAGTGGCAAACTGACTCAGTTTTCCATCCGTCCGGGCCAGGAGGTAAAGCAAGGTCAGCTGCTGGGCCAGTTAGACCAGACCGATTTCAAACTGAAAGTTGAGCAGGCCAAAGCGCGTTTTCAGCTGGCGAAAGCCCAGTTTGACCGGGCGGATTCGCTGATTGGGCAAAAACTGGTGTCGCAGGCTGTTTATGATGAAGCCAAAGCCCAGTTGCAGGTGGCAGAAGCCGATTTAAAAACCGCCGAAACCAATTTAAGTTACACCAATCTGGTGGCACCTTTCAGCGGCATTGTGTCGCGCACTCTGGTGGAAAACCACGAAAATGTGGCCGCGCAGCAGGCCATTTTGGAGCTGCAATTAAAGGGCATGGTCGATGTGGTGATCCAGGTCCCGGAAGATGTGATAGCGCTGGTTAAAAAAGATCAGCAGTATCAGCCGGATGTGGTGTTTGATTCGTACCCGAGCTTAAGCTACAAGGCCAGCATTAAAGAGTGGGACACCCGGGCAGACAGTGCCACCAACAGCTTTAAAGTGGTGTTTTCAATGCCGCAACCCACCGAATTTAATGTGCTGTCCGGCATGACGGCCAATCTGATCGCCGATTTAAGTGCCCTGATGCAGCTGCCGCAAACTACTGTGCTGGTGCCTGCCAGCGCCGTGTTTTCTGCCAATGACCAGCCTGCGGACACTCAAGCGCAGTTTGTCTGGGTCTATCAGCCCGATCTGGGGCAAGTCAGCCGCCGTGCTGTCACTGTGGGTCGCCTGACCCAACAGGGGCTGGAAATCCGCTCAGGTCTGAGCGCCGGGGACCAGGTGGTGACCGCCGGGGTGCATCAGTTGCAGGAAGGGCAAAAAGTCCGGCCCTGGCAGCGTGAGCGGGGACTCTGAACCATGGATGTTGCACAGTATTTTATTCGCAATAAAACCTCATCCTGGATGGTGACCGCCATTTTGTTGATCGGCGGCATTCTGGCTTATCTGGGGCTGGGGCGGCTGGAAGATCCGCAGTTTACGCTGAAACAGGCGATGGTACTGACACAGTACCCCGGCGCTTCGCCGCTGCAGGTGGAAGAAGAGGTCAGTTACCCGCTGGAAAGTGCCATTCAGCAACTGCCTTATGTCGATCATGTCACGTCCATTTCCACTGCTGGCAGTTCGCAGATCATGGTGGAAATGAAAGGTATCTACCGCGCCAAAGAGCTGAAACAAATCTGGGACGAGCTGCGCCGCAAGGTCAATGACTTAAAACCCCAGCTGCCGCCCGGTGTGGGCACCCCTGTGGTCAATGATGACTTTGGTGATGTGTATGGCATTTTGTATGCCATCACTGGGGAGGGCTACAGCGACGAAGAAATCCGCGACTATGTCGACTTTTTGCGTCGTGAGCTGGTGCTGGTCGATGGGGTGGGCAAAGTGTCGGTCAGTGGCCGCCAGCAGGAGCAGGTGGTGGTGGAGTTTTCCCGCTCCCGCCTCGCCGCCTTAGGTATTCCGCCGGCACAAATTGCCAATCTGCTGCAAACCCAGAATGTGGTGTCCAACGCCGGCAGCATCAAAGTAGGGGAAGATCGGATCCGTATTCATCCGACCGGCGAGTTTCAGTCTGTCGAAGAGCTGGAGCAGCTGATTATCAGCAATCCAGCCGCGAAGGAGCTGATTTATCTGGGCGATGTCGCCAGGGTGTATCGTGATGTGATGGAAGCTCCCAGCCAACTTCTGAAGTTCAATGGCAAAAATACCCTGACGCTGGGCATTTCTTTTGCCAGCGGCGTCAATGTGGTGAATGTCGGGCAGGCGGTGGCAGAGCGGTTGCAGCAACTGGAATACGCCCGGCCTGTTGGCATGGACATTAATACGGTTTACAACCAGCCAGCCGAAGTGGAAGTGTCGGTGCAGGGGTTTGTGCTGAACCTGGTGGAATCCGTGGCTATTGTCATAGTGGTGCTGCTGGTCTTTATGGGGCTGAAAAGTGGTGTGCTGATTGGCCTGATTTTGCTGCTGACCGTGTTGGGCACCTTTATTTTTATGCAGCAAATGCAAATTGAGCTGCAGCGGGTGTCCCTGGGGGCACTGATTATTGCGCTTGGCATGTTGGTGGACAATGCCATAGTGGTTACCGAAGGCATTTTGATTGGTTTGCAGCGACGCCTGAGCGTGTCGCAGGCCGCGTCCGCCATTGTAAAACAAACACAGTGGCCTTTGTTGGGGGCCACTGTGATTGCGGTGACAGCCTTTGCGCCTATTGGTCTTTCCAGCGATGCCACGGGGGAGTTTGCCGGTTCACTGTTTTGGGTGTTACTGGTCAGTTTGTTGCTGAGCTGGCTGACCGCCATCAGCCTGACCCCATTTTTTGCCAGCCTGTTTTTCAAAAAAGAAATGGCACAGGCGGCTGAGGCCGAGCCAGAACTGTACAAAGGGGTGATTTTTGACGCCTACCGTGCCTTGCTTGGCGCTGCGCTCAAGTACCGGCTGATCAGCTATAGCCTGATGCTGGTACTGCTGGTGCTGTCGGTGCTGGGTTTTGCCAAAGTGAAACAAGTGTTTTTTCCGCCATCCACCACCCCTATTTTTCTGGTCGACTTGTGGCAACCGGCGGGTACCGACATCCGCCAGTCTGACCAGGACGCCCAGGAGCTGGTGCGTTATCTGCAAGGTCTGGAAGGGGTGGAAGCCGTCACGCTGACCAGCGGCCGGGGGGCAGACCGTTTTATGCTGACCTACCAGCCGGAGAAGTTTTATGCCAGTTACAGCCAGTTGATTGTGCGGGTGCAGAATTTAACTCTGTTGACCGAACGTATGAAAGACGTGCGCCGTTATGTCACTGAACAGCAGCCACGTTTGCTGCATAAACTGAAACGGCTGGAAGTGGGGCCGGCCACCACGGCGAAAATTGAAGCCCGTTTCAGTGGGCCTGAGCCGCAGGTATTAAGGCAACTGGCTGAGCAGGCCAGACAAATCCTGCAGCAAGACAGCGGTACCACCAATCTGCGGGATGACTGGAGCAACAGAGTGAAGGTGATCCGGCCGCAGTTCAATGAAGCCATAGCGCGCAGGGTCGGCATCAGCAAACAGGATGTTGACGATGTACTGCTGACCCATGTCAGCGGCAAAACAGTGGGTATTTACCGCGACGGCACCCATTTGTTGCCCATTATCACCAGAGCACCGCAAGCCGAACGGCACAATGTGGATGCGCTGACAGATATTCAGGTGTACAGCAGCAAACTGAACCGTTATGTGCCCATCAGCCAGGTGGTGTCGGGTTTTCATGTTGAATGGGAAGATCCGCAAATCATGCGGCGCGACCGCAAACGTACCTTAACCGTGATGGCTGACCACAATGTGCTGAGTGACGACACCGCTGCGGCTTTGTTGAAACGGGTGCGCCCAGCCATCGAAGCTATCCAGCTGCCACCAGGGTATCAACTGGAGTGGGGCGGCGAACTTGAAGCGCAGACCAAAGCCCAAAAAGCCTTGTTCAGCTCATTGCCTCTGGGTTATCTGGTGATGTTTGTCATTACCGTACTGCTGTTTAACTCCATGCGGGACGCGGCGGTTATCTGGGCCTGTGTGCCTATGGCCATTATCGGCGTCACTTGCGGTTTGCTGTTGCTGGGGGTGCCTTTTGGTTTTATGGCCTTGCTGGGTTTCCTCAGCTTGTCCGGTATGTTGGTGAAAAATGGCATTGTGCTGCTGGATCAGATTGAGCTGGAACTGTCGGAAGGCAAAGAGGCGTTTGCGGCCGTGTTTGACAGCGCGGTCAGCCGGGTCCGGCCTGTGGCAATGGCCGCAATCACGACAATTCTTGGCATGATCCCGTTGGTATCGGACGACTTTTTTGCCAGCATGGCAGTGGTCATTATGTTTGGTCTGGGCTTTGGGACTGTGCTGACCCTGGTGTTTTTACCACTGATGTACTGCTCCATTTACCGGATCAAAAGCCCGGCCTAACCTGTGCAACTCAGGCTGGTTCCGGCCTGAGTAATTTGTTATGGAAATTCATCGACAAAGTCCGGTTTTTACCGGACTTTTCTGTTACAGAATATGCTAACCTGAGCTCACTGCAGGCAACAGTTCTGTGCACTGCAGTGCCTTACAGTGGCTTGCGCCTTGATATGCCTTCTTCATCGGCCAGCCGGTTTTCAGGACAACGGGAGCCAGACCCTGGCTTCGCGATGGATACAATGCAATGAACAGAATAAAAATTTTAACTTTGTCCGCTTTTTGTTTTTCTGCCTTTGCGGCCGATCACTTGCCGCCTTTCCCCAACTGGTCCGGAGCATCCGCCCAACTGCAAAAAGAAGCGCAGCACCCTTGGGTGACGCCGGCGGAGTTGTCCGGTTTAACCACAACCCCCAGCTACGACGAAACCTTTAAATTTCTCGACCGTCTGGTGGCCAGCAGCCCGATGCTGCGCATGGACATGATTGGCGTCAGCCCGCAGGGCCGCTCTATTTATATGGTCAAAGCCGGCACCGATCCGGAGCAAATCGGCAAAGACGGCAAACCAGTGCTGCTGGTTCAGGCTGGTATTCACAGTGGGGAAATAGACGGCAAAGACGCGGGCCTGATGTTATTACGCGACATAGTGCAAGGTGAAAAAGCCGGGTTGCTGAACGACGTCAATCTGTTGTTTATCCCAATTTTGTCGGTGGACGGCCATGAGCGCAGCGGTAAATACCACCGCATGAATCAGCGTGGGCCTGAACAGCAGGGCTGGCGTTCCACCGCACAAAACCTGAACCTGAACCGGGACTATGCCAAAGCCGAAGCCCTGGAAATGCAGGCGCTGCTGAAAGTACTGAACAACTACAAACCCGATCTCTATCTGGATGTGCATGTCACGGACGGAGAGGATTACCAGTACGACATTACCTTTGGTTTTAATGAACCCATGCATGCGGCCAGCCCTAATGCCGCCAGTTGGCTGGCGTCTGTGTACAGGCCCGAGCTGAATCAGGCCTTGCGCCAGGCTGGGCATTTGCCGGGGCCGCTGGTATTTGGTCTGGACCCGCTGGATTTCAGCAAAGGCATCAGCGGTGCGCATTTTACGCCGCGGTTGTCCAACGGTTACGGCGATATCCGCCATATCCCGACCGTGCTGATTGAAAACCACAGCTTAAAGCCTTACCGTCAGCGGGTGCTGGGCACCTATGTCCTGCTGGAGCACAGCTTAAAGTTGCTGGCTGAACAGGGCAAAGTGCTGCAGCTGGCGAAGAAGGCCGACGAAAATGCCCGTCCGGCAAGCCTGACACTGGCTTATAAAGCCAGCGACACACCGGAACTGATCCGCTTTTCAGGTGTTGCCTCTGAAATTCGCACCGACAAGATCACAGGTTTACAGTACCGGGCCTGGACAGGGGAGCCAAAGTTATACGAAGAATTGCCACAATACTGGGAAAATGTTCCGGCTGTGGAAATTGATGTTCCCGCAGCCTATTGGGTGATGCCAGAACAGCACCAGGTGCTGGCCAAACTGGCACTGCATGGCATTGAAACCACTAGGCTGAAATCAGCCAAAACCATTCAGCTGCAGCAACTGACAGCCACCCAGTGGAGTTTTGCACAAAAGCCCTATGAAGGCCGCTTTACAACAGACGCCCAATTTAAACGGGACTGGAAAAAAATTCGCCTGCCGGCAGGCGCAGTGCGCGTCAGCACCGACCAGCCACTCGGCCGTCTGGCGGTGGCTTTGCTGGAACCTACAGCACCGGATTCATTGTTTCATTGGGGCTTTATGCCGGGCATGTTTGAACGCACCGAATACTTTGAACCTTACGCTATTGTTCCGCTGATTGAACAAGCCGCCAAACAGGATAAAGCGCTGAAGCAGGAATTTGATGACGCAGTAAAAGCCGACAAGGCGCTGGCCGGTTCAGCTGAAGCAAAAGTGCAGTGGTGGTATCAACGTTTGCCGTACTACGACCAACACTACCTGAAGTACCCGATACTGCTGGAGCATTAACAGGCCGGGGTTTCAACGCGTTTGTACGCAGGGCCCGTCAGAAACACCGCCTCAAGGCGGTGTTTCTTTTTGTGGTTCAGTTTCAGGTTCAATGTTGGATTGCCAAAAGTAATACCGGTTTTTCCCCAGATGTTTGGCTTGGTACATGGCTAAATCAGCCTGACGTAGCAGGCAGGCCGCATCTGCCGCCTGAGCTTGTGGATAAAAGGTCAGGCCAATACTGGCGCTGACGCAGACGCGGTGCTCGCCAATCTGAACCGCAGTGCTGGCTGCGGCAAGCAGCCGGTCCGCAAAGGGGATCGCATCCTCTGGTGAAGACAGCTCTGTAATCAGTGCAATAAATTCGTCGCCGCCTAAACGGGCCAGCGTATCGTTGTCACGCATGGCTGCACGCATCCGGTTTGCCAGTTCAATCAGCAGGTAGTCACCGGCTTCATGGCCCAGGCTGTCGTTCACCGCTTTAAAGCCGTCCAGGTCGATAAAAATTACAGCCATTCTGGTTTTTCTGCGTTTGGCCTGAGACATGCTTTGTTCTATGCGGTCGGTCAGTAACAGGCGGTTTGGCAAGCCGGTCAGCGAGTCGTAATGGGCAATAAAACGCAGTTTTTCTTCCTGAGCTTTATGCTGGGTAATGTCGGAAAACAGCGCAACAAAATGCTGCACGTGGCGCTCTGAATCGCGCACCGCAGACATGGTGATCGACAGCACCATGGTTTCGCCCGACTTTCTGCAACCCTGCAGTTCGCCTTCCCAAAAGCCTTCACTGACCAGTTTACGACGAACCTTCTGCTGGTAACTGTCGTCAGCCAGAGCTCCGCCCAGCATACTGATATGCCGGCCCACAGCCTCCGTTTCGGTGTAGCCGGTAATACGGCAAAACGACGAGTTCAGGTCCAGAATAGTGCCCTGGCTGTTGGTGATAAAAATACCTTCCCGCGCCGTGGTAAACACGCTGGCTGCCAGCTCCCGTTTCATCTGACTGAGCTGATTCTCTGTCACATCAATTTGAGAGCCGGTAATCTCGGTAACATTGCCGTGGTCATCCCGCACGGCACAAAGCTGCGTCTCTACCCATAACTGTGAATAACTGGGGTCGGTATTGTCACGATACAGGCTGTTTACCGTATAGCCACGCGCCAGCGGGTAGCTGTATTTAAACAGTCCCGCGTAGTTGGTTGCCACCCAGGCGCGGTATTGATTTTCGATATGCTCACGGTAATTGGCCGGAATGGCATGTTGCCACCAGTCTGGCGTGCGTAATATTTCGTGAGCGCTTTTCAGATGCAACGTAAAACAATTCGGGCTGATGTAGTTTAACTGCATGGTTTTCGGGTCAAACGCCAGGATCACGGCCGGGCTTTGCTCCAGCAACT
This sequence comes from Rheinheimera sp., assembly GCF_037442345.1. Classification (GTDB taxonomy): domain Bacteria; phylum Pseudomonadota; class Gammaproteobacteria; order Enterobacterales; family Alteromonadaceae; genus Pararheinheimera. The sequence goes on along the minus strand of NZ_JBBIQL010000003.1, from coordinate 93,691 downwards.
GGTCCAGGCGTTGCACACTCTGTTGCAGTTTCTGTTTGATCGCTTTGCGGCGGCTGACGTCAGTCCCTATCAGTGCAAAGGTAGGCGTATCGGAACCACCCGCCGGTAGCAGGGTTAAATCTGCGTCCAGATGCAATAACTTACCATTGCTCAGTTGCAGGCAAAGTTCCATCGACTGCGTCTGCATTGGTCCGGACTGCAGTTTGTGCAGTGTCGGTAAAAAGGCCGCCTTCTGCTGTGGGTCGTGCAGCCAGTCCAGTACGGACGTCTGCCAGTTGTGCCCGTTGTCCGGGCTCAGAAGTCTGAGCGCATAATGGTTGCCGCTGAGGATCCGCGCCTGACTATCAAAGCGGATAAACAGCAATTGTTTGCTGCTGTTGAGCGCGGCATGCAGCTGCACTTGCTGCTGTTGCAGCTCGTCCCGGTTTCTGCTCAGCTCTGTCATGGTCTGCTGCTGGATCCTGTTGTGCCGCCTGAGCAGCAACAAACAACCGAGTGTCAGCACAGTGACACTGGCGCCTGCCAGCAGATACAGAGCATGCTGATGCAACCAATACAGTGGAGAAGGGGCGGCCAGTCCCTGATAAGGTGGCAATTGCATCGTCTGCAATGCATAGTCTGCACCGCTGTAGTCCGCTGGCGCCGAAAACCCATAACTTAACTGGTGCAGAGAGGCATAGAGGTTAAATTGCAATAAAGCCTGAACCACTTTTTCCTGCCATTGGGCAGGTACGCCGGGCATCACCAGCAGCGGCCAGTCCGGGTACAACCGGGTGGAGGCCGCGAATGGAAACGCTGTCAGTTGCTGCGGGTTTAATACCTGCAGCAGCGCCTGAGTTTCACTGTCTTGCAAAAACATCTCTTCCAGTGCGCCGCTACGGACAAACCCCAGGTCCACCACTTTATCAAGCACCAGTTCAATCACTTCCTGGGCGGAATGTGCATGCCTTAACTGCCGTGCATTCAACCGAATCCCCAATTGGTGCAGCTCCATGCGCTGAGCGGCGTGTCCTCCTAACGAATAATCACCACTGGACGCAATTTGCATATTGTTCACCTGGGTCAAATCACACAGCGGATTAAGTTTCAGGCAAAACATCACGCCGCTCATCTGAGCCAGCTGGCCGTCGGCACTCCGTCTGGTTTGCGTCAGCAGTGGCGGCGGCATGTACTGGCTGGATTTCAGCATCAGGTAAATATAAGGGTCTGCCAGCAGGAAATCGGCCTGATGGCTGAGCTGACGAATGCTGAGCTGATCCGCAGAGACAAAAACCAGTTCAGTTTTTAACGGCGCCAGCGCCTGCGCTAAATAGTTGCCAAGCGGTGCATATTGCAGCCGGGCTTTCAGATCGGTGGAGTGGGCCATCACGCCAAAACGCAGTGTCGCCGGCTCGGCCCGTACCTGCACAACCAGAACGCACAACAACAGCAGCCATCGGATCATAAGCGTTGCTCCTGAGACAACTGGTACAACGCTTCGGAATGAAACAGCTTCTCTGTGGCAGGCTGGCCGGAAAGATAATTCAGCAACAGCCGGCAGGACTGCGCCAATGCAGCGGCTGGCGACATCAGTTTGAGGTTCAGCTGAACATCCGGTATATCCACGGGGCGGAAATAGTCGTCACACTCATGCAGGCTCAGGTTACGCCACTGTGCAATACGGCTGATGCTGTCATGGTAAAACAGCCGCAGTTGCGATTGACCGGCGAGGCTGGTCTGCAGCAGGCTGAACAGAGTCTGCTGATCAGTCAGCAGGTCGGAGCGCACCACCAGTACCTGATACAAAGGAGGCAGGTCGCAGCTTTGTGGATACAGTGCTTTGGCTCCGGCCCGGCGGATGTAATTGGAGACGGGCGGGTTGGTGATCACCAGGTCAATCTGCCGGCTCTCCCAGACCATCAGTTGTTGCAGGTGGGGCAGGTAAGCCAGCTGTATCTCATCCCGGCCAATGTTGTATTTTTCCAGCGTCTGATCGAGCAGCATTTCAGTGACAGGCCGCTGCTCCAGCGCAACCACTTTGCCTTTCATTTCCCGCGGATGCTGCAACTCCGGGCGGCACAGCAGATAATCAGAACCGCAGGACTGAGACAGCACCTGAATCACAGTGAGGGGCAGGCCCTGTTCAAGGCAGAGCAGCACTTCGTCCAGCGCCAGCGTGGCGGCGTCCAGCTGGCCTTCCAGCATGGCACTGACCAAAAAAGACGCCGACTCCGTTTTACGCAAGGTGATGCCGGGAGCCAAGAGGCCAAACTGCTCGGCCAGATAAAAAGCTTCGTGCCCCGGGTGTGGGTAGGTGCCCAGAACAACAGCAGGTCTGTTGCTGCAACCGGCGGCAAGCAAGGGCACCAGCGGGCTCAATGCCAGCATCTGTAAAAAATGCCGGCGGCTAAAGTGACGGTTCTTCCCCATAAAACGCGCAATCCTTGCAACTCATGTTGCTAAATTCTTTCCAGCTTAACAACAGACAACACCCGTTCCTCAGGCTTCAGGCTGGGGCGGAACTTTGTGATTTATAATCTTTCCTGACATAAACAATGCTGCTCAGGCAAAGCAGCGTAATAAACAACACTGTATTGGCTGGTGCCTGCAGGTTAAAGTCCACCATATTATGGATAAGCATATGGACTATTGCCATAGCACAACCAAAGGCTAAACCACGGCTGAGCTTATTCTGCCGTTGTCGCATGGTTTGCATATTCAGCCACAGAAGCCAGAGTAACCAGCCGCCCAGCAGCAGGGTGACAGGCACACCAAGTTCAATGGAAAACTGCAGGTACTCGTTATGCGCATGGTCATAAAAACCACTGTAATGGCGCGGTTGGTAGGCCGGAAATACAGTGTAAAAAGAGCCGCCGCCATGGCCAAACCAAGGGGCGTCTGCAATGATCGGCAGGCTGTCCCGCACCACTTCATCGCGGGCTTCCGACGCAAATGACGTTTCTTCATAGCGCTGCTGTAACTTCTCCAGCCCAAACATGGAACCAATCACAATGCTGTCGATAATAAAAATACTGATCACCAAAGGTTTGAGCAGGGCAGGCCGGTTTTTATAAAACCAGACTGCATAAAGTGATACCACCAAAAGAGCGGCAAAAAAGGCGGCATTGCCCATGCGGGAGCGGCTCAGCACCAGGCCAATCACCATAATCACTATGGCCAGGCGCAACAAAATTTTGCTGCTCAGTAACGATTCCAACAAAGCCCGGCTGACGTTACGCCAGTTCCACTGCATGGCCCGGCTGGACAGTTCAGCCATCAGTAGCCCCAGCCCCAGCGCCAGCACCATGGCCAGATAATTGGCAAAATGGTTCTGATAGACAAAAGAACCTCTGGCTCTGTTGCCTTCGGGGACACCAAAGACAGGGGAAAATTCTGCACCCAATAAATTCAGAATGGAACCATAACTGGCCTGAAACACCCCACTGCCAACAATGCAGTAGCACAGCATTTTCAATTGCCGGTCATTGTGAAAGTAACTGCCAATCAGCCAGACAAATAAGGCGTAACACAAGGTTTTTAGGGCCATGATCTGCGTCTGATTCGGGTCCACTGTGCTGAGCCAGCTCACGGGGGAAAGCAATTGACCCAAAAGCGTCAGCAGCACCACAGCAAAAGGCGCTAAGGTCCAAAGCTGCCAGCGTGCAACATACCAGGGTTCGCGGCCACGCAGCACAGAAACTAAATGCAGGGCGAAGGTCAGGGTGATCAGCAATTCCAGAATGGACCAGGCCCAGGGTCTGTTACTTGCCAGCGGAATAGGAGACCAAATCAGAATAAAGCAGCACAAAAACCGGACCAGTCCGGATAACAGCGATGTACTCATTGAATCATGCTTTCCATGCTCTTGTTTTTGCTCAGCCAAAAACGCGTTCACTAACAGGACAGGAAAAAGGGCCCGAAGGCCCTTCATCAAACAGTTTGGCTTTAGTTGCCGGAAGATGTACCGCCGCCGCCACCACCGCCGCCGCCGAAGCCGCCGCCACCAGGAGCACCTACGTTACCACCAGCACCTGCGCCAGCACCACCACCAGCACCTGGGCCAGCCGCAGTCTGACCACCAGCTGCAGCAGTGACCGCAGCCACGTTCACACCTGGGGTTGCAACTGCAACAGCCACAATGGCGTCAGAGCTCATGCCGGCATTTGCAGCGCCTGCGCTTACCGCAGCCACAATGGCGTCACCCATAGTTGCGGCCGCTTCCAGTGCTGCCTGCAATAAGGCTTCTTTGGTCGCATCGTCCGGAGCTGATGCAATCAGCTGCTGAACTTGGGCTTCAATATCAGCTGCAGCGGCCGCTTGAGCTTGCTCGAGGGTCATATTCTGAGTCTGATACTGGGCAACCAAAGAATCGTATTGAGCTACAGCAGCTGTCACAGCAGAGGTATCCTGCGCGAAAGCCGGAGCAGAACTGAAAGCCGCTGCTGCAAATAAAGCTGCAGCAATTGTTACTTTCTTCATGTCGATCATCCTTCTTGGTTAAAATTTGGGCGAATGAGCCAAGTCTAGGTTAATGAGGTTTGGTGTCAAGGTAGATTTTTTCACCTGTACACCAGCCTTTTGGGGCGCCAATAACCAATTTCCCTGTACTGCATCCACCCCTGCAGCGAAACAACTGTCCATCATTTGCTCGCATTCAATATGCGGCGCCAGAACTTTAATTCCGAGGCCGTGGCAGATCTGGCACAAGGTCTTAATAAAGAACCTGTTTTCCTGATCTTCAATTGCAGTGCTGTAAGCGCCGTCAATTTTTACATAGTCCACATTCAACCCTTGCAGGTATTTGAAGGTGGTCATACTGGCGCCAAAACGCTCAATACAAATTTTGCATTTATTGCGTTTAATCAGTTCAAAAAGTGCCTTGGTCTCTTCGGGCGCTTTCAGCACTGAATACTCTGACAGCTCAAACACCAGCTTAACTTTTGCCGGCAACTGCTTTAACTCTTTATCCAGCCATTGGGCAAAGGCTTTGGAACCTATAGCGCCCAGCGACAGGTTAATTGCGTACATATGGTCAGGCTTATCTTTTACCTGCGCCAGAATAAAGCTGATCACCTGCTGATCCAGCTGCAGCGCCAGGCCCTGCTGTTCCGCCATAGCGTATGTTTCTGCCGTTGAAAGCGGGGAGTGGCGGTAAATAAAACGCACAAAAGTTTCAATATAGGCAATAGAGTTATTGGCGTTCACCACGGGCTGAGCCCAAAGCTCGAAATCGGCTTTGGCAACCAGCTCCTGGATCAGATGATTCCAGGCCATCCGGCCTTCGGGTTTCACCAGGCTTTCATTGCTGACCACAACAGGTAAATCAGGCTGTTGCTTACGCTGAATATTGGCGTTGTCCAGAGTAGACAGGCAGTGAGACAGCGGGTCTTTGGCGTCCACTTCCATCATCACCACAGCGCCAAAGCCTTCGGTGTAAAAATCACTGTCCATCAGCTTCAAACGGCCGCTCAGCATATTCAGTAACCGCTCCAGCACCGAGCTGTGCTCCTGACTTAAAAACACAATGTCACTGCCGCTAATGCGAAACAGCTCTATTTCAGCGCCTTTATCCATTAAGTCTTTAAATTCATTTACCGCCCGCAGAATGTACTGGTCGGCCGCTTCGTAGCCATGCAGATGGTTCACTTCGGCCAGCGAATGCAGGCTTAACATACCAATATGCAGGCTGGTTTCATGGTTCTGCATCTGCTTTTGTGCGGCGGCAAAATGCTGCTCCAGCAAACGGCGGTTGCCCAGGCCGGTTAAATGGTCAGTAAAAACTTTTACTTTCAGTTCATCCGCCTGTTTGCTCAGCGACGTAAAACTGCGCTGAATATTGCCGACCATGGCATTCATGGCTTTGACCACAGAGCGTAAGTCGGTGGTAAAGGGCAGTTTGTCCAGCAACATAAAGTTCTTTTTGCCCACTTCAAGCGCCTGGCTTTCAATCTGGCGCAGCGGCCGCAGTACCGCAAAAGCAATCAGCTGAATCACCAAAATGCTGAACAGCGTAATAGCGGCAATGCTGAAAAAGCTTTGTTTGGCCTGATGCCACAGCGTTTTATAGGCAATACCGGGGTTAGATTTTATCGCCAGTTTACCGGCCACCACCCAACCGCTGTTCACTTCCGAGCTTTCCATTGGCGGAGTCAGCGGAAACATCTCCACAAACCAGGGCGGTACTTCGTCATATTCCACCGGGTTTTTCCGGTGAATTTTTACCTCACCAGCCGTATTGGTGAAGGTCAGTTCTTCGTAATAGCCAGAATCAAAAATGGCACTCACCATGGTTTGGGCAATCACTAAATCCGGGTCGTCCATATAAGCAGAAATTGACAACCCCAGGCTGGTGGCGGCGTCCTGCGCATGAGATTTCATTTGAGTGTTCAGATACTGCTGGGTGCTTTGCACAGACAGGTACAGGCTGGAGGCAAAGGTAAAAAGAGCCACCAGCACTATCAGTAAATGCAGTTGAAGCCTGAGTGAAATGCCTGGGAATTTTCCCTTCAACGCTAACGCCATAACAGTTACATTCCCTTTTCTATTCTGCTAAGCAAATCCTGCCAGTTCGACCCGCCGGTTTTACCCTCTATTTTGCGGCCGAGCCCTTGCGCCTTAGCCAGCCATAACCCTTCAGCGTTAAAACCGTAAATTGGTTTTAAATCGGGCCTGCGGGTAGCGGGCTGTACTTTCTTAATCAGGTTGTCGAGTACCAGAGGTATCGAATTTTCGTTCTCTAAATACAGCAACACCATGTGGGGTTCGTTTACCGACATGGCCCGCACATACATAATGCGCAGCTTGCTGTCTGGCACGCCCATGGCCCGTAGCGACACATACTTGGCAATGGCATAGTCTTCGCAATCGCCGGCCGCCGTGCCCAGCGTTTCCACTGGCGTTGCCCAATAATCTGCTTTGCCCCAGTGTTGCTGATCAGTGCGGTAGGCTATCTGATCATTAAAAAACTGGTTTACTTTGTTCACCCGTATCCAGTCGGCCTCATTGCGGCCTTCTTCCAACAGCGCCTGCCATTGCTGAACCCGGCTGAGCGCTTCGTTGCCATATTTGTCGCGGATGCTGTTTAACAACTCAGGGGCAAATACGGCACTCAGGTAGCTGGCATTACCTAACAGCGATACAGAGAAAGACAGCAGCAAAATGCCTATGTACCTGACCAGCATAGTTCTCCCATCCATGTATAACGCCAACCGGACTTGCCACCAGGGACCCGCCAATCAACAGAAAAAGACAATCCCAGAGTAACTCATAAATAGCGGTTAATGAAACTGAGGCTCAGGCAGTCCACAGACTATGGCATATGGTGGAAAAATCACCGCTACTTTGCCAGCTCAGCCTGTTTTTGCCAAGCCAAAATGAAAAATTTAATTGTTCGGTCTTGAAAATGCTGCATAATGCAGCGCTTATGCACCAAAAATGAACTTTTGTTGCACTTTTTTGCAGATTTTGGTTCTATATTTATCAAATTTTGATGGCAGAGCCGGATGAACCGGTGTTTTCATGAGCTGGCATGAACTATGCTTCGAAATTCAAAATCAAGCCCAAAGGTAAAAACGGTGCGACAAAATCAGTTGATTGGCTGTCACTTCAGTGTCACAGAAATTGGCTTAGACTGAATAGCATTGTTGCCCCAACGGGCTGGCACGGAACCGCCAAAGCTGAGTTGTTGAGCGTTGTTGAAAGCGTTTCTGATTGTAATCAACCAGCAGGAGATAAATGGAGTTTGTTATGCAGAAAATACCAAGCCAGAAAGTAACCAAAGCCGTTATTCCTGTTGCTGGCTTAGGCACCCGTATGTTGCCCGCCACCAAAGCTATTCCAAAAGAAATGCTGCCAGTGGTGGACAAACCACTGATCCAATACGTGGTAGAAGAAGCCGCCGCTGCCGGAATTACCGAAATAGTGCTGGTAACCCACAGCAGTAAAAATTCCATTGAAAACCACTTCGACACCAGCTTTGAGCTGGAAACCCAGCTGGAGAAACGCGTAAAGCGCTCGCTGCTGGACGAAGTGCGCTCTATTAACCCCAAAAACGTGACTGTTATTTCGGTGCGCCAGCCGGTAGCGCTGGGCCTGGGCCATGCCATTTTGTGTGCCGCCCCTGTTATTGGAAACGAGCCATTTGCCGTGTTGCTGCCCGACGTACTGATCAGCAAATACGAAAGCGATTTAAAGAAAGACAACCTCAAAGCCATGCTGCAGCGCTACGAAGCCACGGGCGCCAGCCAGATCATGGTAGAAGCCGTGCCTCAGGCGGCTGTCAGCTCTTACGGTGTGGTCGACCTGCAAGGCGCCTCGCTGGCCGAAGGCCAGTCTGAAAAACTGTACGCCATGGTGGAAAAACCCAGTGTGGAAGATGCGCCGTCCAATATGGCTATTACAGGCCGTTATGTGCTGTCGCCCCATGTTATGGAGCTGTTGGGTTTTACCGGCCCCGGTGCTGGCAATGAAATTCAGTTAACTGACGCCCTGGCCCAACTGGTGCGTGAGGAAGAAGTAGAAGCCTACCGTATTGTGGGCCGCAGCCACGACTGTGGCAGTAAGCAGGGTTACCTGGAAGCCATTGTAACTTATGCCTTAAAAGACCCGAACCTGGGCGAAGAGTTTGCCGAGTTTTTAAAAACTGTGGTAACCGGCAAAAAACTTAGTTTAATTGCCTGATCCTAAGCGTAACCTGCATGGTATGACCTGGGTTTGTTTGTAGGGCGGGCTTACACAAAGCCAATGTAATAGCCGAATGTTGTAGGGGGGTACCCTCAAACCCAAGGTAATAAAGAGTTTCGTAGGGGCGGGGTTTACCCCGCCCGAAACCAACGCAGCCCGGCAGCGTAGCAGGTTAAATGTGTTGGGAAGGGGTTTAAGCACAAACCTAAGGTAATAAAGAATTTCATAGGGGCGGGGTTTACACCGCCCGTTGAATGCCAAAACAAACGGCAAAAAATTCAATTTGTAGCGGCGGCTGTTCAGCGGCCCACAGCGGTATAAAAGAGGTAAAGGGAATGAAGATTAGTATTTTTGGTACGGGTTATGTCGGGCTGGTTACTGGCGCATGCCTGGCCGATGTTGGGCACGACGTTATTTGCGCCGATATTAATCAGGCCAAAATTGACGGATTAAAACAAGGCATTATTCCTATTTACGAGCCGGGGCTGGAAAGTGTAGTTAAAAGCAACGTGGCTCAGGGCAACCTGCGTTTTACCACCAGTGCAGCCGAAGCAGTGCAGCATGGTGAAGTTATTTTTATTGCCGTAGGCACGCCACCGGATGAAGACGGCTCTGCCGATTTACAGTATGTAATGGCCGTAGGTAAAACCATTGGCGAGCTGATGCAAAGCTACAAAGTAGTAGTGAACAAAAGCACAGTGCCTGTAGGCACTGCCGACAAAGTAACAGCAGTGATCAGCCAGGCCCTGCAGCAACGTGGTTTTAATGCCGAGTTCGACGTGGTGTCTAACCCCGAGTTTTTAAAAGAAGGCGCCGCAGTAGCCGACTTTATGCGGCCAGACCGCATAGTGATAGGCACCAGTTCAGCCTTTGCCGAAGGCGTAATGCGCGAGGTGTACGCACCTTTTAACCGCAACCACGACAAAGTGATTGTAATGGACGTACGCAGCAGCGAGCTGACCAAATACGCCGCCAACTGCATGCTGGCTACCAAAATCAGCTTTATGAACGAAATGGCCAACATAGCCGAGCGGGTAGGGGCCGACATAGAAAACGTGCGCCGTGGCATAGGTTCCGACCCCCGTATTGGTTACCACTTTATTTACCCCGGTTGTGGTTATGGCGGCAGCTGCTTTCCAAAAGACGTGCAGGCGCTGGCGCGCACGGCGGGCCAATATGGCTATGAATCAAAAATTCTGAATGCGGTAGAAGCGGTTAACGACAAACAAAAAACCAAACTTTTCGAGCTTATTTGCAAACACTATGGCGCTTCTGAAACCGACACTTCGGCTTTAAAGGGCAAAACCTTTGCATTATGGGGCCTGGCCTTTAAACCCAACACCGACGATATGCGCGAAGCGCCAAGCCGGGTGTTAATGGAAGCTTTATGGGCTGCAGGGGCCACAGTAAAAGCGTACGACCCCGAAGCCATGGACGAAACCCAGCGTATTTACGGCAACAGAGCCGACCTGGTGTTATGTGGCACCAAAGAATCGGCCTTAAATGGTGCTGACGCCTTAATTATTTGCACCGAATGGAAAAACTTCCGGGCACCGGATTTCACCTTCATTAAAGAAAGCATTGCAGACCATGTGCTGTTTGACGGCCGGAACCTGTTTGAGCCAGCACAGGTGTACCGTAATGGGCTTGCCTATTACGCCATAGGCCGTGCGGACTCTATTAAACAGGCATGAGCGCTATGAAATTTCTGGTAACAGGCGTGGCAGGTTTTATTGGCAGCCGTGTAGCCGAGGAGCTGGCATTGCAAGGGCACAAAGTTGTAGGGTTAGACAACCTGAACGACTATTACGACCCTAAGTTAAAACTGGCCAGGTTAGAGCGCATTGAAAAACTGCTGGCGCAGCACAATGCCGAAGACAATTTTCGTTTTATTAAAATGGATTTGGCCGACCGCGACGGCATAGCAAAGTTATTTGCTGACGAGCAGTTTCAGCGGGTTATTCACTTAGCAGCCCAGGCAGGTGTGCGTTATTCCATCGACAACCCAATGGCTTATGTTGATTCTAACCTGGTGGGCATGATGACCATTCTGGAAGGGTGCCGCCACAACAAGGTAGAGCATTTGGTGTACGCGTCCAGCAGCTCTGTATATGGCAACCAGGACAAAGTACCGTTTTCAGAAGACGACAGGGTAGACCACCCCATTTCCCTTTATGCAGCCACGAAAAAAGCCAACGAGTTAATGGCCCATACCTACAGCCATTTGTATAAGTTGCCTACCACAGGTTTGCGCTTTTTTACTGTGTATGGCCCCTGGGGCAGGCCAGATATGGCGCCTTGGTTATTTACTAAAGCGATTATTGCAGGTTCGCCAATTAAAGTATTTAACCACGGCAAATTAATGCGAGATTTCACCTATATAGATGACATTGTTGCTGGTGTTACAGGTATTCAAAATGCCTTACCTACGGCACAGTCTGCTTATTATGCATTGTTCAATATTGGTAATAATAAGCCTGTGAACTTAGCTGACTTTATAGCAAGCATTGAAACCGCTGTTGGCAAACAAGCACAAAAGGAATATCTGCCGATGCAACCTGGGGATGTGTATCAGACTTATGCTGATACGGAGCGGTTAGATAAGGCGATATCCTTTAAGCCGAAAGTAAATTTAACTGAAGGTATTCAGAATTTTGTGCATTGGTTTAAAAGTTATTATGGAGAAATTAGTTAATGTTCCGACCTGAGTTTGACACGGTTAATGTAGGCGGAATTAAAACTGCTTGTGTGGGAAGAGCAGAGCTTGCAAACATAGTTGGTAGCATCTGCGCATCAAAATCTAAAGCCCATTCAATAACCCCATTTATTATCTTCAGCAATAATGGTCATGCGATCTCCATTTACAACTCTGACAAAGAAGCCAGAGAACAAATGGACCAAGCAGACTTGGTTCATGCTGATGGTCAAAGTGTTGTTAGTTTCTCTCGGTGGTTTAATAAAGGTACACCTGTGCCAGAAAGAACCGCAACTACAGATATGATCCATGATATCCCCAATTATTACTCCGGAACATTAAAGCATTTCTTGTTGGGTGGAAAGGAAAGCTCAGTTAGCAAAGCAGCTGAAATTTTGGGTAAAACTTATCAGAATTTTGAGGTTGTGGGTTATCAAAATGGCTATTTCAGTGAAGCTGAAGAAGACGAAATATGCGATGCAATTAATGCGGCCAAGCCAGACGTCCTTTGGGTAGGCCTTGGTAAACCCAAAGAACAAATTTTTTGCATTAAGAACAAAAGCAAGCTGAACGTGCCAGTGATTATATCTTGTGGTGGTTGCTACAACTACATAACAGGTGAATATCCGAGAGCGCCAATGTGGATGCAGAATGCTGGTTTAGAGTGGCTATTTAGAATGGCCAATGATCCTAAAAAGTTATTTGTAAGATATTTGTTGACTAATCCTCATGCAATATATTCTGTTGTAAAGCATGGGCTTTTTTCTAAGTAATTAAAGTAGGAAGTTATCAGATGGATGATTTATCGAAGTTCCCAAATGCGTTGATTATTCAAGGTGGCCAGGTTCTGAATGGTAGAGTAAGAGTCAGTGGGGCTAAGAATTCAGCTACGCGCTTGTTAGCTGCTTCAATGTTGACTAATGAAACCGTCACACTCAGGAACTTTCCTACCAAACTTGTTGATGCACAGCATAAAATAAAGTTTATGCGTAATTTAGGTGTTAGTATTGATATCCAACATGAACAGCAGCAACTGATTATAAAACCTGAATCAATTACAACAGCAGTATTGAATGATTACAACGTGCCAATCAGAACAACTTATCTATTGACTGCCGGACAAATTGTAAGAAATGGCATAGCACGCATTCCATATCCTGGAGGATGTAAAATTGGAAGCAGGGGATATGACCTTCACATAAAAGTGTGGGAAGAGTTGGGTTGTAAAGTTGAAGAAAAGCCAGACTTCATTGAAATTGTTGGCAACTTTAAAGGGAACATCATTGATTTCCCGATCTCAACAGTAGGCGGCACAGAGAACGCTTTGATATGCACAGCTGTTGCTGATGGTTATTCCGAAATAAAAAATGCTTACATTACACCAGAAGTTGATGACTTAATTGAGATGTTACGGCGCATGGGGGCAAGTATTGAAGTATTTGGTAACAGTCTTATCCGTGTCCAAGGCCGTGGTGGGTTGTTAAAAGGTACTCCAATGGACGTTATGCCTGACCGTATTGAGGCCTTAACTTGGATAACTCTGGCGCTTTTAACTAAAGGCACATTGGTTATAGATGATGTACCTTTTAAACATCTCGAAATACCATTGATCCACATCGAGAAAGCTGGCGTTGACCTGTACAAAAATTCTACCAGTGTATTCATTTCTCCTGATTGTGTAAAAGCAGGATATCTGCAACCTTTTGAAGTTGCTTGCGGGACGCACCCTGGTGTCATTTCAGATATGCAACCATTCTATGTTCTTTTAGGCCTTTTGGCTGGTGGAACGTCGCAAATTTATGATTATCGCTACCCCAAACGTATTGGCTATGTTGAAGAATTAAATAAATTGACTAATAACGCAATGATTGCAAAAGAAGGTCAGATTACCACTCAGGGCATTGCCAAATTTATAGGCGCAGAGGTTGAGTCAACGGATCTGCGTGGAAGTATGGCTGTAATTATGGCAGGAATAGCTGCTTCTGGAACTACAAGAGTTAATGGGGTTTCTATGGCTCTGCGTGGGTATAACGACTTAGTTGGCAAGCTGTCTCAGGTTGGGATAGAGGTTCAAGAAATTTATGAGTAGCGATATGGAAGTGACCCAAAGTTTGCTAAATATGAATGTTGTTGGCTCATCGTTAGAACTGATTAGCCCAGGTAACGTTACAGAAGATGCAGACTTGAAGTTATTATCAAGGTGGAGAATTGGAGGAAAGTGTAAATGGCTTATCCAACCAACATCAATTGAACAAGTTTCAGCTATTGTAACATTCCTTAATAAGAATAAAGTTCCTTATATTGTAATAGGTGACGGATCTAATCTGTTATTTGATAGCAAAGGTCTTGATGCTGTTGTGATTAAAATAGGAAGAAACTTATCAAAGTATTCAGTGACGGGCAACCGAGTTGTTAGTGAAGCAGGAGTTTGGGTACCAAAACTTGCAAGAAATATTGCAAGAAGTGATCTTGGAGGCATTCAACATACTATCGGAATACCTGGAACTCTAGGTGGGCTTACATGCATGAATGGCGGAAGTCAGCGTAGGGGTATTGGAGATAATATTATTTATGTCACGGCAGTAATGAGTGATGGAAAAGTTGTTCAGTTTAACAATGAGGAATGTCTTTTTGACTATCGTGAGTCAGTGTTTCAGAGGAACGGTGCAATAATAGTTGAAGTAGTAATGGAGTTCCCATCATATCGTTATTCAGACTCTAGAAAAGAGATGATAGATATTATGCGTTCGAGACGAACTCGTTTTCCTTTAAAGCTTCCTAATTGTGGTTCAGTTTTTGTTAGTAATCCAAAAATGTATGAAGTTATTGGCCCGCCAGGCAAGGCAATTGAAACATGTGGATTAAAGGGCCTATCTTTAGGCGGTGCAAAAATATCAGAAGCTCACGCAAACTTTATTGTAAATGTTAATAATGCAACTTCAGACGATGTTCTTGGATTGATTTCGCTAGCTAAAGAAACAGTATTTAAAAGTACAAACTTTAATATGGAAACGGAAGTCAGGTTTGTAACATATGATGCTCAAATAAAGCAGGCCGGAACATAATGAAGGTATGTTATTTAATTAGTGCAGTATCGTCAGACAACACTGGCCGGGGGGGGCACTATGAGTCGCTAAAGATACTGGCTGAAAGTATTTATGAAAACGGATTAGACGTCGAAATTGTTTCTCTAGGTGATATTTTCCCTCCGACTTTTGGTAACACATCTGTAAAAGTTAGATTTATACAGTTCAAAAAAAGTGATTCTTTGATTCAATATATAAAAAAGGTTGCAGATGAAATTTATGATATTTCACCGAATGTGATTCATTCATTTGATAACAAATCATATTTCTTTGCAAGACTAGCAAATGTCAAGATAAAATGCAAATTGGTTTTAACAAAACCAGGAGGGCCAAATCCTAAGTTATTCTTTCCGAGGTGTAACGATTTGATAGTATTTAGCCAAGAAAATTTTGCATTTTTTAAAAGCAGAAGTCGATACAAAGATGTGAATGTTCATTATTTGCCCAATAGAGCAAAGAAGATATTATGTGATGATTTGAGAATTAGGGAAATTAAAGAGTTATATGATATTTCAGGAAAGGTAATCTTAAGGATTGCAAGGATATGCGATAGCTACAAAGAGTCCTTCATTCAGTTAATAAATTTGGTGAATGGATTGAATGATCAAGGATTTTCTTGTACTGCTGTCATTATCGGTTTCATACAGGATCAGCACGTATATGATGAAATCATTGCTCTTGATTGCAAATATCTTCGGGTCGTAACTGAAGAACGATATACAAAAAACGCTTCAGCTTTGATAGATTTGTGTGATTATTTTTTAGGCACTGGTCGCGGGGTGTTTGAGGCTGCTCTGCTCAATAAACTTGTATTTACAACAATTAGTAGTTCTAGATATCCTGTAATTATTGATGAAGACAATATTGACGAACTGCAGCATAATAACTTTTCTCCTCGTTCCATTCTTAAAAATCGCACTGAAGCTTCCTCGAAAGAATTCTTATCTTCAGTTATTCAAATTTTAAGTGATGAAATAAAACTTAATGAAAAAAGAAAATATATATTATCAGTAGCTAAGCAACGGTTTGACATTTCTAGTGTTATGGATTCTTACATGGAAATATACTTAAATTGTTTCCCTTTTAAGCGGAATCTGATTTTTGATATTATTTTGAACTCACTGGTCGTTCTTAAAGTATATGCTCTATTGAAATTAAGTAAAAACAAAAAGGCAAAGGCATAGGCGATGGTTTTAACTAAGTGGTCATTTCTTACTTTATATTTTTTCTTACTAATATTTCTCGAATTTCAAGCAATAAGGATTGGTGATTTTAGACTAAATTTAATGATTTTTATTTTTTTTTCATTTTTGTCTTTTGTTTTTCTGTTGCTTCGAAGTAGTTATAAACTATTGTATAAAGATAAAGCTGTTTTTTTGTTTTTGCTTTATATATCATGGTGCACTCTAAGCTATAGGTGGTCTTTCATTGGTATCGAGTCTCTATTTCATTCTATCCCTATCTGGCTAACTTTACTTTTAGCAGTTTCATTTTCTAATTTGGAATTGGAGTATGTAATCAAGAAGTGGCTCCGAATGGGTGTGGTTATTATGGCATTTTGTTGGGTTTTAGCTTTTTTATTGCCAAGTTTTGCAGTGTTGCCTGATGTAGTCTGGAGGTTAAACGGCTTTTTTGCCCATTCTCAGCGATTGGCTTTGTTTTCAGCTGCTAGCGCGTTGATTGCAACGGTGTTTTATCTAAATGCATTAAAATCAAAAGAATATAATGATATTATATCGACAAGAATCCTTAAGTTTATAATTTTTTTCTCCTTTGTTACTTTGGCCGCCACGCAAGCAAGAGCATTTACAATGTCTTTCATGATCACATATGCATTGCTGCTTTACGCTCACTACAAGTCCCACGTTAAAGTCGTCTATATAATTTTTATTATAACTTCGTCATTTATTGTATATGCAAACATTGATTTTATAATGGAAACTTTCTCGAGGGGTGATGTTGCAGATGCATCTTTGACCGGGCGAGTGCCAACTTGGCTTTTTGCAATTGAGTTGATTGAAGAACAACCATTGTATGGATATGGATTTGGTTCGTTTTTCTCTGATTTGACAATAGAGCCTGGTAGGCAATATGTATCGCCGCATGCTCACAATTCTTGGATTAATGCTTCACTTGAGACAGGTTATGTAGGTGCAATATTAATGTCTCTATTTCTTGTCTTTTCTATTTCAAATGCAATTAAATATCAAAAAGTGACAAAAAAACTTTCTTATTCGCTGTTTATTATTATTTTTATATTGTTTTGCGGACTTACAGGTGTAGTTATAGGCGGAAAAGTGACCACCTTGCTAGGCTTTTCCCTATTAGTTTACTCAATAGAAATGAGAGCATTAAAGAATGCTTGTTAAAGTTTTTAAGACGGATGCTTTTCTTGTCTTTTTTGGAAGATTAATATCTCGCGGAGCAATGTTCTTTGTCCTGTTAATATTAACTGCTTCAATGTCATTAGAGGATATAGGTTTTTACGGTGTATTATCGAGTGCGATATATATTGCAGTTTTCCTATTTAGTTTAGGGCTCCGTCAATCGGTGGCATTTTTCTTTGCGAAGGAGATATTGTCACACCAGCATCTAAAAAGTACGACTTTTCTAACTTATTCAGCGCTATCTATTTTCGGATTTTTGGCACTTTGTTTTTATTCATTCTACTTTGTTGGCTGGAAGGATATTGGGATATCGACAGTCCTTATATTTTCACTTTCCATATTTCCAATGTTATTTATATACATTAATCAAGGTTTCTTTTTAGGATCTGGCGATGTATCTTCCTTTAATACATCTGAAGTTATTCCAAAGGTTTCCTTTTTTGTGGTGGTTTTATCTTTATCGTTATTCATGGATGATTTTACATTGCAGTTGGTGTTTTTCTCGTTTTTGTTGGCAAACTTAATTGGTGCTGGATATACTTTGGGTAAATCAGATCTTTCCGAATTAAAATTTCAATTTGGATTTAATATACTTCACGATATAAACTTGCTCGTCAAGCATGGATTCCCCTTCGCGATTACCTTAGTGTTGTTACTTGTCATACCATTCTCTACAATATTTATTGCTAAATATTTATATGGTGCAGCCGTTGCTGGAATCTATTTTCTAGCATATAAATTTGCTGATATATTTGCTGAAGTTGCTACAGCTACAGGTATGGTTGCCTTTTCTAAAGGTATAAGATCAAAAAACCCTAAGCGAAACATAGTGTCTGTCCTAACTTCTGCATGGATATTATTTATTATTTCTCTTGTCGCAGCGTTGGTTCTTTCAATTCTGTGTTATTTTTTTGCAGGAAATTATGTCAGTGATTATTCTAATGAGCATTTATTTTCAATAATCCTTATTTTGTTAAGCCTGCCTTTTTTGTGCTTCACTAGAGTTATTGGTCCAGCACTTTCAGCCTGCGGCCTCGCTTCAAGAGTTGCACTATCGCAGTTTTTGAGTTTTATATTTCTGGTTTTATCGACATTATCTGCTTGCTACTTATATTCTTATTCTGGCTTAGGAATTGGTTTCTTTTCAACACGAGTAATTTATTTTATACTGCTAAATTCAATTTTGTGTCGGAAGTTTTGCTTTTCTTTTGTTAATGTGGCAATTCCAAACTTTAGAAGATTATTTAGAAATGTACGTCGTTACTTAAACTGAATTGATTGATTTTATTCAATCATTGCGGTAGATAGTATGATGTCGTCAATCTCTATGTAACTTTTATCTTTGTCTGATGTGTACGGCTTCCAATTTATATTCCCACCGTAAAAAAATGAGAAGGTCGCTTTGTTTATGCCGTATTTTTTTGAGTATGAAAATGAATAGTTATCGTTGTGTATCACATTTTTCCCATTAATGAATACTTCAACTAACCCATCATTATTTTTATAGGAGTTCATTTTTACGCGAGTAACAATGAAATAGCCTGGTTTGAAGAATTCAGCCATCGAAGTTGTGCTCCTAGATATGTGACTATCAATCGATTTCCTTAGAAAGTCCAAAGGATAGCCGCCTAACCTATATGAGGTTTTATCTCCAGAACGGCCTTCCATATCTTCATGATAGATATAGGTATAAAGCTGAGGGTACCTGTTCACGTCCTGTTCTCTATTCCAATAGCCTCTAGTATAAAACATGCTACGAACACTAAATCCACTATCTCTGGTTACTTCGTTCCCATGTGCTGGGTACGGTTTCCCTTTTTCAATACCAATTAATCCTCCAGGGAGCTTCCCACCTTTTCCAAAACTGAAGTTGTCAGAAAACCTTATCCAATATCCTACGTATAATTCTTCATGATCTTCAAAGATGGGCGTCTCCAATTTTATGATATATCTATTATTCATTTGATGTTTATTCTGATATAGTCTGAGGGATTTGTTTTTTTCGGCTCGATCAATAATTTCTACATCAGAATATATTTCGCACTTTCCTTCGGGTGAATTGAAAATTTTTAGATGTAGACAAATTTCTGCTTTATTTGATCTATGTTCAAGACTGTCGAAGTTGTAATGAAAAATAACTCCAGGACCTGTCTTGGGGATTGTTTCTTTTTGAATTGTATATATTGGGTTGTGTAATTTTTTATCTTCTATGCACGCATTGAGAGGTATCATAATTAGGGTAATAAATATCATCCGCTTGGCGCTGAGTAAGTGCACTCTTCGTTTCCCCTTCTTTATATGCACAATTTAGGATTGATAATTTATTTTTTAGAATTTTTTTGTGATCTAAATTTATTAATTGCCGAATTAATACCCTGATTAGTTGATTGCTATTGCTCATTGATAAGAAATCATAGCTAATTTATTTAGTTTAGAGCATAGCTTTGTGCTTAGGTCAATTGTTTTTCTGGTTTTTACAAAAATCCTTTTTAACTTTTTTAAACTCTTGAAATGATAGTTCTGATTCGTTAGCCATAAGATATATGCATGCTAGCTTTTCGAGTCCGGTATTTCTTGTTATTTGAAGAGCTTGTTGACTTCCTGAGTAGTTACCTGATACAGCTAGCTTTAATGCTGATAAAGTTTTGGCTTTTTGTTCTATTGCTAGTTTATTCCAATGCCTGAATCCTACTGCTAATTGACGTAAATGGGTTTCTGTTGCAAATGGTCCCAGCTTCCATGCTTGGTCTAATTGCTGTAGGGCTTCAGTTACCCTGTACTGTGTGACACCTAAATAATAGGCATAATCTGCATATGCATTAGGCCAGGTTGGGCGCAGGGCTATGGCTTGTCGGTAATAGCTTTCGGTTTGTTCCAACTGTTTGCTGGTCATTAAGCCGCCATACCAGCCCCATTCGTTTATTTTGGCTTTTATTAATAAATAGTGGGGGTGAGTGGGGTGCAGTTGTACTGCCTTATCTATGGCGGTTGACGCCTCTTGCCAGCTTGGTTCGGTAAAGAGTTGTTCGTTTTTAACCCACAGGTCCAGGTAATGGTTGGCTTTAAAATACCAGGCGCTGGCCAGGCCCATATTCACCATATGCCAGCACAGCAGGCCAGCCAGCGCTAAAGCAGGCAGCGCCAGTAAACGGCTGCCTCTGTTGCCGTATTCGGTGTTCTGTGGTTGTGCTGTGCTGCTTCTGCGGCGCCTGGGGGTGAGTCTGAAGTCAGCGGCTGGCATGCTGGGTCCTTTAACTGAAGTGAAAGCGGCTGATTTGTGCAGGTTTGTCCTGGGTTAACAACCCGGCGTAGTCGTCACCACAGAGCTGTGAAATGGCAGCCCTGGCTTCGGCCAGCTTGGGTGGCCTGCGTTGCAGGCTGTGGCTGTCGGTGGCTACAATGTCAAAGGCTCGCTCTTCCAATAATTGCAGTGCTGTGTGCTGGCTGGCTTCGCCCATGTCACCCAATACAGAGCTGGCTGTCAGTTGTAACAGGCAGCCAAAGCGGCGAAAAGGCAGCAGTTTTTTAATGTCCTGCTGAATATCTCGGTTACGTTCCGGGTGAGCAATCATCGGCAAAATTTGTTTGGTCAGCAGCCATTTTACTAAACGGTCGGCACCGGCTGGCACATGGCTGTGCGGAAACTCCAGCAGCAATACTTTATAGCCCTGGTATTCGCCTAAAAAGGGCAACAGGCCACTTTCGGCCCAATAGGGCAGCTCGGCACACAGCCGCACTTCGGCGGCGGCGGCCAGTTGTATGCCAAGGCCTGCGGCTTTGGCCTGCTGCTTCAGCTCACTCAGGCCCTGCTGAATAATGGCCTGAGTGTTGTCGAAATAACCGGGGTTAATATGCGGCGTGGTCACTATATGGCTGATGCCATTTTGCTCCGCCAGCCGCAGCAGCTGCAGTGCCTCTTCCATGCTGCGGGCACCGTCGTCAATGCCCGGAATAAAATGGCAGTGCAGGTCGTACATCAGCTTTGCTCACTGCTGTAATAGTGGTAGTAGCCATAGTGGCTGTAATCGCCGTAACTTTGCGCCACTTTTTTCATATTCACTTTATTCAGTATTACGCCATACAGGTTGTTTTCGGTTTGCAGCAGTTTGTGAATGCCGCTTTGTATGGCGCCACCGCGGGTCTGGTCGGCTGCAACAACATAGAGTACGGCGTCTGCTGTTTTGGCAATGACCAAAGCGTCGCTTACCGCCTGCACTGGTGGCGTGTCAATAATAACTCTGTCGTAGCGCTGGGCCAGTTGCTGCAGTAACTCAGCAAAACGTGGTGAGCTTAATAACTCCAGCGGGTTAGGCGGCACATTGCCGGCTGGCAACAAGGTAATGCCAGATTTCTCGTCCACCACCAGGCAGTCGTCCAGTTGTTCGCGGCCGGCTATTAAGTTGGCCAGGCCCGGCTGGTAAGCCGGTAAACCAAAACGTTTGGCCAGGGTAGGGCGGCGCATATCGGCGTCAATAAGCAGCACTTTTTCCATTTGGCCAAAGGCAAAAGCCAGGTTTACCGCGCAGGTAGACTTGCCCTCAGAAGGCACAGAAGACGTTAGCTCAATCAGCTTCAGCTGTTTGTCCAGTGCCAGTAAGGTCAGGCTGGTTCTTATGCTGCGCACCGATTCAGCATATTGTTTATGCCCGTCGTCGAAAAAGCTGTACAGCGGTAAGTCAGTATTCTTTTGGTGCGGCAAATCGGGCATAAAACCTAAAGTGCGCTGGCCCAGCAGGTTTTCCACTTCGTTGGGCGATTTTATAGTGTCGTTTAGGGCGTCCAGCACAAAGGCCAGCATCATGCCCAGGCCCAATGTTGCCACAAAGGCCAGCACCACAATCAGTTTGCGTTTGGGGGCCACCGGCTCTGTGCCCGGCACGGCGAGGTCGGTAAAGCGGGCAATGGCCGAGTTAAAGTCGCTGGTTACTTCGGTTTCTTTTTGCCGCGCTAAAAAGGTTTCAAATAACTGGCGGTTGGTGGTTACCTCACGCTGCAGCCGTTGGTAGGTGGTTTCTTTAATACTGGTGTCCTGGTACTGCACTTTGGCTTTGGCCAGTTCAGCTTCCAGTGCTACCACATTTTCCTGAACCGAGCGGGCTTCGTTTTCTATGCCCGACACCAGCTTTTTAATCTGGCCGCGCAGGTTGTCGGTTACGGCGGTCAGCTCGCTTTTGGCGGCTATCAGTTTAGGGTGCCTGGGGCCATAAATTTTTGAAAGTTCAGACACTTTCTGTTCTGTGGCTGCCTGCAGGGTTTTAATGTCCTGCACGCCTTTGTGGGCAGTAATTTCCGGCAGGCTTTCCAGCTGCTCCATATTGTCAATGCCGTACTGGCGTATTACCCGGATAAAACCGTCCACCTGGGCTTTGCGCGAACGGGCTTCGGTGAGCTCGTCAGACAACCTTTCCAGCTCTTTGGCGCCTAAGCCGCGCACACCTTCTACGTCAATTAAGCCTTCTTTTTCCCGGTAAGCCTGCAGGCGGGCTTCCGAGTCGTCCAGTTGCTGGCGCAGCTCACCCAAACGGCCACCTAACCAGTTGGCGGCCTGTTGGGTAATGCCCAGTTTGGCTTCCAGCTGGCTGTTAATGTATTCATCACCCACTGCATTGGCCACCTGAGCAGCTAATTCCGGGCTGTAAGTGGTAAAGCTTATTTGCACCAGCTGGGTTTTACGAATGGGGTTAATGCTGAGCCGTTCGAGAAACTCATTCACCAGGCTTTCGCGCTGCTTAAAGGCAATTTGCTCAGGGGTTAATTCGGCTTCCGGGTTTGGAATAAAGGGCACTAAATCGCGCAGCCGCTGCATTAAGCCGGGTTTTACTTCAAAATCCGGGTGGTCTTTTAAATTCAGTTTGTCCACCACTTTTTCGGCAATGGAGCGCGATTTTAAAATTTCAAACTGGGTAAGGTAGTATTCCTGCTGGCCAGAGTTAATGCCATACACCTCTTCAATAGACACGGCCTTGGCCTGCTGGCTTTCAATCAGCAGGGTAGCGGTAGAGGCATATTTGCTTTGAATATTCAGCACCACCAGCACGGTCAGCACTGTCACCAGCACCGCCAGGGTCAGAATGCGCCATTTGTGAATATTGATAATGCTGATGTACTTGCGCAGATCAATCACGTCCTGCTGTTGCGGTACCGCTGCTGTGTCCATTACTGCCATAGTTAGAAGAATCTCTGCTCAATTGTCACTGTGTCGCCGGGGTTTACTTTGGTGTTCAGGTTGGCGTTTTCCTGCCGGCTTTTACTGGCTTCGCGGGTGATAAATATTTTTTCACGCGACGCCCGCTCGGTCAGGCCGCCTGCCAACGCCACGGCCTGGTTTACTGTCATGCCGGGTTTGTAAGGGTAACCGCCGGGTTGTTTTACTTCGCCATGAATAAAAAATGGCCGGTATTCCACAATACCAACAAACACATTGGGTTCAACAAAATAGTCACCTTTCAGGCCGTTATACACCAGGCCTTCCAGTTTTTTAATGGTTAAGCCTTTGGCAGTAATTTCGCCTAAAAAGGGGTAGTTAATTTTGCCGCTGTCGGTTAGCTGGGTTTCGATGGTCAGGTCGGGTTCACCAATGACCTGAATGATAATTTTGTCGCCGGGCCCTAATAAATAACTGGCGTCTTCCTGGGCCACAACCCAGGAAGACCAGCTAAAACACAGGGCAACAATAAGTACTACGAGTTGTTGCATAAAACGTTGATGTCCTTTTGTTTCGCCACAAATTACAGTGAGAAATCAAAGTTAAGGCCTATAACATTGCGGTCGAACTTAATGCCTTCTACGGACGAGGTTTTGTCGGTGACTGTGCCGTACAGGCTGACATCCATAAAACGACGGAACGCATATTTCACACTGGCGGTGTAGGAATCGTTTTCGTCTTTCCGCACTAAGCCAACGTAATCTTCTTCCATCCGGTTGTAAGACAGGTTGGTTTGAACCGATTCGCTCCAGTTATGCGACCAGCCTACAACATAGGTGGTTTCTTTAATGTAATCGCCGCCTTGCAATGGGTCTTTGGCTTTACGGCCTGTGCCCACATTAAAGCTGGTATACGACAGTGGCGACCAGTTGGCGTTAACTGTCCAGGCCACACCGCTGAAGTCTTCGCGCTCTTCATCGTCAAAGTCTTTTTTCTGGTAACCAATTTTGGCTTCGCCAGAGGTCAGTGCACTAATTTGCCACTCGGCACCCAGTTTAACATTGGTGTCTTTGCTGTCGCGTGGGGCGTCCGGGTCGACAAAGTCGTAGCTGATGTCGTCTACGCTGGTTTCCAGTACGGCCGTGGTGCCTGACTGGGTGTCGTAGTAAAAGTTCACACCACCTAACAGCGAGTCGTAATCGCGGAACTGCGTCACTTCACGCTGGTTCATGTATTCCTTGTTGAAGTATTTGGCGCCTACCCGAACCCGGGCTGGGGCTGCCTTGGCACCGTATTCGTAGTAACCAGAAACGGTCTGGTTGTTTAAGCGGGTTGGTTCGTCCTGGTCGTTATTTAAACCTTCAGTAATACCGGTACCGCGGTCTTCATGGCCCCAAACCAGGTCGGCTTTCAGGTTCACTTTGCTTTGTTCAGACAAGCGGGTGTCAAACAAACCACCAATATTGGTGTCAATAAAGTTGTCGTCGCTGCTGTCGAAGTAGGTGCCACTGAACACACCAGCATTGAACTCATACACGGTAACGCCGTCGTCAGCACGGGCCTTCAGTGTAGGCACAATGGTTAATACCCAACTGTCAATTTCGTTGGCGTTGGCACTGGTGATGTTGTCGTCATACTTCAGGCCTGTAGTTAATAAAGGCGTGATGTCGAAGCCAGATTCAGTTTGAATAGATTGCGGGTCAACCGCCAGCACCTGACTGCTGGCACAGGCCAGGGCAACCATAATCGCCAACTTGGATTTCATAGATAGTCCTTTTTTAGTAAACATTTTTTCCGGTAAAGCCGCGGAAAAAGGTTAAAAACACAATTTTTGCATCCCACCACAACGACCAGTTTTTGATGTAGGCCAGGTCGTACTCCACCCGCTTTTCCATCTTTTCCAGTGAGTCGGTTTCGCCGCGCCAGCCGTTGATCTGTGCCCAGCCGGTAATGCCTGGTTTCACTTTGTGGCGCAGCATATAAAACGCCACCAGCTTGCGGTATTCCTCGTTGTGGGCAACAGCGTGGGGACGGGGCCCAACGACCGACATGTCACCTGTCAGCACATTGATAAACTGCGGCAGTTCGTCCAGCGAGGTGCGCCGTAAGAAACCACCCAATGGGGTGATACGGCTGTCGCCTTTGGTTGCCTGAACAACCTTACTGCCGTTTTCCTGCACTGTCATACTGCGGAATTTATAGACCTTGATCGGCTTGCCGTCCAACCCGTACCTGTCTTGTTTAAATAACACAGGGCCGCGGCTTGTTGCTTTAATTGCTATGGAAATCACTAACATAGGAACGGCGAGCAGCAGCAGGGCAATGGAGCTGACCACAATGTCGAAGCTGCGTTTCAGCCAGTCGCGGGCGCCGAAGTAAGGCGACTCAAACACGCTGAGGGTTTCGACATTACCAACGCTGCCAAAGCGGGCGTGCATCAGGTTGTACAGCAGGAAGTCGGGCACTAAATGCACGTCAACCGTGGTGTCGCCCAGCCGTTGAATAATGTCGGCGATGCGTTTGTCGGCAGACATGGGCAGGGTTAAATACAGCTTGTCGATGGTGCCACGACGGGCTGCGTCGACACAGTCTTCCACTTTGCCAAGCATGCGTTCTGAGCAGCTGAATACACGCTCTGGTGCTCTGTCGTCGTAGATGCCACAAAACACCAGGCCAAGCTCTGGGCGTTGGTTAATTTCATTGATCAGGCGCTCTGCATTTTCGGTGCAGCCCACAATGGCAACCCGACGGGTGCTGATGCCTTTTTTATGCAGGGCATTTTTGATAATTCGCCCGCAAATGCGCCAGATGGCCAGCTGGCAAAAGGCAAGACAACCCCAGCCGCCCACCACCAGACGAGAAAAGTCTGCAGTAATTTTAAAGGCCCATGTCACTACGAGCATGGCGCTGAATGCAACAAACAAACAGGTGGCAACCAGCCAGATGCTGGTGCTCAGGCGGTTAACACGCCATGAGCGGTACAGCTGCAGAGATTCGGCCGTGTAGAGGTAGGCCACCAAGACCATTAGCAACAACACAACGTAGTTGGTTGTGGTGATTTGGTCTTGCAGCTTCAGGCTGATGTACAACGCAACGCTGATGGAAGCGATGTCAAAAAATCTGTTTATAAAGCAGGAACCGCTATCTTCTGCCTTGAAACCGGGTTGAGTGTTCATAGTTACGTCCTATTAACTACAGGCCTGCGCCTTTTTGGTGCGCAGAGGAGTTAGAGTTTACACTGTGAAAAATTTAATACAATTAGTAATTCGATTAAATTTTACCCGTGCCTTATAACGGTAACTGGTAAATATGACACCGTCTTTACGCAGGTTTGATTAAAAACTCTTAAAAATCAAACAGGTGAAAAATTTTAACTTATTGCAGTTTTTATCATATTTTGGGGGCGATTTTGGAGGCGTCGTTATAAGGGTTGATTTTTATACTGTTTTTCTCCCGCAATTTTTCTAATTTGAGAACATCCGTCATTCTCAAAACCGCTTCAGATGAAAAAATACACTCTATAAGCCTTTTGGCTGGCTGAGTTTGTTTGGGGCTGGGGGCCAGCCCTCAAGGAAGGCGTTATTTCAGCAATGCCGCAAAGTGCTGGCGGAATTTCGCCAGCTTGGGCGCTATCAGAATGCTGCAGTAGGGCTGTTGCGGGTTTTGTTCAAAATAGCCCTGATGGTAGTCCTCCGCCGGGTAAAAGGTACTGGCAGGACTGAGCTCGGTGACTATGGGTGCCGACCACTGCAATTGCTGGGCAGCTTTGGATTGCTGCGCCTGCTGCAGCTGCGATTCGTCATGATAAAACACCACCGAACGGTACTGGGTGCCTACATCGTTGCCTTGCCGGTTCAGCGTGGTTGGGTCATGTAAAAACCAGAAGATCTGCAGTAACAGGTCATAACTGATAACTGAAGGGTCAAATTGCAATTGCACCACCTCGGCATGGCCTGTGGTACCGCTGCAGACAGAGCGGTAGTTGGGTGAGGCGGTATGGCCGCCCATATAACCGCTGAGGGCGCTGACGCCCCGAACCTGGTTAAAGGCTGATTCAATACACCAGAAGCAACCGGCGCCAAAGGTAGCAAGTTCCATTGTTATCCCTCATTCAATTCAGAGCCTTGTTGGAGGGAAGTCTACCGGAATTCTGCCGGCAACACTAAGCCTGCCTTGCCAGCGACGGCTCTTGTGTTTTAGGCTGATGCCTTCAATGGAGGTGATTATGGGTTTGTTAGGTGCGTTATTGGGCAATGCCGGGGCCGCAGACTTAGCGGAAGTGGAACAGGATTTACAACAGATTCTGTTGGCGGACGAAAAAGTGCAGCAGGCGTACAAAGTGATCCGTGACCTGATGGTGTTTACGGACCGTCGTTTGATCCTGGTGGATAAACAAGGGTTAACCGGCTCCAAACGGGAAATTATGTCGGTGCCTTACCGGTCGATAGTGCGGTTTGCTGCGGAAACCAAAGGCCATTTTGATTTGGAGTCTGACCTGAAAATCTGGCTTGGCAGTACCGACAGCCCTATTGTCAAAACCTTCAGCAAGGACAGCTCTATTCTGGATGTGCAAAAAGCCCTGGTGCAGTATTGTTGCGCTTAAGCCAGCCCCCGTTATCGGCGGCGTTGCTGCTTCTGCTGTCGTCCTGTGTGCCAACTCCGGCCGCAGAGACGGCGCCGACTGAACAGCTTTTGCCTGTGGTACTGAATGAATCTTCAGCCTTAAGTTGTGCGGATGACACCTTATGGAGCCTGAATGATTCAGGCAATAAAGCCGAGGTGTTTCAGCTCAGTGTCACCGGGCAGTTGTTGCGTCAGCAAAAACTCAGGTTGCCCAATGTGGACTGGGAAGCGCTGGAATGGGCAGAAGGCCAGCTTTGGCTGGCGGATACCGGCAATAACGACGGCCAACGTGCTGAATTGCAGTTGTATGGACTGAGCTGGCAATTGACGCCGGAAAAAACCATTCGCTTACGCCTGCCGGACGAAGAACGGCAGATTTACCACCATGATCTGGATTTTGAAGCCATGGTGTTCTGGCAACAGCAACTCTGGCTGGTGAGTAAAAGCTGGAAAAGTGGCATAGCCCGCCTTTACCCGCTGGACCGTGCCAAAGCGGTGCAGCCGTTGCCTGCGGCCCGCTACGAGGTGCAACTGCCATTTCTGGTCACTGCCGCTTCTGCGGTGCCGGGCTCTGACCATTTGTTGCTGGTGGGTTATGTGCCGCCTCAGCAGCGGTTCTGGCAAACGATTGTCGGTAAATTTGAAGTCTGGATGGCGCTGCTGGATGCAGAGGGCAAGCTGATAAAACAACAACAGCTGCCTGTGGACACGCAGGTGGAGGGGGCCTGTGTGGATCCAGCCGGGCAGCTGTGGCTGAGCAGTGAAGTGGGGTATAAGCCGGCCAGTCTGTACCGGCTCCTTCACTGGTAATACTTACATCTTGGTCAGTTCGTCTTTGGTGTTCGCGGCAACGTCAGCTGCCAGTTCTTCATCCTTAGCAGGATTCAGAATAGATTCGCGGAAGCGGGCAAAACCGTCCTGGATCAGGCCGTAGGTTTTGTCGATATCGTCTGCCACTTTGCCGCTTAATACGCCAAGGCCATCCAGAATTTCACGGGCGTCGGCAAAGCCGGTATCGACGCCACCGCCGACTATGGATAAAAATTTATCCAGCCGTTCTTCTTCGGTCATGTCCGGGGTTTGTTCTTTGTACTTCTGATAAAAGGCCGTTGCAAAGCTGACAATACGGTCGGCTGTGGCTTCAGGCGAGGTATCGACGTCACTTTGTTTAATTTTTTCTGCGGCGTTGGGGCCAAATTCTTCTTCCAGCTCTCTGTTGATGCCTTCCAGCGCAGTTTTGTAAAGCAACTTCAGTGAGTTGTCATCCTGGCCTGTGGTCAGTTTCAGCTGGCTTTCCATAATGGATGCATTCAGCTGTTGCTTGTTCAGGCGGGACTGCTCATAGCCTGTCAGCTTTTTCTCTTTGCTTTCTTCGGTGGCATTGCTGCTGTTGGCGGACTGAGCATTGGTGGTGCTCAGACTGGTGATGGATGACATAAAGCTCTCCTGCGCTGTGGCTGTGGCTGCGGTCAGTATAGCCAGACCATGCCTGGGTTGTATCCCTGTTTCGGCCCGCACCGGCAAAACTTTAGCCCCATGCGGCAAAAAATTGCCGGGAGCAATTTTTCATTGTGCGAAGCACAACCCGAAGGGGCGCTGCCATGGATGGTGGCGCTAAAAAAGCCGGGAGCAATTTTTCATTGTGCGAAGCACAACCCGGAGGGGCGCCGCCATGGATGGTGGCGCTAAAAAAGCCGGGAGCAATTTTTCATTGTGCGAGTTTTTGATAAAACGACCGTGCCTTATCAATATCCTGACAAAGCCGTTCAACGCCCTGCAGCATCCGGGTTGTGGTGCGATGCAATAAATCAGAATCCGGTTTGCTGAACTGCTGGTATTTCACCGCGGGCAGCTCTGTCCAGCGTGACCAGTCAAACAAAGAGCGTTTCTCTTGCTCAGAATCTGGCTGAATAATCAACTGAGGCTGGCTGACCAGCACCTGCTCCAGGCCTACTGTGGGGTAATCGCCTGTGGCGCTGGCAAAGGGGTTTTCTGCACCGCAGAGCGCCAGTTGTTGTTGTGGCCAGGCCTGATTGGCGACTGTGGACAAGGGGTCGGCCCACAGCTCGTAAAATACCCGGACTTTGCTTTGCCGCTGGTAGCGTTGTTTTAAGGCCGACAGTTGCTGTTCAAACAGGCTGGCCTGTTGCTCCGCCTGGGCCTGATGACCGGTGAGCTGACCCAATAACCTGAGCTCTGCGGCTATGTCCTGCAGCTGTCTGGGGTTGGACTCCACCAGGTTCAGGCCCAGCGCCCGCAAACGGCTGATATCCCCCGGTGGATTGCCATCTGTCCAGGCCAGCACCAAATCAGGTTTGAGCAGCAGAATTTGTTCGACATTCAGCTGCATATAATTGCCCACCCGGGGCAGTTGTTTCGCCGCAGCGGGGTAGTCGGCATGTTCGGTGGCGGCCACCAGTCTGTCACCGGCACCAATGCTGTACAGCTGCTCCACCAAATGGGGGGACAAAGCAATAATGCGCTGTGCGTGGGGTTGTGCCTGAGCCTGCACCTGCCAGGCGAGCAGCGCGGCGAACCAAAGCAGGGCTTTCACCAGTCCACTCCTTTTTGCACCTGAATACCGGCATCAAAGGCGTGTTTAATATTCTGTATTTCGCTGACGGTGTCGGCCATGTCAATCAAGCGGCGATGGCAGTTGCGGCCTGTGATCACCAGATGCTGACTGGCCGGGCGCTGTTCAATTGCACGCACCACCCGGTCCAGATCCAGGTAGTGGTAACTCAGCATATAGGTCAGTTCATCCAGCAACACCAGCTGCAGCCTTTCGTCTTGCAAGAAGCGTTCAGCCTCTGCCCAGACCAGCTCAGCGGCAGCTATATCGGCTTCCCGGTTTTGGGTTTCCCAGGTAAAACCTGTGGCCATGACGGCAAATTCAACACCATGCTGTTGCAGCAGGTTACGTTCACCGCAGTCCCAGCTGCCTTTAATAAACTGCACCACGGCGGCGTTCAGGCCATGGCCGACAGCCCGGGCCACAGTGCCAAAACCAGCGGTGGATTTGCCTTTGCCATCTCCGGTCAGTACCAGCAATAAGGCTTTATCCTGGGTGGCGGCGCTGATTTTTTTATCCACTTCGGCTTTTAACTGTTGCTGGCGTTCTTTGTGGCGTTGTTGTTTGTAATTTTGATCCATGTTGTCTGACTCTCAGATTGAAGGGGGAAGTGGCGCTGCCATACAAAGCAGTTGCCAGGGCGCCCCGGCGTGGGGGCGCTGAATACGGCTGATGCTGCCATACCCGACCGACAGCTGCTGCCACCAGGGCAGGTGGTCCGGCGGGATATGCAAGACAGCGCCCAGGATCACCCGGATCACGCCGCCATGCAGCAGCCAGAGCTGGTTGCCTGTATGCCATTGGCTGTGTTGGTTAAAACCCGACACCACCCGCTGAATAAAGTCTTGCAGGGTTTCACCCGCAGGCGGTTTATGAACCAGCGGGTTTTGCCAGAACTGGCACAGGGCTGGCCAGTCCGGGTGCTGTTCTGAATAGCGCATGCCGTCCCAGCGGCCAAAATTCATTTCCATCAGCAAAGGTTCGGTTTCAAGCTGCAGTTGCAACCGGGCTGCATGCAGCTGCGCTGTGGTCTGGCAGCGTTGCAGCGGTGAGCTGAGCACCCGCTGGTAGGGCTGCTCCGCCAGCCAGTGCAGGCACGCAGGTTCAGGCTCGGCCAGCGCAATGTCGGTCTGACCAAATAAACCGGCTGGCCCCTGCACTGGGCCATGGCGCACTAAATCAATCTGCTGCATTGGCCTGACCTTTTAAGTACAGCGGCAGACCGGCACAGACCAGCACGACCTGATGGCAACAGGCCGCCAGTTGCTGATTCAGCCAGCCTTGTTCGTCAACAAAACGCCGGTTGATTGGCCCCAGAGGGACGACTCCGGCGCCCACTTCATTGCTGACCAGCACCAGCCGGCCGTCAAAATTGGCGACTGCGTCAGCAAGGCGCTGACGCAGCTGTTGAAAGTTTTGCTCGGGAAACCGGTAAAGCTGGTTATTCAGCCAGAGTGTCAGGCAATCGACCAGTACTGTGGCGCCCTGGCCTGATAAGGAGTTCAGGGTTTCAGTCAGCAACAACGGCACTTCCAGCACAGTCCAGTGGCCGGGTCTTTGCTGCTGGTGCTGTAAAATACGCTGTGTCATTTCATCGTCTATGGCCGTGGCGGTGGCGAGATAAAACACCTCGTCTGCCTTTGCCAGCAACTGTTCAGCAAAGCTGGATTTGCCGCTGCGGGCGCCTCCGAGGATCAGGGTTGTTGTGTGCGTCATCAGCTGTGAGTCCATACCA
Organism: Rheinheimera sp.; assembly: GCF_037442345.1. Lineage (GTDB taxonomy): Bacteria > Pseudomonadota > Gammaproteobacteria > Enterobacterales > Alteromonadaceae > Pararheinheimera. The sequence continues at coordinate 61,787 of NZ_JBBIQL010000003.1, read as the reverse complement.
GTAACCAGATTAGATAAAGCGCAACCTCTGTAACTTGCTGCGCCGCACCGAGCAGATCCCCTGTGTAGCCCCCCAGCTGCGATTTGAAATAATGCCGGCACAAGCCAAAGCCAATCAGCAGGGTAACACACAGGCTGAGGCTCAACGGCCAGGGCAGCCAATACAGAGGCAGCAAGGCCACCAGCAGGTTGAGCCCCAGGTTCAGGCTGTCTCTTTGGCTGACCAGAGGTTTGCTTTTACTGACCGCGTCAGCCTGCTGGTAGTTCAGGCTGTTGATCAGCAATACCGGCACCAGGCGGGATAAGGCCGCGACCACCAGCACAGCCCAAACCGCCTGTGCCTGCAGCTCGTGCAGGCTTTGCCATTTCAGCAGCATCACCAGCACAAAAGCAGCGGTGCCGTAGCTGCCAATGCGGCTGTCTTTTAAAATACTGAGTTTTTGCGACAACTGCTGGCCACCGCCCAAAGCGTCGGCGGTGTCAGCCAGGCCATCTTCATGAAACACGCCGGTCAGAACAAGGCCTGCCACCAGCATCAGCAGTACCGCCAGGGCCGGGCTGAATAACTGCAACAGCCCATACAATAACAGCGCCTGCAAAGCGCCCAATAACCAGCCGACTAAACAGATATAACGGCCGGATTGATTGAGCCGTTCCTTACTGTAAGGCAGGCTGGCCGGAACCGGCAGTCGGCTGAAAAAACTCAGCGCCAGTAAAAACAGCTGCCATTGTCTGAGCAGGACGCTCAAGGCTGCACCACCACATTGGTGACGTCGGCACTTTGAAAGCTGGCCATGTCATTAAAGAAACTCTGGGCAGCCTGCAGCAGGGGCCAGGCCAGCACGGCTCCGGTGCCTTCGCCCAGACGTAATGACAAATCCAGCAGCGGCGAGGCCTGCAGCTGGGTTAAGGCGGCTCTGTGGCCGGTTTCAGCCCCCTGATGGGCAAAAATCAGGTAATCACGGCAGGCCGGGTTCAGCTGACAGGCCAGAATAGCCGCCACTGTGACAATAAAACCGTCGATCAGCACAGGGCTGCGCTGGCTGGCGCCACCTAAGATGGCCCCTGTCAGCTGGGCAATTTCAAAACCGCCAAACTCCGCGAGCAACGAGACTGGATCTTTGGCATAAGGGCGCGACAAGGCTAACTGGATCAGACTGACTTTGCGTTGGTACTGCGCGGCGCTGATGCCGGTGCCAAAGCCCACACAACTGTACAGAGGAATGTCGGTGGCGGCGCAGAGCAGGGCGGCTGCACTGCTGGTGTTGGCAATGCCCATTTCGCCCAGCAGCAACACATCATAACCGGAGTCCAGCTGCTGGCGGGCCAGCTGATAGCCCAGCTCCAGGCCTTGCCGGGCCTGTTGCTGACTCATGGCGCTTTGCAGGCTGAAATCTTCGGTGATGCTGCCAAGGCGTTGTTTAATCAGCCCATCCTGTTCCGGCAGGTCGGTCAGAATACCGCAATCCACCACCTTCAGCGCCACACCGGCGCTGCGGCAAAAACAATTGGCGGCTGCCCCACCGGCCAGAAAGTTGCGCACCATTTCCGTGGTGACCTGACTGGGCGCAATGCTGAGCTGATGCCGGTTAATGCCATGGTCACCGGCAAAAATAAGCAGCAGGGGGGCCTGCAGCGTCAATGGCAGACGTTGGCGGATCAGGGCCAGCTGCAGCGCCAGGTTTTCCAGTTTCCCCAAAGCGCCAAGCGGTTTGGTTTTTTGATCAATCACCTGCTGCAGTGTTGCTGCTTTGCGGTGATCCACAATGCTGATCTCAAACTTCATTGCCTCTCCTCAGCGCTGTTGTCTGAGCACTAAGCTGAAAAAAAACACACTGCCAATGGCTGAGGTCAGTACCCCAACGGGCAGCTCCTGGCTTGGAAACACCGAGCGGGACAAGGTGTCCACTCCGAGTAAAAAGACGGCGCCAAGACCGACAGAACCCAGCACCAGGGGGACGCTGGACAAACCAAACAGTCGCCGTACCAGATGCGGCACCATCAGACCAATAAAGGCAATGCCGCCACAGCAGGCCACTATGACCGCAGTGAGGGCGGCGCAACCGAGCAAAAACATCAGCCGCAGGGCTGCCACGGGCACCCCCAGACTACGGGCGCTTTCGTCGGTCAGCAACAAGGCGTCCAGCTGGCGGCGAAACAGCAGGCTGAGTACGGTGAGCAGTACCAGCAAGGGCAGACTCAGCTGCACGTCGGCATAACTGGCTTGCGCCAGGCTGCCAAGCAGCCAGAACATCACCCGGTTGGCGGCAAAGGGTTCGGAAATATACAGCAGGGCGCTGGACAGCGCGCTGAATAAAAAACTGATGGCCACACCACAGAGCAACAGCGTTTCCAGACGCTGGCCTGAGCCCAGCCGGCTGATTAGCAACACCAGCAGCACGGCGAGGGTGGAGCCGGCAAAGGCTGCAAACGCCAAAGCACCGGGCCAGGACGGCAGCAGTAACTGCTGCAAGGTGGCGCCCAAAGCCGCCCCGGACACCACACCAAATAAATAGGGGTCGGCCAGTGAATTGCGGCAGCAATTTTGCAGCAGAGCACCGGACAGGGCCAGACCCCCACCGGCGACCATCGCCAGCACAATACGGGGCAGGCGGATTTGCCAGAGCACGGTTTGGGTCATGGCGTCCTGTGCCTGCCATAAACCCGCCCAGCTCAGCGCCAGCGGCCCGGTCAGCAATGACCAGAGCGGCAGCAGCATCAGGGTGCCCAGCAACAGGCTCCAGCGCAGCCCCGTGTTCATTGCCACTCCGGATGGCCAAAGTTAACCCGGGGTCTGGCGACAAAGGGGTTCTGATCGACCAGGCAATGGCTGCGAAACACCTGTTGCAACAGAGGTTCGGTTAATACCTGCCCGACGGGGCCGTCGGCCAGCAGATGGCCTTGGTTGAGCAATAACAAGCGGTCGCAATAACAGGCGGCCAGGTTGAGATCATGAATGCTGGCCAACACGGCAATGCCCAGTGTTTTGCACAGGTGCATCATCTGGTGCTGGTAATAGGGGTCCAGGTGATTGGTCGGTTCGTCCAGCAACAACAGCCGGGGGCGTTGTACCAGCGCCCTGGCCAGCAGCACCCGCTGTTGTTCGCCACCGGATAAGTTGGCAAATGGCTGCCGCTGCCTGGACAGCAAACCAACCTGGTCCAGTTGCTGCTGCACCAGCAGCTGATCGTCCGCAGTGGTGGTTTGCCAGAGCTTTTTATGGGGCAGCAGCCCCATAGTCACCACATCCAGCACGGACAGGTTAAATAAATGGCCGGGCAACTGACTGACCACCGCCAGCTGTCTGGCCAGTTGAGGTCTGCTGTAATGGCTTAACGGGATTTGGTCCAGTTCAATCTGGCCGCTGCTGGGCTGGTATTCTGCCTGCAGCAGACGTTGCAATGAGGTTTTACCGGCACCATTGGGGCCTATCAGGCCAACAAACTGCCGCTCCTGCAGTTCAAAACTTAATGAATGCAATACAGGCTGTTGCTGAAGTTCAAGCCGGACTTGTTGAAAACGTACCAGAGCCACTGTTGTCCTTGATTGAGAAACACCAGCCGCTGACAGAATGATTCTGCTGAATGACGGCACAGTGTAGACCCGCACTGTGTACTGCTTGCGCAGCGCTTTTACTGAAAAGGTCAGGCCATCTGGCTCACTGCGGTGTCTTGGACTGTTGCAGTTTACAGTTGCGGGTACAGCAGAGGATTTTCACCCCTTTCCCTGTGAAGTCAGGCCTGGCCCGACACCCATGTTCAGCTGCAGGCCAGTCTAGCAGCTGGCTGGGAGCGGGTCACTGAAAATATCTGAGCATAAACAGTTTTTTCCTGAACTTAGCCTCTGGCGCTTTCAAAAGTACGCTGCCATAGTAGCCGGTGGAACATTAAATAGGGATTGTGATCGTGCCTGTACTCTGGTTGTTGATAGGGGTATTGCTGGTTGTGAAAACTGCATCTGCCTGTGAACTGTCTTTTGCCGCGGAAGCTGAGTTTCCGCCACACCTGATGCAGCAAGGTGAGGAATGGACAGGCCAAAGTGTCGTGCTGCTGAAGCGACTGGCGGAAAAAACCGGCTGTCGGCTGCGTTATGTGGACAGTCCCTGGCTGCGTTCATTGCAGCAACTGAAAAGTGGTGAGCTGGCTGTGGTCAGCCAATTGACCAGGACCCAGAGCCGGGAGCAGGATTTTGTGTTTATCGGCCCCCATCACACTGAGCGTATCTGGCTGATTGGCGATCCGACGAAGCTGCTGCCCATTCAGTCGTTGCAGCAGCTGGCCGGTCAACTGGATTATGGCCGCATTGCTGAACTGAACGGGGCTTATTATGGCGAACAGTTTGAACAGCTGAAGCGACAGCCGGAGTTTGCCCGGCAACTGGTGTCTATCAGCAGTATTCAGGACAAACTGGCGCTGCTCCGAGCCAACAGGGTCAATGCCATTCTGGAAGATGAAACTGTGCTGCAGTATTGGCAGGACAAAGGTTACCAGGATGCAGTCCGTTATCAGAAGTTGCTGCTGATCTACCAAAGCCCGGTGTATTTTGGCTTCAGTAAAAAGGCATTAAGCCAGGCTCAGCTGCAAAAGTTGCAACAAGCCTGGCAGCAGATGGTGCAAGACGGCGAAGTAAGCCGGATTCAGGCGATGCGCTGGTAACGGCGCTGGCATTCCACAAAAAAGCCGTCAATCGACGGCTTTTTGCTTCTTTCGCTGTTAGTCCAGCTTTTCCGGCCCGGCCTGCTGCTCCAGCAATTCCAGTTCACGGCTGAGCTGCTCCGGTGAGCCGGTGTTTTTGGCCAGCACCAGATAAGCGACAGGCACCACATAAATGGTCAGCAGGGTGGCAATGCCGACACCGGCGAAAATGACCATACCTATCACCATCCGGCTTTCGGAGCCCGGCCCCGTAGTGATGATGAGCGGGATTGCACTCATGACGGTGGTGAAGGCGGTCATGACAATAGGGCGCAGGCGCAGCGCAGAAGCGCGCTTGATGGCTTCTTCAAACGCGACTCCGGCATCCCGCAGCTGATTGGCAAATTCGACGATCAGGATGCCATTTTTCGCCACCAGACCGATCAGCATCACCAAGCCTATCTGGCTGTAGATATTCAGTGTCATGCCCGCCAGGTACAGACCGGCCAGCGCACCCACCAGCCCCAGCGGTACTGTCAGCATAATGACCAGCGGGTGAATAAAGCTTTCAAACTGAGCGGCTAACACCAGGTAGGTGACCAGCAGCGCCAGCATAAAAATAAGCGCTGTGGATTCGCCACTTTCTTTGTACAGCAGCGACTCGTTTTTGTAGTCGATGCCCACTGTGCCTTCGATATTCTCCTTGACCACAGTTTCCAGAAATTCCAGCGCTTCACCCAGGCTGTAACCCGGTGCCAGGCCAGCAGTAATAGTGACAGCGCGCATTCTGTTGTAACGGTTCAGCGCTGAAGTGGTGGCTTCTTCTTTTAAGGTCACCAGGTTGTCGAGTGGGATCAACTGGCCAGACTCTGTTGCGCGCACATACACATTGCTGATGGCGCCGGGGCGGGCAAAGTCTTTGTCTTCCCCTTCGAGCAGCACATCGTATTCTTTGCCGCGGTCAAGAAAGGTAGTGACACGGCGGCCACCAAGCATGGCTTCCAGCGCCCGGCCCACAGCACCGACCGAGATGCCTAAATCGGCGGCTCTTTCGCTGTTAATTTCCACCAGCACCTGAGGCACTGTTTCTTTGTAGTCGTGGTCCAGCATCTGCAGGTTGGGGTTGGCCGCCGCTTTTTCCAGTACGATGTCACGCCAGCGCGACAGCTCTTCATAGGTATTGCCCTGAATAACAAACTGCACTGGCCGGCCACCCCCGCGGCCGCCGCCCAGGCCACTGCGCATAAAGGTAAAGGCTTTAATGTCTGGCAGCTGGTTCAGTTTGCCTGCCACTTCCTGCATCAGCTCGGCGGTGCGGCGCTGGCCGTTGTTCCAGTTTTCGGTGCCGACTATGGCCACACCACCGCTGTTGCCCCAGCCCGGCACCCGGATAAGCAGCCGGTTAAATTCGCCTTTCTGGTAGTAGGGCAGCAGCACATCTTCAATTAACCGCATATTTTTGCTGTTGTTCTGATAACTGGCCCCTTCAGCGCCATTCATATTGACAAAAAAGGTGCCTCTGTCTTCCTGAGGGGCCAGCTCGCCTGGCAGCATTTTCAGCAGCAACACACTGGCCACCAGGCTCAGCAGCAACACAGCAAAAGTAGGCCAACGATTCTGCATCACCATGTTCAGTTGATTGCGATAACCGGTTTCCAGTGTGTCAAAGGCCTTGTGCATGGCGGCACTGAAACGGGATTCACGTTTCTGATGCTTCAGCAGTTTGCTGGCCAGCATGGGCGACAGGGTGAGGGCCGTCAGTGCCGAAAAGGCCACGGCCGCCGCCACGGCCAGCGCAAATTCGGTAAAGAGTTTCCCCAGTTCGCCTTGCATAAAGACCAGGGGGACAAAGACTGAAATCAGCACCAGGGTGGTGGCGATGACGGCAAAACCCACTTCACGGGTGCCTCGATAGGCCGCCAGCAGTGGTGCTTCACCCTGTTCAATGCGCCGGTAAATGTTTTCCAGCACTACAATGGAGTCGTCAACCACCAGACCTATGGCCAGCACCATGGCCAGCAAGGTCAGCAGATTGATTGAAAAATCCAGCGCAAAGAGCACAGTGACAGCCGCCACCAGGGCGACGGGCACCGTAATAGCCGGAATAAAGGTGGCGCGCAGGTTACCGAGGAACAGGAAAATGACCAGCACCACCATCAGCATGGCGATGGCCAGTGTGTTGTACACCTCGTGAATGGATTCGGCGATAAAGAGGGAGGAGTCATACCCTGGTTCAATGGTGGTGCCGGCCGGCAGGCTTTGTTTGATTTTCTCCATCTCGGCGCGGGCGTTGCGCACCACGTCCAGCGTATTGGCTTTGGACTGTTTGATAATGCCGATACCCAACAGGTTTTTACCGTCGCCGCGGAACTCACTTTCTTCATCTTCTGAACTTAAAATGACATTGGCAACTTCACCGAGGCGAACAATGTAATTGTCGGCCCCCCGTTTAATGGCCAGGCGGCGGAAATCCTGCTGGGTTTTGTAGGTGCGCACTACCCGCACGGTAAAATCGCGTTCAGCGGATTTAATTTCGCCGGCCGGCAGTTCGACATTTTCGTTACGCAGCACAGTTTCAATGTCCTGCACTGTGACACCACGGGCAGCCATGGCATCTTTGTCCAGCCAGATCCGCATGGCATAACGGCGTTCGCCGCCTATCTGAATACGGGCCACACCGTCCACCACCGAAAAACGTTCCACTATGTAGCGGTCGGCATAGTCGGACAGCTCCAGACTGGTCATGGTCTCACTGTTCAGCACAAACCAGGCAATGGTGTCGTCATCGCCGTCTGCTTTAAAGACTTCAGGCGGGTAGGCCTGATCCGGCAGATTATCCAGAATACGGGAGACCCGTTCCCGCACGTCATTGGCGGCGGCGTCTATGTCCCTGTTGATATTAAATTCAATGGTGACGTTAGAGCGGCCATCCCTGCTGTTGGAGGTGATGTTTTTAATGCCTTCCACACCGGAAATGCGGTCTTCAATGGGCTGAGTAATTTTGGTTTCGACAATTTCGGCTGACGCGCCCGGGTAGTCGGTGCTGACGGTGACGATAGGCGAGTCAATATCCGGAAACTCGCGCAGCGGCAGCATGGTAAAACAGACAATACCGAAGATCAGCAATAACAGGTTCATCACTGTAGCGAAGACAGGACGTTTGACGGAGACATCAGATAACCACATAACTTACTCCACCACAGTCACAGACGAACCTGTCTGGAGTTTTTGTGTGCCTTCAATCACCACCTGCTGGCCCGGTGTCAGGCCCTGGCTGATTTCGACCATACCGGGCAAGCGCTGACCAATTTCCACTTCGGTCTGAACGACGGTGTTGTCCGGCTGAATCACATAGACATACTGTTTGTTTTTCAGGGGCACCAGGGCTTTTTCGGAAATTTGAATGGCCTGCTGCTCGTCCAGTGTCACTTTCACGGTCAGCAACATACCAGGGCGTAATTTGTGATCGGGATTGGGCAACATGGCATGTACCCTGACGGAACGGCTGACCGGGTCCAGACGGGTGTCAATGGCTTTGATGGTGCCGTCAAATTCCTCGCCGGGGTAGGCGACACTGCTGCTGCTGACTTGCATACCAGGCTGCAGTTGGGCCAGATACTGTTCAGCCACACTGAATTCAATGCGGATCTGGCTTAAATCATCGAGTGTGGTCAGTATGGTGCCGGCACTGACATAAGCCCCCTGGCTGACCCGGCGTAAACCCAGTACACCACTGAACGGCGCTTTGATGGCCAAATCATTCAGCCGGGCTTTAACTGCATCCAGCTGCGCCAGTGTGGTGTTTACTTTCGCTTGTTGTTCATCCAGTAAAGACTGCGCAGAGGCCTGGGTGCGGGTCAGGTTTTTTAATCTGTCCAACTGACGTTTTTGTTCGGTCAGCTGGGCTGTCAGCTCTGCCACCCTGGCCCGCTCTTCCACGTCATGCAGCTGCACCAGTAAAGCGCCTTTTTCGACGGCCCGGCCTTCGTTAATATTCAGCACTGTGATGTAATCGCTGGCATTACTGACAATTTGGATGGATTCGTTGGCCAGAGCTGTCCCCAGGCTTTGCACCTGACGTTTTAAATTGCTCAACTCTGCAACCTGAGATTTCACCTGAACAGCTGAGTTGGTGGCCGCGGCTTTTGGCGCTACCTGTTGATTTTTGAACGCTAAAAAGCCAATAAATGCAGCCATTCCAATCAGTAATAACCAAATCAGTCGAGAGTTTTTTTGCACCACTTGTACTCCGTTTTTGTATAGTTCTGTTGGTTTTTATTAAGCAGGGCTATTGTAGGGAAGAATAGCCATTGCGTATGACCTGTTATCGCAGTGACTCAGGTATTGGTCGTATTGGAGAGAGAATGTCAGATAAACCCTGTCAGTTTTGCCTGAATATGCGCTTTTTAGTGCTGTGGACTGTTGCGATGTTGTTATTTTATTGGTGGTACACCGCATGACTCCGCTGCAGTTTCAGGCAAAAACCGCCAAAGGTGGCGCCAGTTTGCTGCTCTGGTCCTCTGGTCTGTTATTGCTGTGGCTGCTGGCGCTCGCGGCATTTCGTGAGCTGTTGCCTGCCACCGCCTGGGCTATGTTGCTGCTGGTCTGCCTGATTGCCCTGGTTTTGGCTTATGCCCGTTTGACGGAACCATGGCTGGTGCTGGAAGCGACCGAGCAGGGGCTGACGTTTTTTCATCGCAAAGGCAACTGGGTGTTGCCCTGGCAGGAATGTGGGCTGGTCACAGTGCCCGAGCTCAATGGCCAGGAGCTGGCTTATGTTGGCATCCGCCTGAAGCAACAAAGTCCGTTTTTATCACGCCTGAGCCCGCGTCTGGCGGTGGCGCTTTTGATGGAACAACGCAACCTGTTGCTCAGTGCGGTCGGTCAGAATTGCCCGACCGGGCAATGTCCGTCGGCCTTTTTTATGGAAACCAACCCTTGTCTTGTGGAAGGGAAGGTGTATAAAGGGGTGATTGGTATGTTTGGTCAGCGTATGCAGACGCTCAGACAACTGATTGGTTTTGAACTCTATATTCCTCTGAATGCATTGAGTGAAAACCCGCAGATTTTTTGCCGGACAATCAATCAGCTTCGGCTACAATATTCAGAGAATACAGTCACCTAGACACCTGCATCCTGCTGTATCATAATGGCGGTGAAAAAATAAGTGAGTACACGGTAAGTTGTTATGAATAATTACGAAAAGCCTTTTCTGGTTAGTGGTCGTAACACATTAATCCATAAGCAAAAAAAAGTGGATTTAGTGATTGTGAATGACACAAATGACCCTGTTGTTGTTGCCACCCGTCATGGGGTGAAAATTTTTAATGAAGAATTACCAGCCAATAAAGCGGAAGCAAAATCCCGCTACCTTGAACTGGTGGATATTTCCAGCAGTGATGTGTTCAGCGAATGCAAAACCCTGTTGTTTGTACAGGCACTGAATAATAAAGAATATAAAGTTGATTACAGCAAAGTAGGCACAGATTTGTTTATCCGTATTCACCAGGAAAACTACATTTAATCCTCTGCTGAGTCCGGTTGTTAAACACAGAACTGCCTGTCACAGCAGGTAGTTTTTCTGGTTGTAGGACCTTTATGCTAGAAGCCATTGCTTGTCAGTTTAGCTTGAAAGACGATTTGGTATTTGTCGAAATACCAGTCTCCTTGACTGACATCAGTGATGCCACCATCAAAGAGCAACTGGAGCAGGCAGGTTATGGCCGTTGTCTGTTGCTGCTTGATCAATTGACGAATCTGGTCACTGAATACAAACAAATCCAACAAAAAATCAAGCAACAGCTGCAAAGCGAAGGCTATATCCTGAAATACAAGGTGGCTCAGCGCAAACCGGCCATTCTGAACATTATGGTGTCAGACGATACCATGTCGGCTGTCGCCGAAATTATTGCTGCTTTTGGTGGCCAACACGTTTCTGCCAACGACGTGGTTAAAGCCGGACAGGAAGCCGGTATTGTTTACGGTTTTCAAAAAGAACAGATACTGCAGTTGGTTGCACATGCCAGCCGCGCTGAATCTGGCAGCAAAGTGCGCGCCACTATTGCCGTAGGCCGCGAGGCTGAATCTGGCAAAGACTCGGTATTTGAACCGCTGATCAGTGACATGGGGAACAGGATCCGTAAACCTGTGGCACAAAGTGAGGGGAAAGTCGATTTACGCGATTTTGGCGTGATTGCTTCGGTCAAAACCGGCGATGTGCTGATGCGGCGTTTACCGCCGACCAAAGGCAAACCAGGCATGACGGTCACCGGCAAAGCGCTGCAGGCGCTGGATGGTCAGGAAAAGTCCTGGGGGGCCGGTGAAGGCGCTGAAGTCAGCCCACAAGACCCCAGCCTGCTGCTGGCCAGCCGGGATGGTATGCCCCGTTTGCTGGAAGCCGCTGTCACTGTTGATGAAGTCTTTGTGATTAATAAAGTGGATGCCAGCACCGGCCATATTATTTTCAAAGGTGCAGTGGTCATCAACGGTGATGTGGCCGAATCAATGAAGGTGGTGGCTGGCGGCAATGTGTTCGTCAAAGGGGTTTTTGAAGGAACGTTGCTGGAGTCGGGAGGCGATGTCAGCATTGGCGGCGCCGTGATAGGCCATCAAATCAATGATGAAACCGGTTCTGCACTCAGCACCGTGATCCGGGCCAAAGGCAATATTCAGTGCACGCTGGCGCAATATACCGAGTTTGAATGCGAAGGGCTGCTGAATGCCACCAAACAACTGCTGCACTGTGATGTGCAGGCCGCCGAAGTGTTGGCCGGGATGCCGGACAAAATCAATGGCAAAATTGTCGGTGGGAATTATTACCTCGGCAGTCATCTGAAGTGTGGTGAATTAGGCGCTTTGTCAGGCAGTCAGCTGAAAATCCGTCTTAACCGACTGATGGATCCGATCCTTGAAAAGCAGGCTGTGCTGAAAAATACCCTGCTTGAACTGAAAGCAGAAATGGAAGAGATCAGGCAGCATGTTGAGCAAATGAAACAGATGGAACGCTCGCCGGCTGTGATGGAACAACTGACCGCTATGGTCAAAGATTACGAGGAACAGCGGCGTATTGCTGCCGCTTTTATAGCCGACATCAAGCAATTGGAAGAAAATCGCCGCCAGTTATTATTGGCTGTGGCGGTCGAAGCCCGCCAAAAACTCTTTACGGGTGTGGAATGCCAGATAGGTCAGGAACTGACCCGTACCCGCAGGGAGTACGGCCCGTCCCGCATCCGCCTGACTGATCAGGGCGTGGTGGTCGAAGCCTTTATCTGACACCCGCAACTCTTCTTACAGATTGAATTCTGGTCTGATTATTGCTTCGTTCGTGGTCTGAATCTAAGGTGTCAATGCGCTGACGCTTCGACGTTGGCCGGTGCAAAGGACTAGAACTGAATGAAGCTGAAAACCCTGGTATTAGTGCTGAGCCTGAGTGCTCTGCTACCGGCCTGTGGCGGTGGTGGAGGAGACGAAGGCTCCACGACCGAACTGGCCAGTGTCAATGCTGGTGCAGACCAAAGTGTGAACGAACGCAATAGTTTTACCCTGACTGCGGTGGCGGATCCGACAGGCGGCAGCTTTAGCTGGCGCCAACTGACCGGCACTGTGCTCAGTGGTATGCCTGCCTCAACGGCCAGTGTGAGGCTGACCGCGCCTGTGACTAAAACCGACCTGCTGCTGGCCTTTCAGGTCAGTTACACCAGCCCAACCGGACTGGTCAGGACCGACGAAGTGCAGGTGACCATTAAACCCGTAAATACCTTGCCTGTTGCTGTGGCACAACTGAGCAAACCTTCTATTGTTCCTGTCGCTCTCGGTCAGCAGGTGGAACTGTCTGCTGCCTCTTCTTATGATCCGGATGCCGATGGCAGCATCAGCAGCTACAGCTGGCAACAGTTATCCGGCCCCACTGTGGCCCTGACCGGCGCCAGCAGTAAACAGCTCAGTTTTATCGCCCCTTTGGTCACCGAAGCGACGGACCTTGGTTTTAAACTGACAGTGACAGACGATGAAAACGGCAGCCACAGTACAGAAATTAAAGTACCGGTGCGGGCCAGCAGCAGCACTGTGTATGCCAATGCCGGGGCCGATCAGCAGGTCAGGGAGTTTTCGCTGGTGCAACTGGATGGCCGGGCGTCGCAAAGCAGCTCTGCCAGCTACAGCTGCAGCTGGAGCCAGGTGAGGGGACAGACGGTGGTGTTGCAAAATGCCAGCCAGTGCCAGGCGAGCTTTATTGCACCTGACGTGGCGGGCAGTGCTGAAGTTGAACTGCGCCTGACGGTCACTGACAGTGCGCTGCGCCAGGCCGCTGATACTGTGGTGGTATCGATAGTGAACGCTGTGCTTGGCAGTCTGCCGGATACGGGAATGACCCGCTGTTACGATCAGAGTGCTGAAATTCCCTGCGGTAATGCGGCATTGCCGCGTCAGGATGCAGAGCATGGCCGGGATTCTGTGATCCCTTACCTGCGCAAAATTGGTCGGGGTGAACATGCCTTTGATTTTACCAAACTCGATGAAAATGGTGACGAGGTGTCGGACGACGCTTCGGAGTTCTCCTGCGTCCGCGACAACGTGACGGGCCTGATTTGGGAGCTGAAGGAGCCTGTGCTGGCGGCTGCACCCAATACCACCTTAAGAGCAGCGAATAACAGGTACAGTGACGTCAATCCGGCGCCGGGCAACGGCGGAGAGGCTGGGGAGGCTGCCGCAGCAAACAGCAGTTGTCCCAGTGACACAGACTGCGGTACCCAGACTTACATTGATGAAGTCAACGACGCTGTGTATTGCGGGGGATCCAACTGGCGTATGCCGACGCTGGTGGAACTGATGTCGCTGGCGGATTTCAGCCGCCGGGGTCAGGCCCATTTGCTCGATCCGGCTTTGTTTCGTTATGAACCCGCACTGAGCCTGCAAAACAATTTGTATTACTGGACCAGTGAAACCAGCGCTGAAGGCGGTGGCGGCATCTCCACCTGGGTGTTTAATAACCAGAATGGCAACGACAACAGTCTGCCGAAACAAGCGTCTCAACTGGCTTATATTCGCCTGGTCAGAACCCCTTAGGAGAGCGGTATGAAATTGATACTGGTGGCTTTGAGTCTGAGTTTCTCTGTGCAGGCAGCACAGATTTGTTATGACAATATTGAAGTTGGGGTGGATTTCAGCCATCTGACGCTGAACAGCGACGGTACAGTACTGGACAGCAAAACCCGGCTGCTCTGGTCTGCCTGTCTGGTTGGACAGACCTGGGACAGCAGCAGTAAAAGCTGTACCGGTAACCCGCAACAATTAACCTGGGCCGATGCGCTGCTCGAAAGTGCCCGTCAGGATTTAGGCGGCTACACCAGCTGGCGATTGCCCAATGCCAAAGAAGTACAAACCATTATCAACAGAGGCTGTGTCGATCCGGCGCTGCGACTGAGTCTGTTTCCTGGGGCCAACAGTGAGAATATCTGGACTGGGACTACCGCCGCGAATGAAGCCAATCAGGCGTTTGCTATTGCCATGTACAGTGGCAAAAATAACCTGAAAACCAAAAACACACCTTTGTATGTGCGGCTGGTTCGCTTCAGCGACGAGTAACAGGCGATAAATACCTGTTGCCGTGCGCTGAGGCAGGCTGCTTTTCATGCCCGCTTCCGTTAAGCTCGGGGCTGCAACGAAGAGGAGTAAAACCAGTGCGTTGGTGTGTCTTGTTCTGTCTGATCCTGAGCTGCCCGGGCTGGGCCAATGAATGCGCTATGGCCTTTCGGCATGGTATTTTGATTTCGCCTGAGCAAATCCGGGTGCAAAGCAGCAACCGCACTGTATTTCAGATCAACCATGACAGGCAGCTGTTTATCCGGGGGGAATGGGTCACCTTAACCCCGGCAGAGCAGGAGTTGCTGCAACGTTATTCGCACCTGTTGCGTAAATTTGTGCCTGAAGTGGTCAGCATTGCGGTGGACAGTGTGGAGCTGGGACTGAGTGCCATTGAAAATATGTTGTCCGGCATTGGTGACAGTTCGCAACAGGAAGAATGGCAGCAACTGATCCGCGAGTCGACCTACCAGTTAACCTCCCGTTTTGTCCGCAGTGGCGACCATTTTTATCTGGCCCCACAAAGCCTGCATGAGCTGGATTCATTTTTACACGGCGAGCTGAAACATCAACTGAAAACCTTAGCCAAACAGACGGTTGGGGCCGTCTGGGAAGCATTGCAGGATGCCTTGCGGCAGACGGATGACAATTTTGAGCGGACCGAAAGCCCGAGCTGGCAGCCGCTGGGAGAGCTGGTCAGTAAGATCAATGCCGGTCTGGACCAGAAAGCCGGCGAGCTGGAAGAAAAGTCGGCGTTATTCTGTCAACGTCTGACGGAACTGGATCAGATTGAAAGCCAACTGCAACAACGGGTGCCGCAGTTGATGCAGTATGACGTGATTATTGCCAAACCGTAAAACTACCTACCCTGGTAGCCCTTCTGTTGTTCTGACAGCAAGGCGATAACCTAACCAGGCCATAGGCAGGTAGGCCGCAAACAAGTCGACGACAATAAACCAGGTGGGGGCGGGGATCAGTGTTGCGGCCATTAGTCCACCGCAGAGAAAGAGGCTGCCTACCAAGGCTGCCGCCGCTTTTTTATATCCAGCACATAGTTTAACGGCGATAAAGGCAGCGAGTAGCGTACCACCTGCATGCGCCAAAAATGGCATCAGAAAATGAATAGGTTGCAACAGCGGCATCGCCGCGTTGATCCCCTCCGGCGTCGTCATATCCACACCTTCAGGTAAGGGGATAAGTGGGCCGTTAAGGCTGACAAACAGCATATTAAGCAGGCTGCCAAATACAAGCCCAACCACCACAGCTGCAATGAATTTGAACCAGGCCATACGCAAAGCTTTCTGTTAAGGAATTCCTCTAAATAACATCGGGCATTGGCCTGCTTTTGTCTAGCTTTAGCTGGGAATTTACGCTGTGACCTGTATTGAATGCGGGCGCGACAATGCGCACCCGCAGATGCATCACATATAGGCTCGACTAAAGGCTTCTTTCGATTGACGAATATAAGTCCGTGCTTTTTGTGCGTGTGCTTCCCAGGCGGCTTTGTCTTTGGCGTCGGTAAAGGGGTTTTTCTCACTGGCGACTGAGCTTTCGAACTTGTCGTAGAAGGTAATAGCGGCGGAGGTGATCTGGTTAAAACGCTCTTTAAATTCCTGCATACCTTCCAGCTGGGCTGAGGTTTTCAGCATGTACTGGATCAGTTCAGTCGAATCGTTGCTGTTCAGCAGCGCCACAGCCCTGTTGCTGACCGAGCTGCTGACTTCATCCGCAATGTTAGCGCGCACCGGCTCCTCTTTGCTCATCACCCGGCTGTAGTTTTCCTGGGTGCGGGCCAGACCGGCATGCTGCACGTAGTCGCGCAGGTGTTTGTCCAAATCTTTGCGGAAGCTGTCCACCAGCCGCTGCATGGCCTGCAGGTCGCTTTCCAGTTGCTGCACCTGCAACAGTTCTTTTTCCAGCTCGGTTAAAAACTGCTCGGCTTTTTCATACACTTTCAGGCCGTTTTCTTCAGCAAATTTGCGGTCTTTGCGGCTTAAATCGGCATTGTCATAATTGGACCGGTCAAAAGCCGTCGCTAAAAAGGATTTAAAAGGTTCAGCAAAAGCAGCATACAAACCGCCGCTGACCACTGTTAAGGTGGCGGTGCCCAAATCACTGAAGGGTTTCACCATGGAATTCAGCCGTGCCTGTTGCAATGGTGAGCTGACCCTTTTGGCGTCGGCCAGAATAGTGCGGAAGGAGCTGTAGGCCATAGGGTTGGACATTTTATTACGCTCAGAGCCTGCCAGCACAAAGGTAATGCCGGAATAAATACCGTTGGCATACTCCAGGTACTGGCGCTGGGTTTCCAGCTGAGCGGCGTAATTTTTGCCAAGACCCAGCAGGGCTTCTTTTTTCAGCTCGTAATTCTGATTGGTCTGCAGCTTGTCCAGAATGCCGCTGATAATACGTTGTTCGTTTTTCTGCAGTGCGGTGTCGAGCAAAATGCGCTGAATGCTCAGCTGGTCCAGCAGCACGGTGCCGTGTTGGGTTTCGATATCCAGCCGGATGTATTTGCGGCCCGGGTCGTCAATCGACAGCCGGTGTGCGGTATACCCCTCCTGACCGGGGTTCATTTCAATCAGGCCAATTTGTTGCCACTGGGCACCCACGCTGACAGAAGGTGAGCTCAGCACATTAATTTTGTAGCTGGTAAAGGCGGTTTCAGGTTTAACCCAAAACTCCATTAAACCGGCTTCGGCAACCGGCTGACGGCTGACCAGGGCGCTGCTGCCATTCTGGCATAACAAGGCGCTGGGTCCGGCTTTGGGCTGGCTTTGATCAGGCTGACAACCGGCCAGAATGGTTAAGGGCTGATGGTCTTTGTCAAAATCGGCCACAAACACCAGTTCAGCCGCCTGACTGGTCAGGCTGCACACCACAAATACAACAGAGCACAAAGCAACACGCATAACCAATTTCGCATCCTGATAAGGTCTTTGACGGCCAATGCCAGTCTGATCAAATTAAACTGTACCCTGGCTGAATCAGGGCCATTTGTATTCAATAAGCAGCTGTTTTACACTGCGTTTTTCATTTGAACCAAGAATAACAGATGTCTCACAACGCTGGTTTACAGTTTTATCATCCGGTGGCCTTTTGGTTGGGCTGCCTGGCCATTACCTTAGGTGTGCTTGGCCATGTCCCCATGTTTATGCACTCGGTGCATATGAATTACCAGATGGTGGGCATGCCGATGGACACCAACATGTTGATTGGTATGGGGCTTATTCCTTTTGGTCTGTTGCTGGCAACCTATGGCCTGATGCCCCGTATGGCGCAGTTGCGCCAGCAAGGCGGCTGTACGCTGCAATTTCATGTTGCTGATCAGTTACCACTGAACAAAGAGCACTGGACTCTGGTGCTGGTGCTGCTGCTGGCTGTCGTCGTGGATGTGATGAAACCCGCCACGCTGGGCTTCGTGATGCCCGGTATGAAGACCGAGTATGAAATTGACAGCAAAACGGCAGGCACTCTGGCACTGGTGGCTTTAACAGGCACTACGGTCGGTTCAGTGCTTTGGGGCATAGCTGCGGATAAATTTGGCCGCCGGGCTGCTATTTTGTTGTCGGCACTGATGTTTATCGGCACCGCTATTTGTGGTGCCATGCCAAGTTTTGAGTGGAACCTGATCATGTGCTTTTTAATGGGCATGTCGGCGGGGGGCTTGTTGCCTATTACTTTTACCCTGATGGCTGAAACCATACCCGCAGCGCACCGCGGCTGGTTGCTGGTGGCATTGGGGGGCATAGGCACTGCCGGCGGTTACCTGGTGGCGGCTGGCTCTGCCGCCGTGCTCGAGCCAATGTTCAGCTGGCGGGTGTTATGGCTGCTGGGGTTACCGACAGGTTTGCTGCTGATTTTTCTGAATCGTTATATGCCCGAATCGCCGCGTTATCTGGCAAGTCAGGGGCTTGAGCAGCAGGCGAGGGCGGTGCTGGCCCGTTTTGGCAGCGACGGACAGGGCCACAGCCATGTGGTGGCCGAAGTGCAGGCCGACAGCAAAAAGGCTGGCTTTCAGGACTTATGGCAAGGGCCTTATGCAGGACTGAGCATTGGCCTGGTGCTGGCAGGTATTGCCTGGGGTCTGGTGAACTTCGGTTTTCTGCTCTGGCTGCCGGTGAATCTGGGCGAGCTGGGTCTGGCCAAAGAAGCCAGCGCTATTATCGCCAAATCGGCCCTGATGGCTGTGCCTGCTGTTTTTGTGGTGATTTGGCTGTACCACAGCTGGAGCAGCATCAAAACCCTGTTGCTGTTTTTATTGTTGACCGCCTTTTCGCTGATGGCTTTTGTTGCCTTTGATTTCTGGCAACTGTATCAGCCAACGGCCTTGTCTGTGGCCATTGCTCTACTGCTGGTCAGTGCCAGCGGAGTGATCGCCATGCTGATCCCTTATGCCGCCGAAATTTACCCGGTGGAGCTGCGTGGTGCCGGCTCTGGCCTGATCGCCGCCAGCTCAAAATTTGGTGGTATTCTCGGTGCCGGTGTCGGGGTGCTGGGCTGGTTTGAGCAGCTGGGGTATTCGGCTTTGGCCATTGCTATCGCGTTGGTCTGTGCCGCGCTGGAGCTGAAACGCCATGGTATAGAGACCCGTGGCAAAAGCCTGGAGCAACTGCAGCAGGAAGTCAGCAGTCGTTAGCGGGTCAGCCATGAAAACAAAAAGGCCAGGGGGAGCTGGCCTTTGTCTGCAGAGCGCTTACAGGGCGGCTTTCAGCTCTGCCGCCGTTGCGTATTTTTGCGCTATGGCTTTGTCCAGTAACAACTGACCTGCGGCTTTATCCCCTTCTAAGATCTGCCGTACCCCAGACCAGGTTTGCACCTGCGGGTCGTTTTGCTGCAGCAGGTAGTTTTCCCACTGCCCGGAGAAAGCCGCTAATCGACGTTGTGCGTCCAGATTGCCGTTTTTGGCGGCCATGCCCCACCAATAACTGGGGCTGTGTAGTTGCGACAAGGTCATAATAGGCTGCACCCGTGCATCTTTACCTGGTTGGGCCGACAGATGGTAATCCCCTTGCGTGGCTTTGTTGCCCAGTGATTTTCCCACCAGCTGTTGTGATACCTCTGCCAGGTCCTGGTTGGCCGCGCTCAGCACCTTGGTAATGATGCCATCGGCATTGGCGCTGACTTCCGCATAGCCGGCAAAACCAGGCAGTTCAGCTGTGAAATACAGACTTCGTTTGGTGTTATAGAGTTCAGAAGGGAGCCCCTGATTTGGATCCAGCGGCAGCTGCTTGTCAATATCTACATAGTAATACGAACTGCTGGTCACCAGGTCGAGCAATGAACCCAGCGCATATTGGTGGGTCGGAGAACCGGCGATCGCATAATCCAGCAACTTATGTTCCTTGATGATCTTATTCACCTTCGATTCGGAGACCGGCCCCAGGCTATAGGTCAGCAGAACCTGTGCCTGGTGTTTTTTACCTGTGGCGGCGTATTGCCACTGCCTTAATGCACGGACCGAGTTGCGGTCGAAGACTTTATCCGGGTAAGAGCCCAGAACTTCTGCGACTGGTACTTTGCCTTCTTCATCGACGATAAACCGGATTACGACATAACCAAACTGTCCTCTTCGGGCCGCCTCTTCGGGGTACTGAGGCTCCTGACGCTTAATCGCCTCAGGAAATTCGGTTTTATTGGATTCCTTCGGATCCAGCTCCCGGATCTGCACTTGTGTCAGCAATTGGCTGGCCAGCGTGGCGGCTTGCTGCTGCTCTCCGGCTGACAGCCTGGCCGATAATTTGCTGATAATACCTGCCGCTCTGCTGTCACCCAATTGGTCCGCCAGTTGAAAATAGGCCATCGCCTTCACCGGATCGGCGGCAGTGCCTTCGCCATTATGGTGCATAGCGGCCAGGTTAAAGGCGGCCAGTTCGTTGCCCAACGGCAACAACGCAGTGAACTCAGCCTGCGCTTTGGCATAGTCTTTGAGTTCATAGTGTTTCAGGGCATCCAATAAGTCGGCCTGAGCCAGAGTGCTGCACAGCAAGCTGGCGGCAAGTAATGAAAAACGCATTTTATGTCCTTATAAAATTTCAAATGAGAAATGATGTTAACACTGATTCTTTTACAGGGACAACTCCATAGGCTGGTAAAACAGCAATAAAAAATGGCCCGCAAAGGGGCCATTTTTACGAAGTGGCAGGGCCGGTATTTAAACCGATTTAACGCTGTTTACCCAGTTGTCCACCCGTTTTTCCAGCACATCCAGTGGCAGGGCTCCACCACCCAGCACTGTGTCGTGGAAGCCACGGATATCAAACTTATCGCCCAACTGCTCTTTGGCTTTGGCGCGCAGTTCGAGGATTTTCAGCATACCGATTTTGTAGGCCGTGGCCTGGCCAGGCCATACCAGATAACGGCGTACTTCAGACACCACAGCGCCTTCGGCCACTGGGGTTTTAGCCTTGAAGTAGTCAATGGCCTGCTGTTCAGTCCAGCCTTTGGCGTGCATGCCGGTGTCCACCACCAGACGTACGGCACGCCACATTTCGGTGATCAGGCGGCCAAAATCGGTGTATGGGCTTTGGTAAGCGCCCATTTCTTTGGCCAGCACTTCAGAATACAAAGCCCAGCCTTCGACATAGGCGGTGAAACCGGCCTGAGTACGGAAGGTTGGCACCGATTTCAGCTCCTGCGCTATGGAGATTTGCATATGGTGGCCCGGGCTGCCTTCGTGATAGGCAATGGCTTCCATTTCATTTTTTGGCATCTGCTTCATATCAGACAGGTGCGCGTAATAAATGCCAGGACGTTTGCCATCCGGAGTGCCAGGGAAATAATGCTGGGCAGCACCCGGTTGTTCACGGAAAGCTTCCACCCGTTTTACGACCAGCGGCGCTTTGGGCAGAATGCCAAAGTACTCGGGCAGTTTTTTCTCAATAAAGGCCAGGTAAGCTTCGGAGTCTTTCAGGTAAGCGTTGCGGCCTTCGTCTGTGTCCGGGTAGAAAAATTGCGAGTCGGTTTTAATAAACTTAAAGAACTCCTGCAAGTCGCCTTTAAAGCCAACCTGGTCTTTGATCGCAATCATTTCTTTGGTGATGCGGTCCACTTCATTCAGGCCAATCTGGTGAATTTCTTCCGCCGTTAATGAGGTAGTAGTGGAGTTTTTCAGCCGGTGGTTGTAATAAGCCACACCGTTGGGCTGAGTGGAAACACCAGTGGGGTTGACGGTGGTTTTATCCAGCTCGCTGGTTAAAAACGCAGACAGTGCCTGGTACGACGGCTGGAACTGGGTGGTCAGTGCCGATTTCACGTCGGCCAGCAGTTGTTCGGCTTTTTTGTCATCCAGTTTGTCGGCTTTTTTCAGGCTGTCGATTTTGCTTTTGGCGTCTGCCCACAGCGGAGCGTCTTTGTCGCTTTCAGTAAAAGGCGCGCCGGTCAGCAGATTGTTCACCTGCTCAATCACCCCTTCATAGGCAAAACGGGGTGGCCGCACACCAGCTTCGGCGTATTTGGCCGCCCGTTGCTGCAGCTCGGCAATGGCTTTGGCAATACCGCCCAGACGTTTGATATAGGCCTCCATATCGGCCACTTCATCCACTTTGTGGAAGTTGATCATAATTTGTGGCAACAAGGCATGAATGCCCTGCATCTGGTTAAACACATAGGTATTTACCCGAAAGGCGGCCGCGTCGCGGGCCTGCTCGTACTGGTAAATCCAAAGGTCGTAGGAGGTTTTGGCTTCCATATCCAGTTTGTTGTAGTCAAACTGGCTTTTCAGCTCCTCCACTGTGGCGGCATGCCAGGCCAGTTGCTGGTCTTCTGCCGCTTCGGTGACCTCATCAATCTGGTCGTTTTTATCTTTACGGCCCAAAAAGGTCATTTGCAGCGGGCTCATTTGCAGCTGTTCTTCATATTTGGTTTCAAACCACTGGTTCAGACGCTCTGATTCAGACTGAGCCGCCGCCGTGTTTTCTGCCGGTGCTGCAGCGGCTGGTGCCGCGGTTTCTGTGCTGGTTTTTTCCTGGGCTGGGTTGCAGCCACTGACCAGTGCGGTGACGGCCAGGGCGATAAGGGTTTTACGCACGTTGAATTTCCTTTTTTTGTTATGCCATGTTGAATGGTGCAATTTTTAGTTGTGCTTACGGGTGAAACAACAGGGTTCAGCCTAACGCTTTTTGGCGGTCAGGTGAACCCGATTTTGTAACATGCTGTTGCACACCTGCTCAGGTTTTTGGCATCAGTTCCAGCATGGCGACCACAGTGGCTTCTACACCAGTGCGGATCGCTGGTTCCGGGCTGATTTTAAACAAAGGGCTGTGATGGCTGGGCACCGCAGCACCCCCCTGACGTTCGGCGTCAAAGTCGGCCTTGGGGGTGCCGCCTATCTGGAAGTACACAGAGGGAATAGTCGGGTTTTGAATTAAAAACGGATAGTCTTCCGCCCCCATGCCCAGGCGTCTGAATTTTTGATCAAAAATATCGGCACCAAAATGCGCGGTCCAGCGGGTTTTCAGGCGCTGGGTCAGCGGAATATCGTTGATGGTCGGTGGTGTCGGTTGTGGGTCCACTGTGACTTTCGGCAGTTTGTCTTCCGGCAGGCCCGCCACCCGGCCCATATTGACCGCCACCCGTTTTATGGCGCTAATCAACTGCTCGCGGGTTTCCAGCGTGTCACTGCGCACCGTCAGCTGCAGATGGGCTGAATCCGGAATAATGTTGTGTTTGGAGCCGCCATGGAAGGAGCCCACTGTGATGACGCTGGGCTCTTTCGGGGCTATTTCGCGGCTGACAATGGTTTGCAGGGCCAGCACAATCTGTGACCCCAGCACTATCGGGTCTTTGCCCCGGTGCGGGCTGGCACCGTGGGCGCCAATGCCAGGAATTTCAATATCAACAGAATCGACGCCGGAAAAAGGCGAACCTTCCACTGCCACTATTTTTCCAGCTTCAATTTCACTGGACACGTGCAGCGCCATCGCATAGTCCGGTGTGCCAAACCGCTGGTAAATTTTGTCGTTGCGCATGCCAATGGCGCCACCCGTGTACTCTTCCGCCGGCTGGCCTATCAGCATCAGGGTGCCAGACCACTGGTCTTTTAAGCGCACCATTTGGCGGGCCGTGCCGACCAGGCTGGTGACATGCATATCATGGCCACAGGCGTGCATCACCGACACCTCTTTGCCAAACCAGTCTTTGCTTTTGGTTTTAGAGGCATACGGCAAACCGGATTTTTCTTCGACCGGCAAGGCGTCCATGTCGGCACGCATCATCACCATAGGGCCCGGGCCGTTTTTCAACAGCGCCACCAGCCCGGTTTTGCCGACGCCGGCCGTTACTTCATACCCCAAAGCGGTCAGCTCTTCAGCCAGCCGCTTCGAGGTGTTGAATTCCATAAAAGACAGTTCAGGGTTTTGGTGCAGGTGTTCAAACAACCCCTTCAGGTTTTGTTGGTAATCGGCTGCTATGGCTTCATTGAGGTGTTGGGCCTGCAGTACAGTGCTGCAAAAAAGTGCCGGCAGGAGCACAGACAGCCGTAAGGTGGAGGCATGCAGTTTCATCCGTTGTCCTTATGTTTATTTCAGTCGTTGTTCTTGTCGGTCTACCTTAACTGAATTCCGCCGGAATTGGCATGACATCCACCTCAACCTCAAGTTGATGGTCGCCATGGCCGAGTACCAGACCCTTGAGAGGCACCACATCGCTGTAGTCCCGGCCCCGTGCCAGTACCAGGTGACGACCATTGGGCTGCAGGTTGTTGGTTGGGTCGAACCCGACCCAACCGCTGTCCGGACACCAGACTTCAAACCAGGCATGGGAGGCGTCAGCCCCGGTCAGTTTTGGCTGACCGGGTGGCGCTTCGGTTTCCAGATAGCCGCTGACATAACGGGCCGATAACCCCAGACTGCGCAGACAGGCAATCGCCAGATGGGCGAAATCCTGGCAGACGCCTTTTTTATGGTGCAGCACTTCGGTTAGCGGCGTGGCGACACTGCTGAAGCCTGGATCATAGTCAAATTGCCGGTAGATTTTTTCACTTAAGGCCGCTGCCAGTTGCACCACCGATAAATCGGGGGCGGCCAGTGGCTGAATAAAGGCCCTGCATCCGGCAAGCTGAGGCAACATGGGGCTGGTTTTGCTGCACAGGCAGGCCTGCAGATCCGCCATGGCGGCAGGCACCGAAGACACCAGAGCTTCGGACCAGGGGCGCTCAGAATAATGTCGTTCAGCTTCAGTGCTGACCTGCAACACCGAGCTGGCGACCACACAAAGCCCCTGATGGCTTTGTGGCAGATGCAGCAGTTGTTTATGGTTGCCAAACCAATCCTGCTGTTCATAAAGTGGCGCAGTTTGCGGGTCTATGGTCAGATTGAACTGACGCAGCTGTTGCCTGTGGTCAGACAGGGGTTGCAGGCATAACAGGTTGTAACTGTTGGCCACCGCATGCTGGTATCGGTATCGGGTCAGGTGACGGATCTGATAACTTTTCATCGGCTCTCTCACCACTGCTGCCAGCGCCAGCTGGGTTCTGCATGACTGAAATAACTGTGAGTGATTTGCTCCGACAGCTGGCGTAGCAGCTGTTGCAGCTCGAACAGCATGGATTTAAGCCCCGGGCTGGCCTGTTGCTCTGCCGTCAACAGCACGTCGGCTTCCAGACCGAAGAAGGATTTGAGCTGTTGCAGTAAGGCCAGGCTATGGCTGTTTTGTCCGTCATTGCTGGGCAACAGGCTGAGCAAGCCTTCCAGTTGGCTGACACCAAAACAGACAGAACGGGGGGTGCTGTCGTCCAGCAGCAATAAATCCAGCACTGCGAGCGGATGCAGTTCAGAGCCATAGCGGCGTCTGTACGTGACCTGAGTATCGGTCAGCCGCAACAAGGCCTCCTGCAGGCTGGCGCTGATGCTCTGGGGCTGACAAAAACAACTCTGCAATAAGTGACTCATTTGCAGCGCCCGTTCCAGATGCTGGCCAGCCTGCAGAAAATTCAGGCCGGGTGTACGGGTCATGGTTTCATTGTTCATGCCATAGATAGCGGTCTGCAACAGCAACAGTTGGTCTAACTGACGAACCAGGGCGGCAGGTTGCCATTGGGTTTCGGCGGACCAGCTCTGGCGCTGCAACTGTTCCAGCACGTACCAGCTGTCTTCGCTGATGTATTCCCGCACCGACATTGTGTTGTAGAGTACTGCGCTGAGCGCTTTTGGCAGGCTGCCCGGCGCCGTAGGACTGCACAGCTGCGCCAGACCGTGCTGCAGCCAGTTGGCGGCCTGCTTAGGTGCTGTTAAAGCTGTGGCGCCATTGGCAAACAGACAAAATTGCAGCAAGGCCCGGCTGTCCGCAGTGGCCAGACTTTGTTCCAGCACCGCCATCTGGACCAGCTGACGCACGACCCGGCTCATCAGGTTCAGCCGTTCGTTGTAGCGGCCAAGCCAAAATAAATGATCGGCGATCCGGCTGGGTAACACCCCTGAACTGCGGTTCAGCCGGACATGCTGCCGCCCTGGTCGCCACAGACTTTGCTGATCGGCCGATTGGCCTGCAAACCAGACATCGCGGTACAGTGGGCTGTCAGCCTGGCCCTGTTGTTGAGCCAGGGCGCCGGGCAGCACAGAAATGTGTCCCTGCTGATCCAGGCTGAACAATTGCAGACTGAGTGGGGCATCTCCCTCCGTGCCTGGCTGCGACTGAAACAGCACAAAATCGGCGCTCTGCAGCTGCAGCTGTTCCCGCCAGGCCTGCTGGGCAGTACTGTCCAGCTCAGACCAGTGCAGTAAGCGATGGCTGCTGATTTGATACAGCTGGCAGCCTGGCTCAAGCCTGGATGGCAACTCGTGCTGCCCCCCCCAGTAACAGGGCAGGGCAGGGAGCAGCAGCTCTTCGCCCAATAAATGCCGGCAAAGTTGAGGCAGAAATACCTGCAGCAACGGGTGCTGCACCAGGCTGGCCCCGGGCGGGTTGATCATCTGGAGCTGCTGTTGCCTGATGCTTTGCACCAAGCCGGCAGGGCCGAGGCCGGAGTGGTTCAGTTCCAGTGCATCCCGCTCTGCATCGGGCAGTGCGCACAACAAGGCATGCAGCGGTTTCAGGCCTGTCACGGTTTTTAAATGCAAGGCACCATCCTTAAACATCAGATCGGCGCTTTGCAGCAAAGGCAAATCCAGATAACCGGCCAAAAAATTCAACTCGGCGTAAAACGGGTCGGCTTTACCTGCGCAGAGCAGTCCACCTTGGGCCTGATTGTTCTCTGTGTCATGCAGTAATTGCTTTAAATCGCGGAAAAACTGCGCCAGATGCAGCCGTTTGGGCAAGTGCTTGCCGGGCAGCTGCAGCTGGTTCATGGCCAGGCGGTGCTGAACCACCAAACCCAACCCAAGCGGGCTGCTGTGTTGCTGCCTGACAAAAAAGCGGCCATCGGATGTGCTGCCCAATTCAATGGAAAACAAGCTCAGCCAGGGCTTGTTGCTTTGCTGCAGCTGATGACAGGGCAGCAGGAACAGCGGGCTGGACAGCAGTTCTGCAGCGGGCAACAGGCCCTGACGCAGTAGTTGTTGTTCGCCATAGAGATCGGCCAGTACCAGATTGAGCAGCCGATGCCGCTGCGCCAGGCCCCGTTGTAGCGGGTGCCACTGGTCGGGGCTTAGCAGCAAAGGCCGGGCCGACAGCTGCCCGAGCGGCGGTGCGGCAGGGTTGAGCTCCTGCAACTGGCGGTTCAGCTCCTGCTGCAGCATGGCCTGTTCGGTCTCTGAGCGCGAGCCCCACCACTGGTCCAGTGCATTGACCGTCCTATTCATGCCGTCAACTGGTCCAGGTTATGTGCCAGTTCGACTGAACCTGCCGCCAGGATCACCTGATGCAACAGAATAAGGCCTGACTGAATTTGATCAATCAGCTGGTGCAGCTGCGCCGTGGATAACTCCCCCAGCTGTTCGGTCTGGATCAGGTCCTGCAGCAACCAGACCTGCTGCAATATCGCGGTGCTGTGCGGCATGGCTTTCGCCGACGCGGCCACCCGGTTCAGGCAGTAACGGATGGAACGCGGGAAATCAGCGTACCCCAGCAGGTAATCGACGGCGTCGGCGTCGCCACCATGTTGCGCCTGATAGTACTGGTACGATTCAACGCCGCCGAGCGCGTTAAGCACCGACAGCCAGCGAAAGCGCGGGCGCTTGATGTCGGTGGGTTGCAGCTGCTGCAGCACCATCACATCCATAATGCGGGTGGTCATATCGGCGCGTTCCAGATGCCGCCCCAGGTTAAAGGCGTCGAAGGCATCCGAGCGCAACATGGTGCCATCCAGCACCCCAACCACCATCTGGCAACGTCGGGTAATTTCGGTCATCAGCCGGTAACGCTGCTGGCGGCTGGGCAGGGTTTCGCATTCGGCCTGAATAAATAAATCCAGAGTGTTCAGTTCTTCCCACATATCCCGTGGCAACAAGGGGCGGATGGTGCGGGCATTGCGTTTGAGCGCACTGCTGACAGAACGTAATGACAGCGCACTGTCGGCGCTGGTTAATAACACCTGCATGACCTGCTGCTCTGTGGTGAAGCCCTGGTCTGGTGCTTCGGTGCTCAGCAGTTGCCGGCTGTCTTCGCCCAGTACTTCAATCAGCAAAGGCCAGCTGACCTGGCTGTCTTTGTGGCTGTCGATCAGTAACTGACTGGTGGCATTGATCAGGCGGGCTGTATCATCCAGCCGTTCCAGGTAACGGCCTAACCAAAACACATGGTCGAGTGATTTCAGTAACATAATTCAGACCTCGTCGTTGATGATCCAGGTGTCTTTACTGCCGCCACCCTGAGATGAATTGACAACCAAAGAACCCCGTTTTAATGCCACCCGGCTTAAGCCGCCTGTGGTGCAATAAAGTTCTGCCCCCTGCAGAATAAAAGGCCGCAAGTCCAGATGGCGGGGCTCCAGTACGCCGTCGCACAAAGTGGGTGCCGTAGACAAAGCCAGTGTTGGCTGCGCAATAAAATTGCGCGGATTGGCGCGAATTTGCCCGGCCATGGCCTGCCGTTCCTGCTCAGTGGCGCGGGGCCCGATTAAGATGCCGTAACCGCCCGATTCATTGGCCGGTTTCACCACCAGTTTATCGAGGTTTGCCAGCACATAGCCGCGTTGTTTTTCGTCCAGGCACAGGTAAGTCGGCACATTGTCTATTTTGGGTTGCTCGCCCAGATAATACTGAATGATTTGTGGCACATAAGCATAAATGACTTTGTCGTCGGCCACCCCTGAGCCCGGCGCATTGGCAATGGCCACCTGACCTTTGGCCCAGGCGCGGATCAGGCCAGGCACACCGAGCGCTGAATCGGGTCTGAAAACCTGCGGGTCAATAAACACATCGTCCACCCGGCGGTAAATGACATCGACCTGCTGCAGGCCCCGCAGGGTTTTCATATAGACATGATCGTCCTGCACCAGCAGGTCGGTGTTTTCCACCAGCGGCACGCCCATTTGCTGGGCGAGAAAACTGTGCTCAAAATAAGCCGAATTAAACACACCGGGGGTCAGCACCACTATGGTTGGCACCTCGCCCTGACGGGGTGACAAGGAGGCCAGCATTCGCCACAGCTGATGCGGGTAATCATCGACCGGGTAAATAAAGGAGTCGGCAAACAGCTCTGGAAACACCCGTTTCATCACGGTACGGTTTTCCAGCATATAAGACACTCCCGAAGGCACCCGCAGGTTGTCCTCCAGCACCAGAAAGCGGCCGTCACTGTCGCGGACCAGATCGGTGCCACAGATGTGGGCCCACACGCCATAACGGGGCGAAATGCCCCGGCATGGTGCAAGGTAATTGCGTGAATCCAGCACCAAATCGGCGGGCACTATGCCGTCTTTGAGGATTTTTTGCTCGTGGTATAAATCGTCGATAAACAGATTCAGTGCACGCAGACGTTGGGTTAAGCCTTCGCTGGCTTGCCGCCACTCGCTGTAAGGAATGGTCCGTGGCACCACATCCAGTGGCCAGGCTCTGTCGATATTCTGCCCCTCCGAATACAGGGTAAAACAAACGCCCATTGAGCTAATTGTTTGATTTAAAAGCTCTTGTCTTTGGCAGAGCTCGTCGGGGCCATGGCGGTGAATAAAGCGGCTGATGCCACTGGCCTGAGGGCGTGCCTGGCCCTCGTTGTCCACCAGCTCGTCAAAACACCCCGCTGTGCTCTGGTAATCCCTGAATGCAGACTCACTCATGTGCTCTCCCGTCCCCTGAAGCGGCAAAGGTGCCCCCCTGCGCTGCTGTTGTTCTACCCGGGAGAAGAGCAAAGCCTGTGCCAAAAGCAAATTGGGTAGGGCGGGCCCCTTCCTGTGCACCCAGTAGCCTCTGCCTGCCTTGGTGCGCGTTTGGCCATAATGGCAAAGCCTGACAACCGAAATGTCCGCTCGTGGGGGATGCAAAGGCAAGAATTAGTCTTTATGGCTTTCAACAGGCGGTTTCTGCATTTTCACGCTTTGAAGCGTATGGGGCATCAATAGGTTCTGAAGAGCAGCGGCATTCTGCTGCAGCCACTCAGCTTTTAATCTGGAGGAAATCTCTTTCTCCAGCGCTTTTTTTCATTGTCGCGGACAAATTGATATTAAGGCGCTTAGCTTCAGCAAGTAACTCACTGTTTAAGCTAAGATTTGTGGCCCACTTTTTGAGGGGACATTCAGGGCTTGAGCGCTAAAGGTGGTTTTCATAACGTCACTCTGTGCGTATTTGTGATGCGCATGAATT
Source organism: Rheinheimera sp. (assembly GCF_037442345.1). Lineage (GTDB taxonomy): Bacteria > Pseudomonadota > Gammaproteobacteria > Enterobacterales > Alteromonadaceae > Pararheinheimera. Next base: position 31,901 of record NZ_JBBIQL010000003.1, on the reverse strand, counting down.
GTAGTGGTGAACATGGCATCTCATAAACACATTGTATTACCGGCCAAAAACGCTGGCTGCAACGCCAAACTGCTGTACTGCCTGAATTTGGGCGTTAAACCAAACTAATTTCAGTGCCCAAGACCGGTGGCATGGCGGCGTCCACTTCGTCCACTATGGCGTCCAGGGTTTTTTCGGCTTCTTCCAGTTCGCTGACCTCAGCGATATGGAACAGTGCTTCGCCTTCGTTGACCAGTGGCAGGTTGTTACGGCCAATCACAATGCCGCTGAAGCTGGCGGTGACCGCCACTTCAAAATCGGAGTAGGGGCTGTAGATATGCGCCAGCACATCCCCTTGTTGCACGGCCTGGCCTAAGGTCACGTAATAACGGGCGATGCCGTCATGTTCAGCGCGGATCCAGCTGCTTTTTTTGGTGAAGAGCGAGCGGGTGCGTGGTGCTGTTTTGCGGCCGGTCAGCATGCCCAGATGCTGCATCACATTGAGAATGCCGCGCACGCCGATATTGATGGACTGCTCGTCAAAACGCAGGGCTTCACCGGCTTCGTACAGAATAATAGGAATACCCAGACTGTTGGCGGTGCCGCGCATGGTGCCGTCGCGGCTGGCGGCTTTGACAATAATAGGGGCGTTAAAAACTTCCGCCATTTGCAGCGCCATTTTGTCTTTGGCACTGGCCCGCACCTGGGACAGGTTGCTGCGGTGAATGGCACCAGTGTGCAGGTCTATCACATACTGGCTTTTCTTCAGAATATGTTCGGTAAACTGCCAGGCCATGCGGCTGCCTAAAGAACCTTTTTCGCTGCCGGGAAAGCTGCGGTTTAAATCGCGCCTGTCGGGTAAATAACGGCTTTGTTGCACAAAGCCGTAGGTGTTGACGATAGGCACCACCACTAAGGTGCCTTTCAGCTGATTCAGCTTGGGAATTTTCAGCAGGCGGCGGCAGATTTCCACCCCATTGATTTCATCGCCATGCAAAGCGGCCGTGACCAACAGCACAGGGCCGGGTTTTTTACCATGCACCACATGAGCACCTATGTTGAGCTCAGTGTGGGTGTAGAGTTTGCCAAAAGGGATATCGACCACAGCACGGCTGCCGGCTTTGATCCGGCTGCCGGCCAGCTCAAAGTCGGTCACTGAAGGGCTGCTTAGCATCAGACTGTCCTCTTTTTTGTGCGTTTTTGCTGTTTTTCCACCTGGTGCTCCAGGTAGCCAATGATCAGACCGGCCACATCAATGGCGGTGGCACCTTCAATGCCTTCGAGGCCAGGAGAAGCATTCACTTCCATCACCACAGGGCCGTTGTGGGAGCGCAGAATATCCACCCCGGCCACTTCCAGCCCAATGCTTTTGGCGGCGGCCAGGGCGGTGCGTTTTTCCGCAGCGCTGAGTTTCACCAGACTGGCGGTACCACCCCGGTGCAGGTTGGAGCGAAATTCACCGGCTTTGGCCTGACGTTTAATTGCAGCGACAATTTTATTGCCCACCACAAAACAGCGGATGTCGGCACCATTGGCTTCTTTGATGTACTGCTGCACCAGAATATTGGCGTTGAGGCCCATAAAAGCTTCAATCACGCTTTCGGCGGCGGTGCGGGTTTCGGCCAGCACCACCCCAATGCCCTGAGTGCCTTCGAGCAGTTTGATCACCAGGGGGGCGCCGCCGACCATATCTATCAAATCCGGAATATCGCCGGGTTTGTCGGCAAACCCCGTAATGGGCAACCCGATGCCGTCGCGGGCCAGCAGTTGCAAGGAGCAGAGTTTGTCGCGGGCACGGCTGATGGCCGCTGATTCGTTCAGCGCATAAACGCCCATCATTTCAAACTGGCGCAGCACCGCAGTGCCGTAAAAGGTAATAGAGGAGCCGACACGGGGGATCACCGCATCAAAACCATCCAGGTTACGGCCTTTGTAGTGGATGGCCGAACGGGTCTGGTTAATGTTCATATAACACATCAGCGGGTCTATCACCTCAATCTGATGGCCACGGGCTTCGGCGGCTTCCACCAGCCGCTGGGTTGAATACAATTCACGGTTTCGCGACAACACAGCAATTTTCATACAGCACTCACGCCTGTTCACTGAGGCCTATTGTAGTGGGGCCAAGGGGATTTATCAGCAAGTGCCTGAAAAATTACAGTAAAAATAACGAGCCTAAACCAAGAAACGCGAAGAAACCAATCACGTCTGTGACAGTGGTTAAAATGACCGAACCCGACAAGGCAGGGTCAATTTTGGCTTTTTCCAGCCAGACCGGGATCACCACCCCAGACAAGGCGGCCACGGATATATTAATCACAATGGCCATTGCTATCACTGCAGCAATAATCCAGTCGCCAAACCAGAGGTAAGTGGTGCCGGCTATCACCAGGGCCCAGAGCGCTCCGTTCATTGCACCGACACTCAATTCTTTGCGAAACAAGGTCCAGTAGGTTTGTGGCGTGATTTGCCCCAGTGCCAGGCCGCGGATAATCAGGGTTAAGGTCTGGCTGCCGGCAATACCGCCCATAGAGGCCACTATGGGCATCAGAACCGCCAGCGCCACCACCTGCTGCAAGGTGGCTTCAAACAGGCCTATGGTCCAGGCCGCGAGGAAGGCTGTCAGCAGGTTAATACCCAGCCATAATGCCCGGCGTTTGGCGCTTTGGATCACCGGGGCAAACAAGTCTTCTTCTTCGCCTAAACCTGCGGTATGCATAAACTGGCTTTCCAGGCTGCGCCGCACGTTTTCCAGCGCTTCGCCGATAGACAAACGGCCCAGCAGCTTGTCTTCCTCATCCAGCACCGCCAACGCACTATACCCGGAGCGGGCGACCATGTCGGATCCTTCGTTCAGGTCCATCGCGCCCCGCACCACAGGTGCCTCATCGTCAATAAATTCAACCACAGGCAAATGATTGGGTTTGCCTAATAAACGAATGCCATGCAAAAGCCCGACATAACGGCCGGTGCGGTCCACCACAAACAGCGCTTCCTGGTATTCAGCGTCTTCCTCAACTTTGGTAAACAAACGCACTGCGTCCCGCACTTTGGCGTTTTTTGACAGGATCAGCACGTCATGGTCGGCATAACGACCACACTGTTCTTCATCGTAGGTCAGTGCCTGGTCCAGCCATTGCTTTTCCTGCAAATCCAGCCGCGAACAGGCGTATTGGTAGATATGGTCTGGCAGTTCATCCAGCAGTTCAATCAGGTCATCGACATCAATTTCCGCGACCAGTGTCTGCAGCTGGTCAGTATCAAGCTGGCGGAAAATATTGACCCTGGCGTCGACCCGCATATAAGTCAGGGATTCAATTTGTTGCTCGTTCGATAAGGTCAGCCAGGTGGCCAGACGCTGCTCCAGCGGCATGGCTTCCAGGGCAAAGGCAATTTCTTCCGGCTCCAGCTCTTCCAGCCGTTCGGCTAACTGCTCTGTTTCGTTTTCATCAAAACTGTCGCGGACAATTTCCTGAATATCCAGCGGTGTATTTTCGACCATCTGCAACTCCTTGGGCTGTTACCACCACCGGCGAACCTTAAACCAAACCAACAATCCCACAGCGACCCCCAGCATCACGGCCAGGGTCAGATGATAGCCCCACTGTGTTTCAAGTTCCGGCATGTACTTAAAATTCATGCCATAGACACCGGCGATAAAGGTCAGTGGCACAAAAACCGCCGTTAAAATGGTCAGCACCTTCATTTTTTCGTTGATCTGGTGCGACGAGGTCGACATATAGCCGTCGACTAAATCGGACAACTGGTCATAGTACATTTGCACCATGCTGTGCAGCCGTTCGAATTTTTCATAAAAATCACGCAGTTCCACCCGTTCAAACAAGAGCCGGAACGGATGGCTGTCGTCCTCTTCGTACAGCAGGTCGGCAAAGATATCTTTCTGATAAGCGAGGTTTCGGTCTATTTTGCGAAAAACAGAGCGAAATTTCATGATCTGCGCCATCCGCTGATCATTGCCGTTGCTTTGCATCGCATCTTCCAGATCCCCCAGTTCCTCTTCAAACTGGATCAGTTTATGTAAGTAAGACGCCGAGACGGCATAAATGCACTGTTTAACCCAGCCTTTGGTATCCAGGCCTTTGAGCGTGCTGAAGGGCAACAGAATGTGTGGCGCTGGTGCCTGACTGTAAAACTTTACCAGCATCACCTGCTCATTAAACAACAGGTTCAGTTGGCAGTGACCGGGGTAATCTGAGAAATCTGTGGCAGCAAAACCACGCAAAATCAGTAACTGAAACGAATTACTGGTGTCCAGTTTGGGGGGATGGCGGTCCCGTAAAAAATCTTCGGCAATGACAGGGTGAATACGGAACAGCTCCAGCACCTGCTGCTGTTCCAGCGCTGTGGCATCAGTCAGATTGATCCAGAATCGGCTGCCTTGCAGCAAAGGCAAACGCACAGTGGCAAAATCACCGATTTGCCATTGCTGTTGTTCGGGGCAGTACTGATGCAGTTCAATCATAGGAGCTTCCGACTGCTGGCCGTCTGAGACGGCAAAAACTGTCCTCAGCATAAGAAAAACAGGGGCTTAATGCAAATGCACAGCCCCTGCCACAGAACGGTTTGCTGGTATTTTCAGCAGTTTAGCTTTGGTTGGTCCTGATATAGTGATCGATCATCAGCTCCAGTGTATCCAAAGGCAAAGCACCGTTTTTTAACACCACATCGTGGAATTGGCGGATATCGAATTTTTCGCCCAATGCGGTTTTGGCTTTTTCCCGCAGTTCCAGCAGTTTCAGCATACCGACGGTGTAAGCCGTTGCCTGACCCGGCATCACTATATACCGCTCAATGGCATTAATGGCTTCGCCTTCCGAGTTGGGGGTATTGTCTTTTAAGTACGCAATGGCCTGCTCGCGACTCCACTTTTTGTCATGCAGGCCTGTATCCACCACCAGACGGCAGGCGCGCCACAGCTCCATGGCTAAACGGCCAAAGTCGGAGTAGGGGTCCTGATACAGGCCAATCTCTTTAGGCAGCAGCTCAGTGTACAAACCCCAGCCTTCGATATAAGCGGTGTAACGGCCAAAACGGCGGAACTTGGGCACATTTTCCAGTTCTTGCGCGATCGCAATTTGCATATGGTGACCGGGGATCCCTTCATGGTACGCCAACGCTTCCAGTTGGTATTTGGGCATGCCATTCATCCGGTACAGATTGGCGTAATAGGTTCCAGGGCGGCTGCCATCGGCTGCGGGAGGCTGATAAAAGGCCTTGCCTGCCGATTGTTCACGGAAGGCCTCGACGGCTTTGACCACCAGATCGGCTTTGGGCTTCACCAGAAACAGCTGGTCCAGCCGGCCTTTCATATCGTCAATCACCCGGGTGGCTTCGGCCAGATAGGCGGTTTTGCCTTCGGCGGTGTCCGGGTAATAAAACCGCGGATCGTCGCGCATAAAGGCGAAAAACTGCGGCAAATCACCTTGAAAGCCGGTCTTTTGCATAATGGCTTTCATTTCACCATGAATACGGGCTACTTCAGACAAACCCAGCTGATGAATTTTTTCGGCGCTGTAATCGGTGGTGGTGATGGTTTTCAGCCGGTAGGCATAAAACTCATTGCCTTCCTTAAAGCGCCAGACGCCATCTTCAGTGCCGGCCACTTTTTCAAGCTCGGTCAGATAGGCTATCAGGTTCTGATAGGCTGGGGCCACACTGCCGGTCAGTGCCAGCTCGGCTTCTTTCACCAGCAAGTCTTTCGCGCTTTGTTCCATGTCCAGTTTTTGCACTTTGCTGCGAAAATCGGCGAGTAAGGTACTGTCGGCACCTCCATCAAAAGGGGCTCCCGTAATAATATTTCGGCTGGCGCCAATGACATGAGCGAATACAAATTTCGGTGGCAGAATGCCGGCGTCAGCTCTGATCTGCAATTGCTGTTGCAGTTGTTTGAAATAAGGCAACACGTTTTTCAACCGGCCAATATAGGCTTTGGCGTCGGCTTCGTTATCAATGCGGTGCTGGTTGATCAGTAAATCCGGCACATTGGAATGCACACCGTACATCTGATTGACCGGGTAGCTGTACAAATGCCAACGGTCGGCGTCCAGCTGCTGCTGCAACTGGCTTTGCAGCAGCTGTAAACTCAGCTGACGCTGGCTGTCCAGGCTTTCCACATTCAGCGCAGAGAGGCGCTGCAGCTGTTGCCTGGCCATCTCCAGATCCGCCTGACGGCGCCGGTCGGATAAATCGTCCCACTGGTCGTAGTTGGTTTTCTGGCCTAATGAAGTTTGCGTTTCCGGGCTGGTCGCCACCTGCTCATCAAAAATAGCGTCAAACAAGGCGTCGGCTTTTTCGTTTTCGGATTTTAAAGCCACACTCTGTTCTGCCGCTGTTGGCTGTTCAATCTTGGGGGGAGTGGTCGGGTTGCAGGCACTGAGTAGCGCGACAGCGATAGCTGCCGCAAGCGCATGGTGTTTCATTGGATCATCCTGATTGTTGTCATTCTGGTGTTACTACACCATCTGCAGCGCTTTGTTTCAAGCCTTGTCTGTTCAGAGCTGGCCAGGCTGCGGTAAGCTAAAGGCTCGTATGATTGGAGGTAATCAATGCAACAGAATTATGACGACACCAATATTTTCGCCCGTATTTTGCGTGGTGAAATTCCGGCCTTTAAAGTGTATGAAGATGAGCAGACATTGGCCTTTATGGACATCATGCCGCAAATTCGTGGCCATGTGCTGGTGATCCCGAAAGAGCCGGCGGTCACAGTGTTTGAAATGTCAGCTGAAGCGAGCCTGGCCTGTATGCACACAGTGCAAAAAGTTGGTAAGGCGATCATCCAGGCGCTGGATGCCCCGGGCATTACGCTGTTTCAGCAAAATGGTGCGGGTATTGGCCAGACAGTGCCGCATGCGCATTTTCATTTACTGCCGGGTTCGGTGTTTGCGCTCAAAGGCCATCAGGCCGAAATGGGCAATATGGATGAGCTAAAAGCGCTGGCGGCCCAAATAGCGGCAGCGCTTTAATCCTGGTCAGAGGAAGAGTTCCAGCAAATCGTTCAGGTAACGCACGCCTTTGGGCGTGATTTGCCACTCGTTGTCTCGCAGTGCGAGCAAACCTAAAACACCGGCTTGGTGCAAAGCTGGTTCAACAGCACTGAGCGATACACCGGTCAGACTGGTGAAATCTGTTGTCGGGCAGGCTTCGAGCAAACGGAAGCGGTTCATAAAAAACTCAAAAGGCCGGTCTTCAGGCGCTACGCTGCTGCGGCTGTCCAGGTAGCCCTTGCTTAAATCCATATAGCCCTTGGGGTGTTTGATTTTTACCGTCCTGACAATATCGTTTTGTTCAGGCAGGGTAATTTTGCCGTGTGCACCACAGCCAATTCCCAGGTAATCACCAAAACGCCAGTAATTCAGGTTATGCCGGCACTGATAACCAGCTTTGGCATAGGCCGAAGTTTCGTATTGCAGGTAACCCTGGGCAGTCAGCAGCGCATGGCCTTGCTCCTGGATGTCCCACAGCGCTTCGTCTTCCGGCAGTTTGGGCGGGCGGGAAGCAAAAGCCGTGTTGGGCTCAATGGTGAGCTGGTACCAGGACAGATGCGGTGGCTGCAGCGCTATAGCCTGCTGCAAATCCGCAAGGGCACCGTCGACGTTTTGTTGTGGCAAGCCGTGCATTAAATCCAGATTAAAACTTTGCAGCGGCAGTTGCTGAGCCAGTGTGGCGGCCGCTTTGGCTTCATCACTGTTATGAATGCGGCCAAGGGCTTTCAGTTGGTCTGCCTGAAAGCTTTGCACCCCAATAGAGAAGCGGGTGACCCCGGCCTGCACATAAGCGGCAAAACGAGCGGCTTCGACGGTGCCGGGGTTGGCTTCCATGGTGATTTCGCAGTCGGCAGCGAGCTGAAGCCGCTGACGCACCCCGTCCAGTAAGGCCTGAATAGCGTCGCCGCTGAAGGTGCTGGGGGTGCCGCCGCCGATAAAAATGCTGTGAATGGTCCGGCCCTGGACATAGGACAAATCCTGCTCCAGATCCGCCAGCAGATGCGCCAGGTATTCCTGCTCCGGAATGCCTTGCTTCACCGCGTGAGAGTTAAAGTCACAATAAGGGCACTTCTGTACACACCAGGGGATGTGGATATACAGCGACAGCGGGGGGAGTTGCAGGCTCATGCGCCAGCCTGTAACTGGCTGAGCAGCAGCTTCAGGGCTTTGGCTCTGTGGCTGAGCTGCTTTTTTTCCCCAGGCGTCAGTTCCGCTGCGGTGCCTTGGGCGTCATCCGGCAAAAACACCGGGTCGTAACCAAAGCCATGGCTGCCTTGTGGTTCAAATGCAATCTGGCCGCGCCAGATGCCATGGGCAATCAGTGGCACCGGGTCGTCCGCATGGCGGACAAAGGCCAACACACAGTGAAACTGGGCCTGACGCTGGCCTGACGGAACCTGGCTTAAATCGGCCAGCAGTTTGGTCAGATTGGCCAGGTCGTTGCCATGCGCTCCGGCATAACGGGCGGAATAAATGCCCGGAGCACCGCCCAGCGCATCCACGGCCAGGCCAGAATCGTCGGCCAGGGCTGGCAAACCGGATAGGCGGCTGGCATGACGCGCTTTGAGAATGGCGTTTTCAATAAAACTCAGGCCGTCTTCCACTGCATCGTCGATGGCAAAGGCCGATTGCGGTTGCACGGTAAATTGCAGCGGGGCCAGTAAGTCGGACAATTCGGCCAGCTTGCCTTTATTGCTGGTGGCCAGTACTAAAGTTTGCATTATGGTTCCTGAGTCGAGGGGCAGCACGTCATTTATTCGGTGTAAAAAGTCTGGCTGAATTGCAGTTGCTGTTGCGTCGTGCCCTGACGGATATCAATAAGAAACGTCAGGTGCTGCTCGTTTCGCACTGGCAACTGGGCCAGATAGTAAATGGCATTGCCTTCGGTCACTTGTTTAAAGCTCAGCTCGCTGGTTATACCCATTAAATCCCGTACTTTACCGCTGAGCTCCACCTGTTGGGCCTGCTGATTGCTGCTGTCCAGCACTGAAATATTCAGCAAGGCATTAAAGTGGCTGCGTTCAATACCATAGGTTTTGGCTATGGCCGGATCCAACATAGTGCTGTCCAATGCCATGTAATGGACATCCCAATTCCCTAAGGTTTTTTTCTGCTCAGCCGTTACTCCAGTGCTGAATAAGGACAAAGCCAATAGCATGGTAAACAGATAAGTTTTCATAACGCCTCCAGATATGGGCTGAATTCAGGCGGAACCTGGCAAGGTGGCGCCACGTGCCAGGTTTTTTGCCGGTTGAGTTCGCCTCGGACCAGCTGCAACTGATTTTTACGCACACCAAACCAATCCGCCAATAATTGTTGCAAATAGGCATTGGCCTTACCATCGACCGGCGGCGCCTTGATGGCAATTTTAATGGCACCATCATGCAGGCCAACAAGCTGATCCCGGCTGGCCCCTGGCTGAATATAAAGCCGCAGCTCAAAACCGCCGCCGGGCAGTGGTTTCAGCACCCTTTAGAACCCACGCAACAGACTTTGCAGCAGAATTTGCACAAACTGCAGGCCCAGTAATACCACCAGCACGGATAAATCCAGGCCCCCTAAGCTTGGGATCACACGGCGCACCGGGCGCAGCAGCGGTTCAGTCAGTTGCATCAATACCAGTTCCATTGGGTTACGGCCCTGGCTGAACCAGGACAACAGGGCCCGGATCACCAGTACCCAAAACACCAGTTGAAGTATTTCAGTGACCAGTAGCACCAAAGCCCCCAGTGGCAGGTAGATCACATAGAGCTGTCCCATCTGGAATAACTGTGTCAGTGACACATGCAGCAAACAGATCACAAAAGCCAGCAGCCAGGTTCCGGTGTCAAAACCCCCCAGGCTGGGTAAAAAGCGTCGCAGAGGAATGACGGCCGGATTGGTGGCTTTGACAATAAACTGACTGAACGGGTTATAAAAATCGGCGCGGGCGGCCTGTAACCACAGGCGTAACACCACCACCATCAGATAAAGTTTGATAAGAGTGCTTACCAGGAAAAATAATGCGTCTGTCATAACTTGCCTTATAAAGTTTTGGCCATTTGTTCGGCTCTGTTGATGGCAGCCATCATGGCGGCTTTTACGGTGGTTTCAAGGTTGTGTTGTTTAAAAGTTTCAATGGCTTCGTGGGTGGTTCCGCCTTTGGAGGTGACCTGCGCCCGTAATTCTTCAAAGCTCAGTGGCGTCTGACTGGCCATAGTGGCAGCCCCCAGCGCGGTTTGCGCCACCATGGCTTTGGCTTGCTCTGCGGTAAAACCAAGCTCTTCGCCGACCTGTTGCATCGCCTGCATCAGGTAGAAAAAATAAGCCGGTGCACTGCCAGACACCGCTATCACCGCATTGATTTGCGCTTCGTTATCCAGCCAGACGCTCTGACCGGTGCCGGCAAACATGTCCTGGGTGAATGCCTGCTCGTACACAGAGCAGCGGCTGGGATACAGACCTGTGACGCCAAGCCCGACCAGCGCAGGTGTATTCGGCATGGCCCGCACCAGCCGCACCGGTCCCAGCCATTCTTCGTAGCGACTGACCGGTAAACCGGCCGCCACTGTGATAAACAGTTTCTCTTTGCACTCTGGTGCCTGTGTCGCCAGTTGTTGGCAGACCTCCGCCATCATTTGTGGCTTCACCGACAGCACAATGACATCCGCTTTTTGTGCCGCTATCAGATTGTCGGTGGTGATTTGAATGCCGTACTGCTGCTGCAACTTGTCCAGCTTGTCCGGGCTGCGGTTGGCCGCAATAATATTGTCGGCCGGATAGCCCTGACGGACCATGCCGCCAATAATGCACTGGGCCATATTGCCGGCGCCAATAAAGGCAACTGTGTTATCTCTCATCTGTTGTGGTAATCCCTGGCACCAAAAATAGCTGTGCCTAATCGTATCATAGTTGCGCCGCAAGCCAGAGCGTCTGGCCAGTCATCGGACATTCCCATCGACAATTCAGTCGCCTGAGGGTGCTGTTGCTGCAGCAATGCTGACAGCTCCGCCATGCGGGCAAAGGTGACTTTTCCTGAACCCGGTTCCGGGATCGCCATCAGCCCTTTCAGTTCCAGCCCCGGCAGTTTAGCAACAGCTTGTGCCAGCGCAGGCATGTCGTGCGGGCTGACCCCCGCCTTGCTGTCTTCGGCACTGATATTGATTTGCAGCAGCACCTGCAGAGGCGGCAAATCCGCCGGGCGCTGCGCTGATAAACGTTCAGCAACTTTTAACCGGTCGACACTGTGCACCCAGTGTGCATACCGGGCTATATCGCGGGTTTTATTCGACTGAATGGGGCCGATAAAATGCCATTCCAGTTCCGTCAGCGCCTGCAATTCAGTGGCTTTGTTGACCAGTTCCTGTACATAGTTTTCGCCATAGGCGCGTTGCCCGGCCTGATAGGCCCGGACTATGGCCTCTGCCGGCTTGGTTTTGCTGACGGCGATCAGCCTGACGCGATGAGGCAAGCTGTATTGCCGCTGAATTTGTTGAATTGCCTGTTGGGTCCGCTGCAGGGCTTCTGCTATGTTGTCTGTCATATCCTGTCTAAGGTGTGGAGTAAGCAAATGGATATTACCGAATTACTGGCCTTTAGTGTGCAACATAAAGCCTCGGATTTACATCTGTCAGCTGGTGTACCGCCGCTGATCCGGGTGGACGGCGATGTGCGCAAACTGAATATTCCGGCGCTGGATCACAAAGCGGTGCACTCGCTGGTGTACGACATTATGAACGACAAGCAACGCAAAGAATACGAAGAAAAGCTTGAAAGTGATTTTTCCTTTGAGGTGCCCGGGCTGGCCCGCTTCCGCGTGAATGCATTTGTGCAGAACCGTGGCGCTGCCGCCGTGTTTCGGACTATCCCAAGCACAGTCTTGAGCCTGGAAGACTTAAATGCCCCGGACGTGTTTCGCAGCATAGCGGAGAACCCACGTGGCCTGGTGCTGGTGACAGGGCCGACGGGGTCCGGCAAGTCGACCACACTGGCGGCCATGATTGACTACATCAATGCAACCAAACATCACCATATTCTGACCATTGAAGACCCGATTGAATTTGTGCATCAGAACAAACAAAGCCTGATCAACCAGCGCGAAGTGCACCGCGATACCTACAGCTTCAGCAATGCACTGCGCTCTGCGCTGCGGGAAGACCCTGATGTGATACTGGTGGGCGAAATGCGTGATTTGGAAACTATACGTCTGGCGATGACGGCCGCCGAAACCGGCCATTTGGTATTTGGTACCTTGCACACCACCTCGGCCCCCAAAACCATTGACCGTATTATTGACGTCTTTCCCGGCGAAGAAAAAGCCATGGTGCGTTCCATGTTGTCGGAGTCGTTGCGGGCGGTGATATCCCAGACGCTGCTGAAAAAAAACGGCGGTGGCCGGGTGGCCGCCCACGAAATTATGCTTGGCGTGCCGGCCATCCGTAACCTGATCCGGGAAGATAAAATTGCCCAGATGTATTCGGTGATCCAGACTGGCGCCGCGCATGGCATGCAGACCATGGATCAGTGCCTGCAGAATCTGGTCAGCCGCGGCGTGGTCAGTCATCAGGATGCGTTGGCCAAAGCACAGGATAAAAACAGCTTTGGCTCAGCCGGTGGTATAGGTGCCAGCACTGGCAGCGGTTTTGGTGGATTTACGAGGTAAGTTATGCAGCTGATTGATGCATTACACACCATGGTCAGCCGCGGCGCTTCCGATATGTTTGTCACTGCGGGGTTGCCGGTGTCGGCAAAAATTAACGGTGAAATGCAGCCGATTGACGCAGTGGTTCTGACAGCGGATGCGTCGCTTGCTCTGGTGAAGGCGGCGATGACAGAGAAACAACAGCAGCAGTTTGCACGTGACAAGGAATGCAATTTTGCGATAGCCAATGAAGCGGGCCGTTTTCGGGTGTCGGCATTCTGGCAGCGTGATCAGGCGGGTATGGTGGTGCGGCGTATTGTGACTACGATCCCCAAAGCCGATGATTTAGGCCTGCCCCCTGTACTGAAAGACATTATTATGGCGAAACGTGGCCTGGTGCTTTTTGTTGGTGGCACGGGAGCGGGCAAGTCCACCTCGCTGGCGGCGCTGCTTGGGCATCGCAATCAAAACGCCCGTGGCCATATTCTGACCATTGAAGACCCCATTGAATTTGTGCATGAGCATGGCCTTAGCCTGGTGACCCAACGCGAAGTAGGCATTGATACTGAATCCTTTGACGCTGCTCTGAAAAGCTCATTACGCCAGGCCCCTGACGTGATCCTGATAGGGGAAATTCGCAGCCAGGACACAATGGAATACGCCTTGTCCTTTGCTGAAACCGGCCATCTGTGTATTGCCACTTTACATGCCAACAACGCCAATCAGGCAATTGATCGCATTATGCATCTGGTGCCCAAAGAAAAACACGGCAAGCTGTTGTTTGATTTGTCGCTGAATCTGCGGGCCATTGTTGCCCAGCAACTGGTGCCGACCATGGATGGGAAAAAAAGAGTGGCCGCTATTGAGGTTCTGCTGAATTCACCTCTGGTCGCTGAGCTGATTAAGCGGGGCGATATTGGCGAGGTGAAAGCGGTGATGGCGAAGTCGCGTGAATTGGGAATGCAGACTTTTGATCAGGCGTTGTACGACTTGTACAAGGCCGGCCACATCAGCCAGAACGATGCGCTGCATTATGCCGATTCGCCGAATGACTTACGGCTGATGATGAAGCTGCAGGGGGGGCAGACCGGGGCTGGTGGCCTGTCGGGGGTCACTATTGCCGGATTAACGGATCAGCAGTAGCGCGTCAGCGTGATGGCTGACGCAGCGCTGAAGGAATATCGGCAGAAACAAAAGCAAAACGCGGTTTGGTGCCTGTATCGGTTGGCACCTGTTCCGTAAACATGGCCAGGGGCCTTACCCACAACCCAAAGTCGCCATACAAAGCCCGATACAGCACCAGCACTTCATCGGTTTCGCTATGGCGCACTGTGTCTGTCACCTGGTAGTAGCGGCCTTTATAGTGTTGGTACAAGCCTGCAGCTAACAGCGCGGGAGCCTTACTCATAAGCGCCCCCGTTTTCAAACCAGCTTTCCAAAATCAGCTTGGCGGACTGACTGTCGACCGCATCTTTGCTGAGTTTACGATACCCCCCTTCAGCAAACAGCTGGCTGCGCGACTCCACTGTCGTCAGCCGTTCATCCTGGGTTTTCACCTGCACACCAAAACGGCCATGCAGCCGGTTGACAAACTTATGCACCCGGGCCGTTAACGGTTGTTCGGTGCCATCCATATTGAGGGGCAGGCCGACCACCAGATAGTCGGGTTGCCACTCCTTGAGCAGGGCTTCAATCTGTCCCCAGTCCGGTATGCCATCATTGGCTTTCAGCGCTTTCAGTGGCGAGGCGGTGCCGGTCAGGCTCTGACCAACAGCCACACCGATACTTTTGGTACCATAGTCAAAGGCAATTACAGTCTGGCTCATCAGGCATGGCCCGCCTGAGGTGAAATTTGCCAGACATCAATGCCCAGTTGATGAGTGGCACCCTGCCATTTTTCAGCATGTGACAGCTCAAAAATAATCCTGTTGTCGGCCGGGATCACCAGCCAGCTGTTATCCGCAATTTCCTGCTCCAGCTGGCCGGCACTCCAGCCTGCATAACCCAGCGCCAGAATAAACTGGGCCGGGCCTTCGGCGGTGGTCAGGTTTTGCAGTATGTCCTTGGACGTAGTCACCATCAGGCCGTTATTCAGTTGCATGCTGCTGACGTAACCCGCCTGTGGCGAATGCAGTACAAAACCTCTGTCGTTTTGTACCGGGCCACCGGCACAGACCTGAGCTTTGGCCGCCTTACTCTGTGGGTCAAACTCAATTTGCAGTTGTGATAATAAATCGGCCACTGTCACCGACATCGGATGGTTGATCACTATGCCCATCGCGCCTTCGGCGTTGTGCTCACAGATGTAGGTGACACTGCGCCGGAAGTTGGGGTCTTCCAGTGTTGGCATTGCGATCAATAAATGATTTTGCAGAGTGTCCATACCACCTCTCTGGACTTAATGTTGAACTTGCTGGCTTAACAGTAGCTCAATCTGGTCAAATAGCATGCCAGTGATACTGACCGGGAACGCCGCTTCAATTTCGCGGATACAAGTGGGGCTGGTGACGTTAATTTCGGTCAGTTTGTCACCGATAATATCCAGCCCGACAAAAATGAGCCCTTTGGCTTTCAGTGTGGGACCAACGGCCCGTGCTATGGCCCAATCCGCGTCGGTTAAAGGCCGGGCTTCACCACGGCCTCCCGCCGCCAGATTACCGCGGGTCTCGCCACTGGCTGGAATACGGGCCAGGCAATAAGGCACAGGCTCACCATTAACCACTAACACCCGTTTGTCGCCTTCGGTAATTTGGGGAATATAACGTTGCGCCATGGCATAGCGGCTGCCGTGTTCCGTCAGGGTTTCAATAATCACGCTGACATTGGCGTCGTTGGGTTGTAAGCGGAAAATCGAGGCGCCACCCATGCCATCCAGCGGTTTTAAAATCACATCCTGCTCTTGCTGGTAAAAAGCTTTTAAGCGGGCTGCATCGCGGGTAACCAACGTCTTTGGCGTCCACTTTGCAAACCAGCTGGTGTACAGCTTTTCGTTGGCATCCCGCAGGCTTTGTGGTTTGTTGACAATCAAAGTGCCTTCGTCTTCAGCCCGCTCGAGAATATAAGTCGCGTAAATAAATTCGGTGTCAAAGGGCGGGTCTTTGCGCATCAGGATCACATCCAGGTCACTTAAGGCGATATCCTGACTGCCGCCAAAATCGTACCAGTGTTCGCTGTTTTGTTGCACCGATAACAGCCGGGTGCGGGCGCGGGCCTGGCCTTCGAGTAAATACAGATCGGCCATTTCCATATAATGCAGCTGATAACCACGGCTTTGCGCCTGCAGCAACATGGCGAAGCTGGAGTCTTTTTTAATATTGATGGCGCTGATGGGGTCCATCACAATACCGAGTTTGATCATTCTTTGTTCCTTGTTCTCTGGGAGGCCAAATTCAGGCCAGATCACCAAATTGCAATTGCAGCGCGCTAATGGCGGTTAAGGCGGCCGTTTCGGTACGTAATACTCTGGGGCCTAAGCGCACAGGCAGAAAGCCCGCTTGTTGGGTTTGTATAACTTCAAGTTCACTAAAACCGCCTTCCGGGCCAATCACCAGCCGGATTGTTGTGCTGCCGCTGATGGTTTTAATGGTGGCATCGGTCCAGGGATCCAAGGTCAGCTTTAAATCTTTTGTGCTCTGGCCCAGCCAGTCTCTGAGTGGCACCGCGCGGTGGATCACCGGCACCACACTGCGGCCACTTTGCTCACAGGCGGAAATAGCGATTTTTTGCCACTGTTCAGTGCGTTTAT
The DNA here is from genome assembly GCF_037442345.1 of Rheinheimera sp. Lineage (GTDB taxonomy): Bacteria > Pseudomonadota > Gammaproteobacteria > Enterobacterales > Alteromonadaceae > Pararheinheimera. The sequence goes on along the minus strand of NZ_JBBIQL010000003.1, from coordinate 15,550 downwards.
CCAGCCGCTCGCCATCCAGTTTGACGCCGCAACGTTCGGTAAACAGCGGGGTAATTTCGGTCACACCCAGCTCTACGGCTTTTTGAATAACAAAATCCATCCGATCGCCTCTGGATATACCCTGGCCTAAATGCAAAGACAGGGGGGATTCAACCGGATTGGCTTTTTGGGTTGTACAGCGCACATACACGGCTTTTTTTTCGACACGGCTGATGGTGCAGTCATAGTTTTGGCCATCGCCGTTAAACAACTGCAATGCCTGCTCTGCGCTCATTCGCAGTACCCGGCCTATATGATTACTGCCGTCTTCAGATAAGGCGAACTCAGTCTCTGACTGGATTGGGTGTGGGTGATAAATTCGAGGTGTACGCATCAGGGTTCCGGCCAACAACGGGAATGTCTTATGGTAACAGTGTGCCGGGCAATTGAACACGCCAGCAGCATCGGCTGCTGGCGAATTAGCCATTAAAGTGCAGGGTAGAGGTAGCTGGAACCAATACCTAAAGGCAGGCCCAGACTCCAGTACAGAATTAAGAAGGCGGTCCAGCAAATCAGAAAGGTGACTGAATAAGGCAACATCAAGGCCACCAGGGTGCCAATGCCGGTTGATTTGACGTACTTCTGACAAAACACCACGATCAGCGGAAAATACGGCATCAGTGGGGTGATGATATTGGTGGAAGAATCACCCACCCGGTATGCGGCCTGAGTCAGGTCGGGCGACACCCCCAGCTGCATCAGCATCGGCACTAACACTGCGCCAATCAGCGCCCATTTGGCGGAGGACGAACCAATTAACAGGTTGACTACGGCGGTAAGCAGCACCAGACCTATCAGATTAACCGCCATAGGGAAGGCCATTTGCTGCAGGAAATTGGCTCCTTTAATTGCCATTAACGCGCCCAGGTTCGACTGACCAAAGGCATAAATAAACTGAGCACAGAAAAAAGCCATCACGATGTAATAGCCCATACCGCTCATGGCTTTGGTCATGCCCTGTACCACGTCTCTGTGACTGCGGACTTTTCCGGACACATAACCATAGACTATGCCAGGCAGCAAAAAGAACACAAAAATAAGCCCGACTATAGATTGCATTAACGGGGCCGATGCGGCGGTCAGATCGCCATTGGCACCACGCCAGGCTGAATCGGCGGGCAGTGCTGTCAGTACCAGTGCGGCGATTGCCAGTAGCATCGACAACAGCGCAAAACGCAGACCTTTGCGTTCCTGTGCCGTTAAAGGGTCCATGGTCGGTAACTGCTCTTTATCACCATCCACCGGTGTTGTCTGCAGACGGGGTTCGACCACTTTATCTGTTAAAAACCAACCCAGCAGTACAATCACCAACACAGAGGCTGTGGTAAAGTAGTAGTTATTCAGCGGGTTAATTACCAGACTCGCTGCGGCCGGATCGGCGGATAAGCGGGCAGAGGCCTGTGTCAGACCTGCCAGCAGCGGATCCAGACTGGAAGGCACAAATAAGGTGGCCGCAAAACCGCCGGACACACCGGCAAAAGCGGCGGCAATACCCGCCAATGGGTGTCGGCCAGCGGCATAAAAAATCACCGCCCCCAGCGGGATCACCAAAACATAACCTGCATCCACCGCCACATGGCTTAATATGCCGACCGCAATCAGCACCGGGGTCAGTAAATGGCGGGAGGTGATGGCCAGAATGCCACGCAGGGCAGCATTGATAAAGCCGGTGTATTCGGCCACGCCTAAACCCAACATGGCGACCAGCACCACACCCAAAGGCGGAAAATTGACAAAGGTGGCCACCATTTTGGCCATAAATTCTGTGAGGGAGGAGGCCGCCAGCAAATTGTTAATTTGAAACGCCTGGCCTGTGCGCGGATCAATGTCTGTAAATTCAACGCCAGACAAAACCCAGGACAGCAGCCACACCAAGGCCATTAACAGTGCAAATAAGATGGCCGGATCCGGCAGTTTGTTACCAATACGTTCTATTGCATTCAGACTTCGGTTCAGCCAGCTGTTGCTGGCCGCTGTGGATTCTGTGGTCACAGGCGATCTCCATTTGTTATTGCCACAAGCAACTTGTTGTTATCAATGCAGATGTTACCTTAACCAGTTGTTGGGCACAGGTAAATAGACGGATGTTGGTAATCTGAGTTGTGGTTAGGCTCATTCCAACTTTTCAGGCTAAAACCTGCATCACCTGTTTTTCCCATTGTGTGGCCATTTGATCCTGGTGCAAACTTGGTAGTTGATTGTTCCCTGTAAATCAATCATTTAAGCTTTGATTGTGGGATAGCTACTCACTATTATCTTTACATAATTTTAAACAACGGAGTGTGTGATGGAATTAACTTTAAGCCAACTGCGGCAAAGCTTTGAACAAAGAACAAACCGTTCTATGTCGATGCCGCTGGCTGGTACCCTGTTTTGGTCTGTAGTCCTGGGTCTGAGTTTTGTTTCACCTTTTAATACCACCCTACTGGTGATGTTATTTGGCTCGGGTTGTATTTTTCCGCTGGCGTTGTTATTTGCCAAATTGCGTGATGAAGACTTTTTTATGAAAGGCCACAGTTTAGGCAAGCTGATGTTAACCGGAGTCATTATGGCGAACTCACTCTGGGTGTTGCATATCATCTTGCTGTTCGTTCAGCCGAAACTTGTGCCTTATAGTCTCGCCTTAGGCTTAGCTATTCACTGGCCTTTATACGGCTGGATTATTCAGCACAGTTTGGGTTTGCAGCATTTATTTATGCGCGCTTTTGGCCTTTTTGCTGCGTTTTTATGGTTGCCGCTGAATTCAATTACGGCAGCAGCTTTAGTCACGGTGACTTGCTATCTGATTACCCTGGTGCAAATGCAGCGACGTGTGGTTGCGCTTAGCTGATCCTGAGTTGTTATTGGGATAGAAAGGCGTAAGGTGATTTTATTCAAAATCAATGAATTATAAGGCCGATATTTACCCCCACCTGAGGTTCGAACGCAACTATCGGTGAAGTTTCACTACAGATCACCGATGGCACCGCAGAAAAAAAAAGGGAGCCGAAGCTCCCTTTTAGATTGATGGCGGTGCTATTACAGACCGGCGTCGGCGCGTAATGCGTCCGCTTTATTGGTTTGCTCCCACGGGAACTCATTACGGCCAAAGTGACCGTAAGCTGCGGTGCCTTTGTAGATGGGGCGCTCCAGGTCCAGCATTTCAATCAGGCCATAAGGGCGCAGGTCGAAATGACGACGCACTAATGCAATCAGTTGCTCTTCACTCAGTGCGCTGGTGCCGAAAGTTTCCACACTGATGGAGGTTGGGTCTGCCACACCAATGGCATAAGACACCTGAATTTCACAGCGGTCTGCCAGGCCTGCGGCCACAATGTTTTTCGCCACATAACGGGCGGCGTAAGCAGCAGAGCGGTCCACTTTTGACGGGTCTTTGCCAGAAAATGCACCGCCACCGTGACGGGCCATACCACCGTAGGTGTCGACGATGATTTTACGACCGGTCAGGCCACAGTCACCCATAGGACCACCAATGACAAAACGGCCAGTCGGGTTAATAAAATACTTGGTGTTGCTGGTCAGCCATTCAGCTGGCAGTACCGGCTTGATAATGTGTTCCATCACAGCTTCACGCAGGTCGGCCGTTGAGATGGTGTCGCAGTGCTGAGTGGACAGGACCACCGCATCAATACCGACTGGCTTGCCATCTTCGTAGACAAAGCTCAGCTGTGATTTCGCGTCCGGACGCAACCAAGGCAGGGTGCCGTCTTTACGCACTTTGGCCTGTTGCTGCACCAGACGGTGAGAATAGGTAATAGGAGCTGGCATTAACACGTCCGTTTCGTTACTGGCGTAACCGAACATCAGCCCCTGGTCGCCAGCACCTTGTTCACGTGGGTCTTTTTTATCGACACCCTGGTTAATGTCCGGAGACTGTTTACCGATGGCGCTCAATACTGCGCAGGAGTTGGCGTCAAAGCCCATATCGGAGTGAACATAGCCGATGTCACGAATGGTGCTGCGGGTCAGCTCTTCAATATCAACCCAGGCGGATGTGGTAATTTCACCACCCACTAACACCATGCCTGTCTTGACGAAAGATTCGCAGGCAACACGGGCTTTTGGATCTTGCTCCAGAATTGCATCCAGTACCGCGTCAGAAATTTGATCGGCAATTTTATCCGGATGTCCTTCAGAAACAGATTCAGAGGTAAAAATGTGTTGTGCCATTTACGTTTTCCACATGTTGGTTGTTAATGCGCCAGGGCGCTGTATTTTGGGGCGGCTATTCTAGAGAAAGCGCAAGCTGAATTCTAGCTTTTTTTGCCGCCCGGACGTCTTTCATGCTAAATGTCTCTTTATATCGCCTTCAGGCTGGAAAACTCCAGTTGCGCGGGGATTTATATTTGCGCTTTGGAAGTGGCTCTGTGAAAATACCGCCAGCTTTGGGCTTCCATGTAAAAAAACAGAAGTCATATAAAAAAACAGAAATGAACCCATCAAACTGCCAGTGCACACTCAGATCGCTTTTACAGAGCAGTACAATTTTTATATGAATTTCAGCCCCCTTGGATCAAAGTGAACACAGATAAGATAGCAGGAGAGAAGATGCCGTCTCGCAAACAACTGGCCAATGCCATTCGTGCTTTGAGTATGGACGCAGTACAAAAAGCGAAATCAGGTCACCCGGGCGCCCCTATGGGCATGGCCGACATTGCCGAAGTGTTATGGCGGGATTATCTGGTACATAACCCACAAGACCCCAGCTGGCCAAACCGTGACCGCTTTGTTTTGTCCAATGGCCATGGTTCCATGTTGTTGTATTCCCTGCTGCATTTATCAGGTTACGAGCTGTCAATTGATGATTTAAAACAATTCCGTCAGTTGCACTCCAGAACACCGGGTCACCCGGAGTATGGGTATGCACCAGGTGTGGAAACGACGACAGGTCCGTTAGGGCAGGGTATTACCAATGCGGTGGGCATGGCGATCGCTGAAAAAGCGCTGGCCGCTCAGTTTAACCGCGACGGTCATGCCATTGTTGACCACTACACCTATGCCTTTTTGGGTGACGGCTGTCTGATGGAAGGGGTGTCGCATGAAGCCTGTTCCTTAGCCGGCACCTTAGGACTGGGTAAGCTGATCGCCTTTTGGGACGACAATGGTATTTCTATTGACGGTCATGTTGAAGGTTGGTTTACCGACAACACGCCAGCTCGTTTTGAAGCCTATGGCTGGCATGTGATCCCGGCTGTCGATGGCCACAACGCCGATGCGGTGGCTGCTGCCATTGAACAAGCACGTCAGGTCACAGACAAACCGACACTGATCTGCTGCAAAACCATTATCGGTTATGGCTCACCAAACAAATCCGGTTCCCATGACTGCCACGGCGCCCCGCTGGGGGATGCCGAAATTGCCGCGTCTCGCGAGTTTTTGCAGTGGCCATACGCACCATTTGAAATCCCGGCAGAGATTTATGCGCACTGGGATGGCAAAACCAAAGGTGCGGCAGCCCAGCAAAGCTGGAACGCCAAATTTGCCGCTTATGCCGAAGCCTACCCAGAGCTGGCGGCTGAACTGAAGCGCCGCACTGCGGGTGAGTTGCCCGCTGATTGGGCTGAAAAGTCTCAGGCTTATATTGAACAGTTGCAGGCGAACCCTCAGACCATTGCCAGCCGTAAAGCCTCCCAAAATGCATTAAATGCCTTTGGTCCTTTATTACCGGAATTTATGGGCGGCTCGGCTGACCTGGCGGGCTCTAACCTGACGATCTGGTCCGGCTCCAAAGGTTTAACCAAAGACGATGCCAGTGGCAACTACGTATTCTACGGCGTACGCGAATTTGGTATGTCGGCCATTATGAACGGTATTGCCCTGCACGGTGGTTTTATTCCTTATGGCGCCACCTTTCTGATGTTTATGGAATATGCCCGCAACGCGGTGCGCATGGCTGCCCTGATGAAACAGCGGGTTATTTTTGTTTACACCCACGACTCCATTGGTCTGGGGGAAGATGGTCCGACCCACCAGCCGGTTGAACAGCTGGCGTCACTGCGGGTGACCCCGAACCTGATGAACTGGCGTCCTTGTGATGCAGTCGAATCCGCCGTGGCCTGGCAGGCCGCCATTGAGCGCACTGAAGGGCCTAGCACTCTGATCTTCACCCGGCAGAATCTGGTGCAGCAGCCTCGCACTGCGGAGCAGCTGACGGCTGTGCGAAAAGGTGGCTATGTGCTGGTGGACTGCGAAAAAGCGCCAGAGCTGGTGCTGATTGCGACAGGTTCAGAAGTGGAACTGGCAGTGCAGGCGCAAAAACAACTGGCGGCCAAAGGCCACCAGGTGCGGGTGGTGTCTATGCCATCAACGGACGTGTTTGAAGCTCAGGATGCTGCGTACCGTGAAGCTGTGTTACCTGCAGCCGTCACGAAACGTGTGGCGGTGGAAGCGGGTATCAAAGACAGCTGGTACAAGTATGTGGGACTGACAGGCAAAGTCATTGGCATGGACAGTTTCGGTGAATCTGCACCGGCTGAACAGTTGTTTGAATACTTTGGTATTACGACGGCGGCTGTTGTAGCCGCTGCTGAAGAACTTCTGGCCTGAGGGCTGGTGTAAGGGGGCATGCGTGCCCCTTTTGTATAGTTGAGGAGCCGGTTTTTCCAGCATGACAATTCGGGTTGCTATTAATGGCTTTGGCCGTATCGGTCGTAATATTCTGCGCGCACTTTATGAAAGTGGTCAGCAGCAGTGGGTGCAGGTGGTTGCCGTGAATGAACTGGCCGATGCCAGAGGCATAGCGCATTTACTGAAATACGATACCTCACATGGCCGTTTTGCCCACAAGGTGGAACTGGACGGTACCAGTCTGAAAGTGGATGGCCACAGCATCCGGCTCTTTGCCGAGGCCGATCCTGCTCAACTGCCTTGGGCCGAGCTTAATATTGATGTGGTACTGGAATGCACGGGGGTTTTTCACAGCCGTGATGACGCCTTGTTGCATCTGGCGGCAGGCGCTAAAAAGGTGCTGTTTTCGAACCCGGCCACAGCCGATATCGACGCCACTGTCATTTATGGGATCAATCAACATCTGCTGAATGACAGCATGACAGTTGTCTCTGCAGGCAGCTGCACCACCAATTGTATTGTGCCTGTGCTGCAAGTGCTGGATGATGCCTTTGGGGTGGAAAGTGGCACTATCACCACTATTCATGCGTCGATGCATGACCAACAGGTGATTGACGCTTATCACAGCGATTTACGCCGCACCCGTGCCGCCAGTCAGTCTATTATCCCGGTCGATACCAAATTGGCGCGTGGTATTGAACGCATACTGCCGCATCTGGCCGGACGTTTTGAAGCCATTGCCGTCCGGGTGCCAACGGTGAACGTGACCGCGATGGACTTAAGTGTGACCTTGCATAAGGATGTGGATATAGGGCAGGTAAATCAGGTGCTCCAACAAGCCAGTCTCAGCAGTCTGCAGGGGATCCTGGATTACACCGAAGAGCCTTTAGTTTCGGTTGATTTTAACCACGACCCACATTCCTGCATTGTTGATGGCTCGCAGACCCGGGTCAGTCATAAAAAATTAGTCAAATGTCTGGTCTGGTGTGACAACGAGTGGGGCTTTGCCAACCGGATGATCGACACCGCCAGAGCCATGATGAACAGTTAACGACAACAGAGTTCAAATCACAGGAGTTCGTCTATGTCCGTAATTAAAATGGCCGATTTGGATTTACAGGGAAAAAGGGTGCTGATCCGTGAAGATCTGAATGTGCCGGTTAAAAATGGCAAAGTCAGTTCAGATGCTCGTCTGAAGGCCGCCATCCCCAGCATTGAACTGGCATTGCAAAAAGGTGCCAGGGTGATGGTGTGCTCACACCTGGGACGGCCGGATGAAGGCGTGTACGCCGAGGAATTCTCCATGGCGCCTGTGGTGGACTATCTGAATCAGGCGCTTTCTGTGCCAGTCCGCCTGGTGAAGGATTATCTCAACGGCGTTGAGGTCAAGGCCGGTGAAGTGGTGGTGTTTGAAAATGTGCGCTTTAACAAAGGTGAAGGCAAAAACGACGAAACACTGTCAAAACAACTGGCTGCTTTGTGTGACATTTTTGTGATGGATGCCTTTGGCACTGCGCACCGGGCACAGGCTACCACTCATGGTGTGGCTAAGTTTGCGCCTGTCGCCTGTGCAGGTCCGTTGCTGGCGGCTGAACTGGACGCTCTGGCCGCAGCGCTGAAAAACCCAAAACGCCCTTTAGTGGCTATTGTTGGTGGTTCTAAGGTATCGACTAAACTGACAGTGCTGGATTCCTTGTCAGGTATTGTTGATCAGCTGATTGTTGGCGGGGGTATCGCCAATACTTTTATTGCTGCTCAAGGTCATAATGTAGGGAAGTCACTGGTTGAAGTGGACTTAATTCCAGAAGCCAAACGTTTAATGGCGCAGGCCGAAGCGCGTGGTGGTTTTATTCCGGTGCCAACCGATGTGGTGACAGGCAAAGCGTTTGCAGAAGACACGCCAGCGACGACCAAAGCGGTATCAGCCATTGACGCGGACGATATGGTGTTTGATATAGGCCCTGACAGCACCAGAGCGCTGGTCGATATCTTAAAAAATGCAGGTACCATTGTGTGGAATGGTCCAGTCGGTGTGTTTGAGTTTGCCAGCTTTGAAGCAGGCACCAAGGCGTTGTCCGAAGCTATTGCACACAGTGATGCGTTTTCCATTGCCGGTGGTGGTGACACGCTGGCGGCAATTGATAAATATGAAGTAGCTGAAAAAATTTCATATATCTCTACAGGGGGAGGGGCCTTCCTTGAATTCCTTGAAGGGAAGACACTACCCGCAGTAGAGATACTGGAACAACGAGCAAAACAATAATTAACATTATCGGCAGCCAGGTCCGGGTATAACTTGATCATCTGAAGATGACGCCGGACTCTGCCATACCTTAACCCTTACCCTACAAAACAAGAGAGGATTTATGGCTCTGATCTCCATGCGTCAAATGCTGGACCATGCGGCCGAATATGGTTACGCGGTGCCGGCTTTTAACGTGAACAATCTCGAGCAGATGCGCGCCATTATGCTGGCCGCCGACGCGACAGACAGTCCGGTCATAGTGCAGGCATCTGCCGGCGCCCGTAAATATGCCGGAGCGCCATTTTTGCGTCATCTGATCCTGGCTGCAGTGGAGGAGTTCCCACATATCCCGGTGGTGATGCACCAGGATCACGGAACGTCGCCAGCAGTATGTCAACGCGCCATGCAACTCGGCTTTTCCTCAGTGATGATGGACGGTTCGCTGCGGGAAGATGGCAAAACGCCGGCTGATTATGCCTACAACGTGGATGTAACCCGCCGTGTTGTAGAAATGGCGCACGCCTGTGGTGTGTCTGTGGAAGGCGAATTAGGCTGTCTGGGCTCACTGGAAACCGGTGCTGCCGGTGAAGAAGATGGTATTGGTGCTGACTGCGTGCTGAGCCATGACCAAATGCTGACCGATCCGGAAGAAGCGGCGCAGTTTGTGAAGGCAACGGGAGTTGATGCCTTAGCTATTGCTTGTGGTACCTCACACGGCGCTTATAAGTTCAGCCGGCCGCCGACAGGGGATATTCTGGCGATTGACCGGATCAAAGAGATCCACGCCCGTATTCCTAATACACATTTGGTGATGCACGGTTCGTCTTCGGTGCCACAGGACTGGCTGGCCATTATCAATGAATATGGTGGTGCTATTCCGGAAACTTACGGGGTTCCGGTGGAACAAATTCAGGAAGGGATCAAACACGGTGTCCGTAAAATTAACATCGATACGGACTTGCGTTTAGCGTCGACGGGGGCGATTCGCCGTTTTATGGCGCAACACCCGGCAGAGTTTGACCCGCGTAAATATTTGCAGGAATCAGTCAAAGCCATGGCTGATATTTGTAAAGACCGTTATCAGGCGTTTGGTACCGCCGGTCACGCGTCAAAAATTAAAGCCATTTCTTTGGAAAAAATGGTCAGTATGTATGAGTCGGGTCAGCTGGCTCAGAACATAAAATAAGCAAAATGGTTAGTATGCCGTTAATGGAATAATGGCGACATTTTGCCAAGTCCGAACAAAGGGGAAAACAGCCTTTTTGTTGCAACAAAACTGTCACTGGGGATTGCCTTGGTTATATTGACAATCCGCGGTTTTGCTGCAATGATGCGGGCGGTTTACCCTTTAACCAGGTCATATTTTGTAACAAAAATGACCTTCCTAAAACAGGTTACGTTAATCAGCAATTATTGGTTGGGAACTATGTCTAACAATAACATTCGTAAGAGTCTGGTTGCCTCTGCTCTGTTCGGAGCATTCGCAATGGCCAGCACTTCAGTCGCCGCAGATCCACTGGTGGAATTGCACAAAGCCGGTCAGCAAAACATCCGTGCTGCAGTTCAGTCTCAAGAAAAAATCAACAACATTTTTGACCAAAGCCAGGAGTTACTGGCCGAGTACCGTCAATTAGTTGAACAAACTGAAAACCTGAAAGTGTACAACGACCACGTTGCCCGTCTGGTTGCTGACCAGGATGCTTCTTTGGCTTCTCTGGACAAACAAATTGGTACTATCGAAGGCACCAAGCAAGGTATCGTTCCTCTGATGTACCGTATGATCGATACATTGGAAGCCTTTATCAAAGCGGATATGCCAATCGATCTGAACAAACGTTTAGAGCGCATTGAGCGTCTGCGTGCGGTGATGGCAAACTCATCTGTCAACACTTCTGAGCAATACCGTCTGGTATTGGAAGCTTACCAAATCGAAAAAGACCTGGGCACAGCTCTGGTTACTTACACTGACAAGCTGAATGCTGGCGGTCAGGAAATCACTGCAAACTACGTTTATGTTGGCCGTGTTGCGCTGTTAGCCATGTCTCTGGACGAAAAACACGCCTGGATGTGGAACAAAACATCTGGTCAGTGGGAAGAGTTAGGTCCTGAGTATCTGGATTACACTAAAAAGGCAATTCGTGTAGCGGGTAAACAAGCTGCCCCAGAACTGTTAAAACTTCCAGTGATTGCAGCGGAGTAAGAATAAATGAAGAAAGTGTTTAAAGGTTTAATCGTTGCTGCTGCAGTAACCTTGTCTGCTGGCGTGTGCTTAACTGCCGCTGCTGACACCGCAAAACTGGATCAGCTGCTGGAACAAGTGAAAAAAGATCGTACCGCCGAAGGCCGTATGAACCAGCAACGTGAACAAGAGTTCCTGTCTGACCGCGCTGACAAGCAAGCTCTGCTGAATAAAGCAAAAGCTGAATTCTCTGCAGAAGAAGCCCGTGGCCGTAACCTGACCAAAGCTTTTGCTGACAACGAAACCAAGCTGGCTGCCAAAGAGCAGGAGCTGGTAAACGCTCAGGGTACGCTGGGTGAAATGTTCGGTATCGTTCGTGGTGCAGCTACTGAAACTATCGGTGGTATCGCTACGTCTAACATCAGCGCTCAGTACAAAGGCCGTGAAGACCTGCTGAAGAAACTGGCTGATGCGAAAGAACTGCCAACTATTTCTGAACTGGAAGAACTGTGGATCGCTCTGCAGACTGAAATGACTGAATCAGCGAAAGTTGCTAAGTTCGAAGGCAGCGTAACGGCTCTGGACGGCAATGCAGCCCCAGCTCAAGTGACTCGCGTTGGTGCATTCAACCTGATCTCCGACATTGGCTACCTGGTATACAATGCAGATACCAAAGAAATGCAACCTCTGGTGAAACAACCTGAGTCTTATGTTGTTGCTGATGCACTGAACTTCAAAAACGCCGCTGCAGGCACTGTTGCTCCAGTATATATTGACCCAACTGGTGGTAACTTACTGCGTCTGAAGACTCAGGAAGCGACTCTGGAAGAACAGTTCCACCAAGGTGGTACTCCAGGTTATGTCATCACAGTATTACTGATTATCGGTTTGTTAATCGGTGCTGTCCGTTGGGCTTCTCTGACAGCTGCTGGCGCGAAAATCAAATCTCAGCTGAAAAACGTCAACAACCCAACTGCGGATAACGCTTTGGGCCGTATCCTGAAAGTTTACCATGACAACAAAAACGTTGATGTGGAAAACCTGGAGCTGAAACTGGACGAAGCCATCATGCGTGAAACTCCGTCTATCGAAAAAGGCATTGCTATCATCAAGCTGATTGCTGCTGTAGGTCCTCTGCTGGGTCTGTTGGGTACAGTAATTGGTATGATCGGTGCGTTCCAGGTTATTACTCTGCACGGTACTGGTGACCCGAAAATCATGGCTGGTCAGATTTCAATGGCGCTGGTTACTACAGTTCAGGGTCTGGTCTGTGCGCTACCGTTGCTGTTTATTCACTCTCTGTTACAGAGCAAATCGAACTCAATCCTGCACATTCTGGATGAGCAAAGCGCTGGTATCATCGCTGCTCATGCGGAGAAGGAGAAAGCTTAATGCATGGCCTGATAGAGCTTTGGGAATCTGTCAGGGATTTTATCGCGACCGGCGGTGACGTTCTTTATGTAGTTGCCGCAGTCCTCTTCATCATGTGGGTATTGATGATAGAGCGTTGGTGGTTTATCGCACGAGAGTATCCGGCCATGCGTGACAAGATCATTGCTGACTGGAATGCCCGTGAAGATACCACCTCATGGTATGCGCACAAAATCCGTGACGCTTGGGTATCAGAAGCCAAAACCCACCTAAATTTGCGTATGAATGTCATCAAGACTCTGGTAGCTGTCTGCCCTATGGTAGGGTTGCTGGGTACCGTAACAGGGATGATTGCAGTATTCGAAATTATGGCGATGGTTGGTACTGGTAACCCACGTTTGATGGCAGCTGGTATTTCAATGGCAACAATTCCGACAATGGCCGGTATGGTTGCTGCATTATCAGGTGTATTCGTAACGTCTAAATTGGAAGGTAAGGTGCGCGCGGCCGTTCACGAGCTGGCGGACAGCATGCCTCATCATTGATAGAGAGTAATTTATGGCACGTAAAACTAGACGTGAAGCCGAAGAAGCAGCGATTGACTTAACGCCCATGCTGGACGTTGTTTTTATCATGCTGATCTTCTTTATCGTAACCACTTCTTTCGTTAAGGAAGCTGGTATTGACGTAAACCGTCCAAAAGCCGCTCAGGCCACTAAAAAGCCATCTGCAACTATTTTCGTTGCTATCCGGGCCAATGGTGAAATCTGGTTGGATAAACGTGCGGTGGACGTTGAACGCGTAGGCGCAACAATCGAAAAGCTGTTAGCTGAGTCACCAACCGATACTGTAATTATTCAGGCCGACAAAGAAGCGAAACACGGTGTTGTGGTTTCTGTGATGGACCAGATTAAACTGGCTGGTATCGATAAGATCTCGATTGCAGCATCGGAGAACTAATATGGTACGGTTATTACTATCACTGGTGCTTGGTGCGGTAATAACGTTTTTCCTGTACGTATTGATGGCATTCCTGATCGGCGGGGATGATATGTTCACCAATGCAAAGAAGGAACAAATCGTTATTGAGATCAACACGACGCCACCTGAGTCAAAAGCTCAGACCCGGCAGCGTGTTCCGCCACCGCCACCACCGCCACCACCGCAGCCACCTAAGGCTCCGGTAGCGGAACCTAACCAGTCAAATACTGGTGGTGCTATTGCCTTCAACATGCCTTCAGTGGATGTTGGTGGTGCCAGCACTGGTTTAGGTGACCCTTCATCAGCAATGATGCGGGATGGTGATGCGACTCCGATTGTTCGTATCGAACCTAAATACCCTGTGCAGGCTGCACGTGACGGTATTCAGGGCTGGGTAAAAATGCGTTTTACCATTCTTGAGGATGGTAGCGTCGGTGAAGTTGAAGTCGTTGATGCTGACCCGAAACGTGTATTTGACCGTGAAGCGATCCGTGCACTGAAACGCTGGAAGTACACTCCGAAAGTTGTGAACGGTAAAGCGGTTCAACAGCCTGGTATCGTTGTGCAGTTGGACTTCTCTTTAGATCAGAGTGGAGGTTAATCGGATGAAAAAATTAACATCTATTGCTTCAGCTCTTGTGGTGATGACCGCTTTTGGCATCACCACCTTCGGAAGTTATGCTGTTGCAGCTCCGGATTTTGCCAAAATTGAAGCCCGGAAGAACCAAAAGTCTCAGGCTGTTGGTGAAAAAGTAGGTAAGGCTATAGGTAAAGCCTATGAGCTTTATGGCCAGGAAAAACTGAATGAAGCTATCGCCGCCTTAAACGGTGTTGAGAGCAGCAATACCTTTGATCAGGCTTATCTGAATCGTTTCCTTGGTAACATGTGGGCGACCAAAGATGAGAAAAAGGCGATTGGCTACTTACAGAAAGCCGTCGCACCTGACGTACTGGGTTTTACTGATCATGCGGCTGCATTACGCCTGTTGGCGGACTTGCAGTTAAGCGACAAGCAGTTTAATCAGGCTATCAAAACTTATAACCAGTGGTTAGATTTTACTGGTGAAAAAGATGGCAACGTCTACTTACGTATTGCCAGCGCTTATATGGAAACCAAGCAGTATGCCAAAGTGATTGAGCCAGCTGATCTGGCGATTGCTGCGCAAGATCCTGCGAAGCCAAATGCCGGTCCATATACATTGAAGTTCTCAGCTTATTATGAGTTGAAGAACAACAAAAAAGCGATTGAAGTGCTGGAAACTACCGTCAAGTTGTTCCCAAGCGAAAAACGCTGGTGGACATACCTGGCTCAGTTTTACAGCCTGGAAGAGCAGTACGAAAAAGCATTGGTAACGTTGGAAGTGGCTAACAAGCAAGGCATGTTGGAAACTGAAAACGAATACAAGCTGTTAGCTCAGTTGTATGCCAATGCGAACGTTCCATACAAAGCGGCCAGTATTCTGGAAAAGCATGTGAAGTCAGGCCTGATCAAAAAGGAAAAGAATATCCTGAACAGCATGGCCAGTTCATTCCAGAACTCACGCGATATGGTAAAAGCGGCACAGTACTATGGTGAATCAGCCAAACTGGACAACGATGGGGATGCTTATCGTCGTCAGGGCTCTTCATTAATCCTGGCAGAAAAATACTCTGAAGCAGTGACAGCGTTAAATAACGCCATCAATGCCGGAGTGAAAAACCAGGGTCAAGTGTACTTAAGTCTGGTTGAAGCTTATTTCTATCAGAATAAGTTCCGTGAAGCTTATCAGGCTGTACAAAAAGTTAAGTCTGATACCAAGCTGGGCCGTCAGGCAGCTGCTTGGGAGTCTTACATTAAAGAGCGTGCCTCGAAAAAAGGCATCAACCTGTAAGTCCTTCCCACTAAAAAGCCCCGCTTAGCGGGGTTTTTTTATGGCTGTAAGCAGCTGTTCTTACCAAATACGCATGCAGGCACATCTGTGTTTTTCATGAGAATTGGCCAACAAATTTGCAGTTAGTTTAAAAAACATCCGAACGATCAAGGTGTTCTAAAAAACTGTTGACACTACTGGCACCTCCCCCTAGAATTCGCAGCGTCTTGTGGGGGATTGCAGTAACGCAGAAGCCACGACTGGTGTGGGGCTATAGCTCAGCTGGGAGAGCGCTTGCATGGCATGCAAGAGGTCAGC
>NZ_JBBIQL010000002.1:138961-198050 GCF_037442345.1 Rheinheimera sp. | reverse complement strand
GAACCGAGGTGGACGGATTTGCAATCCGCTGCATGGCCACTCTGCCAACCCGCCATCAGGCGTACATTTGGAGCGGGCAACGAGGCTCGAACTCGTGACCTCGACCTTGGCAAGGTCGCGCTCTACCAACTGAGCTATGCCCGCTTTGCTATGGCCATTCGCCGTAACACGAGACGCATTCTACTGGTTTCTGTTTAGGCGTCAACAACAAATTCCTGCTTTCAAAACTGTTTGCTCAAAAAGTAGCAAATGCGCTGAAAATCAGGGCTTTTTCAGCTTATTTTGTCAACGCGGGCCAGGCGGCACGCAGGTAAGTCAACATAGACCAGATGGTCAGCAGTGTCGCTGCATAAAGCAGTACCAGGCCCAAATCAGTGATCCAGCCGACCGGCTGCCAAATCAGGCCAATCAACGCCAGCATCTGTGCTGCCGTCTTGTATTTACCCACTTCAGACACAGCAACCTGACCACGCTGCCCGACTTCGGCCATCCATTCACGCAATGCTGAAATCAGGATCTCGCGGCTAATCATAATAAAGGCAGGAATAGTCACCCACAGGGTTTGCATATCCACAGCTATCAGCACCAGGGCCGCCGCCACCATTAATTTATCTGCGACCGGGTCCAGGAAAGCGCCAAAAGGGGTCATCAGCTGCATCTTACGCGCCAGATAACCGTCCAGCATGTCGGTAATGGCTGCCAGCCAAAAACAGAAGGCTGCAAAAAATCGGGCGTAAGGAATGTCCGCATAAAAGCAGGCTAAACAAATGGGGATCAGGCACAAACGAAACACCGTCAATAAATTGGGAATATTCCACATGCTGCGTTACTTCTCGTTCTAATTTTGATGACAGGCCTGGTAAATCTTTTCGGCTTGTTGCCGCGAAATTCCCGGTACTGTGGCCAGTTCGTCGACTGAAGCTCTCAGCACCCCCTGCAAACCACCCAAGTATTGTAACAAAGCTTGCCGGCGTTTCTCACCCACTCCGTCGATATTTTCCAATGGACTTTTCAGCAGATTCTTACCGCGTTTATTGCGATGCCCGGTAATAGCAAAACGGTGTGCTTCATCACGGATCTGCTGTATCAGATGCAAAGCCGGTGATTCGGCAGGTAAAGCAAAACCTGCCGGGTTGTCTGGCAAAATTAAAGTCTCCAGGCCTGGCTTGCGGCTGGTCCCTTTAGCGACCCCCACCAATAAGGGTTTGTGGGCAAAAGTCCAACCGGAAAAAAACTCCACAGCCTGGTTCAACTGACCCAGTCCACCATCAATCAGGATAAGGTCGGGTATTTTGCTTTCATCCTGCAATTTGCCGTAGCGCTTCTCCAGCGCAAAGGCCATGGCCGCGTAGTCATCGCCCGGGGTCACCCCTTCAACATTAAAGCGGCGGTACTCCGCTTTGTTCGGGCCCTGCCCGTCAAACACCACACAGGACGCAATGGTCTGTTGTCCCATGGTATGACTGATATCAAAACATTCCATGCGCTCCAACTGCACCAAGCCCAACAGCTCGCGCAGTTCGCGGTAACGGACTGCCACCTGGTCCTTCACCGACAAGCGGGTGGCTGCTGCCAGCGCCGCGTTCTTTTGTGCCAAAGCCAGATATCGGGCTTTTTCGCCACGCCGGGCGACCACCAGGCTGACTTTGCGTTGCGCCATATCAGAAATCGCTTGTGCCAGCTCAGTGTCATCCTCTACCTGCTGATTCAGCACTATTTCTTTGGGGACCATCTGACCGCCTGCACCACTTAAATAAAACTGGGCCAGAAAAGACGGCATAATTTCAGTCGGGTCAGCATCGGCAGGCACTTTAGGAAAGAAGTTTTTGCTACCTAATACTTTGTGATCGCGAATAAACAGTACATGCACGCAGGCGATTCCGTGCGACCACTCCAGCGCTACCACATCCATTTCTTCCTGATCGCCGCTGACGTATTGCTGCTCCTGCACTTTACGCAGTGCAATGATCTGATCGCGAATACCGGCTGCTTTTTCGAAAGCTAAGTCCTGACTCGCCTGCTCCATTGCACTGACCAGCTGTTCAATCAACTGATGGCTTTTACCTGATAAAAACAAACTGGTGTTACGCACCAGCTCGGCATAGTCCGCATCGCTGATTTTGCCGACACAAGGGGCAGAACACAGCTTTAGCTGATATTGCAGACAAGGCCGGGTGCGAGCCCGGTAAAAACCATCTTCACACTGACGGACTGGAAACACTTTCTGCAGCAGTTTCAGGCTGTCCCAGACAGCACCAGCACTGGGGTAAGGGCCAAAATACTGCCCTTCGACCTTACGGGGGCCACGATGACCACTGATACGCGGGTGTTTATGGTTAGAAATCAGAATAAATGGATAGGACTTGTCATCACGCAGCAACACATTGTATTTCGGCAGATACTGCTTGATCAGGTTATTTTCCAGGATCAGTGCCTCAGTTTCACTTTGAGTCACGGTAAATTCAACCTGACGGATATGACTGACCAAAGCCCGGGTTTTAACCCCGGCCAGATTCTGGCGGAAATAACTGGCTAAGCGTTTTTTCAGCTGTTTGGCTTTACCAACGTAAATCACCGTATCTTTGTGGTCCAGCATACGATACACGCCGGGTAAGTCCGGTACTGTTTTCAGAAAGGTTTTAGCGTCAAACATCAGCAGTTAAAACTTCGCGATATCAATCATACCGTGGCGCAATGCCAGGTGAGTCAGTTCCACATCCCCACTGATATCCAGCTTCTCAAACATCCGGTAACGGTAGGAATTGACAGTTTTTGCACTGACATTGAGCTGCTCAGCGATATCATTTACTTTTTCACCGCGGGTGATCATCAGCATGATCTGCATTTCCCGATCAGACAGTTCATCAAAAGGATTGTTGCTGTTGCTGGTCACCTTGCTCATCGCCATTTTCTGCGCCACTTCGGCACTGATATAACGCTCCCCCAGGTGCACCCGGCGAATGGCCAGCACCACTTCGGGTGGCGCGGCATTTTTTGATAAAAAACCAGCCGCACCTAACTGCATCACCTTAGTCGGTACCGGCTCTTCACAGGACACCGACAACGCGAGCACTTTAATATCCGGGCAATAATGTAAAATCCGTTTGGTGGCGGTCATGCCGCCCATGCCTGGCATATTCATGTCCATTAACACCACATCCGGCGTGTTTTGCCGGCAGAACTGCAGTGCAGTTTCCCCTGAACTGGCTTCGCCTATCACCTTGATGCCCCGCTCGTCCATTAGTATACGACTGATGCCAGTGCGAACCAGCTCATGATCATCCACTAACAATACTTTTATCACCAGAATTTCTCCGTGTTTGAAGGGGCAGCAAAGCCTCACTGAGCATAAGCAATAGCCACTCAAAGCTCAAGGGCAGTCGTTGAATTTGTGGCTAAGAACGGGTTGGAAAAATCTATTGAAAACAAAAAGATGCATAAACAAAAAAACCAGCATTCAGCTGGTTTTAAAGTGGCGGAGGGAGAGAGATTCGAACTCTCGGAAGGCTATTAACCTTCGCCGGTTTTCAAGACCGGTGCATTAAACCGCTCTGCCATCCCTCCGCGACAGGACTGCATCTTAGAGACCCTGCTTTTGGTTGTAAAGCGCTTTTCTGCATCGCCTGCACTGTTTGCTCAGCATTTGTGCAACCTGCTGAAAAATTGCCTGATTTCTCTGACAGTCCAGCCATTACAGCGGTACAATAAAGAAAAAATCCGGATTAATTTGATGAATAAGAAGCGCATTTATGTCGCCTACACAGGCGGAACCATCGGTATGCAGCAATCCAGCAATGGTTTTGTGCCTGTGCCCGGCTTTTTGTCCGACACAGTGCGGGCTATGCCCGAGTTTTATCGTGGTGAAATGCCGGAATTTGATATTCATGAATACAACCCGGTGATTGATTCATCCGACATGACTCCGGCGCATTGGTCTGAAATAGCCGCAGACATTAAAGCCAACTATGCCGACTACGACGGTTTTGTCGTCCTGCACGGTACAGACACCATGGCCTACACCGCATCGGCCTTATCTTTTATGCTGGAAGATTTAGCCAAGCCGGTCATCGTCACAGGCTCACAAATTCCATTGGCGCAGCTGCGCTCCGATGGTCAGGTGAATTTACTGAATGCCCTGTATCTGGCCGCCTATTACCCTATTGCTGAAGTGGCCTTGTTTTTTAACAATAAGTTGTTTCGTGGCAATCGCGCCACCAAAGCCGATGCCGATGGCTTTGATGCCTTTGCCTCTCCGAACTTTCCGCCGCTGATTGAAGCCGGCATTCATATCAATCTGATTTCAGGCCATCTGACCTCGACTGCCGTCCCCAAGGCGCTGAAGGTGGCCGAAATCACACCACAACCTATCAGTGTCGTCACCTTGTATCCCGGGATCAGCACAGATGTGATCCGCAATATGGCGGCAGCACCGGTCAAAGCATTGATTATCAAGTCTTATGGGGTGGGCAACGCCCCCCAACAGCCGGCCTTGTTGGATGCACTGAAAGAAGCATCAGGCCGTGGCACTATCATTGTCAATTGCACTCAGTGCTTTAAAGGCAAGGTGAATATGGGGGGGTACGCCACCGGCAATGCACTGCGCTCCTGTGGTGTGATCAGTGGGTACGATATGACCCTCGAAGCCACCTTGACCAAGCTGCATTACTTGCTTAGCCAACCGATCAGCACTGAGCAGGTGCGACTCTTTATGCAACAAAGCCTTCGGGGAGAGCTGACACTTTAGCCTGGGCTGAACCACAAAAAAACCGGTCATCACCGGTTTTTTTGTATGCTATCAAAGCAGCGCCTGCCGCAGCTGTTTGACCAGGTCGAGCTCATCTGCACCTGGCATTCCCAGGCTGAGCCAGCGCTGCAGCAAAGCTTTCGCAGATAACTGCTGCCCCTGATTATGCTTTTCCGACAACAACAACAGCTGCACCTGAGCACGTTCTGCTTCGGAGCATAAGGCCGTTTTTCCTTGCACCAGGGCAATGGCCCAGGTCAGTTGGGCACGGCTAAACAGCTGCTCTGTTGGCTGTGTCAGCTGCTCCCGGTACAAAGCAGGCACCAGCTCTGGATCCTGCTGTTCCAGAGCAGTCAGTAGCTGCTCCAGCCCGGCATTGGCCTGACGCGCCATAAGGTCATCCAGCCGTTGTGTGATAGCTTGACGCAATTGCTGCTTTTTAGTGGCCAGCTCAGATTTCGCAGGCACAACAACAGCGGATAGCTGCAGCAACAACTGTTCCAGCTGTGCTGCACTCTGATCTTGCTGCCACTGGCTTTCCATTTCAGAAATTTGCTGCGAAGCCAAAGACAGCTCCTGCTGAGCCAGCTGTTCTTTCTGTTCGCGTTTTGCAGTCAGGGTGGCAAACACCTTGTCGCACTCTGCTCTGAATTCCTGCCACAAAGTCTGGTCCAGCTTGCCGGCAAATCCATGTGACTTCCATTGCTGTTGCAGAGTTTTGACCAAAGCAACAGCTGGGCCAGACTCCAGCTCAGATGCCGCTTTGGCCTGAACAATCAGCGACTTTTTCGCTTCAGCATTGTCGTGTTGCCATGCTGCCTGTCGTTGTCTGAGCACAGAGGTCAGTTGTTTTTGCTCTGCCGACAGCTGTTTATGCTCAGCTGCATCGACAGGGCCCAGAACGCGCCATTGCTGCAGATGACGGTTTAACCTGGTATCCAGCTCTTTGCCGGCTGGCAATTCAAGCAGTGTTTTTAGCTCAACAAGCAGCTGTCGTTTAGCGGCTGCGTTTGCAGCACGTTCAGCATCCAGTCTGGCAAAATGTTCGCGACAAGGCGCAAAGGCCTGCTCACAGGCCAGATTAAACGCCTGATTCAGCTCGTCCTCCAGCTCTGGCTGCGCTTTACCCAAACTGAGCCAGGCGGCTCTGGCCTGTTTGACCAAAGCCGCCCGCTGACCGACGTCGGTCACGGCTTCAGACGCCGCCTGTTGCATCTGCGCCACCAGTTCCTGTTTGCGCGGCGTGGCGATATAACGTTGCAGGTCGGTCAGTTCAGCTATCACCGCCCTCGCCTGCGCCATCTCTTTGTCCAGTTGCTGCTGCAAGGCAACAGGCCATTGCTGGTAATTCTGTTCTATGCCTTTGAGTAAGCCAAACAGCACATTAAAACGACCCGCCTGGTGCAAACGCCTGAACTCTGCCAGTTTGGCTTTGAGCTGTTTCAGCTCCCGTTCAACGCTGGCGGCAAAATGTTGCATAGGTTGCTGCCAGTTCTGTTGCAATTGCTGCAGCGCCAGCTGCAGGTGTTCAGGCACCAGAGCGCCCAGGTTTGCCGTGCTTTGCTTCCACTGTTTTTGCCATTGCTGGTAGCTGGAACTCAGCTGAAGGTACTGCGCCAAATCCGCGGGAATTGCTGTGCTTGACCAGTCGGCCACAAGCCGGGTCAATAATGCCAGTTGCTCCGCCTGCTGTGGCAGTTGATTCAGCTGTACCAATAACTGCTTCACCTGCCGTTTCAGTTCAGACTGAACAGTCACAGGCAACTGTTGCAGTGCCAGCTGGGTTGAAAAGTCCTGCAGTTGCTGTTGCAGATCCATCGCTGCGGTCAACTCCCCCTGCTGCAACCACTGCTGCAACTGCAGGCGAATGCGCTGCAACTCGGCGTCCAGTTGCTGTTGCAGTTGTTGCGCCTCCAGGTGCATAGCGGCAGCAGCTCGCTGCTCAGCCTGTTGTGCCAGCAGTGGTTTCCAGGCCTGCTCCGTCTGCTGTTTTATTTTTTGATACTTTTGTTCAAACTCGCCTGCATCCGGCAACAGCGACAACTCCGCAGCAAGGCCTTGCCATTCCTGCTCAAACTGCTGCCACTTTTGTTGCATTTGTTCCAGCGAGCCTTTTTCCCTCACACTGTTCAGCTTGGCCAGCACCAGCGCCACCTGCTTACGCAGCAATACAGGTTTCTCCCGTGCTTCAGCGGCCTGTTGCAACTGCTGCTTCAGCTCAGATGCCAAAGGTTCGTTCAGCTGACGACTTAATTTTTCCAGCAGCTTCGTATCATCAAGCTGCTGCAACAACTGTCGCTTCTGTGCCAAAGTCAACAACTCTTGCTGCAGGTTTTGGGCGATCAGTTCGGCTTTATTCAGTCGTTGCAGAATGGAAAAACGCAGCTCGGCGTCTGGCTCTGACAACGCCAGTTTCTCCAGCACGGAGCTACGCTGACACTGCTCGACAAACTGGTGTTTTAAATGGCCAGAAATGCGGTTCTCCAGCACCATCTGGATCAATTGCTGCTCCGCATACTGTTTCAGTCGCTCGGCATTATCCTGCTTACTGGCCTGCCACCATAAAGAGAACTCATTGAGTTTATCCAGTGCGGCACGGCGCACTGCTTCATGACCATCGTTAAAGGCCAGCTCATGCAAAATCTGTTTATGCTCTTGTGTGGCAGAAAGCTCGGCGATAGCCTGTTGCCGCACCGCAGCATCCTTATGCTGCCACTTCGGTGCGAACCAACGTTTAAAGATCATCATGGTTAAACCTGGCAATGGAGTCTGGAGACAATTCTTTTTTCATCTGGGCTTTGGATTTCACCACCATCTGGCCATCCGGGCCTATAGTGTACGGCTCATCTGATTTCAGTACATAGGCCTGATAGGCCATCACCAGTTGATGGGTCTGATCCTTTTGGGCGTCGCTCAAAGCCACCCCGTCGGCCCAACGGCCTGTGGCAATGGCATCCAGCAGGGACTGATAGGCGTCAGGCGAAAGCGAACTGACTAATGCTCTGAAATCCATAGTTAATTCTTACGTTTTAAATAAATAATCATGGCTCTGGCGGCAATGTACCAGAGAAAACCAACAGCAATGGCCGCCTGGCTGGCCTGTAACTGCCAGCTGTCCGGCTCAGACTGCCAGAAATACAACACACAAAAACCAGCCAGAAAAATAACCAGAGCCAGCATCGACTGGTTAATATAACTTTGCATCCGGTCGATACGCTTACGGCTGTTCAGCTCGTCAATCCGATCCGCGGTCATGCCGGTCATCGACAATTGACAGTGCGGACAGGATTGGCTTTTGTCAGAGATTTTTTTACCACATTGTGGACAGGCAATAATGGCCATAACGAAGGTTCCGAAGTTGAATTGGCAGCACTATAAAGTAAGCAGCGGACTTTGCAAGCAAAGGGGGCGGCTGACAACAGCACCCCGTCTGCCTGATTGTATGGTTTAACGCAGCTGGTCCACCACAGCAAGCACGGCCACTAAGGTGTCGGCACCCAACTTTATCGAACGCACATCAGACCAGCCATACGCCGGGTCTGGCAAGTTCGCATTGTCTTTAAAAGGCATTTCCACCGTATAAGACAGGCACTTAAACTGTTCAGCGACCCAGGTGGACGCAATGGTCAGATTGGCCTGCCCTGGTGCATCCAGCTCATAGCCATACTGGGTCTGAAACTCTGGTGTGACGGCCAGCAGTGCCTGCTTAAACGACTGCTCCAGCTGTTGCATCCGTGAATCGTAGGATGGAACCCCTTCGGCACCAGCGACAAAGTTGTAAGGCAGGTTTTCGTCGCCATGGATATCCAGGAACATATCGACGCCAGTTTCCAGCATCTTCTGACGGACCAGATAAACTTCCGGGCTCTTGTCCATTGACGGAGTCTGCCATTCCCGGTTCAGGTTCACACCGGCTGCATTGGTACGCAGATGCCCCCGCACCGAGCCATCCGGGTTCATGTTAGGTACAATGTAAAACACCGCTTTTTCCAGCAAACGGCGTGACACTGCGTCATCTTCATCCAGCAGGCGGTCCAGCAAGCCTTCGACAAACCATTCCGCCATACTCTCACCTGGGTGCTGACGCGCGGTGATCCAGATTTTTTTCTTTTCTGCTGCAGGCTCGCCGACCACCAGCAAGGACATATCGCGACCATCCAGCGTCTCGCCAAGCTCGACCAGCTGGGCCATACCGCTGGCCTGCGTCTGATGCAGCAAGTCCATATGACGTTCGTAGCTGTAAGGCGCAAAATAAGCAAAATACACCGACTCGGCTTCAGGGTAATGGGTGATCACCAGCTCATCATTGAGGTACTGGGTTTCAACCCGGAACCAGTGTTCACGGTCATAAGACGCCACAGCCTGATAGTCTTTCCAGCCCCCTGGGTAGGCTGAATCTTTCACATTCACAATTCGCAGCGTGTGCGGTTCAAGACTGCTGGAGTTCAGCCGGAAATGGAACCACTGGTAAAAGTCTGAGTTGTTGTCTTTACGAATAGCCAGCTGAATATCCGCTGGCGAATCTGCTTTAATGACATCGATATTGCCACTGTCAAAATTGCAGGTAATTTTCATTGAACTGTCCACCTGATTGTTTGAATAGGCCACAGCGGGCCTGAAAGTGCCTGAATCATACTCTTTTTGAACGGTGCTTTGTAGTACCGGTTTATTGCAGCAATACGGATAACAAAAAGGCGCAGTTCACTGCGCCCTTGGTATTGTTACCTGTTGACAGGTAAGGTCGGGTAATTAATCCCGGCCATTTCATTCATCACCCGGATCACCTGAGTGCTGTAGCCGAACTCGTTATCGTACCAGACGTACAACACACAGCGGTCGCCATCCACAATAGTGGCCTGCGAATCAACTACACCGGCATAACGGGAGCCCACTAAATCGCTGGACACAATTTCTGTCGAACTGGTGAAATCGATCTGATCCTGCAACTCGGAAAACAATGAGGTCTTCTGCAGGAAGGCGTTCAGTTCGTCCCGGCTGGTTTCTTTATTCAGGTTCAGTGACAAAATCGCCATCGACACATTGGGCGTCGGCACCCGAATAGCATTACCTGTCAGCTTGCCTTTTAGCTCAGGCAAAGCTTTGGCGACCGCACTGGCAGCACCTGTGGAGGTGATCACCATATTCAGTGGCGCTGCACGGCCACGACGCTCAGCTTTGTGGTAGTTGTCAATCAGGTTCTGGTCGTTGGTGTACGAGTGCACTGTTTCTACATGACCATTGCGAATGCCGTATTCGTCCTGCAGCGCTTTGAGCACCGGCGTGATCGCATTGGTGGTGCAGCTGGCCGCCGACACAATGTGGTCTTGTGCAGTGATCATTTTATGGTTCACACCATAGACCACGTTTTTCACGTCACCTTTGGCCGGTGCGGTCAACAATACTTTGGCGGCACCTTTGGCTTTGAAATGAATGGCTAATTCTTTGTCGTCTTTCCAGATACCTGTGTTGTCCACCACCAGCGCGTCGTGGATACCATAGTGGGTGTAATCCACCTGATCCGGTGAATCGGCGTAAATCACTTTAATAAAAGTGCCATTGGCTTTAATACCACCATTTTCTTCATCCACAGTGATGCTGCCGTTAAAAGGGCCATGAATTGAATCACGACGCAGCAGGCTGGCGCGTTTCTCCAGATCGCCTTTACGGCCCCCCCGCACCACCACTGCCCGTAAGCGTAGTTTGCTGCTGGGGCCAGAACGTTCCAGCATCAAACGGGCCAGCAGACGACCAATACGGCCAAACCCATACAGCACCACATCCACTGGCTTGATGCCATCGGCTTGATTCAGAATATCCTTCAGTTCACCGGCCAGGTACTGTGACAACTCCATGCCTTCACCTGCACCTTTATACAGGTAGGCGAAAGCCAGCTTACCAATGTCGACCCGCGCTGGAGCCAGGTCCATCTGACTGATGGCTTCGAGCACAGGGAAACTTTCCCGCAACCGCAGTTTGGTGTGTTCAAAACGCTCGACCGTTTTATGGGCTTTGATGATATCTATTGTTGTTGCGTTCACCAGCGGGCGGCCGTATACCACCACTTCAATACCTTTGTTCCGGTACAAACGGCCGATGATTGGCTGCATATTTTCGGCGTATTCCTGGCGTTCTTGCCAGCTGCGTTGGTACTGTTCTTCGTGGGATAAGGTCATGTTTTCGCCTTTTACGTCGTCTAGGGTCAGAGGTAAGCCAGTGGTCGTGCGCCACTTGATGGCCGGCGCATTGTAATTTAAACCGTAACCCTACAACAACAATTACAAAAAGATTTTTTGTTGAAACTTCGTTATGCTTGGTTCAGCTTATTTTTGCCGGATGCCCTATGAAAATTTTAGTTCCCCTTTCTCTCGTACTTGCACTGAGTGCCTGCTCAGAGACCGAGTTGAATGTACGCACTGTCTGTGAAAAAGATTCAGGGCTCTGCACTGATTTAAATGAAGATTCCCACTGTAATAATCAACGCCGTGATGTGATCCTCAAACGCTTTGAAGAAAAACGCCTGCCGTCCGACAATAACAAGTATTTATTGCTGAATGCCTTTGAAAAGTATTCCAAATGTATTGAACTGGCAGCCGGTATTGAACATATCAAACTGAAAGAAAAAACCACCTCGAGAATGCAGGGTTACCTTACCAGCCTGAATGAAATCAAGCGTTTAAGTGATGAAACAGTCTCATCCGAGGATCCGCGGTTACTGCACTACCACTGGTCGCGCAATAAAAGTGAAAGTCATCTGGAAAAGTTTTTGTTGGCAGAACAGCAAGGGCTGACTGAAACCCCGGAGCTGCAACTGGCCCTGGTCAGTTACTACAGCAAAAGAGATATCAATAAAAGTATTCGGCTACTGCACCATGCTCTGGAACTGTATCCGGCCAATGCCTCTGTGGATCCGGAAATTTTTGCCTCACTCGCAACCATTTATTACAAAAAGAAAAACTATCCCGCGTCCTACCATTGGGCTTACCTGGCGCAACAGAGCGGAGCCTTCAACGTGGAGTTGCAGGAACTTAAAATTCAGCTGGAGCAAGCCAAACTGAACCACGAACAGATCCAGCTGCAGGCGGAGCAAACCCTGCAACAGCTGCAGCAGGGCCAGTACAAGGAAAAAGAGATCAAGGCTTAGGCTCAAAGTTCAGCGATACAGAATTTACGCAATAACGTTGGCCCGTCGGCGCCGGGCCATCGTCAAATACGTGACCCAAATGAGCGTCACAGTTGGCACAAAGAATTTCAGTTCTGTCCATGCCATGGCTGAAGTCGGCCTCATACCTCACCCGCCCTGCGATAGCCGCGCTAAACGATGGCCAGCCGCAACCTGAGTCAAATTTGCTATCGGAACTGAATAACTCGGCATGACAACAGACGCAGTGGTAACTGCCGGTACTTTTGTTGTGCAGCAAGGCGCCAGTAAAGGGGTATTCAGTGCCTTTTTGGCGGGTCACCCTGTACTGCTCAGCACTCAATTGCTGTTGCCATTCAGCGTCGGTTTTTTTCATGCAGCCCCCCTGTGTAATGATGAGTCAGGTATACCTGAGCCCGATAAAAACCACGATCAAAAAAGGCCCAACAGGGCCTTTTTCCGGTTATTTTACTTTTTGCATCGGCCTGTCACTATGACTCCAGTCAACATGGAAAGTTTTGCCTTTGGCTTTGTCGGTACGTTCAAAGGTATGGGCACCAAAGTAATCACGTTGGCCCTGCAGCAGGTTGGCCGGTAAGACCGCAGTGCGGTACGAATCGTAATAACTTAAGGCTGAACTTAAAGCCGCTACCGGAATACCAGTGATAGTTGCTTCGGCCACAGCACGACGCCAGTTCGACTGATTCAGTGAAATTTGTTTGGCAAAGAATGGATCCAGCAGAAGGTTTGCCAGTTGATCATCACGTTCATAAGCCTGGGTAATGGACTGCAGAAACACTGCTCGAATAATGCAACCCGCCCGCCAGATCTTCGCAATTTCAGCGAAATTCAGTTGCCAGCCATGTTCTGCTGCCGCCGTTTTCATCAGGTCGAAGCCCTGAGCATACACACAGATTTTGGCGCAATACAAGGCATCATGCAGTTGCTTAATCAGTTGCTCAGCCGTCTGACTGGTGCAGTGTTCCCGCACCGGGCCGGCCAATAAAGTTGAGGCCAGCACACGCTGCTCTTTTAAAGTGGAAATGGAACGGGCATACACGGCTTCGGCGATGGTGGGTGCCGGACACCCCAACTCCAGACTGCTGACGGCTGTCCACAACCCTGTACCTTTCTGACCTGCTTTATCCAGGATCACGTCCACCAGCGGTAAGCCTGTTTCTGAATCTTTGGTCGCCAGCACTTCCGCACTGATTTCCATCAGATAACTGCCAAGCGGCCCTTTACTCCAGTCTTTAAACACCGCACTGATTTGTTCTGCACTCATGCCAAGGGCGTCGCGCATCACCTGATAGACCTCGCAAATCAGCTGCATGTCGGCGTATTCAATACCGTTATGCACCATTTTCACATAATGGCCAGAACCACCAGGGCCAATATAGGTGGCGCAAGGTTCCCCTTCAGTCACGGGGTTGCCTGGCTCATAGCGCTCGATGGCGCGTCCTGTTTCCGGATCCACTTTGGCAGCAATAGCGCGCCAGACGGGTTCAATCCTGGTCCAGGCGTAAGGATCACCACTGGGCATCAGTGAGGGGCCAAAGCGGGCTCCCACTTCGCCACCGGATACGGCCGTGCTGAAGAAAATAAACTTGCCTTCAAAATGTTTTTCGCGACGAACTGTGTCGGTCCACAGACTGTTTCCGGTGTCGACAATGATATCGTCGGCCGCAATACCGGCATCAATCAGTTTCAGACAAACATCGTCCACAGGTTTGCCCGCTGGTACTGACAAAATAATTAAATGCGGTGCTTTGAGTTTACTGAGTAATTCGGTATAAGAACTGCAGGACAATACCCGGGCGGCTTTGTCACCCCGTTCAGCTTCATCCTGTGCCAGCACGCCTTCCAGTTTTTTAT
The DNA here is from genome assembly GCF_037442345.1 of Rheinheimera sp. Lineage (GTDB taxonomy): Bacteria > Pseudomonadota > Gammaproteobacteria > Enterobacterales > Alteromonadaceae > Pararheinheimera. The sequence continues at coordinate 184,293 of NZ_JBBIQL010000002.1, read as the reverse complement.
GGTCCAAATCAAACGCCGCGACCTTGTAGCCATGGTCAGCCAGGTTCAGGATCAGGTTTTTCCCCATGACACCGGCACCTACAAAACCGATATCGCATAACATGGAGCGGTCAGACATTTGATTTTCCTTTTAAAATCAGGCACTGCAAAAGTGGCCGGCATTATACTGGAAAACACAGGATAAAGAAAAAGCTCTATTCGCTCTTCAGGCTCCAGATGGACAAAGAACGGCCAGCCTGCCGGTAATTCTGGCTGGTCACCGCTGCGACGGGTTCGCCTGTGGCTGAACTGGTATCCAGCATCAAAGTCCAGGGATGTTCAGGTAGCTCCAGCGCAAGCTCCTGCTCCATCGGGTTCATCACCACCAGTAATTCTTTGTGGCTTGGCAGTTGTTCGATCACCAGCACCAGATACTGGCCGTTGACCTCTGACCAGTCCTGATCCTGCATTAGCACTGCATCCGCACGATACCAGCTGACATTGTGTTTAGCGCCGTGCAGCCGGTAATGGTCGTCGGTCAACGACAATTGCTGCAGGCAGCTGAATTGATGACGCAGTGCGATCATGCGGCAGACAAATTGATAAAACTGCGTGGCATGGTAATCCAAAGTCCAGTGCAACCAGCTGATGTCATTGTCCTGACAATAGGCGTTATTGTTACCTTGTTGGCTACGGCTTAACTCATCACCGGCCAGCCAATGGATCAGACCCTGACTGAGCAGCAAGGTGGCGACCAGATTACGTTTGTGTTGGTAGCGCGCCTGCAACACTTTGGCCTCATTGCTTGGGCCTTCAACCCCATAATTCAGGCTCAGATTATGGTTATGGCCATCCCGGTTCTGTTCTGCATTCAGCCAGTTGTGCTTGTCCTGGTAGCACACCAGATCATGCAATGTAAACCCGTCATGGTAGGTGAGACAGTTCAGGCTGCAGACTGCAGGTTTACGGTGCTTCTGGAAAATATCCCTCGAGCCCATCAGCCGGGTAGCAAACTCTGCCCGCCCTCCTGGCTGTGGCAACCAGTAAGCCCGGAAACTGTCGCGACTTTTGTCGTTAATTTCGCTCCAATGTGCCGGAAACTGCCCCAACTGATAGCCGTATGGCCCAACATCCCAGGGCTCTGCAATCAGTTTCACCCGGCTTAATACAGGGTCTTGTGCCACTATCTGTAAAAACGCAGCGTGGGGTTCAAAGCGTTTATTTTCCCGGGCCAGTGTCACGGCCAAGTCAAAGCGGAAACCGTCCACCTGCATTTCGGTTGCCCAGTAACGCAGCGCATCCAGCACCATACGCTGCATCATTGGATGTGCCACATTCAGGGTATTGCCGCAGCCACTGAAATTGCTGTTGTGGCGGTAGTCGGTGATATTGGCATGACTTTCGTACAGGTAATACTGGCGGTTGGCCAGACCCCGGAAGCTCAGCAGGTAATCATCTCCTTCCGCGCTGTGGTTAAACACCAGATCAAGGATGACTTCGATACCATGCTGATGCAGAGTCCGCACCATAGTTTTAAATTCAGTTACCGGCTCAGCCTGGGCATAACGCGCATCAGGCGCAAAAAAATTGACCGGGTTGTAACCCCAATAGTTGACCAGCTTGAGTTTTTCCAGCCGGGGCTCCGACATGAAACTGGTCACTGGTAACAACTGAATACTGGTGATCCCCAGTTTTTTGTAATGCTCCAGCATCACTGGGTGACACACCCCCAGATAACGCCCTTGCTGCTCAGCCGGAATATCCGGGTGTAATTTGGTCAGCCCCTTGACATGAGCCTCGTAAATAATGGTTTTTTCCCGGGCTATCGCTGGTTTTTTCGTGCCCTGCCAATCAAATGCCTGTTGCTGCAACACAGCTTTAGGCACCATGTAATGGCTGGCACTCTGGTACAAACGCTCGTTCCAGACCAAAGCGCGGTTCAGCTGCCGGGCATAAGGGTCAATCAGCAGACGCTCCGGCGCAAACAAGAAGCCTTCGTCAGGGCGCTGCGCGCCGTCTGCTTTTAAACCATACAGAGTGCCTGGCTGGATGCCCTGAACTTCCAGATGCCAGATATCGCCTGTACGGCCGGCAAAAGGCAGTTGGTGCAGCAGCTCTTCCGTATCCGGGCAAAACAGGCACAACCACAACCCGCTGGCTTCCGGGGCATAAACAGCAAAATTCCAGTTGTGCTCATCCAGAGCGCTGGCACCGAGTGGATAAGCCTGCCCGTAGTCCGAGTACAACTGCATCACTTACTCCGGCTTTCGTCTGATATACAAGGTCGATAGCGGCGGCAGATCGAGCCGCAACTGGTATGGGGACGAAGCCCCGGTTCCCTGTAAATCATCCAGCCGCAGGATCACCGGGTAATTACTGCCCCAATAATAAGCGCTGTCAGTGTTCAGGATCACTTCGTATTCACCCGGCTCAGACACAGGCAAAGCATGGCCATCACGTGGCACAGGGGTGAAATTGGCCACAACATACAAAGACTGCTGTTCAGCATCCTGTCGGATAAAGCTCAGAGTGCTGTGTTCACTGTCCTGATAATTCAGCCAGCGAAATCCGGCAGCTTCATGGTCCAGCTGATGCAGCGCCGTCACCTTGCGGTACGTCAGGTTCAGGTCGCGCACCAGTTGCTGAATACCTTTGTGTTTGTCAAATTCCAGTAAAAACCAAGGCAGTTGCTGGTTATGATTCCATTCGGTACCCTGACCAAATTCATTACCCATAAAATTCAGCTTTTTGCCCGGATGGGCGTACATAAAAGCGTAATAGGCCCGCAAGTTAGCTGCCTGCTGCCATTCATCCCCTGGCATTTTACCCAGAATACTGCCTTTGCCATGCACCACTTCATCATGGGATAACGGCAGAATAAAGTTTTCGTTATAGGCGTAAACCATTGCAAAGGTCAGATCATTATGGTGGTACTTGCGGTACGCCGGGTCTTTGCTGATGTAACGCAGGCTGTCATTCATCCAGCCCATATTCCATTTGTAACCAAAACCTAATCCGCCCGCATCGGTCGGTCGGCTAACGCCGTTAAATGAGGTGGATTCTTCTGCGATCATCATGCCGTTCGGAAAACGGCTGTACACTTCGGTGTTCAGCCATTTCAATAAGCTGATGGCTTCATAGTTATGATTACCACCGTCAATATTCGGGATCCACTCCCCTGCGCGGCGTGAATAATCCAGATACAACATCGAGGCAACCGCATCGACCCTCAGGCCATCCACATGGAAATAATCAAACCAATACAAGGCACTGGCCACCAGAAACTGCCGGACATAGTCTTTGCCATAGTCGTAGATGCAGGAGTTCCAGTCTGGATGCCAGCCTTTACGCGGGTCTTCATATTCATAAAGGCAACTGCCATCAAAACGGGCCAGACCGTGGCCGTCCTCCGGAAAGTGGGCAGGCACCCAATCCAGTATGACGCCAATTCCGGCCTGATGGCAGGCGTCCACAAAGGCCTTAAACTGGTCTGGTGTGCCATAACGTGATGTAGCAGCAAACAAACCCAATGGCTGGTAGCCCCAGGACCCTGTGTAAGGATGTTCCATCACAGGCAACAACTCAATGTGGGTATAGCCCATATCCAGCACATAAGGAATCAGTTGATCAATCAGCTGCAGGTAAGTCAGAGGTTCATTTTTGTTGTTGTATTTCCACGAGCCCAGATGCACCTCATAAATACTCATCGGCTGGTGATAGCTGTCTGCTTTACGCTGCTGCCAACGCTGATCCTGCCACTGGTATTTGCCATGATCGTAGACCAGAGACGCATGAGACGGATACTGCTCCGCAGCAAACGCCAACGGGTCAGATTTATGCGGTAGTAAATTACCGGTACTGTCTTTAATTTCGTATTTATAGCGCACGCCAGCGGCGATATCTGGCATAAACAGTACCCAATGCCCACATTCGGTGCGCTGCATCGGATGGCGACGGCCATCCCAGTGGTTCATATCGCCAATCAGGCTGACACTGGACGCATTCGGCGCATAGACAGCAAACCGGGTGCCCTTAATCAGGTGTTTGTCCTGTTCAAACTCAACCAGCTGGGCCCCCAACTGAAGGTACAGGTTCTCTGGCAGCGAGTTGACATAATGCACAGCGTAGAACGCCTGCTCACGAAACTGATAAGGGTCGGTCAGCACATAACTATGGCCAGAGCCAAGGGTCACCTTCAACTGATACAGGCAGGTTTTACGCTTGCGTGGCAATTCCAGTTCAAACAGCCCGTGCAATTCAGCACACTGGCTAAAATGCCCCAAAGACTTCGCCGTACCGAGCTCCTGGGCTTCCACCTGAACCGCATCTGGCAGGTAGCAGCGTAATAACAGCCCCTTGCTTTCGCCGCTTTGCCAGGACAACAACGAAAAAGGATCAGCACACTGAACCGCAGCGAGTCGGGCAACAGACATAAAAATTCCTTGTAAATCAGCTAAAAAGACAAGCTTCTTTTGAGTTCAAAACACAAGAGTCTTGTTTAAGATACCAAATCAAAATAAAACTGCCATCTACAGATGGCAGTTGTTTGGCTATTTTTATCAGGCGTGGCGTAACGAGGTCAGCTGTTGTAGCAGCGCTGTGATGTCTTCCCGACCAGCCAGCTGTTCCAGTGTCATGGTTAATTTGCGCCGCCAGTTCGGGTATTCGTCGCTGGTCCCAGGAATATTGACCGGCTGGGTCATTTCCATCCAGTCTTCCAGTTGCAGACACAATAACTGACTGGCCCCTTTGGCAACATGCCGCTGAATTGCATGGCTGAGTTCAGTGGTCATGCCAACCTGATCCACCTGACTGGCGAAATCAGGCCGCAACATCGCATGGCCATGCAAAGAATCCAGAATACGTTGCTTATCCTTGTGGCGGGATGCAAATAAGGCAGGTAATTGGTCATCGCGATACAACCCGACTTTTTTACCCAGCTCCAAATCGCCACAGTGCCAGTAGCCAATCAGGGTGGGCATGTCATGCGTGGTTAAGGTCGCCATCGCCTGCACCGGGTAATGTGCCGGCGAAATATAACCGCCGTCTTCCGCTTGTTCAAAGAAGAACACGCGGTACGAATACATGCCATATTCAGCCAGTATTTCACGAATACCATCGGGCACTGTGCCCAGATCTTCACCAATAACCACCACCTGATGGCGCTGAGATTCCAACGCCAGAATGCCCAATAAATCCTGGATGGGGTAATAGATGTAAGCGCCTTCCCCGGCACTTTCTGCCCCTTTGGGTACCCACCAGAGCCGCAGCAGCGCCATCACATGATCAATGCGCAGTGCTCCACTGTTTTGCATATTGGCACGGAACAGTTCAATCATGGGGCGGTAAGCCTGACGGAACATCTGATAAGGCAGCATAGGCGGTAAACCCCAATTCTGACCTTTAGGGCCCAGAATGTCCGGAGGAGCTCCTACACTGGCGTCGCGGCAATACAGATCCGGATTGCCCCAGATCTCGGTCGAAGCCTGGCTGACACCAACAGCCAGATCACGGTACAACCCCACCAGCATTCCCTTGTCTTTGGCCAGCCTTTGTACTTCAGCCAGTTGTTCACGGGCCATAAACTGCAGATAGCAGTAAAAATCAAGCTCGTCCGCATGGGCTTTGGCAAAGGCCTGTACTTCGTCGCTGTCCGGACGCTGGTAAGCTTCAGGCCAGACAGGCCAGCCCCAGGCATGTGGGTCCTGTTGGATTAGATGGGCATGAATCGCATCATACAGCGCCAACTGTAATAAACTTTCACCACCCTGTTGTTTAAATACAGAAAATGAGTGCGCCAGTTCTGCACAGTCGGCCTGATGCTCCATAAACCAGTGATACAGCGCTTTTAAAACCGGCAGCTTCAGTGCCGTCACGTTTTTATAATCGACCCAGTCGGTTGCACGCACAGCATTCAGCTGCTGCATAAAACCGGGCGCGGAGATCAATTGTTTTACCTGCTGGCACTGGTCAAAACCGGGTAATGAGGTCACCGACAGGTAAATGATGTTCAGCCAGCGTCGTGACGACGGGCTGTAAGGGCTGGCCGACTCTGGCATCGCCGGATAAAGCGCGTGAATAGGATTCAGGCCGATAAAGTCTGCGCCCTGTGCCGCCAGATAATTCACCAGCTGTTTTAAATCCGCAAAATCACCAATACCCCAGTTTTGCTCAGAGCGGACACAGTACAACTGAACGGACACGCCCCACTGCTTTTGCGTTTTAAACTGAGCAGGCTGATAACAGGCCGACGGCACAATAATCAGGCTTTGGCTGTAGCTTTGCTGCTCCAGCGTTAACTGCAACTGGTGATAACCCAGCTCCAGTTGCACCGGCAAGGTCCATTGGTACTGCTGAAACTCCTCGTCATCCAGCACCGTGACATGATTCAGCTCTGCATCGTCAGTCGCCACCAGACTAAACTGGTGTTTCTGGCCTGCCTCTGTGGTGAGCTGCAGCGTCAGCGGCTGATTGGCCTGGGCAATCGACAGTTTGATCTGCACCTGAATGTCCTGCCCGGATTTTTGTACTGACACCGGATCAATCACTTGTTGCCAGATGTCGAGCTGCCGCTCCAGCAACTGTTCTCTGGCCAGTTCATCGTTGTCTGTGGCAAAGCCCTGGACGGCCAATAAGGTCAGCAGGTTGTGTTCCTGCACTTCGGCTTCATTTCCCCAGGCGTCGGTAAACCGGGTTTCAATTCCGCAAAACGCGATCAAATCAGCCAGCAAAGTTTTATCCATAAAGGCTCCAGCAATATGACTCTATTCAGTCTGGTAAAGGATGAGGGCACCACTAACTACCACAGTCTACTGCAGATGCAAGAGCCTGAAGCAGAAAATACGAATGCATAGATTTATTTGGCTTGAAAAACACCAAGAAAAATGTAATTTTATTACAGAATTAAATTACATTCCGGGGTGAGTGATGACTATTCGTGTGGCAATCAACGGTTTTGGCCGTATCGGACGCAACGTTTTACGTGCTTTGTATGAATCAAACAAAAACTACGATATCAAAGTCGTGGCCATTAACGATTTGGGCGACGCCGCTATTAACGCCCATTTACTGAAGTACGACACGGCTCACGGTATTTTTTCCGCCGACGTCAGCCATGATGACAAAGCTATTTATGTCAACAAAGACGAAATACAGACCCTGAGCGAGCGCAACCCGGCCAATTTGCCGTGGAAAGAGCTGCAGATAGACGTGGTATTGGAATGTACTGGTTTATTCACAGACCGTAAAACCGCAGGTGCCCACTTAGAAGCTGGCGCCAGAAAGGTCATCATTTCGGCACCGGCCAAAGATGTCGATGCCACTGTGGTCTATGGAGTGAACCATGACGTCATCACGGCAGATATGACCATTATCTCGAACGCATCCTGCACCACCAACTGTTTATCGCCGGTCGCCAAGCCATTGTATGAAGCTCTGGGTATTGAATCTGGTCTGATGACCACCATTCACGCCTACACCAACGACCAGCGACTGAGCGACGTGTACCACACGGATGTGCGCCGTGCCCGTGCGGCGGCGATGTCGATGATCCCGACCAAAACCGGTGCCGCTGCCGCCGTTGGCTTGGTGGTTCCGGCATTAAAAGGGAAATTCGATGGCCTGGCCGTGCGGGTTCCGACTCTGAACGTATCACTGGTGGATTTGACCTTTATCGCAGGCCGTGAAACCACGGTGGACGAAGTAAACGACATTATCCGTCAAGCGGCTGCATCTGCACCAATGAGTCAGGTGCTGGCTGTCAATGATTTACCTCTGGTGTCTGTCGATTTTAACCACAATCCGATGTCATCTATTTTTGATGCCACTGAGACGCGGGTGTTGGGCCGGCTGGTCAAAGTCATGGCCTGGTATGACAATGAATGGGGTTTCAGCAACCGCATGCTGGACAACACAGTTGAACTGATGAAATTCGGCCGTTAAGCTGTTTATCTATCCGAAAGGCGGCATCAGCCGCCTTTTTTAATCGCTGAACACCGCAGTTTTTATGACGGAGCATCAAAAAGTGCCTGCCAAAATTGAACCTCTGAATGGTTTTGCCCATTTAGCCGAGTTGCCTTGCCTGCGTCTGGCGCTTGGCGACGCCACGGCAGTCATCAGTCTGTACGGCGCCCAACTGCTGTCTTACCGGCCTGATGGGCAGACTGAATTGCTCTATCTGTCTCCAACTGCCGAGTGGCGCAACCAGACGCCGATCCGCGGAGGGGTCCCGGTTTGCTGGCCCTGGTTTGGTCCTGCTGCCGAAGGCTTTTCACAAAACAATCCGTCTCTGCCAAGTCATGGCTTGGTCAGAACTCAGTTGTGGACAGTCACGCAGCAACAGGTTGATGCGGATCAGGTGACACTTAGCCTGCAACTGGCGCTGCCCGCTCAGCTTTGTTTTCATCAGGGCTTGTCAGTCTGTCTGACCGTCGTTTTAACTCTGGATTCGCTGCGGATTGAACTGCATTCACCAAGTCAACCGCTGCAACAGGCGGCATTGCACAGCTATTTTTCGGTGCAACAACTGGACAAAGTGCAGGTCAGCCCATTAAAGGGCCATTACCTGGACAAGGTAACCGGCTGCAAGGCTGAGCAGCACAGCGATATAGTGCAGTTTGAGGCGGAGACAGACAGAGTGTATCTGGACACTGCAGCCGAGCTCAGGTTGATCACAGGTCAGTATCAGCTTCAGCTTCGTCAGCATGGCCATGATGGCAGTGTGGTATGGAACCCCTGGCAAGACAAGGCAAAACGTCTGGTGGATTTACCGGACCAGGGCTACCTGGACTTTGTCTGTGTCGAAACTGCGCGGCTGGATCTAAAGGACCCAAGCCCTTTATGTCTGATACAGGAAATCCGTTATTGCCCCCAGCGGGAATAAAAAGGCAGGTCAAGGCGACGCAATTGTCCTTGTGGGGTGACCAGCTGCAACTGCAATTGCCATTGCATCGCCGGGTCAGAACAGGCCCCCAACACAAACTCGGCGTTATAGCCACCGGCATGGTGCTGCAGACGCAGCGGAATCTGCCCCATCGCCATCGACAGCCCGACAATTTGCGCCTGTTGCAGTTCAAATCCGGCGGGCAGCTGCACCTGCAGCTGTAACACCTGCTCCACCAGCACAGGTTCAGGCCCAAGTGTCACCACCACGCCGTCCTGCTGATACAAAGTGGCCATACGACTACCCTGCTCAGCAGCATCAGAACAGCCCAGTAGTAACAAAACTGACATCAGCCTACAAATGGCGTTCATCACCAGGCTCCGGAAAAAGTGGGTTTTTAGTGTATAAAAAAAGCCATCACTGATGCAAAAGCTTGTTGTGATTGGTCATTTTGCAACCAGCACCTTTGTTCTACATCATAAAACCAGCGCTTTTGCCTATCTTTTTCAGGTCAAAACTTTTATTATTCAGCCCCAAAATGACCTAGGCTTTTTCAGGGTGTTGGCCAGTCCAAGCCCAGTCAAACCAAAGTCAACAATAAGAAGGGTCACCCTCGGGTGAATTTTTAACCAAACGCAATAAACTGCAGCGGAACTCAACATGAGCCAGACCAAATCGTTAAATGTTGACTACAACTACACCGTTGTCCGCCTCTTCGCCGTCACCACAGTGTTGTGGGGTATTGTCGGTATGGGGTTGGGTGTTTTTATTGCAGCCCAGTTATTCTGGCCTGCTTTAAACTTTGACACGGAGTGGTTAACTTACAGTCGTCTTCGTCCTCTTCATACTAACGCGGTTATCTTCGCGTTCGGCACCAGTGCCCTGTTTGCGACCTCCTATTATGTGGTCCAGCGCACCTGCCAGGTCAGGCTTTTTGCCGAAAAACTGGCCATGTTCACCTTTGTCGGCTGGCAAGCTGTGATCATCGCTGCAATTTGCACTCTGCCTTTTGGTATCAGCCAAAGCAAAGAATACGCCGAACTGGAGTGGCCGATTGACGTGCTGATCGCCATCGTCTGGATTTCTTATGCTGTGGTGTTTTTTGGCACCTTAATTAAACGTAAAACCAGCCACATTTATGTTGCGAACTGGTTCTATGGTGGTTTTATTATCACGGTCGCTGCTTTGCATATCGTCAACAGCATGGTGGTGCCACTGACATTAACCAAGTCCTACTCCATTTACGCCGGTGCAGTTGATGCGATGGTGCAGTGGTGGTATGGCCACAATGCGGTAGGTTTTCTGCTGACTGCTGGTTTCCTGGGTATGATGTACTACTTCGTGCCAAAACAGGCTGGTCGTCCTGTCTATTCCTACCGTTTGTCGGTGGTTCACTTCTGGGCCCTGATCGCGCTATATATCTGGGCTGGTTCACACCACTTACACTACACGGCCCTGCCAGACTGGACTCAGTCCGTTGGTATGGTGATGTCCGTGATCCTGTTTGTGCCAAGCTGGGGTGGCATGATCAACGGTATCATGACTCTGTCTGGCGCCTGGCATAAACTGAAAACTGACCCTATCCTGCGCTTCCTGATTGTGTCCCTGTCGTTCTACGGCATGTCGACTTTCGAAGGCCCGATGATGGCTATCAAATCCGTAAATGCCTTGTCTCACTACACCGACTGGACTGTAGGTCATGTTCACTCCGGTGCGTTAGGCTGGGTTGCTATGGTATCTATCGGCGCCATTTACCATGTGATCCCGAACGTATTTAATCAGGGCCGGATGTACAGCATCAGACTGATCAACACCCACTTCTGGTTGCACACTGTGGGTGTGGTTCTGTACGTGGTTGCCATGTGGATCAGCGGTATTATGCAAGGCATGATGTGGCGTGCAGTCAATACAGACGGCACCCTGACGTACAGCTTTGTACAGTCACTGGAAGCCTCATACCCCTTCTACCTGATGCGCTTTATCGGTGGTTGTTTCGTCGTGACCGGCATGCTGGTGATGGCCTACAACGTGGTCAAAACAATCAGAGCCAAAGAAGGTGCTCTGGAACCCGTTGCTGAAGCTGCCTAAGGAGCCCCATCGTGTCTAAGAACCATCACGAAAAATTTGAAAAAAGCGCCGGCTGGTTAGCTATTGGTACTGTGGTTGCCATCAGTTTCGGCACTTTAGTGGAAATTACCCCACTGATCTTTTTGAAAGAAACCACTGAACCTGTGGACGGTTTAATGCCATACAGTGCACTGCAGCTGGAAGGCCGTGACATTTTCATCCGCGAAGGCTGTACCAACTGCCACAGCCAGATGATTCGTCCGTTCCGCCATGAAGTAGAGCGTTATGGCCACTATTCTGTTGCCGGTGAAAGTGTCTGGGAACACCCATTCCTGTGGGGTTCCAAACGTACCGGTCCTGATCTGGCCCGTGTCGGTGGTCGTTACAGCGATGACTGGCATCACGCTCACCTGATGGATCCACGTTCTGTTGTGCCTCAGTCCAACATGCCAGGTTACCCCTGGCTGGACCGGAATGTTCTGGACGGCAAATTAACAGCGAAGAAGATGGAAACCTTCAACCTGTTAACCAAAGGCAAAATGCACCCGAACGATGAAGATGGCGTGATGTATTCCGCTGACGACATTGCCGGAGCAGAAGAAGCCGTCAAGGGCAAAACAGAAATGCAGGCCCTGATTGCTTATCTGCAATCACTGGGCACAGCGTTGAAGTAATCCCTATGGATTTCGCAACTCTACACAGCATTTTTACAGTGGTCGTGTTTGTGGGTTTTATCAGCCTCGTGGTCTGGTTGTTCTTGTTAAAGCGCAGACCAGACTTCGATGAACAGGCAAATCTGCCTTTTGCCGATGACAAGCCACAACAACAACAGAAACAGGAATCGGATCATGAGTAGCTTTTGGAGCATTTGGATCATCGTTTTAACGCTTGCCGTTATTGTATTGTGCTTCGTGCTGCTGACCTGGAACCTCAAGAACTACGTTGGGGTGAAAGAAGGCGAATCAACAGGCCATGAGTTTGACGGCATTGAAGAAATCAACAACCCGCTGCCCAAATGGTGGACCTACATGTTTTATGCATGTATCGCCTGGTCAGTGTACTATTTCGCCGCCTACCCAGGCCTCGGTCAGTGGAAGGGTTTACTGAACTGGACCAGCTCAAATCAGGGCATTAAAAACCTGGCAGAGTCGAAGGCCGCCGTTGAAGCAGCCAAGGCCGAAGGCCGCAATGTTCAACTGGATCGCGAATATGAAGTGGCCAACGAAACTTATGGTAAAGAGTTTGCCAAGTTCACCAGCCGCGACATTATGGATCTGGCGTATGACCCGGCAGCACTGAAAATAGGCCAGCGTCTGTTTTTGCAAAACTGTGCCCAGTGTCACGGTTCAGATGCCCGTGGTCAGCGTGGTTTTCCAAACCTGACTGACGATGACTGGCTGTATGGTGGCACCCCGGATCAGATCGTCGAAACCATTACGCATGGCCGTAAGGCGGCAATGCCAGCCTGGGGTGAAGCTCTGGGTGAGCAAGGCGTGAAGGAAATGACGGCCTATGTGCTGGGTCTGTCTGGCCGTAAAGTCAATGACAAAGACGCTGAAGCGGGTAAAGCCAAGTTTGGTATGTGTGCGGCCTGTCACGGTGCCGATGGTAAAGGCAGCCTGGCGCATAACCTGCCCTTTGGTGCCCCTAACCTGACCGACAATATCTGGTTATACGGCGGTTCTGCCGGTACTGTGGAAGAAACGCTGATGAAAGGCCGTAACGGTCAGATGCCAGCGTTCAAAGACACCTTAGGCCACGATAAAATCCATATTATCGCTGCTTATGTGTACCGCTTGTCCCGCCCGGAAGAATCCACCAAATAAATCTGGTGGTTTGAATCAGCTAAGCCCCACCCGTGGGGCTTAGTGCTATCTAACGCTCTAAAGTGAGAACCGATGATGCTGAGCCATGATAAACCCTGGTATAAACAAGTCTGGCCCTGGATCCTGCTGGCTTTCCCGCTGGTGTCTTTTATTAAAGCCGGCCACACCATTTACGTGATGCAGGGTGCCAATCCAGATCTGGTGGTCGATGACTATTACAAAGAAGGCCGGGCTATCAATATGAATCTGGCGTTGTACCGTGAGGCAGCCTTGCGTAATCTGCAGGCCAGCACACTGATTGCGGGCAATCAGGTGATAGTGCGCTTTCAGGAGAATAAAACGCTGGGCCAGCATCTGAACCTGGAGTTTTTCCACAACACCATCGCCGCCAAAGATTTTGCGGTAACCGCAGAGCGCAGCGGAGAAAATCTCTATGTGGCCACCCTGCCCTCCACCTTAACCGGTAAATGGAACCTGGTGGTGTCTGATGAACACAAAGACTGGAAATTAAGAGCCACGGCCATGTTGCCGGCGGAAAAAGAAATTCCGCTTGGCTATTAAAAGCCATCAGGAGCTGTTGTTGTGTTGTGTTTTCATTGTCATGAACCTGTCCCCACTGGCAGTCAGTTTCAACTGACTATTGAGGGGCAACCCCAATCCTTTTGTTGCCCGGGTTGTCTGGCAGTGGCCCAGACCATCGTCGAACAGGGGCTCACCGATTATTACAGGTTCCGCACCGCTCCCGCCAGCAAAGCCAGCCTGGTGCCGGACGAACTCAAACTGCAAAGTTATGACAGTGCTGAGGTTCTGGCCGAACTGACTCATCGCAGTGCCGCAGGCACAGAGATCGAACTGTCGTTGTCCGGAATGAGCTGCGCCGCCTGTGCCTGGCTGATCGAAAAGCAGCTGAATGCCGAACCCGCTATCCACCGGGCATCGGTGAACTCGTCCACCGCCCGCCTGCAGCTGAACTGGGACCCTGAGCAGTTAAAACTCAGCAACGTACTTCAGAAAATTCAGGCGTTGGGGTATCAGGCCAGTCCATTTATTGCCGACAACGAAGAGCAGCAAGAGCAAGCGGAGCTGCGTCAGTTTCTGAAACGTCTGGCCGTCGCTGGCATTATGAGTATGCAGGTGATGATGCTGGCCATAGGCCTCTATTTTGGTGATTACACCGGTATTGAACCTGAATTTGAGGGCTACCTGCGCTGGATTTGCTTTTTGCTGGCCACCCCTGTGGTGTTTTATGCCGGTAAACCTTTTACGCAAAGTGCCTGGCGCGCTGTTCAAACCCGTCAGCTGAATATGGATGTGCCTGTCACATTGGCGGTGTATTACACCTTTTTCGCGTCCGCGTATGCCACAGTGTTTGAAACCGGTGAGGTGTATTTTGAGTCCGTCACCATGTTTATTTTTCTGCTGCAGCTGGGAAAATTTTTTGAATTCCGCGCCAGGGCCCGTGCCCGGGCCGCCACAGGAAATCTTTTGAAAGTAATGCCTGTGTCAGCCCGGTTGCTTGGTGGCAGCGAGCCGCAAATTATTCCGGCAAAACGTTTGCAGCCCGGCGATTGCATTCTGGTACAGGCAGGTGAAACCATTGCCGCAGATGGCCTGGTACTGACGGGACACAGCTCAGCCGATGAGTCCATGCTGACCGGCGAATACAAAGCTGTGGCCAAAGGCCCTGGCGATATGGTGTTGGCGGGCACTGTGAACCACGATGGCATTATGCAGGTACAAGTCTCTCAGGCATTGGTCAGCTCACGCCTTGGACAGATCATTGCGCTGCAGCAGCAAACCTTAAATCAAAAACCACAAATCATCGAAAAAACCACCCGTCTGGCGCAGTTTTTTATTCAGCGCCTGCTGCTGATTGCCACCGCCACCTTCATCGTCTGGTCTATCTGGATCGATCAGGAACGGGCCTTTTGGGTCACTTTATCTGTGCTGGTCGCCACTTGCCCCTGTGCGTTAACTCTGGCAACACCAACTGCCATAACCTGCGCTTTGGCACGACTGAACCGGCAAGGCATCCTGATTAAAAATCAACAAGTCCTGGAAGTGTTACCCAAGCTAAGCACCTTGTTTCTGGATAAAACCGGTACCCTGACCCAAGGCCGTTTTAGTGTGGCCCGCACCTATCTTGTCGGCAGCGCATGGTCAGAAGAGCAGCTGATGGCACTGATTGCCCAGCTGGAAACCTATTCAGAACACCCTATTGCCAGTGCATTTCAGTCTTATCTGCATACAACAGACAGGTTAACCGATGTACAGCTGCATATAGGTGAAGGCCTGTCTGCACGGTGGACAACTCCGGACGGCCAGCAACACCAGCTTCAGGTTGGCAGCGCTGACTTCTGTGGTTGTGACACAATCGCAGAAGCGCAGGTGTATTGTTGTATCGATGGTCAGTTGCAACTGGCCGTTGAACTGGACGATCAATTAAGGCCAGAAACCGCCCAGACACTGGCAGCGCTTAAGCAGCAGAAATTAACACTGGTGCTGCTGACCGGTGACAGTTCAGCGCAAGTAGACAAAGTGGCATCCGGTCTGGCTTTTGACCGGGTCGAAAAAGGCTGCAGCCCGGAGCAAAAAGTGGCGCACGTTCAGCAGGCCGTGCGCCAAGGCGAGCATGTGCTGATGTTGGGTGATGGCATTAACGACAGTCCGTCATTCCACGCCGCTCATGTCTCTGTGGCACTGGACAGCGGTACCGACCTGTCGAAAAACCAGGCCGATGTAGTGTTATTGCACAGCGACCTGCGTCAGTTACCACAGCTGCTGCAAGGCGCGCTGTTGGCACAGCGGGTGATTAAACAAAACCTCTGGTGGGCCATGGGCTACAATCTGTTGATTATTCCGTTAGCTGTCTGTGGTTTTGTCTCACCACTGGTCGCTGTTATTGGCATGTCATTCAGCTCGGTGCTGGTGGTGTCGAATTCACTGAGGTTACTCAAAGCATGAGCATTATCTATGTGCTGATCCCCATCGCAATTCTGTTTGTTTGTTTGGGTCTGGCTATTTTTTTCTGGGCAGTTCGCAGCAAACAGTTCGAGGATCTCAACAAAGAAGGCTACAGCATTTTGTTCGACGACGATTCTTCGAAACACACAGCCAAAAAAGATGACTGAGTTTGCACTGCAACTGCTGAGTTTATTCAGTATTGGTTTCTTAGGCAGTGGACATTGCCTGGTGATGTGTGGCGGTATGGCCAGTGCACTGCAACTGAGCATGACAGGTTCATCTGCGACCAGACGCACAGAACTGCAGTTATTGCTTAGTTTGGGGCGCTTAACGACCTACAGCCTGCTCGGCGCTCTGGTGGCCGGTTTTGGCGCCTTGTTATTGGCCAGCCTGGGGCTGGCTCTGTTCTGGTTGAAACTGCTCAGTGGTTTGTTGCTGTTGGCCATGGCGCTTTATCTGGCCAGGCTCTGGTTTGGTTTAAATCAGCTGGAACGGGCTGGCGCTCTGCTCTGGCGCCATATTCAGCCAGTGGCTAAACGCCTGATGCCGCTGAACAGTCGCCGTAAAGCGTTGGCCTACGGGCTCTGCTGGGGGTTCTTGCCTTGTGGTCTGGTGTACAGCGCGCTTGGCTGGGCACTGGCGAGTGGTGAACTGCTGTCAGGCGCCTGCTTGATGCTCGCTTTTGGGGCTGGCACTTTGCCCTCCATTTTGTTATCCGGCGGAGCAGCAACACTGCTTAGCCGGTTTAAAAATCATACACAGGTACGGGCTTGTGCCGCTTTGTTGTTAGGCATTTACGCAATTTACCTGATTTGGCTTGCTCTTGCCCCGCGGTTTTTTTAAGCTGAATCCAGTCTTTAGTCAGGGTGGTCTTATGTCGCACGCCAATCTTAACTGTCAACATTGTGGTTTCAGTCAACTCTGTTTGCCTTTCAGCCTGAGCGAGGCCGAACTGGATAGCCTGGATGAAATTATTGACCGAAAAAAACCGTACCACAAAAGCGACTACCTGTTTGAATCCGGCAAAAAACTGACAGCCCTGTATGCGGTACGCAGCGGCTCTTTTAAAACCTTTACCCTGACCGAAGCAGGTGAAGAGCAAATCACCGGTTTTCATTTACCTGGTGATGTGATTGGCTTTGATGCCATCGGCGAGCACCAGCACCCCAGTTATGCCCAGGCGCTGGAAACGGCCATGGTCTGTGAAATTCCGTTCTCACAAATTGACCAGTTGATGGACCAATTGCCTAAACTTCGGCAGCAACTGATGCGGCTGATGAGTCAGGACATTAGTGGCGACCAGCAAATGCTGTTATTGCTGAACCGCAAAAACGCCGAAGAAAAACTGGCAGCCTTTTTGGCCAATCTGGCCAACCGCTTTGGCAACCGCGGATTTTCCCGCAAAGAATTCCGTTTAAGTATGACCAGAGGTGAAATAGGCAACTATTTAGGCCTGACTGTTGAAACTATTAGCCGGTTATTGGGTCGATTCCATAAGGATGAGCTGATCCGGGTAGATGGTAAACTCATTACCATTATCGACACAGAAGCCTTGCAACAGTTAGCCGGACAGTCGGTGATTGCCCGTTAAATACACCGTCAGTCGCACAGACTCTTGATTTAAAACAAGGTCCAGACCGGACGATCAGCTTATCTTGGCTACACTTAGTGTAAAGCGAACGCCAAGCAGGAGATCGACCATGACATCATATGCCAACATTCTGGTGGTGCTCGACCCTTCCGTGGTGGAGCAAAAGGCGCTGGACAGAGCGATAGAACTGGCCCGACTACAGGACTGCCAACTCACTGCGTTTTTATCCATTTACGACTTTTCCTACGAAATGACCACTATGTTGTCCGGTGAAGAGCGTGAGTCCATGCGGCAGGCTGTAATAGCGGACCGCGAGCTGTGGATCCGTGATCTGGTGGCTGAATACCAGGCCGCAGGCCTGCGTATTGATATTCAGGTGGTCTGGCACAACAGGCCCTTTGAAGCCATAGTTCAGGCAGTGCTGGAGCAACAGTTCGATTTGGTGATCAAAGGCACCCATGATCACGACGTTTTAAAATCGATGATTTTTACCCCGACCGACTGGCACGTTCTGCGCAAGTGCCCTTGCCCCGTGCTGCTGGTCAAGGACCATGGCTGGCCGGAACAAGGCAATATCATAGCGGCTGTCAACGCCGGCAGTGAACAAGTGCATCACAGCTCGTTAAACCAACGCATTTTGCAGCAGGCCACTGCGCTGGCCACTTTGCTCAACAGCAAAGTGCAGCTGGTAAATGCCTACCCAGGTACGCCGGTGAACATCGCCATCGAAATTCCTGAATTTAACCCACAGGATTACAACCAGAATATGAAACAACACCACGAGCAGGCGGTGCAAAAACTGGCCGCTGAGTTTGGTATTCCCCAAGCGCAAACCCATGTCGCCGAAGGAATGCCAGAGGATGTGTTGCCCCGGCTGGCCACTGAACTGGACGCTGAAATGGTCGTTATCGGGACCATAGGTCGTACCGGCTTGTCGGCAGCCATTATCGGCAATACAGCCGAACACGTGATTGACCGGCTCGACTGCGACGTGCTGGCAGTGAAACCAGCCAATTTTGTCTGTCCGCTCAGTAAAAACTGAGTACCACAGATGACGGAAGCCAAGGCGCACAGTATACTGTGCGCCTTTTTTCGTCGGGGTGTTAGTCCATGTCACATTCAGTTCAAGCCAAAGCACAATACAATCTGAACAAACTGCACAAACGTCTGCGCCGCCACGTCGGTCAGGCCATTGCGGATTTCGACATGATTGAAGCCGGCGATAAAGTGATGGTGTGTTTGTCCGGCGGTAAAGACAGCTATACCCTGCTGGATATACTGCTGAATCTGCAGCAGTCTGCACCTATTGAGTTTTCTATTGTGGCGGTGAATCTGGACCAGAAACAGCCCGGCTTCCCGGCGGATGTGTTGCCGGCCTACCTGACGCAACTGGGTGTGGACTACAAAATTGTCACCGAAGATACCTACTCCATCGTCAAAGAAAAAATTCCTGAAGGTAAAACCACCTGCTCGCTGTGCTCACGGCTGCGTCGCGGCATTTTATACCGTACCGCCAAAGAGCTCGGCGCCACCAAAATTGCCTTAGGCCACCACCGGGACGACATGATTGAAACTATGTTTCTGAATATGTTCTACGGTGGCAAAATGAAGTCGATGCCACCGAAACTAATCAGTGACAACGGCGAGCATATAGTGATCCGTCCGCTGGCCTACTGCAAAGAAAAAGACATTGAAAAGTACGCAGAAGCCAAAGGCTTCCCTATTATTCCGTGCAACCTCTGCGGTTCACAGGACGGCCTGCAACGTCAGGTGGTCAAGGAAATGCTGCAGGATTGGGACAAACGTTTCCCTGGCCGCATTGAGACCATGTTCCAGGCCATGCAAAATATTACCTTGTCGCATATGCTGGACAAAAATCTGTTTGATTTTGCCGCCGTGCGCCGTGGCGAAACACTGGCCGAAGGCGACACCGCCTTTGATAAAGTCGATGTGCCTAAAATTCCGGTGG
The DNA here is from genome assembly GCF_037442345.1 of Rheinheimera sp. Classification (GTDB taxonomy): domain Bacteria; phylum Pseudomonadota; class Gammaproteobacteria; order Enterobacterales; family Alteromonadaceae; genus Pararheinheimera. The sequence goes on along the minus strand of NZ_JBBIQL010000002.1, from coordinate 165,016 downwards.
GCTTGTTGGCCGACGAGGACTACCAGGAGCAACAGCAAGCCGTACAGATCCAGACGGTGGAATTAAGCTAAAACAGGACTGCAATACGATCAGCGGTGATTAAAATCCATAAAGCGCTGCGCCAATGCAGCGCTCTGCTCAGACCAACCAGACAACGCCAGCAACTGCACCACCACTTCAGCCGTACATAAAGCACCTGCCTGCTGATTGCGCCGCAGCAGATAAACAGAGTGGGAAGCAGGTAAACTCAGCCGTTTTGCCTGCTGCAAATACGGGCTTTGCCTGAGCATCTTCTGACTTTCCTGCCAGGTGGCGTCCAGCAGCACCCAGTGCTGACTGGCCCAACACAACGGCTCTGGCCTTGCCACAGCTTCTGTCGGCTCGGAGGCCGGATACAACAACCACAACTTTTGTTGTTCTGCCAGTTGCACTAAATGCGGGTCGGGGTTTTTGCGTTGCCACTCAAGACGTGTCACGGGAAGGCTGGCATGAACAAGCAGTTCCTCCAGCACCAAACGCCCTGTATTGCTTGGCCTTTCCAGCTCACGCTGGTGTGTCAGCAAATACAGCGGCATCAGGGTCTGGCAAGTAAAGGTGTAGCGTACAGCGGTGTCTGGCTAAACTGAATCACAGCGGTCTGAGTCAATGCTTTGTTCAACATCAGTTTGCAGCTGTGCTGTTCACAATGCAGTGCTGCCTGAACCTGTGGGTCCGGCGAACTGGCCACCACTTCAGCGGCAAAATGCAGCGTCAGCCCCTGCACTTCTGGCAACCAGTACTTGCCGACTCCGGCCAGGCTGTCGAGCAGCGCATCAAATTGACTGTGCATCCCTTGCAACACAGCCAATTGGGTTTCACGCTCAATTGGCAGACGGGAGCGCAGTTTAAAATTGAGGTCACAGGGGGCTTCACCTGCAGGCTGTTGCAAGCGGATCAGCGCTTTATTGTCATTCAATTGCTGATCATAAGGCAGGATCAACTCCCCATTGGCGGCCTGAGTCAAAGGGGCTTCGCTGATATCGGTAGTGATCAGCGCTTTGTCCACCACACAAGGCTCTGAGCTGCCTGCACGCTGCAATTCAAAGGCCAGCGTAATAGCACTGAACTGCGCCTTTTCGCTTTTTTTCATCCGGGCATAAAAGCCGTCGTAATTGAAAATAGTGTCAGCCTGCAATGGCAGGCTGCAGCAAAGCGCTGCCGCGATGATCCAGGCTTTCATATCAGCTCTCAATATGCTGATCATTCACTCTCAGCATTTTTTCAATTTCGTTGACGTACGCCTGACCCCGTTCAGAATACTTCAGTAAACCGGCCACCAGGTGCTGCCCTTTCACTTCGCCATTGCTGCGTTGTTTCGCCCGCAATGCCCGTAACTCTTCGTATTGATAGAAGGTATTGAGGTTATAGAAATAGCTGGTCACAGCGGCAGCAACATGCGGAAAAACCGCCACTTCGTGGTATTTACCTGCGCCACGCTGCGATGGCACCAGGCCACACCCCGCTTTAAAACACCACTGACCAAAAAAATTATAGGCTTCCAGTGCAAAGCGACTGCTACCCCAACCAGATTCTTTCGCCGCCTGCACCAACACCAGTTCAGCCGGGATCACATCCACACGCTTTAACAACTCTGTAAAGCCTGTGGCGTCGACGTCCGGGTAATCCAGCTTAAATTCATCATACAGGCTGAATAAAAATGCATACTCTTCCACTGTCAGCTCTCGTTGCTGATACTGTTGTTCCAGTTCAATGATCTGATGACGCAGGTTCAGCAAACGGGCATTTTCACGTTCAACAAAAGGCAACAGATAACCAAAAAACTTCTTCTTCTTTTTGTCCACGTCTTTCATGGCAGAAAAATCTGGCACCGCACTGAGTTCAGGCATGCTGACCGGATAAGCAAGCCGTTTCAGTAATTTACGCTGATCAGCTGCATCCAGTGCCGCCAGTTTAGACGGCATTTGCCATTCCTCTAACGACACAATGTCTTCAACAGGTGCGGGGTTCAAAAAAGGATAAGCGGCGCAGTACAGCACCACAGCGGCAACTGCTACTTGCCCTAACCTGCTGATCACCTGAGCTGGCATCACATCTCCTGTTGAACTTCTCCGTCAAAGGAAGAAGCCTGTTGTCAAAACTGAATGGGCGCGTATTTTAACCACTTCAAATGCGTTTTTCGACTATTCTGCGGTGAAAAAGCCAAATCGGCCACCACCACACCAACATAAGCATATGAAAAATAACAACTTTAAAATTGGCAGACTCTATGCATAAATCCGTTTAACTCACAACAATAAGGATAAACACCATGCATAAACTCAGCTTCATCGCCGCTGCTGTTCTCTGGTCAGGTACTGTCTTGGCTGCCGGGCCAGTGCAACTGCAACAGCAACTGGACAGTAAAAACCTGCAGCATTTTGAACTGGATGTCGCCGTAGGTGAAGTGGACATCCGCGTCGTCGAAGGCACAGAGATCTCTCTGGATGTCGAACTGGAACCAGATAACAACTGGTTGGGTTTTGGAGCCGATTTATCCGCCGCCAAAATTGATGTCCGCCAACAGGGGGATACCGTCAAAATCCGCATTGAACTCGACGATGATGATGATGTGGAACAGAACTGGACTGTCCGCCTGCCAGCCCACTTGAGTCTGGCGCTGGATTTAGGTGTCGGCTCTGTCGAAGTGGAAGGTTTACGCCAGAATGGCAAGGTGGATGTGGGGGTCGGTGATGTGGATTTTGCACTGGACACCCGTCTGTATCAGCAGATTGAACTGGATGCCGGCGTTGGTGATACGGCTATCCGAGGTGGTGCTGGCCGTTATCAGACTGAACGGGCTATGGTCACCAGCAACAGCAAGCTGACAGGCTCAGGCACTTTGCGCCTCAACGCGAATGTCGGTGTCGGTGATATTAAGGTCAATCATCAGCAGTGATGCGCCACAGTTCCGCCTTGCACACCGCAGTCCCAATCGGGGCTGTGGTGTGTTGTGAAATTTATCACCTGTTTGAACACAGCGGCATTTATATTGGCGATGGTCAGGTGATTGAGCTGGCAGGTTCAGGCCTGATCCGGGCGCTGTCGTTCGAGCGTTTTGTCGGCCAGCGCTCCGGTGAAGATTTGTATCTGGCCGCCACAGCATCAGGCCAGATCATAGGTTCAGCTGCGGCAGCAGAGCGTGCGCTCTCTCAGCTGTACAGTTACCAGTCCTATGACTTGTTACGCAATAACTGCCACCGCTTTACCTATGCCTGCGTCAGCGGCCAAAGCTTGCCTGTCACCAGCTTTTACGATTTAAAACAAGCCTTAGCCCACTATTGGCGTTTTACCCCACAGTGGCAGCAGTGCCGACTGCCTCGGCGCTGACTTTTTTTCCTGATGGTGATTGCAAAAGACGTCTGGATGTGTGAAAACGTCGAAACAACAATGACTTTCAGGGGATAAACGGGTAGTGGTATGAAAACGATTGAGCGCTCGGGTAAATTGGACGGGGTTTGTTACGACATTCGAGGCCCTGTGGCACGTGAAGCGAAACGGATGGAAGAAGAAGGCCAACGTATTCTTAAGCTCAATATTGGTAACCCTGCCCCTTTTGGTTTTGAAGCACCGGATGAAATTCTCAAGCATGTGATCCATAACCTGCCCAATGCCCAAGGCTACAGCGACTCTCAGGGCATCTATCCGGCCCGGGTTGCCGTTGCTCAGTATTACCAGCAGCGTGGCATACGCGGCGCTGACGCCGACGATGTCTATATTGGCAATGGGGTGTCTGAACTGATTCTGATGGCGCTGCAGGGATTATTGGATAATGGCGATGAAGTGCTGATCCCCTCCCCTGATTACCCGCTTTGGACTGCCGCAGTGAACCTCGCGGGCGGTAAAGCCGTGCATTACCGCTGTGATGAGCAAGCCGACTGGATGCCGGATCTGACCGACCTGCGCGGTAAAATCAGCAAAAAGACCAAAGCCCTGGTGCTGATTAATCCGAATAACCCGACGGGGGCTGTCTACAGCGACGCCATGCTGCTGGAACTGCTGGCGATAGCCCGTGAACACAAACTGGTGGTAATGAGTGATGAAATTTATGACAAAATTTTATACGACGGCACGACACACACCAGCACGGCAGCGCTGGCGGATGACTTATTTATCCTGACCTTCGGCGGTTTGTCGAAAAACTACCGTATTGCCGGTTTTCGTGTTGGCTGGATTTTCCTGTCCGGCGCCAAGCATCTGGCCAAGTCCTATATTGAGGGCCTGAATATTCTGGCGTCGATGCGGTTATGCGCCAATGTGCCCTGTCAGCACGCGGTTCAAACCGCATTAGGTGGCTATCAGAGCATCAATGAGTTGATTGTACCTGGTGGTCGTTTGTACGACCAAATGGATCTGGCGCACCGGCTGGTCAGCGACATTGACGGTTTAAGTTGTGTACGGCCCAAAGGCGCCATGTACTTATTCCCCAAAATAGACCGCAAAAAAATAAAAGTGAAAGACGACGAACTCTTTGTGTTGGATTTTTTGCGCCAGCATAAAGTGTTACTGGTGCATGGCACCGCCTTTAACTGGCCGGAGCCGGATCATTTCCGTATTGTGTTTTTACCCCATAAAGAACAGCTGGAAATGGCCATTGGTCGCCTGGGTCAGTTTGTGACTGGTTATTCCCAATGACAGCCAACAGCCATTTTTTTGCCCATTTGTTCCGGATGAAGCTGATTAACCGCTGGCCCCTGATGCGCAATGTCACCACTGAAAATGTGGCTGAACACAGCCACCAGGTGGCGGTGGTTGCCCATATGCTGGCCACTATCCGCCGCGAATTATTTCAAGGAGAAATCAATCCGGACCGGGTGGCCACTCTGGCTTTGTTTCACGATGCCAGTGAAGTACTGACTGGTGATTTACCGACGCCGGTCAAGTATTTCAATGCGCAAATAGCGCAGGAGTACAAGAAGATTGAACAAATCGCCGAGCAAAAGTTGCTGGCAATGCTGCCGCCTGAGCTACAGGCCCATTACGAGCGTCTGTTGCTCAGCGACAGTTACAGCCAGACGGAAAAACAACTGGTCAAGGCGGCCGACACTCTATGTGCTTATGGTAAAACCCTGGAAGAAATTTCTGCGGGGAATCATGAATTTGTGCTTGCCCAAAAGCGGCTGGAAGGCATGCTGGCCACCTATGATTTACCTGAAGTAAAGTACTTCCTGCAGGTTTTTGTGCCCAGTTTTTCGTTATCACTGGACGAAATCAGTCAATAAGCGGCCAGCCCGCAGCAGGTACAGCTGCGCTGCACCTGCTCTGCACACTGCACTCTTAATGATCGCGGCAGGCTTCTGCAGCAAACTCAAATTCGATCGTCGTATGTTGCAGCCGGTAAGGCGCCAACAGCTCGCGGATTTGCTGTTTGTACCCAGGCAAGTCCGGGTGTTCGGCCACAGTTAACACCAGGTGGGCCGTTAACACATGCTTTTCACCATCCAATGACCACAAATGCAAATGATGCACCTCGCTGACAAAATTCAGCGCCTGCAGCTTCTCTTCAAGTTCCTGTGTCAGCGCCGGGTCCGGCGATACCTGTAAAAACAGGCCAAAGGTGCGGCGCAGGTTGCGCCAGACATTCAGTAAAATAAACAACGTAAAACCGATACTGAGCAACGGGTCTATCACAGCCCAACCGGTCAGGTAAATCAGTAAAGAGCCGACTAACACTGCCACCCAACCAAAGACGTCCTCCAGCAAATGCCAGGTCAGCACCTGTTCATTCTGAGTTTTACCCAGCCGTAATTTCAGCACAGCAGCGCCATTGACCAACACCCCCAGCACAGCCAGCGCCATCATACCTGGCGCATGGGGTAACACCGGGTCCCAAAGCCGTGGCACAGCTTCGTACAAAATCCAACAGCTGCCTAACACCAGGATCAGGCTGTTGACCAGAGCACTGAGTAAGGACCAGCGCCGGTAGCCATAGCTATACCTTTGATTGGGTGCTTTGCCAGACACTTTGGCAGCCGCCCAGGCAAAAGCAATGGCCAGGCTGTCTCCCAAATCGTGCATTGCATCCGCCAGAATCGCTACACTGTTGGTTAACAAGCCACCGATCAGCTCAATGATGCTGAAACTGAAGTTCAGCCAGAAGGCAACCGCGATATTGCCCGTTTCAGAGCCGTGATGATGCCCATGGTGGGAATGGCCGTGAGAATGAGAATGACCTGAGTGATCATGGGGCATAGCGTCTCCCTGCAGTTGTCTTCAGTACTTTATTCGGGCTGGCTGTCAGGTTACCTCAGTCAACCAACAGCTGTCAGCAGCAAAGCCAACAGAAAAATCACTGCACAGCTGAAAAAAATGCGTGAGGCTGGTACAGTTTTGCCAATCGCTTCCGATACAGAACAAGAACTTCAGATCACACTTCTCTTATGCGCACTTTATTCAACTGCTTGAGCCTTTGCTGTTTTATTTTTCCATTACAGGCCATGATGTCGTATGACTACGCGGCCTGGGCAGGCCACAACAAAGACGGCAGCTGGACCAGGCAATTGGAACGCTCTGTTCAGCAATCGAAATTACCTCAGCTCAAACCTGCGGATATCACACAATTTTGTCCGGCTTACCCCAAACTGAACTTGCATCAGCGCAGCAAGTTTTGGGTGGGCTTGTTGTCAGCGATGGCTAAACCTGAAAGTAATTTCCAGCCATTAACCCGTTACCAGGAAAAATTCCGCGACGGCAAAGGCAAACCGGTGATTAGCCGCGGTTTGTTGCAAATCTCGCAGGAAAGTGCCAACCAGCCGCGTTACCGTTGCAACATCACAGAGGCGGAGCAACTGCATGATCCGGCTATTAATCTAAGTTGTGCTGTACGAATTATGCAGAAATGGGTGCAAACCGATGGCCAGATCAGCTCGTCAGACTGGGGAACTCAGGCGAAAGGCGCAGCCCGTTATTGGTCGGTGTTAAGGCCCGCCCGGGGGCAATTGCCGCAGATCCGTCGTTTTACCAGTCAGTTGCCCGTGTGCAGGGCCAGTTAATACAGACTGCGCAGCCAGTTTGCTGAGCATCAACAGCGAGGCTGCGTAGTAGTCATCTTCCGCTTTCAGTTGGGCCGCGATAAAACTGCTGTCGCCATGCAGCAATGCTTGCACAGCTTTAATTCCGCTGGATGCCGGGTAATTGGCTTTTTCTCCGGATTTCACATCCACCCAGTCTGCAATCACCTGGCCTTGTGGCCAGAACGCCAGAAATGGCTGTTTCAGCTCGGGAGTTAACGCCCTGCCCCACACGAAATACATGGGGATCCGTACTGCATCGTAACTGAAACGGCTTGGTTTTTCCGGCGTCGGTGAGACTTTGGCATCCTGCTCGAGGCGGATCCAGTCTGTTGGTAATTTCAGTTCGCCAAAGCGGCATAAAGCCAATAACTTCTGGCCATCGCGCACCAGAGCCTGCCACTGCAGCTCCGGCTCCAGCTGGGCGAAATCATTAAAGGCAGGGATCACCCAATAGGACAAATTGATGTCCACATAGTGGTCAGAATCAAAACCAGACAAGCCAGGCAGCAACACCGTATAACCGGCAAACTGGCGCACCAGTAACTGGTGAATATCCCGGCGAATTGCGGCAGAAGCCGCTGCGTAATTCGGGTTTTTCCAGCGCTGTGCCGCTTTGTGCAAGGCCCAGGCGATCAGAATATCGCCATCACTGGCGTTGTTCGGATCAGTGACTGCTGGCACTGATTGACTGTCATAGCGCCAGGAAAACAACCTGTTGTCTTTTCTGGCGAGATTTTTCCGGGTCCAGCGCCACATGGATTCAAAGGTCTGCGGATCATCATTGGCCTGGGCAAACAACATGCCCCATCCCTGCCCCTCGGAATGGCTGATTTTGTTAAAACTGTCTACAACCCGGCCTTCAGCTGTGACAAAACGTTGTTTGTAACCTGGCCAGTCTGCCGAGGTATCGGCCAGGCATGACATGGACATCAGCAGCAGGCCGGACAGCAGGCTAATTAGGCCAGGCATGGTGACCCGGATGGTCCTGCCGGCTTTTTCCGTAAACAAATTCAAATAGACCTCCGGCTTCTGCTTTGCGCATTCTGACCTGGACATCGGGTTTCCCACCCAATGACACCAACCAACTCTGATACAAACCTTCCAGCAGCGCACTGAACAACCGCGCCTCCAGCCGCTCCTGCCCGGCATCGCCATACGAAGGCAGCGGAAATGCACCGTGGCGCAACAGCAGACTGCTGTCCAGCACCTGAATACGCACCCAGCCCCACTGAAACTGTTTAAGCACCCCATTGATAGAACGCTCAAGCTCTTCAATGCTGTTGTACAGCGCCAAAGGATAGTCTTTTGCCAGCCGCTTGCCCATCTGACGTAAAAATGAATCGGCACCAGCTTCACCGGCGGTCTGTACAATTTCAGCAATAAAAACCCGCACAAAGGGGATCCAGGCCGCCTGAGTTTGTTGGCGGAAAAAATAATCTACAGTGATGTCCGCCTGATCAGTCATTTGTCCCTCCCACCAGATACTTCATATACAACCGGACCACCGACTCGTTGTATTCACCAAAACTGTCGTACGCCAGCTGTCCACCAAACTTCAGATCCGGGCTGGGTCTGTATTCACCATTGACGCCAAAACTCATGCCAAAACCAGATTTGCTGGACGCGGCATAACCTGCCTGATCAAAGGCACCAAGTGCATAGAATAAATCCAGTGCGGCCTGTGCTGCCGCGTCGGTCGGGAACAGACTGTTGCCATCTTCGCTGTAGCTCTGAAAGCCAGGTGCAAACAATAAGTTATAACTCCAGTCGTTCACTGTAGCACCATAACTGACAGGAAACGCCACACTGACATAATCCTGCGGGCTGAAGTACCCACCGTGGCCAAAGGTAAATTTGCTCAGGTTTTCATCGAAGCTGTTGTAGCTGACATGAATACCTAACTGCAGCTGCTCATCCGGGTCACGCACCGGACGGTAATATGCACCGACCTCTGCAGCTTCGGCTCTGTTGGACGCCACATTGTCGCCATCGTACTTATGTTTGGACACCGAGCCGTAAGCCCCGGCCGCCCCGTTGTCAAAGTTCAGCCCCAGACTGCCGCCCGTTTTGGTCACGGCCCCCCAACGTTCACCGCTGACATGGTCCACAGTGCCGGCGTAGGACAGCAGGCTGTCTTTAACTGCACGGCGTTCGCCCTGCAGCACGACTCGGGTATTTTTGGCAATTTCCGGCTGAACTTTCAGGCCACCGACCACATTGGTTTTATCAAACCCCAAAGGCGTAGTTCCCACATCGGCGCTGAGCAGATCGCTCTTATAACCCACCGCCAGAGCGACCCCTGAATTGCGCTGAGTCTGCGGATTCCCTGTACTGATGGCCAGGGTATCCAGTTGATCCTGCGCTGTGGCGATCAGGCTTTCCAGCCTGGCCCGGCTTTCCCTGAACGCTTCAACGGAAGATGAATCCAGCGTAATAGTGGATGCACCATAGTTTTCGTTTAAAAACTCGTCAATCAGTTCAAGCTGACTGGACGTCAGGTTGCGCGCCGTCAGATCAAAGGTCTGAAATAAATCAATGGCAGCAGCCCGGTCAAATACTGTTTTAGCGGCCGCAGTAACAGCCTGTAACCGCGCTATATTGGCCGGAGATTCATTTGGGCTGGCAGCAGCGGCATCCGATTCATTTTTTGCGTTTTCATATGCCACCCCCAAATCATCTATATCATCCAGTACATCACCCAGCACAGCCATTCGGGCACTTAAACCGCTGGACGCATTGACCACGGCACCACGACCAAACAAATTGATGTCGTTTTCTGTTTCCACTGTGCCGGAGTTCAACGACACCGGAGTGACACTGGCCTCGACCCGCCCTCCCACTAAGCCGGTGGACAGGGTGATAGGAGTTTCCACTGCAGCCAGTCCGGAGGAGCCATCCGCGCCTTCGCGCACCCGAAGTACGACATCGGTGTCAATCCGGGTTTTGGTCTCCTGCTCAATAGCCACCAGCATGCTGTCAATTTGCTCAAACATGGACGCCGACGGATTACTGACTTCGGCACTCTGAATATCGGCCACCCCAGGCTGACCAGGCAGCCATTCCGGCCGGCTGTTGCGGGCAAAACTCCGTTTCTGTTTACGGTCACGGAACGGGTTATTTTCCGTCTCTGTGCTGTCACGGAATGGGTTGGATGAACGTGCTGTTTCCGTCTGTCCCCAGACCGCCGTATTCTGATACGCCAGTTTGCGGGCTTTGACCAGCAGCTCTGTTGCCCTGTCATGATCGCCTTCCGCCTGAGCTACCCTGGCTGCCAGCATCAGCCATTCTGGTTGCTGGTTGCTATTCCAGTCCAGTTTGTTCAGCAACTGCCGGGCACGTTCAGGTTCATTTTTTTGCAGCGCCAGCTCTACAGCCCCTGAAAGGGCCTCTTTGCTGTCGGGCTTGAGTCTGAGTACATAGTCGTAAATCTGTTCAGCTTCAGTGGTTTTTTTGCCGTCCTGGTACAGCCGGGCCATTGCCAGCAGCAGGCTTTCGTCTTCCGGAAACTCACGCAGATGCGCCGCCAGCAAATCGTACGCCAGCGCCAGTTGACCATCCGTTCTCAGCGTATCCGCCTCTCTGACGGCCAGTCCCCGTTGCAACTGATCAAACTGAGCTTTGTCGGTCTGGCTGAGGTCGGATCTGAGCATCAGCTCCGACAACAAGAGTTTGGCCTGCCGTGCATGACCGGTTTCATTCAGCACTGTGATATGGCTCAGATACTGAGACGGAGCATCGGTCATGCCACGCATCAAATCCATCTCAACTACCTGATACGCCAGACCCGACTGACCACTTTTTAACAGCTCAGCAGCCAAGTCGCCGGCTGCACCTGCACTCATTGAGCCCTGCTGCATCATCTCTGTGATCAGTTGTTGTGCATGATCCTGATCCCCTGCCGCAGCGCGTTGCAACACCCGGCTTAATTTAGCCCGCGCTGCCGCCTGCACTGCCAGCTCCCGCATGGCAGCCGTCTGCTGAGCGGCCGGCACTGAAGCCATGATTTGTTCCACATCCCGCCAGCGTTGCTGCTCACTGGCAAACATGGCTGCAGCAAAGCGGGAATCGGCGTCCGGCTGACTGAGCAAGGGCTCAATGACCGCCCGGGCTCTTGCCGGCTCTCCCTGTTTCTGCACCAGACGGGCCAAATCCAGCCGGACCCATGGATCATCCGGGGCCAGCTTTAACGCCCGACGCAGGCTGATTTCCGCCAGCAATTCGTTGCTGTTGGCAGCATCAGCACGTAGCCGCTGCACTTCAGGCTGAGACAAACCGGCAATCTGACCACGTTCAGCGTCAGACAATTGAGCCGCTAAACGTTCGGCCTCTTCCCAGCGCCCCATACTTTGCAGTACGCCCACTAACCCCAGTTTGGCCGCTGTATGGGACGGTTTTTTCTGTAACACAGCGCCAAAGGTGGATTTCGCCTGTTCCAGCTGACCCTGTTTGTGTTGCAGCTGACCAGAAACCACCTGAGCCTCCAGATCAAAGGGGGCCGGGAATTTGGTTAATGCCGCGACTTCGGTTTGTGCCTGCTGGTAGTTTTCCTGATCGGTCAATTGTTGCACCCGGGCCATGCGGCTGTAAAAATCAGCCGACAGATAGGCCTGGCGCCAGTTGTTGCTTTTGCCGGGTGCCATCGCCATCGCTCGGCCAAGGGTGTCTTTTGCCTGACTGAACTGCTGCTGTTTCAGACGGATTAAACCAATACCGGCCAGCGCGTCAGCGTCGTTCTGGTTTTCGGTCAGTGCTTTGCGAAAATAACTTTCAGCCTGGCTGAGCCGGTTGGCATCCAAAGCCCGGTAGCCGAGAGTGCGGCTGTTCAGCACCGCCGCTGTGGATCCAGACTTGGCTTTTTCCCTGAAGTAGTCCATCACTTCAACATCATCCGGAAACTGCTGGTTGTATTGTTCGTACAGGTTTTTATCTGCAGCTTTGACGTCGAGCCACAACAGGGCCTGACGCCAGTGGCTTCGGGCTGTTTCAGAACCAGGCGCCAGCTCGGCCAGCATACGGATCCCCTGCCGACGGCTGCCTTCGTCATAACTCAGCACCTGAGCATAAGCCAGCCGTATACTGCCGGATGCCGGACGCAGTTCATGCAACTGCTTCAGTTCTTTTTTGGCAACCGCCAGTCCTGCCGATGTGCCGGCTAAGGTCAGGTAATATTCGGCGGCTAAATCCTGAGTTGGTGTGTCACTGCCAAATACCTCTTTGTAACGCGAAATTGCCAAATCGTATTGGCCAGAGGCGGCCAGACGGCGCGCTTCGCTCAAAGTGGCCGGGTCAATTTGTCTGGCCACCTGCACGGCGGTCAGCTCTTTTAAACGGGGATCCAGCGGTGACAGACTGGCCAGCAAACCTGACCATTTTTTCAGCTCGGCTTCGTTGTTATCACGCGCAGCCAAAACCCCCATCCGGTAAATCGCTTCCAGGTTATTCGGGTCTGCGGCCAGAATTTTTTGCAGAGCGTCGCGGGCAAGATCGCTGCGGTTGCGTTCCTGCCAAAAGTCAGCCTGCTCAAACAAGCCACCAAAACTGGTCTGGTCGTCGGCTGCCACGGCCTGTCCCATCAAACAAAAGGCGAATGCAGCCAGCATTGATCTATTCATTTATCCCGGATCCCTTCGTAATTCTGTACTCAGCCCGTTGTTTTAATAATGGATACAAAATAGCGGCGCCAGCAAAGGCCGCTAAGGCAAGACCTATCACCATAAAAATAATGTGCTGGCCAAAGAACCAGCGCAGTTCCATATGCCAGGGCATGCGGCCAACCGCAATTTGTTCGCCGACTCTGGCACTGCGCACCTTGCCATCTGAATCCACCAGCGACATGTCCCACAAGACTTCACTGCTGACCAGTGGCTTGTTCAGCGATTCGATCAGTTGAGGTAACTGAGCAGAGGTTTCTGCCGCTACTACAACCACCACACGCTCCTGATCAACAGGTGAAACAAAACTAAACAACCCCTGCACATTCTGTGTGCTGTCCAGCACCCGGGCCGCCGCTTTGGTTTCTCTGGTCCAGTCACCTTTTAAAAACCACAGCACATGCTCCAGAGTGCTGTAGGATTTGACCTGCAGCCGGTCACGTTGCACTTCAAAGGCACTCTGATTCAGTATGTGCGATTTTTTTAACTCTTTAAAGTTTGAAATAACAAGTAAATCATGGCCTTGAAGATCTTCAGTGTAACTCAGACCGGTTTTCACACTGAGCTCCAGTGCCGGGTACCCTGTATCACGCCCCATCCGGGCAGCCAGTTCGAACAAGGTTTCAATTTCTTCATTGCCAGGCTGGGCTGGCAATAACACCACGGTTTCAGAGAGATCAGCCCGGCGCGTAAACGGAAAACCAACACCGACGAAATAAGATAAGTTTGGCAATTGCGTAAAGTTTTTGGCCGCAGTCAAATCAATACTGGAATCACCGTGAATACGGCCGGTGATTTCTTTTGGCACATTCAGATCACAGCCGGTCGAATTCACCGCAAAATGATGGTACAGCCGCAGTTTGTTTTCGCCATAAAGTAAATAAGGCGGAATACGCAGCCTGGCACTTTCCTGTCGGATGTCCCGGCCCAGCCAGCGGTTCAGCGTGGCCCAGACGCCGGTTTGGTTCACTGGCAAAGACGCGAGGTAACGGCCATTTAACGACACATCCAATGATGAATTGCGTTCATCCAGCCAGTCGCCTTCCGGAAAGTTATACTTGATGGTCATTGGAATGTATTCGCCATCCCAGAAAAACAGATCCGGCGATGCACGAAAATTCAACTCTACCGGCGAATGGAACAAGCCATGGCTGGCCAGCTGAGATTCCTGCAAAAACTCAGAAAACTGCACTGCTCTGTGTGTGGTAGTCCAGCGGGGCACTTCATAGGGTTGCATCAGATCACGACTGACTTTTTCAGCTTTGACCACTGTGCCTTTGAGTGCTGCAGTGCGGGTGACCAAATAAGTAGCGGCTGTTTTCAGCTCTTCCGGTGTGCGGCCCATCACCAGCAACAATTTGTAAACAGGGCTTAACGGGTTGTCAATTAACCGCAGTTCCGGCCCCTGGATCCTGGGCAACGTCAACCCCTGGATGCGTTCATCCGGCGTAACAAACACAATGGCGTTTTCCATCGGGATCAGGTTGCGCATGACAGGGAAACTCAGATTGCGGTACTCCGCCACCCGGCCAATGTACGATGCAACTATGGCCCCACTGGTCAGCGTTGCCACACTGGCATTGACCGGCAGCACCACAGGCACTGAAACCCGGTTCATGGCACCTGGATTAAAAAAGGGTTCTGGGAACCTGGCCAAATCCGGGCTGACCGGGAGGCGCTGAACTGACATACTCAATGACGAATCGCGTTGAACCTTGATCCAAATTTCTTTAGACAACTCGTTCTGACATTCCTGCACAGTGCGACCGGTCAGGCGAAAACCAAGATTGTTGGTGCTCAGCACCAGCGCTGGCTCAATGGCAATATCCACTTCCAGGGACTTGGCATTAAAGGGTGACAATTCCACCGTCTTCAGCAACTGTCCATTAAGCACCACATCGAGAAAACTTTCATCTTCAAGCAAGGCCTCGGAATAATTCAGTTTTAACTTCAACTGGGCACTACGGACAAATTCATCGTTACGCAAGGTGAAATTCAGACCCGACGCTGTGTTATTACCAAAAAAGTAAATGTCTTCCAGCGCGCCGAGCTCTTCGAAAGAATAGATTTCAGTGCGGCTGTCCCACACCTTATTGCCTTTGGCCACGACAACTGGTTTTTCAGCAGGGGTCTGAGGCGCACTAAGCGCCTGGTTAGACAGAATGACAGCACTGACTGCAATCACCACTAACAAAGCCAGCCTGGCTTTCCAGCCGCTGAGCGGACGGGCGGCACCTTCTGCTTCATACTCCCGCTCTTTCTTCTTCACGATGGATTCCTGGAATAAGCCGGCAATGGAACGCATGACCCGGAAGCAAGACAATAAGATGTTATTGTCTTTGTGCTCGGTGTAGCTGGGTAACCAGGCATCCGCACGGCCCATCACCACTTTGACCAGTTCGCGCCGCTGGGCAATAGGCAACTCACCAAAGCTGAAGCGGATACATTCTTCATCCCGGTAGATGGTTTCGACCGGGAACACCATCGCGGTGTTGTTCAATGAAATCTCAATATCGCGGATCTGTTCGTTGTCTTCCTGCTGGGTCACATTCTCCACCTGAGCGCCGCCCATCGATAAATTCATCGACTTGGTTTTGCGGGTGTGACCAGATTCCAGATGCAACACTACCGGCAAGGAAATATCCAGGCGGACTGTCCGCCGCACCTGTTTCATTTCACGGGCCACGGCCACGGAAGCAAACAACATAATGCAGCTGAAGCCGGCCCAGAACAGGTTCAGTGCCAGCACTTTAGGTTCAATATTGTAATACTCATTCCAGATCAGCTGCACGATGCCGGACAAGACACCACAGATCAGCAGCACCAGGGTAAACAAATGTGGTTTGACAATGTCGTAGTCAAAATAGCCATTTTCCAGCAAACCGCCTTTTTCGGTCACATTGAATTTTCCTTTGCGCGGATTTAACAAGGTGGCTATGGTTGGCAGTACCAGATGAAACGACAGCACAGCCTCGTAAATTTCGCCCCAGAAGGTGTGCCTGAAACGCCCCTGCAGCCGTGAGTTGGTGTAGGTGGTAAACAACAGGTGCGGCAATGCATAAGCCAGAATCATTTCTGGCGAAGCATCAATAATGTTCTGACCAAATAACAGGTAACACAAGGGGGCGGTTAAAAACACGATACGGGGCAACGCAAACAAAAAATGCATCATGGCGTTGAGATAACACAAACGCTGGGGCAAGGTTAATCCTCTGCCCAACAGCGGGTTGTCCATCCGCAAGATCTGGATCATGCCCCTGGCCCAACGGGCGCGCTGACCAATATGCAATGCCAGACGTTCAGTTGCCAGCCCGGCAGCCAGTGGCAAGCCCAAAAAGGCGGAATTCCAGCCGCGGCGCTGCAGTTTCAGCGCCGTGTGAGCGTCTTCGGTGACTGTTTCTACCGCGAACCCACCTATTTCTTCAATTGCACTGCGCCGTATCACAGCACAGGAACCGCAGAAAAATGCGGCATTCCAGAAATCGTTGCCTTTTTGCACCGGGCCGTAAAACAATTCGCCTTCACGCGGAATTTCATTGCCCGTGGTTAGGTTACGTTCAAAGGGGTCTGGCGAGTAAAAGAAATGCGGTGTCTGCATTAATGCCAGCTTGGGGTCCGTCACAAAAGCCCCCACTGTCGCCTGCAAAAAAGCTCTGGTTGCGACGTGATCACAGTCAAATATGCAGATCAGCTCACCGTCTGTCAGCCGGATGGCATTGTTCAGATTCCCCGCTTTGGCGTGTTTATTGTCATCACGGCTGATATAGCCGACGCCTGCGGCAGCCGCAAAAGCACCAAATTCAGCGCGCCGGCCGTCATCCAGAATGTAAATCTTCAGTTTGTCGCGTGGGTAATCAATATTTTGCGCCGCCAGTACTGTGTCTTTCACCACATCCAGGCTTTCGTTGTAGGTTGGAATGTAAACGTCTACAGTGGGCCAGGCAGAGACATCATCCGGCATAGGCACGATACGGCGCTCCAGCGGCCAGATGGTCTGAAAGAAGCCCAGCGTCAGAATAATCCAGGCATAAAACTCAGCCAGCAGTAAGCCAATGCCGAGAAAGCCTTCCAGCAGGCTGTCAAACACCAGGGTTTCAGTGGTACGCCAATACAGGTAACGGGTGGAGACAATGACGCACATCAACAACATGACCATATGAGTCCAGTGGTTTTTGATGCGAGCCACCAAAATCAACAACAAACCACAAGCCAGGCCAAATAAAGTCTGACTGCTCAGGTCCAGAGGGGTGGTCACTATCACAACGGCCACCACCAACCAGAAGATAAATGCCAGCACACTCAAGGTCGTCGAGGGCGCTTTAGAGTCTCTGTTCGTCATTTAATCCCTTACGCAACGTTTTTTAAATTGATTTTTTATGCGGATTAAAGATTGCTTTGGGCAATAACCTGTGAAGATTTTTTGCTATTGCATCAAAATCAGCGGCAACAGCTGACGCCTGGGAATATTTGAATACCAGCATCTGGTTTGCATTGGCTTCGGCCACAGCCTCATCGCGGTGCACTGTCCCCAGTAAAGCCGACCCCAGACGCTGAGTCAGAAACGAGGTGACATCTGCATTCAGCTGACTGCGCACATCCACCTGATTCACAATGTAATAGCAGCGATCACGCATATCCTCGCCATACAAATTGCCGGACTCAATTTCCGGCAGGCTGCTCAGTGAGGCACTGTCTGCCAATAACACATTGAGAATAATAGGATCGAACTGACACAAAGCCTGCATGGCGACAGAATAGCCCGGCGCCAAATCAGCGATCACCACCAGCTCTGGCTGGCTGATAAAAGGGGCCAGCCAGGTCGCCAGCAGTTTGGGTTCTTTTGCCAGAGTCTGCTCGTAGTGGTCTTTTTCAAATTTTTGTACACGGCCATACGGAACATAACGCACACCGGAATCAGATTCCCGCACATGATGAGACCATTCCTGAACTGCATTCCAGTCTTTGACATGGCCGGACGAATCACTGAGTGGCATGCCAAAATGCAACCTCAGTGAATTTTGCGGGTCAAAATCAATCACCAGTACCCGCAAGCCTAAACGCTGTAACGCGTGAGCAAGATTGGCCGTCAGCGTTGTTTTACCCACCCCCCCTTTCGGAGATGCCACACAAATTAAATTCATGCACCTATCCGTTCTAATAATAATGATAACGGACTGGCTGGCTCTTTTTCTGCAGCTGGTGCCGGATTCTGCGTTTTAAGAAATAAATGGGACAAGTCACGAATGGAACCGTCTCGGGCTGTTCCATGCAGTTCATTCACTGATTCGACAGTACTTAACCGCTGAACAGGGTTGCCAGGCTCACTCCGCCCGACCAGTTTGTCACCGTAAGGGTAGCAAGCGGCATCCGCATTCGGGGTTCTGGAAAATTCAGCAGTTTCCCGGTCAAACGACGCCACCTGATTGATTAACTTCCAGCGGGAATTGCCCGGAATAAAAGCGGCAGATTCAAAGCTTCGGTAATTTAAATTATGCGCGCCAGTTTTTGTCACGAACTGCAACACATCATCATAGTGTTCCATGATACCTCCTACCAAAGCCGCGCCATCAGCCGGTTCTTAAAATTGACAAAATTGAAACAAAGCACAAGCAATCTGATATGGTTCTGTTGTCGGAACGACGTAAAAACCAGATTTCATGTATCACTTTTACCAATTTAATGAAAAAAACATCAATGCGCAAGTGCAAATATGAAAAAAACGGCAAATTTTATCATTTCTGTATTTTTATCTGCAGGAGTCTGACTATTCTGAGGATTCAAAGTCAATACGGATGAATTTAATTTGACTATATGATAAATGTGAAACATGGATCCAGCTTACTTTACCAGATCAAAATTTCGGTCAGGCCTCAGTTTAAACATCGGCTGAGCAGTGGATTTTCTAAAGCAGAATTTCATGGTAAAGACAGGCTGCCGGGTGCAACACCCGGCAGCCAAAACAAAGAGAGAATCCCCCCGCTTATTCGCCGTATTTCTCGCCCAGGTACAACCAGGTTTCCAGTACCGTATCCGGGTTCAGTGAGACTGAATCAATGCCCTGCTCCATCAGCCAGGCGGCAAAGTCTTCATGATCGGACGGGCCCTGGCCACAAATACCGACATATTTACCTTTGGCTTTGGCGGTGGAAATGGCCATTTCCAGCAACTTCTTAATGGCTGGATTACGCTCATCAAACAGATGGGCAATCAGACCACTGTCCCGGTCCAGACCCAGGGTCAGCTGTGTCAGGTCGTTGGAACCTATGGAGAAGCCGTCGAAATACTCGAGGAACTGTTCAGCCAGCAGGCAGTTTGATGGCAGCTCGCACATCATAATAACCTTCAGGCCATTTTCGCCACGCTTCAATCCATGGGCTTCCAGCAGTTCAATTACGGCTTTGGCCTCTTCCAGCGTGCGCACAAAGGGAATCATCACTTCCACATTGGTGAAGCCCATTTCGTTACGCACCCTTTTGAGCGCCTCACACTCCAGCGCAAAACAATCACGGAAATCGGCACTGATATAACGCGATGCACCACGGAAACCAATCATCGGGTTTTCTTCATGTGGCTCAAACTGCTGGCCGCCGACCAGGTTGGCGTATTCGTTCGATTTAAAATCGGACATCCGCACTATCACCCGTTGTGGCGCAAAAGCCGCCGCCAGGGTGGAGATCCCTTCGGTCAGTTTGGCAATGTAGAACTCCACAGGCGAGGCATAACCGGCCATCATCTGACGGATAGTGGCCTGCAGTTCAGCACTCTGACGGTCAAAGTTCAGCAGGGCTTTGGGGTGCACCCCAATCATCCGGTTGATAATAAATTCCAGCCGGGCCAGACCTATACCGGCATGTGGCAAGCGGGCAAAGGAAAAAGCACGTTCCGGGTTACCGACGTTCATCATAATTTTCATCGGTAACTTCGGCATCTGGTCGACACGGGAGGTCACCACCTCAAAAGGCAGAATGCCCTGATACACATAACCTGTGTCGCCTTCGGCACAGGACACTGTGACTTCCTGACCATTTTGAATACGGCCGGTGGCGTCGCCACAACCGACCACAGCCGGGATCCCCAGTTCACGGGCAATAATAGCCGCATGGCAGGTACGGCCGCCGCGATTGGTGACAATAGCAGAGGCCCGTTTCATGATCGGTTCCCAATCCGGGTCCGTCATATCGGTGACCAGCACATCACCTGGCTGAATTTGGTCCATGTCGGCAATACTGGCCAGTACCTTGGCTTTTCCACTGCCAATTTTATGGCCGATAGCACGGCCTTCAGTCAACACAGCGGCAGTGCCTTTGAGCTGGAAACGCTCCATCTCATTGCTGTCTTCCCGGCTGCGTACTGTTTCAGGACGGGCCTGCACTATATAGAGTTTGCCGTCTACACCGTCTTTGGCCCATTCAATATCCATGGGGCGGCCATAATGTTGTTCAATAATGATGGCCTGTTTGGCCAGTTCCTGCACTTCGGCGTCGGTCAGGGAAAACTGCTGGCGTTTGTCTGCTGCGACATCCTGAATCAGCACCTGCTTGCCATGACTCCGATCGGAGGAATACACCATCTGCACCAGCTTGCTGCCCAAAGTGCGGCGTACCACTGCCGGTCTGTCTGCCAGTACAGTGGGCTTGTGAACATAGAATTCGTCCGGATTGACAGCGCCCTGCACCACCATTTCACCCAAACCATAAGACGAGGTGACAAAAACCACATCCTCAAAACCTGATTCAGTATCGATGCTGAACATCACGCCGGAGGACGATAAATCAGAACGCACCATACGCTGCACGCCTGCAGACAACGCCACTCCACGATGGTCGTAGCCCTGATGCACCCGGTAAGAAATGGCACGGTCATTGAACAGGGAGGCAAACACATGTTTGACTGCTTCATGAACCTGCTCGTAGCCACGCACGTTGAGGAAAGTTTCCTGCTGGCCCGCAAAAGAGGCATCCGGCATATCTTCGGCGGTGGCCGAGGAACGCACGGCAAACGAAACATCACCCACACTGTCTGAGACTAACTGCTGATAGGCCTGCTGCAACGCCTGCTCAAACTCAGCCTGAAACGGCGTATCAATCACCCATTGGCGGATTTGCGCACCGGCTTTCGCCAGTGCAGTCACATCATCGACATCCAGGCCATCCAGCAGTTGATAAATTCGTTCGTTCAGTCCACTCTGTTCCAGAAACTGATTAAAGGCATCCGCTGTAGTTGCGAAGCCACCCGGAACCTGTACACCGGCAGTTGCCAGGTTACTGATCATCTCCCCCAACGAGGCATTTTTTCCGCCGACGCGCGGAACGTCATGCATGCCTAAGTCCTGGTACCAAACAACGAATTCTTGCACGATAAGTCTCCAATTTGTGTTGCAGGTTCTGTAAGCTTACATGGCTAGCCACATAGCCATCTCATTCTACACTGGGGTTAGAATGAATTAAAACCTTAATTTCTAATGTAATTTTATAACGACAAATGAGGTATCCCGTGCGAACTGCCTTCTATATATCTGATGGGACCGGTATTACCGCTGAAGTGTTTGGACATGCCCTTCTATCGCTCTTTCCCGCGGAATTCGACCATATCACCATTCCTTTTGTCGAAACCGAAGAGTTGGCCTTACAGGTCAAGCAACGGATTAACGATCGTTATAAAACTACCGGAGTGCGCCCTTTGGTGTTTCAAACCTTTGTGGACGACAAGTTGCGGTTGATCATTAACAGCAGCGAAGGCAGTTGTTATGACTTTTTAAATGCCTTTGTTGAACCCATGCAAAAAGAGCTGGGCATACTGGCGATGCCCAAGACCCACCGAACCCACAGCATTCATGAAAAAACCTATGACTTCCGGATTGACGCAGTAAACTTTGCTCTGGCCAATGACGATGGTTCCAATTTAAAGGACTATGCGAAGGCTGATATTATTCTGGTCGGTGTCAGCCGTTCCGGCAAAACCCCCACCAGTTTGTACCTGGCCTTGCAATACGGCATTAAAGCCGCTAACTACCCTTTTGTGCCGGAAGATCTGGATCATCTGAAACTGCCAAATGAGCTGCGTCTGCATAAAAACAAACTCTTTGGTTTAACCATTACACCTGAGCGGTTAAGCCAAATCCGTGAACAGCGCCGACCTGGCAGCAAATACGCGTCACTGCGCCAGTGCAAACTGGAACTGGATGAAGTGGAAGCTTTGTATCAGAAAGAGCGTATCGCTTATCTGAACTCCACCCACTTATCGATTGAAGAAATTTCAGCCAAAATCATGGCGCAAACCGGCTTAAAACGGCAGAAGTACTGAGTCTAAAGTGCCAGCAACTGCAAGGCCTGCTGTGGTGTCAGGCTGACAGACTGGCCCTGTTGCTTTTGCCGCACCAGGCTGACCAGCGCCTGATTAAGGGGCGCCTTCAGTCCGGCTTCTTCAGCCAAAGCCACCACGGCACCATTCAGGTAATCAATTTCTGTCTGCCGTCCAGCCTGCAAGTCGTCCCACATTGATGAACGGGCCTCAGGATTGATAGCCAACATGGAACTGGCTACAACACGAAACAGCCCGTCCGGCAACCGCAGTACAGTGGGCAGTGCGGCGTTAGGGACTTGGGTATAACGATGCAGTGACAGTTTCCTGTAACGGCACAAGGTCAACAACTCATCCATCACGCCTGCCAACAACAGACGATACGGGCGTTGCTGTAACTGCTGCCTCAACGGCAGTCCACACAAAGCATTAATGGCATTATTCAGGTTCAGCAATAACTTACCGAGTTCAGCCGCCAGAATATTGGGCTGTAACTCTGACTGCAAACCAGTGGCTGACAAGGCGTCCATCAACCTGGATTGCAGCGTCGTTGCTGGCCCTGACCACACCATGGCCCCACCACTGGTACGGGTATACAAACCAGGTCCGGCTTTTACAACATTAAAAGGCACTATCGCTCGCCCCACCTTTAACGGCAGAAACTGCTGATACCAGCTTTGCATTGCGACGCCATTTTGCAACGCGATTATTTCGGCATCAGAGCGCAGGTAGTGGCCAAGTTCAGGTAACAAGGAATGCAATGAAACAGCTTTGACAGTACAAAGCACCAGATCCGCTCCCCGCAGCGCCTCTAATGAGGTAAACACTGCCGGGCTGTTCAGTGAATAACAGCGTAATTCGAGATTCTGGGCCGTAAAGCCATACACAGCTGCATCAAGCGCCAGCGATTCGCGACCAATAAAACTGACCTGAAACAGCCCACTCTGAGCGGCCAGTATGCCGAGGTAACAACCGATGCTACCAGCGCCGAGCACCACTAAATGAGGTAAAGCCGCTGCAACGGCAGCGGCTGTTGTGGCAGAACTGTGGTTATTTGCGGACTGCACGTAAAGTGTCAGCGATCAGGAATGCCAGTTCCAGCACCTGATCGGAATTCAACCGCGGATCACACTGAGTGGTGTAACAGCGGCTTAAATCCTGCTCCGACAAACCATAAGCACCGCCTGTACACTCAGTAACGTTTTCACCGGTCATTTCCAGGTGAATACCGCCAGCATGACTGCCTTCGGCCTGATGCACGGCGAAGAAGTAGCGGATTTCACGCAGAATGGCTTCAAAGTCACGGGTTTTGTAGTCATTACTCGCCTTGACTGTATTGCCATGCATAGGATCAGAGCTCCAGACCACCTTACGACCTTCGCGCTGCACCCGACGCACCAGAGCCGGCAGTTTTTCTGCCAGCTTGTCCGCCCCCATTCGGGTGATCAGGGTCAGTCGACCCGGCGTATTGTCCGGGTTCAGTGCATCAATCAGACGGATCAGATCCATTTCGTCCATACCAGGGCCAATTTTCACACCAACAGGGTTCTTAATCCCTTTAAAGAACTCCAGATGGGCATGATCCAGCTGCCTTGTCCGCTCACCAATCCAAACCATATGGGCTGAACAGTCGTACCAGTCTCCGGTCAGTGAATCACGGCGGGTCAGTGCCTCTTCATAATTAAGCAGCAGCGCTTCATGCGAGGTGTAGAGCGAGGTCTCACGGATTGACGGCGCATTTTCAGACGTGATGCCGCAGATTTCCATAAACCGCAACGCTTCCTGAATACGCTGGGCAATGTCCTGGTAGCGGCCTTTCAGTGGATTGGATTCCACAAAGCCCATATTCCAGCGGCTCACCTGATGCAAATCGGCGAGCCCCCCCTGTGCAAAAGCTCGCAACAGGTTTAACGTTGCCGCTGAATGATGATAGGCCGTTAATAACCGGTTTGGATCGGGCCGGCGGGCGTCTTCAGTAAACTCGAAGCTGTTGATAATGTCGCCACGGTAACTGGGCAAAGACACGCCATTGATGGTTTCCAGATCGCTGGACCTCGGTTTGGCATATTGACCCGCCATACGTGCCACTTTGACCACGGGGCAGCCACCGGCAAAGGTCAGCACGACGGCCATCTGTAACAGCACTTTAAAGGTGTCGCGGATTTTTGGTGCATTAAAGTCACTAAAGCTTTCAGCACAATCGCCACCCTGCAATAAAAATGCTTTGCCCTCGGCCACCTGGCCGAGCTGACTAAACAAATCCCGGGTCTCTTGCGCAAACACCAGCGGCGGATATTTATGCAATTGTTGCTCGACCGAGGCCAGCAGGGATTTATCATCATAGGTGGGTTGTTGTTGGATTGGAAAAGCTCGCCAACTTTGAGGCGTCCAGGTCGTCACTTTTTAAGTTTCCTATTACAGATTAAATAAATTCTTCGCTTGGGTTATGGATCCGCAGACAAAGTAAATTTATTGCCGGAGAAATTCAATGAGAAATTGGTCTGAACGCCATTTGGATTGAAAAAAAACGACAAAGCCAGCTGCAGAGTCCAGCTGGCCAGCTGTTTGATGATAGTTTCAGGGACTCAGAATACGCAAAGCCGATTGAATATGTTCTGCACAATGACGACCAAGATCGGTCAGGTAGCCGCCATCAGGTTGGGTCAACAAGCCTTTCTGATACAGCCGGCTTATAGCAGCCTTGTACTCGGCAGTGGCATCTTTATGGGCTTTAATACCTTCAAGTGAGGTGTCGAGATTAAACAAATTCAGAATGCGGATTTCGTCATTCAGTTCTGCGCTGACAGCCATAGTCGTCTCCTTGTTATTCTGGTTTGAAGTTAGTCCAGACCGCACGAAAGTGCCAGTGCCTTTCCCCTTGCGACCAGTCACAACACAATATGGTTTACTTATTTTCATTTTGCGGTATTTTTAACCACCTTCTATAGTTGCAGGGCAAGGAGGCTCGCAACAGTGGCCAGTACTTTTCAATTCAGCCAGCAACAATGGCTGGTCAGTTTCTTTCAGCACCTGTCCAATCCGGCATTTATTTTGCTGGACGATTCAGCACATCAATTGCAATTGGTGTCAGCAAATCCGGCGTTCCTGCAACTGCTGCCCGAACCTGTCAGTTTGCCTGCTTCGCTGGCTGATATCCATCTGCCATCCGACTGGGCGCACGATCTGAAAAAGCAGCTTGCTGATCTGGCTGAAGGCTGCAGCTGTACACTGCAATTGAAGATCCGTCAGCATGAGTTTGAACGCTGGTTTGTATTGTCGTTACAGCTCCGTATCATTGAGCAGCAACGTCTGTATTTTGCTCTGCTCACCGACATCACCCAGTGGCAGCAGGAGTGCCGCCAACTGCAGCAGAAGCTCTCTGACATTGAACGACTAAAAAACAGGATCCGTGAGCAAGCCATACGGGATCCGCTGACGAACCTGTTTAACCGCCGTTTCCTCAACGAATTTATGGAGCGCGAACTGGCATTAGCCAGGCGGAATCAAAAACCGCTGAGTTTGGTGATGCTGGATTTGGATCACTTTAAGCAACTGAATGACCAGTTTGGTCACCAGACAGGCGACCAGATCATTGAGTTGGTTGCCCGGCATTTACTGCGCCAAAGC
This sequence comes from Rheinheimera sp., assembly GCF_037442345.1. Taxonomy (GTDB): domain Bacteria; phylum Pseudomonadota; class Gammaproteobacteria; order Enterobacterales; family Alteromonadaceae; genus Pararheinheimera. The sequence goes on along the minus strand of NZ_JBBIQL010000002.1, from coordinate 139,389 downwards.
CGGCGCAGCGATATCCTGTTTCGTTATGGTGGTGAGGAGTTTTTAATTTTGTTGCCCAATACCACCGAAGTTCAGGCAGGTCACCTGGCGGAAAGCTGGCGGGCACAGATTGAGCAGTCGCAGATTTTTGCCGCTGAGCAGCCGCTCACAGTCACCATTTCTGCCGGCGTTGCCTGTTACCCTGAACATGGCACTACGGCTTTTAATCTTATTCAAGCGGCGGATCAGGCACTGTATCAGGCCAAAGCCGCAGGCCGAAACCGGGTGATCACCTTCTAGACCAAAAGGCTCAATTGCAGCCTTCTGGTCCGGACCAGGTATTAAGCGATGTACTGGCCACGTAAAGCTGCAATTCGCTTTTCCAGTGGTGGGTGACTTAAAAACAGCTCAGAAGCCGCAGGTTTACTGGCAATACCAAAGGCCATCAT
>NZ_JBBIQL010000002.1:0-138951 GCF_037442345.1 Rheinheimera sp. | reverse complement strand
GACCCTTCAAGCCGGCTTTCGTGGTTGTTCCGCAGGCGCTCAAGTGCCGCAATCATTTTGCCTGTGCCGGCCAGGCGGGCAGCACCAGCGTCCGCTCTGTATTCACGCTGACGGGAAAACCACATCACAATCAGGCTGGCCAGCACGCCAAAAGCCATTTCCAGTACCAATACCGTCAGCATATAGACGACACCGTTGCTGCTTTGGCCTTCCCCTCTGTTGCCAGAAATAGCGCCGGCTATTAAGCGGGCGAAGAAAATGACAAAGGTGTTGACCACCCCCTGGATCAAGGTCAGCGTCACCATATCACCATTGGCGATATGAGAAACTTCATGCGCCAGCACAGCCTCAACTTCGTCTTCACGCATATTGCGTAATAAACCTGTGCTGACCGCCACCAGCGCGTTGTTGCGGCTTGGGCCTGTGGCAAAGGCATTCATTTCCGGGGAATCGTACAGAGCGACTTCCGGCATAGCGATGCCGGCTTGTTGCGCCTGACGGCGCACAGTTTGCAGCAGCCATTGTTCAGTCGCATTACGCGGCTGTGTTATCACCATGGCTCCCGTCGAGCGTTTGGCCATCCACTTCGACATAAAAAGTGAGATAAAGGATCCACCAAAACCAAACACTGCGGCAAACACCAACAAACCACTGATGCTGCGGCTGTCGATGCCCAACACGGCGAACAGGATGCTCAGTACCACACTCAGCACCAGCATCACCGCCAGGTTCGTGGCTAAAAACAACATAATCCGTTTCATACTCACCTCGTTCACTCAGTTACAACATTGAGTCAGGCAGGGCCGAAACCCGCATTCAGGTTCCGGGCTGTCACTGCTACTATAGGGGTTAAAGAAGCGAATTCAATGGCCATGCGGCAGGCATTTGTAAGAAAAGATAACTGGCGAAAAAACCGGGGTTAACGACCAGACGGACGAGAATTCAGCACCGCATCAGCCAGTTGTAGTTGCAAATCCGGGCTGACACCAGTGGTCGCATAAGGCAACACCGCCAGGCAAGGCGCCGGAATTCGTTGTTGTAATGTCGCAATGTTTTCGTCCAGACAGACCATGTCCGGGTCAATGCAATTGGCTATCCAGCCCAGCAGTGGCACACGGGCTTGTTGCAACGCATTCACTGTCAGCAGCGCATGATTCAGACAGCCCAGCTTCATGCCAACCACCAGGATCACCGGCCAGCCCTCTTCTGCAACCCAATCCGACAGGCAAGCCTCTGCAGTCACGGGCAACATCCAGCCCCCCGCGCCTTCAATCAGCATCAGATCCGCCTGATAAGCTTCCACTCTGCTAACCGCCTCCAGCAGTTGAGTTTTGCAAAGTGACAACCCCTGATGGGCAGCCGCCAAATGCGGCGCTATGGCCTCAGGTAAACAAACCGGATTCACCTCGTGATAACTCAGTGGCACGGTGCTGGCGTGCTGCAGCGCCAGGGCGTCGGTATTTCGTCCCTGGCTATTCACCCCGGCCGCAAAAGGTTTTAACCCTAAGGCTTTCAGCTGGCGCTGCTGTAATCCGCCCAATAAAGCGGTGGTGCAATAAGTTTTACCGGCATCGGTGTCTGTGCCTGTGACAAAAATTTTCATAAGCGCCGCATCCTAATATAGAGCAACTGATAACTGGCCAGCAGCAGGCCCTGTTGCCGCGGATACTGCAACTCCAGTTGCTGCCAGAAGCCTTTGCCGGTCAGGCCCCGCCGCTTCTGCCCCAGCACCGTATTGGCGCCCAGACCTTTCAGTTCACGGGCCAAAGCCCGCACGTCCGGGTAAGGCAACTGCACCAGCTCAGCAACCAGTTCCAGCTCTATGCCTGAATCACGAAAACCAGGCTGCAAGGCGGAAAAATACGCCAAAGGTAAAAACTCATTGGTATGGCGATAGGGATCAAGCCCCGCCCAAGCGTGCTCCAATTCAGCCAAGGTGCCCTGCAGCAAAGTGCTCAGCACAGCGACCGCACCAGGTTTTAACGCCTGCGCCACTTGCTGCAACACCAGTTCAGGCTTGGGGCACCACTGCAGCATCAGGCTGGAATAAAGCCCATCCAGGCTGCCGTGTTGAAAAGGCAGTTGGCTGGCATCGGCCTGCACCGCATCCACGCCCTGAGCTTTTGCCTGCGCCAGCATGGGCCAGCTTAAATCAAGCGCTAACAATTGGCGGCAACGTTGCTGCAACAGCGCTTTGTACCACAGGGGGCCAGTGCCTAAATCAACCAACAGCGACTGATACTCAGGTAACAAGGCCAGCAGCTGATGAGCGGCGTGGCGTTGCAGCCGGGCGTGTTGGGTGTAACTGGTCACAGCGGTCCCAAACTGTACCGCCACCTGTTCGGCAGTACTGAACGCAGAAAGTTTTGGCATTGCCGTCACCACAAACTCCGTAACGTCTTGATCAAATGATAAATATCCTCAGTCTGGTGCAAGGCAGATAAAGTCACACGTAACCTGGCGCCGTGCCGTGGTACCGTCGGAGGCCGGATGGCTGATAACCAGATCCCCCGCTGCTTTAGCTGCTCACTGAGCATTAAAGCTTTTTCAGTGTCACCAACCAGCACAGGCTGAATGGCGGTAACCGATGGCAGCAGCGGCAACTCAGCCTCAGCAGCCAGTCGGCGGAATAACTCACTATGCTGTTGCAGCTTGTCACGGCGCCACTGCTCTTTTCTGCACAGATCAATGGCGGTGCACAGGGCCCAACACAAAGCCGGCGATAAGGATGTACTGTAAATATAATGCCGGCCAAACTGGCGCAGATAATCAATCAGCAGTTTTGAGCCCGCCACAAAAGCCCCCTGTCCGGCCAACGCCTTGCCAAAATTCGCCATCAGCGCACTGATCCCGGCCACGTTGCCGCCCTGAGCCGCCCAGCTGCCACGACCTTCGGGCCCTGACTGACCCAGACCGTGAGCGTCATCCAGAATCAGTTCCGCCTGATGCGACGCACAGAGCGCTGTCAGCTGGCTCCAGTCCGGACTGTCGCCATCCATGCTGAACACTCCTTCAGTGACCACCCAGCTGTTGCTGCGCTGACGCAGTTTGCTGTCAAGGGCGGACCAGTCCTGATGCGAAAAGCGGCTGTAACTGCAGGGAGCCGTCAGGGCCGCATCAATCAGCGAGGCATGGCAGAGCTTGTCCAGCAACAGATGGTCTTGTTTGTCTGGCAAGGTATGCAGTAACAGCTGGTTGGCAGCAAAACCCGATGACATTAACAACACATCTTCAACCTGCAACCAGTCACACAGCTTATCCGTCAGCGCCTGATGGGCATAATGAAAACCGGTCAGCACAGGTGAACCTGAACTGCCACTGCCAAACCGCAACGCGCCTTCAGACAGCGCCGCTTTTAACTGGTCAGCTTGTGCCAGCCCCAGGTAATCATTGCCGGAAAAGTTCAGGTATTGCTGACCTGCCACCTGCACCAGCCGCCCCTGATACTGTTCAATCAGGGTTGGCTGGCGGTACAGTTGCTGTTGTCTGCGCTCGGTAATCGCCTGACGAAAGCGGCTGTTGGCATGCATCAGAGTGCTGCGTGAAACAAAGACGGCGTCTGCTGCTCTTTCATGGCGTCAGCCAGCGCCGCTTCATGCGCCTCATCCGACACATCATGGCGCTGCTCCGGCACCAGTCCCAGCTTGGCGAATAACAGCCTATCGGCATCCGCTTCCGGGTTTTCTGTAGTCAGCAGCTTATCACCGTAAAAAATAGAGTTGGCACCGGCCATAAAACACAGGGCCTGCATTTGTTCATTCATCCGAGAGCGGCCAGCCGACAAGCGCACATGGCTTTTCGGCAGCAGAATGCGTGCAACTGCTATGGTGCGGATAAAGACAAATGGGTCCAGATCATCCACATTATCCAGCGGAGTGCCCTGCACTTTGACCAGCATGTTGATTGGCACACTTTCGGGGTGTTCCGGCAAATTCGCCAGCTGCCGTAACAGGCCGGCTCTGTCGGTGGCACTTTCGCCCATACCGACAATACCGCCACAGCAGACTTTCATCCCGGCATCCCGCACATGCTGCAAGGTGTCCAGCCGGTCCTGGTAAGTGCGGGTGGTAATAATTTCGCCATAGAACTCTGGTGAGGTGTCGAGGTTATGGTTGTAATAATCCAGACCCGCCTGTTTTAACTCCACCGCCTGGCTGGCATCCAGTTTACCCAGCGTCATGCAGGTCTCCAGCCCCATCTCTTTGACGCCTTTGACCATTTCCATCAGAAAGGGCATGTCCCTTTGTTTTGGGTTACTCCAGGCGGCCCCCATACAAAAACGGGTCGCCCCTTTGTCTTTGGCAGCTCTGGCCTGAGTCAGCACCTTTTCCACTTCCAGCAGCCGCTCGCGTTCCAGACCCGTATTGTAATGGCCGCTCTGCGGACAGTATTTACAGTCTTCGGCGCAGGCACCGGTTTTGATCGATAACAAGGTGCTGACCTGGACTTCATTGGGTTTGAAGTGTTGGCGGTGCACCGTCTGCGCCTGAAACAACAGATCATTAAAAGGCAATGCAAATAAAGCCTGCACCTCGGCCAAAGACCAATCGTGACGTACGGAAGCGACAGCTGACATAAGTTTCCCTGACTGAAAAAGGCCTGTTTGTCGGGCCTGAAATTTTCCGTTAGTCTATAGACCCCGCTTACCCTGTCAACGCCAACCAGTTTACAAAGTTTACTTCAGGTTATTTTATGAGCAGCAATATCGAATTCGACCGCGAACACCTGTGGCACCCTTACACCTCGCTGACCAGCCCCTTGCCTGTCTACCCGGTCGCCAAAGCGTCCGGCGTCAGGATCCAGCTGGAGGATGGCCGAAGTCTGATCGATGGCACCAGCTCCTGGTGGGCCGCTGTGCACGGTTACAATCACCCGACGCTGAATGCCGCGTTAACGGCGCAGGCCAGCCAGTTCAGCCACGTGATGTTTGGAGGTTTTACCCATCAGAGTGCGGTGCAGCTTGGCCGTTTGTTGCTGTCGATGGTCCCCCAGGGTTTAACGAAAATTTTTTACGCTGACAGTGGCTCCATTGCCGTGGAAGTGGCGCTTAAAATGGCGCTGCAGTTCTGGCTGGGGCAAGGCCAACCCAAAAAAACGCGTATCCTGGCGCTGCGTAAGGCCTACCACGGCGACACCTTCGCCGCCATGTCAGTTTGTGATCCTGTGGATGGCATGCATAGCCTGTTTCAGGGCCAACTGGCCAAACAACTGTTTGCGCCCGCTCCACAAAGCCGCTTTGACGGCCCTTTTCTGGAACAGGATGCTGCGGCGCTGCGTCAATTGTTTGCTGCACACCATCAAGAACTGGCGGCCTTTATTCTGGAACCTGTGCTGCAGGGCGCCGGTGGTATGCGTTTTTATCATCCCGACTACCTGCGGCTGGCCCGTCAACTCTGTGACCAGTACCAGGTGTTGCTGATAGCCGATGAAATAGCCACTGGCTTTGGCCGCACCGGTCGGCTGTTTGCCTGCCATCACGCCAACATCAGTCCGGATATTTTATGTGTGGGCAAGGCGCTGTCCGGCGGGTACCTGAGTCTCGCCGCCACCCTGTGCAATGACAAGGTGGCCCAGGGCATCAGCCATGGTGAAGTGCCCGCGCTGATGCATGGCCCCACTTATATGGCCAATGCCCTGGCTTGTGCTGTCGCCTGTGCCAGCGTCAGCCTTATTCAACAGGGTCAGTGGCAGGCGCAGGTGCAGGCTATCGAGAACCAGCTGAAAAGCGGACTGGCGCCCTGCACTTCGTACCCGGGGGTCCGGGAAGTGCGGGTATTGGGTGCAATTGGGGTGGTGGAAATGCTGCATCCGCTGGATGTGGCGCAGGTGCAAAAACGTTGTGTGGCGCTGGGTGTCTGGGTACGGCCTTTTGGCAATCTGTTGTACCTGATGCCTCCTTTTGTGATCCAGCCAGACGAACTGGCGGTCCTGACAGATGCCGTCTGCCAGTTGAGCAAAACACCAGACTGGAGTCAGTCCGTGGTGTTACCTGGTGCTTAAACCAGATAACAACCAAATTGCCACCGCACTGAACAGCACCAGCAGGTAGAGATTCAGCCGAACACTGTCAGTGTGGCGCCGGTTCCGGCGCCAGTGCAGAACTAAGCTGATCAGGCTCAGCAACAGGCAGGCGATAAAAAGTGGAGTGCTGTACGCCAGCAATGCCTGATCCCAGTATGGGTCTACCGGAATTTTCCAATAACGTACCAGGCCCGAATTAAAATCCGGTTCCGCCAGATGAGCCAAAGCCAGGGCACCAGACAACAGGATCCAACAGCACAAATTCAGCCAGGACAGCAGTCTCAGCCACAGATCCGGCCCCTGCCTTCTGTTGCTGAGCTCAGTGTTCGTCTGGTCTTCCGTCATTTTGAATCCTCCGTACAACTTTTACTTGTGTTCAGGCCTTGCCTGCGTATCATGTTGCCTTTTAACATTTTGACAAAGGCAAGTTGGAGCAAGTTGCATGACGCATGCAGTAATTAAAGATGTGCTTGCTGGTCAGTATGAACTGGGCAGTACAGTGACAGTCAAGGGCTGGATCCGCACCAAACGCGATTCCAAAGCTGGTATTTCCTTTTTAGCCGTGCACGACGGCAGCTGCTTTGATGCAGTGCAGGCCGTTGCTCCGGCTGAACTGACGAATTACGAATCAGAAATCAAAAAGCTGACGACCGCCTGTTCTGTGATAGTCACAGGTGTGATTGCCCGTTCTGAAGGCCAGGGTCAGGCGTTTGAAATTCAGGCCAGCCAGGTCGAGGTGGTGGGCTGGGTAGAAAACCCGGACACTTACCCTATGGCACCGAAACGCCACAGCATGGAGTACCTGCGTGAACAGGCTCACCTGCGCCCGCGCACCAATGTGATTGGCGCGGTGGCCCGTGTCCGTCATTGCCTGGCCCAGGCCATTCACCGCTTTTTCCATGAGCAGGGTTTTTATTGGGTCAGCACGCCGCTGATCACCGGGGCTGATGCGGAAGGTGCCGGTGAAATGTTCCGTGTCAGCACACTGGATTTGGAAAACCTGCCACGCACGGACAAAGGCGATATCGATTTCTCTAAAGATTTCTTTGGCAAAGAAACCTTTCTGACCGTGTCTGGCCAGTTAAATGGTGAAACCTACGCCTGCGCACTGTCAAAGATATACACGTTCGGTCCCACTTTCCGGGCAGAAAATTCACACACCAGCCGCCATTTGGCTGAGTTCTGGATGATTGAACCTGAAGTGGCGTTTGCCGAACTGAAAGACATCGCCCAGCTGGCCGAAGATTTGCTGAAGTACGTATTTAAAGCGGTGCTGGCCGAGCGGGCTGATGACATGGCGTTTTTCGCCGAACGTATTGACAGCGACGCCATCAGCCGGCTGGAAAAAGTGATTGATTCTTCGTTTGTGCGGATGGATTACACCGACGCCATTGAGATCCTGAAAAATTGCGGCAAAGAGTTTGAATACCCGGTGGAATGGGGTGTGGACCTGCAATCTGAGCATGAACGTTACCTGGCCGAAGTGCATGTGGGCGCGCCTATCATCATGCAAAACTACCCTAAGGACATCAAAGCCTTCTATATGCGTCTGAATGAAGATGGCAAAACTGTTGCCGCTATGGATGTATTGGCCCCTGGCATTGGCGAAATTATCGGTGGCAGTCAGCGTGAAGAACGTCTGGACCAGTTCGACAAACGTCTGGATGAGATGGGTCTGCACAAAGAAGACTACAGCTGGTACCGCGATCTGCGCCGTTACGGCACGGTGCCGCATGCTGGTTTTGGTTTAGGTTTTGAGCGTCTGGTGTCTTATGTCACTGGCGTTGGCAACGTGCGGGATGTCATTGCATTCCCTCGTACTCCCGGTAACGCTGAGTTTTGATCGGCTGATCTGACGAACCAAGCCCCTGTTTCCAGGGGCTTTTTTTTACCTGCAATACAGCACCAACCCAAGTTTTTTCATTTACCCAATTGACAAACAAGTAAACATATTTTTTACTTTTGTTGCCATTTTGGCAAAATCAATAAAAAGGGACTCTCTATGAAAAAGCTGTTTTTACCTTTGATGTTACTGAGCGGTGCAGCAACTGCAGCCTCGATGGAATGCATGGTCGACACCGCTGCTTATGATGAATGGCAGCTGGGCTATTGCTCTGCGATGGAATTCACCTTTGATAACAATACCAATCTGGCGTTATGGCGAATCACAGGCCTAACCAAAACCGTTTCTCAGGTCATTTGGTCGGATGCCACTTCAGGCTGTGCGGCCACAGCATTAAGTTGCAATAAACAAATCCGGCCTTATCAGGAGCATTTGGGGAAAGCGACCATTTTATATTCAGACGGAACCTGGGAGCAGGTGCAGGCTACAGCACACTTTGAAACCGGTTTTTAGTGGCAGTCAGGCTCCTGTCGGAGCCTGCTTTTTTGAGCTCAGCCCTGAAAATCCTGAAAAAAACCTTCCGGGCTTAATGGTTGACGCGGCGGCATATCCAAAGCGCAGGTGCCCAGGTACAGATAACCGACAATTTCATCATCTTCACCCAGTTCCAACGCCTGTTTAACAAAATCATACTGAGTGTAGGCACCACTGCGCCAGATCCCACCAAAGCCCAGCGCAAAAGCAGCCTGCTGCATCGCCATCACCGCACAGGCAGCAGATTGAATCTGTTCAGAAAAAGGCACCTTCGGGTGTTCCACGCATTTAGCGATACAGGCAATCACCATAGGTGCCCGCAATGGCAACTGGCGAGCTCGCTCCACCACTTCATCAGACACCGAAGGGTCATCCTCCAGAGCCGCTTCGGCAAAGATATCGCCCAGTTTCTGCAGCGCCTGCCGGCCATTAAACACCACAAAACGCCAGGGTCTCAAATGACCATGATCGGGTACCTGCAAAGCGGCCTGCTTAATCAGCTGCAAATCTTCACCCGCCGGTGCAGGTTCGGTCAGGCGTGGGGAAGAATAACGAGTGGTTAATAGGGTCACAGCATCCATAATTCGACTCCGGCTAAGCGATCTAAATGCAGCGTAAGGCTAACAGACTTCGTTTTCCGACGACAACAGCTTTCTCGGGCTGTGTGACTGACTGCTTATCAGCTACTCAATTCAGCAGTTGCTGATACAGCGTCAGATAGGCCCTGGCGGCACTGCCCCAGTCAAACTTCTGCTGCATCCCTCTTTTACGGATTTGCAGAAACTTTTCCTTCTGCTGATAAAGCGCCATCGCCTGCTGCAATGCCTGAAGCACAGCTTCAGGTTTGGGCTCGTTAAAACAAATGCCTGTAGGGAGAGGCTGTTCCAGTCCCTGTACCGTATCCTTCAGACCACCTGTTGCCCGCACCAGCGGCAAAGTGCCATATTTCAGGCTATACAACTGATTCAAACCACAGGGCTCAAACAAGGATGGCATCAGGAAAAAATCGCCAGCCGCCTCCAGCAGGTGAGATAAGCCTTCATCAAAACCATGAATAAACCGCAGATGATGCGGATACTTCAGTGCCAGCTGCTGCAACCGGTCCACGTACAGCGGTTCGCCCGTGCCCATCAACACCACATAAGCCTGAGCAGACGTTAACCATTGCTCTAGCGCCGGGATCAGATAGTCATAGCCTTTTTGCCCGGTCAGGCGACTGACAGTGACAAACAGCGGCCAGTCGGTGTCTGGCAGCTTGCAGTGCTGCAACAACTGCTGCTTACAGTGCATTTTGCCAGTCAGATCGGCAGGGCTGAAATGGTGAGTCAGGTATGGGTCAATGGCCGGGTCCCAGATTTGGTCGTCTACCCCATTGAGAATACCGCTGAAATCCTGCCGTCGTTGCTGATACAACTGGCTTAAACCATTGGCAGCGGGTTCTTCCAGCAGCTCAGCCGCGTAGCCCTGGCTGACGGTCACCAGTTTGTCGGCATGAACCAAACCACAAGCAAGCAGGCTTGGCCTCAGCTGAGGTAAATCCCAGCTTAGTTCGTTGGCATAAAGCTCTGCCATCGATAACGGCTGCTGATAAGCCCCATTGTGCACTGTGAACACAAAACGGCAATTGGGCAGCGCCGCCGCATAAAGGGTTTTCAGATAACAGGCGGCGGCACCGGTTTGCCAGTCATGACCATGGATCAGATCCGGTTTCCAGTCCTGTTCCAGGCACCACTGCAAAGCAGCCTTGCAAAAGAAACTGAAGCGGCGCGCATTATCCGGATAGCCATGCAGGCCGTCATCATAAGGCCGCTCACGGCCAAAGAGTTCATGATGCTCCAGCAGATAGAGCGGCACTTCCTGCGCCGCAACCTGACGTACGGCACAGCCCATGGCCTCACCAGCCAGACTGAAATACACAGACTGCCAGTCAGGTGCCAGCGCTACATCGTACAAAGCACCATAACGTGGCAGCATGACCCGGACATCCACCCCAGACCCTCGCAAGGCAACCGCCAGAGCCCGGGTTGCGTCGGCCAGACCCCCTGTTTTGATCAGACCTTCGTATTCACTGCACAAAAACAACACGCGCATCAATCAAACCCTATGACTGCCCCTTTGGGTATTACAATAACCCCTTCGGATGAAACATGAAAACGCTGTTTATCCAGCACTTCATCTTCACCAATCACTGTACCTGGCGCTATTTTGACATCTTTGTCGATAATGGCGTGACGAATACGGCAGCCGCGGCCAATATCGTTGTTTCCCATCAAGACTGATTTCTCCACATAGGCATGGCTGTGGATATGAGTGTTGTAGCCAAGAATGGAGTGGTACACGATAGACCCGCTGACGATACAACCTGCAGCCACCATCGAGCTGATGGCCTGCCCGGTCCGGTTCGCTTCATCATGCACAAACTTGGCTGGTGGCATAGGGGGGGTGTAGCTGCGAAGTGGCCAGTACTTGTTGTACAGGTTCAGTGGCGGCTCCACCGCTATCAGGTCCATATTGGCTTCGTAGTAGGAATCGATAGTGCCGACGTCACGCCAGTAACCTTTGGATTCGTCTTGTTCACCACGAATTAAATTGCTCGAAAAGTCATACACATACACATCACCAGACGGATACAGCTCCGGAATAATGTTATGGCCGAAATCGTGCTTGGAATCTATTTTGACGGCGTCTTCATTGAGCACGTCCACCAGAGTTTTGGCTTCAAAAATATAATTTCCCATCGACGCCAGTACATAACCTGGCCGGCCAGGAATGGTTTTAGGGTTTTGCCTGGGTTTTTCTTCAAAGCCAATCATTTTGCCTGTGGCATCCACTTCAATGATGCCAAATTCATGCGCCTGTGATACCGGTACAGGAATGGCCGCCACCGTCAGACGGGCCCCCATCTGCCGGTGGAAATTCAACATCTGCCGCACGTCCATTTTGTAAATATGGTCGCCGCCAAAAACACAGACATGCTCAGGGTCCAGACCATGGATCAGGTGAATATTCTGATACACAGCGTCGGCAGTGCCCAGATACCAGTGTTTACCTGTTTGCATCTGAGCCGGAATAGGGTCGATAAACCTGTTGGTCAGGCCAGTCACCCGCCAGGCCCGGCTTAAATGCTTCATCAATGAATGTGACTTAAACTGAGTGATCACAAAAATTTGCAACAGATCCGAATTCACGAAGTTATTCAGCACAAAATCGATAATGCGGTAATTTCCGCCAAAAGGCACTGCAGGTTTGGCTCTAACCCCAGTTAACGGTGCCAGCCGGGTTCCCTCTCCCCCAGCCAGAATCATGGTAAGTACACCTGACATCGAACACTCCCCTGTATGATAGTCTTATTCGGCTAAGCAAGGCGGAGGCCAGCTTGTGGGGATACGGCACAAATTCCCTGCCCCCGCCAGTTTCACAGCGCTAACAGCGTCAAAGTCTGTGACCTCCAGAGGACTTCAGCACCAGTTTGGTGCAAGCTCTGCACAGCGCACCAAATGAACGCTTATAGTTCTTTGCATTCGTATGCATGAGACAGAGTAAGGGATATCGGGCAAAAAAAAACAGGGGGTAACCCCTGTTTTGTAAAAATAATGTTCTCAGCCCAGATTACTGAGTTTGTAGCATTATAAACGGGCAGCCAGTTCGGCCCCTTGCCGGATCGCCCGTTTGGCATCCAGTTCTGCAGCCACATCAGCCCCACCAATCAGGTGCACAGACAGACCACTGGCGTTGAGCTCTTCAAACAAAGTACGTTCACTTTCCTGGCCGGCACACACCACCACGTTGTCCACCGGCAGGCAACGTTGCTGCCCATCCAGCGTGATCCAAAGCCCGTTATCGTCCACCTTGTCGTACTGCACTGCACTGAACATCTCCACATTTTTCTTTTTCAGTGAACTGCGGTGGATCCAGCCAGTGGTCTTACCCAGACCCGCTCCCACTTTACTGCTTTTACGCTGCAGCAGGAAAACTTTACGTGGCGCAGCTTCAACCACCGGCTCCGCCAGCAGGGCCCCGCGCTGCTGATAGGTTTTATCAATACCCCAGTCTTTCAGCCAATGCTCAGGCTGCAAAGTCAATGACTGAGGCTCAGTCAGGTATTCCGCCACATCAAAGCCGATACCACCGGCGCCGATAATGGCAACATTCTGGCCGACCGGCACATGGTCACGCAGTACATTCAGGTAACTCAGCACTTTGGGGTGGTCGCTGCCTTCCAGCTGCAGTTGCCGCGCTTTAATGCCTGTTGCAATAACTATTTCATCAAACCCGGCCTGCTGCAGACTCTCTGCGGTCTGCTCCTTGCCTAATTCCAGTTTCACCTGATGCAGTTTCAGCATTTCAGCAAAGTAACGCAGCGTCTGATGAAACTCTTCTTTGCCCGGCACCTGCTTGGCGTAGTTAAACTGACCACCGATTTCTGTCGCTTTGTCAAACAAGGTTACCTGATGGCCTTTACTGGCGGCATAAACACTGAATGCCAGGCCAGCGGGCCCTGCTCCAACCACAGCGATTTTTTTCACTGTACTGGCTTTGCCGAAATTCAGCTCGGTTTCGTAACAGGCTCGGGGATTGACCAGGCAACTTGCCCGTTTATTTTTAAAGATATGGTCCAGACAGGCCTGATTACAGGCAATGCAGGTATTGATGAGCTGCGACTGTCCGGCTGCCGCTTTGTTGACAAACTCTGCGTCTGCCAGGAAAGGCCGAGCCATACAGACTAAGTCCGCCTGACCACTGGCCAGAATAGTTTCCGCCACTTCCGGTGTGTTGATGCGGTTGGTAGCGATCACCGGAATACCCACTTGTGAACGGACCTGTTCGGTGATCCAGCTAAATGCGGCGCGTGGCACCATGGTGCCAATGGTGGGTACCCGGGCTTCATGCCAGCCAATACCGGTGTTAATTAAGGTGGTTCCGGCCTGCTCTGCCCATTTGGCTAACTGCACCACTTCGTCATAGCTGGAGCCCTGCTCAACCAGGTCCAGCATCGACAAACGGTAAATAATAATAAAATCCGGACCACAGGCTGCACGTACGGCTTTTATCACCTCCAGCGGCAAACGACAGCGGTTTTCATAACTGCCCCCCCACTGATCCGTGCGGTGATTGGTTCGCTGGCAGATAAACTGGTTCAGCAAATAACCTTCAGAGCCCATAATTTCCACACCATCATAACCAGCCTTTTTCGCCAGCTTAGCCGAATGGGCAAAATCGCGGATGGTGCTTCGGATGGCGGAATCAGACATAGCTTTGGGTTTAAAAGGGGTGATAGGCGACTGAATAGCGCTGGGTGCCACACTGAACGGGTGATAGCCATAACGGCCTGCATGCAATAATTGCAGGCAAATTTTGCCACCATGCTGGTGCACAGCTTCGGTGACCTGTTTATGTTTACCGGCCTGCCACCACCAGGTGAGCTGGCTGCCAAAAGGCACCAGGTTGCCACGAAAATTCGGACTGATCCCCCCGGTGATAATCAAGCCGACGCCGCCTTTAGCCCGTTCAGCGTAAAAAGCTGCAAGTTTACGAAAACCCTGTTTTTCTTCTTCCAGCCCCGTGTGCATGGACCCCATGATCACGCGGTTGCGCAGTTGTGTGAAGCCTAAATCCAAGGGTGCTAATAAATGTGGATACGCCACGGCCTTCTCTCTGGTCATACCTGTTGAATGGGGTGAATGTAGCTGTTTTGCCACTGCTGCGCAAGCACAGACGAGGATCGGCACTGGTTGCCGGCCTCAGATGACACACATTTGGTTACAAATTCCATCTGAGCTTTATGCCGACATTGGTTAGCATGGAGGATAGACAGGATTTTTATTGAAGGAATGGTTCTATGTCTGAACAAAAACAAGGTTTGATCCGCCGATTCTTTGGCGCCATCTGGCGCGGCATCAGTGCGCTTCGTCACTTCACATTTAACGTGATTTTTCTGCTGATCCTGGTGTTCATCCTGACTTCCATCTTTTCCGGTGGCGATGAAGTTGAAATAGCGCCCAGTTCTGCGCTGGTGCTGAACCTGGAAGGTGACCTGGTGGAAGAAAAAACCTACATCGATCCCCTGGATGCGGCCATCAGTGAAGGCATGGGTGGTGAACCCGAAAACCCTGAAGTTCTGGTCAGTGATGTGGTGAAAACCATTGATGCCGCCAGCAAGGATCAGCGGATCAAAGCCATAGTGCTGGATTTATCTGCGTTGCGCTCTGGTTCAATGGACAAGCTGACTGCCATTGGCACGTCCCTGTTGACGTTTAAACAGGCAGGCAAAAAAGTTTTTGCTACCGGCGACTATTACAGCCAGAACCAGTATTTCCTCGCCTCTTATGCTGACAGTATCAACCTGAACCCAATGGGCACAGTGTTATTGGAAGGTTTTGGCAGTTATCCGATGTATTACAAGTCGGCACTGGAAAAACTGAAAGTGACGACCCATGTGTTCCGCGTTGGTACCTATAAATCCGCAGTGGAGCCTTTTATCCGTGACGATATGTCAGAAGAGGCCAAAGAGGCCAACCGGGCCTGGTTAACCGAGCTCTGGACCGGTTACAAAGCGCAGGTGGCAGAACGCCGTGGTTTTGACCATAGCAGCTTTGACGAAACTGTGTTGGGTTTGTATCAGAAGCTGCAGGCGGTGTCTGGTGATATGACACAATATGCTCTGGACGCCAAACTGGTTGACACCGTCAAAACCCGTGAAGAATTCCGCCAGGATCTGATTGCGCTGGTTGGTGAAAACTCAAAGAACAGCTTTAACCAGGTGAATTTCGATGACTATGCTGCCCAAGTGCTGATGCCGGCTTTTGACAACCCCATGATGGATAAAATCGCTGTCGTGGTCGCTCGTGGCACTATAGTCGATGGCAACGCCAAAGCAGGTACTATAGGGGGGGACAGCACCGCCGCCCTGCTGCGTCGTGCCCGTCTGGATGACAAAGTCAAAGCCGTGGTGCTGCGTATTGACAGCGGCGGCGGCAGTGCCTTTGCCTCTGAAGTCATAGGTCAGGAAATTAAACTGCTCAAAGCCGCTGGCAAACCTGTCATTGCCTCCATGGGAGCGGTCGCCGCCTCAGGTGGTTACTGGATAGCAGCACCTGCCAATGAGATCTGGGCAGCCCCCACCACTATTACCGGTTCTATCGGCATTTTTGGTCTGTTCCATACCCTGGAAAACGCCATGCCGGTGTTGGGCCTGAACACCGATGGAGTCGGCACTACGGAGCTGGCCGGTTTGAGTGCTGGCTTACCGCTGTTTAAAGGCCTGACAGCTGATATGGCAAATATCTTCCAGTTGCTGATTAACAAAGGTTATGACGACTTTATCAGCATGGTGGCAGAGCATCGCGGCATGACCAAAGAGGCGGTAGACAAAGTGGCTCAGGGCCGGGTCTGGACCGGCACCAAAGCACTGGAGTTAGGGCTGGTCGATAAACTGGGCAGTTTTGATGATGCCATTGCTGCAGCGGCGGAAAAAGCAGGCCTGAGCCATTATGATGTGCAGGTTATTGAGCAGGAGTTGAGCCCAAGTGAACAAATGCTGAAAAACCTGTTTGCATCAGATGCGATGGCCGCCCTGCTGCCAACAACTTCACAATCCGAACCGGCGTTTGCTCCCATGCTGCAGCGGCTCAGCGCACAGATCAAAGCAGATTTCGCCACGCTGAAAGAGTTCAATGACCCGAAAGGAATGTATTCAGTCTGCTTTAGCTGCAACGCTGTGCAGTAAAGCGCAACTCAGACACAAACCCGCTGCGGCGGGTTTGTTCTGTTCCTGGAGTGCTAAATGCAAAAAGCCGCTTAACTTTCGTTAAGCGGCTTTTCTGAATAAATGGCGGAGGGAGAGAGATTCGAACTCTCGGAAGGCTATTAACCTTCGCCGGTTTTCAAGACCGGTGCATTAAACCGCTCTGCCATCCCTCCGGCGCCGCGTATATTAATCAGATCAGCGTGGAAAGTAAAAGTTTTTTTTCACTTTAAAGAAAATAAGATAACTGTATGAATTGATTTGCAAAGTACCGGCTGGTTCTTTCTGAACTTCCCAAGTAAGATAAGGTCAGAGCAACTAACAGTCTCATAGAGGGGGAAAGTCTATGTCTTATCAACCATCAATGCACAGCAGCACCTACAGTCAGGTTGGTGAAACCAACAAGGTTCTGCGTAACACTTACTTTTTATTGGCAATGACACTGGCCTTTTCGGCCCTGACTGCCGGTATCGCTATGGCGATGAACTTCGGCTTTGGCGTGGCACTGGTGTTGTCACTGGTCGGTTTAGGTCTGGTGTTTGTGGTCCAACGCAAAGCAGACAGCGCCAGCGGTATCTTCTGGACCTTCGCCTTTACCGGCGTGATGGGTGCCTCTATTGGCCCTCTGCTGAACCGTTTTGCCGCTATGGCCAATGGTCCCGAACTGATTATGCAGGCGATGGGCCTGACCGCCGTCGCGTTTTTTGCGTTGTCAGCCATTGCGCTGTCCAGCCGCAGAAACTTCAGCTTTATGGGCAACTTCCTGTTTGTTGGCCTGATTGTGGTCATTGTCGCGGGCTTAGCCAATCTGTTCTTCCAGATCCCTGCCCTGCATCTGGCCATCAACGCCGCTGTAGTGCTGATTATGTCTGGTCTGATTTTATTCGACACCAGCCGTATTGTGCATGGCGGCGAAACCAACTATATCCGCGCGACAGTCAGCCTGTATCTGAACGTATTTAACCTGTTTACGTCCTTACTGCAGTTATTGGGCATTATGGGCAACGACGACTAAAACTTTCGGCTCTGCTGTGATTTTTGTACAATGCCCCGCTTAGCCGGGGCATTGCTTTTTTTGGAGGCAACATGATTGCTGTATTGCTGCAGTCTGCTGTATTGCAGGGGCAAGGTTTTGCTTCAGCGCTGCGCTTTTTAGAGCATTGTGTGGCACAAGGTGAACAGGTCGATTCCGTCTTTTTGTACCGTGATGCCGTGCTGGCTGTCAGCTCAGCCATTGATTTACCGTCAGACGAGCCGGATTTAGCTGCGCTGTTGCGCCAATGCTGTGCACAGCAGCAAATCCCTCTGCTGTACTGCGTCACTGCGGCTGAAAAACGGGGGGTCACCCAAGTGGCCGAACCTTGTATCGCGGCTGGCCTTGCCGAATTCGCAATGCGTTTATCGCAAGTCAAACAACTGGTGCAGTTCTGATGAAAGTAGCCATAGTTCATACCAAAGCGCCTTTTGACGGTGTCTATGCCCGGGAGACTCAGGATCTGGTGCTGGCGCTTGCTGCCGTCGATTACGAGCTGAGCCTGGTGTTTTGCGATGACGCTGTCTACCAGTTACTGCCGGGCACAGACAGTGCCGCGCTGAAAATCAAAGATCTGCGGCCACGTCAGAAATTGTTTGAACTCTATGACATCGACAGGTTGTATGTCTGTGCCGAATCATTGCGCCAGCGTCAGCTGACTGCCGAGCAGCTGCAAGGCCCGGTGCAACTGCTGGAAGGTCCACAGCTGAACCAATTGCTGGCATCACAGCAGCATCTGATAGGAGCCTGAGATGCTGGTGATCCTGCAGCAAAACAGAATACCAGCCTGCCTGAGCTGGCTGACCGCAGAAGACCAGGTGCTGTTACGTCATGAGGCGGTCTATTTGCAGTCGCAGCTGAGCCATTGTGCGGCGTCTGTGTTGGTCAGCAATACGGATCTTGCCGTCAGGGGTATGCAGCCCTCTGCCTCTGTGCAAAGCTGCGAAGATCCGCAAATTCACCAATTGGTGCTGGAGAACCCATTAAGTTTATGTCTGAGCTGAGTATTGAAGGGGTTAGTTACCCGCTGGATAAACACGGTTACCTGGCCGATTTGAGCCTGTGGAACGAGCAGTTGGCGTTGGCCTTTGCTGCACTGGAGCAGATAGAGATGACTGAAGCGCACTGGGAAGTGGTGCATTTTGTCCGCAACTTTTACCAGCAATACCAGACCTCACCAGCCATTCGGTTATTGGTGAAAAGCATGGGTGAAAAACTGGGGCCGGACAAAGGCAACAGTAAATACCTGTTTTTATTGTTTCCGGAAGGGCCAGCCAAGCAGGCGACCCGTATTGCAGGATTACCCAAACCGGCCAAGTGCCTGTAAACACATCGCCGAAAACTGCTCCTGCCATTTCGGCATACCGTACGTCCTGTACATCGCCGAAAATTGCTCCTGCCATTTCGGCATACCGTACGTCCTGTACATAAAGCTGCTAACGCAGCTTCTTATACATCGTCATGGCGGCGTCCAGGCTAATCACCAGCACCAGCACCGCCATAGAAATCAAAATAATCCAATACAACCAGCGCAACAGTATTTTCGTTGAACTGGGTCTGACTTTACGCACCACTTTATGCTGAGGCAATGGCCTCTGACCCGAGGCCAGCCACAGAACAAGATGCAGAAAAATCGCCATCACCCCTGAGATCCCAGACTGATATGGGTTTTTCCACCCATATAGGGCCGCAGCACTTCAGGGATCAGCACAGAACCATCGGCTTGCTGGTAGTTTTCCAACACGGCAACCAGGGTGCGGCCCACGGCTAAACCTGAACCGTTCAGCGTGTGCAGCAGCTCCGGCTTTTTGCCTTCTTCCGGGCGGAAACGGGCTTGCATACGGCGCGCCTGGAAATCCCACATATTGCTGCACGACGAAATTTCGCGGTAGGTATTCTGCGCCGGTAACCAGACTTCCAAATCGTAAGTCTTGCAGGCACCAAAGCCCATATCCCCGGTGCAGAGCAGCATCACACGGTAGGGTAAGCCCAGCAGCTGCAGTACTTTTTCGGCATGGCCCGTCATCTCTTCCAGTGCTTCAAAGGATTTTTCCGGGTGCACCAGTTGCACCATTTCGACTTTATCAAACTGGTGCTGGCGAATAAGACCTCGGGTGTCACGGCCATAAGAACCCGCTTCACTGCGAAAACAGGGGGTATGGGCTGTCATTTTTATGGGCAATTCGGCCAGGTCGAAAATCACATCGCGGGCCAGATTAGTCAAAGGCACTTCGGACGTTGGGATCAGCGACATGCCCTGACCTTCTTCAGTGGCCGGTTTAGTATGGAACAAATCGGCGCCAAACTTAGGTAGCTGACCAGTGCCAAACAAGGAATCCGCATTCACCAGATAGGGCACATACATTTCGGTGTAACCATGCTGCTCTGTGTGCAGGTCCAGCAT
This sequence comes from Rheinheimera sp., assembly GCF_037442345.1. GTDB lineage: Bacteria > Pseudomonadota > Gammaproteobacteria > Enterobacterales > Alteromonadaceae > Pararheinheimera. The sequence goes on along the minus strand of NZ_JBBIQL010000002.1, from coordinate 119,372 downwards.
AAACTGCGCTAAAGCCCGGTGCAGACGGGCGATTTGACCACGCATCACCACAAAACGGGAGCCGGCAATTTTTACCGCATTCTCAAAATCCAGGCCTTGGTCCAGTGCTTCGCCGAGCGCCACATGGTCTTTCACATCAAAGTCAAAACTGCGGACGTCACCCCAACTGCGGACCAGTTGGTTGCCTGTTTCGTCCTTGCCAGCTGGCACCGACTCATGAGGCAGGTTCGGAATGGCCTGCACAATAGCGTCCAGCTGCGCCATCACAGCGTCCAGCTGTTGTTTGGCAAGATCCAGTTCAGCGCCTAAGCCGTCCACTTCGGCCAACAGCGGAGCTATATCCTCTCCCCTGGCTTTGGCCTGGCCTATGGACTTGGATTTGGTGTTACGCAGGTTTTGTAAATCCTGGGTTTTCACCTGCAGATCACGGCGCTGCTGTTCCAGCTGTTCAAGGGTGGCAACATCCAGCGCGAAGCCACGGTCGGCCAGACGGGCGGCAGTCTGGGCCAGTTCAGAGCGTAAAAATTTTGCATCTAACATAATGATTTACTTCATAGTACCCAGCTTTACACCCAGCCAGGCTAAGGTTAAACATAACACCAGATTCAGTACAACATTCAGCACCGCCTTCGGCAGTTCTCCCTGTTGAACTAACAGAATGGTGTCCAGCGAAAAAGTGGAAAAGGTGGTAAAAGCACCAAGAAACCCAATACCAATCAGAGCCTTCCAAGGACTTACCGCCAGATGTTCGGTCAGAAACAGGCCGTACAGAACCCCCAGCACAAAAGACCCCAGAATATTAACCAGCAAAGTCGCAAAAGGAAATGCTTTGCCCAAAAGATGCAGGATAAATTCACCCAGGCCGTAACGGCAACAGGCGCCCAAAGCACCGCCTATGGCGACAGCCAGGTAACTATTCATCGGCATCCCTCTTTGATTCAGCATCTAACTGGCGCAAATACGCCAGCTTGTCCTGCAATTGTTTTTCCAGACCACGGTCACTGGGCTGATAAAAACAGAGCCCGGCCATTTCATCAGGTAAATAGCGTTCGCCTGCCGCATAAGCACCGGGCTCGTGATGGGCGTAGCGGTAATCCTGACCATGGCCTTGTTGTTTCGCCAGGCGGGTCGGGGCATTACGCAGATGGTTTGGCACCTCAAAGGACGGCTGCTGCTGCACAAACTGGCGCATCTGATTAAAAGCGGTGTACACCGCATTACTTTTTGGCGCCAACGCCAGATAAATGGCTGCCTGGGCTATAGCCCGCTCACCTTCGGCCGGCCCCACCCGGGTGAAGGTGTCCCAGGCGTCCAGCGCCAGTGTCAGGGCCCTCGGGTCGGCATTGCCTATGTCTTCACTGGCGATAGCCAACAAGCGCCGGGCCACGTACAAAGGGTCACCGCCACCTTCCAGAATACGGCAATACCAATACAAAGCGCCGTCCGGGTTCGAGCCACGCACCGATTTATGGAAAGCCGAAATCAGGTCGTAATACAAATCGCCCTGTTGATCAAAGCCAGGCAACTGCCGTGGCACCAGCTGCTGCAATAAGGCGGCGTCCACTGTGCGCATGCCATCCGTCTGGGGCGCCGATTCCACCGCCTGCTCCAGCAAATTCAACAAACGCCGGGCGTCACCATCGGCGAGGCGCAGCAATAAGCGGCGGGCATCCTCAGTCAGGGCCACCTGTTGATGCTGCGCGGCAAAATGTGCCAGGGCCCGTTGTGTCACCCGCAGCAAATCCTGTTCTGTCAGCTTTTTCAGAATGCAGACCCGCGCCCGCGACAACATAGCGTTGTTCAGCGCAAACGCCGGGTTTTCGGTGGTGGCACCAATAAAAATAATGGTGCCGTCTTCAATATGAGGTAAAAAGGCGTCCTGCTGCGCTTTGTTAAAGCGATGCACTTCGTCAACAAACAACAAGGTGCGCTGGTTTTGTGCCAGCCGCTGTTTGGCCGCCTGGATTTCTTCGCGGATTTCTTTCACACCTGCGGTCACCGCCGACAAGCGGGCAATACTGGCTTTGGCATAAAGCGCAATCAGCTCCGCCAACGTGGTTTTGCCTGTGCCTGGCGGCCCCCATAGGATCAGCGAAGAAATACGGCCAGCTTCAATCGCCTTGCGCAGCGGTGTGCCGGGCCCGAGTAAATGCGACTGGCCGACATAGTCGGCCAGGCTTTGTGGCCTCAGCAAAGCGGCTAAAGGCCGGATTTCGTCGTGAAAGTCAAATCCGAGGTTGGTCACTTTTTACGTTGATCATCCACTTCGGCAGTTGCAGGAATACTGAACTGAAACAGCTCCTGTGCCAACGGCGTGTTGTATTGCACCAGGGTGAATTCAAAATCACTTTGCTGGCCGTTGCTGTCCAGTACTGTCATTTGCGACAAAGCCAGGCCGGAAAACTTCAGGCTGAGTTTTTTCACCGCGTTGTTCGGGTCTTTCGGCACTATATCAAACTGCTCGTTTTGCCCTGTGACCTGGTACTGTGCCCATAACTTCGGATCATGGGAAGTCAGCAGAACAAAAGGCGTTTTCTGTACCTGCTCTTTCGCATCATAAATACTGACCTGGTCCAACACTTCGGCATAAAACCACAAGGTGGTGCCATCGCCAATAAACAGGTTGGGCTCAGGTGTCTGGGTTTCAAAACGAAACAACGACGGTTGTTTCAGTGACAACATGCCCTCGCCTTGCTGGATCAGCTTTTTATTGGCATCCACCACAGTCTGGTTAAAGCTGGACTGAAAACTGGTCAGTCGCGCAAGCTTGTTTTGCAGCGCCGCCGCCTGGTCAGCCAGTACCTGAAATGAACTGATCCCACATAAGGCCACACTTAACAGCAAATACTTCATTATTTCCTCAATGAACCCGAAGGTTCCCCGTTACATTTTTGGTGGGTTAGATTCTTGGTGGTGGCGGCGCCAGCACTTCGCGGTTGCCATTGTGACCGGCACCACTGACGATGCCACTCATTTCCATCTGTTCAACCAGACGGGCCGCGCGATTATAGCCAATCCGGAAACGGCGTTGAACACTGGACACCGATACTTTACGAGCTTCGGTGACAAAAGCCACTGCCTGATCAAAGAGTGGGTCCGATTCGGCGTCATCCCCTTCCAAAGTTTCACCTGGCAACAAGCTGTCTTCGGTTGGTTCCCCATTCAGAATTTCGGCAATGTAATTTGGTGTACCACGTTTTTTCCAGTCCGACACTACGTTGTGCACTTCATGGTCATCGACAAAGGCACCATGCACCCGGGTCGGCACACCTGAGCCGGGCGGCAGATACAGCATGTCGCCCTGACCAAGCAGACTTTCTGCGCCTTGTTGGTCCAAAATGGTCCGCGAGTCAATTTTTGATGACACCTGAAAGGCAATACGGGTGGGGATATTGGCCTTGATCAGACCGGTGATCACATCCACTGATGGCCGTTGGGTTGCCAGGACCAGGTGAATACCGGCCGCCCGCGCCTTTTGCGCAATACGGGCAATCAGCTCTTCCACCTTTTTACCGACAATCATCATCATGTCGGCAAACTCATCAATCACCACCACAATAGCCGGCAGCTTATCCAGTACAGGCGGCTCTGAGCGCATATCGTCCGACGGCTTCCACAGCGGGTCTTTCAGCGGGCTGCCTGCGTCCACAGCATCCTGAATTTTCTGGTTGTAGCCTTTTAAGTTCCGCACGCCCAGCGCCGACATCAGCTTGTAACGCCGCTCCATTTCACCGACACACCAGCGCAGGCCATTGGCTGCTTCCTTCATATCGGTGACCACTTCGGTCAACAAATGCGGAATCCCCTCGTACACAGACAATTCCAGCATTTTGGGGTCAATCATCAGGAAACGTACATCTTCCGGCGTCGACTTATACAACAAACTGCAAATCATCACGTTCACGCCGACCGACTTCCCCGACCCCGTGGTACCCGCCACCAGCAAATGCGGCATACGGGCTAAATCGGCCACCACGGACTTACCGGCAATGTCTTTGCCCAGCACCATGGTAAGTGGCGATTTGGACTGAGTAAAAACCTCATCACCTATCACTTCTGACAGCCGGACAATCTCGCGGTGCTGGTTCGGCAGTTCAAGGCCAATGTAGGATTTCCCAGGAATCACTTCCACCACCCGCACACTGATGGCGGACAAGGAACGGGCCAAGTCTTTTGACAGACCTGTGATTTTACTGACTTTGACCCCTGGCGCTAAATCCAGCTCAAAACGGGTTACCACAGGGCCAGGGTAAACACCAACCACTTTGGCTTCCACACCAAAGTCCAGCAGTTTCACTTCCACCAGCCGCGAAACCCGTTCCAAATCAGCCGGGTCAATCGGATTGGTGGCTTTGTCCGGTCTGTCCAGCAACGCCAGCGCCGGTAAATCATCAGCACTGAAACCGGCTTTGCGGGGCAACGGACTGTCGTCTTCGTCGTCCTCCTCTGGCGGCACCTCGTCATAGCTTTGCTGCAAGGCAGCAAAACGCTGCTCAAGCTGCGACAGGCGCTGCGCATCGAGTTGTTCATCGGCCGCACTGAACGTCAGATCATCGTCAGCCAGCGTATCCACAGCCACAAAAGCACTGGATTGCGTTTGCTCATCCAGCGGACTGAAAGGCAAAGGCGTCACTTCGTCCTGCGCTGCAAAATAGCCGCGTTTGGGGGCCGTCACAGGTTCAGTCCAGGGCAGATCAAAATCATCGTCGTCAGCGCCGGTCAGGCGCACCTGGGGCGTGTCCTGCCCAGTTGAAGGCGTTCGCTGCCCCGCATCCTGGATGACAGTGGCCGACAAGCTGATTTCACCAAAAGAGGGGTCCATTCTGGCACTGACAGAGGCCATATCCCCCACAGCTTGAGGCTCAGCCTTGGTATCCGTCAGTTCAGCCGGAGCAAGACGGACAGAGACAGGGTCAAGGGCGGAGCTCTCAGGAACCGAAGTGATAGCGGCCTGGTTCAGCCCGGAGTCTGGCAGCACAGCAGTTTCAGGCTGATACTTACGGCTTAACCACTGATTGAGTTTGGCCGGCAACCGCACAAGCCCACTCAGTGCGGTCCAGACCAAAGCACCAAGTTCATCAGCCACGGTAACCCAGGAGATGCCGGTGGCCATGGTCAGGCCTGTACTCAAGCCGCACAGCAGTAACAAGGTAGTGCCAATAAAGTTGAAGTTTGGCAGCAGCATGTCGGCCACCACATCACCGACCACGCCACCGGATGAAAAGTAATAAATGTCATTAAAGTTGATGCTGCTTATTGCACTGGCTGCCAAGACAGTCAGCACCAGCCCCAGCAGGCGCAGCCCCAGGATCATAAAATCCATCTGCAGCAGACTTTGAGCCCGGCGCAGTACCAGAAAGCCGCCCAATGCCACCAGTGGCGGCACCAGAAAAGCTATCCAGCCAAAACAAAATAACAGGATGTCGGCAAACCAGGCGCCTTTAGGACCAGCGTAATTGCGGATCTCGGCCTGATAACCGGCTTGAGACCAACTGGGGTCTGCCGGGTCAAACGATAGCAGCGCCAACAACACAAAAGCCGCAAAACCGAAGCACAGGATCAAGCCCACTTCAGACAGTCGTTGCATGGCATTTAACGAAAACAGTACCTGGGCGCGCACCCTGATGGCCTCATTCAACACAAATTTATTCCATTTACTTCTTAGAATTCTACAGTTTAAAGATACCAGAGACAGCTTTGGCTTGCACCCATTACGTCACTGCAACAAAGCTGGTCTGCTTTACTTCTTCCATCACCACATAAGTGCGGCTTTCCCGCACGCTGGGCAGTCTGAGTAAGGTTTCGCCCAAGAGTTCACGATACGCCGCCATATTGGCAACCCTGGTCTTCAGTAAAAAATCAAAACTGCCGGACACTAAGTGGCACTCCTGAATCTCATGGAGCTTTTGCACCGCTTTGCTGAACTCATCAAAATCTTCAGGGGAAGTTTTGCTCAGCGTGATTTCGACAAACACCAACAACTGAGCCCCCACCTTAGTTGGGTCCACCAGCGCTGTGTAACCAAGAATGTACCCTTCCGCCTCCAGCTTACGAACCCGCTCTAAACAGGGGGTGGCACTGAGCCCTACCCTTTTCGCCAGTTCTACATTGGCTAAGCGACCGTCGTGTTGCAGTTCTGTCAGAATTTTTCGGTCGATCCGGTCAAGCTTCTTGACACTTTTACTGGTCTCATACATAGCAGATAAAAATATGTTTATGGAGATGAATGCAGGATTAATAACTTAGATGAAGCCTAAAAACAACAGGTAATTCTGCATATCTCCCTCTATACTAGCCAAAAATTTTACCAACCCCTACAGAGGCGGATAATTATGATTATTGGTGTACCAAAAGAGATCAAAAACCACGAGTACCGTGTCGGTATGACCCCGTCCAGCGTGCGCGAACTGGTTGCACACGGCCATCAGGTGTTTGTCGAACATAACGCCGGCTCCGGTATTGGTTTTGGTGACGATGCTTACCAGGCCGCTGGCGCAGAAGTGCTGGCTACCGCCGCAGAAGTTTTTGCCAAGGCAGAAATGATTGTCAAAGTAAAAGAGCCTCAGGCCGTAGAACGTGCCATGCTGCGCGAAGGCCAGATCCTGTTTACTTACCTGCACCTGGCACCGGACCTGCCGCAAACTGAAGACTTAATCAAATCCAAAGCCATTTGTATCGCTTACGAAACCGTCACTGACAACCGCGGTGGCTTGCCATTGCTGGCGCCAATGTCTGAAGTTGCCGGCCGTATGTCCATTCAGGCCGGTGCCCGCGCACTGGAAAAATCCTGTGCCGGTCGTGGCATGCTGTTGGGCGGCGTGCCAGGGGTAGAACCAGCCAAAGTGGTGATCATCGGTGGTGGTATGGTCGGCACCAACGCAGCGCAAATGGCCGTGGGGATGGGAGCGGACGTCACAGTGCTGGATCGCAGCATTGACGTGTTACGCCGTATTGACGCGCAGTTTGGTGGCACAGTGAAAGCTGTGTATTCCACCGCTGATGCGCTGGAGAAACATGTACTGGCTGCTGATTTAGTGATTGGCGGTGTGCTGATCCCAGGTGCTGCAGCGCCAAAACTGGTGACTGCGGATCATATCAAGCGGATGAAACCGGGTTCCGCCATTGTGGATGTGGCTATTGATCAGGGCGGTTGTGTGGAGACGTCCCGTGCGACCACACACGCGGATCCAACCTACATTGTGGATGACGTGGTGCACTACTGTGTGGCAAACATGCCAGGTGCGGTACCGCTGACCTCTACTTTTGCGCTGAACAATGCCACCCTGCCATTTATTATCCGTCTGGCGAATAAAGGCTACAAACAAGCCTTACTGGACGATGCACACTTACTCAATGGTCTGAACGTGATCAATGGTCAGGTGGTTAATCAGCACGTTGCTGACGCGCTGTCTCTGCCATACACTGACCCACGTCAGGCACTGGCCGCAGTCTAAGCGTTCAGTTTTATTCAGGAAAAGCCGGACTTTTTGGTCCGGCTTTTTTATTGGAGGATTTCCCATGTCACGTGCATTACTTCTGCTGACTCTGCTGTGCAGCTCGGCTTGTCAGGCGCAACAGGGCCCGTCAGCTCCACTGCGGTTTGACAAAGAGTGGTTGCAGGTCGGTTCACAGCAGATTGAAGTGGAACTGGCCATCAGCCCCGAGCAACGGGCACAAGGCCTGATGGACAGGCCCAATGTGCAGACCGGCATGTTATTTATTGGTGACGCAGTGCGGCCTATGGCCTTTTGGATGCATAACACACCGTCCGCTCTTGATTTGGCTTATATCAAAGCCGACTGGACCATTGAACAGGTGATTGCACTGGAGCCTTTTGATCAAACCAGCCGCCCTTCCGCCGGACCTGTGCTGGGGGCGCTGGAAATGCCGCTGGGCTGGTTTAAAGCCCATGGGATCCAGGCCGGTGACCGTATTCAACGTTGTGGTAAAACAGCCTGTGGTCAGGCTCAGGATTGAGCCTCCTCTTTCAGTAAGACCACATCGGTAAACCCTAAAGCGGCAAAGGCATTGCGGCGGTAATCTTTCAATGCCCCTTTGCCTTTGGCGGTCATCGCCACCTGTTGCTCCATCTTGCGGAACGCCGTCAGATCCACCCCTTCGGCAGCCGCTGCGGCTTCAAAAGCGTCATGGTACTTGTCATAACTGAAGGGCTGCTGTTTCAGCACCCCTTTGTACTTATACTGCAACGTTCTGGCCATAAGTTTCCCGTTGTTTAATTGCAGGTGCGGCATACATTTGTTCAACATAAGGACGTAAACCCGCAGGCAACGCAGCCAGTTTTTGCTGGTACTGTTGTTGGTCCGCCGCCGCAATTGAACGATCCGACAGGCCTGCCGCCAGATAATTCACCGGGAAAAGTTTATAACCTGCCCAGATCTGCCGGTCGATTTCGTCTGCCACTTGTTCAGGTGTGGCAAAATCCCCCTGAAGCGGTGTGCCAAAATGCACATGAATGCGGCCTTTCTGTCCGGTAATACCACGCACTATGCTTTGAATATCCTCAAATTCTGCCTTTTGGTACTGACCTGTACTCGCCAGTTGATACAGCTCATTGGCTTTGGCTTCATCCAGTGGGTCAAATTCATAGGACAAACAAACCGGAACCAGCTTTAATCCCTGAATATACGCAGCAAATTCTTCACCACGTTTTTTCCCTTCGATAAAAAACATTTTCAGAATAGCGTCATCCGTTTGGTCCAGGCCATCTTTGGCCCGACCTTCTTTTTGCGCTATCCAGATGGAGTGCCCGGTTTCCAGGGAATGTTTGATATAGGCCGACAATTGGCTCAGAGCTTTGAGCATTTCGCGCGGCGCCTTGACCGAGCGTTTGACAATAAAACTTTTATTCAGCTTCATCAGCTCTGTGGCACAAGGCATTTTCAGCAAGTTGTCACCAATGGCAATCCGCACCGTGTCCATGCCTTTTTGGTGCAGACACCAGTTGACCAGCGCCGGGTCCATTGCAATATCCCGGTGGTTTGACACAAATAAATAAGATTGTTTCGGATCCAGGTGCTCAAGGCCGGACACTGTCATGCCACTGGAGCTTTGCCGCAGGCTTTGCTCCAGAAAGTCGGCAACCAGATGCTGAACATCCGCCACTGTTTTTAAGCCACTGGCTTTACGTTTTAATAACCAACGCAGAAAGGGTGTAAATAAATAACGTACTGTTTTTGGCCAGCTGGCCAGACGGTAATTCAGAATAGCGTGTAAGAAGTCCTGATCATCCAACAGGCGGCTGATGGCCCCCTGCACTTCGTCATCATGATAAGGACGGATTTCCAGAAAAGGATCCGATTGAGTAGACACTAATGATTCATCCAGCACAAAAAAAGAAGCTGTATTCTACCTACAGCAGCCGTGCTGGCTAGTCCGATCAGGCAAAATACCCCGAAACTAAGCGGACAACAGATAAGCCGCCCCTGCCGTGACAGGACTCAATCTGTTCGCCAGCACTCTGACATGACTGAGTGGAGAAAGTTCTTTGCCGGTCAGGGTTTGTACAGATTCAAGCAACAGGCAGTCTGCGATCTGGCCTTCAGTGGCGAACAACAAAGCTTTCGCCGGACTTTGCCCCACCAGCACAACCAGGCTGTAATCCGCCAGAACACGGGATGCGGTGCCGAAGTGGAAATAATGGCTTTTTTGCACTGCTGCGGCGGCAAAGTGCCGTATAACCATCAAACGCAATGCGCATTGCATCGCAAGCTCATCGGGCATAATGGCGTCCAGCTGTTCCAGTTGTTCCATCAGCAGGCTTGCATGCTCAAGCGTCAGGGGGGCGACGTCCCCATGTGCCACTGGGCTGTGCCGCAGCTGCTTTTGGTTCAGCCCGGAACAGAGCACAGTGGACGCATTCAGGCACAGCTGCAAGGTGCCTTGTTGCGGGCAAAACTGCCAGCGCCAGTTGGGGTTGATAAACAGCATAACGACCATCCTTCTTCGGTGATTGCTGTTGTTCTACCCCAGCCTTTGAGGCTTGCCAAAGATTATTTGGTGCTAAATTTGCAGGATCAGAAACTGATCCTTATAAGCTTTCCACGATCTCTTTGACCAGCTGCGGGCCCCGGTAAATAAAGTTGCTGTAAACCTGCAACAAATTTGCTCCTGCTGCCAGTTTTTCCTGCGCCGCAGCCGCCGAATCAATACCTCCGACGCCGATGATAGGCAGCTTCGGACCCAGCGCCACACGCAGCTGCCGGATGATTTCGGTGCTTTTTTGCTGCACGGGTAAACCGCTTAAGCCCCCCATTTCCTGACCATGTTTTAAATGAGCGACCGCTGTTTTGTCCAGCGTCGTGTTGGTGGCGATCACACCATCCATTTTGCTGGCCAGCAAGGTTTCGGCGACCTGCTGAACTGCGACAGGATCCATATCCGGTGCAATTTTGACAAAGACAGGGACGTATTTGTCTTGCTGCGCCTGCAAATCCAACTGTTCATTTTTGACCGCTTGCAGCAAGTCCAGCAAGGCATCACCAAATTGCAGATCACGCAGACCCGGTGTATTGGGCGACGAAATATTGACCGTGATGTAACTGGCATGGGCATAGACTTTGCGCATGCATTCAATGTAATCGTCTTTGCCTTTTTCGTTGGGCGTGTCTTTGTTTTTGCCGATATTAATACCAAGCACACCTTTGTAACTGGCCTTTTTCACGTTCTCGACCAGATAATCAACGCCTTTGTTGTTAAAGCCCATCCGGTTAATAATGGCATGGGCTTCAGGCAAACGGAATAAGCGTGGTTTGTCATTGCCAGCCTGAGGCCGTGGCGTCACAGTGCCAACTTCGATAAAGCCAAACCCCATCTGACCAAAGGCATCAATGCAGTCGGCATTTTTATCCAAACCAGCCGCCAGCCCCACCGGATTATCGAAGTGCAGCCCGGCCACTGTCACAGGTTTCTTCGGTAAAGTTTGGCGCCATAACAACGAGGCTGGCGTATTTTTCAGATGCTTCAGACTGCCCAACGCCAGATGGTGAGAGAACTCGGCATCGGTACAAAACATCAAAGAGCGGGCTAAAGAATAAAACATAATGGGCTGGCTTCTCATGGTTGCTGCGGCTTGGCGCAGTGATACAAGTTCAGGCAAAAAAATACCCCGGTGAAAACCGGGGTATTTTAGCCACTTCTGTGATTATTTCACAGGATCACAGTGATGGCTCAACAACATCAGCTCGCGCAGTGCCACAGAGAACTTGGCGAACTCATGGCTCTTGGTGGTTTTGAACTCAGCCAGCATCAGGCGCCAACGGGCCAATACCCCTTCATGAGCACTGATCCATTGGCTGATCACGGCATCGGCGTCACAAGCACCGCCACAACTGCGCACCACCACAGCGGATAAGGCGCGTTGCTGCCAGTCCAGCTCTTCACGGTACGAAGCGCGGGCCAGCGCCTGCCAGTGGTTGGTGACCGGCTGTTGAGTGATTTGCTCCAGGAACCAGTGCAAGTCCAGACGGTCGCCCAGCTTGAAGTAAATCTCGGCGGTCAACAGCAAATCGTTGTTTTCCGCTGCGGCCACCTGGGCAATATCCATAATAGAGAACAGGCTGCTCAGCTGGGCCATATAACGGGCCAGTGGTGCAGGAATGCTCTGCTCGACCAGTTTGTCCGCATTGGCGGCAATTTGTTCGGCTTCCACTGGCGCCATCAGACGGTGCAGGTGTTCGGACACCGCCTGATAGGCCGGTTTGAAAAACTCCACCGTTTGCTGAATATCCAGCGCTTTGTTGCGATGACGCAGGAACCAGCGTGTGGTACGACGCATGGTACGGCGTAACTGGTGTAACAGGCGGATTTGCACATCAGCGGCAATCTTATTGTCCAGCTCTTCAATCTGCGCCGCCACAGCTTCTGCATCAAACAGGTCACGGGCAATGGTGTAACACAACGCGACTTCACCGATGGACGAACCTGTTTCTTCCATCATACGGTGGGCAAAGTTCGCCCCCATGTCGTTGACCAGCATATTGGCCAGCTTAGTGGCAATAATTTCGGCTTTCAGCGGGTGAGTTTCCATCTGAGCGGCAAACTGGTCCTGCAATACCTGCGGGAAGGCTTTGAACAGATGACGTTTGAAGTAGCTGTTTTCATAGATCTCAGGCAGTACCAGCCACTCTTTGAGCACCATCTTGCCGTATGCAGTCAGAATGGCCATTTCAGGACGGGTCAGGCCCTGACCTTTGGCAGTGCGTTCTGCCAGCGCATCATCAGAGGGCAGGAACTCCAGTTCCCGGTTCAGTTTGCCGTCTTTTTCCAGCGCATGGATAAAGCGGGTGTATTCCTTCATCTGCTCAGCGCCCAGCACCATAGACACTGAAATACTCTGGGTCTGACGGTAACAGTCGTTGATCACAATGTCAGCAACGTCATTGGTCATGCTGTACAGCAGTTCATTGCGCTGTTTCAGCGTCATATCGCCGCTGGCGACCAGCGCATTCAACAGAATTTTGATATTGACTTCATTGTCTGAACAGTCCACACCACCGACGTTGTCGATAAAGTCGGTGTTAATCCGGCCGCCATGCATAGCGTATTCAATACGGCCACGTTGGGTGGTCCCCAGATTACCGCCTTCCCCGATCATTTTGGCTTTGACGTCTTTGCCATTGACGCGCAATGGTTCTGATGCCCGGTCACCCACTTCGGCATGGCTTTCGTCTGTCGCTTTGACATAAGTGCCGATACCACCGTTCCATATCAGATCCACCTGCATCATCAGCGCGGCGCGGATAAACTCGTTTGGCGTCAGGCTGGTGGCTGTAGTGCCCAGCATCTGCTGCATTTGTGGCGTCAGCTTAATGGCTTTGGCACTGCGGGAGAAAACGCCGCCGCCTTCGGAAATCAGCGACTTATCGTAATCATCCCAGGTGGAGGTCGGCAGGTTGAACAGGCGCTGACGCTCGGCAAAGGACGTTGCCGACACCGGGTTCGGGTCGACAAAAATATGCATATGGTTAAACGCCACCTGCAGGCGGATATGTTCGGATAACAGCATACCGTTACCAAACACATCACCGGCCATATCACCTATCCCAACCACGGTAAAATCTGTGGTCTGGCAGTCAATGCCAATTTCGCGGAAGTGACGTTTCACCGACTCCCAGCCACCACGGGCGGTAATGCCCATGCCCTTGTGGTCGTAGCCGTTGGAGCCGCCAGAAGCAAAGGCATCGCCTAACCAGTGGTTGTATTCCAGCGAAATGCCGTTGGCGATGTCGGAGAACGTGGCTGTGCCTTTGTCGGCTGCGACCACCAGATAGGGGTCATCTTCGTCCAGACGCACCACCGACTTGGGCGGCACAATTTGTCCTGAAACAATATTGTCGGTCACATCCAGCAAGCCACGGATAAAGGTGCGGTAACAGTTTTTACCTTCTGCCAGCCAGGCATCACGGCCACCTGTGGTGGGTAATTTCTTACAGACAAAACCACCTTTGGCACCGACCGGGACTATCACGGTGTTTTTCACCTGTTGGGCTTTGACCAACCCCAGCACTTCGGTACGGAAATCTTCACGGCGGTCTGACCAACGCAGGCCTCCACGGGCTACTTTACCGAAGCGCAGGTGCACCCCTTCCACTTTGGGTGAGTAGACAAAGATCTCAAAGAATGGCAAGGGCAATGGCATATCCGGAATCTGCGCCGGACGGACTTTGAATGAAATGTAAGGCTTTTGCGAACCATCTTCCGCATTCTGGAAGTAGTTGGTGCGCACAATGGCCTGAATAATAGAGAGGAAACGACGGAAAATACGGTCATCGTCCAGGTTGGCTACTTGCTCCAGCTGCGCCAGGATGTCAGTTTCAATGCCGGCAATCTGCTCAGCAGAGGCAGCAGCTTCCGGGTCAAACTTACTGTTAAACAAGGTCACCAGTAAACGCGCCAGCTGCGGGTAGCGGGCAAAGGCAGATTCGACATAAGCCTGGCTGAAGGTGCCACCAATCTGACGTTTGTATTTGGCAAAGGCTCGCAGCAATGAGGCTTCACGGCCTGTCAGACCGGCGCCCAGGATGAGACGGTTAAAGCCGTCATCTTCCAGATCACTGTTCCAGACTTTGGCGAATGATTCCTGGAACGACAGTTGCGCCGTTTCAAAATCGGCCGGCATTTCACCGTTCACTTCCATCGAGAAATTCAAAATCCAGCTGACACTGCCGTCCGGGCAACGCACGGCGTATGGCGTTTCGCCAATCACCCGCAGGCCAAAGTTTTCCAGAATTGGCAAGACGTCGGATAAATGAATGGGATGATCTTTGTGGAACAGATTCAACCGCACTGCTTTGCTGTCATCCCGCTCTTCCTGCGGTTTATAAAACAGCATATCCAGCTTGTGCTCGTCGTTCAGCGCTTCCAGCTTCTGGATATCCACCAGCGCGTCGTTTGGCAGCATTTCGTCTTTGTAAGCCCGCGGGAACGCGTTCAGATACTTACGTGACAACTCACGGCCCCGGGCTTCGCCATAATGGGCCAATAAGGCGGTTTCCAGCTTGTCTTCCCAGGTGCGGGCCGCTTCCACTAAATTACGTTCAATTTCTTTCACATTAAACTCGATACTGTTGTCGTTGATCCGGACAAAATAATGAGTCCGGGCCAAAACGGATTCAGAGAAGTAGGTGGTGAATTCAACAGGTTCTGTGCTGCCTAAAGATTGCGCCAGAATAGCCTGGGTTTCTTTACGCAACTGCGTGTTGTAACGCTCACGCGGTACATAGACCATGGCAGAAACAAAGCGCCCAAAGGCATCTTTACGCACAAAGAGACGGGTCATATCCCGCTCCTGCATTTGCAGCACACCGGTCGACACGTCCAGTAAATCGTCCACTGTGGCCTGGATCAGCTCATCGCGCGGGTAGGTTTCCAGAATATTCAGCAGCGCTTTGTAGGCATGGGTGCCCACAGCAAAACCAGACTTGGCCATCACTTTGGCCAGCTTACTTTTCAGCAATGGAATATCGGCGGCGCTGTTGTTGTACAAAGAGGAAGAATACAGACCGATAAAACGATCTTCACCTATCACCTGACCTTTGTCGTCAAACTTCTTCACCCCGACATAGTCGATATAAGCCGGTCTGTGCACACGGGATTTATTGTTGGTTTTGGTCAGGATCAGCAACGACGAATTCAATGCCTGTTTACGGGCCTGAGCCGGCAATTCGGACAACATCAGGTCACGGGATACTGAGCGGCGCATCAGGCCCATAGCGCCTTCATTGACGCCTTCAATTTTATGGTCCCCCTCCACCGCTTTAATACGGTATTCGCGGTAGCCCAGAAAAGTGAAGTTGTCTTTCACCATCCAGTTTAAAAATTCCAGCGTTTGATTCAGTTCTTCCGGCTCACTGTGACTGGCCTGTTGTGGTAAATCAGCAATCACCTGTTTCAGCTTTTCACGCACCGGACGCCAGTCCTGTACCGCCAGAGACAGATCTTCCATCACCGACTGCAATTCAGCCTTTAACGCATCAATAGCCGTTTTGTCGGTCATCCGGTCGATTTCAATATGAAACACCGTTTGTTCAGTGCTGGCATTGCCGATAGTGCCCAATTTATGGAACTGAGTGATATCGCCATTGTCACCCCGAACGGTTTGCAGCGGATAATGCAATAACAGGTGTGACGTAATGGTCTGCCGGTTCAGTGCCATGCGCACCGAGTCCACTAAAAACGGACTGTCTTTCACCACGATTTCGACGATAGTGTGTCGGGATTCCCAACCATGTTTGGCGATTTCCGGGTTAAACACCCGGATCAGCGCTTTGTCGTCCGTGTGGCCATTCAGGCTTTGCCACAGACTCAGCGCGGCGCCATATAAATCGCTGTCATTGCGTCCGAATAAATCTTCATGCGACATGTCGCCGTACAGGGTAAAAGCAAACTTCTCGACCAGATCGACCTGGTCTTTCACTTTGGAGCGGATCAGCTTACTTACGTTTTGGAGTAATACAGAGGGTTGACCGTCTATGAGTGCCATTTTGTAATCCTTGTTTGAAACCTCAGTGCCAGACACCGGGTTTTCTTTACTTGCAGAGCGTGTCAGGTGCGAAGTTTATTGACTATTATCCGCCTTTTCGAGCTTTATTTATAGCTTTTGTTCTGGTTGGTCCAGCAAAGAAATGGCTGATTTGACAAAGTATTCATCTGCTTTAAATAGAAAATGGCCCTAAGGCCATTTTCGTGTTTAATCATGCAAAAAATGAATGTGCAGATTTTAACCGACAGTTTTGTTTTTCCGCCAGAACAAGGCAGCCAGGGCCGGTAACACCAGTACAGCCCCCAGCATATTCACCAGGAACATAAAGGTCAGCAGTATGCCCATATCGACCTGGAACTTCAGTGCGGAGAAGACCCAGGTGCTGACACCAATCGCCAACGTCAGACCGGTAAACAGCACTGCGCTGCCGGTTTCCTGCAAGGCTGTAAAGTAGGCCTGACGTAACGAGGTGCCATTTCGTAACAGCTGCGTCATGTTTGACAGAATATAAATGCCGTAATCCACACCAATACCAACGCCCAGCGCGATCACCGGCAAGGTCGACACTGTCAGACCAATTTCCAGATGAGTCATCAGTGCGGTTGCCAGCATCGACACCACGTACAGCGGAACAATGACAGCCACAGTGGCCCGGACAGAGCGGAAGCTCAGCAGACACAACAACACCACCGCGCCGTACACCCACCACATCATCGGGGTCTGAGCCGCTGACACCGCTTCATTGGTCGCTGCCATCACCCCGACTGGGCCAGAGGCCAGTTTAAATTTAAGGCTGTCGGTTTCAAGCTCTGCGCCAACCCGTTTGGCTTCAGCCACTACGTTTTCGATGGTCTCCGCTTTATGATCCTGCAGAAACAGGATGACCGGCATGACGGAACAATCGGTGTTTAACAGCCCTGTACTGGTCTCAACCCGGCTGGACGCCTGCACCAGACTTTCGGTGGTGCGTGGCAAAACCCGCCATTTCATATTGCCTTCGTTGTAAGCCGCATTAATGGTTTTAGACACCGAAGACAAGGACACGGCAGACTGCACACCTGGCACATTTTCCATTTGCCACTGGAACTGATCGATACGCTCCATCACATCATGGAAGGTACAGCCATTGGCTGGGGCTTCCACCATGACATTGATGTAATCGACCGAAATGGCGTATTTGTCTGTGATCAGAAAGGTATCCTGGTTATACACCGAGTCTTCATGCAGTGCAGGCGCTCCGGCATGCAAATCACCAATCTTCAGCTGGCTGCTTTGTTGCCAGCCATACGCAAACAAGGCAGCAGTAATGGCCAGGATCAGGGCGGCATATTTGGGTGTGGCACAAGCCGACATGGCATGCCAGAACTTGTCAATGCCCGGGTGAGGCTGACGGATTTTCTGCTGGTACTTGTCGCTGAACCGGATGTAAGACATCAGCACCGGCAGCAAAAACAGGTTGGTCAGGATAATCACACCAACCCCGAGACTGGCGGCTATGGCCAGTTCACGGATCACACCGATATCGATAATCAGCAGTGTCAGAAAACCCACAGTGTCAGACAGCAAGGCGACACCACCAGGGATCAGCAGTTTGCGAAAGCTGGCCTGGGCCGCAGATTTGGCGTCCAGCCCGGACGCAACAAATTTGCCTGTGGCATTGATCATTTGCACACCATGACTGACGCCGATGGCGAACACCAGGAATGGCACCAGAATAGACATTGGGTCTATACCAAAACCAGCGGTACTGAGCAGACCCATTTGCCAGATCACTGCAATCAGTGAACAGGCAATAGGCAACAGCGTCAACATGACCGAACTGCTGAACAGGTACACCATGACGCTGGTAATGGCAATGGCCACTGCAAAAAACAGCAACACGCCTTTGGCACCGTCCGCCACGTCGCCCACCATTTTGGCAAAACCAATGATATGAATGCTGGTGTTGTCGTCCTGATACTGAGCCCGCACCTGCTGCTCCAGCTGGCTGGCAAAGGCAATGGTATCCAGCTTTTGTTGGGTGTCCGGGTCGACTTCCAGCAACTGCGCCGTAATCATGGCGCAGCTGAAATCATCGGCCACCATACGGCCAACAATACCGGCTTTTTCGATATTGGCTTTCACTTCGGCCAGGCCAGCTTCGCTAGGCGTAAACTCTGCCGGTATGACAGGGCCGCCGGCAAAACCGTCTTCCACCACTTCTACAAAGCGGGTTGAGGGGCTGAACAGCGATTTAACCAGACTGCGGTCAACACCTGGCAGGTAATAGACCTGGTCATGCACTTTTTTAAAGGTGGTAAAAAAATGTTCGTTAAAAATAGAGCCATGGCTGTCGCAGACCGAAACCAGAATATTGTTGGCGCCACCAAAATCTTTGGCGTGCTTCATATAGGTCTGCATATAACTGTGCTGCAGCGGAATGTTTTTGGTAAAGGCCGCATCCAGTTTAATCTGGCTGGCTTTAAACAATAACACCAGGGTGGCCAGCACAAACAGCAGGATCACCGGTATTCTGTGGCGGAACAGGGCCTGTTCACAACGATTGACGATACTATTCAGACTCATAAGGCTTAGTCTTCTTTAACAGGGGTAAAACGCAAACCAGCTTCCGTCACCTGAACCAGTTGCTGGCCTATCACCAGCGCATTCAGTATGGCTTTGCTGTCCTGGGTGGCTGTGTTGACAAAGGTCACTCCGTCGTCAGTGCTTTTCAGTAAAGTACCGGCATTGCCGGTCAGGTACAGATGACCGGCATCATCCGAAAATGCGCTGTTCAGGGTCGCCTGCGATGGCAGACTGATGGCCTGCCAGCTTTGGCCTTCGTCAGTACTGCGAAAGGCATGACCACGCAACCCCACAGCAATCAGACTGCCCTTGGCGGTTTTGGTAATACCAAACAGGGAACCGTTGTAAAACTCTGGCTGACGCACCCAGCTTTTACCAAAATCCTGGCTGGTGGCAAAAAAGCCAGCCTCACCCACCAGATACAAAGTGCCCTGATGCAAATACACCCGGTTAAAGTGCGGCAGAATCGAGGCTTTTTCCGCTTCATAGCCTTCAGGGTCGGTTTCTTTTAATTCCTGCAGAAATTCACGGTCTTCATCACCAACCAGTTCTTCGTGGAACTCAGCCAGCCAGCTGTTGCCGCCATCCGTGGTGCGGAAAAACATGCCATAAGCGCCCAGAGCTATGCCATGGCTTGAGTTTTCAAACAAAATATCAAACAAAGGTTTATCAGTTTCGGGTTTGTACTGCTGCAACAGCCAGCTCTTGCCAGCATCTTTGGTGGCAATAATGCTGGCATCATGCCCCACGGCCCAGCCATGCTGCGGATCGGCAAAATACACTGAGGTTAATAAGCTTTGCAGCGGTGTGGCCGCCTGAGCCCAGTCAGCGCCATTGGAGCTCGTCAGCACATGGCCTCTGTCGCCCACGGCCACATACAGCTGGTCAGAAACCTTCACCAGGTCGGTCAATAAGGAATGTTGGGCCAGTGGCAACTGGTACGCCGGCTGCGCCTGAATCGGACCGCTGTCAGCCGCCTGAGCGGACAGACTCAGCACAGCGGCAAAGGAGAATGTTGTTAACTTCATTAGAGTTTTCACTCAGTATCTATTCTGAAACAAAAACGGTTGGCCCAAGCCAACCGTTTCTCTTAGGGCTGCGGATTAGCGGGTGCCTTCACGGCGCAGCGCGGCCGGCGTAAAGTCGTTGTCCGTCAGCTTGACACCAAAGTCATACATCTTGTCTTCATTGTCCAGACCAATAGCCAGATAACGGCGAGTGTTCAGGTCATGATAGACTTCCAATGTACTCCAGTGCGTTGGCACTTCGTAGTAGTTCAGGCCATGCGCCACAGCCACACGGTACAACTCACCGCGGTTGTCATACAGGTCTGCCACATGGATTTGCCAGCTGTCTTCATCAATAAAGAACACACGTTTGCCATACACATGGCTGGTGCCCTGCTTCAGCGAGGCTTCCACCACCCAAACCCGGTGTTTTTCCCACCGCACATACTCTGGGTTGATATGACCAGGTTTGATCAGGTCAGCGTACTTCACATCTTTACTGTGCATTTTGTAGCTGTTGTATGGGATCAGTAATTCCTGTTTACCCACCAGTTTCCAGTCATACCGGTTGGGTGAACCGTTAAACATATCGAAGTCGTCTGTGGTACGCAGGCCGTCGGACGCTGTGCCTGGCGCATCATACGCCACGTTAGGCGCGCGGCGGACACGACGTTGGCCAGTGTTATAAGTCCAGGCCTGACGAGGTGTTTTGATCTGGTCCATGGTTTCATGAACCAGCAAGGCTGTACCGGCCAGACGGGCTGGCGTAGTCACCGCCTGCTTAAAGCGGAACAGAATGTTCTCTTTTTGCAGGGCGTCGACTGTGGCATCCGGCGCTGAGTACTTGAACATGATCTGCTCATCAAAACCGATGGTGACAAAATCACCTGAAGCGGTTGGTGCCACCTGACCACCGTTGCGGCTGGCAGCCACACCACGGTAACGCAATAAATGGTTCCAAATGGCTTCCAGGCCGTTTTGCGGCACCGGGAACGGAATACCTATAGCGGCATTTACAATACCGTTACCACCTTCAACCAGCTCAGCTGTCGATGCAATTTTTTTAGTGGCATCATAGACATACTGAGGGAATGACGCAGTACGCCGGGTCTGATACACATGCATTTTATAGCTGTCCGGGTAACTTTCGAACAGACGGATTTGACCAGGGCTTAACAAGGCTTTGTATTGATTGACATTGGACTTATCAATAGTAAACAGCACTTTGTCACCTGAAAACGGATCCGGATGGTGGTCCCCCACTTTGTAGCCAGCCGGAGCAGCTTTGATACCACCGTCCCAGGCCGGGATGCTGCCATCCGCATTGCCTGCTTTTTCCGCACCCAGCGGCGTCAGATCAGCACCTAAACGCGCGACCTGATCCGCTGGAAGTTTTGCCATAGCGCCACAGCTCAACACAAAAGCTATGGTCGACGCGACCAGGGTAATTTTTTTCATAGGTCTATATCCCCGTCCCTTAAATAGAATACTTGATGTTAAACGATACAAAATCGCGGTCTGCAGTGTTGTTGGTCGTGCCTACGCCCCCCCAGAACGCGTTGTAAGAAAACTCCGCTGACCACTGATTCAGGTAATCAAAACCAATGGTGTAACCGACAGATTTTTTGTCTTTGGAGAACATAAACAGCGGATCCGGTGTAATACCGTTCACGTCATGCGAAAACACCAGTTTGTGGTTCATATTCACACCGGCAAAGACGTTGTTAAAGTCGGCTTTGGCCAGTAAACGATAACCCCAGGCTGAAGCAGTCGGAAACGGATTGGTCTCGGCGCCATTCGACAGGGCTGTATGCAAGCCATCTTTGTTCACCAGCGGACCACCGTTGATGGTACCCAGCAATGGACCGCCACTGCGGTCTGTATTCGGACCATTCAGGCGCAGCACGGATGGGTCTGGCATATCGTGAATTTTGATCCCGCCCACTTCTGCCAGCATGCTGAAGTTGTCGGCAAACAGCATAGGACCAAACAAGTGCGTCATGGTGATCTGAGCCTGGGTGGTGTCGGTCAGAATATAGCCTTGGGCAAACTCACCCGGCATGACTTTATTGCCATCGGCACGGCCAACCTGACTGATGCCTTCCAGCTCCGGACGTAAACCGGCATTGGCCAGTTGCTCAGGCATACCGGCATACAGAATTTCCACGTCATCAATTTGCAGTGGTTCATCTTTGCGGTGTGCCAGCTCACCGGCCACAGAGGTGGTGCCTACTGTGGTGTTAAAGCTGAACCCGTATAATTTGATATCTTCCGGGTATTGCACCAGGGCTTTGGAGAACACGTCCATACCGGCAATATTGTCGGCGGTAATGTTACCGGCATTCTGTTGCAGATAGACCAGGGACTGGACCACGCCGCGATCAGCAGGACCCACGGTGAAGTCAGAGGCAATACCAGAGATCAACGGAGTACGGCTGTGGTAATTCATGTAATACAGCGCAAACTCTGTGTCATTCAGTTCAGGCGAAAAGTATTCGAATTTAATCCCATACTGACCACCGTCTTCCGGTTCAATCTCACCGGCTGAACCTTGTGGACGCAAAGTCACTTTGGTGGAATAGGCAAGCATGGCGCTGACCACCGCCGATTTTTGCGCAGCAGTGGCATTTGGATTGCCCAGCACCTGCAGCATGCTACCTGCCTGAGTGGACAAGGCATTCATTTCCTGTACCAGGAAATCCAGATCAATATCCGGGTTACCGGCAAAACCTAACTGTACGTTCTGGGCATAACCGCCTTCACCGGCAAAATCGTTGGTGGAGAAATAGCTGCCAGGCACAGGCAAATAGCTGTTCTGCCATTCGTACTGATAAAAGACTTCGGCAGACAAATTCTCAGTCAAACCTAAAGATGCCCAGGCCATCCCCACCGGAATAAAGGCTTCTTTCAAATCGGCACCAGGCGTACGTAAGGTGCCTACATCCACAGGGGTAATGTTAATACCGTGGGGGATAAAGGTGCTTTCACCCCAACTGAGAACTTGTTGACCTATGCGCACAGATAACGGATTCGCGCCGTCATTCAACGCAAAATTGCCATACACATAAGCATCCAGTAAGCGGATGTCACGGCACGCCAGTTCGCGGGCGTCTTTATCGGCACATGGGTCTACCTTGTTGCCTGACAGCGGATTGGTGTAAGCCCCATCTTTATCCATCAGCGCTTTATCGTAAAAATAGGTAAAGCGGCTGAAGAAACCTAAATCATCTTTGGCAATGGACAACTCATGGGTGCCACGAAACACCTCAGAGAACATATCGCCTTTATCAAAATTCAAGTTACCGGCGTCACCATTGCTGGAATAAGAACCAGGCTGCGCCCAAATCTCCGCGGCGGTGTACACAGGGTTACCAAAGGCAGTATAACCAGACCAGTTAAAACGCGGGTGGTTGACCTTACTGATGGTGTCGAAATTACGGTCTTCAGCACGCCAGCTGGCTCCGTACGAAAAGGTTGAGTCAAACACAACATCGACATCATTAAAATTGAATGTGGCGGCCTGAGCGGAGCCTGCGGTTAACGCAAACAACGCCGAAGCAACGCCGGCTGCTAATCTGTGTTTAGCAAAGGCAAGTTGCTGTTTTTTCATTGGTTAGTCTCCCCCCTGTCCCTGCAGGTCTTTGTTCTTTTTTATTTATCAGGCCAGCCAACTGCTCGGAGCTCAGCCCATTTCAAGGAAATCATTGCATCATTTTGATCAGGGTGCAAGGCTTGCCACAGAGCAAATCCTTTGATTTCTATTCAGTTTTTCACCACTGCCCATGGTGACTGTCGTTGCACCAGTTTGAGTCATCTGGTTTTTACTGCCACAACCGAGCTAACTTAATGAAAACACAGGCTAAAGTATAAAAAAGCGAGGGGGTTGTTTTAATCCCTTGTTTAAAGTAATAGCTCTAATTAATTTTCTGTAACTGCTCAAACTTGCCGTCATCGCTCAGTGTTAATACAAAGTACCCCTGCAGCCCCTCATGTTGCATATAAGGACGAAAATGACGCAGCGGTAACTGCACTGTCTGCCCATTGGAGGCATAGACCACCACATCGGTGATCCTGCCCTGATAAAAGGCCAGACACTGGGCTTTATCCAACAGCAATGGAAAACGGTACTGTGGCATTTAGTGGCTCAGGCTTTTACTCAGTTTTTCATACAAATCATTGCTTAAACCCGGGCGAGCCGACATTGCGGACAGCACTGCCCTGAGCTGCTCGCCCCTGCCAGGCTCAAAGCGATGCCAGGACAATAAAGGCGTCACCAGCCGTGCTGCCAACTGCGGGTTGATGGGATCCAGTTTCAGAATGACGTCGCTGAGAACCTGATACCCCGAGCCATCGGCGGCATGAAATATCGCCGGGTTTTGCTGGGCAAAAGCCATAAATACCGCTCTGACCCGGTTTGGATTCTGCCAGCTGAACTGCGGATGTGAAGTCAGTTGCTGTAATTCAGCCAAGGTCTTTGCGGCTGGCAGGCTGGCTTTGAGCGCAAACCATTTGTCCAGTACCAGGACATCCTGACGCCAGCGCCGCTCAAATTCTTCCATCAGCGGGTCAAACAAGGGATGCTCCGCATTCCGGCAGGCTTTCAGTACCGCCAGTTGATCGGTCAGGTTATCAGCACCTTGATACGCTTGCTGTAACAGGGCGGCTCCCTCTGCCTGCATCGCCAGATAATCCAGACATAAGGCCCTGAACGCACGCTCTGCCACTTGGTGTTGTTGGTAAGCATAAGGTGTGCTGGTCAGTTGCTGATAACACTGCAGCCATTCTGCGGCTAATTGGGCTGAGAGCTGACGGCGGATCTGTTGCAGCGCATCCAACAGGGCATCGACCGGCACAGGTTGGTACTGTTCAGCCAGCAATTCAAAGGAGGGGGGCGTCAAAAGTTCAGCGATAAAAGCCAAATCTCCCTGCGGCTGGCGCAATAACTCACGGTACAGGTTCAAAAGTTCGATAGGGACGGTCAGCACTTGCGCCCTTTGCACCGACTGCCGGATTAAGTCACTCCAGATCTGCTGCATGGCATCCCAACGGGCGACACCGTCTTCTGCGCTTTTCACCACGGTCAGCAGTTGGTGCAGACTTTGATTGTACTGCAGGCGTACAGGTGCAGAAAAATCGGCCAGAACCACCACCACAGGCTCCTGAGCCGCGTGAAATACACTACTTTGCTGATAGTCTGTCACTTCCACCAGATGTGTCTCCTGGTGCTCTGGCCATAACAGCTCTATACGCACCGGCAGTAGCAGATTGCGTTTTTCCTGCTGGTCAGCCGTCGGTGCAGTGTGCTGGCAAAATTGCAGTTCGAGCTGCTGCAACTCAGGGTGGAAGATTGAATTCACCTGCAGTACAGGCGTGCCAGACTGACTGTACCAGCGGCGGAACAGGCTCAGATCACGCCCATTGGCATCCTGCATGGCACTGACAAAATCATCACAGGTGACCGCCTGCCCGTCATGCCGGGCAAAATACAGATCCATGCCCTGACGGAAGCCGTCTTGCCCAAGCAATGTATGTAACATCCGGATCACTTCTGCGCCTTTGTCATAGACAGTCACTGTGTAGAAGTTATTCATCTCCAGCACCTGCTGTGGCCGGATCGGATGTGCCATTGGGCCTGCATCTTCAGCAAACTGATGAGTACGGATAGTTTTGACGGCGTCGATGCGGCTCAAGGTAGCCGAGGCCATATCCGCACTGAATTGCTGGTCACGAAACACCGTCAGACCTTCTTTCAGGCTAAGCTGAAACCAATCGCGGCAGGTTACCCTGTTGCCGGTCCAGTTGTGGAAATACTCATGACCGATAATAGATTCGATATTGTACAAATCAGTGTCTGTGGCTGACTGAGGGTCCGCCAGCACATACTTGCTGTTAAAAACATTCAGGCCTTTGTTTTCCATCGCCCCCATATTAAAAAAGTCGACCGCCACCACCATGTAGATATCCAGGTCGTATTCCAGACCATAAGTCTGTTCATCCCAACGCATGGCCCGTTTTAAGGCTTCAAGCGCAAACTCGGCGCGAGCCGCATTGCCTTTGTCGACATAAAACTCCAGCGCCACTCTGCGACCCGATCGCGTGATGTAATCCCCTTTCAGGCAATCAAAATCACCGGCGACCAGCGCAAACAGGTAACAGGGTTTAGGAAATGGATCAACCCAGGTTACCTGAACGCGGCCGTCAGTGAGCTCCCGCTCTGCGACTTTATTGCCATTGGACAATAACGCCGGGTAACTGCGCTTATCGGCACTAATATGGGTGGTAAACCGTGCCATCACATCTGGCCTGTCCAGGTAATAACAAATTCGGCGGAAGCCTTCGGCTTCACATTGGGTGCAAAATGCCCCATTCGACAAATACAGACCTTCGAGTGCTGTATTTGCTGCAGGGTTAATGCGAACCTGTAACTCCAGTTCAGCCTGGGCAGGCATTGCAAAAATTGTTAACGACTCGTCCGTCACCTCATACTGCTGAGCAGCCAAAGGCTGACCATCCAGTGTGACGGCAACAAGCTCAAGGTGCTGACCATCCAGGACCAACTGACTGGCGCCTTTTTTTTGCGCTTTCACCTGATAACGGGCGGTCACCAGGGTGCACTGTGGCTCCAGCTCAAACCAGAGTTCGACATCTGTGATTGTAAACTGCGGGGCTTGGTAATCAGCCAGTCGTTTGGCCTGGCGTGTGGTGGTCTGAGTCATCGCTGTCGTATCCACTGGTTAAATCAGAATGAAGTCTGTCCAATGCTAGGAGTAAAAAGAAGGCCAGTAAACTGGCCTGCTGTTGCTGTTATTTATTTTGCACCGCGGCTGTGTAGGGGGTGTCCGGCGGAGTCAGTTTCAGCACTTTAATGCCCAGGTAGGCATAAATCACCGCCAGTACCGGGTTAATCAGGTTAAAAAACGCATAGGCGGCATAATCCAGCGGATTCACATTCAGCACACCGTGCATATAAGCACCGCAGGTATTCCAGGGGATCAGCGGGCTGGTAATGGTCCCCCCATCTTCCAGAGTCCGGGACAAATTCACCGGTGCCAGACCACGGCGTTCATACTCTTCTTTAAACATCCGGCCAGGCATCACAATGGACATGTACTGATCGGCGGTCAGAATATTGGTGGCAAAACAGGTAGCGATGGTGCTGGTGATCAATGAACCTGTGCTCTTGGCCCAGACCAGAATGCCCTGAATAAATTTACGCAGTAAACCAATGTGTTCCAGCACAGCACCAAACATCATGGCGGAGAAGATCAGCCAGCAGGTATTCAGCATTTTTACCATGCCACCACCATTCAACAATTTGTCCAGTTCGGCATTGCCGGTTTCAATCACAAAACCACCATGCAAGGTGGTCCAAACCACCTTCAGTTGGGCCAGCACAGGATTCAGCCCGGCATCCGACATTTTTTGGATCAGATCAGGCTGAAAGATGACCGCCCAAACGGCCCCCAGCAACGCACCGATAAAAACAGTTGGAAAAGCCGGTACTTTTTTGACGGCCATCACCATCAGCACCAACAGTGGTACCAGCATCAGCGGGCTGATCTCAAAATGCTGCTGCAAGGTTTCGCTGATAGCGCGAATAGTTGAATCGTCAGCGTTGCCTTCTGAATTAAAGCCTACAACAGAGAACAGGATCAGTGCCAACACCATACTGGGCACGGTCGTCCAGGTCATGTGGCGGATATGGTCAAATAAGTTGGAGCCGGCTACTGCCGGTGCCAGATTGGTGGTTTCACTGACCGGTGACATTTTGTCGCCAAAATAAGCACCTGACACAATAGCACCGGCTGTTACAGCAGGTGACATCCCAAGCCCCGATGCCACCCCAATTAAGGCAACACCAATGGTGGCCGCCGTGGTCCAACTGGAGCCGATCGCCAACGCCACCACAGCACACAACAAACAACTGGCGGCATAAAACCAGGACGGGTCCAGGATCTGTAAGCCGTAGTAAATCAATGAAGGCACGGTGCCCGACAATAACCAGGTGCCAATCAAGGCGCCAACAGAAAACAGAATCAGCAAGGCGCCTAAAGACAATGAAATGCCTTTGACCATAGCCTGCTCTATTTCGGTCCAGCTGTAGCCATTTTTCAGGCCAATAATGACCCCCACGGCTGCGGCCACAAAAAGTGCGATCTGGTTCGGACCGTATGACGAATCACTGCCGTACAAAAAGACGGACAGGCCCAATAAAAATACCAACACCACAAGGGGAAGGCTGGCATCGAGAAAACTGGGTTCTTTGACTGAGGTGTTGTGTTCCATGGTATGTCCCGACTGGCTTGGGCCAGTTCTTTGGTTTCATTCTATTGATAAAAAAGGCGGTGTTTGCACCGCCTTTTTTTATTCAGCGTGATTCGGCTCGTTTGGCCATCTGACCCAGACTGAGCAAATCAATGGTGATTTGCGCCGTCTCTTCCAGCAATGGGTCCAATTTTTCCAGAACTTCAGGCACATCGTCCAGCGTTTTTACCGCTGGTAACTTCAGGCGGGCCAGACGCTCGTTTACCCTTTTTAAATCTTTTGCCGAATTTTCTTCTTTGCGGGCCAGCCGCTCTTTTTCATTCAACGAAATGGTTTTTTCGTCTTTCTCTTTGTTATAGAGCGCAATATCTTCCATCAGATAGGCGTATTCAGGGGTTTTGCTGAAGCGTTCTTCGTGTTTACGCAGCAGCACAGGCACAGCTTTGCGGATCTCATTGGAGGCATTGTACTGAGCGGCAGGAATACTGTCCCAAGGCAAGGCATTTTCTTCTTTGCTTTCGCCCCACTCACCAGGTTCTATAGGTGACGGGAAGACAATGTCCGGCGTCACGCCTTTATGCTGCGTACTGCCGCCATTGATGCGGTAGAACTTGGCAATGGTGAATTGCACTGAACCGAGCGATTCCTCAAACATATCGTACACCCGGCCCAGCCCTCTGTGCTGTTGCACTGTGCCTTTACCAAAGGTATGTTCACCGACAATCAGTGCCCGGCCATAATCCTGCATCGCTGCCGCAAAAATTTCTGAAGCAGACGCGCTGTACCTGTCCACCATCACGGTCAGCGGGCCATCATAATACACCGACGGGTCCTGATCCTGGCTGATGCCAATGCGGTTACCGGCTTCACGGATTTGCACCACTGGGCCGCGTTCAATAAAAAGCCCGCTCAGTGAAATAGCTTCAGGCAAAGAACCACCGCCATTGCCACGCAAGTCGATGATGACGCCATCCACTTTGTCTTGTTTCAGCTTGGCCAACTCTTTTTTAACATCTTCAGTCAGATTGTTGTAAAAACTGGGAATGTTGATGACGCCAATTTTTTTACCCAGCGGCGCCAGTTTAGGGTCTACCACTTCGGCCTTGGCCGCGCGGTCTTCCAGCCGGATTTTGTCGCGGACAATAGTCACCTGTGCTGGCGTGCCTGTGGTCGCATCCCCACCTGGCAGCACCTGCAACCGCACTGTCGAGCCTTTCGGGCCTTTGATCAGATCCACGACGTCGTCGAGGCGCCAGCCCACTACATCGACAAACTCTTCATCGCCTTGTGCCACACCAATAATACGGTCTTTGACTTTCACTTTTTTGCTCAAGTCAGCCGGACCACCAGGCACCAGACTCATAATCACAGTGAAATCATCGTCAGCCTGCAGCACCGCCCCTATGCCTTCCAGCGACAGGTTCATTTCCTGCTGGAAGCGCTCAGCGTTACGGGGTGACAGATAGGACGTATGGGCTTCGATACTGCGCGCATAAGCGTTCATCACGATTTGGAAAACGTCTTCACTCTCGGTCTGAACCAGGCGTTTTTTTGCATTTTCGTAACGCTTTTTCAGCAGCTTTTTCGTTTCTGCATCATCTTTGCCGGCCAGTTTCAGGTTCAGTGCATCGTACTTCACCTTTTGCCGCCACAACTCATTCAGATGAGCCAAATCGGTCGCCCAAGGCGAATCCTCGCGCTCAAATTCATAAGCGTCTTTTTGGGTAAAATCAAAGGGGCTGTCCAGCAGCGTAATGGCATAATCAAAACGCTCCATCCGGCGTTTCAGTGCCAGATTAAACATCTCGTAAGCAATAGCAAAATCGCCAGACGCCATCGCATCGTCAAATTTAGTCCGGTATTTTTCAAAGCCGTCAATATCCGACTTCAATAACACATTTTTGAAAAAATCCAGGCTTTTCAGATAGCGGTCAAACACTTTGGACGACAGCTGATCATCCATCCGAACCCCAAGGTAGTGCTCACGGCTAAAGTAGTTGCTGACCCGCTTTGAAGCTGTGGCGTGTTGGGGTTCCTGTTTCAGTTCAGGGGTTGGATCTATCACAGGTGCTGCAATCACAGCCCCCGACATCAGCATCACCAGAGCTGCCACAGCGGATAATCTATTCATGAGTCTCTCGTATTTGGTTACAGGCGGAACAATTTATCGCCGGTGGTTTTAATCACCATGCCTGAGTTCAGTTGTACCACAACGTCATTTTTTGAGATTTCAACAACAGTTGCAGGAACCGGCTTCTGACCAACCTTCAGCTGCACAGCAGCACCAGCTTGTAATGAGGCAAAATCCACCGCCATAAGTTCAATTTCTGGTTTGGATTCAACCGCTTTGGCCTTGTGCTCTGACCGCTCTGATTGTGCGCTTTTTGACTTGGTTTTGGCAGCCGTTTTTTTGTAACCAGCTTTGTCAGCACCTTGGGTTTTACGTTGTTCCTTTTGCTGTTCGCGCTGCTTGGCCCGCTCTTCAGCCTGACGGGCTTTGCGGCTTTCAGCGGCTTTGGCTTTGCTTTGTTCCAGCGTCTGAGCAGCATGCTGAGCTTGTTGTTCGTCAATCAGCTCACCCGCCTGACCATCCAGATCCACCCGCGCGACACCCAGTTTCACACCGGACAGGTAACGCCAGCTGGACGTGTACATACGTAACGCATGACGGATCTGCGTTTTACTGATGCCATCTTCTTCGGTCAGACGCTCAGTTAAATCCTGAAAAATACCAATTTTCAGAGGTTTAGCTTCACCCGTCAGATTAAAACACAGCGGAAATTTTTCGCTGAGCTGAGCCAGCACTTGCTTTACATCCTTGCCAGCGCTCTGAGCCGGGTTTTGTTCAATCGCAGTTGTCATGCAAAATTACTCTTCTTCATCATCTTCGGCAGGATCGTCTGGATCCACACCTTCTTCTAATCGTTGGTCGACATAAGCCAGAGCCCAGTCTACCAGTTCGTCTTCATCCGCTTCCAGCAGCACATAACCACCGCGCAGTTCGTTCCAGACACTGTGCATCAACTCGTCAATCACAGCCAGCGGACTGTCCTCTGGCAACTGTTGCCAGACGGCATGGAACACGGCATTGATTTTATCTGCGACCAGCTCTTCTTCCCCTTCCCAGTCCCCGACATCGCCGGGACTGAGCAGGTAGTCATGCACACTGGTTAAATCTTTCATAAAGTAGCGGCCAGGTGCAGTTCAAACACAGCCACCAGTTGCTCCAGCCCCTGTTGGTCCTCTGCATCAAAACGTGCCAGGCTCGGGCTGTCGATATCCAGCACCGCAATAATGTCGCCGCGCAGGCGCACAGGCAGCACAATTTCTGAATTGCTGGCAGCGTCGCAGGCAATATGGCCAGGAAATTCGTGCACATCTTTCACCAATTGCACCTGACCACTCGACACTGCAGTGCCACAAACGCCTTTACCTACAGGGATACGCACACAGGCAGGTTTGCCCATAAAAGGCCCCAGCACCAGGGTGTCACCTCTTAAAATATAAAAGCCTGACCAATTCAGATCAGGCATTTCATTAAATAACAATGAACTCAGGTTGGCCATATTGGCGACCAGATCCGGTTCATCTTCTATCAGTGCTTTGGCCTGCTGGACCAACAACGCATAAAATTCAGCTTTGCTTTCGCTCATGAACTCTTTTACTACCCAGACTTCAAAGGCCCTTACATTACTTGGTTTAACGGCAAATTTAAACCTCTGGGCAGAAAAGTTTATGCTCCCTGGTCCCGTGGCATCAAGGTTTGGTCATTTCAAACTCAACCGACACTTCAGCACGGATATCGGTCTGACCAAAGGCCACTTCCGCACTGTCGGCCATCGCTTTGGTCATTCGCATGACAGGAGCTGGAGCATAGCCCTGCTCCTGAATGCGCTGCGCGCTGCCGAGTGTCATCTGGTTGGCTTTGGCCAGTAACTCTGCTTTGCTACGGGCATTGGCATAGGCATCCAACAAGGCCTGTTGATACAGCTTCGGTGCATCACTGACCAAAAACTCGGTCTGATTCAGCTGTGTCACCCCCAGATCGGCGGCTTTTTGCAACACGGTGCTGTACAGACTCAAGTCCTGCAAGGTCACGTTCACTTCCCGCGCCACCAGATAACGCTGTGGCAGCTTTTGCTCAGGGTCATGCTGATAATCCGGTTGGATGCGCAGCGGCGCGTTACTGAAAAACTCCGGTTTAACCCCCAACTTAAGCAAGGCTTTACTCAGTTGGTCCGTTTGCTCGTCAACCTGAGTTTTGGCGGTACTGACCTGCTCCGATTTTTGTTGGATCAGCATCGTCAGCTTCACCGCATCGGGTTTAGCCTGCAGCACCGCAGAGCCAGACACCGACACCAGCGGTGTTTGGGGTTCAACCGCCCACAAAGGGCTTACAAACAACAGTGCACTCAGCACCAGGGGGTAGGTTTTCATTGGTATTCTCCTTCAGTTCGTCAGGTTCAGTCTGGCAGGCGCTGACTGAACCTGACCTGAAATCAGAGCTTCAGTACCCGCTCGACGGCCACCTGAGTGAGTGGGTGATAGCCGCCCTTGGCTTGCTGGTAGATCTCAAGCGCCATGGCTTTACCACCCGGCATAGCGGCCAGTTGTTGATACAAAGGCACCACAAATTTGCGCCGCCCAACCTGCAATAAAAAAGTTTTGATATGCGGCAATGCCTGCTGGTAATTGCGGCTGATGGCCTGCTTAAACCAGGCGGAGGCAATCTCGGCATTCTGGCTCTGACTCAGACCAAATTTCTGATCCAGCGCCGCCAGTTGCTCAGGGCGGACACTAGCAGACAGCTGATGAATAAAATGTAACCATTGGTGAATAGACCAGTCCTCTGTCAGCAATTTGTCCAGCTCGCCACTTTCTTGCCAACGGCGGGTTTGCTGATCGACCTTTGCAAAGGCATCGGATTGAGGCGCCACAAAGGTACTGGCAAGACCTGGCTGGTTCAGCCACTCCAGCACTTCACCGAAGCTGACGGTGTCTGGCTCCTGCAACAAGGTTTGGCGTAAATAGCGCAAAAAGCGCTCGGTGTTCATGCTTTGAAAAGCAAAGTTGGCGAAATAGTGTTTTAAAAAGGCATCGAATTTTTCACGGCCAAAACGCTGCTCAAGAAACTGCAGCAGCAACATGCCTTTGACATAAGGCACCTGAGTAAAGGCTTCATCCGGATCCCGCCCTGTGTAATCGGTCACCAGTCGGGTGTCTGCCGGGTCCAGTTCCGCTAATTCAGCCTGCAGTTCCTGCACCGCCAGCTGGCGCTCGAGCAAAGCCCGGTCTTCACCAAAGACGGCGGCCATAATGCGGTTTTCTACATAATTGGTGAACCCTTCATTGAGCCAGAGCTCGTGCCAGCTGGCATTGGTCACCAGATTGCCCGACCAGGAATGCGCCAGCTCATGGGCAATCAGGCTGACCAGGCTTTTATCGCCAGCAATGACGGTCGGCGTAATAAAAGACAACCGCGGATTTTCCATGCCCCCAAACGGAAAGCTGGCTGGTAACACCAGAATGTCGTAACGGCCCCAGGCATAATCTCCGTACATCCGCCCTGCCACCTGCATCATCTGTTCGGTGTCGGCAAACTCGGCGACAGCTTTGTCCAGCCAGGCGGCTTCCGCATAGACCCCGGTGCGGTCCGACATGGCTTTAAACTGCAAGTCGCCGACCGCCAGCGCAATCAGATAAGCCGGGATTGGCTGAGGCATCTTAAACTGGTAATCCCCGTCCCGTTCAGTATTGGCACTGTTGTCCGCCCCCATCACAGCGAGCAATGACTTGGGTGTATGGATACGGGCGCTGAAGGTCAGCCGACGTGCCGGTGTGTCCTGCAAGGGGATCCAGCTGCGCGCATGAATGGACTGCGACTGGCTGAACAGGAAGGGCTGCTGCTTTTCTGTGGTCTGTTCTGCGCTGAGCCACTGCAGGCCTGATGCATTTGGGCTGGTCTGGTAATAGACCCGCACTTTGTTGTATTGCTGCTGGCAGGCAATAATCAGCGCCTGGCCGTGGTCGGCCTGTTTGGCGCCAAACTGATACGGCAACAGCTGCCAGCTTCCCTCCCTTGTTTGCCCCATAACGCGCCCAATGGTTAAATCGCGGCTGTCCAGTACCAGTTCACGTGTATCCGGATGATGCCATTCCAGCTCCAGCTCCACAAAACCAGACAGTTGTTTTTTGGCAAAGTCGGCGGTCAGATCCAGATTCAGGTGTGGATGGGAGACCAAATCTGAATTACTGAAACTATGGGGGTCGGCTTTCACTGCAGCAGTGAAAAATATCAAGACAACAACAAGCAAACGCATCACTCAACTCCGGGTTGCATATAGGCCAGCGGATTGGCCGGATAATAACAGACCTGTTGCTGGGCCTGATGACTGAAACGGCGGGTTTCTTTGTGTGGCAGTTTCATAAAACCACCAACCCCTTCGCCCTGGATCAGCGGCACTTTGGCCAGAATATCGGCCAGCAACGACGCAAACTCCTGTTCTTTGCCCGGGTCGAGCAAACGAAAATAGTTGTGTATTTTCATATAAAAGGCCGTCACTTCAAAAATAATACAGCCGGTGTGACGGATCAGGTTCAATGCCGCCAGGTCCGCCATAATGGCATCTGGCAACACCAGTTGTTCATCCGGATCTTTGCCATCTTCAAAATAACTGTGCTGCGCACTGGGTTCATCTGGCAGGCTCTGTCCTACCTGATACTGAATTCTGGTACCGGCCGGCACCACAAAGGCCTGATCCATTTGGTCTCTGGCCAGGTGGATGGTCTGGCGCGCATCAAACAAACAGGCCTTAAACACGCCCACTTTGGCAATGGCCCTGGCCAGCTGCACCATATTGTTCACCGCTACCGCAAAGGCCTGCTGCAGGCTGTCGTCAAACAGGTTCAGGCTTGAATCAATAAAGACCCCGTCCGCCCGCCAATGAATGGCGAGGCCCCCTGTGACCGGGTAACGGCCCAAACGACTGACAGCCGCCACAAAGGCTTTTTCCGTTTCGCCCATGCCTTCAAGGTAATTTTTGTAGTAACGCTCCAGCTGCACATCGTCGACATACTGAATGCCTTCTTCATCACTGTGTTCACGCAGGAAGGACTTGCGGGAGGAGTACACCACTGTATCCAGCTCCGCCTTTTTCACCTCCACCCGCACCGGAAGCTCTGCTTTGGTGGGCAGCAAAGGCAAGTCTGGCGTGACCAGCTGTTTCAGTTGTGGCATGCGCTGCAGAAAATAATCGCCAGCCTGCGCCCTTAATTGCGGGTCGTCGGCCAGCAGGCTGTCAAGCAAGGTGGCAAACTCCACCGGTAAGCCGAGGCTACGCGCCGGAATAGCCTTACGGCCAAAACGACAGGACTGGCCGGACGCCAGCGCATACAAAGTGCTGGCCACACCCTGTTCATCAAAACGTGGGCTGGATAAGGCGCCGCTGCGCTGTTCCGGTCCGATAAAATACACATCGCCCAAACGCGCATTGGTGGTCTGTAAATCGGAGGACATCAGCTGCATCACATTGTTGCTGATGTACTGCCCCTGGGCATCCAGCTGGGCAAACACCGACGAGCCCCAGTCGACCAGGCTGATTTGACCTGTGCTTTCGTCATAGACAATATTGGACGGTTTCACATCGCCATGCACCAAAGGCGCAGGCTCGCCGTCTTTTTGATGCGACCGCAGCACCTGCAACAGGCTGGCCAGCTGAGCCGCAATATTGAGCAATAAACGCACCGGCAAGCGACCATGACGCAGACTGTAGTGTTCCAGGTCCATGCCTTTGGCACGGCCCATCATCAGAATGCCCTGCTTTTTCACCAACTGATAGGTCAGGTAGGGCGGTACATTCGGGTGCTGCAGCTGCGACAGCATATAGGCTTCATCGGCCAGCCGCTCCTGAATATGAGGTGGTAAATTTACCCGGCTGAATTTAAACACCACCTGGCTGTCTTTGCTGTCCAGCCCGGCGAATACAAAGCCGTACGCCCCTTTGCCAACCAGTTCGATCTGGCGGTAACCGAGTTTTTCCAGCTCCGACATACAAAGCGCCACCCAGTCCTTTAACTTTTTCGCGTCATTGGCGTTGAGCAGATAAACCGACTGTTCTTCCGGTATATAAAAATTCCGTAACTGATGTTTTTCCATCGAATGCTGTGCTCTGGCGCAATAAAAAACCCTGCAATGGCAGGGTTTTAACAAAAATACCGTATGGAAGCCAGCGCTTAACGCAGACTCAGTAACATCGAAGCCGGTTGCTCCAGGTAGCTCTTCCACAAATTGGTGAAACGGGCAATGGTGCCCCCATCAATCACGCGGTGATCGCCTGACCAGCTGATTTGCATCAGGGAACGGGCTTCCACTTCGCCTTTGGCATTAAAACGCGGCAGTTGCTGGGTTTTGCCCAGCGCCACAATGGCCACTTCCGGTTTATTGATAATGGGGGTCGCCACAGTGCCGCCAATGGCACCAATATTGGAAATGGTGATGGTGCCGCCTTTTAAATCGGCCGGGCTGACACGACCTTCGCGTGCCGCTTCGGTCAGTTTGGTCAGTTCAGTGGCAATCTGCAGAATGGACTTCTCCTGACAGCCTTTGATATTCGGCACCAGCAGACCGACTTTGGAATCCACCGCAATGCCAATGTTGTGGTCATCAAAATACGTCAGTTCGGTACAGTCGGCGTTGACCTGGCTGTTTAAAATCGGGAACTGCTGCAAAGCCAGCGACATGGCCTTCATAAAAAACGGCATCATCGTCAGCTTCACGCCTTGTTTGGCGTACTGATCTTTCAGCTGCAGGCGCAGCGCAATCAGGTCGGTCAGGTCGATTTCTTCGCAGTACGTAAAATGCGGAATGGTCGACACCGATTCCATCATCTGCCGTGCCATCGCCGCTTTCACACCTTTAATCGGTTCTTTGCGGCTGCCACCGGCGGTTGCACTGGAGGCCGGTGTGGCAACTGCCACCACAGCGGCTGCCTGGACAGGAGCTGCTGCGCCTGAGGCAAAGGCCTGTACATCCTGCTTGTAAACCCGGCCTTTGTCGCCCGAGCCTGGCACCTGGGTTAAATCGACACCCAGTTCCCGTGCTAAACGCCGCACGGCTGGGCTCGCCACCGCTTTGCCTGAAGAGACAAAGCTGGCCGGTGTTGCCGTTGGAGCTTTGGTGGCCAGAGGGCAAGCAGCAGTCTGCACAGGTGTGGACGCTGTAGCTGCGGGGATCGCACCGGCAATTTGCTGCTGAAACAGCGGGCTGTGCACCTTAGCAATTTCGCCTTTGGCGTAATACAGTTTCACCACTTTGCCCGCATGTTTGGCCGGAATTTGCACCAGGGCTTTGTCCGTCATTACGTCACAGACCGGCTGATCTTCCGCCAACACATCGCCTTCTTTCACCAGCCAGTCAACGATTTCACATTCCACTATGCCCTCGCCGATATCCGGCAGGATAAAGTCTTCCAGCACTGTGCCAGAAACCGCCGCCTGAGCGTGCGGCGCCGCCACAGCGGCAACGGCAGGCGCAGTGCCGGCCAGCTGCATTTCAAACAGCGGTGCATGCACCTTGGCGATATCACCTTTCTGGTAATACAGCTTAGTGACCACACCGTCATACACAGCCGGGATTTGCACCAGCGCCTTGTCGGTCATCACATCACAGACCGGCTGGTCTTCTTTGATGGTATCGCCTTCTTTAATCAGCCATTCCACCACTTCGCATTCAACAATGCCTTCACCAATATCCGGCAGAATAAAATCTTTTTTCATCAGTCCTGCCCTCAGAAATGGTACGAACGTTTAATGGCTTCGTAAGTTTTCAGGTGGTCGGCCACGTATTCTTTTTCCAGCGCCAGCGGGTATGGCGTATCCAGACCACAAACCCGTTCAATCGGGCTTTCCAGGTGCAGGAAACACCGCTTCTGAATGGTCGAAGCGATTTCTGCGGCAAAACCACCGGTCAGCGGTGCTTCATGGTTAATCACCAGACGGCCGGTTTTCAGCACTGAGGCCGCCACCGTATCGGCATCCCAGGGCTGAATGCTGCGAAGGTCAATCACTTCACAGCTGATGCCATCGGCTTCGGCCATTTCCACCGCTTTCTGGATAATTTCCATCTGGGCGCCCCAGGCAAGCACAGTGACGTCTTTGCCTTCTTTCACCACTTCGGCCTGGCCAATTGGCAGCTCGTAGTAGTCTTCCGGCACTTCACCGACCGAAGCGCGGTAGAGTTTCTTAGGTTCAAAGAAAATCACCGGATCCGGGCAGTTAATAGCCGCCAGCAATAAACCTTTGGCCTGAGCCGGATCACGCGGCACCACAATTTTCAGGCCTGGCGTGTGGGCAAAGTAGGCTTCTGGCGACTGGCTGTGGTAATGGCCACCGGCGATACCACCGCCGTAGGGGCTGCGAATAACCAGGCCACCGACGTTAAATTCATTGCCTGAGCGGTAACGGAATTTAGCGGTTTCGTTCACCAGTTGGTCAAAAGCCGGGAAAATATAATCGGCAAACTGAATTTCAGCGACAGGTTTCATGCCCTGCGCCGCCATGCCATTGGCAAAACCGGCAATGCCCTGTTCAGTCAAAGGCGTATTAAAACAACGGGCTTTGCCGTATTTTTCCTGCAGTTTGCTGGTGGCTCGGAACACCCCACCAAAATAGCCCACGTCTTCACCAAAACAGACCACGGCGTCGTCTTTGGCCATCGCTAAATCCAGCGCGTTGTTAATCGCCTGCAGCATATTCATTTTGGCCATTAGTCTAATCTCCCCGCCGTCACCGGATAGGCATCCGGGTATTTTCTGATATGAGCTTTGAGTTCTTCGAGTTGTTCGTTCAGCAGTGGAATAGGCTCGGCATAAACGTCTGACATCAGGTGTTCAATACCTGGTTTGGCAACTTTTTCAGCCACTTTCAGCGCATCAAGAATTTCCTGACGCAATAAGTCCAGTTTGGCTTTGTCGGCCTCTTCATCCAGCCAGCCCTGTTTCACCAGCCACAGACGGAAACGCGAGACCGGATCGTTTTTGCGCCACAGTTCTTCTTCTTCTTTCGAACGATAACCGCTTGGGTCGTCTGATGAGGAGTGTGCGCCCAGCCGGTAAGCCATAGATTCAATCAACACAGGTTCGTTGTGTGCCAGCGCATAGTCACGGGCCATTTTGGTCGCCTGGTACACCGCCATAATGTCGGCGCCATCAACCCGGATGGACTTCATGCCATAGCCCACAGCACGGCAGGCAATACCATCGCCTTTAAATTGCTCATTGGCCGGGGTTGAAATGGCGTAACCATTGTTACGGCAGAAGAAAATCACCGGTGCATTGTGCACCGCCGCCATATTCAGACCGGCGTGGAAATCGCCTTCTGAGGCGGCCCCTTCGCCAAAATAACACAAGGTGATGTTAGGCAAACCACGCAGCTTTTGCGCGTAAGCATAACCGGCTGCCTGCGGGATTTGTGTGCCCAGCGGCGATGAAATGGTCATGTAATAAATGTCTTTACTGCCATAATGCACCGGCATCTGGCGCCCTTTGCCCAGGTCTTTTTCATTGGAGAACAGCTGGTTCATAAACTGTTCCAGACTAAAACCCCGGTAACGCAATGCCCCCTGCTCACGGTACTGCGCCATGATCATGTCCTGGTCATGCAAAGCGGCGGCGCTGCCGATGGTGGCCGCTTCTTCGCCCAGACACTGCATATAAAAGCTGATACGGCCCTGACGTTGTGCCGCCAGCATACGTTCGTCCAGCACACGGATAAACTGCATGGTGTCGTACATTTTCAGCGCCTGCTCTTTGCTCAGTTCAGGCAGGGTTGCGCCTTCATAGACAGTGCCATCATCTTTGAGCACTCGCAGGGTGGGAATTTCTAACGCATAGCCGCTGGTAAAGCCAGCACTGTGCACCGTGGATATGGTGGCATTATTCGGGTTCGTCATAGGTGTCTCTTTTGGTTGTTTCCGTCAGACGATGGTCACCCAGAGTACAACACAAAACGCGAACGCTTGGATTGCCCCCGGAGCCCTGACAATTTGAGGCCTGAACCGACCTTCTTTAGTTCTTTCTATTTCAAGTAAACGGCCGCAACTTTACCTTTACGTAAACTGCATTGCAACCAAGAGTGCACAGAAAAGCAGCCCTGAAGGCTGCTTGCTGTATGGCATTTTGTACTGATTGCGTTTTTTTTCGCCGTCAGCCAACTTTGCCGGCCACAGATACCGGCTTCACCAGCAACATGGCCCGCTGCCCCACAGCGACTTTCGGGTTAGGGAAAATCACCGCTTCGCCTTCGACTTCAACCTGGTATTGCACGCCTGCATCTTCAGCCAGCACAGTGCCAACCGGGAAAGTGGTAAAGTTTTCGATGCTGTCTGCAAAACACAACCTGAACGCGTCGGTTTGTTTGTTGATGGCGCGGCGTACTTCGTAAAAGTTAAAGTCGGCTTCGGTAAACTCAGGAAACTGCAGCGGCTGACCACTGATAAGAGCCCGCAGCGCGCTATCGGCGGCACTGAAGCGGCTTAAATCGTTCTGCCCAAAAGGCCGCACTTTGCCAAGTTCCAGCGTAAAGCCATGGGCCTGACAGCTTTGCGCCGCAAAATAACTGAAGGTGCTGGCCGGGCTTTGCATCAGCAAGAAGGTGTCAATGCCACAGCTTTTGAGAAATTGCAGTTCAGTTTTGCTCCAGTTTTTGCCATGCAAAAACGGATAGACCGCAAACTTTTCAAAACGCGAGCCACGAATGGCGGTGTGTAAGTCGTACAGCTTGCGTACACGCTGACCGGACGGGGCCTGCTGATAAAACGTAAGCACGCTCTCTTCCAGCAGCCTGGCCCGTTCCCGTTCTTTACTCTGCCCACCTTCGTTGTTGGGACCACCCGCCTGGCTGTGATGGCCGGAAAACAGCCGGTTTAAATTATCTTCAATTTCCCGCACCCCGGCATTGATAGCCCAGGGGTTACCCAATAAAAACAGCACCCGCTCGGTCAGCTGCAGCTTTTGTTGCAACACATCACGCAGTATCGCATTGCATAGTTCGATCGGAGCCGTCTCATTGCCATGGATACCAGAGGACAATACGATGTCTTGCGCCCCGGGTTCTGCAGGCTCTGCCACTAACACTCCTGTATGCCAGACGGCAATGCGGGTGCCATTGGGCAGCTGAAATTCGAAAGCGGGCAACTGGTCTGGCTGCTCACGGGTCAGGGCAAGAAAATCGGCGGTCGCCTGAAGTTGGGTTGATGCTTGTCCGGCAGAAATTAACGACATGGTACTGAGGCTCCATTCTGGCTGCGCCTTTTTGTAATCTGCTGGGTTGTGCAATGCAGGCGCTTAAACCGGCCCTAGTGTAACGGCAAATACGCTGATCGCAACTGCGCTGACAGCAAAAAGGCTGAGGGCATGGACTTGATCAGGCCCACATCACCAGCACAGCGGCTGCCACCACCATTACCAAACCGGCCAGGTCCCCGGCTTTCAGCCGCTCTTTAAGCACCAGGGTTGAAATCAGCAGGCTGAATAAAACTTCCACCTGTCCCAGCGTTTTGACATAAGCCACACTGTGCAGACTCATCGCGGTAAACCAACCCAATGAGCCCAGTGCACTGGTGAGACTGCTGAGAAAGGTTAAGCGCCGATAGCGCCACAAGGTAACCAAGGTTGCAGGCTCCTTCAGCAGTACCCAAGCTCCCAGCAACAGGCTTTGGGTCAGGATCACCGCCAGCAATACCCAGGCCGCAGCAGGCAAAAACACCAGGCCCGTCGACAGCGCAGCGTCACGCACCCAAAGCCCGGCCAGTGCAAACGCAAGGCCCGAGCCCAGCCCCAGACCAAGCACAGGCCAGCTCAGTGCTTTGGTTTTGCTGGCCCCTGCCAGCAAAAATACCGCTACACCACCAAGCGCAACACCACACCAGCCAGTCATACTCATCTCGAGCTGCCAGCACAGCACACCAAGCAACGCGGCCAACACCGCTTCGCTTTTTGCCAGCCCCACCCCTATTGCATAGTTCTTCCAGGTGAAGAGTTTGACCATCAGTGCAGTCGCCAGAATTTGCATCACTGCCGCCCCCAGCACATAAGCGACAGTGGCAGCCGAGATTTCTGGCCAGTCATAAGGTTGCCATTGATACAACCCCAGCAGGTAGAGCAGCGCCAGCGGGCTGGCAAACAGAAATCGCGCCAGCGTGGCGCCCAGTACCGAGGTTTGTGTCGATAACGTCTTTTGCAGCGCATTGCGGATAGCCTGCATCAGCGCCGCCAACAAGGTAAAAGGGATCCATAAAGACATACAGAAGTCCAGACGCGCAAAAAAAAACCATAATGCCCGCAGAAAGAACCCGTCACAAGTGGCGACAGAATCAAAGCAGAAAAAAGCCCACTCAGTGGGCTTTGTTGGGTCCTCGGCTTTTCACTCTGGTTACAGACCGCAGGCGGCACCATAAATCGATTGAGCCCATTGCGGGTTATCGATAAAGGGGTTGCGGTTTTGCTGGCGTTCGTAAATGCGGTTGTTGCGGCGGGTTTCAGTGGCATCCACCGGGTCCTGCAAATGCCACTGCAATAACACGCAGAGTTTGCCCATTTCTGGCGCGCTGCTGCCTGTTGGTGCATAGTTGCGCAGTACCAGATCAGTCACCCCGCTGTCGTCGCCACCTTCATAACGCACGTCCATATAAAACATCATGCGGGCCACATCGCCTTTTACCGCATTGCGCGGTTCAAAACTGTC
Source organism: Rheinheimera sp. (assembly GCF_037442345.1). Classification (GTDB taxonomy): domain Bacteria; phylum Pseudomonadota; class Gammaproteobacteria; order Enterobacterales; family Alteromonadaceae; genus Pararheinheimera. The sequence continues at coordinate 76,796 of NZ_JBBIQL010000002.1, read as the reverse complement.
GCTGTCGGTTTTATTGCCTGGCGCTTCGCCTATTTCTGTGCCGCCGACGTCGAAGTCTTTATTGCCGCGGGTTGAATTCACCGATACATCGGCTGGCCTTAAATGGTGAATATCGGTGTACGCGTATTGGCTTTCATTGGGAAAACCATGGCTTTTCGCCCAGACGTGTTCCCGGTTCCAGGCATCCTGCGAATTGCTGGCACCAGCGCGGAAGCTCTTGGCCTGAGAGCGGCCTGTGTACAGCAGAATTACATTGTTGCTGTTGGCCGGATCTTCGTCTGTGTATTCCAGTGCCGTCCAGACTTCCGCATAACTGAGCCGCAGGTGCCCCCGTAAAATGCCGTTTAACGCCGATTTCAGCTGGCTGCCGCTTTTGCCGGCGGCGGCTGCATAATACTCAGCTTCATTGACAGGGTCTCCACCGGGTTCTCCGCCCCCGCCGCAGTCAGTGCTGAATACACCAGAGCCCGGGTTGCCTGTGCTTGCAGACACGGACCAATCGGCTGGCGAATTGCTGTCGGTGCTGCTGGTTCGGCTGATGGATTTATCGACCGCATTCAGGTTCCAGCCGGACAAACCGCCTTCCCAACCCACTGCATCCACTTCAGTGCTGCCATTTTTAAGCCGCACATAATCGCCACTGTTGCCAAAGGCCAATGTCATGCCGGATTGCTGTGGACTGACGCCAAACAAGGACTGAAAAGCACTGGTGTTTTTGGCAACCAAAAAGTAACTGCGTGCTGGAACTGTACCGGATAACGCAAAGCTGCCGCCATTATCCTGCAGGCTGTACCCCTGCAAATTGATGCTGCTACAGCTGGTGTTGTACAGCTCGACAAATTCTTCGGTGTTGTCATTGGTGGGTGCGTCGTACAGCACTTCGGTGATCAGCAGGTTGGCTGAGCTGGCTGCACTGAAGAGCGCCAGACCCAGTAAAGCAAATGTTTTCATCACTATTCCCATTTTTTGTTGTTATGCCAGTACCTCCCTGGTGATTTTGTTCTGCCTCCCTGGCTGCGGCTTTATACTAGGCAATAAAAATGACAATTTGCTTACCTGGTAAACTTTATTTTTACATTTTCAGGTTAAAACAAAATGCTCAGGCAGTTGCTGTATATCACTGACGACCTGGTTTGGGTCGACACAAGACTGCAGCTGACTGGCGAGAAACTGAATAAACCGCTGGGCTGGCGCCCCAAGGCGTTTGTCTTTACGCGCCACCAGATACCAGTGGCTGTGCAACGGAAAGCCCGCAGCGTCAATAAGCGTCAAACCTTGCATAGCGTGTTTTAAGGTGTAATCCGACAACACGGCCAACCCCAGCCCCGACGCCACCCCAAGCCGGATCGCTTCATTGCTTTCAATTTGCATAGTGCGGGTCAGCTCAATGCCCTGGCCACTGAGCCAGGCTTCAAACTGCATTCGGGTGGCAGAACCAGGTTCACGTATTAAAAACCGCTCATTTTTTAACTGGGAAAACTGCAAAGGCTGTGGCTGCGCTGCTGCCCAATGGTCCATGGGTGCAATCAGCTGCAAGGGGTTTTTCATAATACGGCCGGCCTGCACCAATTCACCACTGGGCGGCTGGCTGAACAGGTAGAGGTCGTCTTCCTGTGCGGCAAAACGCTGCAGAATATGCGCTCTGTTCCCCACATTCAGTGTCACCTGCAGCTTGGGATAAGCCCGGTCAAAGGCGCCGAGAATAGCCGGCATCACGTATTTGGCCGTGGTGACAATGCCAATACTGAGCCTGCCCGCCTGCCCGCCTCTGGCGTCGGCCAGTTCATTGGCCAAGTCGTCAAAACGGCTGAACAGATCGCTGGCCGCCTGAAACAGGGCCTGACCGGCAAAGGTCGGGACCAGTTTGCCTTCCTTGGGTTCCAATAAGGTTTCGCCAATTTCCTCAGTGAGCTTTTTTAGCTGCAAAGAGACGGTCGGCTGGGTCAGATGCAAGACTCTGGCGGCAGCAGAAACAGAGCCTGTGCGCACCACCTGCTGGTACACCTGTAACAATCTGAAGGTTAAATGCCGGATATTCATATTGATAATTATCTATGCGACACCTCAAAACAATTAATTATCAAATATACCCAAAGGCAGGCAAAATGCCCAGCCAGTTTTGATAAGGGGTGTGATATGCCTGATGTTGTGATTGCGTTTTTTGCCTTTGGTCTGCTGGCAGGTCTGTTGAAGTCAGATTTGAAAGTACCTCAGTCCATTTATGAAACCTTATCCATTCTGCTGATGCTGGTGCTTGGTTTAAAAGGTGGTTTAGCCCTGCATGGGCAGGCCAGCCTGGCCATGCTGCCGGATCTGCTGAGTGTGGCCGCCATGGGGATTGCCATTCCCTTGTTGTGTTACCCCCTGCTGCGTTACCTGGTCCGGCTGAACAATGCCGATGCGGTCAGTATTGCCGCCCATTATGGCTCCGTCAGTGCCGGTACTTTTGCGGTGGTTTTGGCACTGGCGGAGAAATCCGGTTTGGTGCTGCTGCCTGAAACCACACTCTACCTGGTGATGCTGGAACTGCCGGCCATCGTCATTATGCTGGGGCTTTATGGTGCATTGACCCATCAGGGCAAACAAAGCCAAATCTGGCGGGAAGCCCTGACCAGCCGCGGCGTTTTGTTATTGGGTGGTGGGGTGCTGATTGGTTATGTGTATGGGCCTGAAGGCCTGGCGCCAATTGAGCCGGCGCTGATTGGTGGCTTTAAAACCATGCTGGCACTGTTCTTACTGGAAATGGGGCTTTGCACCTCCAAAGTCTGTCATCCGCTCCCCTGGGCACATTGGCGTCTGATGCTGTTTGCCGCTGTTGCACCTTTTGCACTGGCCGCTGTGGGTTTAGGCCTGGGATTGCTTCTGCAGCTGCCCTCAGGTTCACTGCTGGTGTTAACCACTCTGGCTGCAAGCGCCTCTTACATTGCCGCCCCGGCAGCCGTGCGGGCCAGTGTTCCGGACGCCAATATTGGCCTGGCCATGCTGGCCTCCTTGGGCATTACCTTCCCGGTCAATGTGCTGATAGGGGTACATGTTTACCAGGGCTGGGTGGAGGCTTTCAGTACACAGCTGTAGCCCTTCTCTGCTGTCAGCGGCCATTAAACGCAGAATTCTTGAAAGGATGGCAGCCGGCCCCCATTGCATCAGTAGTTTTATACCAAGCGGTCAAAAATTCACAGGCCGCTTTTTGGAGCTCTGATGATTCCTTTATCCATTCTCGATTTAGCCCCCGTTTCCAGTGGATACAGCATTGCTGACAGTTTCGCCGCCAGCAAAGCCCTGGCCCAACACGCTGAGCAACTGGGTTACCACAGGTACTGGCTGGCCGAACACCACAATATGCCCGGTATTGCCAGCGCAGCCACGTCGCTGCTGATCAGCCATCTGGCTGCTGCCACCTCCACCCTGAGGCTGGGCGCCGGTGGCATTATGCTGCCGAATCATTCGCCATTGGTGATAGCTGAACAATTCGGCACCCTGGCCACTCTGTATCCAGGCCGGATTGAGTTGGGTCTGGGCCGGGCGCCAGGCAGTGACCACACCACAGCCCAGGCTCTGCGACGGCACAGTCCAAACTCTGATCTGCAGTTTCCGGCCGACGTGCAGGAACTGCAGCGGTATTTTGCCAATGCCACCGCCGGGCAGGACGTGCTGGCGGTACCGGGACAGGGTCTGCATGTGCCTTTGTGGATCCTGGGCTCCAGCCTGTTTGGCGCCAGGCTTGCGGCACAGCTGGGCTTGCCTTATGCGTTTGCCTCTCATTTTTCCCCTGCGCTGATGACCCAGGCCTCTGCGTTATACCGCCAGGAATTCAGGCCTTCGGCCCAGTTGGACAAACCATACCTGATGCTGGCACTCAATGTGTACGCAGCAGACAGCACGGCTGAGGCGCAACTATTGTTTACCTCTGCCCAGCAGCAGTTTGTCAACCTGGTGCGTGGTCAGGCCAGCCAGCTACCGCCACCGGTCGCCAGTATGGACGACATCTGGTTGCCGCATGAAAAAGCCTATGTCAACCAGGCACTGGCCTGCTCTGTGGTGGGGGATGCAGCCACAGTCAAACAAGGTATAGAGGATTTTGTCGGCCGGCATCAACCTGACGAGCTGATGCTCACCTGCATGATGCACGACCCAGGTGCATGCCAGCACAGTTACCGGATAGTTGCTGGGTTGCAGAACAAAACAGCCAACCCCGTGCTTTCATAAAAACTTCATTATTCTGACATTGAAGTTGCAACTCAGACTTTTAATTTCACGCCAACTAATGAATTTATTACTCTGAGATAGTTTGATGAAACAAGTGGTCGTCAGCCTGGTTGCGACTTCGCTCATGCAGCTGCCAGCCAGTTATGCCAATGACGATTTTTCAGTATCTGGTTTTGGTTCCATTGTCGGCGGCTCGGTCCTGCAAGGTGATGGCTACTGGGCCAGATTACCGGAGGCGGCAAGACAGTATAAAAATGATGTAGATTTTCAGACGGAATCGCGCCTGGGCATTCAGGGCAGATACAAAGCCACATCCAGTCTGAGTATCACGGGCCAGCTGATGACCCGAGGCGTGAATGATTTTCAACCCGACCTGGAGTGGTTTTACGCCAGTTACCAACTCACACCAGACAGCAGGCTGCAACTGGGGCGGATGCGTTTACCTGTGTATCACTACTCCGACGCTATGGATATCGGCATCGCCTATCCCTGGCTGAGAGTCCCGTCAGATGCCTATTCGTTGGCAATTACCAATTTCCATGGTGCCAGTCTGCAACACAGGATGAATTGGCAGCTTGGCACTACCGCCTTCAAACTCTATGCCGGTCAGCAGAATACCGATCCAAATAAGCTGTTGACCACCATAGAACAGTACAAAACCGAACAGCTTTACGATGATCAAGGTCACTTTACCGGGGTACGGAATATTCGTTCCAGCAAAGAGTATAAGCAGCTGAAAGGTCTGGTGGTCGATACCAATATCGACTGGTTCAACCTGAGGCTCAGCTACCTGGACGGGAAAGAAAACTACAGGCTTTACGCTGACGAGGAGTCTCGCTCTGAGCCTCTGTATGGCGGCCAATGGACTGACAGCCGCTTTATCGATGTGTCACTGTCCGTCGATTACAGCGCGTTCTATTTCATCACCGAATGGAACAACTACCACACCATCTACAGTTCCTGGTTCAGCTCTCTGGCTTACCGCATGGGCCCCTGGACCCCTTATCTGTTTTATTCTTCCTTTAAGGGAACCCAAACCAGCATAGGCAACCCGGTTAATCTGGATGATCATTACAGCTCTGTGGGTGTGGGAACCCGTTATAACCTCAGCTCCAAAGCAGCAATAAAGCTGGAACTGACGGATTTCAGTGACAAAGGTGATGCGGCAGTTTTTATCGATAAAGACCAGGATGGTGACACAGATGCAACAGCAATTGCCGTGGCTCTGGATTTTTCCTTTTAGGAGTCACCATGAAGATTATCGCAGTCATCACCTTTTTCTTATGTGCAGCCCTGCCCGCTTTTGCGGACTATGTTGTGATTGTCAACGCCAGCAATAGCTCCACCATCAGCATGGACGATGTGAAAAAGATTTATCTTGGTAAAGTGACATCCTTCCCCGGCGGCTCAGGCGCTCAACCTGTGATGCTCAAAGAGCGTCATCCGCTTCGTGAAGTGTTCATTGAACAGGTACTGGGCCTGCCTGACAGCCGCTATGTGGCCCTTTGGGCAAAGATGCTGTTTACCGGCAATGGTGAGCCTCCCCTGGAAGTAGACAGCCTTGAACGAATCAAAGATTTGGTCAGCCGGGAACCCGCTTTTATTGGGTTTACCGACGAGAGCCTGGTGGACGACAGTGTCCGGGTCATAGGTCGTTTTTAGCCACATGACCGGCCTGATTCATCTGGCTGTCATTGTGCTCGATTAGGCTACAGAGGTGTTCAGTGTCCTTGTCGCTGAACTCCCTGTTGTTTGTGTTTTTTAGGGCCCATTGGTGGCCCTTTTTTTTAAAATAAAACCGAAACAATTTGTCGGTACCCTAGACTGGTCATACCTATGGGAGCTGTCAATGAGGCGGATTTGGGAATTACTGCCCTTACTGAACTTTATGTTTGTCGTACTTTTGTCTGCCCTGACTGCCCGTTTTTATTACATTCAGGAACTTGAAGACAGCCAAATCAAGGCACAGAATCTGTCGGAGCAACTGAGTACCTCGCTGGAAATATTTTCTGCCGACCGTCTAAGGGCACTGCATACGCTGAGCAACAGCTGGCCTGTGGCATTAAGTAACCCCAATGACTGGTTTAATGTCAAAGCCAAAGAACTGGCCAAAATGCTGCCAGGCTTTGAGAATCTGCTGTTTACTGACGCAGCTGGCATCATCCAATGGTCCATCCGCCAACACCATCCGCAATTACTGAAAGGGCAGGTACTCGCCATCTTATTACCAACACAGACGGTTGCTGAGCCTCTGTATCAGACGATACGACTTAATCAAAAGTACTTCGTTGCAGTCGCTCTGCCTTTACTGCGCGATAACCACCCTCACGGCAAGGTAGTCGCCATTATTGATATTCGTGGCATGCTGTTAACCCTGACCAATGATTTACAGTACCAACATCTGGCCGTAGAGTTTTCTGACCGGCAACAAACGGTATTCAGTTTAAATCACTTGTTACCGGCGCAGCCTTATGCAGACCAGACAGTCCGCTTTTTTAACAATGAATTCAGGCTCAGAGTGCAAAGTGATTTGGTCTCGGTGACAGGCGCCATTTTTATCTTCCTGTTTGGTTCTGCGCTGGCCACTGTGTTCAGCCTGGCGCTGTCCAACTGGTTAAACCGGGAACTGTATGTCAAAGACATCCAGTCGCTGTATCAGTCCGCGGCCGATGCTTCACTGGATGGGGTATTGTTGTTTGTCAAAAGTACCTCTGGCAGCAAGCACAAGTTTGTCCTCTTTAGTTGCAATGCGATGGCAAGGCATTATTTCTCCCCCCTTAAGTTAATAGAGTCCTACACCAGCGTGCGGGTTGTCTGCCACAAATTAGGTCAGCCTGATTTGGAACAGCAACTGCATAAAGTTTATTGGCATAAAGTGCCTTATCAGGCCCTGCTCCGCACCAAAGGCAAAGATTTCAACGGCGACTGGTTCAAGCTCCAGATGGTCCGGACAGAACGTGGCGTCGCCCTGACCCTTCATGACGTCACGGTCGAACAGAACTTACAGGAGCGGATCCAGTACCAAGCCACACACGATGCTCTGACCGGTTTACTGAACCGGCTGGCATTCAGTGAAGAGTTAGAATCCAGTGTACGGACCGGAGAAAAGGCCTGTTTGTGTTTTATCGATCTGGATAGATTCAAAGCGGTCAATGACAGCTGCGGTCACCAGGCAGGCGATGAGTTATTGATTCAGGTCGCGGCATTGTTGCAAAGCTGCCTTGCCAAAGAAGATTCACTTGCCCGGGTAGGTGGTGATGAATTTTGTATTATAATCAGAAATTTACCATTAAATCTTGTGTGCAAAAAGTTGGATCTGGTCCTGGCAAAACTGGCCGGTTTTGAATTTTGCTTTGAGCAACAGGTTTTTCATATTGGTGCAAGTATAGGGGGCATGGAACTGAACCGGAGCACCGTCTCTGCAGTGGAAGCTATGAAAGCCGCCGACGCCGGTTGTTATGTTGCCAAAAACTCAGGGCGAAACCAGTATTATGTGGTAAATGACCATAACCCAGCATGGAGTCAGATGGGCCATGAGCGAGCGGTTTTGGCATTGTTGCAACAGGCGCTGCAGCAGAATTTATTTCAATTATGGGCTCAGCCTATTTTTTCCCTGGATGGGCAGAGCGCCTTTCAAATCGAAATTCTATTGCGGTTGCAACCAGAACAAGGGCCACTGATGACCCCCGGTGATTTTATACCTGTTGCTGAGCGGCAGGGTCTGATGCCAAGCATTGATCAGTGGGTGATTCAGCATGTTCTTCTGGAACTGGAAAAACACCCTGAGTATCAAAAAAATCTCCATAAATGTGCTGTAAATATTTCAGCCATTTCGTTGTGTGATCCACAGTTTTTGGATTGGCTGGACACAGCACTCGCCCAGACCAGTGTTGCTGGTCACCGGCTCTGTTTTGAAATTACCGAAACAGCCGCTATCAGCAATCTTAAACAGGCCCAGCACTTTATAAAAGTTATCAAAGCTTATGGCTGCATCTTTTCACTGGACGACTTTGGTGTGGGTATGGCGTCATTTGGTTCACTCAAGGCATTGAATGTCGATTACGTCAAAATCGACGGCACCTTTATCTCTCACCTTAAAGCCGAAAGTTCAGATGCGGTGGTTGTGCAAGCCATTGCCAATGTGGCCCAAAGTATGAAACGCAAAGTGATTGCCGAGTATGTTCTTGATCCGCAAAGTTGTGAATTGTTACAACAATTGGGCGTTGAGTACGGCCAGGGGTTTGGTCTGGCTAAACCAGCCCCCTGGCTTAGCTTTGCTGATCAGAAAAGCACATTTGCAGTGGACACAGAGCAAATGCCATGTTGAACATCATCACAGTAACAGCCGAATTCAGGTTTTGGTGCGCAGAGCATCAGTCCAGACTTATCCTGGACCATAAAAATCGCATTTATTGCAGTGCATCCTTGTGTGGTCCTGAAAATACAGTCATGGAAAATGCACAGCAAAAGCAGCAGCCCTTTGTGTTTTTTGACAATCATTTTTATCTGCCAGTGACGTTTTTGCAGCAGCTGAAACCTCGCACTGCACCACTGAATGAACTACTAGGTTGGATGGAATCCGAACAGAAATTCCCGGCACAATTTGTCAGCGACAGCCCGCAGTCAGATGTAGTTTGAGCTGAATTTGTTATTGTGCAGTTCAAGCCTCAGTGGTCTGTTAACTCATCAGCAAAACCACTGCGACTTTTTATTAAAGTTTTAAAACCCCATTCAGGAACAAACCGAAGAACCACTCACTTTAGATATTATTTATCAATTAAATCCACAACTTAGGTTGACTTCCCAAGCTTAGCTGCCAGTATTAGTTCACCTACTTTTACACACTTCCCCTGCTTATGAAAAAGACGCTTTTGCTTGCTGTGTTGTTGTGCTGTTCCTACGCTCAGGCTGCTGTAATTTGGCAGGATTACAGAGTCAGTTACCTCAGTGGCGATCATTACCGGTTGGGTGACAATAACCGGGATATCTATACGTTTGAACATGCTGCCGCAACCAGTTGGGGCGACAGCTTTTTCTTTCTTGACCATATCCGGCCGGATCAGGGCGATTTAAGCAATTATGCCGAATGGGCTCCGCGCTGGAGCTTTTCCAAATTGGGGCTGGCAGACACCAAGTGGGGCCTGATCAGTGATGTTGGTGTGGCGACCACAGTGGAAATGTCCAACAGCGCCACTCACCTGCTGTATGGCCTTGGGCTGAATCTGGATGTGCCGTTATTCCGATACCTGCAGGTCAATCTGTACCGCCGCCACAATGACGGGCGCAGTGACAACTGGCAAACCACCATCACCTGGGGTTTACCTTTTGCCTTGGGGGAGCAGGAATTTCTGTACGATGGTTTTATCGACTGGGCAAGCGGAAAAGACCATTACAGAGCCAACCTGAATATGACGTCGCAGTTTAAATGGCTTTTAAGCAAACCGCTGAATATTAAGGACAAAATCTATCTTGGTTTTGAATATGTGCTGTGGCTGAATAAATTCGGTGTCCGGGATCAACCCGCAGTGCGAAGCGACGAATACAATCTGAACCTGCTGCTGAAGTGGCACTTTTAAAACGAGGCTGTTATGAATGCTGTTTCTTTAAAAACCAAGCTGATTTTATTGGCTTTTTTTCCTGTTTTTATCCTGGCATTGGTGCTGATAGGCAAAGCCTATGTCACGGCGCAGCAGGAAGCCGAAGACCGGGTCACCCACCTGCGCGCCTCTTTGTATGACGAGCGGAAGCAGCAGCTCGATACCCTGCTGGAACTGGCCAGCACTGCCGTCAGCTCAGCTTCAGATGAAACGGCTAAAAAGGCCATTCTGCGCAGTCTGAGGTATGAAAATGGCAACAACTACTTCTTTGTCTACGACCAACAGGGTGTGCAGATCGTCAGTGCCGACAAACCTGAGCGGGAAGGCAACAACTTTTTCGACAGTAAATCGCCGGAAGGCCGCTATTTAGTGCAGGAGTATATAGCCGCCGCGAAAAAAGGCGGGGATTACATCAATTACAACTGGCCCAAACCGGGCAGCACAGTGGCTGCAGCTAAGCTGGCGAAAGCCGTGTTGCTGGACGATTGGGTACTGGCCACAGGTTTTTATATTGACGATCTGGAACAGATGATCGAGCAACAACGTGCCGTGATGGAACAACAGATTTACTCCGGTTTAGTGCAAAATGCCCTGATCACCCTGGTCTTGGTCGCCCTGGTTATTTTTATCGGCACCCTGTTTGCCAAAGCCATCTTAAACCCGCTGTTGAGAGTGGTTCAGGCAATGCAAGACATCGGCTCAGGCGAGGCCGATCTGACCAAACGACTGGATGCTTCCGTCGGTCATGAGTTAGGCGCTCTGGCCAATGCCTTTAACCAGTTTTCCGGCAAAGTGGCTGCCCTGGTTGGTCAGGTACAAAGCTCAATGCGCAGCCTGGGCCAGTCCGCTGAAAACCTGGCCGCACTGATGCAAAAAACTGAAGCGGGTGTGGCACAGCAGCACAGCGAAAGCGATCAGGTGGCCACGGCCATTAACGAGATGTCAGCCACCGCAGAAGACGTTGCCAAGAGTGCCAGCCAGGCCGCTCAGGCGGCGAATCATGCCGAAAGCCAGGTGCACGAAGCCAACGCCAAACTGCACAGAGCCATCAGTGTGATCGGTGGTCTGGAGCAGCAGGTACAACTGGGCGTTTCGGTGATCGACAAAGTCGGCGAAGACTCCAGAAATATAGGGGCCGTACTGGATGTGATCCGCTCCATTGCCGATCAGACCAACCTGCTGGCGCTGAACGCCGCTATTGAAGCAGCCCGCGCCGGTGAGCATGGCCGCGGTTTTGCCGTGGTGGCCGATGAAGTGCGGACTCTGGCCGCCCGCACCGCCAAAAGCACCGATGAAATCAACCAGATGATTGTGTCGTTGCAACAGGGTTCAGACCAGGCCGTGCAAGCCATTAATGAAATCAAACAACACAGCCAGAACACTGTGCAGCAGGCTGAGCTGGTCGATGCTGCCCTGCAGGAAATTCAGCTGTCGGTGTCTACCATCAACGATATGAATAACCAGATCGCCAGTGCAGCGGAAGAACAAACCACTGTCTCGGAGATGATCAATAAAAATGTGCATCAGATTGTGGTGATTGCTCAAGAAACCTCAAGCGACACCTCGGCCTCTGCCGCAATCAGCAAAGAGCTGATGCATTTGTCGGTGCAACTCAATGCCGAGGTTTGTCGTTATAAGATTTAGTCAACCACAGCACCCAAAGCAGAAGGACTCTCAGCTGCTTTTAGAAGCAAACCTGGTCATAAGCGAAAGAGGTGATCAGTTTAACCGTCCCCTGTCGTACTGGCTGCCAATCATCGTGGAGCGGGTCCGGAAAGAGGAGAAGCTTGGCGACAACGCCTGGCGGACGTTTCTGGCAGACACTGAACGGCTGCAGGCCAAGTTCGGTGCGGTGATGTCAAAAACCATCGATCTGCAACTTGTGAACACGTATCTGAACGAGTTCTGCGCCGGTAAATCGAACAATGTGTATAACCGGAAAATTTCCTACTTGAAAAAGGTGTTCGACTACCTGTGCGACATGTCAGCCATGAGTAGCAATCCAGCGGACCTGAAGAAAACAAAGCCAGTTGAAGACAAAGCCAGACAGCGCCTCTCTTTCGAGGCCTACAAACAAATACTTGATGCCGCACCGCACTGGCTGGCCATCGCAATGCGCCTGGCCCTGCAAACAACCCATGCAGTTCTGGAAGTGTCCCGCATTAAGTACCGGGACTGCGAGTGGTTCGACAAACCTGCACTGCAGAACGGTTTGATGGTGCACGGCGTAATGAAGATCCACCGCCAGAAGGTCCACAAGAAAGAAGCCAGCCGGGTGGCAATCCCAATCACACCAGAGCTAAAACGAATTGTGGACGACAGCCGATCTGATGGCCTATTTTCGCCTTACCTGGTGCACAAACCGAAGTCAGCCCGGGTACCAATGTCAAAGCTGGTCACTCATGAGACCCAGGTTGTATCCCGGCTGATTAGCGAAGAGTTTTCAGCTATTCGTGACAACCTGAACCTCTATGGAGAGTTGGAGAAATCAGCTCGGCCGACGTTCCACGAGATCCGGGCCCTGAGCATTCACCTGTTCACAGAAGCTGGCGTAGATCCGCAGGCCCGGGCCGCGCACACTGATTCGAAGTCGACGAAGATTTACCAGCGTGGCCACGTTGAGTGGGTGGAAGTGCCGGCCGCTGAAATTGCTATTTAGTCTGATGATTTTTGATACTTTGGAGGCTATCACTTATTTTTTGCAATGCATTCAGCCATCTTTGGTAATGGAGGAACTAATAGCCATAGCTTTTCCTTAGTTACAGAAACGAAAAAACCGCCAGAGGGCGGTTGTTTGGGGAATAAAAAACCCGGTCAGTGTAGGGTTTTATTTATGTTTAATCTTCATTTTGGAATAAATCGCAGCAAAGCTATTGCAAGACCGATCACAAACCCCAGCATAGCAACTGCGCCACCAGCCCAAGCGATTGTCGTTTTCAGGCTGCTTATGGAATCTCTAAGCTCTTTTAAATCAGTCTTTGTATCTTGTTTGAATGATGTAAGGCTTGTACTGATTTCACTTACTTTTTGGTCTGTCAAAGCAGTTGTTTTATCAAGAGCCACAAGTTTACTTGTAGCTTCTTTTAACTCCTCATCTATTCTGTTCTGCTGCTTTTGCATCCATTGTGCAACCTGCTTTATTGTCTGATCGCCACCTTGTGTCTGCGATCCTGGCGCGGTGTTATACTGACTCATAAACTCAAACCTTTCCAGCAAGCCAAGACCAAAGCGCGTTATCGTGATACCCCCAATAAGCACTTACAGGCACCAAAAGATATGGACCATTACTTCCTTTTGAAAAGTCTTCACCAATAAAATCGGCTATTTGTTGAGGCATAAATAATTCGTTATGCGCCATTAAGTGCTGTGAAGGTGAGATTGAATACAAATTCTCAACTCCAAATTTCTCAATTAATCTGGTCCGTAACTTATCAAAGTCAGCTTGAGATTGCTGGTCATCTTTCAACACAAGAAAAAAAACAGCCATTAACAAAACCCCATTACAATCCATTAAGAAATTGGGGGCGAATTATACTAATCCCCAACTCCAGCACAACACTATTGCGCTACTTAAACCAAACCTAAAGTCAACCGAACCACAAGTTCACTTACTGTTACACTCAACTTAACTTAGCTGTTGCTAAAACTTCAACTGTTTTTACGACTGAAGTTTCTTAAAATGTGTCCTGCAATACTAATTGTAGGACACCGTTAAACTTCCAGCTCTACGATGACTTATCCTTGCTGTCAGGCCGCATCTTGCAACTTCTGGCAACTACTGTCGCTGCAACTTTCAGCCTTACTTTCCGTATATATCGGCGCTAAACCAAACCTTTTAAAGGTTTCAACAAAAAATGTAAAAGTATCGAGCAACCGATAAAGCCCACAATTCTGGACAAGTTTGACCAACGACCAAGCAAAAAATTGCACGAGCACTCAAAGTAGAAAATTTGCTTTTTGAAAAGTTTACCTAAAAGAAGTCCATCAATGAATATCGGAGCGCATAGTTAAATGGGTCAGTGGACTACACACAGCTAAGATAGTGTCAAAGGTCCAAATCGCCTTTCGAATGAGTAACTGTATATTGGTACTGATTTGGTACAGAAAAATTAGATGAATGGCTTGAAGTGGAGAATTACTTATAGGATTCAGGCATTTAAATGGTCGGTACGGCGGGATTTGAACCCACGACCCCTGACACCCCATGACAGTGCGCTACCAAGCTGCGCTACGTACCGACGTGGCACACATCATAATGAATTAAGAGGTAAATGCAACGGGCAAAATGCTGACTGCGTCTTTTTTGCCCAGCTGAGGCCTCTGCCGGGCAAACGCCTGACACAGTCAGGCCCTGTGACCCCAGCCCGGCGTAGCGGAAGAATGCTGATGCGAAGAATGCACAGAGAACCGGCGCAGGTGCTCCAGCCGCTGCTGGATCATCAGGTGCAGCTCACTGGCAAGCTCACAGAGGCTGACCAGAAAAAACTCATCGCCATGCAGCATAAAACGTTCAGTAGCCGGCTCATAAAGGCAAAACATGGCATCATTGTCCATCCAGGTGATCACCTTGTTTTCACTGGCAACATGATGCATCTGATATCTGGGATCCGTTTGCTCATGCACCACCCGATAAAGTTCAGCACCATGCCGCCACAAGGTTTCATTGCGCAGCGGGTGCTGCAAGTCCGGTAAATTAAGTTCGGCTCTGAGGGCCATGGCTTTATGGCATAATTCCAGGCCAGGTTCACCACAACATTTAGCTGGCCAGAACACTCTGGACAACTGGTGATGGTGCCACAGCAAGCTGTGGATCGACTGATAGAGGTCATCACACAATCTGTGCTGGTCGCTGACGTCTTCGGCATAGTCCTCACATTGCTCCACTTGTTCCTTTACCTGCCGATAGCACATCAACACGGCATTGGCCTGAATTTGCGCTTCAGTCAATTGCCATTCAATTTCTCTGTCATCAATCACAGTCCACCTCTGCTGCTACAGGTCTGTTTTGTGTCAACCTTCTGCAAGTTTAGGAAGCGTGGGCTTAACTGCAAGCAAGCCAAGCGGCTGTTTTAAGGGTGAATTTTTCATTTTTCTGCCTCACTCGCTCAGATAAACCAGCTAACCAACTGAGATTTAGCCGAAAGTTGGGTTTCATTTCTTTCAAAGAATCGATTCACACCAGAAAGGATGCGTGAGTGTTTTTTCGTTTTACCGCAGAAAAACTCTGTGTTGTCAAATTAGCGGCCCCAGAAGCGGCCGAATATCGTAAAATGGCGCGCTTGCCGCTCAGCACTTTGAGGATCTGTATGCTGAATTTTTTTGAACGCCTGACTCAGGCTTTTCCTGCCGAAGAACCGACTCAACCCCCCAAAGGTCTCTATGCATTCTGCCGCCACTACAGCAAAGGCATGGTAATTCCGTTGTTGGTCATGTCGGTGCTCACTGCCCTGCTGGCGGCACTGGAAGTGTCTTTATTTGGTTATATGGGCCAGTTGGTGGACTGGCTGGTGACAAAAAATCCGGACACCTTCTGGCAGGAAGAGCAAAGCACACTGATCAGCATGGGACTGATGTTGGTGGTGGTTTTGCCTGTGCTGGTGTTTTTGCATTCCGCCATGATCCACCAGACCATTCTGGGTAACTACCCAATGTCAATCCGCTGGCTGGCGCACCGTTACCTGCTGAAACAGAGTTTCGGTTTTTATCAGGATGAATTTGCCGGCCGTATCGCCACCAAAGTGATGCAAACCGCACTGGCCGTGCGGGAAACCGCCGTGAAGCTGCTGGACGTGATGGTGTATGTGCTGGTCTATTTCGGGTCCATGCTGTACCTGATTGCTGAGGCGGACTGGCGCCTGGTGTTGCCTATGCTGGTCTGGCTGGTGTTGTATATTGCACTGCAATGCTATTTTGTGCCGCGTCTTAAACAGGTTTCCACCCAACAGGCTGACGCCCGCTCAGAAATGACGGGCCGTATTGTCGACAGCTACACCAATATCAGCACCATTAAACTGTTTTCCCATACCGACCGGGAATCCGCCTATGCCCGGCAGAGTATGGAGTTATTTTTAAAGCCGGTGTATCGCCAGATGCGCCTCGCCACCTGGCTGAATGTCTGGGTGCAAAGCATCAACTACCTGCTGGTGTTTGCCATTGCCACGCTGGCCATCTGGTTATGGTCCGCGAATGCGATCAGTGTTGGCGCTATTGCTATCGCGGTCACCCTGTCTTTAAGGTTAAGCGGCATGTCGCAGTGGATCATGTGGGAAGTCAGCGCTTTGTTTGAAAACATCGGCACTGTGGCCGACGGCATCAGCAGCCTGGCCAAACCACAACAAATTGTTGATAAAGCGGACGCCCCTGCACTGTCGGTACCCCAGGGACAGATTGAATTTTCAGGTCTGAGCTTTAATTACGGTAAAGCCGTCAACGAGCAGGGCCCGGTGATTAATCAGCTGAACTTATCGATCAAGCCAGGTGAAAAAGTCGGTCTGGTGGGTCGCTCCGGTGCCGGTAAATCCACCCTGGTCAATCTGCTGCTGCGCTTTTATGACGCTGACAGCGGGGAAATCCGCATTGACGGTCAGAACATCCGTGAGGTGCAACAAGAAAGCCTGCGCGCGCACATTGCCATGGTGACTCAGGATACCTCCCTGTTACATCGCAGTGTGCGGGAAAATATTCTGTATGGCCGTCCGGACGCCACCGAACAGGAAATGCTGGACGCGGCCCGGCTGGCGGAGGCGGATGTGTTTATCAACGAGCTGACCGACCCCAACGGTAATACAGGTTTTGATGCGCAAGTGGGTGAACGTGGCGTCAAGTTATCCGGAGGTCAGCGCCAGCGTATTGCCATAGCGCGGGTGCTGCTGAAAAACGCACCTATCCTGATCCTGGACGAAGCCACCTCAGCACTGGATTCCGAAGTGGAAGCCGCCATTCAGCACAGTCTGAATCAGCTGATGGTTGGCAAAACTGTGATTGCTATCGCTCACCGCCTGTCCACCATTGCTGCGATGGACAGGCTGGTGGTGCTGGACAAAGGCAAGATTGTCGAACAGGGCACTCACCAGCAACTGATCGCGGCCGGTGGCATTTATGCTCAGCTCTGGGCTCACCAGACCGGTGGTTTTATCGGTGTCGATTAAAGTGCCACACTCAGTACAGAAAAAAGGCCGGTTACCCGGCCTTTTTTTTCAATTTTGAGTCAGATTCAACTTAAACGCGGATCCGTTTCTGCTACAGCGGGTTGCTGCTGATTCTGCTGTACAAACTGACGCAGGGCTGCATAAGGTTTCAGGTCTGCCAGTTTACGAAACTCCAGCCAGTCCACCAGTGCAAACAAACTCATCGCCAGATAATCCCAGCGGGCAAAACCGCCCTGCTTCACCTGCTCGTTTAATGCATCCAGACAAGCTTCAATCCGCTCATGCTGCAGGTTAAAAAACAGTTTGTCTTCGCCGGTATCCAGGCCGGAGCGCTGACACAACAACAGCTCCACCAATGAATCATTGACGGCATTAATCAGGGTCAGGGTATTTTCTTCCGGCCAGCTTAAGGCTGGCAATGTCAGCTTTTGCGCCAGATAACGATAAATCACATTGGAGTCGAACACATGTTGCCCGCCATCCACCAGCACCGGCACTTTGCGCGCCGGGTTGTGTGCCACCAGAGTCGCCCGCCCTGCCGATTCAAATATATTCAGGGCGACAAATTCATAAGGCTGACCGGCCAGCAATAAACGCAAGCGTCGTACATAAGGGGATGCTACAGAACCAAATAACTGCATACCAAACTCCTGAATTACATCTGATTTGACCGCAGTGTATACCCAAGCAACAGCAAGAAGCGAGTCTCACAGACGCTGAATTCTGAAGCTCCGGCTTATTTGGGTACGTCCGCATCCACCAATTCGGTCAGCCCCTGATAACGGGGCGGCTGCAGGTAAAAATCCCAGACCTCACGGCCTATAGCAGCCATCAGTGCTTCGTCTTTATCCAGGCTTTCACGCGACGCCGTAATAAAAACCGTAACCAGTACAGCCCGGCCATCCGGCAGCAGTATGACCCCCGTATCATTCACTGCAGCCCGGATTTGCGCCTGAATGCCAGAGGTGCCGGTTTTATGCGCCACAATAGCGGTTTTTGGCAACTGGCCACGCAGCCTGTTTTGCCCAGTGCTGCTGTGGCTCATCCACAGCCAAAGCTGACGCTGCAATTGGGCATTCAACAGCTGACCAGACAGAAAACGCTGCAATATGCGGCTGGCGGCCCCGACACTGCTCCAGTTTTCAAATTGCACCGACCAGCCACTGTGCATTTGCCGCTCTGTGGCACGAATTTGTAATTCCTGAATCCCCAACTGGCGCAAATAAAGTTCCAGTTGCGCTGGCCCGCCAGTTAAATCAAACAATACATCACAGGCATTGTTATCGCTGTCACGCACGGCATAACGCAGCAACTCGGCCAGTGTCAGGCTGAAGTTGTCCTCTTTATGCTGTTTCAGCATCGGACTCCAGCTGTTTTGCAGCAGGCTCTTGCGTTCAATCCGGATCGGCTGTTGCAAGGAAAGTTGGTTCTGCTGCACCAGATGCAGCACATACAGTGCCTGATAAAACTTAAACACACTTTGCAGTGGAAACTGGGTAGAGCCGTTAAGCTCCACCACCGGATAACCCCAGGGGTCCACCACAGAGACGCCCACTGTCGCTTTGTGCGATCGCGTCAGTTGCTCAATCCGTTGTTGTAAGGTGTCTGCCGCAGCCGGCCAGATCACCAACAACCAGACAACAGTTCCCCAAAACGGCCTACATACTCTGTTCAGCACTGACATCTGCACTCCTTGTTACAAAAAAATCCCGGTGTGTTCACCGGGATTGACGGACTGAGCATTGCGGTCTAGTTCAGGTCCCGCGGCTGCTGATCCCGGCCTTGTTCCCGCGCAGTATGCGGACGCTCACGTGGCACGTTCTGCATTTTAGGAGCCTCGAAACGTGGTGTAGCCTGACGTTCAAAACTGCGGTTTTGTTGAGGTTCAGGCCTGCTGCGCAGTTCTGGCTGATAACGGGGCACAGACTGCTCCCGCTGAACCGAAGGCTGCGGCTGATACACTCTGTCCTGCCGCTCAGTCAACGCACGTGGCTGCTCCAGGGTTCGCTGAGGCTGTGACCAGTTCCGCTCCCTGTTGCCATCCTGCTGCAGTTGTTCACGCACCCGGGTCTGATCCGGAGCCATTCTCTGCGGCGTGTATTCACGGTTCTGCAAACGATTGCTGTCCAGTTGTGGCCTGTCCTGCCTCAAGGCTTCACGCCGCTGGGCTTCGTTATCGATGCGTCGTCCCATGGGTTCAACCCGCTGCCGATCAGGTTCAGTTTTGCTGCGCTGCACCAGCGCATCCCCGGTTTTGTTCCGTTCAAACTGACGTTCTTTCTCCGCAAAACGCTGCTCTTTCTGCTGCACAGAGTGATGTTTCTGTTCTATGCCCCGCTCTTCCCGGGTGCGGTTTGCCCAGTCCCGTTGTTGCTGCTGATCACGGTAACTGCGATTGGCGCTGAACTCACGGGTCGGCTGGTAGCCAGCCTGGTAACTGACGCCCCTGCGATGGTGCGGGTCGTGGCGCCAATGCTGTGATTTTTTGTGGTGCACTATCTGGTGGCTGGCGTAATAACGCGGGCTGTTCCAATGGTAATGGTGATCGATCACCACTATCTGCCGGCGCGGCCAGTGAAAGGTGCTGAAATAAAAACGTGGCGCCAGGCGGATGCCCACCCCCCAATAAAAACCGCTGCTGACAACGTAACCTCGTGGCCGTTCAAAACAGAAGGGATCGTAACTACGCCACCACCAGGGGCCATAAACGATTAAAGGGTCATAATACGGCACATAAACAACCTTGGGAGACGCCGGCTCAATAATTATGGTCTTCTCTTCGCGGATCACTTTGACCTGTTCTTGTCTGGCCAGGTGGCCTGACTCATAGGCTTTGCTGCGCAACGTCTGAATGCTTGCCATGACCTGCGCTTCCTGGGTCAGAAAGGCGTCACCGAGGCGCTGGGTCCAGTCAATGTCATCGCTCATCCGTGCCAGCAGTTCAGGAAAAGCGACCAGCGCCTTCACGCTGGGATCCCAGTCTTGCGCCTCTACGGCATTCACAGCATCTTCGCCAGTCAGATTGGGATGCTCTTGCGCCCAGCGATGGGCTTTGATCACTTCCAGCGGATAGGTGGAGGCAATCAACACATGGGACAACACGGTGTCGGGGTACAATGCAATGGGCGCCAGCATCGCATCCAGTTGCCCCTGATTAAATTGCTGTACTATGCTGCCGGCACTCGCCGTCTGTTGCGCCAGCGCCGGGCTTATCAGTACCACCGGACTACATAACAGCACACCAACAGAAAGGTAAGGGATCAGGGGTTTCATGGCGTTTGTACTCCTGCTGCGACTGCAGCATCAATCGGCAAATACAGTGGTCTGCCGGGCCACACTGTTCAGTTTTTACATCAATGACCAGTTTGATTCAGGTATAGCAAACCCCGTGTGAACGGTTTCTGAACAAAAGTCTGCATACACCCTTAGTTGAGCATTTTGACTCTTTGAAACACTGAAGGTTTAAAACCTGTCACTAAGGCGGTGCCGAAAATCACCGTCAGTACACCCAAAATGGTGTGCCAGCCCACCTGTTCCGCCAGAAACAGATGACCCCAAAACACACCAAAGACCGGTATTAAAAAAGTTACTGTCAGCGCGGATGTAGCGCCTTCCTCTTCGACCAGCCGGAAAAACAGCAGATAGGCCACCCCGCTGCACAGCACCCCAAGCGCTAATACGGCAGCGGCGACCCCCAGACTCAGCTCGCCCTGAACGGGATAGGCCCAAATCACCGGGGCCAGCATCAGACTGGATGCCCACATGGACCCATGGGCATTGGCAAAAGCCGGTACTTTTTTCGCATTTTTGGTGTAATGGGTAGCAATACCGTAACAAAAAGCCGCCGCGGCCGCGGCCACAACCGCCAGCAGTGCACCAGGTTTTAACAATACAGGGTCAAAACCGACCAGAATGGCCACACCACTGATCCCAAGCACCAACCCCAGCAACACAGTCCAGCTGACTTTTTGTCGGAACCAGAGGATGCCAATCAAAGCACCCCAAATCGGCGCTGTGGCATTGAGCACCGACAGCACCGAGGCCGTCAGGGTTTGCGCGGCGATTGCAAAGAGCAAAAACGGTAAGGCGGAATTAAAGAACCCCAACACAAAATAATGTTTCCAGTGCTCCCGCCAATGCAAAGCCTGTTTCAGCAGTACCCCCATCAGTGCCAGAAAGAGTGCGGCAAACAGCACCCGTCCCGTCATTAAAGCCGCGGGCCCCAGCGACTCCACTGCGATACGCATAAATAAAAAAGAAGAGCCCCAAATGGCGGCCAGACTGAATAAACGGAGCAAACTACTGAGTTGCATAAACTTCCTGCGCTTTGCCAAAACCAGTGCACAGACCTGGTTCTGCTTTGGTTACCTTTAAATAACTATGCAAAAAAACTGAAAAATTTACAGAAGCCGGCTTGATGTTCTATGCAGCCCTGTTGCATAATTACCCCGCTTCATTTTTGCTTTATTGCTTCAGCCCGGACCACTTTGGTTCGGGCTTTTTCATTTTAAGCGCGGACTACACTCAGCCTTTTTCGTCCTGGCCTATGCGGCTCGCGACGGCATTGGTCTGTTGCTGGTATTTGGCGTCCACACGTTTGTTATAGGGCCGTGCGGCTTCGCCTGTCATCAGCTCAAAATTCAGCGCCCCAATTTTCATGTTAGGCCGCAGCGCCAGCGGCAAACGGCCGCTGTTGTAAAACTCCAGCACTATATTGCCGGACCAGCCCGGATCGATGCGGTGCGCGGTCACGTGCACCATTAGCCCCAACCGCGCCAGTGAAGAACGGCCATCCAGCCAGCCGACTATATTGGCAGGCAAAGTCACAGATTCCAGCGTCACCGCCAGCGCCAGCTCCCCTGGATGCAGAAAAAAAGCCTCGTCGTCCGACAGCAGAATTTCATCACTCATTACCGAATTCAGTGCCTGCTCCACTTCTTCCCGTGGGCCACTTAAATCAATAAAAGGAGCTGCGTAAGGCCGGAAAGTCCGGAACGAATGGCCCAGACGGATATCCACGCTGACGCCGCTAATCATGTCGGGTGTCGGTTTTGGCGTAATCTGAATTTTGCCTTCGTTTAAATAGGCTTCAATATCGCGGTCACAAAGTCTCATCAGTTAATCATCCGTAAAAATAATCTCGGGCGCAGCACCTTGTTGCAGCGAGCGCCAATATAAAGCAAAAATCAGTTGTCTCGCTATCTGCTTGTAATGTTCAGTGCCGGAACCTGCCTGATGCACCAACGGAACACCGGCGTCGCCAGACTGGCGGATTTGGGTATCGAGCGGCAGCTGGCCAAGCACAGGCAGCTGATACCGCTGCGCCAGTTCAAGCCCGCCCTGACTGCCAAAAATATCATCG
This sequence comes from Rheinheimera sp., assembly GCF_037442345.1. Taxonomy (GTDB): domain Bacteria; phylum Pseudomonadota; class Gammaproteobacteria; order Enterobacterales; family Alteromonadaceae; genus Pararheinheimera. The sequence goes on along the minus strand of NZ_JBBIQL010000002.1, from coordinate 54,483 downwards.
ACAGCACCGCAGCTTTTGCACTGGTAGTAACTCATATTTTCCACCAGCCCCAGCACAGGCACCCGCACTGAATTAAACATCGCCACTGCTTTTTGTGCATCGGCCAGCGCCACATCCTGAGGTGTGGTCACAATCACAGCACCCGACAGTGGCATTTTTTGTGACAGCGTCAGCTGAATATCGCCCGTACCCGGCGGCATATCGACCACCAGGTAATCCAGCTCGCCCCAGTCAGTTTCATTCAGTAGCTGCAACAGTGCCTGACTGGCCATTGGGCCCCGCCACACGGTGGCAGAATCCGGCTCCACCAGAAAACCAATGGACTGCACCGTGATTCCGGCCGCCTGTTTCGGCAACAGCTGTTTTTCATCGGCTGATTCGGCTTTTTGCCCTTGCAACCCCAGCATCAACGGAATGGAGGGGCCGTAAATATCCGCATCGAGCAAACCGACTTTGGCCCCCTCCTGTGCCATGGCCACAGCGACATTGACAGCTGTGGTGGATTTGCCCACCCCGCCTTTGCCGGACGCCACCAGAATTACCTGTTTAATGCCTTTAAACAGCGGAGGCAGCGGGTTCTGGTACTTGAGTTCTAATTGCAGCTCTGGCTGATGTTTTTGCAGTTCAGGCAATAACTCAGCCGCCAGGCTTTGCCAGGCGAAAGGCAAGGTCAGAGTCAGCCGTTGCTGTTTTTCATGCCAGTGCAGTTGCTGCACCAGCTGGTCCAGCGGCAATGGCATTTCGGAGGGCTGAAAACCGGCGAGACCTTGTGCAATGGCAGCGGGAACCTGGTTCTTGCTGCGGGATAACCAGTCAAACCACATAGACTGTCCTTGATACGGGGGAAACGGATGCGCTTTCATGCGCGCTATTGTATCATTAGCGCAACAATTTTTTCTGGTCTCTCTATGTCTTCGTTTCGCGCTCAAAGCGCCGCCATGGCGAACCATTTTAATCTCGAAACGTCAACACGCTCTAAGGGTTATCGATGACAGCACGCAAAATTCTGATCACCAGCGCTCTTCCTTATGCCAACGGTCCAATTCACTTAGGCCATATGCTGGAATACATTCAGACCGACATCTGGTCCCGTTTTCAGAAAGCCCGTGGTCACCACTGTTATTACGTCTGTGCCGACGATGCCCACGGCACCCCCATTATGCTGAAAGCTCAGCAACTGGGCATGACGCCAGAACAGATGATTGCGCAGACCGCCATTGAGCACAAAGCGGATTTTGCAGAGTTTTTAATTGGTTTTGATAACTACCACAGCACCCACAGCGACGAAAACCGCGCTTTTGCCAGCGAAATTTATCAGAAACTGGACGCAGGCGGTTATATCAAACGCCATACCATCAGCCAGCTGTTCGACCCGGAGAAACAGATGTTCCTGCCGGACCGTTTTGTCAAAGGCGACTGCCCTAAATGTGGTGCTGTGGATCAGAATGGTGACAGCTGTGATGTGTGTGGCGCCACTTACAGCCCGACTGAGCTGAAAAACGCCCGCTCTGTGGTGTCAGGCGCCACGCCGGTGCTGAAAGATTCAGAGCATTACTTCTTCGACCTGCCGGCTTTTGAGCAACTACTGCAAGACTGGACCCGCAGCGGTTCCTTGCAGGACGAAATGGCCAATAAACTGCAGGAGTGGTTTAAGGAAGGCCTGCAGCAGTGGGACATCAGCCGCGACGCCCCTTATTTTGGCTTTGAAATTCCGGGCGCACCGGGCAAGTTTTTTTATGTCTGGCTGGACGCCCCTATTGGCTATCTGGCCAGCTTTAAGAATTACTGCGACAAGACCGGTGTCGACTTCAACCAGTTCTGGGCCAAAGACTCTGAGGCTGAGGTGTACCACTTTATTGGCAAAGACATTATCTATTTCCACAGCCTGTTCTGGCCCGCCATGCTGCACGGTGCCGGTTACCGCAAACCAACCAGCGTATTTGCCCACGGTTTTGTCACCGTCAACGGCGCCAAAATGTCCAAGTCACGTGGCACCTTTATCAAGGCCCGCACTTACCTGGAGCATTTAAACCCGGAATACCTGCGCTATTACTTTGCGTCCAAACTGACCAGTGGCATTACCGACCTGGACCTGAACCTGGACGATTTCGCCCAGAAAGTAAACTCGGATCTGGTCGGTAAAGTGGTCAATATTGCCAGCCGCTGCGCCAGCTTTATCAGCAAAAAGTTTGATGGCCAGTTAAGTGCCGTTGTCGCTGAGCCAGCATTGTATGCTGAGTTTGCCGCCGCCGGTGACAGCATTGCCGACAGCTTTGAAAAACGCGAATTTGCCCGCGCCATCCGCGACATTATGGCGCTGGCCGACAAGGCCAATCAGTACATAGACGCCAAGGCGCCTTGGGTACTGGCAAAAAACGAAGCCACACTGCAGGAAGCTCATTTGGTCTGCTCCATGGGCATTAACCTGTTCCGTGTACTGATGCATTACTTAAAACCTGTGTTGCCGGCTATGGCCGCCGAAGTGGAAGCCTTCTTAAACAGCCCACTCAGCTGGGACAGTTACCAGCAGCCACTGACAGCACATGCGGTGAATCCTTTCAAAGCACTGATGCAGCGGGTGGACATGAGCAAAGTGGAAGCTATGGTGGACGCCAGCAAAGAAAACCTGCAGCCTGTTACCACGCCGGCGCCAGCGGCCAAAGCGGAAACAGCTGCGGCTCCCATGGCGGCAGCGGGCGGCGACATTGAGCCTATTGGCGACACCATCAGCATTGATGACTTCGCTAAACTGGATTTACGTGTCGCCCGTATTGTCAGTGCGGAACATGTCGAAGGTGCCGATAAACTGGTGAAACTGCAACTGGATTTAGGCAATGAGCAACGCCAGGTATTTGCCGGTATTAAATCGGCCTATCAGCCTGAGCAATTGGTTGGTCGTCTGACGGTGATGGTGGCAAATCTGGCCCCCCGTAAAATGCGGTTTGGCTTGTCCGAAGGCATGGTGATGGCGGCAGGCCCAGGTGGTTCAGAGATTTTCCTGCTGACGCCGGATTCAGGCGCGACACCAGGCATGCGGGTAAAATAGCGCTAATTAAAGAAATGGGCGGTTTACCGCCCCTTTTTTCAGGTCGTTGCAACAGGACTTGTTATGTCGACATCGTTACGGTCATTTTCATCCCTTTATTCCGCTACGTTACTGGCTCTGCTGGCCAGCGGTGTGCTGACGACCTACCTCGGTCTGCGGCTGGCGGCCGATCAGGTGGCTCAAATCTGGATAGGTGGCATGATGTCAGCTTATTATCTGGGCCTGGTGGGCGGCTCCAAAGTCGGTCACCGCTTAATTGCCCAGGTGGGCCATATCCGTACCTTTGTGGCCAGCGCCGGGGTGACCAGCGCATCGGCCTTAGGTCATGCACTGATTGATGATTTAGCCGTCTGGCTGGTGCTGCGTTTAGTGGTGGGCACCGGCATGATGTGTATGTATATGGTGCTGGAAAGCTGGCTGAATGAACAGGCCGACAGTAAAAACCGGGGCACAGTGTTTGCCAGCTATATGATTGTGTCCTACCTGGGTTTGATGCTCGGTCAGGCAGCCATCAGTATCAGCCCGGAACTGGATTTAAAACCCCTGCTGATCGTCGGTATGTGCTTTGCACTCTGTCTGGTGCCATTGGCACTGACCCGCCGTATTCACCCGGCGCCACTGCAACCGGCGCCGCTGAAAATCCGGGTGTTCTGGCAACAGGTACCACAAAGCCTGACCACTGTCGCCATGGCCGGGGTGATTGCCGGCAGTTTTTATGGTCTGGCGCCGGCTTACGTGGCCAGTCAGGGCGGCGACACCCATCAGGTTGCGCTTTATATGAGCTGCACCATAGTGGCGGGTTTGCTGGCGCAGTGGCCTATGGGGAAACTGTCTGACCGGGTGCGCCGCAGCCGCCTGATCCGCACCAACACCGTGATCCTCGGCTCCATTGCACTTTGTATCGCGCTGCTGCCTTTATCCGGCTGGTTGCAGCTGGTATTTACGTTTGCCTATGGCATTTTCGCCTTCACCTTGTACCCGCTCGGCACCGCACTGGCGAATCAGAATGTGGAGCAGGACCAGCGGGTTGCGTTGTCGGCCACTATTTTGCTGACCTTCGGTTTAGGTGCCAGTATCGGGCCTCTGCTGGCCTCTGGTCTGGTGCAGTTGCTGGGCTACCGCATGCTCTATGGTTTTATTGCCCTTTGCACTTTGCTGCTGTTTTTGCGCTTATCCCAGGTGAACTACCAGCAAAAGCAGCAGGACAAACAAAAAACCCAGGATTATGTAATGGCCTCAGGTGATTTGGTGTCTTCGCCACTGGCGGCAGCGCTGGACCCCCGGGTCGACGAAGAAACGGTACAACAACAAATGTTGAACCCTGCACCTGTGGATGCGCCTTTGCCAAATGCCGATCAGGAGCTGTCCAGTCAGCCCGCAGAGGAGGTTTCAGTCCTAAGCACAGCCTGCACAGAACAGTTAAGTACCCAGCCAGCAGACGACAGGCGCGATAGCGACACAACGCAACAAACAGACCTGTCGTCGCCCCCTCATTCGAAAAGCCCTTGAAATACAGGGCGTGAGCCTTATATCGGGGGGAGTCTTGCAAAGGAGTATCCGCAATGTCGACCCTTGATTTATTGAACTGGCGTTACGCCACCAAAAAGATGCAGGCCAGCAACGCCGTACCTGCCGAACGTCTGGATTATATTCTTGAAGCCATCCGCCTGAGCGCCAGCTCCAGCGGTTTACAACCTTATCAGGTGCTGGTGGTGACGAATCCTGAAATAAAAGCAAAAATCCGCGCTGTCGCCTGGGATCAATCGCAGGTCACCGACAGCTCCCACCTGCTGGTGTTTGCTGCCTGGGACAATTACACCGCTGAACGTATCAATATGATGTTCGATTTGGTGAATGAACAACGCGGCTTTAAAAACGAAGGCTGGGAAGCGTACCGGCAAAAACTGCTGAACTTCTACCCGCAGCGCCCGGCACAGCAGAACTTTGAACATGCGGCCCGTCAGGCTTATATAGGCCTGGGCTCTGCCTTAATTGCCGCGGCCGAGCAGCAAGTGGATGCCACACCAATGGAAGGTTTTGAACCTGAGAAAGTGGATGAAATTCTGAACCTGGCAGAATTAGGTCTTAAATCCGTGTTGTTGCTGCCGCTCGGCTACCGCGAAGCCGAAGGCGACTGGCTGGTGAATTTGAAGAAAGTACGGCGCGCGACGGAAGACTTTGTGATCCGCCGCGATTGATCCGCGTGGGGAGGAGTCCACTCCTCCCCTGTCACTGCGCTTTGTCCGCCAGTTTACGCAACACCCGGGACACAGCCACAAAAGCAAAACTGCCGGTCACCACAGTAACAGCACCAAAACCACCCGAGCAGTCCAGCCGCATGCTACCTGACTGAGCGCCGTCCAGTTCAGGTTTGGTCTGACACACAGTGCCATCCCCGGCCGGATACACCAATTGCTCGGTGGAATACACCGCATCAATGCCAAAACGGCGTTTCGGGTTGCGGCTGTAGTTGTAGTCGCGCCGCAGCGTATTGCGTACTTTAGCCAGCAGCGGGTCGTAGGTGGTCTGGCTTAAATCAGCCAGCTGAATTTGGGTCGGATCGGTCTGCCCGCCCGCGCCTCCCACTGTCACCAACGGGATTTTATTGCGTTTGCAGTGGGCTATCAGCGCTACCTTGGCTTTAATGGAATCAATGCAATCCACCACATAATCAAAACCAGCGGCCATCAGGCTGGCGATATTGTCGGTGGCGACAAAATCCTCCACACAGTGCACCTGACACTCCGGGTTAATAGCCCGGATACGTTCGGCCATCACCGCTACTTTGTCCTGGCCTATAGTGCCGCTCAGCGCATGCAACTGGCGGTTGGTATTGCTGATGCAGATATCGTCGAGATCAATCAGGGTGATCTGGCCAATGCCGGAACGCGCCAACGCCTCAGCGGCCCAGCTGCCGACCCCACCAATACCTACCACACAGACATGGCTGTGCTGAAACTTTTCCAGCGCTTTCACGCCGTACAACCGGCCTATACCGGCAAAACGTAATACATAATCAGACATAGTCAGTCCGTCTGTGCTGCATCAGCGGCAGCCTGTCGATGAAAAAACGGAAACCCCAGGTCCCAGGGTTTTGCCCAGGCCTGGTCCAGCAGTTGCTGCAGGGCCGGGCTGGTAAAAAAATCGCCTTGGTCAGGCTTGAGGAGCAGCTCCATGCGTTGACCCTGCCAGTCAAAACCCAGCGCATAGGCATGTAAATACAAGCGATCGGCCTGCCCGCCTTTGTACAGCTCATCCCCCAGCAAAGCGGCACCAACACTTTTGAGCGCCACCCGCACCTGATGGGTTTTGCCCGTGTAAGGTTTAACCAGATAAGCCCGGCGGCCAGCGTCTGCTAAACCGGCTGAAATAAAATAACTGATGGCCGGGTTGGACTGCGCTGTGGTCAGCATCCAGGCGGAGCGACGCGCCTGCACCATATCGCCTTTCACCCAACCTTGTTTTTTCTTTGGTTTACCGCCCGACAGTGCCAGGTACCATTTATCGATAGCCCCATTGGCAAACAGAGCTGACAACTGCGCCGCCGCTTCGCTGCTGCGGGCCAGCAAAATCAAGCCACTGGTGCCTTTGTCCAGCCGGTGCACCGCATAGAGTTTCTCGCCAAGCTGCGCTTCAGCCAGCGCCACCAGGCCTGGTTCGAATTCGCTGTGAAAACTGAGGCCGGCCGGTTTATTCAACACCACAAAGTCGGCATGGTGGTGCACCAGTTCAAGGCTCATGCGCGGTCAAATTCCACAGCAAAAGCACGGGCCTTTTCCAAATCGGCTGGGGTATCGACCCCCATGGCCGGTGGTTCCACTGCGGTCGCCACATGAATGGCTTCGCCCTGCCATAACACCCGTAACTGTTCCAGGCATTCAATCTGCTCCAGCTGCGACGCTGGCCAGTTGACATACTGCTGAATAAAACCAGCGCGGTAAGCATAAATGCCAATATGGCGGCGATAAATCGCGGCCAGCTGCGATGCAAAGGCCTGATCACGATCAAAAGGGATCACAGAGCGACTGAAATACAGTGCATAACCGTGTTTGTCGGTCTGCACTTTCACCACATTGGGATTGGCAATTTCGTCGGCGTCTGCCAGCGCGACCGCCAGTGTGGCCATCCGTGCTTTTTGCTGACCCGCCAGATTGTCCGCCACCTGACGAATAATAGCGGGTGGAATAAAGGGCTCATCGCCCTGCACATTGACCACGACAGTGCCATCCGCCAGGCCCAGCTGTTGCACCACTTCGGCCAGCCGTTCAGTACCCGAATTGTGCTCCGCTTTGGTCATACAGACCTGAGCCCCAAAAGCCCGGCAATGGCTGGCCACTTGCTCATGGTCTGTCGCTATCACCACCTGAGCGGCCCCACTTTGTACCGCCTGACACCAGACCCGCTCAATCATGCTTTTGCCCGCAATGTCGGCCAGAGGTTTGCCCGGCAGCCGGCTGGAGGCAAAACGCGCCGGGATCACCACTACGAACGCCATGCATCCGCCTCATCCAGCGTCAATGGCCGGGCTTCGTTGACCAGCAAGACCGGAATATGCTGACGAATGGGGTACGCCAGCCGGTCTGCGACACAGATCAGCTCCTGTTTGTCTTTATCCAGCTTCAGTTTGCCTTTGCACAACGGGCAGGCAATGATGTCGAGCAGCGCTACATTTAACGCCATATCAGCTCCTTGGTTGAAGGTGTTGCAGCAACCAAGGCATGAACGCCGGGCTGCCGCTCTGAGGTTCAAGTTCCGCCTGCACCGGCAGGTAAAACCAGTCGGCTTTGGCAAAAGTGCGGCATTTTACCGCATCTTTTTCGGTCATCAGCACAGGGCCGCTGACAGCAGCCAGACTGTCGGGGGTAAAGGCAAAATGATCGGGGAAAAAAGTTTTGGCTTTAACCGCAATGCCCATGGCCTGCACTGTCATGGCAAAGCGTTCTGGGTTGCCGATAGCGGCCACTAAAGTCACCGCCTGTTCCGTCCAGACGCCTGACGCGGTCAAAGGCACAGGGGTGGCCGGCTGCAGGCGCATCGCATAACAAGGCAAGTCAGCTGGCAGGCAGAGCTGAGATGGCCCGGTGGCGCTATTGATCACCACGGCATCAACAGTCTTCAGCCGTGCTGCAGCTTCACGCAAAGGCCCGGCTGGCAGCAGCAGGCCATTGCCCACGCCGCGCTGGCCATCCACCAGCACCAGCTCGATGTCGCGCTGCAGCCGGTAATGCTGCAGGCCATCATCGGAAATAATCAGGTCAAGCGGCTGTTGCGCCAACAAAAACTCGGCAGCAGCCACCCGGTCCGGGCAGACCACCACAGGGCAGCCGCTGCGCCTTGCCAGCAAATAAGGTTCATCGCCCACATCGGCAGGTGAATGCTCTGGCAGAACCCGCACAGGCGAGCTGATTTTTGCCCCATAACCGCGGCTGACAATGCCGACCTTCAGGCCGGCCTGTTGCAACTGCTGGCATAAATACAAAGTCATCGGCGTTTTACCTGTGCCACCCACACTGATATTGCCCACCACCAGTACAGGCACGGCCACCTGATGGCTTTTCAGCCAGCCCTGCTGATAGGCGACACGGCGCAGACAGCTGATCAGGCGGTATAACAGGCTGAGTGGCCACAACCACACAGTACCTCTATGTTCACCATACCAGCCGCGCTCAAACCAGTTCATCCGGCCTCACTGAACTGCATTTTATACAGCTGGGCGTAATAGCCATTTTGTGCCAGCAATTGCTGATGACTGCCACGTTCGACAATTTTGCCCTGGTCCATCACCAGAATTAAATCAGCCTGTTCGATAGTGGATAAACGGTGGGCTATCACCAGACTGGTGCGCCCTTTGAGCAGCTCATCCAGCGCCGCCTGAATTTTGCGCTCCGACTCCGTGTCCAGTGCAGAGGTCGCTTCATCCAAAATCAGCAGCGGTGCTTCGCGCAGCAGCGCGCGCGCTATCGCAATACGCTGACGCTGGCCGCCAGATAAGGTCACGCCATTTTCGCCAATGATGGTGTCCAGGCCATCCGGCAACTGGCTGGCAAATTCCAGCACATGGGCTTTTTCCGCCACCTGCTCCAGCTTTTCCCGGCTGAGGTTCCCCTGGTAGGCGTAAGCAATATTATTGGCAATGCTGTCATTAAACAGCACCACCTGTTGCGACACAGTCGCCATCTGTAAACGTAACGAATTCAGTGTGCAGTGCTGAATATTGACCCCGTCGAGCAGAATTTCGCCCTGTTCAATTTCATAGAAGCGCGGCAGCAAACTGGAAATGGTGGTTTTGCCACTGCCAGAGCGGCCAACCAAAGCAATGGTCTGGCCCGGCTCAGCGGTAAAACTGATGTTGCTCAGCACCTGACGGTTGTGGCCCGGGTAGCTGAAGCTGACGTTGTTGACCTGCAATAAGCCTTTGGCCTGCTGCAGCTCGACCGTGCCGTTGTCCTGTTCAGAAGGCTGATCGAGCACCAAAAACACATTGGCCGCTGCCGCCATACCACGCTGAAACTCGCTGTTGACTGTGGTCAGTTGCTTCAGCGGTTTGAGCAATAACATCATGGCTGCCAGAATTTCGGCAAAAATACCAGGCGTCAGGCTATCCAGCATCTGCGGAAAACTGGCGAGGTAAATCACAAAGGCCAGAGCAAAGGATGCAATCAGCTGGATCAGCGACACACTGATCGAACGCGCCGCTTCCATTTTCACGTCCAGCTGGCGGTTGCGGTTATTCACTTGAGCAAACTTCTGATTCTCCAGCGCTACAGCACCAAAGGAGCGAATCACTTTATGGCCGTTGAGCATTTGCTCTGACGCACTGGTGACATCGCCCATTGAGTTCTGAATACGGGAGCTGATCAGCCGGAATCGCTTAGACACCTGCGACACCACCACGGCGATCAGCGGGGCAATGATCAGAAAAATCAGCGACAACTGCCAGCTGTTCCAGAACATCAGCCCCAGACAGCCCAGTACAAAAACCCCTTCGTGGATCAGCACCACCAGCGCTTTGCTGGAGGTTTGTTTGATTTGCTCAGCATCGTAGGTAATTTTGGAGATCAGCTCGCCTGTGCTGTGTTTGTCATGGTAGCTAACCGGCAAGGTCATCATTTTGCCAAACAACTGCTGGCGCAAGTCTTTGACTATGTGAGTACCAGCCCAGGTCAGGCAATAGCTGGAAACAAAGTTAAACAGGCCCCGAAGCAAAAACATCAACACCACAAATACCGGTGCCCAGGCCAGATAATTTACGTCTTTCTGGGTAATGCCGCGGTCAATAAAATCACCAAACTGCGACATAAACAAAATATCCACACCGGCATAACCGGCCATGCCCACAATAGCCACCGCAAAAGCCGGACGGTAGGGCTTCAGGTAACTGAATAAACGTCGGGCGGTCGCACGCACATCAATTTGATTTTCTGACAAAATACGTTCCTTGCACAGAGTTCTGCGGCCATTCTACATGGTTCATTCAGCAGTTTCAGCAGTTATCCCCATTGAGGCATTTGTTGCTGGAGAATTGCGCAGCCACAGCGGCCAGAGGCGCTGCCGGTACGGCCAGATGTCGATCTGGCCTGCACTGTATCTGAGCTCAATAGCCCCCAGCTGTCCGGTATCCACTAAAGGAATTTGCAGCAACGCGAGGCGAGCGCGAACCGCCGGGTGCGGATGGACGTAATGATTCAAAGCACCGGCACTGTTCAGCGCCAGCAACGGCGACAGCTGTGTTAAAAACTCAAGGCCAGACGAACTGTTACTGCCGTGGTGCCCGAGCAGCAGCACATGGACTCGGCCTGGCTGCTGCGCCAGGTACTGCAGCTCCACGGCCTGGCCGCTGTCGCCTGTAGCCAGGAAACTCCAGCCATACCAGTCCAGCCGCAACCAGCAGGACCCGTCATTGCTGGCCGGGTCACGCTCTGCCCTGAAACTGTTCAGCCTGGCTTCGCCCCAGCGGGCAGGCAGCCCAAGGCAGGACTCTTGCGCTGGACCGGCCGGAAAATCGGCCATCAACGCGGCGTCCGGGTACGCCTGCAGCACTTGCTGATAATTCCCTGTATGGTCGGCATCCGCATGGCTCAGCACCAGATAGTCCAGCTGCTGGATCCCCTGGTAATGCAGGTAAGGCAGTACATAAGCTTCGGTGGCACTGAAGTCCCCATAACGGGGGCCGACGTCATACAGCAGGCCACGTCTTCCCTGTTGCACTAACAATGCAGTGCCTTGCCCCACATCCAGCAGATGCAGCGCGGTCTGGGGCTGAGCAAATCGCCCGGCCGACAAAGCGGGCATCAGCAGCACCAGAGCAAACGCCAGAGCCCGGCGACGCTGCCAGCCGAAACACAACAGCACCATCAGAACCAGCAGCGCCAACACAGAACTAACGGTCTGCGCCGGTAACAACCACCAATGTTCGGTACTGGCGGTAAAAAGTAACCAGTGCAATAACGGCTGCGTCAGCAGGTCGGCCAGCTGCCAGTGCCATAACCAGTGCGCTGGCCCCAGCAGGTCAATCAGCACCGCCAGAAATAACCAGGGGATCAGCAGCAACGAGCACCAGGGCACAAAGAGCAGATTTGACACCAAAGCCAAAGGGGCCACCCCATGAAAAAACAGCAGGGTGGGCACCGCCATCAATAATGTCATCCAGCATTGAAAACGCACCGCCCACCCGAGTTTGGCCGCTAAGTTGCCGCGAGGCAGCGGATAACGCCAGACCAGCAGCAGTAATAACGCGACTGCGGTCAGCGTCAGCCAAAAACTCAGACTCAGCACCCACAAGGGTTGCAGCAGCAATAACAAGCCACAAAGTCGCAGCCAGGCCTGGCTGGGGCTGAGCCGTCGACGCAGGGCCCACAGCAACACCCCCAGCGCCAGAGCGAGCACCGCCCTTAAGGTGGGAATCGCCAGGCCCGCCAGCACGCTGTAATAGCAGGCCGCAGCCAAAGCCAGCCAGGGGCCAAAGCGGCGCAGGCCCTGCCCCCCCGGAACCAGTGCAAGCCAGTTACTCAGCAACACCAGCCAGCCAAATAACAAGCCGATATGAAAACCAGAGATGGAAATCAGATGGCCCAGTGCACTGGCCTGCAGCCCCAGCCAGAGCTCAGAGCTGAAGGGCCGTTCGCCCAGCGTCAACGCCGTGATCAGCGCAAAACCCGGCCAGTCACCAAAACGCTGTTGCCAGCTGTTGTACAGCAACTGGCGCTGAGCCATGCCGGATTCGAGCAACAACGCCTGCCTGACCTGACAACTGGCCAGAATACCCAGCACATAGGCATTGGCTTCTACCGGAGCCGACCCGGGATTGGCCGGCGGCCGTACCCTTTTGCAGCGCAGCTGCAGCTGCCAGCGCTGCCCCTGCCCTAACAGTTCTGGTGCCTGGCTCCAGCCAAGGCGTACTGAATAGCCCTGATAAGGCGGTGTTTCCAGCTGAAACTGCAGCCGGCTGTAGTCCCGGCCCGGTTGCACCATACTGCTGATATGACCGCTCAGCCACACAGGCGCTGCCTGCAGCAGGTGCCGGCTGAGGTCTTGATGCTGTTGCACAGCACCGAGGGCACACACTGTACTGAGCAACAATCCGGCGAAAAACCAGTAACGCAGGCAACACAACAACGGCAGGCACAGCAATAACCAGACCCCGTTGAACGGCGGGATCTGCGGCCAGAACAACAGGCTGAGGCAGCCTGCGATCAGGCCGCAGCAAAAGGCATTCATGTGAATAAAAGGTAAACGGACAGATCCAGAGTATGGCGTCTGAAGCCGGTTTTGCAACCGGCATCAAGCCGCTCAGCGACAGCAACACAAAATGGTTAACTGCGGCCAAGCACCACGGCAGGCTGCACTTTGCTGGCCTGAAAAGCCGGATATAAAGTGGCCAGCAGGCTCAGCACTAAAGCCACGCCCACCGTCAGCAGCACCTGCGCCGGTTCAATTTGTGAGGGCACATAATCGACAAAATAAATGCTCGGGTCGAGCAGCTGAAACCCCGTCAGGGCAGTGACAGCACGGAACAAGGCTTCAATTTGCCAGGCCAGCAGCAAACCTATGGCAGCGCCCACCAGAGTACCAACCAGGCCATTCAGCCAGCCCAACCACATAAAGGCTTTCACCACAGCCCGGCGTGGCATGCCCATGGTCAGCAGAATGGCAATATCACTTTGTTTTTCCCGCACCGCCATCACCAGGGTGGCAACAATATTAAAACAGGCCACCGCCAGCACCAGCACCAGCACCAGGTACAAAATACTGCGCACCATCTGGATGTCGTTGTACAAATGCCCCTGGCTGATCACCCAATCGCGGATATAGACGTAATCTTTCAGCTGACTGCCGAGCTGCCGGGCCAGCCGGGGCGCAGCAAACACGTCCTGCACTTTAAAGGCCAGGCCCTGCACTGTGCCCTGAGGGTAGTTCAGCCAGCCGGCCAGCGCGTCCAGCTGTACCCAGCTTTGCTGGTAGTCCATCTGCCCCCCCATGCCGATAATGGCAGACACAGTCAGGCTGACATGTTTATGGCTGGCAAGCTGTCCGTCACGGCTTAACTGCGGCAACATCAGCTGCACTTCATCCCCGACCACCACCCCCAGCTCTGCCGCCACGCCTTGCCCCAACAGGATGTGATGCGCATCCAAAGTCTGCAACGAGCCGGCTTTGACAAAGCGCTTCAGTTCGCTGACCCTTTGTTCCTGCTCCAGTTCAATGCCCCGCAGACTGGCCGCTTTGACCTTGGCACCGCTGCGCAACAAGGTATTCGTTTTAATATATGGGGCCCCCGCTTCTACACCAGGTTGTGCGGCCAACAGCGGTAATTTGTCCTGCCAGCGCTGGATTGGTTGATCCACCGCATGCAGTTCGATATGGGGGATCACGGCCAGCAGTTGAGTACGCAGCGCCTGCTCAAAGCCATTCATTACCGACAAGGCCAGGATCAGAATCGCCACCCCCAGGCCAATACCTAAGGTGGACGAGGCGGCAATAAAACGGATAAAAGCATTGCTGTTACGGCTTTTGCGGTAACGCTGCGCCAGTTGCCAGGACAAACTAGCCATGGCTCGCCCCTAAACGGCCATCCTGCATCCAGTACTGTTTATCCAGCCGGGCGGCCAGGCTGCGGTCATGGGTCACCACAATAAAACTGGTGGACAGTTCCTGGTTTAACTGGCGCAGCAGCTGATAAATCTGCTCCGCAGTCTGATGATCCAGGTTGCCTGTCGGCTCATCGGCCAGCACCAGGGCCGGCTCACCAACTAAGGCCCGGGCAATGGCCACCCGCTGACGTTCACCGCCACTGAGTTCAGCCGGCCTGTGCTCCACCCGGTGCGACAACCCCACTTTCTCCAGCAAACGCAGGGCGCGTCGGCGGGCTTCAGACTCAGCCACTTTGCCAATCAGCAACGGCATCATCACGTTTTCCAGTGCGGTAAAGTCCATCAGCAGGTGGTGGAACTGGTAAATAAAGCCCAGATGCTGGTTACGCAGCCGGGCCTTGGCGTCTGCGCTCAGGCTGGCGACAGACTTGCCAAGCAAACTCAGTTCGCCCTGATCCGGCAAATCCAGCGTGCCCAGAATATGCAACAAGGTACTTTTGCCCGACCCGGAGCTGCCGACTATCGCCAGCATTTCACCGGCAGACACCGTCAAATCAATGCCATGCAGCACTTGGGTTTCCTGCTGGCCGTCCCGGTAACTTTTACTGAGGCCACGGGCCACTAACACTTTATTCATCTCGTAATACTTCCGCAGGTTGCACCCGTACCGCACGCCAGGCCGGGTAAATCACCGCCAGCGCTGTTAAGCCCAAAGCCGCCAGTACTATGGTCAAAATTTGCAGTGGCTGAATATCTGTAGGTAACACCACGCCGGCTATCACCTGCACTCCGAGCATTGACAATATCGGGTTCAGTTGCCAGGTCAACAGCACACCGGCCACAGCCCCGGCCAAGGTGCCAAGCACACCATTGTTCAGGCCCTGCACCGCAAAGACTAAAAACAACTGCCGGTCTGTCATGCCCTGAGTTTTGAGGATCGCCACTTCGCGTTGTTTTTCGGTCACCATCATCACCAGCGCCGACACAATATTAAAAGCCGCCACGGCAACGATCAGCAGCAACATCAGCCACATCATGGATTTTTCCATCGCCACTGCGGCAAAGAGTTTGCCGTGGCTGTCGCGCCAGTCGGTCACGGCACTGACGCCCGGCAACGCCGCTATTCTGGGCTCCAGCGCCGGAGCGTCAAAAGGCTCCTGCAAACTGAGCCGCCACTGGCTGCTTTGGATCTGTCCTGCACTGAGTTTCTTTAAATCAGGCAAATGCACCAGGGCCAGACTGTTATCCAGCTCTGAGCCTGTACTGAGCAGGCCAACCACAGTAAACAAACGCTGGCGTGGCATCCAGCCCATAGGGGTAAAACTGCCGCCCTGCGCCAGGATCAGCCGGATTTGCTGGCCAGGCCCCACGTTCAGCTGGTCGGCCAGCCCTACCCCCAGCATCACCGAATAAGGCCGGTCCGCCAGCTGTTGCCAGTCACCGGTAAGCAAAGAGCCGGCTAAAAAATCCGGAATGGCGGCAGGTTCAATGCCTTGCAGCAGCAGCGGCGTCAGCTCACCCGGGCTCTGCGCTAAGGCTTCCAGCTGCAAATGCGGGGTTACTTGCGTAATCTGGTGAAATTGTTCAGGCAGTCTGGCGGCCAGATCCGGCTGCTCAGTGCTGACCAACAAATGCGGGATCACGCCGAGAATTCGTTTTTTCAGGTCGGCTTCAAAGCCATTCATCACCGAACTGACCACAGTCAGCGCCAATACGCCGAGAAAAATACCGGTCACAGAAAATAAGGTGATAAAAGATAAGAAGCCCCGGCCACGCCGGCTTTGGCTGTAACGCAGGCCGATGCGGGCAAACAGCGGTAACAACAGGTTTTTCACAGCACCCCACTTTTTCACTGAGCCCCAGGTTCTGACAGAAGCTGCGGTGGGCCGGGCAAGAAATTGCTGCGATAATAGTGAGAATCCGTTAAGGTTACAAGCTTGCAACTTGAGGATCCCTATGCTGCAGCCAAGTTCTACTCAACGTCTTGAAGAATTTAACGATTATTTCCAGGTCGAGCAGACCGTTTCGGTCAATTTACAGCCTTTTCATGCCGACTTGCCGGATGAGGACGGCTTTTATCAGTTGCTGCCAGACGCCTTTAAAATGACCAGCGAATTGTCGGCGCTGAACAGTTCCAGCAGCAGAGCCTTAACGGCGATCAAAGACCTGCAACCCGAACTGCTCAGTTACCTGCAACTGCAAACCCGCAAAATTGACGCACTGATGCACTATGTGCTGCGCAATCAGGACGACGCCAGTCTGCGTTTTCGCACCTTCAGTTTTGGCGGTTCTGGCGTGCGGGTGCACCTGGATCAACCCGCTGAGGTCGGTCAGTTGTATGAACTGAAACTTTTTCTCGATCATAACGAGGGGGCCGTGTTTGCCCTGGCCGAACTGATTGACTGCGAAGCCGCTGAGCATGGGTATTTAGCCCGTCTGTTATTCCGCCGGATCCGTGAGGATGACCGCGACCTGGTGGTGCGGGCCAGCCTGCACGAACAAAGCCGGCAGCTCAAACGTAAAGCCGAAGCGCGTCAGGCACAGCAGTCTCAGCCGGACAGCTGATCCACCCTTTTGTGTTGTTAACGAACCTGAATGACCATGACTTATTTTCACTCTCTGCCTTTGCCTGCCGGTGCCAAGGATCTGAAACAATGGGGCCAGCTGCAAGGCGCCGCTTTGCCTTTTGCGCTGGCCGATTTAGTGCAACGCCAGCCGGGGTTGTACCTGGTGCTGGTGCCCGATACGCCGACCGCACTGCGGCTGGAACAGGAACTGCAGGTGTTTTTGCAGGACGAACTGCTGCAAAACCCAGCCTTGTTGCAGGTATTTCCGGACTGGGAAACCTTGCCTTACGATGTGTTTTCGCCGCATCAGGACATTATTTCGCAGCGTATTCAAACCCTGTACCGTTTGCCACAACTGAAAACCGGTCTGGTGCTGGTGCCGGTCAGCACCGCCATGTTGCGGCTGAACCAGCCGGACTGGCTGCAGCAGCACAGCCTGTGGCTGGAAAAAGGCCAGCGGCTGGATTTAACCTCCTTGCGCGCCCAACTGGCCGCCGTCGGCTACCGTGCTGTGGACCAGGTGATGGAGCATGGCGAATTTTCCGTGCGTGGCTCCTTGCTGGATTTATTTCCGATGGGCAGTTCGCAGCCTTACCGCATCGACTTTTTTGACGATGAAATTGACGGCATCCGCTTATTCGACCCGGACAATCAGCGCACAGTGCAGCAAGTCGACAAAGTGGCCTTGTTGCCGGCCCACGAATTCCCGCAGGATAAAGCCGCCATTGAGCGGTTTCGCATCCGGTACCGCGAGCGTTTTCCGGCCCGTAGCGAAAAAGAATCGCTTTATATGCAGGTCAGCCAGGGCCTGATGACGGCCGGTATTGAGTATTACCTGCCGCTCTTTGCCGAGCAGTGCAGCAGCCTGTTCGACTACCTGCCGGCCCATACTGAGCTGGTGCAGGTCGGCGATCTGGACGCCGCCACTGAACGTTTCAGCCAGGATTTGCAGCGCCGTTACGAGGACAAAGCCATTGACCTGCTGAAACCTCTGCTCAAACCGCTGGAACTGTATCTGGCCAGAGATGAATTTTTTGGCCGGATGAAACACTACCCCCGCCTGCGCCTGTCGCGCGCTGAACTGCCTCAGCGTCCAGGTCAGGCCAATGCGGCCGTGCTGACGCTGCCGGATCTGGCGGTTGACCATCAGCTGAAAAACCCATTGGAAAAACTGCAGCAGTTTGTGCTGAAGCTCAAACAGCAACAAGGCCGCGCCTTGTTTTTGGTGGAATCCGACGGCCGCCGCGAAAGCCTGTTGCAGCTGTTCAGCAAACAACAAATTCGGTTACAGCCATGCCAGAGTCTGACCGACTTTTTAACCGGAGACAGCGATCTCGCCATTGTGGTCGGTGCTTTGGAGCAAGGCTGCCTGTTCAGTGGCAAAGCCCCTTTGGCGCTGATCAGTGAAAACGAACTCTTTGGCCAGAAAGTGGCACAAAAACGCCGCCGCAAACGCAGCCAGCAGATCTCCAGCGACACCATTATCCGGAACCTGGCCGAACTGTCTGTGGGTCAGCCCGTGGTGCATCTGCAACATGGGGTGGGCCGTTACCAGGGCCTGCAGGTGCTGGACGCTGGCGGTATCAGTGCCGAATTTGTCACCATCGAATACGCCGGTGGCAGCAAGTTGTATGTGCCAGTGTCGTCTTTGCACCTGATCAGCCGCTACACCGGCGCCGATCAGGAGCAGGCACCGCTGAATAAACTCGGGACGGATCAGTGGGAAAAAGCCCGCCGAAAAGCGGCCGAAAAAGTACGGGACGTGGCGGCCGAATTGTTGGATGTGTACGCCAAACGTGCCGCCCAGACAGGTTATGGTTTCCGGCTTGATGCCAGCCAATACGAGGTGTTTGCCGACGGTTTCCCTTATGAAGAAACTGTCGATCAGCTGGACGCCATCAGCCATGTGCTGGCCGATATGCAAGCCGCACGCGCCATGGACCGGCTGGTCTGCGGCGATGTGGGTTTTGGTAAAACCGAAGTGGCGATGCGCGCCGCTTTTGTCGCCGTCAACGACAATAAACAAGTGGCGGTTTTAGTGCCCACCACCCTGCTGGCGCAGCAGCACTATGAAAATTTCCGCGACCGTTTTGCCAACTGGCCGGTGCGGGTGGAAGTGCTGTCACGTTTTGTCAGTACCAAAGAGCAAAACGCCATTCTGGCCGATTTGGCGGCTGGCAAAGTGGATATTCTGATTGGCACCCATAAATTGTTGCAGGACGATATCCGTTTCAGCGATTTGGGCCTGTTGATTGTCGACGAAGAACACCGCTTTGGGGTGCGGCAAAAAGACAAAATCAAAGCGCTGCGCGCCAATATCGACATTCTGACGCTGACGGCCACCCCTATTCCGCGCACGCTGAATATGTCGCTGTCCGGTATGCGTGATTTGTCCATTATCGCCACCCCACCGGCCAAACGGCTGGCGGTGAAAACCTTTGTCCGCGAGTTTGAAACCGGCCTGGTGCGCGAAGCCGTGCTGCGGGAAATCAGCCGCGGTGGTCAGGTGTATTTCCTGCACAATGACGTGGCCAGCATTGAAAAAATGGCGGCCGATTTAACCGAACTGTTGCCAGAGGCGCTGATTGGCATTGCGCACGGCCAGATGCGCGAACGGGAACTGGAACAGGTGATGGCCGATTTTTACCATCAGCGTTTTAACCTGCTGCTCTGCTCCACCATTATCGAAACCGGTATCGACGTGCCGACCGCCAACACCATTATTATCAACAGGGCCGACAATTTTGGCCTGGCGCAGCTGCACCAGTTGCGTGGCCGTGTGGGTCGTTCGCACCACCAGGCTTATGCCTATTTGCTGACGCCGCCCCCGAAACGTCTGAGCAAAGATGCGGAAAAACGGTTGGACGCCATTTCGGCACTGGAAGACTTAGGGGCAGGTTTTGCCCTGGCCACCCATGATCTGGAAATTCGTGGCGCCGGTGAGCTGCTGGGCGATGAACAAAGTGGTCAGATTGAATCTGTCGGGTTCAGCCTCTATATGGAAATGCTGGAACAGGCGGTGGACGCGTTAAAACAAGGTAAAGAACCCAGTCTGGACGCACTGCTGCAACAACAGACCGAACTGGACCTGAAACTGCCGGCGCTGTTGCCCAACGACTATATTCCGGATGTGAATCTGCGCCTGTCCTTTTACAAACGTCTGGCCAGCTGCAAAGACAGCCTGGAGCTGGATGATGTGCAGGTCGAACTGATTGACCGTTTTGGCTTATTGCCGGACGCAGCAAAAAATCTGGTGAAAATCACTGAGTTAAAACTGCAGGCTGCGGCTATTGGCGTCAAACGACTGGAAGCCAACCCCAAAGGGGGTGTGCTAGAATTCGGCGAACGCACCAGTGTGAACCCGTCTTTTATTATTCAGCTTATTCAGACTCAATCCAAAGTCTTTAAGCTGGAAGGCGGTAATAAGCTGAAATTTATCAAAGAATTAACTAACGCCGACAGCAGATTTTCTTTTGTCAGTCAGCTGCTGTCCGAGCTGCATGCGCATCAAACAGGAGTGTCATGAAACGTCGGTTATTGCTGGTTCTGGCCAGCCTGGTCAGTGCACCCTCAGCCCTGGCCAACTGGTATGAAATTGAGATGCTGGTGTTCAGCCGCCAGCCGGACGCAGGCCTGAAAGAACAGTTTAAAGCGCCAGAGCGGCCTTTGGTGCCGGGCAAGGCGCTGGACTTAATTGCCCCTTTGTACCAGCCCAGAGTGGCGGATCTGATCCGGGCTATCCCGGCCTGTGTCGCGGCAACATCAGGCAATGCCATCAGCACCGAAGGGGCTCAGGCCAGCCTGCCGCCCATTTCAGCCGAACAGCTGCAGGCTCTGCAACAGTTGTTATCACCAGCGCCAGCACAGCCTGCTGTGCCAGAACCTGCAGTGGATAACCCGGCACCGCAGATGCCGGTGGCTGAAGCCGCTGTGTCGGCTGAGCAGTTTAACCCACAAAATTGCCAGATGGAGCAATGGACAAACGAAGGTCAGTTACTGAGCCGGCCACTGAACAGCAGCGAGCTTGGCTTGCAATTGCCAGCCCCTGCGCAAATCCCGGCGGAGATTGCGGGCACAGGCAGCCATCAGGACAGCCCTTACCTGCTGAGCCAGGAGCAATTCAGCTTAAAGGATCTGGCCTGGCAGCTGAAACAGGACGCCAGCAAACAACTGCTGCTGCATACCGCCTGGCGCCAGCCTCTGAGCAGCAGCCGTC
The DNA here is from genome assembly GCF_037442345.1 of Rheinheimera sp. Taxonomy (GTDB): domain Bacteria; phylum Pseudomonadota; class Gammaproteobacteria; order Enterobacterales; family Alteromonadaceae; genus Pararheinheimera. Next base: position 33,564 of record NZ_JBBIQL010000002.1, on the reverse strand, counting down.
AACGCAGCCACTGGTATGCCGGTCAGTTTTACGCCCCGGCCTCTGCAGAAACCAGCGCCACTGAAGCGCCACAACTGATGCAGCAGGTGCAACAGCAGTTACAGGCGCTGGAGCAGGGCCAAAGCGCAATGCAGCAATGGCATAGCCCCTGGCAGCTGGACAGTCTGATCAGTTTCAGGGCTGGCCGTTTTATTCTGTTTGACGGCAGCTTTTACTTGCGCCAAGCTAGTGACGCACTGCCGGCTCAGGTCGAAATTAAACAACAGGCGCGGTTAACCTTAGGTCAGCTGAATTACCTGGATCACCCACGTTTGGGGGTAATTATTCAGGTGAAACGTTATGATCCAGCCACTGCAGTGGCAACAAACTGACGCAATAACACAAGGAATCTGTTATGAAAAATCTACTTCTGGCGCTGGCTGTTGTGTTGGCAGCCACAGCCTGCAGTAAGTTAACTCAGGACAATTACAACAAAGTCAAAGCCGGTATGAGTTACGACGAAGTGTCGGCCATTCTGGGTAAAGCTGACCATTGTGAAGAAGCCATTGGCACCAAAAACTGCCGTTGGGGTGACGAGAAGAAAAACATCAAAATCGCCTTTATTGCTGACCGCGCCACCATCTTCGCGAACGAAGGTATCCAATAACAGCGTGCAGGCGGGCCAGTCCCGCCAGAGCCACTGTGTGTAGTTCATGAGTCCCCCACTACTGAGAGATTACCAGCAACAGGCGGTGCAGGCCGTCTTGGTGCATTTTCGCCGTAACGCAGAGCCGGCCCTGTTGGTTTTGCCCACTGGGGCCGGTAAAAGTCTGGTGATTGCCGAGCTGGCCCGGCTTGCGAAGGGCCGTGTGCTGGTGCTTGCCCATGTCAAAGAATTGGTCGAGCAAAACCATGCCAAATTCTGTCATTATGGGCTGGAGGCCGCGATTTATTCCGCCAGCCTGAACCGCAAAGAAACAGCCAGCAAAGTGGTGTTTGCATCCATTCAGTCGGTCAGCCGCAATTTGCAGGACTTCACAGAGCAGTACAGTTTAGTGGTCATCGATGAGTGCCACCGCGTCAGTGACGATGACAACAGCAGCTACCTGAAAGTGATCCGTGCTTTGCAGCAACAAAACCCACAGCTGCGGGTGCTGGGTTTAACTGCGACCCCATACCGGCTTGGCAGTGGCTGGATTTATCAGTACCACACCAGAGGCATGGTGCGCACCACGGACCCACGTTTTTTTAAATACTGCATTTTTGATTTGCCTATTCGCCACTTGCTGACAGAAGGGTACCTGACTCCGGCGGTGCTGCTGGATGCTCCAGTGCTTTGTTACGACTTTCAGGGACTGACCCCGGGCAGCTCAGGTTATTTTAAAGAGCAGGATCTGGATTTGCGCATTTCGCAACAACAGCGTGCGACACCACAAATTATTGCTCAGGTCATGCAACAGGCACAAAAACGCCGCGGTGTGATGGTGTTTGCGGCCACCACCCGTCATGCACAGGAAATTCAGTCCTATTTGCCGGCCGGGCAAAGTGCACTCATTCTGGGGTCTACTCCACAGGCTGAGCGCGATCTGCTGCTGCAGCAATTTAAACAACAACAGCTGAAGTACCTGGTCAATGTGGCGGTGCTGACCACAGGTTTTGATGCCCCCCATGTTGACCTGATCGCAATTTTACGCCCGACAGAATCCGTCACCTTGTATCAACAAATCGTTGGCAGGGGTCTGAGGCTAAGCCCGGGGAAACAAGACTGTCTGGTGCTGGATTACGCTGGCAACCGTTTTGATCTGGAGCAACCGGATATAGGCGAACTCAGACCCGATCCTGCAGCAGAGCTGGTGACCGTACCCTGCCCGCTTTGTGGCTTTTTTAACAGCTTCTGGGGAAAAACCGATGAACGCGGCATTGTCCTTGAACATTATGGCCGTCGCTGTCAGGGTTATCAGCCCGGTGAACAGGGTGAACCAGAAGTCTGTGGGTATCGCTTTAAATGCAAATTTTGTCCGGACTGTGGTGGCGAAAATGATAGTGCTGCCCGCCAGTGCGCTGACTGTGGCCTGGTACTGGTGGACCCGGACAAAAAACTGAAAGAAGCCCTGGCGTTAAAAGACGCATTGGTACTCTATGTGGCTCGGATGCAACTCAGCAGTCATCAAAAAGATAACAAAATCAGCCTGAAAGTCAGCTACTTGTCCGCTGATGGCACTGAACTGACTGAGTTCTGGCCCTTGCAGACAAAAACACAAAAACAAAAATTTCTGCAACAGTTCGTCCCCGCTCATCTGACCGACAGACACAGGCCCTTTAACGCCAGCACAGTGACCGCAGTACTGAAAGAGCAACACCGGCTGGCACCGCCTGCGGCACTGATTGCGCGCAAAGAAGGCCGTTTCTGGCGTATTCGCGACAAACTATTCCAACTGACCCAACCAGCACCTGAAATTGATAGAAACTGAAAAAAATTTAACCTGCCCTCTGGGCAAAGCCCCCGGATTTCGCCCATAATCAGCCAGTACACCAAAAAATAAAGCTATTGCAAGATATTCAAATCACACCAGTTTTTGCTTATAGGGTTGCAGGTTATGTCAAACGAAAACGCCTTACTCAGTTTACTCATTGAAAAAATACAAAATGACACGCTGGTTTTGCCCAGCCTGCCGGAAATTGCTTTACGTATTCGCAAAATGGCCGAAGATCCTCAGGTGAATCTGAACCAGATGGCCGATATTATTTCGCATGACCCGGCCATGTCAGCCCGTATGATGAAAATCGCCAACAGTGCCTTTTTAGGCCGCTCTGTGCATGTGAATTCCTTGCATCAGGCCGTGACCCGCATTGGCCTGCGGTACATCAAAAACATTGTCACCGCCATGGCGGTTGAACAGCTGTTTGTGTCGCATTCCAGTCTGATCAAGGGACTGATGGGTAAAGTCTGGCATGACACACTGGAAGTGGCGGCTACCGCTTTGGCGGCCATGCAGCTGTACAACAGCAACCTGAAAAGCAGCCCGGTGAATTTCGATACCATGACACTGGCGGGTTTAATTCACAATATTGGCGCTTTGCCTATTCTGACCGAAGCCGAAAAACACCTGGATCAGTTTGGTGACAAAGCTTTTATTGAGCACTGCATTGAAGATCTGGCCAGCAATATTGGCGGCAGCATTTTGCGCAAATGGGAATTTCCGGAAGAGCTGGTGGCCGTTGCTGAAAAATGGAATAACCAGCAGCCCAGTGACAAAGTCTGTTACATCGACTTTATTCGTATCGCTGCCATTCAGAAAGGCTACTGCAAAGACAAAACCGAGCCGCGGATTGCCTTAAAACCTTATGTTGAACGTGGCCTGATCACAGGTGTCGACTTCCACCGCTCTCCAGAGTTTGTCGCGTCCTATCATGATATGAAGCAGCTGTTTGTCTGAGCGAAAGGGTCAGAGCCAAGGCTCTGACCCTGACTTTGTCAGTTAAACAGCCGTTGGTGCAAGTCTTTCACCACTTTGGCGGCCTGCTCTTCCTGCACTAAGAAACACAGGTTATGACGAGACGCACCATGGCAAATCAGCCGCATGTTAATTTTTTCCAGCGCGCTGAATAAATCCCCAGTGACCCCTTTGCTGCTGTGCAGCTGATTGCCAATCACCGCCACCAGACTCAGGCCCTGCTCGACCGTGACTTCACAGAAACTACGCAGTTCAGTCAGTGCAGGCTCCATATTCTGATTAAAAGCGCTGCCTGGCGTTTCATCCAGTGTCAGTGCCACCGAGATTTCGGAGGTCGTCACTAAATCCACCGAGATCTGATGACGGCTTAAAATATCAAAGACCCGGGCCAGGAAACCTGCCGCATGCAGCATTTCCGGACTTTTTACCGTGATCAGCGTCTGGGACTTTCGCAGCGCAATGGCACGGTAAGCTGGTTTGTGTTCAACCTGCCTGGCAATCCAGGTGCCACCGGCTTCCGGTTCCCGGCTGGAGCCGACAAAGACGCGGATATTGCGGCGCATTGCCGGAATTAAGGTCGCCGGATGCAACACCTTGGCACCAAAGGTCGCCATTTCTGCCGCTTCATCAAAGCTGATTTCCGGAATACAACGGGCTTCGCTGGTCAGGCGTGGATCGGTAGTGAATATCCCTACTACGTCTGTCCAGATTTGCACAATATCGGCCTGCAGCGCTTCGCCCAGCAAAGCCGCGCTGTAATCCGAGCCGCCGCGCCCCAACGTCGTGGTTTGACCCGTCACATCGGCGCCAATAAAACCTTGGGTTACAATCAGCTGGTCGGCCAGCAGCGGTTTTAAATGCACCTCTGCCAAAGCGGCAATTTCTTTGATTTGTGGTTCGCCTTTGCCAAACCGGCTGTCGGTACGCAGTACCCGGCGCACATCAAAAGCAGAGGCTTTGGTGCCGCGTTCACGCAGCACCTGAGCGAATAACACCGAACTTAACCGCTCCCCAAAGGACTGGATCAGATCTTTATGCGCGCCGCTGTACACAGCACCGCCGGTTTCAATCAGGTTGCGAAGGTCTGCCAGCAAGGTTTCAATTTCTGCCGCCACGGCGTGCGGCTGCTGCAGTTTCTCCAGCACAGCCAGGGTAATTTTTTCGATGCCTGCATAAGCGTCAAAACGGGCCACCACTTCGGTCTGGCGGGTAATATCCACCAGCAGGTTGGTCACACCTGAGCTGGCGCTGACCACAACCAAACGAATAGCCGGGTTCGCCAGCACAATATCGGCACAACGCGACATAGCCGGAAAATCAGCCACAGAAGTTCCGCCAAATTTGGCAACAATCAGTGAATTGGACATTGAGTCTCTCCTTATTCAAATTCATAAGGCAGAGCAATGGCATTTGCATGGAGAACAACGCGCAGCAACAGGCAGAAAGCTGTGGCGGCCGGAATACACCAACAAAGGCCAGAAGCTCTCCACCCTAACTACAGGTGACAGTCGTAAGGATTCAGCCTTAACAACCGGAAACACTGGTGCTACCCCGGTGCCCCCTCGGCGTTAATCCCCCTCAGTGACCCTGCGGCTTGTAGCAGCCTGAGATCACCTACCTGGTTAACGCTCCTCTTCTGGTCTATCAGATTCGATGGACGGCCGAGACTTTAACCCAACTGACTGGGAAAAAGCAACAGCCGTATAGCCGTCTTTTTAACCAAGCACTGTGGTACCGACCAGGTAGACCCCAACATAACCCAGGCTGTAACAGGCCAGCAGATAACCGGCCATGCGGAAATAGGTCAGGAAAGTCAGCTCTTTTACCTTACTCATCGCAATAATACCTGCGGCCGAACCGATAATCAGAATGGAGCCACCTACACCTGTGGCGTAGGTTAACATCAGCCACTGGGCTGGTGACATTTCGACACCGGATTTCAGCAACGCCGCCGTTAGTGGGACGTTGTCAATCAAGGCAGACGTCATGCCCATCAGGTAATTGGCCTGGGTTGGGTCCAGGTACTGGTACAACTGCGGAATGGCGTTTAGCACACCAATTTCTTTTAAAATGCCGACCAGCAGCAACACGCCCAGGAAAAACAGCAGGGTGTCAAACTCCACTTCACGAATGTAATTCAGAATGCTGATTCCTGGCTTTTTGCGCAGCAGATACTGGGCGGCCAGGAACATAATGCCAAGGCCAAACAGAAAGGTCAGCACAGGCGGGATCTGGAACAGAATGTTAAACACCAGCGTAAATGCGATAGTGGCGGCAAAAATGCAGGCAATCACAATGTCGGGTTTTTCCAGCTTCTTCGGGGACTTCTCCAGCACGATGCGGCCTTTCATCTTGCGTGACAGCAGTATCGCCAGCACGGCGACCGCAAAGAGTGACGGCAACACCAGCAACAATAAATGTGGGATCGTGACTTTACCGGCGAGGAAAATCATCAGGGTGGTCACGTCACCGGTGATCAGCGACACGCCGCCACTGTTCACGGCAAAAATAATCAGGGTGGCGTATTGAATACGCTTTTTCATTTCCAGTTTGATGGAACTGATGACCGCAATAGACACCAGGGTCGCCGTGACGTTGTCGGCAAATGAAGAAAATACGAAGGCAAAAATGGCGATCAGAAACATCAGCCGGCGTTCGGACAGCTCAGCCGGTAAAATGCGCTGAACCAGCTGGGAAATAAAACCCTTGCTGTTCAGATAAGCGACAAAAGTCATAGTTGACATCAAAAAAAGCCACAAGGTGGCTATTTCTAATAAGTTATGGTTCAGCTGCTCAGATATTTCGGCACTTGTGCTGCCGTGCATGGGAAAAATAAAGGCGAGGATCCAACACAGAGTACCGAAAAAAAGTGTCGTTTTTGCCTTGTTTACGTGGATAATATCCTCTATAACGATCAGGATAAAGGCGATGGCCACCAAACCTAAAATTACAGCGCTTAACATGATAAGTACCAGCTTTGTTTCTGAAGGGAAGGAAATTGCGCGCGCATTTTCTAACAGCCCGCTTACAAAGTCACTACCACTTAAGTCGCAAAATGAACTTTTTATGAAAGAAAGGACCCATGATAGCGCCGCGTAAACTGATCCGCTGTCTGGATGAGCACTGGACTCTGATTGAATGGCTGGTCGAACGCAGTCAGCACAGCAGTTTCAGTGTGCAGGATGTGCAACATCTGATCCAAAAAGCCAACCCCAACTTCAGCAGCGAACAAGTGTTTAAAGAAACCCAACGCTTGTTGCAACTGGAAATTCTGATCCCGCTGGCGAAATCCAGCCAACTTGAGCTGAGCAGCACCATACTGGAGTTTGCCCAGCATTTATTGCATGAAGAGCAATTGGGCCTGGCCACTGACATTGAAAGCCGGGTGCTGGAACTGAACCGCTTATCGGCACGGATGGCACAAGCGGCCAGTCAACGCGACAGCCGCGAATTACGCCGTTTTATCCGGGCTATGGATGATCGGGTGCGGGAAGTGCTGAAGCAGTTTTCCCAGAATGAACAGGCCATTTTGTCGTTGGTCGAGCGGGCCAAAGCGGACGAGAGCAAACTCAGCCTGGCACGCCGTTATGCGGCGGTGATGGACGCTTTTGATGATTACATTGAGCCTGTGTTGGTGCTGGTCGATATTAACGGCCCGTTCCAGCAAAGTATCAGTGCCATTGAACTGCAACTGACTGAACAAATCCAGCAGATTGAAATCACCGGGGTGATGCAGCAGGACAAAGAAAGCCTGTTGCAACTGCGTACCCGCTTGCTGGAAATGAATCAGGTGGGCCGGGAAAGCTTAAGCCGCTGTGCGGACCTTTTGATGCCACTGCGGGATGAACTGCGCCGCAATACCCTGCTCTCACGCAACGCCAGCTTTTTATTGGGCCAGATGCGTAAAAAAGGCATTGACGTCACCCTGGATCCCTTGGTGCCTGGCTTGCGTTCGGACGCACAAAAATTCTCCTTGGGTTCTGCCAATCAAATCACCAGCTATATGGCTGAACTGTGCCAGTACCAGCACGATGCGTATGAAGTGCCGGATGCCGTTGACTCGGCCCCTGCCGGCCTGATGCAGGTACCGGAAGTGAAAGAGGTGCTGCGTAAAGCCAGGAGCATCCAGCAATTGCCGGATTTAAGCCGTTGGCTGGCCGACAGCTACCCACAATTGCCGGTCGACGAATTACTCTTTTTGTATCAGGAACTGTCCCGTGCCGACAGCCTGAAGCTGGAACATCAGCAGGATGCCAGCCAACTGGAGGTGCAGGGTTACCGCCTGACCCTGCACCCCTTTCGCAGCAGCCCTGAAGGACATTAACGATGCAACTGGATTTAGAATTGCTCAGCCAACTGGCTGAGGTGCATAAAAAATTAGGCTCCGGCTACCATATCAGCGAGCAGGATTTTGCGCTGTGGCAGGAGCTAGATCAGCAGGAAGAAGCGTACACAGCGCTGTTTTCTGCGTTAGGCCACAGCTTAAAACGTGACGGCCGCGGCTTTTTCTATTTTGAAGTGGATGACGCTACCGCCAGCATGGGCAAAATTTCCCGGCTGTTTGCATTGGCCTTGTATGCGCTGGTGGAGTTTTACGCCGACAAAGGCCAGGACCCGCTGCGTGGGCTGTTCGAGCAGGAAGTCAGCTCCGAAGTCTGGGGCCAGTTACTGCAACAGCATTACCATTTATTCGAACAGCTGGAAATTTTTTCGGTGACTGATATCAAACGTGAAATTGCCAACCGGATGCTGCGTTATGGGCTGGCCCGCACCAGTGGCGACAATATCAAGCTGTTGCCCCCTGTTTACCGTTATTTAGATGCTTTAATGGATGTGGAACACAGCGCTGTGGCCACTGAGGAGAGCGCTGATGTCTGACATCAAACCAGAGCTGTATGGTTTAACCAAACTGGCGCTGCTGAATACCGCAGGCTACGCCAAATGTGTGATCCCGCTGGATGATTCATCCTCCATCTGCGCGCCGAACAATACGGGTAAAAGTTCGGTGATAAACGCACTGCAGTTCCCGCTGATTAACGACTTGCGCCTGACTGAATGGGACGGCCACGACCTGGATGAAACCCGCAAATTCTATTTCGGTACCGACCAGAGTTACATCCTGCTGGAAGCCAGCCTGCCCGATGGCCCTGTGGTCATTGGTGTAGCGGGCCGCGGTAAAATTGCCGGTTATGCTTTTCAGTACTTTTGTTACAAAGGCAAACTGGACCTGGCGCATTACCTGGACGGCAAAAGCTATGTACGCTACAGCAAGCTGGACCACCATTTACGCGCTTTGGGTTTTGACCCGATAGAACTGAAACAGTCTGAACTGAACGCCATGCTGACCGGCGGAGCCACCCCATACGACAGCCGGATTAACCTGCGTATGATCCCGCTGGCCAATGTCAGTGACGCACCTGTGTATAAAGACATTTTCCGCCGTATTCTGAACCTGCACCGCTTAACGGCCCAGGATGTCAAACGCTTGTTGTTGCCCGTGTTTGCCCGCCATCTGGGCGACCCTAAGGTCGATTTTTACCAGGTCTGGCACAATGCCTTTGAAAAGATCAATAAAGACAGGCGGGAACTGAAGGCGCTGGAAAATCAGCAGGAAGCCGTCACCGCGCTGGAAAGCCTGCTGGATAACCGCTCGGTGCTCAAAGGCCGTTTAGCCACTTATGCTCCCAAGCTGGATGTCGCTCTGACTGAATTCCATGGTTATGCCGAAGATCAACAACTGCAACTGAATGAACAGCTGCAGTTGCTGCATGGCGAAAAGACCCAGCTGGAAGAGCGTCAGCGGCTTTACGTCAGCCAAATCAAAGACTTGTCTGGCCGCCGTTTACAGCTCAGTCAGTGGTACCAGGATTACGATCAGCTGCACCAACGCTTTGGCTTGACCAATCAGGCTACGCTGGACAGCAACCTGAAAAATATCCGCCAGAGTTATGAGCAATTGAGCCACAGCCTGCAAGGCGCATCACAGGTCAATGCCACCACGCTGGCGCACCAGAAAAGCCAGAGCCAAAAGCAATTGCAGAGCCTGAAACTGCAGCTGAAAAACCTGGAGTACAACCTGTATTCCAGGCTGCGTGAAGATTTGAGCCTGCCCGAGGTGCAACAGCTGAGCCGGGTGCTGAACCCCGACTTGCTGTCACTGTCGACGGCAGCCGGTGGTGATATTGAAATTACCGACGAAGACGCCTTTTCGTCGCAACTCGAAGCGCTGGCCGATTGCTTCAAACAAGGCAAACTGCATCTGGCCGGTGCTGTGATTGACCTGTCGCACCTGCAACCGGTCGAACAAAACAGCCTGGAAAATAAAATTCAGCTCAAAGAGCAGATTGAAGCGCTGCAACAAACCTTGCAGACACTGGAGCAACAGCTGGCGGTGGCCGGCGATTTAGCCGGCAAAACCCGCGAAAAAGACCGCTTGTACCAGGACATGCTGCAAGCCGAAGAAGACTTAAAGAAATTCGCCCGTTACCAGCACATGCAGCAGATTGCCGACGAGCAGCAGGCCATGCTGGACCAATTGGAGCAGGAAGAAGAATTACTGCAAACCCAACTGGCGGAAGTGCAGCACAAGGCGTCCACCCTGTCTGACCGGCGCAATCTGGTGTCGAACAAACAGGAGCAGCTGAAACGTCAGCTGGAACGCATTGAACAGGAGAAAAAAGAGCGGATTGATTTCCAGCTGGACTTTTACTCCGGCAAAATCACACCTTACCCTATTGAAGTGGTGCTGGATTTTGACAATCTGGCCGATGTGCTGCGCGACTTTAACCGCCAGTGCCATGAGCTGAAGCTGATTGACGTCAATATCAAAAACACTTACCTGTATATTTTTAATGCAGGTATTACCAAGTTTGAAGTCGAGACCGACGAAGAGCTGAAGTACCAGCGGTTGATCAGTGCGTATCACCATCTGGATAAAGAGCGTGAAGCCATTGAACGCCGTGCCCGGGTCGCCCTGACCGAAGTCGCGGCCACCTTAAAAGGCTTGCGGGATGACTTAAACCGGTTGCACCGTGAGATGAACAGCTTTAACCGCGGCATCTGGCGCCATCAGATCTCCAACCTGCAGGATTTCAAAATTGAAATTGTCGACCGCAGTGTGCTGGTCGGTCATATCGATACCATTCTGACCACCTCGGAGACCTATCAGCAAGGCGATACGCTGGATTTATTGGCACCGGGTGCAACGAGCTCCGAGCGCGATATTCAGTCAGCCAAGGATTACCTGATCCAGGCCGCCAGCGAAAAAGGAGGCCTGACACTGTCAGACCTGTTTGATATCCGCTTTAAAGTGATTAACCGCGCAGGCGAAGTGGAATTTTTCGACAAAATTGATTCGGCCGGGTCGAACGGCACCCGCATCACCATCAAACTGCTGTGTGGTATGTTGTTTATCCGCCAGTTGCTGGCCGAACGGGAACGCGGCAAATACCGCATTCCAATTTATATCGACGAAGCGGCTGACATCGACCCACACAACCAGCAGGCACTGATTGAAACGGCGCTGAACTTTGGTTTTGTGCCTATTTTTGCATCGGTCAAACCCCAAACCTCCTGCCGCTACATTGTGCCTATCCGCACTGTGGCTGGTGGCGCGCAAAACTGGGTGGATGAAAAAGACTGGATTTTATGTGAAAAGATAGCCACGACCCCAGTAGCTGCGGACCCCGGCGTCGCAGAAGTCGCTGAGCCGGTTTAACCGGGCGGCAGCATAAAAAAATGGCGGTCCCTGACCGCCATTTTTACAGCAATAACCTCACAAACCCAGCACTTGTTTGCCTTGCTCAAACACCAGATCCACCGGAATACTGGCGCCACTGAGGCGTTGTAAATCGGCCGCCAGTTCAGGCCGGATCACCCCTTTATCATTCAGTAAGGCGCTGACCCCTTCATAATTGCCGTCGCCCTGCAGCGTCAGGATCAAGGTCGATAACGAGGTCATCGCCTGGCGCATGCTGGCAAAATCCACCTGATAAGTGCCATCGGCATTGCGGACAAAAGCGCCCTGCTCAGCGAAGTAGTTAAAGCAGATCATATTGGCTTTGCCATGGGCACTGGAGGCGCCAAAACGCACGGAGCGGAAAATACCCGCCATAAAAGTGGTGTAGAACTCTTCGAGTCTGGCATCGGTCAGCAGGCCCTGCTCCACCAGTTGGGTGATCATATACAACCCGAGAATATCGGCTTTGCCTTCCTCCAAAGCCGAAGCGTGTTCCTTCAGGCTCTGACGCACTGTGCCTTTGCCATTGATGGTATTTTTTATGCCAAGGCCATGCGCCACTTCATGAAACATCACATTGTTAAAAAATGCATCAAAAGTCACCAGGTTGCGCTGTGACGGCGTGATCAGCAAATCCGCTACAGGCGCCATAATATGGTCAAACTTGGCTTTCATTGCATTTTTCAGCTGCAGACGCCGGGTGCCTTTTGCCAGCTGCACCTGCTCGTCGTTGGGCAGGTTGATGGCAATGGTTTTGCCACCGGAATTTGAATGACCGGCGTAATAAATCACGTCATACGCATTGAGGTCTGCGTCGGAGCCCGGTGTTTCCTGTTTATACGGATCCGGCACAGGCAAGCCCTGTTGCAATGCAGGCAGAGTCGCTGCGTATTTGCTTAAACGCTCACTCCAGGCCAAATCTTTCACCAACACATAAGCTTCAAAGGCGGCGCGGTAACCAAACAGTTGATCTTCATAAGTTTCAATGGGGCCTATCACCAGATCGACAGGGTTCGTCTTCATCTCCATCCAGGCCAAATCAGATTTCTGGTACTGATCGGACAGCAGAGCTTCAGCACGCAGTTTCAGATACACCGCAAAACCGGCATCTTCTGACAACGCAGCGGCTTTCACTAATAAATCGGCGGCTTTTTCCAGCTCTGCTTTGTAGGCCACAGAATAAGGCACGGCCGTCAGCTTGCCGTCTTTATCGCGCCGGATCAGCGAATACAAACCGGTTTTATCGGCAAAATCAGCAGCTTCAAACTCAGCTTTACTCATATCTGCAGGGTAAAACTCCGCCCCCAGGGGTTTAGCCGCATAACCAGTTAAGAAGGCTTCATCCCCCTGCAATCTGTCCCAGGGACCGTAGTTAATTTCGGCAAAGCGCCGTACCTGCGGATCCTGAATGGCGGCCAGAAAGCCGGCCTTTGGTTCACCCAGTGCCTGACGCCAGTATAAATCGTCCATCACCGCCGCCGCGTCTATCAGCAGCGCCAGCATCTGTTTATGTGCCGCTGACAACGTGCTCAAATCCGAGGTCAGTCGCACGGGCTGGTAAATACCCAGTCTGGATTCAAAACCCGGGTTGAGCTCAGGCTTGGCTTGCGCCACACTGGCGTCAGTCGGAGCCTGAATGGAGCTGTCTGTCTGAGGAGCGGGTTTACAGGCCGCTAACCCTAAAAGGCCAGCGCCAACCAGGCCAAGATAAAGGGGGTGCACACGCATAGTCTGATCCTTGGAAATAGTAGGTTCCAGAGCCCTGCACCGCCGAGACGGCCCAGTCTCTGGTGTTCTGGCTTAAAGTGAATGTTCGGCACCACAAGGCTGCAACCGCTTGCGCTGCGCTTCTGTGGCGCTGTCATTGCATTCGGCGACAATACGGGCAAAGCCAGCCTCAAACTGGCTGTCCAGTTCAAAGTAGCCGTCACTGCAGAACTGGTTTTTCTCCAGCACCAACGCCAGTTCATCATACAAAGGCCCGGTTCCTGCTTTGCGCTCCCCCTGCGTCATGATTTGCTTTTCCACCATCATGGCGGCACGGCGATCATTGTCCAGTCGAATGGCGATTTCGCGTTGCGTCAGGTTTTTCACCCGGCCTTTGCGGTAGCTGAACTGCTTGCTGCCGTCAGGCCAGACACAACTTTCAAACACACCGGCGCTGCGGGGTAACTCTGGCCCGGAGCTGCAGCCGGCAACCAGGAACAACACAACAAATAACCAGTAACGCATTGATAAATTGCCTCTGTTTGCAACAGTCTGCACTTAGCATACCCTGTTCTGCCGGCGGAGCCCAGCCCACAATAGGGTCTGGTTTCGCAGTGGAATTTTTTTGTTTTTTACTGAACCAAAGCTGAACCAGAGACTCTTAGCAAACGAATGAGAACTCCTCCCGGACTGAGTGACGATGTACAGCAGGGACAGAATAATGCGCTAATCAGGAGCTCGTGATGACAATGACCAGTGTGCGTAACCGTATTTTATCTTTTTTAGATTTAGCCCACTGCAGCTACCGGCTTCAGGGCAATAAAGTGCTGCTTCAAAACGCTGAACTGACCTTTGCAACAGACCATCTGACCATCAACCGGCAGGGGAAACCTGAACGGATGATGCCTTATCAAAAACTGAACCTGGATAAGATGCTGTTTTTGCTGACGGCCCAGGCGGAGCGGCGTCCCTGATCTCATGGTTTACACACCAGTGCAGTAACAACTGCGCGGCGTCTTCAGGGTGTTGCTGCAATAAGAAGTGACTGCAGTGAAAACGGCACAGCTGCAATTGCGGTAACAACGCCTGTAACGACACAGCACAATGCGGGAACACCAGTTTATCCTGTTGTGCCTGCAGGTAAAGTACCGGCATCGCCAGACCGAGGGCTGATTCTGGCCGCTGCAGTGCCAGCACCTGCTCCACCCTGTGAACAAAACTGGCCTGAGGCAACTGACTCAGGGCCTGCTCCAGTTCCAATCGAAGCCCAGGGCTGTCATGACCCCACAGTAGATAACGCAGCAAGATATTGCGTCTGGCCGCACTGAATTCCAGCCGGCGTAACCACTGCCACAGCATGGGTGCCCAAGGCATTGGATTTTCAATAAAGGTGCAACACAGCACCAGCCCCAACACCTGTCCTGGACGACGCCGGGCCAGTTCAACGGCCAAAGGGCCACCAAAAGATTCGCCAAGCAGTAAAAAAGGTGGTGCCGGCAATTGCGGTTCCAGAACATCCGCCAGCTGTGAATAACTCAGTAAGTCAGTCGGGTAACTGAAACAGTGCACTTGCCAATGAGACGGCAAGGCCGCACAAAACTTGCGGTACAGCAAACCTGAACCATCGAGCCCCGGCAGAATCACGAGTCGCATAAACACCTCCTTTCTTCACCAAGAGTACGGCCAACAAGTGACAACCGTTTGACAATATAATGCTGCATCCAGCAGTACTACTGAACCATGCCAACTTGTTATACTCAGAGGAACACCGGATGCCTCTGATCCGGCTCAACAAAGGAAAGTTGTATTTTGTGGTCTAAGTTCGTCGTTGCCTTACTTATCAGCTACAGCGCCCTGCTGCCGGCTCATCCCCAACTCCAGCTGAAAGGTGTGTCAGGCCCCTTGGCGGAAAATATCCAGTTGTACCTGGACCGCCTGCCTGACGCCAGCAATCTGGGTTCCCGTCGCTTTCAGAACCAACTGATCCGGGATGTGAAAACAGCGGCCCGGGCCTTAGGGTATTACCGGGTCGATGTTAGCACTGAACTGAACGAGAGCGGAAAAAAGCCACGTTTACTGATTAAGGTGGTACCCGGCGATGCAGCCCGTTTTAAGGAAGTGCAGGTCACACTGCTTGGCGAAGCCAAAAACGATGCCGATTTTGCTGCATTAATTAAACAACATGCCCCTAAAGTGAACCACAGGGTGCATCATGGCCGTTACGAAAACCTGAAAAAGCAGTTAACCTCGCTGGCCATCCGGAAAGGCTATTTTCAGGCAAAACTGACACAACAGGAACTGGCCGTGGCCCCTGCGCTGGGCCAGGGCTTTTTACGGCTGACCTTTAACTCAGGCCGGCGCTTCAGCTTTGGAGAAGTAAAGTTCAGTGGCAGCCAGATCCGCCATGAACGTCTGCTCTCGTTAGTGCCTTTTCAGGCCGGCGATCCCTATCTGGCCAGCCATTTAGGTGAACTGCAGCAGAAACTTGCAGAAAGTGGCTGGTTCGCCAGCATTGAAGTGGAAGTGGATGACCCCCAAGATCCCGATCAGCCGCTGCAGGTCCGGGTCACCTTGAGCCCGCAGATCCGTAATACGGTGGAGACTGGTGTTGGCTACTCCACCGACCTGGGCCCCCGGCTTAAACTGAACTGGAACAAACCCTGGCTGAATGACAAAGGCCACAGCCTGAGCAGCAAAATGTCATTATCAGGCCCTGAGCAAAGCCTGGAGGCTGGTTATAAATTGCCGCAGCAAAATGTCAGCGACGATTTTTATCTGGTCAATGCAGGTATCAAAACAACCAATCTGGAAGACACCAACAGTGCCGAATACAATCTGGCGCTGGAACGCCATTGGTTACTGGACATGGGCTGGTACAGGGTGGCGTCCGTGCGCTGGCTGTATGAAGACTATACCCAAGGCACTGACTCCGGCAGCGCCAACCTGATCATGCCTGGTCTTGGCTTTAACCGTGCAGGCGACAGCGGCGGTAGCATGCCGGAACAGGCGTACCGTTATCTGCTCAACGCCGAAGTGTCGGATCCAGCCTGGGGATCGGACGAACGTTTTGTCCGGCTGCGGGCCCGCGCTGGCTGGATTGGCTCTTTTTCGGTCGACCAGCGCTGGCTGATCAAATTGGATGCCGGTGCCGTACTGATGAAGTCGGTGTTGGCATTGCCCCCGTCGCTGCGTTTTTTTGCCGGCGGAGATAACAGCATCCGCGGTTACTCCTTTGAGAGTATTTCGCCAACAGCAGATGATGGCACCTTAACAGGTGCCCGTTACCTGGCAACAGCCGCGTTGGAGTATCAGCACCGGCTGTCCGGTAACTGGTGGCTCGCCAGCTTTGTCGACGCGGGCAGCGCCTGGAATGACAACAGTGAACTGTACCGGGGGTTAGGCTTTGGTGTGCGTTGGGCCTCGCCGGTTGGCCCGGTCCGGCTGGATTTTGCCTGGGGACTGGATTTGCCAACGGGCCGTGAATTTCAACTGCATTTTGCTCTGGGGCCAGAGTTATGAGCCGTCTCTCTTTGAAAAAAGCCTTATTACTGCTGGTGTTAGTACTGCTGCTTTGCTTGCTGAGCCTGTCCTACAGCACTGTGCTGTTGCGCGTTATGGTCTCTGTCGTGCTGCCTGACGATCAGAGTATTCAAATTGGTGAACTGAAGGGGTCTCTGGCTGAAGGGATCCAACTTCAGAGGGTGCAGGTACATCGGCCTGAAGCCCAGGTCCTGATTGACCGCCTGAACAGCCGGTTCGACTGGCGCTGTTTGGGGCGTTTTGAGCTTTGCGTGTCCGAATTGCGCATCGACGGGCTGTCCGTGATCGTGCCTGAGCGCAGCAGCACCGCAGAACAGGCGGACTCCCCGCACCCTCTGCAGCTGCCTGCCGTGCGACTGGATGCACTGAGCCTGAATGGATTTGTGCTGCGCCAGGGTGAGATGGAAATCCGGCTGCACCAGTTGCAAAGTGCTGTCACATTGCGCGGTGCTGAAGTTCGGGTGCAGCCGACTCAACTGCAACAGTTGCAGATAAAACTGCCCAAATGCGCCCCCCAATCCCACACCAGCACGGCTCCCTGGTGGCAATATCAGCCACTCCAGCTGAGCCCCCTGCCACTGCCACTTCACCTTGAGCTTGGTCTGCTCGAGCTGGATCTGTTGCAGCTGAGCGGCGACACCGAACTTGAACTGAAGGCGTTGAAGCTGCAGCTGGATGCAGGGCCAGCAGCGCTCTCGCTGCATCAGTTGTCTTTCCAGTACCAGCAGTGGCAACTGCAAGGCGAGATACAGCTGCAAAACAGCGCCCCTTTTGCACTGCAGGGTCAGTTCAGTCTGCAAAGCCCTGAACAACAGCTTCAAGGCCAGGTGACAGGCTCGTTGCAACAACTGGAACTCCAGGCCAGCGCCAGCGGCGTGCAACAGGCAAAGCTGACCGCCAGGCTTGGGTTGTTGCAGAATGAACTGCCACTGTCAGTCCAATTGCAGGCCACGGCCTTGCAATGGCCATTACAAGGCCAAGCCGACTGGCAGCTGCGCGACTCCCGCCTCAGTGCCGAAGGCACTTTGGCCAAATTCGCACTGGAGCTGCACAGCCAGGGCCAAAGCCATCAAACAGGTCAAAGCAGGCTGTCATTGCAGGCCGCTTTCCAGGCACCTGTGTTGAGCTGGTCTTCGTTGCAATTCAGCTCCGACCAAGGGGCGGTGCAAAGCGAGGGACAGCTCAATCTGCAGGAGCAGAGTCTGAGCACGTCACTTGCTGCGCAAGACATCCGGCTGGAGCCCTGGTGGCCCGATTATCCGGGTAGCCTGAATACCAGACTGCAGTTGCAAGGGTCCTATCAGGCCAAAGGCTGGCAATTGGAACTGACTCAGCTGGAGGCATCCGGCCTGATCCGCCAACAGCCTTTGCAGTTACAGGGCGCACTGAGCCTGGCAGGTACAACAGACTCCATTGACAAGTTCAACACCCCGGGCCTGGAACTGCGCCATGGTGGCAATGCATTGACTGCATCCGGCCAGCTGACAGACCAATGGCAGGTCCTGCTGCACCTGAACGCACCGGATTTGGCCCAAAGCCTGGCTGGCAGCAAAGGCCAGCTGACTGGTTCAATCACAGTGACAGGACCACAGCAGCACCCGGCTTTGCAGCTCGACCTGACTGGCGAACAATTGCGTTACCAGCGAGATTACCGGCTGGACCAGCTGCGGCTGACCGGTTCACTGGACAGTCAGGACTGGCAACACCAGCTCGAACTTCAGTCAGGCTCAGGGCGTTTATTCGGGGAGAAACTCAATTCTGCCCAGCTCCTGCTGCAAGGCAACCAAAAAAAAAGTGGGGCGATACTGCAACTGGACACTGACGCGGTGCAGGCCCAGCTGCAGTTGCAGGCCAAAGCCCAAAACCCTGATATGTGGCAAGTGCAACTGAATCAGGCACAACTGATCACCCCGGTTGGCCCCTGGACTCTGGTCGACTCAGCCACAGCGGAGCTGGACCTGTCGGCTGAACAACTGCGGTTATCCGGCCAATGCTGGCAGTCCAGCCCGGCCGAACTCTGCCTGCAACAAAGTCCCTGGTTATCCAGCCGTCAGGGAACCCTGCAACTGCAGTTGCAGCAGTTTGAACTGGCGCAGTTACAGAGCTGGTTAACCGACGAACAACAACTTAGCGGGACCGCGGCCTTGACGGCAAGTGCACAGTGGAAACCAGGTCAGCCATTGCAGGCCAGGCTTGAGCTGACAGGCAGTGACGGGCGCTGGCAACAACGTCAGGTCAGCCCCATCACCTTAGCCTGGCAAGGCTGGAAGCTTCAGGCCAGCCTCCGACACAACCAGCTCAGCGGCACCGCAGACATTCGTTTTACTGACCAGGCTTATGTGACAGCCCGGCTGCAACTGCCCGATATCACAGAACAGGACAAAAGGCTGGATGCCGGGTTCAGCCTGCATCAAGTGGATTTAAGTACGCTCAAAAGCCTGCTGCCGGATCAGACTGAGTTTGCGGCTTTGCTCAATGGTGAAGTCCAGCTTTCTGGTGTGGCCAGCCACCCCAGACTCGCCGGCCAGATCCGCCTGACGGATATTCGCATGCATGGGGTGCATGCCCCAATGGATATCGATCAGGCACAGCTGCAGTTAGACCTGCGTCAACATAACGCTCAGTTATCCGGCCAGTTGCTCAGTGGGTCGGGCCAGGCACAACTGTCCGGTTACGCTGATTGGTTTGATTTCACCAACTACCAGGCCCGGCTGGCACTGACAGGCCAGCAGTTACCGATCAACCTGCCACAAGGCCAGGTCACGGTCAGTCCGGAGTTGACAGTGCTGGCACAAAACAGCAGCCTGGCGCTGCAAGGTACAGTGCAGGTACCGCAAGCCCACCTGGCGATTGACGATTTACCTGCGTCTGCAGTGCAGGTCTCAGACGATGAGCTGATCCTGAATAAGGATTTGGAAATCCGCCGTGCGGCTGAACAGTCCAGTCTGAAACTGAGCAGCGAGATCCGGCTGGTATTAGGGGAGCATGTCAAGTTGCAGGCTTTTGGCTTAAAGAGCAGGCTCAAAGGTCAGTTGCTGTTTTCTCAACGTGGCGCCAACCAAGCGCTGAAAGGAGAAGTGAATCTGCTGGACGGCACTTTCCGCTCTTATGGCCAGGATTTGCAGATCCGCAAAGGCAAACTGATGTTTAATGGCCCCGTTGATCAGCCCTACCTGACCATTGAAGCCATCCGCAATCCGGACAATACCGAAGACAGCGTGATAGCCGGCATTCGGGTCACGGGCCCGGCGGATGCCGCCAGTGCCACTATCTTTTCACAGCCAGGTAAACCTCAAGCCAATGCGTTGGCTTATCTGCTGACCGGCCGCGATTTAAATACTGACTCGGCCGGTGGCAACCCCTTAACCACCAGTCTGATTGGCATAGGCATTGCCAACAGCGACGGCTTGGTCAGTTCAGTCGGTGAAGCGCTGGGTTTTGAGCAAGTGACGCTCGATACCAAAGGCGCAGGAGACAATTCCCAGGTCACGGTCAGCGGTTATTTGTCGCCCAAACTGCAACTAAAGTACGGGGTCGGTATTTTTAACTCTCTGGGCGAATTTACTTTGCGCTACGAGCTGATGAAAAGCCTTTACCTCGAAGCGGTGCGAGGTTTGGACAATGCCGTCGACCTGCTGTATAAATTTGAATTTGATTAGGGGCTGAGCTTCTGGCAATACCAGCAATTGTTTAAATTTTAACCCCATGTTACATTGAAATCTGGTTGACTTTTAATCAAAAGCTGGTAAGGGCATGAGCAAAGAAAGAGGGCTCAGCAGTGACGAGTCCGATTATTTCGCCGAAATTTTCAGTCACGACGAAAAAATAGAGGTGTCGGGGCCGCGGGATATCAGTCACATGCTGTCTGTCACGTCGGAAGTGCCGCAACTGATCAGCACCCTGCTGGGCAAAGCCAGCTTTACCTTGCTGGCAGAAGTGGGCCCCTATAAGCTCTGGTTTCCGCTGGATATCAGCCTGAATGACGCAGGCGACCCCTTGCCTGTTCTCGGTATTCCGGAAGTGGAAGACCATTCAGGACAACAGCGCAGCTGGCGGTTGATGCACCCGAAAGATTTACAACTTAATAATGGCAGTCTGGCCGGTAAGGTCCGCATTCAGTCCGTTTCAAGTACAGGACTGGCATTAGAGTGCGACAGGCAAAGTACCGCCAGTCTGCTGATGCAACAAAAACAATTGCATCTGAGTTTACCTGACGGGCAAGACATACATCTCAACATTGAGTTTGTGCGGCAGGAACACCACCTGCTGGCCACCCGGATCCATGCCAACAAAACCAACAGGGAACGCTTAAGGCAATACCTGTTTCAGAACCATCGCCAGTACTACCAGGAGCTGTATCGCAGCACCGAAACTCTGGATCAATAGATAAAAAAATGCCCGGCTGTTCAGCCGGGCGAGGAACGTGGTCTTTGGATGGGCAAAGACTTTGTTGGCAGCGGCACCAGAACCTTGCAGCTGCCCAGGGTCACAACATGTAATACGCGGAGGGACTGCATCAGCTGTTGAGTTAGCCAACCGGATGGGTCAAATCCGTTTGGAGAAGTAGTGCAGACCTCCCACCAACTCAGCAAATGATAACCGTTCGCATTACGAGAATCATCATATCAGTTTTTTGCACTGGCGCAACACTCAAATGAGAATTTTTCTCATTTATTTTTTAATAGCAAGCTTAGTATCCCTGCAGCAGCGTCTTCAAACCGCTTTCAGCACTAAATGCTGATAACGACCCAAGGAAGCATAAGGCTCCTGACGGTTAAACATCAGTTCCACTTGCAGTAACTGCTCATACTCGGTCTCTTGTTCGGAGCGGTCACGCAAATAGTCGTGAAAACAACGCACGCCTGTTTTTTGTTCAATGACAAAACCAGCCTGCTGACACCACAAAGCGACCAACTCCGGCTGCAGCGGGTTTTGTGGGCTGAGCCTGACTTTCTTTTTAAAGGTCAGGTCCCGCAGCACATAGTTAAAATTGCCGTAAATGATATTGCTCAGCCGTTTGGCATCCTTGTTATAGAACATCAAAGAAACCAAACCGCCCGGAGCCACCAACTGACGCAATTGCGCTATGGCTTCGGCCGGTTGCTCCAGCCATTCCAGCACTGCATGGCACAACACCACAGGAAAAGCCGGCCAGCCCTGAGCCGTCAGCTGTTGCAGCGGTAACTGGTGGCATTCGATCTGCAGTTGCTGTGCATCGGCACGTTGCTGTGCCAGCTGCAACATCTCAGCAGACAAATCCGTCAGGGTCAGCTGATGACCACGGCTGGCCAGCTCCAGCGCCAGCTGGCCCTGCCCGGCTCCCACATCCAGAATGCGGCAGGGCCGGGATAACTCAGGCCGTTCCAGTAAATCCCGCAACAACACGGCCTGACGTAATTTACCTTTGCTGGTGTCGTAGATATTTTTGGCAAATTTGCCGGCAATACCATCAAAACTCTGATCCTGCATTTTTTTCGCCACAGACACCTCAGGCCGGATTATCAATATCGACAAAATGACAACGCACCCCGGTCTGAGCTTCGATAAAAGCGGCCAAAGCGGCAATACCATAACGTTCAGTGGCATGATGGCCGGCCGCCATAAAATCAATGCCAAGCTCACGGGAGCTGTGGATCGTCTGCTCTGACACTTCGCCGCTGATAAAGAGCTCAGCCCCTGCCTGATAAGCCGCATCAATATAGGACTGACCTCCTCCAGTGCACCAGGCCAGCGTCCGTACAGGCTTGTTCAGCACCGAATTATGCAACACAGCGCGGCCTAACTCCTGTTCCAGCCGGCGGGCAATGACCTCGGCCGGCACGGCTTGCTCCAACTGCCCCTGCATCAACACCCCCAGAGGGCTGACGCCGGGCACCGCCGAAAACTGGCTTAGCCCGAGCTTTTGCGCCAGTTGCGCGTTATTGCCCAAAACAGGATGCACATCCAGCGGCAAATGGTATGCCAGCAGGTTGATGTCATGACGCAGCAGCGTTTGCAGACGGCGTTTTTTCATACCGGTAATTTGTGGCTCTTCGTTTTTCCAGAAGTAGCCATGGTGCACCAGCACGGCATCGGCGCCCAGTTCCACCGCTTTGTCCAGCAAGGCCTGAGAGGCTGTAACGCCCGCGACAATGCAGCGGATCTCTGCCTTGCCTTCCACCTGCAACCCATTCGGGCAATAGTCACGGATTTGACTGCTTTGCAGCTGCTGTTCTATCAGGGCCAGCAGTGCTGAGCGCTCAATAGGACTCATGATGAAATCTCCTGTTTAAGCGCAGCCAGAGCGGTTTTGGCCTCAATCCACTGCGCCATGTATTGGGTACTGCGCTGATGATGCAAATTCAGCATAGCGCCAGTAAAGTTGTTCAGCCTGTGTGCCGGTAAGTGCTGCAGCAGCTGCGTCAGACGCTGCCAGAACAGCTCCGCCTGCCCTGCCCCAAAACGGTGTTGCACCAGCGCATACCCTTGTTGCTGTTTGTGCTGCCACAACGCCTTCTGCTGGTACAAAGCCACCACAGCGCTGATCAGGCTGTCCTCGTCTTCAGCCACAGCACCAGGCCAGTCAGCGCTGTCAGCAATACCTTCAGCGCCCACCCTGGTGGTGACACTGGGGGTTCCGGTGCGCATGGCTTCCACCAATTTGCCTTTGAGCCCGGCACCAAAGGGCAATGGTGCCAGCAACAGCCGGGCTTGTTGCAACACCAGCTGCGCATCCTGTGCCCAGCCTTTGATAAAGAAGCCTTGTTTTGGTGCATGCAACTGCGTGGCTTTGGGTGGTGGGTAAGCCCCATAAATATGCAGCTCTACCCCGGGTAAACGCTGACGCAGCGCAGGCCAGAGTTTTTTCAGCCACAACACAGCCTGCCAATTGGGTTCATGACGGAAATTACCGATAAACACCAGATTGCGCCGCTCGTCAAAAGCCGGCGCAGCGGCTGGCGGCTGGTCAAACCAAAATGGGCAATAGTGCAGCAGGCTCTGTGGCACCGCAAACTGCTGCTGTAGCAGCTGCAGTTCGGCCTCTGAAATAATCAGGCTCAGATCCGAACGGTAGATAGCCGCCACTTCACGCTGGGCGGTTTCACCGGACAAATCCGCTTGAGTAACAGGCCGCTGCGCTTTATAGGCCTGCTGCCTGGCCTGCCGTAAAAAATGCAGGTCTTCGGTATCAAGCAGCCGCAGTGCGTCCGGGCATACTTTGGCCACCCGCCAGCCAAACTGTTCTTCCAGCATAAAACGGTCAAACATTACCACCTGGGGCTGCCAGCGCTGCAGTTGCTGATCAAAACTGCTGTCATTGAGCTGAACCTGTTGCTCTTCAATCCCCAGTTCAGGCAAGTTGACCCGATGCAGCCCCTGCTCTGCCGGGCTGGCAAAAATTACCCGCCAGCCTTTTTGCCGGAACAGCTTCAGCAAAGCCAGCATACGCCAGCCTGCCGCCGATGAATTTGGCTCAGGCCAGACATAACCCAACACCAGAAGAGTATCCATCTGTCACCACTGTAAAAAAGCCGACAGTTTACCTTGTCCTGGCTAAAAGCACGACAGCCGTCTGCGATGAAAAGCTCTGGCTGGCATGACCAGTCCGGTGTTAGGATCCGGTACGCTTTTTTTAAGGACGTCCGATGCAACTCTCCAGTTACAGCAAAGTGGAAGAAATCAGCCACAGTGTCAGTCATGGCCTGGGCTTTGCCGCCAGTGTGGCGGGTTTGGTCTTGTTACTGCAGGCGAGCGGCAGCGACGGCTGGCGCCTGGCCAGCGCCCTGGTCTTTGGTTTGAGTTTGTGCCTGCTGTATGCCAGCTCGACCTGTTACCATGCCTGTCAGGCGGCCGCATGGAAACGCCGGCTGCGTAAGCTGGACCACTGCGCCATTTTTATTCTGATTGCCGGTACCTACACCCCTTTTACCCTGATCAGCCTGCGCGAATACGGTGGCTGGTGGCTGTTTGGGGTGGTCTGGACTTTAGCGCTGCTTGGTGTGGTCCTGAAGCTGTTTACCACAGGCAAACTGCAAAAGTTGTCTGTGGCCATGTATTTACTGATGGGCTGGCTGATCCTGGTCAAACTGGACACCATGCTGGCCCAGGTCAGCAGTGAGGGTTTATGGTGGCTGCTGGCGGGGGGGTTGTGTTATTCGCTGGGCGTGGCTTTTTATGTTCGCAAATCGATGTTTATGCACCATCTGATCTGGCATTTGTTTGTGCTGGCAGGCAGCGCCTGTCACTTTTTGGCCATTTACCTCTATGTGATTTGAAGCTGGCTCAGTGCGGCCTGTCGGCAAGCTGCAGTTCAAACCAAAAGGTACTGCCCTGGCCGGTCTGGCTGTAAAAGCCAATTTGCCCCTGGTGAGCTTCAATAATACTTTTGCAAATGGTCAGGCCAAGCCCTGTCCCTTCCGTTTTGCGGCTGCTGGAACTGTCCGCCTGCGAGAACTTTTCAAAGACCCGGCTGCGAAATTCATCGCTGATGCCACAGCCCTGATCCTGCACCTCCAAACGGGCTTTTTGATCTTTGGTATAAAGCGTCAACTGAACCGACTGGCCTGATTCTGAAAACTTAATGGCATTGGACAACAGGTTATCCAGCACCTGGCGTAACCGGCCTGCATCCGCAAGCACCACACAGGGTTGCAGCTTCATCTGCACTGCCACCTGATACTCTTGCGCATAAGGATTGAAGGCATGCACCGCCTCCGTCACCAGCTGTGCCAAATCCAGCTGGATCGGATGCAACTGAAAGTGGCCTGATTCAAACTTCTGTACATCAAGCAAATCATTGATCAGGGTAGACAACCGCTCCGCATTCCCGAGGGCGGTCTGCAGCAGTTGCTGATAATGCTCTGACGTGGGAGCAACAGCGCCAGACGCCACCAGGCCTACCGCCCCCCGAATGGACGTCAGTGGCGTGCGCAGTTCATGGCTGACGGTAGAGATAAACTCATCCTTGAGTCGGTTCAGTCGGGTCAGTTCATGGTTATTTTCCGCCAGTCTGGCCAGGCTCTGCTCCAGTTGACGCGACCGCAATGATAAAGTCACGGAACTATCCTCTAACTCTTTGGTGCGCTGCGTCACCATAGTTTCCAGTGCCATCTGCGTATGAGCGCGATCCTGTACAGACTGCTGTAATAATTTGTTGATTTGACGGATATGTCGCAGCCGGTAGCCATGTGCAGCGACCATCAGCACCAGCAACAGCAGCGCCGCCATGGCCATCACTTCGGTGCGTTGCCACCAATGCGGCAACACCCGGATCTTCAGTTGCCGGCTGTCCGGATGGAAGAAGCCGTGCTGATTTGACCCGTTAAAAACAAACTGGTAGTGACCGGCGGGCAACTGGTGATACAGCACCTGGGTTCGCCCCTGACTGTATTGCCATTCCGAGTCAATACCTTCCAGCCGATACCTGAACTGATTGCGTTGTGGTTCATGAAAATCAAGACTGGCCAGACTCAGCTCCACCTCCTGACCTGGCTCCACCTGAAGTTCAGGCCAGTCGTGCTGCAAAATAGCTGGTTTTAACGGAGTAGAACCAATACGCACTGCACTGACCCGCACCTGAGGCGGCTGCCGGTTCAGCCAGAGTGTTGCCGGCCTCACCAGAACCAGGCCCGCAGCCGTACCCAGATACAATTCTCCTTCTGCAGAGGCTGACCAGACGTTAAACAACATCTCATCATTGAACAGGCCGTCCGACTGACCCAATCCCACCCAAAGGGGTTGCTGATAAGGTTTGAATTTCAGGCCTTTGGCCGTCATCAACCAGATATTTTGCTGCGCGTCGGTATAAGCCCCCAATAAAGGCAGCCTGGGCCCGTCTCTCTGTATGGTCAGTTCAGTGATCTGCCGCTGTTTCAGGTCCACCTGCAGCAGCCGCTCTGAACTACAGAGCAGGACGGTCTGATCAGGGCCCCTGGCGATACACTGAATATCGGCTCTTTGCTGCTCAGTACTCTGCAACAGAGTGGCCAGGTTATGCACCTGACCGGTTTTCAGATCCAGCACAAAGGTGCCTGAGTAGCGGGTGCCAATCCAGAGCTGTTGCTCTATCAGTGCCATACTCTGCACCGCATCCCCCAGTCGTTGTTGCAGCTCTTTCTCCAGATAATACTGCCACTGCCCGTCAGGCTTTAGTTGTAACACCCCCCGCTGCCACAACCCCAGCCACAGACTACCGTCCTGCGAACTCAGCACATCCCGGACATTCAACAACCCAGAACCCCGCTGTGCTTCATTCCCCTGCCACTGCTGCAGCCGGGCACTGGATTCGTCATAACGCAAGAGGCCAACATCGGTGCCAATCCAGAGCTGACCCGACGGATCGCGACGGATCGCATTTACCCGGCTTTGCACCGAAAAAGCCTGCACCTGCGTCGGTTGCCGGCTGATACGATACACAGCATCCGAAGTCCCCAGCCATAACACCTTGTCCTCCGCCAACACAGAGGTTGGCGTCAGTTGGGCGACCTTGGACAGTTGTGGACCCCAACTGTCCAAACTGCGAAAAGCAGAACCGCTGTAACGGCCGTAAAACAGCCCTTTTTCCCGGCTGCCCGCCCATAACAGCCCCGTCTTGTCAATCATCAGACTGCGGACATTGACGCCGGGCAACAACACGTCCGACTGGTCAAAGCCGATCAGACGGGCGCTTTTTGGATCGAAACGGTAAATGCCATCAAAGGTGGCCAACAGCAATTGACCGTCCGGCTCAGCTAACAATGCATTGATCAATGGGAATTGATCTGGCAGCGCCATGTCAGCAGCATGCATCGACAGGGTGTTCAGTGCCACCAGACGGTTTCTTGCGACCACCCAAAGAATGCCATCCTGCAGATGCAGAGCCCGCACTTCAGCCTGATTGAGGTATGGTACCATCACAGCAGCGCTCAGCCCGGCCGTGTCACTGTACCAATGCAAGCCCTGACTGGTTGCAATCCAGATACGGCCATCCAGGCTCTGACGGACAGCCCATACCCGCTGCGACACCAGACTTTGCGGCTGGTCCGGGCGTCCTATCGAATGCAGGCTGCCGTCTGGATCCAGCCGCTGCAAACCGTCTCTGCAGCCAATCCACAAACGTTTGGATGAATCCAGAAACAACGATTGAATAAAGTTACTGTGAAGCGCCAAAGCGGAGTCTGCCGCCGTAGAATAATGCGACAACACGCCAGTGGAAACATCCAGCCGACTGAGCCCCATGCCCCAGGTGCCAAGCCAAAGCTGGCCATCAGCAAGCAACATAGCGTCAATATCAGGCACAGTGCTGGTTTTCCCCTCTTGTGTCGCATGCAACTCAAAAGTTTCAAAACTGTAGCCGTCGTAACGTAACAGACCTGTATTGGTCGAACCCAGCCAAATGTACCCTGCATCATCCTGCAAAATTTGGTAAATGCTGGCATTGGGCAAACCGTCATCCACCCGCAGACGAGTCATTGCACTGACGTTAAACGCCGGGCCCAGCATCAGTGCAATGACCCAACATAGAACCCGCAGTACCTTACTGCTTAAAGAGGTTATCATCCGCACCTCAGTTCCTATAAGTGACAAGTGGAACTCGTAAAGAAACAATACCATAGCAACACAGATTTCCCAGTCTTGGGGGATAAATTGCAAACTGTGGCTTTATCTGCCTGTTGCAATCCCCTAGAATCGGCCCCATAGAACAGGCAGACAAATGAATTGCGGAGTAAAGCATGTCAGAGATTAAACACAGCCGTTTATTAATTTTGGGTTCTGGCCCAGCGGGCTACACAGCGGCCGTGTACGCCGCCCGCGCCAATCTGCAACCTGTGCTGCTGACCGGTATGCAGGCGGGTGGACAACTGACCACCACCACCGAAGTGGAAAACTGGCCAGGTGATCCACATGGTTTAACGGGTCCCGCCCTGATGGAGCGGATGAAAGCTCACGCAGAAACCTTTAACACCGAAATTGTTTTCGACCACATTCATACGGTCAATCTGCTGCAACGCCCTTTCCTGTTGACCGGTGACAATGGTCAGTACAGCTGTGATGCGCTGATCATCGCCACAGGCGCTTCAGCCAAATACCTGGGGCTGCCTTCTGAGCAGGCCTATAGTGGTCGCGGGGTGTCTGCCTGTGCCACCTGCGATGGTTTTTTCTACCGGAATCAAAAAGTGGCCGTCATTGGTGGTGGTAATACCGCCGTCGAAGAAGCCTTGTATCTGTCCAATATTGCCGCCGAAGTGCATCTGGTGCACCGCCGTGACAGCTTTAAAGCAGAGAAAATTCTGATTGACCGTCTGATGGCCAAAGTGGAATCCGGCAATATCAAGTTGCACCTGCACCGTGAACTGGAAGAAGTGTTAGGTGATGAGATGGGCGTGACCGGTATGCGGTTAAAATCCACCAATGGTCAGCCAACTGACGATGTGGCTGTCGCAGGCGTATTTATTGCCATTGGTCACAAGCCCAATACCGACATTTTTGCGGGCCAGCTGGAGATGAACAATGGTTACCTGAAAGTGCAAAGCGGCACTGAAGGCAATGCCACCCAAACCAGCATCGCAGGTGTATTTGCTGCAGGTGATGTCGCTGACCATATTTACCGGCAGGCTATTACGTCGGCTGGCAGTGGCTGTATGGCCGCACTGGATGCAGAACGTTACCTGGACGCATTAAGTAAATAAAGACTCCGGCGGACCTTGTATGGTGATTTATCTTCCTGAATTGTCCGCCGACCCCAGTCAATTTCCATCGCCTGAGCAGGCCATGACTGAACCAGACGGCCTGCTTGCCATGGGTGGCGATTTATCTGTTCCCCGCTTACAACAGGCTTATCGACAAGGTATATTTCCCTGGTTCAGTGAAGGCGACCCCTTGTTATGGTGGAGCCCTTCGTGCCGTGCCACCTTTGAACCCGGCAGCCTGAGCCCCAACCGGACCTTACGTAAGCAGTTGGGTAAACATCGTTACCGTATTCTGCTCAACCAACATTTTACCAAAGTGATCCAAGGCTGCAGCGACCCCAGACCAACCCAGCAGGGCACCTGGATTTTACCTGAAATGCAACACGCCTATCTGGCTATGCACCAGGCCGGTCTGGCACATTGTGTCGAAGTCTGGCGTGATGACGAGCTGGTGGGGGGCTGCTATGGTGTACAGACAGGGTTGCTGTTTTGTGGTGAATCCATGTTTAACCGTGAAGCCAATGCCGCCAAAATTGCTGTCTGCGCGCTGCAGTACCAACTGCAGCGTTATGGTGGTGGCTGGATAGACTGCCAGTTAATGAATCCGTTTTTACAGCAGCTGGGCGCCACGTCGATCAGCAGGACGGCGTATTTGCAGCGTTTGTCTGAACTCGGTCAGCTGCAATTGCAACCGGGCTGCTGGGCAAGCACAGAATTGCCGGAGCTGTGGTGGCATGAGTGATTTAAAGCTGGGTGTCAGCTATCCGCAGCGCTGCCACTACCTTGAAGGGCAAGAAGAGCGTTTGCTGTTTACCCTGCCCGACCAGCCGATCAGCATGGCACTGTATCAGCAACTGATCGGCTACAACTTCCGCCGTAGCGGCGATCAGCTGTACACCACCTATTGCGACAACTGCCGGGCCTGTCAGTCCGTGCGGCTGGATCTGCAGGAGTTCAATCCCAGCCGCTCGCAGCGCCGTTTATGGCAACGAGCCAAAGCAGCAGGCTGGAGTTACCGTGTAAGTTCTGTTGCCGATGAAGAACGCTATTACCCGTTGTATCAGCGGTATATTGAGTTGAAACACCGCGACGGCAGTATGTATCCACCCAGCCCGGAGCAAATGCGCTACCTGTGGCAAAGCCAGTGGCAGCAGGTCATGTTTCTGGAGCAATACCAGCATCAGACTCTGGTGGGAGTGACCGTGGTGGATATGTTGAGTGAGCAGTGTTCTGCGGTCTATAGCTTTTACTGTTGGCCACATAAACTCAGCCTGGGTCAACTGGCCATTCTGGCGCTGGCCGATCACAGTCTGTCGCATGGCATCCGTTATCTCTATTTGGGCTATTACGTCGCCGACTGCGCAAAAATGAATTACAAAGACAAGTTTCGCCCGCAACAACGTTTTATTGCCGGAAAATGGCACCACTTTGGCTAAATCTGTCTCTGTTGCTTTACTTATGCGGTGGTTTTCGGCAAAATCTGCGGCAGTTTTTTGACCTGACGAATTTTAAATAAGAGGCTGGCGCGCTTAGATGGCGAAAGAAGACGTAATTGAAATGCAAGGGACCATTCTGGATACCCTGCCAAACACTATGTTCAAAGTAGAGCTGGAAAACGGTCACGTGGTGATCGCCCATATTTCCGGCAAAATGCGCAAGAACTACATTCGTATTCTGACCGGTGACAAAGTCACTGTGGAACTGACGCCTTACGATCTGACCAAAGGCCGTATCGTTTTCCGTCAGCGCTAACAGCGTTTAACGAAAAAAACCGGCTTTTAAGCCGGTTTTTTTCGTGCCATTTCCTGGCTGTCAGGCTTTTGCCTCCAGCAAATGACTCTCGACCAGGTAGTCAAACTCCAGGTTGTCACCTTTCAGGTCAACCCGGACATCGCCCCCCTGCGACAAACGGCCAAACAGTATTTCATTGGCCAGCGGCTTTTTCAGTTGCTCCTGAATCACCCGGGCCATTGGCCTGGCACCCATCGCCTGATCATAGCCTTTGTCAGCCAACCATTGGCGGGCGGCCCCGCTAAGCTCCAGCGACACCTGCTTTTTATCCAGTTGCACCTGCAACTCGCAGATAAATTTATCGACAATTTGCAGAATAATGTCTTTGGATAAATGCTGGAACCAGATAATGCCGTCCAAGCGGTTACGGAACTCCGGGCTAAAGGTGCGGTTAATTTCAGCTAAAGCATCATGGCTGTGATCCTGCTGTTTAAAACCTATGGTTTTGCGCACAGTTTCCTGCACACCGGCATTAGTGGTCATCACCAACACTACGTTGCGAAAATCCACTTTACGCCCGCTGTTGTCGGTCAGAGTGCCGTGGTCCATCACCTGCAGCAGAATGTTATAAATATCGCTATGGGCTTTTTCAATTTCATCCAGCAGCACCACGGAGTATGGGTGTTTGGATACCGCATCGGTCAGCAAACCGCCCTGGTCAAAACCTACATAGCCAGGCGGCGCGCCAATCAGGCGACTGACCGCGTGGCGCTCCATATACTCGGACATATCAAACCGCAGTAGTTCCACCCCCATGATTTTCGCCAGTTGCTTGGTCACTTCCGTTTTGCCAACACCGGTAGGCCCGGCGAACAGGAAGTTGCCTATAGGTTTCTCTTCGCTACCAAGGCCTGAGCGGGACAGACGAATCGCCGCCGTCAGCACATCAATGGGTGCATCCTGTCCAAACACCACCAGTTTCAGGTTCCGGTCCAGATTCGCCAGCACATCCCGGTCAGAGGCTGACACCGACTTTTCAGGAATACGTGCCATTTTGGCAATAATGTGCTCAATTTCAGGCACATTAATCACTTTTTTGCGTTTGGACTCCGGTAACAAACGTTGACTGGCGCCAGCTTCATCAATCACATCAATGGCTTTATCGGGTAAATGCCGTTCATTGATGTATTTAGCCGACAACTCAGCCGCCGCCCGCAGCGCTTTTTGGGTGTAACGCACGTTATGGTGGGCTTCGTAACGCTCTTTTAAACCCAGTAAAATTTTGGTGGTGTCTTCGACGCTGGGTTCCGCCACATCAATTTTCTGAAAACGCCGCACCAAAGCAGTGTCTTTTTCAAAAATGTTTTTGAATTCCTGGTAAGTGGTTGAGCCAATGCAACGTAAGCGGCCGCTGGAAAGCAAAGGTTTAATCAGGTTCGACGCATCCATCACCCCTCCTGAGGCTGCTCCGGCACCAATTACTGTATGAATTTCATCAATAAACAGCACTGCATCTTTTTCCCGCTCAATTTCTTTCAGCAAGGACTTCAGCCGTTTTTCAAAATCCCCCCGGTATTTCGTACCTGCCAGCAAAGCGCCCATATCCAGCGAATAAATGGTGGCATTGGCTATCACCTCTGGCACTTGCTGATTCACAATACGGTATGCCAGGCCTTCGGCAATAGCCGTTTTACCAACTCCGGCTTCGCCCACCAGTAAGGGGTTATTCTTTTTGCGACGGCACAACACCTGGATTGCACGCTCCAGTTCCATATCACGCCCCACCAGCGGGTCAATCTGACCATTTTTCGCCTGAATATTTAAGTTGGCCGTGAAGTTTTCCAGGTAACTGCGTTCATCCATCCCGGCATCACTGCTGTCCTCCTGCTGCTCATCCTGCTGTTCAATTTTCTCGGCTTTAATCACACCGTGCGAGATGTAATTCACGATATCCAGCCGGCTAATGTCCGTTTTCTTCAGCAGGTAAACCGCCTGTGATTCCTGCTCACTGAAAATGGCCACCAGCACATTGGCACCATTCACTTCCGACTTGCCAGAGGATTGCACATGGAAAACCGCGCGTTGCAACACGCGTTGAAAGCCAAGAGTGGGTTGAGTGTCCCTGTCCAGATCACCTTCAGGTAACACAGGAGTGGTGGAATCGATAAAATGCGCCAAATCCTGGCGCAGCCTGTCGATATTGGCACCACAGGAGCGCAACGCTTCACCGGCCGCAGGATTATCCAGCAGAGCCAACAGCAAGTGCTCTACCGTCATAAATTCATGACGACGCTCGCGGGCAAACCGAAACGCCAGATTTAAAGTTAACTCAAGATCTTTATTTAACATACATCACCCCCAAATCCACCTGAGTTACGACTGCTTTAAGGCGTCAGGCCCGCTCCATTGTGCATAACAATGGATGCTCATGCTCTTTTGCATAATCTGACACTTGCTGCACTTTGGTTTCTGCAACCTCCGCAGTAAAAACACCACATACCGCCAGCCCTTCGTAATGCACTTTCAGCATAATTTCACTGGCTTTTTCATACTGCATATTAAAAAAACGTGTCAGTACGTCGATGACAAAGTCCATCGGCGTGTAGTCATCATTATGCAGTATGACTTTGTACATCGAGGGTGGTTGCAGCTGCTGCCGCGTTTTTTCCACCACTCCGTAGTCTGTAACGTTGTTTTCTTTAGAACCACTCATAAAACTATAGCTATGCCTGTATCAAGCTTCCAAGGGAAGATGCAGAAATACTGC
>NZ_JBBIQL010000001.1:0-240526 GCF_037442345.1 Rheinheimera sp. | reverse complement strand
CGTTTTGTTCTTGCCCACACCTGTCATGCTGGATGCGGCAGAAACACTGCAGGAGTTTTCGGTTGCACTATGTTGGTGCGTGATTGAGCCGTTATTTCTGCTTGGTTACTTTGACATAGTTTGTTTCTCTGATTTATTAGCCATCTCTGATTTAGGGCGCTGCACAGGGCCAGAATTGGGCAAAGATTCAGCCCTATCCAAGCGAGGTAACGCTAGGTAAATTCTGTGGCAAGGGCTGACACTTTATGTTCTGATGGAGCTGTAAGTTGTTGGGGGCCTTATGGAATTACTACAAAAACTATCAATTAAACAAAAATTTTTATTTGGTGTCGGCGGTGCTATTGCATTGTTGCTGGTTGCCACATCCTGGTTCACTGTTTATCACATCAGTCAGCTAACCCGCCATCAGGTGGAAGCTGAAGTGAGCAGCCTGGTCGAAACTGAGGCTGGTTCTGTGCGTAAATTTTTTGCGGAATATGCCCAAGTTGCCAGGACCTTTCTGGACAGTCCTCAGTTTCAGCAATGGTTCATGCAATACCCCGGGCGAGGCACTGAGCTGAAAACTGTGCCTGATTATGACAGCATTAATAACACTTTTATCAGGATCAGCGAACGGGACCCTGTGATTCTATCGGCATTTTTTGCCTTGGACCGATCTGCCGAATATTTTCGTGAGAACTCCAGGACAGGGGTTGATAAAGAGGGGCCAGACGCGGGTAAAGCTGATAAAGGTTATTTCGCGACTCAGAGGCCTTGGTATCTCGAGAGCCTGAAACATAACATGTATTTTGTCGGTTCACCTTCTGCAGACTTTACTACAGGTATTGTCTCTGCAGTAGTGGAAGGCCCTGTTTATCTGCCTGATGGTACTTTGCTGGGCGTTGGAGGGTTGGATTTACATCTGAACAAAATAGGTGAGCAGATTGAGCGCATTCAGTATGAAAATGCAGGCATTCCTTTTTTACTGGACAGCAAAGGCCAGATTGTCCATCTGTCGGTCAAGGCTGGCCTGACGCAGCGTAAACCGAACGATGATTTCGCTTTACTTGACCAGGAAGCTGAGAGTTCAGGGTTCAGGCAAATCGCGCTTGCGGCTCAGCAAAAGCACGCCGGTTTTGTTCCTGTGCAGTTTAAAGGGCACAGTTATTACGCATCTTTTCAGCCTGTCACCCAAGATTTTCCTAAAATGAGCTGGCAGGTTGGTTTGCTTATCCCCGCTGAACTGATTGAAGGGCCTATCCAACAGGCGATCAATTGGGCCTTGCTGTTCACCTTGTTTATTCTTGCAGTGATTACCCTGGTGGTGTTGGCGCTGACTCAGGTGATCCTGAAACCTCTGACGCAACTGACGTTGGCTATGCAGGATATTGCCAGTGGCGAAGGTGATTTAACCCGGACTTTATCAGTGCAAAGTGCCGATGAAGTAGGTGTGCTGGCTACCCACTTTAACCGTTTCCTCTGTAAGCTGCGCACTTCATTGCAAAGTACATCCGAACAGTCGGTTCAGGTGCATCAGTCCAGTCGTCAGTTAAATATGGTCGCTATTCAGACAGATCAGGAAATTCAGAGCAACAAGCAACAAATTGATGCCGTATCCGCTGCTGTGACCGAAATGTCGGCAACTGTACTTGAGATAAGCCGCAATGCGCAGGCAACCAGTACTGCCGCAACAGCGGCCCAGCAACGGGGGGCCGAAGGCGTCGTGTTGTCAAAGGCGGCGTTGCAGGATATGTCCGCACTGGCAAACACCATGTCAGACGCTGTGGATGTGGTTGTAGGGTTGGCGAAAGAGTCTGAAAATATTGGCGCTGTTGTGGATGTGATCAAAGCTATCGCTGATCAAACCAACTTACTTGCTCTGAATGCTGCCATTGAGGCGGCTCGTGCTGGGGAACAAGGCCGGGGTTTTGCCGTGGTGGCCGACGAGGTTCGCTCTTTGGCCGGTCGCACCAGTGAAAGTACCGGGCATATACGTTCTATGGTGGAGAAACTGCAAGCCATTGCCAAAGAAGCTGAGTTGAAAATGCAGCAAGGCCGTGAACAAACCCAGTTAAGTTCAGAGCGGGCCAGAACCATGCAAGGCGCTCTTGAAGCTATAGGTTCGGCTATTGAGGTGGTACAGCAGCAAAGCTCGCAAATTGCGGTAGCCACTCAGCAACAAGGTGTTGTAGCTGAAGAGATTAATCAGAATCTGCACCGTATTACTCAATTGGTGGATACAACAGCTGCGCACGCCGCAGAGTTGACTTCTGAGGCTCAGCAATTGGATCAGTCGGCAACTGCTTTAAGTGCTGTGGTTTCTCAGTTCCGGATCCACCGGTAATTCTGAGGTTTAAGGCTGACGCCGCTTGGGCGTCAGCTTCATTTCATTACTTTAAAAACTCAGCAGACAATTTCAGCTCGTCGTTTAAGTTCACACCCACACCCCGGTCAATAATGTTTTGTGCTATTTGTTTGGCTTCGTCCAGAGAGTGCATCTGGGCCGTACCGCACTGATAAATATTCAGCTCAGGGATTTCGGACTGATTTTGTACCTTCAGTACATCGGCCATAGCGGCCTGCCAGGCTGCAGCAACGCGCTGTTCGTCCGGTGTGCCAATCAGGCTCATATAAAAGCCAGTACGGCAACCCATAGGGGAGATATCAATAATCTCCACATCAGCACCATTTAAGTGATCACGCATAAAACCTGCAAATAGATGTTCCAAAGTATGAATACCTTTTTCCGACAGGATCTCCTGGTTTGGGACACAAAAACGCAAATCAAACACAGTGATGGCATCGCCTTTGGGCGTATTCATTTTTTTGGCTACCCGTACCGCTGGGGCTTTCATAATGGTGTGGTCAACGGTGAAGCTGTCTAATAATGGCATAATCAGTCTCTTTAATTCCGATGCAGATGATTCGGATTATACGCTTTTGGTTGACGAATGGGGGTAGAAAATTCAGCCCGAACCGCTCTGGTAATTGCATAAGCTATGCCGCCAAATCGCGCTTTATCTTTGACAATTGCTGCTTTATCGCGCAAATAGAAAAATTTTTCAGAAAATAACCTTGAATCAACTAGGGATAAACCCCATTAACGGTTCAACACAATATTAATTGTTCAGATTAAGTAGCGGAGAGCAGTTATGGGTAGAATTATCGGTATTGACTTAGGTACAACAAACAGCTGTGTAGCCATTTTAGATGGTGACAAGCCTCGGGTTATTGAAAACGCAGAAGGTACTCGTACTACGCCTTCTATCATTGCTTATGCTGATGATGGCGAAGTATTAGTGGGCCAGCCGGCAAAACGCCAGGCGGTGACCAACCCGAAAAACACCCTGTTTGCGATCAAACGTCTGATTGGCCGTCGTTTTGAAGACGCTGAAGTACAACGCGATATCAAAATTATGCCATTCCAGATCGTGAAAGCGGACAATGGGGATGCCTGGGTTGAAGTTAAAGGCAAAAAACTGGCTGCGCCGCAGATTTCAGCTGAAGTGCTGAAAAAGATGAAGAAGACGGCTGAAGACTACCTGGGTGAACCAGTGACTGAAGCGGTCATCACGGTCCCTGCCTACTTCAATGACGCGCAACGTCAGGCGACGAAAGATGCCGGTCGTATTGCTGGTTTAGAAGTGAAACGTATCATCAACGAACCAACCGCAGCCGCGTTGGCTTACGGTATGGACAAGAAAAAAGGCGACACCAAAATTGCGGTGTATGACTTGGGTGGTGGTACCTTCGATATTTCTATCATTGAAATTGACGATGTCGATGGTGAACAAACCTTCGAAGTATTATCAACCAATGGTGACACTCACTTAGGTGGTGAAGACTTTGACTCACGTCTGATCAATTATCTGGTGGATGAGTTCAAAAAAGAACAAGGCATTGACCTGCGTAACGACCCGCTGGCGATGCAACGTCTGAAAGAAGCCGCTGAAAAAGCCAAAATTGAGCTGTCGTCAGCCTCTCAGACCGAAGTTAACCTGCCGTACATCACAGCCGATGCGACAGGTCCGAAGCACTTAAATATCAAAGTGACCCGCGCCAAGCTGGAATCTCTGGTGGATGATTTAGTGGCCCGTACTATCGAGCCATTAAAGCAGGCGCTGAAAGATGCCGACCTGTCGGTCAGCGATATTGACGACATTATTCTGGTGGGCGGTCAGACCCGGATGCCAAAAGTTCAGGAAGCTGTGGCTGCGTTTTTCGGTAAAGAAGCCCGTAAAGACGTGAACCCGGACGAAGCTGTAGCCGTAGGTGCGGCCATTCAGGGCGCTGTGTTGTCAGGTGACGTCAAAGACGTATTGCTGCTGGACGTCACGCCTTTGTCTCTGGGTATTGAGACCATGGGCAGCGTGATGACGGCACTGATTGAGAAAAACACCACGATCCCGACTAAAAAGTCGCAAGTGTTCTCAACAGCGGACGACAACCAGTCGGCAGTGACCATCCATGTGCTGCAAGGTGAGCGTAAGCAGGCGTCTGCGAACAAATCCCTGGGGCAGTTTAACCTGGAAGGTATTCGTCCTGCGCGCCGTGGCGAGCCACAAATCGAAGTAACCTTCGACCTGGACGCCGATGGTATTCTGCATGTGTCTGCTAAAGACAAAGACACGGGCAAAGAGCAGAAGATCACTATCAAGGCCTCTTCTGGTCTGACTGATGATGAAATTCAGCGTATGGTGCGTGACGCCGAGTTGAATGCCGAAGAAGACAAGAAGTTCGAAGAACTGGTGCAAACCCGTAACCAGGCCGATGCGTTGATCCACGGTACCCGCAAGCAAATTGAAGAAGTGGGTGCAGAGCTGGCAAGCAACGACAAACAAGAGATCGAAGCGGCTATCAGTGCGCTGGAAGCCGTGATCAAAGGCAGCGACAAAGCCGAAATTGAAGCCAAGACGCAGGCGTTACTGCAAGCGGCTCAGAAACTGGCCGAAGTGGCTCAGCGTAAAGAGCAGCAAGGCGGTGGTGCAGAGCCTCAGGCGAAAAACGCCGGCGGCGATGACGTGGTCGATGCTGAGTTCGAAGAAGTGAAAGACAACAAGTAATCATTGTGT
Source organism: Rheinheimera sp. (assembly GCF_037442345.1). Lineage (GTDB taxonomy): Bacteria > Pseudomonadota > Gammaproteobacteria > Enterobacterales > Alteromonadaceae > Pararheinheimera. The sequence continues at coordinate 235,475 of NZ_JBBIQL010000001.1, read as the reverse complement.
CGTCGTCAGCGGCTCTTTAAGATGCGCTGACACTCAGAGTCAATCCAAGCGGCCGCCTTAGTGCGGTCGCTCCTTTATAAGATGAGCTGTTATGTCGAAACGTGATTATTACGAAGTCCTTGGTGTTGCCAAAGGCGCCGATGACAAAGAAATCAAAAAGGCCTATAAGCGGCTGGCGATGAAGTATCACCCTGATCGGACTCAGGGGGATAAAGCCATGGAAGAAAAGTTTAAGGAAGTGCAGGAAGCCTACGAAATTCTGTCGGATGATCAGAAACGTGCTGCCTATGATAAATACGGTCATGCCGGTGTGGACCCTAACAGGGGCGGTGGCGGCGGTGGGGCTGACTTCAATGATATTTTCGGCGACGTATTCGGTGATATCTTTGGTGGCGGCCGTCGGGGCCAGTCACGTGCCCAACGTGGATCAGACTTGCGCTACAATCTGGAGCTGAGTCTCGAAGAAGCGGTCAAAGGCAAGTCGGTTGAAATCAAAGTGCCTACCTGGGTCAGCTGCGATAGCTGTGATGGTACAGGTGCAAAAAAAGGCACCCAGGCCAAGTCATGTCCGACCTGCCACGGTGCAGGTCAGGTCACTATGCGTCAGGGCTTTTTTGCGGTGCAACAAACCTGTCCGACCTGTAATGGCCGCGGCAAAATCATTCCGGATCCATGCACTAAGTGCCATGGCGATGGCCGCGTAGAAAAAACCAAAACTCTGTCGGTCAAAATTCCTGCCGGTGTGGACACAGGCGATCGTATTCGTTTGGCCGGTGAAGGTGAAGCCGGTATGTTTGGTGCTCAGGCAGGTGACCTGTATGTGCAGGTGCATGTGAAAGACCATCCGATTTTTGTCCGGGATGGTAATAACTTGTACTGCGATGTGCCGATCAGCTTCAGCACTGCGGCTTTGGGGGGCGACATCGACGTGCCGACGCTGGATGGCCGTGTCAAGCTGAAGATCCCTGCAGAAACCCAAACCGACAAGATGTTCCGTTTGCGTGGCAAAGGTGTGCAGTCGGTGCGGGGCGGTGGCGTCGGCGATCTGGTGTGCAAGGTGGTGGTTGAAACGCCGGTCAACCTCAGCGAACGTCAGAAAGAATTGCTGCGTCAGCTGGACGAAAGCTGGATAGGTGACAGCGAAGGCAAACACAGGCCAAAATCCAAGGGATTTTTTGATGGGGTGAAAAAGTTCTTTGATGATTTAACAGGTTAAGTGTCAATTCAGCAAACCACCTTAAGGTGGTTTGCTGTTTTTAACCCACACCAAAGTTCAGATGGCGGCGTGCCAACAGATGCAGGAGGGAGATATGCGTCGTTTTACTTATGCCTTATTGGCGGTTTCTATGGTGCTGGCCAGTTGTGCCCAGTCGCCGACAGGCCGGCGGCAATTGATGTTGTTTGATGAATCCAAACTGAGTGCTATGGGCTCGCAGACCTTCGAAGGCATGAAAAAGGACATGCCTGTCAGCAGCAACAAAAAAATTAACCAGTACGTCCAATGTGTGGCGAATTCGCTAATCAAACAGACGGATGCCAAATGGCAGCAAACGCCGTGGGAAGTCGTGGTGTTTGACGATGATCAGGTCAATGCCTTTGCCTTGCCCGGCGGCAAAATAGGGGTTTATACAGGGCTGTTACTGGTGGCTGAAAACCAACATCAGCTGGCGGCAGTGATGGGGCATGAAATAGCGCACGTGATAGCAGGGCACAGCAATGAACGTTTGTCGAGCGACCAGTTTATTCAAACTGCATTAACAGTGGCGGATGGTGCTCTGGCTGCAACGGGTACTCAATACCAGCAGCAACTGATGACGGCTTTTGGCGTTGGGGCACAGATTGGCGTGGCTTTGCCTTTTAGCCGGACTCATGAAAGTGAAGCCGATATTATTGGTCTGGATTTGATGGCCAAAGCAGGCTTCGAACCAGCCCAGTCCGTGAAGCTGTGGCAAAATATGGCGGCGAAGGGCAGTGGTGGCACACCGCAGTTTTTGTCCAGTCACCCGGTGCCGGAAAATCGCATTAAAGCGCTGAATGCCCATATGATGGTTGCTGAGGGCTATTATCAGCAGCGTCTTAGCCGGGGGTCTCAACCTTCCTGCAGTAAAGGCTGATGCACCACAACGGAAAAACAACAAGGCCCGCATTGCGGGCCTTGCTTCATCAAGTGGTTATTTGCTGCGCTCCATGGCGATACGCCCAACCGCAAAGACCGCGAGCAGCAGGCAATAAAAGCTTTGAGTGACCACGTCCCAAGGCGATAAACCAAAGCTGGCGCCGAGCAGCAGCGCCTGAGCCCCGTATGGCACCAGGCCCTGTGCAATACAGGCAAACACATCCAGCAGGCTGGCACTGCGTTTGGCACTGATCTGGTGCTCGGTCGCAATCTGCTTGCTAACGTCACCTGCAACCACAATGGCCACAGTGTTGTTGGCGATACAAAGGTTGCTGACAAACACCAGCAGCGCAATGGCCAATTGCTGTGCTTTGTTGCCCGCCAACCGTAGTTTCTCCGCATAGTCACTGATATGGTGTGACAGGTAGTCCAGACCGCCTTGCTGCTTTATAAATTCACCCAAAGCACCCACCAGCATCGACAACAGAAAAATTTCCTGCATCGAGCCAAAGCCTTTGTAAATATCTTTGCCCAGCTCCGCCAGTGGGTAATCAGCAAAAACGGCACCTTGCACCGCTGCCAATACAATGCCCAGCAGCAGCACGGCAAACACATTCAGACCGGCGACGGCCAACACCAGAATGGCGGCATAAGGCAAGACACCGGTCCAGTTGAATTCCTTGACCGTCACCTGGCTTTCGCTGTGACCGAGCAACACAAAGAGCAGTAAGGTCAGCAGCGCGGCTGGCAAGGCAATTTTCAGGTTTTCGCGGAATTTATCTTTCATCTGTGCACCCTGAGTGCGGGTCGATGCGATGGTGGTGTCTGAGATAATCGACAGGTTATCTCCAAAAATAGCGCCGCTGAGCAGCACACCTGCCACCAAGGCTGGTTCCAATCCTGCCTGTTGTGCCAGACCAACGGCGATGGGGGCTAAGGCACCTATGGTGCCCATCGAAGTGCCCATTGCCGTCGCCACCAAGGCTGAAATCACAAACAAACCGGGTAATAAAAATTGCGCCGGAACCAGGGACAGGCCAGCATTAACCACGGCATCGACACCCCCACTGGCCTGAGCCACTGAGGCAAAGGCACCAGCCAGCAAGTAGATAAAACACATGGTGATGATATTGCTGTTGCCAGCCCCCCGGACCGCAACCTCAATCGCCTGATGCAAGGGCGCTTTAAACAACCAGATAGCCAGCACTAAAGCCGGAATGATAGCAACAGGGCCGGGCAGCTGGTAAAAGGCATAATCCACCCCTTGAGATTGCAGGTAGAGCCCGGTGCCGAGAAATAGTGCGACAAACAGCAGCATAGGCAGTAAGGATAAACGTGCCTGCTGTTTTTCCGAATGAGTCATTCGTGATCCTCTTTAAATGGGTGAGGTTTTTAAAATCTGGCGGAATATATAGACGTCCAGAAGTCCTGTCAAATAAGAAAATGGCCTGAGTTAGAACCTGTTTCTGCCGTCAGGCTGATGAAAAAACAGCCTATCTGCTTTTTGTTCGGCTGCCTACTCTGCGACGAACTCCCTTGAACTTTGGTTCGGTCAGGCGCATATCTGAAAGATTACTACCAGAAGAGTCAAACCTTATGCAGAATTTCTCCTATCAGAACCCAACCCGTATTGTTTTTGGAGCGGGCCAGCTGTCACAGCTGAGCCAATTGGTGCCTGCGGATGCCCGGGTGTTACTGACCTATGGTGGTGGTTCTATCCACAGGAATGGCGTATATCAGCAGGTGACTGAGGCGCTGAAGCAGCATCAGGTGGTAGAGTTTTCAGGCATTGAACCCAACCCAAGTTACGAGACTCTGAGCAAAGCTGTGGAGCTGGTCAAAAAGGAGAAACTCGATTTTATTCTGGCAGTGGGTGGGGGCTCTGTCGTGGATGGCAGCAAGTACATAGCTGCCGCAGCCTTGTTGGAGCAGGATGGTTGGGCCATTTTGCAAAACAAAGTACGGGTGCGGCAGGCCTTACCTTTAGGCTGTGTGTTAACTTTACCGGCCACAGGATCAGAAAGTAACCCTCATGCGGTCATCACCAAAAAGGCGACACAAGAGAAGTTGTCTTTTTCCCATCCGGCCGTTTTTCCTCAGTTTGCCGTATTGGACCCGACAGTCACTTATAGCCTGCCGCCCAAACAAATTGCCAACGGCGCGGTGGATGCCTTTGTGCATGTGATGGAGCAGTACATGACATACCCGGTCAATGCGGCCGTACAGGATGCGTTTGCGGAGTCCTTGCTAAAGATCCTGATTGATCTAGGCCCAAAAGCGCTGGCACAACCAGAGAACTACGATGTGCGGGCAAACCTGATGTGGTCTGCGACTATGGCGTTAAACGGGCTGATCGGTGTTGGCGTACCGCAGGACTGGGCCACTCATGCCCTGGGCCATCAAATCACCGCTTTGTATGGGCTCGACCATGCCCAGACGCTGGCCGTGGTGTTGCCTGCGTTGCTGCAGCATCAACGCAGCGTCAAAAGAGACAAGTTGCTGCAGTACGCTCAGAATGTCTGGGGGCTAAGCCATAACGACCCGGAGCGGCTGATGGATGACGCCATTGCACATACCCGGGCTTTTTTCGAACGGATGGGCGTGCCTACCCGTTTAACGGATTATGGCTTACCGGCAACTGCGGCTGAGGAATTAGCGGCCAAAGTCAGGGCTGTTGGTTTGCAACATCTGGGTGAACATGGTCAAATTGACTATGCCGCGTCACAAGCTATTTTCCGCGCTGCGGTCTGAGGTTTTTATTGCTTATCCATCCAGACTGCCGTTAAATAGCGGCCGATTTTGTCTTCTGTTGAGGTAACGATGAGCAGCGTAGGTATTTTGGGCGCCAATGGCCGGATGGGGCGTGCCCTGGTGACTGTGGCCAAAGAGCAGGACTTGCCATTTGCCGCTGCGACGGTTCGCCTGGGCTCTGAGCTGGCGGGTCTGGATGCCGGAGACCTGGCCGGTTGTGGTAAAACCACTGTGTTATTACAACAAACCACGCTGACGGTGATACAACAGGCGGATATCTGGATCGACTTTACGATGCCGGACGCCATGCTGCAACACCTGGAACTGGCGGTGCAGGCGAAAAAAGCCATGGTCATTGGTGTCACAGGCCTGACCGATGCTCAGTATGCTCAGGTGCAGGCGGCGGCGCAGCAGATCCCAATCGTTTGGGCACCGAATATGAGTGTTGGCGTCAATCTGTTGCTGCATTTGGTGCAAACAGCCGCCAAAGTGATGGGCAATAGCGCTGACATTGAAATTATCGAAGCACACCACAGATTTAAAAAAGATGCACCGTCAGGCACTGCAATGGCCATAGGTCATCAGATTGCCAAAACCCTTGGGCGCAATCTGGCGGACCTGGCCGTCTATGGCCGGGAAGGTATCACGGGCGAACGTGATCAGAAGACCATTGGATTTGCGACGGTGCGGGGCGGCGACATCATTGGGGATCACACAGCACTCTTTGCTGACCTTGGCGAGCGTCTGGAAATTACCCATAAAGCTTCCAGTCGTACTACCTTTGCACAAGGAGCCTGGCGCGCCGCGCTCTGGTTGCAAAATAAGCAGCCAGGACTTTATTCTATGCAGCAAGTGCTGGGATTGGCCGACTTAGCATAGATTTTTGAAGACTATGTTATAAAAATGCATCAAACCAGTCATTTTTATAAATAATCAAAAAATAGTTAGACCAAATAGCGCAAATCACCTAGAATAATCAGGTTTGCCTAGGCAAATCTGGGTTCAAAAATTCTGGGTCAAAACGGGTGGTGAACTGATTGTTTTTCCCCCGTTTTTTGCTGTTTGGAGGTTATCTTGACTAAGTCCGCCCTGCTCGTACTGGAAGACGGCACCGTGTTTCGCGGTACAGCCATTGGCGCTGAAGGTGTTTCTGTCGGAGAGGTGGTGTTTAATACCTCAATGACCGGGTATCAGGAAATATTGACTGATCCCTCATACGCTGAACAAATGGTCACTCTGACCTATCCTCATATCGGAAATACCGGCACCAATGAGGAAGATGAAGAATCCGGTAAAGTGTGGGCCAAAGGCCTGATTATTCGTGACCTTCCTTTGTTAGCCAGCAATTTCCGTAATCAAACTTCCCTTAGTCAGTACCTCCAATCCCGTAACATTCTTGGCATTGCCGACATCGACACCCGTAAGCTGACCCGTATTCTGCGTGAAAAAGGTGCACAGAATGGCTGTCTGATGGCCGGTGATCATTTAGACGAAAGTAAAGCACTTGAGCTGGCACGCAGTTTTCCTGGCCTGTCAGGCATGGATCTGGCCAAAGAAGTCACGGTTCGTGAGCCTTATCAGTGGGCCGAAGGCAGCTGGCAGTTAGGTCAGGGGTTTGTCACTCCAGAAAACAAGCAGTTTCATGTGGTAGCTTACGATTTTGGTGTGAAACGCAATATTCTGCGTATGTTGGTCGACAGAGGCTGTCGTTTAACTGTGGTGCCGGCTCAGACTCCGGCTGAGCAGGTACTGGCAATGAACCCAGACGGTATCTTCTTATCGAACGGTCCTGGCGATCCGGCACCCTGTGATTATGCCATCCAAGCCATTGAAACTTTCCTGACGACTGACATTCCGGTCTTTGGTATCTGTTTGGGTCACCAGTTACTGGCACTGGCCAGTGGGGCCAAAACCGTCAAGATGGTGGTGGGCCACCACGGTGGTAATCACCCGGTGCAAAACCTGGATACAAAACGTGTACTGATCACCGCACAAAACCATGGTTTTGCGGTGGACGAAGCCACCTTACCAGCCAATTTGCGTGCCACTCACAAATCGCTGTTCGACGGCACCTTGCAGGGCATTCACCGTACAGACAAACCGGCTTTTAGCTTCCAGGGCCACCCTGAAGCCAGCCCTGGCCCTCATGAAGCCAGTGAATTGTTTGACCACTTTATCGAATTGATGCAACAGCGTCAGGCTTGATTAGCGAGAGCAGGAAGAGTTATGCCAAAACGTACTGACCTTAAAAGTATTCTGATCCTCGGTGCCGGTCCTATCGTGATCGGTCAGGCCTGTGAATTTGACTATTCAGGCGCTCAGGCCTGTAAAGCCTTAAAAGAAGAAGGCTACCGGGTGATCCTGGTGAATTCCAACCCGGCCACCATTATGACGGACCCTGAAATGGCCGATGCCACTTACATCGAGCCGATTCACTGGCAAGTAGTGGAAAAAATTATTGAAAAGGAACGTCCATGTGCGGTGTTGCCGACCATGGGTGGCCAAACCGCATTAAACTGTGCGCTGGATTTAGAGCGCCACGGTGTGCTGGCTAAATACAATGTCGAAATGATTGGTGCAACGGCCGATGCCATCGACAAAGCCGAAGACCGCAGCCGTTTTGATAAAGCGATGCGCTCCATTGGCCTGGCCTGTCCACGTGCAGGTTTGGCGCATTCGATGGAAGAAGCTTTCGAAGTGCTGGAAAAAATCGGTTTCCCTTGCATTATCCGTCCATCTTTCACTATGGGCGGTTCTGGCGGTGGTATTGCGTATAACCGTGAAGAGTTTGAAGAAATCTGTACCCGCGGTCTGGATTTATCACCAACCAAAGAGTTGCTGATTGACGAATCGCTGATCGGCTGGAAAGAGTACGAGATGGAAGTGGTGCGTGACAAAAACGACAACTGCATCATTGTCTGCTCCATTGAAAACTTCGACCCTATGGGCGTGCACACAGGTGACTCCATCACAGTAGCGCCAGCTCAGACGTTAACGGATAAAGAATACCAAATTATGCGTAATGCCTCTTTGGCGGTGCTGCGTGAAATTGGTGTGGAAACCGGTGGTTCCAACGTGCAGTTTGGTATTAATCCTGAAGATGGCCGTATGGTGATCATCGAGATGAATCCGCGGGTATCCCGCTCTTCAGCTCTGGCGTCCAAAGCCACAGGTTTCCCTATTGCCAAAGTGGCAGCCAAACTGGCTGTGGGTTACACACTGGACGAGCTGGCCAATGACATTACCGGTGGTAAAACCCCGGCGTCTTTCGAGCCAAGCATTGACTATGTGGTGACCAAAGTACCACGTTTTAACTTTGAAAAATTTGCCGGTGCCAATGACCGCCTGACCACTCAGATGAAGTCGGTCGGTGAAGTGATGGCGATTGGCCGTAATCAGCAGGAATCGCTGCAAAAAGCCCTGCGTGGTCTGGAAATTGGGGTCTGTGGTTTGGATCCGGTCATCGACATCCATGCACCGGAAGCCCGTGAAAAAATTATCCGTGAACTGCGTGAGCCAGGTTCGCACCGGATCTGGTACATTGCCGATGCCTTCCGCCTGGGCATGAGCATGGATGAAATTTTCAACCTGACCAAAATTGATCCTTGGTTCCTGGTGCAGATTGAAGATTTACTGAAAGAAGAAACGGCTGTAGCCGCCCATGGTTTTGCCGGTCTGGATGAACAGCGTCTGCGTACCTTAAAACGCAAAGGTTTTGCCGATAAACGCATCGCCGACATTCTGGGTGTGGCTGAAACTGAAGTACGCAAAAAACGCCACAGCTTTAACCTGCACCCGGTGTACAAACGTGTCGATACCTGTGCGGCAGAATTTGCTTCCAACACGGCCTATATGTATTCCACTTACGATGAAGAATGTGAAGCGGCACCAAGCAGCCGTGACAAAATCATGATCATCGGTGGTGGCCCGAACCGTATCGGTCAAGGCATTGAATTCGACTATTGCTGTGTGCATGCGGCGCTGGCACTGCGTGAAGATGGGTATGAGACCATTATGGTCAACTGTAACCCAGAGACTGTGTCGACCGACTATGACACTTCAGACCGTCTGTACTTTGAGCCAATTACGCTGGAAGACGTGCTGGAAATTGTGAAAAAAGAACAGCCAAAAGGCGTGATCGTGCAGTACGGTGGGCAGACGCCCCTGAAACTGGCCCGTGCGCTGGAAGCGAACGGAGTGCCAATTATTGGGACTTCTCCGGATGCCATCGACCGTGCAGAAGACCGCGAGCGCTTCCAGCAAGCTGTTGAACGTTTAGGTTTAAAACAGCCGAAAAACGCCACAGTGACCAGCCTGGAAGAAGCTCTGAGCAAGGCCCCTTCTATTGGGTATCCTATGGTCGTGCGCCCGTCTTACGTGCTGGGCGGCCGTGCAATGGAAATTGTTTACGACGACACCGACCTGCGCCGTTATATGACGGAAGCTGTGTCTGTGTCTAACGATTCGCCAGTGTTGCTGGACCGTTTCCTGGATGACGCCATTGAAGTGGATATCGATGCGATCTGCGACGGCACCGACGTGGTGATCGGCGGCATTATGGAACACATTGAACAAGCGGGTGTGCACTCAGGGGACTCTGCCTGCACGCTGCCGCCACACAGCCTGGGTAAAGAAATCCAGGACCTGATGCGCGACCAGGTACGGAAACTGGCACTGGAACTGGGCGTCGTCGGTCTGATGAATACCCAGTTTGCCGTGAAAGACGGGGAAGTCTATCTGATTGAAGTAAACCCACGTGCCGCCCGTACTGTGCCATTTGTGTCCAAAGCCATTGGCTTGCCTGTGGCCAAAGTTGGGGCCCGTTGTATGGCCGGTATGAGCCTGAAACAACAGGGTGTGACTGAAGAGATTATCCCACCGTATTTCTCAGTGAAAGAAGTGGTGATCCCCTTTAACAAGTTCCCAGGCGTTGACCCTATCCTTGGCCCTGAAATGCGTTCAACAGGGGAAGTGATGGGCGTGGGCGATGATTTCGCTGAAGCCTTTGCCAAGGCGCAGTTAGGCGCTGGTGTGATGATTCCGTCCGGTGGCCGGGCTTTACTTTCGGTGCGTGATAGCGATAAAGTGCGCGTCGTAGAGTTAGCGCGTCTGATGCTGGAAAAAGGCTTTGAACTGGATGCGACCGGGGGTACTGCCAAAGCATTGCAAGCTGCAGGTATTGCTTGCCGCGAAGTCAGCAAAGTCTTTGAAGGCCGTCCGCATATTCTGGACCGCATTAAAAACGGCGAATACAGCTATATCGTCAACACCACTGAAGGTCGTCAGGCGATTGAAGATTCCAAAGTATTACGTCGTGGCGCGCTGCAACACAAAGCGAATTACACCACAACCCTGAATGCTGCTTTTGCAACCTGTCAGTCAACGGCCGCCAGTGCTTTTGCCCGGGTTGCATCAGTGCAGGAATTACATAAGAGAGTAAAAGGATGAATCAGATCCCAATGACAGTTCAGGGCGCACAACAACTGCGTGATGAATTGCAGGAACTGAAAACAGTTAAGCGTCCGGCGGTGATTGAAGCTATTGCGGAAGCGCGTGAACACGGCGATTTAAAAGAAAACGCCGAGTATCACGCCGCCCGTGAACAGCAGGGCTTTATTGAAGGCCGTATTCAGGATATTGAAGCCAAACTGTCGAATGCGCAGATTATTGATGTCACCAAGATGCCAAATAACGGCAAAGTGATTTTTGGCTCCACTGTGACTATTCTGAATCTGGATACTGAAGAAGAAGTGACCTACCGCATTGTGGGTGATGATGAAGCAGACATCAAAAACAACCTGATTTCTGTTAATTCACCTATAGCCCGTGGCCTGATAGGCAAAGAGCAGGACGATGTGGTCAGGGTCAAAACGCCAGCCGGTGAGGTCGAATTCGAAATCGCCGAAGTGCAGTACCTCTAAACATGGTTCTGAATAAATGGCGGCATTAGCCGCCATTTTTTTCAGCTCGTTGTACGGGGTGCATTCTGAGTTTAAGCCACGTCGTGAAGTAGGGGATATGCTGGTGCCACACAAAGCCTATCAGTTGAAGTTGGAACAGCGGGTACTCTGGGTAAAAGCCATCGGGGTCTCGACAGTGCTGCAGACTGAAGAATACATCAAAGCGTTCAGAGAGACAGTTCAGCCTGTGTTGCATGAACCTTGGGCTGTGGTGCTGGATATGAGCCTGTGGCAACCCAGTCCGGCTCAGTCTTTTGCGCTGCTGCAGGACAACTCCGTCTGGGCCCTGGCGCATAATCTCAAGCATGTGGAAATACTGTTACCTGCCGATCCAATCCTGACCTGGCAGTATCTGAAAGCCACAGACACAGACAAACCATTGGATCTGACCCGTCATCTGGCGTCGGATGAACAAGACGCCCGCCAGTCTCTGATCCAGGCGGGGTTTATCCGGCTTTAACCGCGGGGTAACTGGATTTTTTTGTCGTCGGAAGGACGGAACAGCACCAGAATATGGCCAATCACCTGCACTTTTTGTGCTTTGGATTCGCGCACTATGGCATCCATAATAGCGATTTTTTCTTCGCGGTCGATGCTGGGCACTTTAACTTTGATCAGCTCGTGATGATTCAACGCCAAATCCACCTCAGCCATGACGCCTTCAGTCAGACCATTGCCGCCAAGCAAAACCACTGGTTTCAGCTCATGCGCCTTGGCTTTGAGGAATTGTTTTTGTTTATTGCTTAAGTTCATAAATCGGGTTTTCCAGTTGGGAAAGCTTGAAAATAGCGTATTGTACCGCCATCTTCGGTGGAAGACTATTTAAGAGTACAGAGATGACCAAGAAAAAACGCTCCGCCAGCTCGTCCCGTTGGATTCAAGAGCATGTCAGTGATCCTTTTGTGCAGAAAGCACAAAAACTGGGGTTGCGTTCCAGAGCTTCTTTTAAGCTCGACGAAATTCAGGACAAAGACAAACTGATCAAAACTGGGATGACGGTGGTGGATTTAGGGTCTGCGCCGGGTAGCTGGTCTGAACTTGCGGCTCGTTTGGTGGGTCCAACAGGTTGTGTGGTGGCTTGTGATATTTTGCCGATGGACCCTTTGGCCGGCGTGGCGTTTTTGCAAGGTGATTTCCGCGAAGAGGCGGTGCTCAATGCATTGTTGGAACGCATCGGCGGCCGTAACGTTGATGTGGTGTTGTCTGATATGGCTCCGAATATGAGCGGTAATGCGACAGTGGACCAGTCCCGCAGTATGTATCTGATAGAGCTGGCGCTGGATATGTGTCATAAAGTGTTGAAAAAAAATGGTGCTTTTGTGGTGAAAGTCTTTCACGGCGAAGGCTTCGATGACTATGTCAAACAGGTACGGGATGTATTTTCTGCAGTACGAATTCGTAAGCCGGATTCGTCCCGCTCCCGCTCCAGCGAGACATATATCGTGGCGACCGGCTTTAAAGTTTAGTAAAGTAGCGCCAGTTTCATCGAATCCTAATTATTTGTTTTGGTAACTAAGAGGTTCCTACCTTGAGTGATATGGCTAAAAATCTGATCGTCTGGTTAGTGATTGCCGTGGTGTTGATGTCGGTCTTTAACAGTTTTGGACCGGCGGACAAATCCGAGCGGCAAATCAGTTATACCCAATTCCTGAAAGAAGCAAATCAGGGGCAGATCCGCGAAGTGAAAGAGCAGGGTGGCCTGATCACTGGGGTCAAACGCTCAGGCGACCGGTTTGAAACCGTGATCCCTATGGGGTATGACCCGAAGCTGGTGGATGACATGTACAAAAATGACATCACCTTTACCGGCACTGCACCGGAGCAACCCAGCGTGCTGGGGCAGATCTTTATCTCCTGGTTCCCTATGTTGCTGCTGATTGGCGTCTGGATTTTCTTTATGCGCCAGATGCAAGGTGGTGGCGGCAAAGGTGCCATGTCTTTTGGTAAGAGCCGTGCCCGTCTGATGGGTGAAGATCAGATCAAAACTACTTTTGCGGATGTTGCCGGTTGTGACGAAGCCAAAGAAGAAGTGACTGAGCTGGTGGATTATTTAAAAGATCCTTCTCGCTTCCAGAAATTAGGTGGACGTATCCCAAAAGGCGTGCTGATGGTCGGCCCGCCTGGTACAGGTAAAACCTTGCTGGCTAAAGCCATAGCGGGTGAAGCCAAGGTGCCGTTTTTCACTATATCGGGTTCTGACTTTGTTGAAATGTTTGTCGGTGTAGGTGCCAGCCGTGTCCGCGATATGTTTGAGCAAGCCAAAAAGGCGGCTCCTTGCATCATCTTTATCGATGAAATTGATGCGGTAGGCCGTCAGCGTGGCGCCGGTTTAGGTGGCGGTCATGATGAGCGTGAGCAGACACTGAACCAGATGCTGGTGGAGATGGACGGTTTCGACGGCAACGAAGGCATCATCGTGATTGCCGCCACCAACAGACCTGACGTGTTGGACCCGGCTTTATTACGGCCTGGCCGCTTTGATCGTCAGGTGGTGGTTGGTTTACCTGATGTTCGTGGCCGTGAACAAATTTTGAAAGTACATATGCGTAAAGTGCCATTGGCAGATGGGGTGGACGCCTCATTGATTGCCCGTGGTACACCAGGTTTTTCTGGCGCAGACTTAGCCAACCTGGTCAATGAAGCGGCGCTGTTTGCTGCGCGCTCAAACCGCCGGGTGGTGTCGATGGATGAATTTGAAAAAGCCAAAGACAAAATTCTGATGGGTACTGAACGTCGTTCTATGGTGATGACGGAAAAAGAAAAGGAAATGACTGCTTATCACGAAGCTGGGCATGCCATTGTCGGTCGTCTGGTACCCGAGCATGATCCTGTTTACAAAGTCAGTATTATCCCCAGAGGCCGTGCTTTGGGTGTCACTATGTACCTGCCTGAGCGTGATCGGGTCAGCCATTCCAAGCGGTTCCTGGAAAGCATGATCAGTTCGCTGTTTGGTGGCCGTATTGCGGAAGAAGTCATTTATGGCCCTGAAGCCATCACGACCGGTGCATCAAACGATATTGAACGTGCGACCGACTTAGCCCGTAAGATGGTGACGCAATGGGGCTTCTCGGACAAGCTTGGGCCCCTGCTGTACGCCGAAGAAGAAGGCGAAGTGTTTTTAGGGCGCTCTGTCAGTAAAAACCGCCATATGTCGGAAGAGACGATTAAAGTGATTGACGAAGAAATTCGTGACTTTATCGACCGCAACTATGCACGGGCTAAGCAGCTGATCGAAGAGAACATGGATATTCTTCATGCGATGAAGGATTGCCTGATGGCTTATGAGACCATTGATGCCAAACAAATTGACGATTTGATGGCACGTCGTCCGGTACGTGAACCCGAGAACTGGGAACCGAAAGATCAAAACAAAGGTCCGAAGAATGATGAACCTGAAACCAAAGAAACGGTCTCAGGGGCAACAGAACCTTCAACTGACAACACTTTGTAATAAGTTGATTGAGTAACCAAACCCCGGCTTGACCGGGGTTTGTGTTTTACGGAGTTTTTTTATGTTGTTGCAGTTACCACGTCAGCGGCAATTAGACCTGTCCAGGCCCAAAGTCATGGGCATTCTGAATATCACCCCGGATTCGTTTTCTGATGGTGGCCGTTTTATCGGCCATGATGCTGCGTTGATGCAGGCGGAGAGCATGTTAAAGGCCGGCGCTGCGATCCTTGATATTGGCGGTGAATCTACCCGCCCCGGGGCGAATGAAGTATCGGTGCAGCAGGAGCTGGACCGGGTGCTGCCGGTCATTGAATTGCTGCGTAAAGAGTTAGATCCTGTTATTTCGATTGACAGCTGTAAGACAATAGTGATGCGTGAGGCTGTGGCTGCAGGCGCAGACATACTGAATGATATCAAAGCACTACAGGACGAAGGCGCAGTGGCGCTGGCTGCAAAACTGCGGGTGCCGGTATGCCTCATGCATATGCAAGGCCAGCCCAGAACTATGCAAGAGGCTCCTGTTTACCAGAATGTGGTTCAGGAGGTATGTCAGTTTTTACAGCAGCGTGCCGACATCTGTCTCCAGGCGGGAATAGAGCGAGAGCAAATCGTACTCGATCCGGGTTTTGGCTTTGGCAAGTCCCTGTCCCACAACTACCAGCTGTTAAGCGGGCTGTCAGCTCTGGTGCAGTTAAATTACCCGGTGCTGGCAGGCATGTCGCGCAAATCCATGGTTGGGCAGTTGTTAGAGCTGCCTGTTGAGCAGCGTTTGGCAGGCAGTTTGGCCTGTGCCACAATAGCCGTTATGCAAGGCGCCCGGATTATCCGGGTGCATGATGTCAAAGAAACAGTGCAAGCGGTGGCGGTTGCACAAGCCACCTTATTTGGAGTAGAGCATGGCTAGGAAGTATTTTGGAACTGATGGGGTCCGGGGCAAGGTTGGTGAATTTCCCATTACTCCGGAATTTGCAATGAAGCTGGGTTGGGCCGCCGGCCGCGTATTGTCTCAACGTGGCACCCGCAAAGTGCTGATTGGTAAAGACACCCGGATTTCAGGTTATTTGTTGGAAACTGCATTGGAAGCGGGCCTGGTTGCGGCCGGTGTTGATGTGCGTTTATTGGGGCCTATGCCCACACCAGCGGTGTCTTATTTGACCCGAACTTTCCGCGCTGAGGCTGGCATCGTCATCAGCGCATCTCACAACCCTTATTACGACAACGGCATCAAGTTTTTCTCTGCTGATGGAACCAAATTGCCGGATGACGTCGAGCTGGCCATTGAAGAGGCGATGGAGCAGCCGATGATCTGTGAACCGTCCGAACGTTTGGGCAAAGCCCAGCGTATTGATGACGCCGCCGGTCGTTATATTGAGTTCTGTAAAAGCCATTTACCGAATCATTTGAATCTGAGTGGCTTAAAAATTGTGATTGATTGTGCTCATGGCGCAACCTACCACATAGCACCTAACGTGTTTCGTGAACTGGGGGCTGACGTGATTGCCATTGGCATTCAGCCCAACGGTCTGAATATTAACGATCACTGTGGTGCCACTCACACAGAATTGTTGCAAAAAACCGTGGTGGAAAATAACGCCAACCTGGGCATTGCCTATGACGGTGACGGCGACCGCGTGATGATGGTCGACCATACAGGGCGTGTGATCGATGGGGACGAAATTGTCTATATCATCGCCCGCAACGCCAAACAGCAAGACAAACTGCAAGGCGGCGTGGTGGGGACCCTGATGAGTAATATGGGCCTTGAAATCGCACTGGCGGAGTTGGGCATTCCTTTTGCCCGCTCTGCGGTCGGAGATCGTTATGTCGTGGAAATGCTGGCACAAAAAGGCTGGCGCATTGGCGGTGAGAATTCCGGCCACGTCCTTAATCTGGATCACACTGGCACTGGCGATGGCATTATCGCTTCATTGCAGGTACTGGCCGCCATGCTGAATGCCGGTTTGTCACTGGCGGAATTAGCACAGGGCATGCATAAACTGCCACAGGTGCTGATTAACGTCCGTTTTGAAAAAGGCACAGCGCCACTGGATAATCAGCACGTCAAAGATGTGATTAAACAGGTAGAGCAGGAGCTGGCCGGGCAAGGTCGCGTTTTGATCCGAAAATCCGGTACTGAACCTTTAATCCGTGTAATGGTGGAAGGAAGAGTACAGGACGAAGTACAGGAAATGGCGCAAAAAATAGCCGATTCAGTGAGGATTGCCAGTTAAACCACTACTTTAACTTGTCTGAGCGGGCGAGGTTGGTTACCATCTCGCCCGGTTTCAGCTCGGGGCAACATTATGAGACAGCGCAAGCCTTTGGTCGTCGCAAACTGGAAAATGAATGGTGATCAGCATCTGGTTCATCAGGTCAGCGACAGTCTGGTTGCGTTATCTGGCGCTTTACCGGATATTCTGATCTGTCCGCCGGTAATTTTTCTGCCGAACTTTCCAAAACATCCGAATTATCGTTTGGGTGCACAGAATCTGAGCGAACAGCCTGCAGGTGCCTTTACCGGTGAAATTTCTGCCGTTATGCTAGCCCAGGCTGGTGCCAGTCATGTGATAGTTGGGCACTCCGAACGCAGAACCCTGTATGGCGAGACTAATTCTCTGGTGGCTGCCAAAGTGGCGCAGGCACTGGCTGCAGGTTTAACCCCTGTTCTTTGTGTAGGGGAAACTGCGGCTCAAAGGGCCGAAGAAAAAACTTTTCAGGTGCTTGCAGAGCAATTGGATGCGGTGTATTCTGCGCAGCCTCAATGGCTGGCGGCCTCTGTCATTGCGTATGAGCCCTTGTGGGCTATAGGCACTGGCAACACAGCGACGCCAGCACAAGCCCAGCAGGTGCATGCATTTATTCGCCAACAACTGGCCAGGTATGATGCAGCTGCGGCGCCTGATGTACGGATTTTATATGGCGGCAGCGTAAACGCAGGCAATAGTGCTTCACTTTTTGCCCAGACTGACGTCGATGGTGCTCTTGTTGGTGGAGCCAGTTTAAATGCAACAGACTTTGTTGCAATTTGCCTCAGTGCGAAAGGTGAATAATGTACGAATTATTTATTGTGTTATATCTGTTGGTGGCAATTGCCCTGATTGGTCTGGTGTTAATCCAGCACGGTAAAGGTGCAGACATGGGTGCTTCTTTTGGTGCCGGCGCTTCTGCCACTATTTTTGGCTCTTCCGGAACAGGCAATTTTTTGACCCGTACTACGACCGTATTGGCCACACTGTTTTTTGCGTTAAGCCTGTTGTTGGGTAACCTGAGCACAACTCATGTGAAAAAGGCAGACGAGTGGGAAAACCTGGCTCCGACTACAGAGCAGGTTGAACAGAAAAAGCCTGAGTCTGAGATCCCGGTAGGAAACTAACCCTCAAAAATTCAGCCGAGATGGTGAAATTGGTATACACGCTACCTTGAGGTGGTAGTGCCTTCGGGCGTGCGGGTTCAAGTCCCGCTCTCGGCACCAATATTGAAGCACCGCAAGCGCATGAAGAATTCAGCCTTGCGATAGTCAGACCAGGACTATATAATGTGCGCGTTTTACGGACGCGGGATGGAGCAGCCTGGTAGCTCGTCGGGCTCATAACCCGAAGGTCGTCGGTTCAAATCCGGCTCCCGCAACCAATTTCCAGAATGTTTTACGTAAGTAAAATAAAGTTGGTGAGCAGTCCGCAAGCGCACAAAGGTGCCATAGAATTCAGAAAATTGATTGGCGATATCAGTTTTCAGTCAGAGTTAAATTCGCCCCGCTTGATCGGGGCTTTTTTATATCTGCAATCGAGTTGTACTAAAATTCTGGGCGCTATGCCCTTTTTTTATTTCTGATGTCAGGAGGTCTCTTTGACTAAACAAGAACAGCAATTAACAGCGCTGCTTGCCCCTACAGTGGAATCTGCAGGCTTTGAATTGTTGGGGATTGAATTAATAAGGGCGGGAAAACATTCGACCTTACGCCTTTATATTGATCACCCGGAAGGCGTGAATGTGGATCAATGTGCTGTGGTCAGCCGTGAAGTCAGCGCTGTTCTTGATGTTGAAGACCCAATTCCAACTGAATATTTCCTTGAGGTGTCCTCGCCTGGTTTAGACCGCCCGTTGTTTACGCCGGATCACTTTACCAAGGTGGTTGGGCAGAAAATCGAAGTAAAACTGGCTATTCCGCAGGATGGCCGCCGTAAGTTTAAGGGGCTGCTGACACAAATCGAAGACGATATGTTGGTGGTTGAAGTGGATGGCAAACCCTACCGTTTGCTGATGGATAATGTAGATAAAGCAAACCTGGTTCCTGTGTTCTGAGACACAGGTCATAGCGAGGCATAATAAGATGGCTAAAGAAGTTTTATTGGTTGTGGACGCCGTGTCCAACGAAAAGTCAGTCCCACGTGAAAAGATTTTCCAGGCGCTGGAGTATGCACTGGCTGCTGCTACCAAAAAGAAAAATGAAGGTGATATTGAAGTCCGTGTGGCTATTGATCGCAAAACCGGTGCTTATGAAACTTTCCGCCGCTGGCAGGTGATCCCTGACGACCAGATCCAGGAACATCCATACCGCGAAATGACGTTGTCCGCCGCTCAGTTTGACGATCCGTCACTGCAGGTGGGTGACTATGTTGAAGAGCAGATCGAATCTATTACCTTTGACCGCATTACCACTCAAATGGCCAAACAGGTCATAGTGCAAAAGGTCCGTGAAGCTGAACGTTCACAAGTGGTTGAAGCTTATGTCGACCAGGTCGGTGAATTAGTGACTGGCGTGGTGAAAAAAGTAAACCGCGACAGCATCATTGTGGATTTGGGCAACAATGCCGAAGCCATGCTGGCCAAAGAAGAAATGCTGCCACGTGAGACCTTCCGTCCTGGTGACCGTATCCGTTGTTTATTGTATGCAGTAAAACCAGAAGCCCGAGGTGCTCAGCTGTTTTTAAGCCGTACCCGTCCGGAAATGCTGATCGAATTGTTCCGCATTGAAGTACCGGAAATCGGTGAAGAGATGATCGAAATCCGCGGTGCCGCCCGTGACCCTGGCCTGCGTGCCAAAATCGCGGTGAAAACAAACGACCGTCGTATTGACCCTGTCGGCGCCTGTGTCGGTATGCGTGGTTCACGGGTGCAGGCTGTCTCCGGTGAGCTGGGCGGTGAGCGCGTGGATATAGTGCTGTTTGATGACAACGCAGCCCAATATGTGATTAACGCGATGGCTCCGGCTGAAGTGGCCTCCATCATTGTGGATGAAGATGCGCATTCGATGGATATTGCCGTCGAAGACAGCAATCTGGCGATGGCCATAGGCCGCGCCGGTCAGAACGTTCGTCTGGCCAGTCAACTGACAGGTTGGGAACTGAACGTGATGACAGTGACGGCCATGAAAGAGAAACACCAGGAAGAAACCTCCAAAGTGCTGAACCTGTTTATCAGCGCGCTGGAAATTGACGAAGACTTCGCAGGTGTGCTGGTTGACGAAGGTTTCTCATCGCTGGAAGAAATCGCTTATGTACCTGTCAGTGAATTGCTGGCGATCGACGGTCTGGACGAAGACACTGTCGAAGAATTGCGCAAACGCGCAAAAGCAGTATTGACCACCAAAGCTCTGGCCAGTGAAGAATCACTGGAAGGTGCGGCTCCAAGTGAAGAGCTGATTAACCTGCCGGGTGTGGGGACTCATACGGCTTACGTATTGGCCAGCAAAGGTGTTGTCACTCTCGACGACCTGGCTGAGCTTGGAGTAGATGATTTGATCGAAATTGAAAAAATGTCAGAAGAAAAAGCGGCTGAGCTGATTATGGCTGCCCGTAACATCGTCTGGTTTAACGAACAGAACTGATTGGGTAAACGGAGGAAAACACTGACATGACAGAAGTAACTATTGAGAGACTGGCCAGTGACGTCA
Organism: Rheinheimera sp.; assembly: GCF_037442345.1. Lineage (GTDB taxonomy): Bacteria > Pseudomonadota > Gammaproteobacteria > Enterobacterales > Alteromonadaceae > Pararheinheimera. The sequence continues at coordinate 215,304 of NZ_JBBIQL010000001.1, read as the reverse complement.
ACACCACAGTTGACCGTTTAATCCAGCAGTTTGCTGATGCAGGCATTCAAAAATCGGCTGGCCAGATGGTCAGTGAAGAAGAAAAACGCACGTTGTTGGACCATTTAAGCCGGGCCCATGGTGGTCAGTCGGCCGAGCCAACCAAGCTGACATTAAAACGCAAAGAAAAAACCACGCTGAGCGTGTCCGGTGGCGCTGGCCGTAACCGTGAAGTGCAGGTGGAAGTCCGTAAGCAAAAAACGTACGTCAAACGCCCATTTGGCGACGATGCGGCGCGTCAGGCGGAAGAAGCCCGCCTGGAAGAAGAACGTGCAGCTGAAGAAGCCCGCCGTGAACAGGAGCGTTTAGCGGCTGAGAAAAAGGCTAAAGACGACGCTGAACGTAAAGCGCGTGAAGACGCAGAGCGTAAAGCCGCTGAAGCCAAACGTCGTGATGATGCGGCCAAAGCCGGTCATAAAGATGACCCGGAAGAAGCTGCCCGCCGAGCGGCCAAAGAAGAAGCCAAACGTGAAGCTGAACGTATCAAAGCGCAGCAGGAAGCGGAACGTCTGCGCAAACTTGAGCTTGAAGCTCAAAAACAGGCTGAAGAAGCCCGTCGTCTGGCCGAAGAAAACGCAGAACGTTGGTCAAAAGAAGATTCAACAGAAGATAAAGATGATTACCATCTGACGAGCAATGCGTATGCCAAACAGGCAGAAGACGAAGCCGACTCTCGCGACGAGCGGGGCGGACGTCGCAGTGGTAAGGCCAAGGCGCCAGCTGGCAAGGCCAAGAAAAAAGACGATGTGGACGATAAAGACGCTTTTAACCGCGCCAACCGTCATAAGAAAAAGAAAACCCCTACCAGTATGCAGCATGGTTTTAACAAACCGGCCCAACCGGTAGAGCGTGAAGTCAAAATTGGCGAAACCATCACAGTCGCTGAGCTGGCTGCCAAAATGGCGGTCAAAGCGTCTGAAGTCATCAAAGTGATGATGAAGATGGGCGCTATGGCAACCATCAACCAGGTGATCGACCAGGAAACGGCCGCTATCGTTTGTGAAGAGATGGGCCACAAGTTCACGCTGACCAAAGAAAACGAGCTGGAAGAAACGGTCATGTCAGACCGTGAAGGTGAAGGCCAACTGGAGCCTCGTGCTCCGGTCGTCACCGTGATGGGCCACGTTGACCATGGTAAAACCTCATTACTGGACTACATCCGTAAAGCCAAGGTAGCGGCAGGTGAAGCCGGTGGTATTACCCAGCATATTGGTGCTTACCACGTGGATACTGACCGTGGCATGATCACTTTCCTGGATACCCCAGGTCACGCTGCCTTCACGTCAATGCGTGCCCGTGGTGCCAAAGCCACAGATATAGTCGTTCTGGTGGTGGCTGCAGACGATGGCGTGATGCCACAAACCAAAGAAGCGATTCAGCACGCCAAAGCGGCTGGTGTGCCTATTGTGGTTGCGGTGAACAAAATTGATAAGCCAGAAGCTGATCCGGACCGCGTGCGTAACGAGTTATCCCAATACGGTGTCATTTCTGAAGAATGGGGTGGGGATACCCAGTTCGTTCAGGTATCTGCCAAAGCGGGTATTGGTATCGACAACCTGCTGGAATCTCTGTTGGTTCAAGCTGAATTACTGGAATTGAAAGCTGTTCGGCAGGGCATGGGACGTGGGGTGGTGATTGAATCCCGTCTGGACAAAGGCCGTGGGCCTGTTGCCTCCATCCTGGTGCAGGAAGGGACGCTGAAGCAAGGCGATATCGTGCTTTGTGGTTTCGAATATGGCCGCGTTCGTGCGATGCGCGACGAAAACGGTCAGGAAGTCAAAGAAGCAGGTCCTTCAATTCCGGTTGAGATTTTAGGTCTGTCCGGTGTGCCGGCAGCTGGTGATGAAGTGACAGTGGTGCGTGACGAGCGTAAAGCCCGTGAAGTGGCACTGTACCGTCAGGGTAAATTCCGTGATGTTAAACTGGCGCGTCAGCAAAAAGCCAAACTGGAAAATATGTTCGCCAATATGGCCGAAGGCGATGTGGCCGAGCTGAACATAGTGCTGAAAGCGGACGTACAGGGGTCAGTTGAAGCTATTACCGACTCCTTACTGAAACTGTCCACCGATGAAGTGAAGATCAGAATTATCGGCAGCGGTGTCGGTGGTATTACTGAAACTGACGCCACGCTGGCTGCGGCTTCGTCGGCCATCGTCATCGGCTTCAACGTGCGCGCCGAAGGCACAGCACGTAAGATCATCGAAGATGAAAACCTGGATCTGCGTTACTACAGCATCATTTATGAACTGTTAGACGAAGTGAAAGCGGCGATGACTGGGATGCTGGCGCCTGAGTTTAAACAACAGATCATTGGTCTGGCTCAGGTTCGTGACGTGTTCCGCTCACCGAAGTTCGGTGCCATCGCGGGTTGTATGGTGATCGAAGGTATTGTGAAACGTAACGCGCCAATCCGTGTGTTACGTGACAACGTGGTGATTTACGAAGGTGAACTGGAGTCACTGCGTCGCTTTAAAGATGACGTCTCCGAAGTTCGTAACGGCTTCGAATGTGGTATCGGCGTGAAGAACTACAACGACGTCCGCGAAGGCGACCAAATCGAAGTCTTCGAAGTGGTTCAGGTAGAACGTACGCTGTAACAGCAGAAAGTTCGATACAGAAATCGGCAGGGGTTAGGCAGTGCTTAGCCCCTGTTTCTTTCTCAGCTAGAAGGAAAGAACAAATGGCTAAAGAATTCAGCCGGGTAGACCGGCTCTCACAACAAATGCAGCAGGAAATGGCCGTGATTTTACAACGTGAAATCAAAGACCCTCGCCTGCACAGCATGATTACAGTTTCGGCTGTGGATGTGTCAAAGGACTTGTCCCATGCCAAAATTTTCGTCACCTTTTTAGGTCTGGAACAGGCCAAAGTAAAACTGAACCTGGACATACTGAACGATGCCAGCGGTTTTATCCGTAGCTTGATTGCCAAGCGTATTCAGTCCCGTATTGTGCCGACCATCAGGTTTTACTTTGACGAGTCGCTGGACCGCGGTATCAACATGGCGAACCTGGTGGAACAGGTGCGTAAAGAAGACGAGCGTAAACGCGTCGCTTCAGGTCAGGAGCCAGAGCCAAAAGCTAAACACGACGAGGAAGAATAATGGCCCGTCGTGCGGTTAATGGTATTTTATTGCTGGATAAACCGCTGGAAGTGTCCAGCAATGGCATTTTGCAGCGGATCCGCTGGTTGTATCAGGCGGAAAAAGCCGGCCATACCGGTGCTTTGGACCCGCTCGCCAGTGGTTTGTTGCCGATTTGTTTTGGTGAAGCGACCAAGTTTTGCCAGTTTTTGCTCGACACGGACAAAACCTATGAAGTCAGTGCCCGCTTTGGTGTACGGACTGATACCAGTGATGCTGCTGGGGAAGTGATCAGCGAGCGGCCTGTGCAGTTTGATTTGGCGCAGCTGGAGCAGGCGCTTATTCGGTTCCGTGGTCCGCAGTTACAGGTGCCCACCATGTTTTCGGCGTTAAAGTACCAGGGCCAGCCGCTGTATAAATATGCGCGTCAGGGCATAGAAGTTCCGCGTGAAGCCCGCCCTATAGACGTCTTCCGTTTTGAGTTGCTGAGTTTTGACGGTGAAAATGCCAGCTTTATTGTGCATTGCAGTAAAGGCACCTATATCCGCACCTTGATTGATGATTTAGGTGAGTTATTAGGAAGTGGTGCTTATGTGACTGCATTACGCCGCACCCATGTCGGGCCTTTTCATGCGGCGCAAATGCGACAGGAAGGGGAGCTGGTGCCTTTGAATGATGCCAAAGACTGGGCTGGTCTGGATGCGTTGTTGTTGCCGATGGATTTGGCACTGACCGGCTTGCCTGCGCTCAACCTGAACGAAGTGCAGCAAAAACGTTTGGTGCACGGCCAGACGGTGGTACTGACAGATGCCGAATTGCAGCTGTTGGGGCTGGCTGATTTACCTGCTGTGAAGTTGTATGGCACGGCGGCGCAGTTTATTGGTGTCGGCTCTGTCACAAGCGCCATTCTGTCTGTTCGCAGGCTGTTGAATACCAATACACCAGCCCGATGATTTTACTTGTCAGCGCTGGTGAAACCGCATAAAATGCGCGCTCTTTTGCTGTGGCTGGATTAGTGCCTGGCTACAGCTGTACATCCAATCGGAGGATTTATGTCACTAACTACAGCAGAAAAAGCGAAAATTTTAGCTGATTTCGCGACTAAACAAGGCGACACTGGCTCACCAGAAGTTCAAGTTGCTCTGTTAACTGGTTCTATCAACAAGTTACAGCCTCACTTCGCTGATCACAAACACGATTTCCACTCTCGTCGTGGTCTGCTGCGCATGGTTAGCCAGCGCCGTAAGCTGTTAGACTACCTGAAAGGCAAAGACGCTCAGCGTTATGCTGCGCTGATCGAGCGTTTAGGTCTGCGTCGTTAATTCTTCACTGAATGACGAAATGCGAAAAAGCCAGTCATCCGACTGGCTTTTTTGTTTCTGAAGCCGGTTAAGCTTTGCCGGGATCCTTGCCTGTCCTTCTTTTCATTGTATCTCCCCGAACTTTTTGCTGACGGCCGGGTCAGACCTGCGGTCCTGGAACGCTTAATATTTCTTCGCAGGCCAGAAGGCCGCCGCTATCTTTTAACCTGTTGAACAGGCTATACTGTGCCGCGAAAAATCGAACAAAAGACTCCGCGAAAAAACGCGAAAATCAGAAAGGAAATACTCACGTGACTCCCATCGTAAAATCATTCCAGTTTGGCCAACACACTATTACTCTGGAAACCGGCGTGATCGCCCGTCAGGCTGACGCGGCTGTACTTGCCAGCATGGGTGATACCTCTGTGTTAGTCACAGTGGTTGGTAAAAAAGAGCCTAAACCAGGTCAGGACTTCTTCCCTCTGACCGTAAACTATCAAGAAAAAACTTATGCTGCCGGTCGTATCCCTGGCGGTTTCTTTAAACGTGAAGGCCGTCCTTCAGAAGGTGAGACCCTGATCTCCCGCCTGATCGACCGTCCAATACGTCCATTATTCCCTGAAGGCTTCACCAACGAAGTGCAGGTGATTGCCACAGTGGTTTCTGTGCAGCCTGAAATTCAGCCGGACATTATTTCTATCATTGGTACCTCTGCGGCTTTAGCGCTGTCTGGTATTCCGTTTGCCGGCCCTCTGGGTGCCGCCCGTGTGGGTTATATCAATAACCAGTACGTACTGAACCCGTCCGAAGCTGAGCTGAAAACCAGTAAGCTGGACCTGGTGGTGGCTGGTACGGCCAATGCCGTACTGATGGTTGAATCTGAAGCGGGCATCTTGTCAGAAGACGTGATGTTAGGCGCCGTCGTTTATGGCCACGATCAGATGCAAACTGTGATCAATGCCATCAACGAATTTGCAGCAGCTGCTGCAAAACCAGCCTGGAACTGGGTAGCTCCGGCCAAAAACACCGCGTTGATCGCTCAAATTGCTGAACTGGCAACTGCCGATGTTGGTGAAGCGTACCGCATCACTGAAAAAGCCAAACGTTACGAGCGTATCGGTGAAATCAAGGCCGCTGTATTTGCCAAAATCAAAGCACAACTGCCAGAGGGTGAAAGCCTGAACGAGCTGGAAGCTGGTGAGATTTTCCATAACCTGGAAAGCCAAATCGTGCGCAGCCGTATCATCAAAGGTGAACCGCGTATCGACGGCCGTGACAATGAAATGGTGCGTGCTCTGTCGGTGATGACAGGTCTGCTGCCACGTACCCACGGCTCGGCATTGTTTACCCGTGGTGAAACTCAGGCACTGGTCACTGCCACTCTGGGCACAGCCCGTGATGCACAAACTGTGGATGATTTGCTGAGCGAAAAAACCGATCACTTTATTTTCCACTACAACTTCCCTCCGTTCTCAGTGGGTGAGACTGGTATGGTCGGTTCACCAAAACGCCGTGAAATCGGCCACGGCCGTCTGGCCAAACGCGGTGTGGCTGCCGTCATGCCTGCGTTCGAAGATTTCCCGTACACAGTACGTATGGTGTCTGAAATCACAGAGTCAAACGGTTCAAGCTCAATGGCTTCTGTTTGTGGTTCTTCTCTGGCGCTGATGGATGCAGGTGTACCGATCAAAGCCTCTGTGGCTGGTATTGCCATGGGCCTGGTTAAAGAAGGCGATGATTTCGTGGTTCTGTCTGACATTCTGGGTGATGAAGACCACCTGGGTGATATGGACTTTAAAGTGGCCGGCACCTCAGAAGGTATCACCGCCCTGCAGATGGATATCAAGATTGACGGTATCACCAAAGAAATCATGCAGATTGCGCTGAAACAAGCCAAAGCAGCCCGTCTGCATATTCTGAACGTGATGGACCAGGCAATCAGCACACACCGTGAAGAATTGTCTGAGCACGCCCCACGCATTTACACCCTGAAAATCAATCCGGAGAAAATCCGCGACGTGATTGGTAAAGGCGGTGCAGTGATCCGTCAAATTACTGAAGAGTCAGGCACCACTATTGAGATTGAAGATGACGGTACTGTAAAAATTGCTGCCACTAACTCTCAGGCTGCCAATATCGCTATCAACAAAATTGAAGCCATTACAGCTGAAATTGAAGTGGGTCGTATCTACCACGGTGACGTGGTGCGTATCGTTGACTTCGGTGCTTTCGTGAACGTACTGCCTGGTAAAGATGGTCTGGTGCACATTTCGCAAATCTCTGATGAGCGTGTAAATAATGTGGCGGATCACCTGCAAATTGGTCAGAAAGTCGCGGTTAAAGTACTGGAAGTGGACAAGCAAGGCCGCGTCCGTCTGAGCATCAAAGAAGCTCAGGAAAAACCTGCTGAGGCTGCCGATGCAGCTGCTGCAGAATAAAGCCCTGCGGACTTTCGTCAGCACACTGCTTTGTGCAGTGTGGCTGACGGGTTGTGCTCAAACCACGGCGTCTCAGCCTGAGTTGGTGGAAGATTTGCTGATGCCTGAGGCTCAGCCGGTTTCTTATCGCACTGAAATTGCGATCGCCCGAATCACTGAGCTGTTAACCAAGCCCGAAGCTACAGATGAACAACGTGCCCGCTTGTTTTATGACCGCGGCGTCATGTATGACAGCGTTGGCTTAAGAGCTCTGGCCCGCTTTGATTTCCTGCGTGCGTTACGGCTACAACCTGATATGGCGGATGCCTATAACTTTATCGGCATTCATCATACGCTGGTGGGGAATTACAACGAAGCCTATGAGTCTTTTGATGCTGCACTGGAACTGGCACCGGATTATGATTATGCCTATCTGAACCGGGGCATTGCCCTGATGTACGATGGTAAAAATGATTTGGCTGTCAGTGACTTCGAAGCCTTTTACCAGGCTAAACCAGCAGACCCTTACCGTTCCTTATGGTTGTATTTTGCCGAGAGTAAAAAATCAGTTCCGGAAGCACAGGCTCGCATGGCATTGAACGAAGCCAGACTGGACTCCCAGCACTGGGCCAGCCAGATTATCGCGTTTTATCTGGGGAAAATCACCGAACAACAATTGCTGGAGATTGCGGCTGACCCACAACTGAATCCTCAGCAATTGGCTGAACGTTTGTGTGAAGTGTATTTTTACCTGGCCAAATGGCATGAACAGCAGCACCCGACCAAAGCGTTGGATTACTACAAAAAAGCGTTGGCCACCAATATTCATGAATTTGTTGAGCACCGTTACGCCCGCATTGAAATGAACAGGTTAAGAGGTTTGGATGCTGATGCAGAACTGGCTCAGTAGCCCGCTGCATTTTGTTGAAAAAGGCCGGCTTGCTGGCTTTTTTTTATGCAGCCTGCTTTGTGCTTGTCAGCCAGACTGGTCCGCCAAAACCGACACCGAACTATTTAAAGCCGCGGCCACACAAGCGGCAGCCGCCACTGAACTGGCACAGCGACGCCTGGCACAGCAGCAATGGGCAGCCGCGCTGAAATGGCAGTTGCAGGCGCTGCAGCTTGGTGAACATCAGTTGTTAGCACCTTATCTGCACTTGCTGGAACAGCAACAGGGCTTTTACGCAGCGGCTGAGTTTTTGTCGCTCTGGCAGCAAGCGCAACAATCACAAGTTGAGCCATCTTTGTTGGCTCAGTATGGTTTATGGCAGGGGAACAGCTCTGTACCGGGCTTGCAGCGGTCAGAATGTGCCTTACAGCTGCAACCCGTGCTGCAAAATGCGGCGGCGGAACAACAGTGGAAAAGGTTGCTGGCAGAATGGCAACGGGACCCGGCTATGAGCAGCCTGTCGGTCTGTTTTTTGCCAGCGCAGCGTATCCAGAGCCTGGAGCTGCGTTGCAGCCTGGCGTCTGACACCCGGGTACAGTGCCAGTATCAGCATTTGGCTTCACTGGTTCGTCACAGTGCCATGACTCAGCTGCTGGTCATAGGCGGTAAGGGCGGAGCCAGTTATAACAACGGTATTTTGCAGTTAGCAGAAGACAGCTCTTATTCTGTGCTCCGGCATGAGTTTGCTCATGTGCTGGGATTTATCGATGAATACCGCTTGCCAGAATCCACCGCAAAAGACCTTTGTACCCGATCGGATATTCCGAATCTGCTGACGGATCTGGGCGAGCTGCCCTTGCATCAACGGCGCTTTGCTCACCAGCGCACAGTGGAGCAATTGGTGAAAGTGGACACTTGTGCACAAGTGGGGCTGCAGGCTTATGCGTTGGCAGACTGGTCCCTGATGCGTTATCACGAAGCGGAGCTCAGTCCCTTGTACCTGCACTTGATGCAGCATCAGCTCAAGTCGGCAAAGGCACTGATGCCAGTGCAGTATTTTTATGCCTACAAAGCCCGTCTGGCAGGTGACATGACCAGTTGGTCAGTCTTTATGCGAAAGGCCGCAGCACTCGGCTATCCCGATGCGATACGGCTGTTGCAGCAGTCGTCTAAGGTGCAGACAGATCAGCCAGCTCCCGGCTAAGTAATTCAGCGTCACCCAGGTTCAGTTCAAGCAAACGGCGTAAATGGCTGACCGATTCAATATCCACTTTGTCACAGCGCAGGCCGACCAACAGGCCATGCTGATGAGCGACACTGACTTGCATCTGCAGGTGCAGGCCAGAATCATTCAGTTCGATTTCAAGCTGGTAAGGCGTGCCTATCACCAGACTGCCAGTGTGTTCCAGCTGGACCAGCGCACCTTTGAGGGATAAATCTTTTAACTGGCCAGGCAGTTGCTGGCCAGATGCGGTTAATAGAGTGGGGCCACTGAACAGCACCCGGCTAAAACGTCTGTGATCCACGACAACCTCTCTTATCTGTTGCCCTAAGCATAGTTGGTTTTTAAGGCAAAAAATAGACTGACGCAGGGAAACCGGCCTGATGTCAACTGCTTACCTATCCATAACAGGGAACTCCAAGTCGCAGAGCTCCTTTATGGCCACCCTTATTGTTTTTGGTTATTTAGCGTTGTAATTCACAACCTCTTCACCTGCGGCCTGGCGGTCTGCGTGGTACGAAGACCGCACGAAGGGGCCCGAGGCGACGTGTTTAAAGCCGATTTCATAACCAATACGTTTGATTTCTTCAAACTCGGCCGGGCTCATGTACCTTTTGACTGGTAAGTGGTGCTTACTGGGTTGCAGGTACTGGCCGACGGTCAGCATATCGACATTGTGTGCGCGCAGGTCGTGCATCACTTCGATAATTTCTTCGGTGGTTTCACCCAACCCCACCATCAGGCCGGACTTGGTGGACACTTCCGGATGGGCTTCTTTGTAACGACGCAGCAGCTCCAGCGACCACTTGTAATCGGCACCTGGGCGCGCCAGTTTGTATAGCCGTGGTGCAGTTTCCAGATTGTGATTAAACACATCAGGTGGGGTTTGGGTCAGAATATCCAGCGCAGTATCCATGCGACCACGGAAATCCGGCACCAGTACTTCAATTTTAATGGCCGGGCTTTCACGGCGAATGGCGCTGATGCAGTCAGCAAAATGCTGGGCACCACCATCGCGTAAATCGTCACGGTCGACTGAGGTGATCACCACATACTTCAGCGCCATGTCTTTAATGGTCAATGCCAGTTTTTCCGGTTCTTCGGCGCTGGGCGGCAAAGGCCGGCCATGGGCAACGTCACAGAATGGGCAACGACGGGTACAAATGGCCCCCAGGATCATAAAGGTGGCAGTACCATGGTTAAAACACTCCGGCAGGTTAGGACAGGAGGCTTCTTCACAGACCGAATGCAGGCCGTGTTTACGCATGGCGCCTTTGATCTGTTCAATACGTTCTGTGCTGCGGGGCAACTTGATCTTCAGCCAGTCGGGCTTGCGCAGCATTTCGCTGGGTTCGGTTGGCAGTACCTTTACCGGGATCAACGCCATTTTGTCGGCATCACGTAATTTGACACCGGGTTCCATACGGGCTGTTTTGGTGGTCATTTTAATCTGTTAACCCTGTTTTGTGGTCGGGATGGGTTATGGTCAGTTGCTGCAAAAATTGCTGCACCAGCTGTTGTTTGGCCTCAGCGACAGTCTGAGGGCCCTGAATACTTTGTGTCTGGATCATTTCCATGCCAGCATAGCCGCAAGGGTTAATGCGCTGAAAGGGGCTCAGGTCCATATTGACGTTCAGCGCCAATCCATGAAAAGTGCAGCCTTTGCGCACCCGCAAGCCCAGAGAGGCTACTTTGCGCCCGTCGACATAGACTCCCGGCGCGTCAGCACGGGGATAAGCAGTGATGCCATAAGGGGCGAGGCTGTCGACAATACATTGTTCAATCAGGGTTACCAGTTCACGGACACCCAGTTTACGGCGCTTAATATCCAGCAGCACGTACACGACCAGCTGGCCAGGGCCATGGTAAGTCACCTGACCGCCCCGGTCGACCTGCACCACAGGAATATCGCCGGGCATCAGCAAATGCTCTGCTTTGCCAGCCTGGCCTTGAGTAAAGACCGGCGGATGTTCTACCAGCCAGAGCTCGTCCGGGGTTTGTTCGTCGCGCTCATCGGTAAAACGCTGCATGGCATGCCAGGCTTCCCTGTAGTCACACAGGCCTAAATCCCGGATCACCAGCTGATGGGTCAGTGTCACAGCACTCTCCACTGCACTTTTTGGTCGCGTATTATACCTGCAACCAGATAAAAAAGGGGCCTCAGATCACATAACGGACCAGTTCAAGCCGGCCCAGTTCGGTATACAGCAGTTCCATATGGTCTTTACTGACCACAGTGACGGACACAGTGACAGAGTGATAATTGCCTTTGCTGCTGGGGCGGACTTGCGGGTTGTAGTCATTGGCTTTGGCGTGCACCTGCAGTACAGCCACAATATGGTCCACCAGTTCAGGCACGGCCACACCCAGTACTTTAAAGTTGACCGCGCAGGGAAACTCTAAAAATTCGTCAAATCTGGTGTTTTTCACTTCTGTGGTCATGGCGTTGTACTCATTAAGATCAATAAAAAAGTCCCGGTCGGGCCGGGACTTCTGTGGAAAAGGTCAGTTCCGGCAGCTTATTCAAACTGCATTTTTACCATATCAATCAGGCGGCTGAAAAAACCGGCCTGTTCGATATCTTCCAGGGCAACCAGTGGGTATTCGGCCACGTCTTTGTCCCCCAGTTTTAAGTAAACAGTGCCCAACTGCTGGCCCTTGGTAATGGGGGCGACCAGTTGCTGATTCAACTTAAAGTCAGCTTTTAATTCTTTGCGTTGGTTGCGTGGCAGTGTAATGGGCGTTTCTTCCAGTACACCCAAGGTCAGCATATCTTTGGTGCCTTTCCAGACGCGTTGTTCTGCAAATTTTTCACCCGCTTTAAAAGGTGAAAAGGTTTCAAAGAAACGGAAGCCGTAGGTCAGCAGCTTTTTATTCTCCGCCTCACGGATTTTAGCGCTTTCAGTGCCCATCACCACTGAAATCAGCCGCATCGAATCTTTGGTTGCTGAGGTGACCAGGCTGTAACCGGCTTCAGAGGTGTGACCGGTTTTGATGCCGTCCACATTCAGGCTTTTATCCCATAACAGACCGTTACGGTTGTATTGTTTGATGCCGTTAAATACATACTCTTTTTCGGAGTAAATTTTGTATTCCTCTGGCGTGTCACGAATCAGGGCTACGGACAATTTAGCCATATCACGTGCCGTGGTGCGCTGCACCGGATCCGGTAAACCGTGCGCGTTGGCAAAGGTGGTGTTGTCCATACCAAGACGGGTGGCGTGGGCATTCATCAGTTCGACAAACGCCCCTTCGGTGCCGGCAATATGTTCGGCCATGGCGACACAGGCATCGTTGCCTGACTGAATGATAATGCCGCGGTTCAGTTCTTCGACGCTGATGGTTTCGCCGACCTCAATAAACATTTTTGATGAGTCGGAATACTGCTTCGCCCAGGCATTTTCGGTGATAGTGACCGGGTCGCTGGGTTTGATATTGCCATTTTTTATTTCCATACCAATGATGTAACTGGTCATCATTTTGGTCAGGCTGGCCGGGGCCAGAGGTTCATCCGCATTGCCTTCCGCGAGCACTGCCCCTGTGTGGTAATCAATCAGAATATAGCCCTTGGCGTTTACTTCCGGTGGCTGAGGTAACACAGTAGGTTGGGCTGGCGCTGTTTGTCCGGCTGCAAAAAAGCTTGCAACACCAATGGAACCAGCAAGAAAAATTTTACGATACGTATTCATGAGACCTTTTCTTTTGATTGTCACTAAAAAATTCGGGTTAACTGCAACTGTTTCTGTCAGTGATATAAGCTGAAGGGTAATCCGCTGATTTCAACTGGTCTAACAAGGCACCGGCAGCTGCCGCTGACGTCATTGGACCGGCCAGCAAACGGAAAATTCCATTGCCATCGTTAATTTCTGTTGCCACCGCATGACGTTGGCTGATTTGTTCGCCCAGTTGCTGCAAGCGGGCTTTATTGCCACTGGCCACCAACTGGATATAACAGCCACTGACTTTGCCTGCCCGCGCCACTGCAGGTGCGGCCTGATAAGCCGGCGCTGTGGGGGCTGCCACTGCAGCAGGCAGAGGCTGGCTTAAACCCGGACGTGGTGTAGCCGGGTTGGACACCAGGGTGGTTTCTTCAAATTTGTTCCGGCTTGGGCTGCCAAGACCCATAGCATAAGTGTCCTGGCCTGCCATGGCCGGTGAAGCCAGTAATTCCACCCGCACCCTGGCGGTGCCTTTGCCCATCATGCCAATTTTGTAGGCGGCAGAGTAGGACAGGTCAATAATACGGTCGTTGTGGAAGGGGCCCCTGTCATTCACCCGCACTATCGCGGATTGGTTGGTATCCAGATTGGTCACCCGCACGTAAGAGGGTAAAGGCAGGGTTTTATGTGCCGCGCTCATTGCAAACACATTGTACTCTTCGCCATTGGATGTTTTATGTCCATGGAATTTATTGCCGTACCAGGAGGCGATACCGACCTCGTCGTATTCGGTAATGCCCACCAACGGCGAGTAGTCTACGCCATAGATGTTGTAGGGTTTGTTGCCACCCCGACTGAGCAGTTCAGCTTTTGGTTCCGGATCTGTCATTTCCAGCAAGGTCGGCAGGCGGGTCGGGTGGCTGTCTTTGTCTTGCGAGTAACGGCCTTTATTGGGTTCTTCCCAACTTTGGTTTGCGGAAGAATCTGAAGACGGCTTTGGAGTTTGGCTACAGGCCGAAATCAGCAGAGAAAGACTTAGCGCTGTTATTATTTTTAGTTTCATATCAGGACTGCGGAGCTAAAAAACGTTTATGAGTCGCAATGGACATTAGAATACCAAAACCTGCCATCAGTGTAACCATTGATGTGCCACCATAACTGACCAGAGGTAAGGGAACCCCCACGACGGGCAGTAAGCCGGACACCATACCTATGTTGACAAACACATAGACAAAAAAGGTCAGCATAATGCTACCTCCCAGCAGGCGGGCAAAGTTGTCCTGGGCCCGGCTGGCCAATACCAGACCACGAGCAATGATAAAAAGGTACATCGCCAGCAAAAACAACACCCCAATCAGGCCCAATTCTTCACTGAACACCGCAAAAATAAAATCGGTATGCCGCTCCGGCAAAAACTCCAGCTGTGACTGGGTACCCTGCATCCAGCCCTTGCCTTCAAAGCCGCCTGAACCTATCGCAATTTTGGACTGTATAATGTGATAACCAGAGCCCAAAGGATCGCTCTCCGGGTTTAAAAAGGTCAGCACCCGACGTTTCTGGTAGTCATGCATAAAAAACAGCCACATGGTGTAGCCGACCACAGGCAGCGCCAAAGCAATGCTGCTGATAATTTTCCAGCTCATGCCACCTAAAAACAGTACAAAAGCGCCGGAGACAAAAATAAGAATGGAGGTGCCGAGGTCGGGCTGCTGCTGGATCAGCACTGTGGGTATGGCACACATCACAAAACCAAAAATCAGGTGCTTGGTGCGCAGTGGCAAAGGGTTGGATGACACAAACCAGGCAATGGCCATAGGTACAGCCAGTTTCATCAGCTCCGAAGGCTGAAACTTCATAAAACCTAAATCCAGCCAGCGCTGGGCCCCTTTGCCTATATGGCCAACGGCCAGCACCAGGATCAGCATGACGGTGCCGACCAGAAACAACGGCAAAGCCCAAAAGGCCAGGGTTTGAGGTTTCACCTGAGCCAACAGCAGCATCACACCAAAAGCCATCAGCACTCTCAGCACATAACGGCTGATCATGCCAATGTCATGGCCACTGGCGCTGTACAATACAAAAAGCCCGGTCGCGGATAATGCCAGCAGAGCGAAGAACAATGGACCGTCCAGATGCAGCCTGGCCAGCAGGCCCTGGTGTTTGGGGTCTTTTAAGGTGGTCATGGCTGCGCCCCTGCGGCACTTTGCCGGGTAAAATAGTGGTCCATCATTTTGCGGGCTATAGGGGCTGCATTGGCGCCACCTCCACCAACGTTTTCGACCGCCACTGTCAATAAAATACTGGGGTTTTCGGCTGGGGCATAACCAATAAACATGGCGTTATCCCGGTGAATTTCTTTCAGTGCCGCCGCGTTGTATTTCTGGTTCTGCGCCATATTGATCACCTGGGCTGTACCCGTTTTTCCGCCTGCACTGTAACTGATGCCTTTAAAGGCGTTATACCCAGTGCCGCCCTGGATCATCACGGTCTGGCGCATCGCTTCACGGGCAATATCCCAGTTTTTCGGATTCTTCACTTCAACACTTTGTTGCAGCGGCGCAATCAGGCTGGTGTCCTGCTGCTGGTTACGGAAAAACCGCCCCATATGGGGCGTGGGTTTGGCGCCATTATTCAGCAAAACGGCCGTCGCCAACGCCAGTTGCATCGGCGTAATGGTCCAGTAACTCTGACCTATGCCCAAAGATACGGTGTCGCCTGGAAACCAGCTTTGTTTATGGCGGGCCCGTTTCCATTCCTTGGAGGGCATCAGCCCCTGGCTTTCTTCCAGCACATCAATGCCGGTGCGGGAGCCAAAACCAAACTGCTTCATATAAGACGAAATTTTTTCGATGCCGAGTTTGACGGCTAAATCATAAAAATAGGTATCACAGCTTTTGGTGATAGCGGTGTACACATCGACCCAGCCATGACCCCATTTGACGTGGTCGCGGTAGAGGCGGCTGTAATTGGGCAGCTTATAAAAACCAGGGTCAGGAATGCGGGTCTGTTCTGTGACAGTGCCGCTTTCCAGCCCCAGTACCGCCATATGAGGTTTAATGGTGGACGCCGGCGGATAAACACCCTGCGTCACCCGGTTCACCAGAGGCCGATCCGGCGAGTTCAGCAGTTCACGGTAGTTTTTGCCGCTGATGCCATGCACAAATAAATTCGGGTCGTAACTCGGGTTGGAATAAAACGCCAGTACCGCACCGTCTCGTGGGTCCATCGCGACTATGGCGCCACGGTTTTCGCCCAGCAGCTCTTTGGCTTTTTGTTGCAGGCTGAGGTCAATGGACAGGATCAGATCATCGCCTGAGGTGGCGGGCTGAGAATTCAGCACCCGGATCACCCGGCCTCTGTTGTTCACTTCCACCTGCTCAAAACCAACCTGACCATGCAGCTGGCTTTCGTAAAACCGCTCCATGCCAATTTTGCCAATGTCGCGGCTGGCCGCATAATTGGCGGATACTCCGTCTGCTTCCAGCTTATCCAGCTCTTTGGCGTTAATTTTTCCAATGTAGCCGATGGCATGGGTAAATAAATCGCCATAAGGGTAATGCCGGGTTAAGCGGGCTTCCAGTGTGACGCCGGGAAAGCGGTGTTGATTCACGGCAATAATCGCCACTTCCTGGTCAGTCAGATGCTCTTTCACCGCTATGCTGGCAAAACGGCGGTGGTGGCGCACTTCTTTTAAAAATTCTTCCTGCTGCTCTGGCGTGATCTCAATCAGCTTGGCCAGCTCTGACACCGTCGCTTTAATGTCGGCAACCTGTTCAGGCACCAGTTCGACCGAATGGATAGGGCGGTTTTCGGCCAGCAGCACGCCATTGCGGTCGTAAATCAGTCCCCGGTTCGGGGGTTGTGGAATGAGCTTAATGCGGTTACCGTCGGCACGGGTGACATAGTGCTCGTG
Organism: Rheinheimera sp.; assembly: GCF_037442345.1. Classification (GTDB taxonomy): domain Bacteria; phylum Pseudomonadota; class Gammaproteobacteria; order Enterobacterales; family Alteromonadaceae; genus Pararheinheimera. Next base: position 198,782 of record NZ_JBBIQL010000001.1, on the reverse strand, counting down.
CATCTCAATTTGCAGATGATACTGGTTGAAAACAATCAGCGTAAAACACAACACGACGATGACAAAACCCACAGCGGCCCGTTGTTTAAACAACTGACTGTCGGCGGATGGGTCCTGGATGGCCTGACGTTCTTTGCGCATGGCTTATTCGCGGTGATAAGGGTGGTTAGTGCTGATACTCCAGGCGCGGTACAGACTTTCGGCCAGTACCACCCGTACCATGGGATGAGGCAAGGTCAGCGCAGACAAGGACCATTTGGCTTCACTGGCTGCAATACAGGCCGGAGCCAGGCCTTCAGGCCCACCGACCAACAAGCAGACATCCCGTCCGTCCATTTGCCACTGCGTCAGCTTTTGTGCCAGTTGCGGGCTGCTCCAGTTGCCACCTTCCACTTCGAGTGTGACAATTCGTGCGCCTTTAGGCACAGCGGCGAGCATTTTTTCGCCTTCCAGCTCCAGAATGCGTTTGATATCGGCGTTTTTGCCACGTTTACCGGCCGGAATTTCAATCAGCTCCAGTGGTAAATCTCTGGGAAAGCGGCGGGCATACTCCTGATAGGCTGTTGTCACCCAATCCGGCATTTTGCTGCCTACAGCGATCAGTAACAACTTCATCCGGTTAAGCGCTCCACAACTTCTCTAGTTGGTAAAAACTGCGGCTTTCTTCCTGCATCACATGGGCAATCACATCACCCAGGTCAATCAACACCCATTCGCCTGAACCTGTGCCTTCAATCCCCAGAATCGACAACCCTGCCTTTTTGGCTTCTTTTACCAGGTAATCGGCAATAGAGCGGGTGTGGCGGTTGGATGTGCCTGAACAAATCACCATGGCTTCGGTGACATTGGATTTACCTTTGACATCGACCGGGGTGATGTCCTTGGCTTTCATATCGTCCATTTTGTCCAGAACGAAACTTAATAACTCTTGGGCTTGCACTTTTTACTCCAGGCTGAAAAAACGCGTTATGGTAGCATTTTTTCCACGCCATTACAGGGCCTGATAGAGCCGGTGTTGGCGGATATAGGCCAGCACCTTCGCATCCAGCAACTGGTGCAACGCTTGCTGCTGTCCGGTTTGCAGGCAGTGGCGGATCTGAGTGGCTGATAAATCCAGAGGCGCATTGTCCAGCCATAAAATGACGCCACTGGGTTTGGTGCCGAGCAGGTCTTTACTCTCTGTACCAAACTGCTGCAATAATGCCGGGCAGTCGCCTTCTGTTCGGGAATAACCAGGCCTTTGACAGACAACCAAATGGCTAAGTTCAAGAATAGACTGCCATTTTTTCCAGCTTTTAAAATAGGCTAACGAATCGCTGCCCATTACAAACAGCAGCTGGTGCTCCGGATACAACACACGAAGCTGTTCCAGGCTGTCTGCTGTGTAAGAGGGTTTGTGCTGGTTTATTTCCAGGGATTGCAAGGTCAGGCCCGGATAAGACGCAATCGCCAGTTCGACCATCGCTGCTCTGTGCTGAGGGCTGACCCCGGGGCTGCTGCGATGGGCTGGCAGATGGCAAGGCATCAACTGCACCTGTTCAGGCTGCAACAACTGCTGCACAAAGAGGGCACAGGCAATATGGGCACGGTGCACCGGGTCGAAGGTGCCCCCTAAAATCGCCAGACGGGCTTTAGTCATGGCCATAGATCTGTTGCAGTGAAAAGACTTTGGGCACAGGGCAGACAAACAAACTGACCAGATGGGCCAACGCTAAATCCTGGTCTGCCAGGAAGCCGGTTTTAAAAGCGCGGTCAAACGCGGCCAGTTCGGCAATGCAGTAGCTCAGCCATTTCTGCGGTAACCGCGCCACTGCACTGTGGTACATCGGCTGCCGTTTGGGCCAGATCCCATGTTTTTTAAAAAACTCGGCCATCGGCAGGCCTTGTTGTTGTGCCAGATGCATCTGCAGCAGGGTCTGGATTTCTTTTTGCAATTGCCAGGCAATAATCACAGGCTCAGTGTCCTGCAACAACAGGCGGTGCAGCCTGTGCAGTGCCTCATTGCCCTGGCCCTGCAGCAAGGCATCCACCAGTTGAAACACTGAATAATGTGACTGGTCAGCCAGAAACTGCTCAAGCAACGCCGCATCAATGCGGCCCTGCTGGTCTGTCAGGGCTATTTTCTCCAGTTCCTGCGCGGCGGCTAATAAATTACCGGCGCAGTGATGCTGCAACAAAGTGATGGCATCGGGGCTCAGCTGCACTTTCATGCTGCTTGCGCGTTGTTGTAACCAGCGGGCAAATTGCTGGTCATCCAACGGGTAAAACTGCACCTGCACGCCTTGTTCGGCCAGCTGTTTAAACCAGCTGCTACGGGCAAATTCAGTGGCGTTTTTATTGGCATGCAGCACCAGGACAAGGTCAGGATGCAGCTGCTGCGTCAGCTGTTTCAGCTGGTCGGCGGCGCCAGCCGGCAGTTTGGCTGGCAGTTCCAGTTCAAATAACCGGCGGGGGGCAAATAACGACAGGTTGTTCAATTCAAGCAGAAAATCGGACCAGTTGAATTGCGGATCCCACTGGAAACTCAGACGCTCGTCAAAACCCTGTGTTCGGGCTTTTTTCCGGATTAAGTCCAGGCTTTCCTGCTTTTGCAGCGGCTCCTCGCCAAACACCAGGTACACAGGAGCCAGCTGTTTATCTAACTGTGCAGCAAGCTGATTGCTATACAGTTTCAGCATTTAGTGGGTCCGGTTCAGCTGGCGGATAATCCGGCTGGCCGCCTGAGTGCGCAGTTCGTCCAGCATCAGATCCAGCTCTTTGGCTTTGGCAAGAGCGCTGTTCGGGTCGTCCTGATAATCCCTGGTCAACTGAAACTCGCGTTGTTGCTCGTTTTGTTCTGGTAAATACAGGGTGTAGCGGACTTTATAAATCAGTTCATATTCGGCGACCTGGCCATTGGGGAACAAGGACAAGGTGCGTCGTTCCAGGCTGTCCTGTTCCAGCTTCAGTACAGGTGCTTTCGGATCCATCTGCTCAAGCAGTTTGACCTGGTTGCTTTGCAGTTGCAGGCTTAACCGCTCAGCCAACTCCGAATGCTTGGGGGCATCCAGATACAAAGACGGAAATTTTTCCAACGGCAGGCTGCCACGTAAATGAAAACCACAACTGCTGAGCACCAGGCTCAGCAGCATCAGGGCAAGCAGAGGCAGGCTGCGCATCAGCCCACCGCCAGGTTCAGCAGTTTGCCCGGCACATAGATCACTTTACGGATCTCTGCGCCTTCGAGGAAACGCTGAACATTTTCGTCTTGTTTGGCCATCGCCAGCACGTCGTCCTGAGTCGCATCGGCCGCCACTGTGATTTTGCCACGCAGCTTGCCGTTGACCTGTACCACCACCAGTTTTTCGTCTTCCACCAGCGCGGCTGCATCCGCCGTTGGCCATGGCTGTTGTTCCAGTGCATCGCCCAGACCCAACTCGGACCACAGGTACTGGGACAGGTGAGGGGTGATAGGGTTCAGCAGTTGCAGCACGGCTTTAATACCTTCCACTTTCACTTGCTTATCCGCATCGGTGTCGACCGGCGCTTTTTGCAGCTTGTTGGTCAGCTCCATAATAGCGGCGATGGCGGTGTTAAAGGTGTAGCGGCGGCCAATGTCGTCTGTCACTTTGGCAATGGTTTTGTGAATTTCGCGGCGCAAAGCTTTTTGCCCGTTATTCAGCTCCGCTGCCCAATCGGTGCCAAACAGCGCTTTGTTTTCTGAGCTTAAAGTCCAGATCCGGCGCAGGAAGCGGTTCGCGCCTTCCACGGCGGAATCCTGCCATTCCAGGGTTTGTTCTGGTGGTGCGGTAAACATCATAAATAAACGTACTGTGTCGGCACCGTATTGGTCAATCACCACCTGGGGGTCGATGCCGTTGTTTTTCGACTTGGACATTTTGCTCATGCCCGCGCTTTGCACCGGCTGGCCGTCGCTTTGCAGCACTGCACCTGTAATCCGGCCTTTGTCGTCACGCTCCACAGTCACGTCGGCCGGTGAGTACCATTCTTTGCCGCCGTTCTCGGTGTCGCGGAAGAAGGTCTCCGCCAGCACCATGCCCTGACACAGCAGGCGTTTGAACGGCTCGTCCGACTGCACTAAACCCACGTCACGTAATAATTTATGGAAGAAACGTGAATACAGCAGGTGCAAAATGGCGTGTTCAATACCACCAATGTACTGGTCAACCGGCAGCCAGTAGTTGGCTTTGGCCGGGTCCAGCATGGCTTTATCGTGGTCCGGGCTGCAGTAACGGGCGTAGTACCAGCTCGATTCCATAAAGGTGTCGAAGGTATCGGTTTCATGGAAAGCGGCCTGGCCTTGATAGGTCGTTTTCGCCCACTCTGGGTCGGCTTTAATCGGCGATTTCACCCCATCCATCACCACGTCTTCCGGCAAGCGCACCGGCAGCATGTCTTCTGGCACCGGCACCTGGGTACCGTCTTCCAGTGTCAGCATCGGAATGGGTGAACCCCAGTAACGTTGACGGGAGACGCCCCAGTCACGCAAACGGTAGTTCACTTTCACCTGGCCAATGCCCAGGCCAGACAGCTTGTCGGCAATGGCCTTAAATGCGGCGGTGAAATCCAGGCCGTTAAATTCTGCCGAGTTCACCAGTACGCCTTTTTCAGTAAAAGCCGCCGTGGTTAAATCGCAGACGCTTTCGCTGCCAGCGGCAGGTTCAATCACTTGTTTAATCGCCAGACCGTATTTAGTGGCAAATTCATAGTCGCGTTGGTCATGGCCAGGCACCGCCATCACAGCGCCAGAACCATAGTCCATCAACACAAAGTTGGCGACCCAGACCGGTACCTGTTCACCGGTCAGCGGGTGCACCACAAATAAACCTGTGGGCGCACCTTTTTTCTCCATGGTCGCCATTTCGGCTTCGGCTACTTTGTTGCCTTTGCAGTCGTCAATAAAGGCCTGCAATGCCGGGTTATTCAATGCGGCTTGTTGCGCCAGCGGGTGCTGAGCGGCGACCGCCACATAAGTCACCCCATACAAGGTGTCCGGACGGGTGGTGTACACCGTAAGCTTTTGATCTGTATCGGCAACCTGGAACGTAATTTCCACCCCTTCAGAGCGGCCAATCCAGTTTTTCTGCATGGTTTTGACCTGTTCAGGCCAGCCATCCAGCTGGTCTAAGTCGTTCAGCAGTTCTTCGGCATAATCGGTGATTTTAATAAACCACTGCGCCAGTTCACGCTGCTCCACCAATGCGCCTGAGCGCCAGCCGCGGCCATCAATCACCTGCTCGTTGGCCAGCACACACTGATCGACAGGGTCCCAGTTGACGGTCGACAGTTTTTTGTACACCAGACCTTTTTCAAACAGCTTGGTGAAAAACCATTGTTCCCAGCGGTAATACTCTGGCTGACAGGTGGCAATTTCGCGGTCCCAGTCATAACCAAAACCCAGGCGTTTCAGCTGGTTTTTCATGTACTCAATGTTGGCATAAGTCCATTTGGCCGGCGCGGTTTTGTTATTGATAGCGGCGTTTTCTGCCGGTAAACCGAAGGCATCCCAACCCATAGGCTGCATCACGTTTTTACCTTGCATGCGCTGGAAGCGACTGATCACGTCCCCAATGGTGTAGTTACGCACATGGCCCATATGCAGCCGGCCACTTGGGTAAGGGAACATCGACAGGCAATAGAATTTTTCTTTGGTGGCGTCTTCCACCACTTTAAAGGCGTTGTTTTGTTCCCACTTCGCTTGCAGCTGCTGTTCAATTTGCTGCGGGCTGTATTGTTCGTGCATTCAGACCTTCCGACTTCAAACCATGCAAAACCGGCTCTGCAGTGCTTTGAACCGGCGAAAAAAATTGCCGCTAGCATACCGCATCAGTGGGGACGCCAACAACAGCAAAGACGGCCATTGCTGACAGAAATACGCCCTGCAGTGAAGGCTGCAGGGCCAGGGGGGCTGGCTTATTCAGGCAATGCGGCCAACACTTTCCCCACTAATTGGTTCAGCTCATCGCCATTGCCAATCCAGCGCGCGACCATCAGCAGATCGTTTTCTTGATCGATATAAATAATATTGCGCCCGGCCCCCTGAAAGGTGACGGCCGTTTCAGGGGCGTTTGGCAGGGCTTTGCGGCCTGGGTTTAAAAACCAGTTGGCAAAGCCGTATTCGGGGTTGGCGTTGCCGCCGGTGCGGGCCAGTTGGATCCATGCTTTGCTGACCAGCTGTTTGCCTTGCCATTGGCCGTCCCGCAAAAACAGGTAACCAAAACGGGCTAAATCCCAGGCATTGATAAAGAGACCGCCGCCCCAGTGACCACCGCCGGACACTGACTGGATGCGCTGGCCGTCCAGTTCTATCCAGCTGTTGTCATAGCCGTACCAACGCCAGGTGGACGAGGCGCCAATAGGCCGCATAATCTGTTCATTCAGCACAGTGGGCAAAGGTTTACGCCAGACATAAAGTGTGGACAGCGCCAGCAGGTTGATTCGCACGTCGTTGTATTTGTAATGGCTGCCTGGTGTGCGCAGTGGCCGGTTTGGCCAGTCAGCCGGTGTCTGGCCTTCGGGTCGGTCGGCCCAGTCCGGTTTGCCCCACAAGGTGCCTTGCCAGTCGCTGGTCTGACGCAGCAGATGATCCCAGGTGATCTGGCTGTTATGCTCGCCCTGATATAAATCGACACCCTGCGGCATAGAGGGGCCCACTTTGTCCTGCAGATCGCGGATGAGTCCCTGTTGCCAGGCGAGCCCTGTCACAGTGGTTAAAAAAGTTTTGGTAATGCTGTGGGTCATATCGACACTGTCGACTTCCCCCCAACGGGCGATCAGTTTGCCCTGATAAATGATTAAACCATTGGCTGGTGCGCGTACCGACATAGGGCCAATAATCTGGTCGTAAGGTTCTTTGGCACCAAAAGTCGTGGCCTGCACCAGGGCCTGGTCTTTACTGGCTTTGTTTTCACTGGCAATGGCGTAGGCGACAGCATCGGCCAGGCGCTGCTCATTCACTTTGAGGCTGGCGGGGCTGGTCGCAGCCCATTGGCCGGCCGGCGGGAAATAGTCTGCTGCCTGAGCACTCAGGTGCAGTACCAGGCCGAGCATTATCATTCTTTTTTTCATTTTAAACTCCGGCAAAAGGTCAGCCTGAAACAAAGCCAGACCAACTACAACAGGGCTGCGACTAAATTGACAAAAAAGCCGTTTATTGCCGACTATACTGACGTACAGGAGGCAGTTATGGCAGATTTTTCCGACAAATATCAACGCTGGCTCAACGAGTTAGCTGAAATGTTGCAACAAGCCCGTGAGCAGCAGGTGGGCCGGCTGGTGCAGTGGACGGATACCATCAGGGCTTATCTGAAAGCGGGTAAAGACTTAAGCGCCTATGAAACTCAGTTGTTTCTGGAAACTTTAAAGCGGCAGTCTGACGAAGAAGAGCCACCATCGATCTGGCCTGAAGCGCTTTGGTATGAGTTGTCACTGATCACCGACAAAACCCAGGTGGAATGGCAGGAGCTGCTGGAAGATTTACACCACCATGGCGTGTATCTGCAAGGGGAGCGGGTCGGTATGGGCCTGTATCAGTGCACGGCCTGCGGTCAGACCCAGAGCTTTTTTCATCCGGATGAACTGTGCAGCTGCACGGACTGCGGTGGTCTGCAGTTTTCACGGCTGGGGTTGCCCTCTTGATCTTTGTGGTGGTGTAAAAGCCATTGCGGTTGTTCTTTTTGCGCCACCTTTTGTTAAGATGGGGAAGTTTCCCCTTTTTATTGATCACGAAGAGCCTTTTGCATGACGCCACAGAGCCGTACCCTTGCGCTGTCCCCCGAACAATTAGGTCCAAACCTTGCCCCTGAACTGATCCAACAAGCGCTGGATGTCAGCGGTTTATCCAGCACTTTTATTGGCCAGGACAGAGCCAAAGCCGCGCTGAACTTTGCCATTGGTATGGATATGCCGGGTTACAACCTCTATGTGATGGGGGAACCGGCACTGGGGCGTTTTACCCTGGTGCAGGATGTGCTGCAGCAGGCCGCCAGCGAAAAAGCCACACCGGATGACTGGTGTTATATCAATAACTTTGACGATGAGCGGGTGCCTCACACGCTGCGTCTGGCGCCGGGTGAAGGCAAGGTCCTGGTAAAAAAAGTAGAAGCGCTGATTGACGAGCTGCTGGACACCTTTCCGGCCGCCTTTGATAACCCGGGCTATCAGCGCAAGAAAAAAGCCATCCATCAGGCGTTTGACGATAAATACGAAGCCGCCATTGCGCTGGTGGAACGCAAGGCACTGGAACAGCAAGTGGTGCTGTATGAAGAAAATGGCGCGGTCAGCTTTTCGCCGGTGATCGATGGCAAAGCGCTGGATGACAGCGAATTTGCCAAACTCTCCGACGAAAAACGCCAGTATTTTTATGACCTGGTGTCAGAGCTGGAAACCATTCTGAACGAGCAGTTGCTGGAGTTGCCACAGTGGAAACGTGAACTGTCGGAAAACCTGCGGGCGCTGCGCCGCGAGACCATTGAAACCGCTATCAAGCCGCTGCTGAAACAGCTGGAGCATGATTACGCCAAAGAAATTGGAGTGCTGCGTTTTCTGAAAGAGATGAAACCGGCGCTGATCAAAGCCGTGCTGGAGTTGCTGCCGGAAGAGGCGGAAACCGACAAGCTGGAGGAAATGGACACCCGCAGTTTGTTTGTGGAAGATTTTGTACCCAATGTGCTGATGCACCATGAATTAATGGACGGCGCCCCTATTATCTTTGAGCCCAACCCCAGTTACGGCAATTTATTTGGCCGGGTCGAATACAGCTCAATGCAGGGCAGCCTGTACACCAATTACGGCATGATCCGCCCCGGCGCGTTGCACAAAGCCAATGGCGGCTATCTGGTGCTGGACGCCGACCGCTTGCTGACGCAACCCGGCGTCTGGGATGCGCTGAAACTGGCACTGAAAAGCGGCGAAATTGTGATCGACACCTTAAGTGACCATGCGGTCACCAACTCCACCATTATCACGCCCAAAGCCATACCGCTGAATGTGAAAATTGTGCTGCTGGGGTCCCGTGATCTGTATTACCTGATCCAGGATGTAGACGACGAATTCAATGAGTTATTCCGGGTGTTGGCCGACTTTGAGCACTATTTGCCCTTTGAACCACACACCATGCGTTTTATGTCGCTGCAAATTCAGGATCAGATCCAACAAATGGGACTGGACACCCTGTCGGCCTGTGGCCTGACCCAACTGCTGCGTTTCAGTTTCCGCCAGGCGGAGCACCAGCGCAAATTGTCGGCCCGTTTTGCCGAAGTGCTGGAGCTGGTGCGGGAAGCCTGTTTTTATGCCAGCCAGCATGGCCAGACGGAAGTCACAGCAGCCCATGTGCAGGAAGCGCTGGACGGCAAACAGTACCGCACCGGCCGCATCAGCGAATCCTTTTTGGAAGATATTCAGGAAGGCCAGATTTTAATTGATACTGACGGCTGGGCGGTTGGAAAAATCAATGGCCTGACGGTGCTGGAAATTGGTGATACGGCTTTTGGTACACCGGCCCGCATCAGTGCCACTGTGTTTGCCGGTTCGACCGGTGTGGTCGATATTGAACGCGAAGTGGAGCTGGGAAAAGCCATTCACTCCAAAGGGGTGATGCTGCTGACCGGTTATTTGGGCGCTAAATATGCCCAGCATTTCCCGCTGACGCTGTCAGCCAATATTGCGATGGAACAATCCTATGGCCTGATTGATGGGGACAGTGCGTCTCTGGCGGAAGTTTGTGCGCTGATTTCCGCCATTGCCGATTTGCCGATAGCACAAAGCCTGGCGGTGACGGGTTCCATCAACCAGTATGGTCAGGTGCAGGCCATAGGTGGGGTTAACGAAAAAATTGAAGGCTTTTTCCGGCTGTGCCAGTCGCGTGGTTTAAACGGTGAACAAGGGGTGATTATTCCGGCCAGTAACCAGCTGAACCTGGTGCTGAACGACGAAGTCACCCAGGCGGTGCGGGATGGTCAGTTCCATATCTACACCGTCAAACAGGTGGATGAAGCGCTGGAACTGCTGATGGACATGCCGGCCGGTGAGCGCAACAGCAAAGGCCAGTACCCGAAACGCACCATCAACTTCCTGGCACTGCGCCGGCTGGAAGATATTGCCGATATCGTCAATGGCACCGCCGATGAATAACCATTGGTTAGCCAAGCTGGAATGGGTGTTGTTTGACGCTGACGATACCCTGTTTCATTTTGATGCCTTCAGCGGTCTGTCGCTGATGATGCACGCTTATGGCCTGGGCTTCAGTGAGCAGGAGTATCAGCAGTTTCAGGCGCTGAACCAGCCGCTGTGGGTGTTGTATCAGCAAGGCGACATTCAGGCCGACGAGCTGAAAGTTCGCCGTTTTACGGCCCTGGGCCAACGTTTGGGCGTTGAACCTGCAGTGCTGAACCGGCAGTACCTGCAGGCCATGGCACAGGTCTGTCCGCCTCTGCCCGGTGCTATCGAATTATTGCAACGGCTCAAAGGTCAAAAGCGGCTGGGCATTATTACCAATGGCTTTACCGACTTGCAGCAGGTGCGGCTGGAAAAGGCCGGGCTGCAGGATCATTTTGATCTGCTGGTGATCTCTGAACAAGTTGGCGCCGCCAAACCCAACCCACGGATTTTTCAGCATGCGCTGGAACAAATGGGTCAGCCAGACCCGTCCACAGTGCTGATGGTGGGCGATAACCCTCAAGCCGATATTGCCGGTGGCCGGCAGATGGGCTTTTATACCTGTTTTGTCCAGCACCCGGGTAAACAGCTTCCTGCCGGTATTCAGGCCGATCTGACGGTGAAAACCCTGGCTGAGTTGCTCCCGCTGTTCTGACCTCCAGTTGCAAATTCTTGCAAAACTGCATGAATTCCTGTTAATGAAATCAATGCGTTAACAAATTTGAAACTAATGGCTAATTAAGCTACTGTAGGCTTTGACTAAACCCGAAGCACAGGGTGTATTCGTGCTCCGGCCGCTGAACATAAGTAAAACGAAGGAGCGACCCCCCTATGAACAAGCACTGGTTAATGGCATCTGTTTTCATGGCTTTTACGCTAGGCAGTCAGGCCAGCGAACAGAAACTGCCCGAACACTGGTTTGGTGACGATCCAAACTCCGCCATCACTATTGATTACAGTGACTGGGATTATGTACTGCAGGCTTCAGTGCTGTTGTCTGGTCCGCCAAGCCGGGAAGAAGCGCCGGAAGATCGTGGCAGTATCGGCACCAAAATGAAAAACAAGTACAACGTTAAAACCATCAATGCCGGTAACAGGTTCTTTTACGAGCGTTTTCGTAAGAACCCCGAATTAAAGGCGACCATTAAAGGTATTCGCGAAAGCCTGCAGAAAGTGCCGGATGAAATCCGGCTGAATATGCTGACCAATAACGAGCAGTTGGCCTACTGGCTGAACCTGTATAACGTGGTGGTGGTCGATGAAATCAATAAAATTTATCCAGAAAAGAAACTGGAAGATTTTGTCACTGACGATGATGGGTTGTTAGCGCGTAAAACCGTCACAGTGGAAGGGGTGGAACTCAGTCTGAATGATATTCAGCACAAAGTGCTGAAAGTGAAATTCGACCGGGACCCGCTGATATTGTATGGCCTGTACCAGGGCTATATTGGCAGCCCCAGCATCCGCAAACATGCCTATACCGGTGATAATGTGCGCCGCACCCTGACCGCCAACGCCTTTGATTTTATCAACTCGAACCGCGGTACTTATCCAGCCGGTAAAGACTTTCTGGTCGCGAACTTCTATCAGCGCAATGCCGATTATTTCCCTGATTTTAAAGCGGATTTATCTGCGCATTTAAAAGAATACCTGAGCATGACCGACCAGAACGCTTTGGATAATGCGAAAAAGCTGGTGGCAAAAATTGATGACTGGACTGTCACCGATATTTACGGTTCCACCCAGAATTTTGGCGGCAGTGTGGCGAATAACAATGCGGCTTTCCTGGGAGCGTTCAGTCGCATTGATGGTCCGCCGGAAACCCGTGAAGACTCTAATATTGAATTGCTCAGCGATGCCTTACAAAGACGTTCTGTGAACTATGGCCGCTTCTCTCCGGAGCTGATTGTGCGGTTAAAAGAACTGAAACAACGCAATGAACGCCATAGTGGTACTGTCACAGTGAAAGATCTGGAAGAAGAGTCTGCACAAAATTAATCAGCAGAACAAAGGAGTGATTCTGATGAAAAAATACTGGTTATCAGCATTCGCAGCCCTGATGTGTGCACTGGGCAGTCAGGCCAGCGAGCCGGAATTGCCAAAACACTGGTTTGGCGAAGACCCTAACTCCAAAATCACTGTCGATTACAGTGACTGGAATTACATCTTACAAGCCTCTGTGCTGTTGTCTGGTCCGCCAAGCCGGGAAGAAGCGCCGGAAGACCGTGGCAGTATCGGTACAAGGATGAAAAACAACTACAACGTCAAAACCATCAATGCCGGCAATAAGTTCTTTTACGAACGATTTCGTAAGGAGCCTGAATTAAAACAAAGTATCAGCGCTATCCGTGACAGTTTGCAGCGGGTACCCAGTGAGATTCCGCTGAACCTGCTGACCAATAACGAGCAGTTGGCCTACTGGCTGAACCTGTATAACGTGGTGGTGGTCGATGAAATCAATAAAATTTATCCAGAAAAGAAACTGGAAGATTTTGTCACTGACGATGATGGGTTGTTAGCGCGTAAAACCGTCACAGTGGAAGGGGTGGAACTCAGTCTGAATGATATTCAGCACAAAGTGCTGAAAGTGAAATTCGACCGGGACCCGCTGATATTGTATGGCCTGTACCAGGGCTATATTGGCAGCCCCAGCATCCGCAAACATGCCTATACCGGTGATAATGTGCGCCGCACCCTGACCGCCAACGCCTTTGATTTTATCAACTCGAACCGCGGTACTTATCCAGCCGGTAAAGACTTTCTGGTCGCGAACTTCTATCAGCGCAATGCCGATTATTTCCCTGATTTTAAAGCGGATTTATCTGCGCATTTAAAAGAATACCTGAGCATGACCGACCAGAACGCTTTGGATAATGCGAAAAAGCTGGTGGCAAAAATTGATGACTGGACTGTCACCGATATTTACGGTTCCACCCAGAATTTTGGCGGCAGTGTGGCCACCAATAATGCTGCATTTATAGGGGCGTTCAGCCAGCTTGGTGGCTCAGCGGAAACCAGCGAAGTGGCCAATACGGAATTACTGAGTGATGCCTTGCAAAGTCGCTCGGTGAATTATGGCCGTTTCTCTCCTGAGCTGATGGTCCGGTTAAAAGAGCTGAAACACCGCAATGAAAATAACTTAGGTACCGTCACAGTGAAAGATCTGGGCGAGGCAGCTGGGCAAAACTAAGGAGCCAGTCAGGTCAGCCTGTTCAGTTTGCAGGCTGTGACTGTCAGTTCAGTGATTAGATCGAAGGAGCCACCAGAATGAAAACCTCTTGGTTAGTACTCCCCTTGATTGTCCTGTTTGCATGGGGCATTGAGGCCCGCGAGCAGGAATTACCTGCGCATTGGTTTGGTGACGACCCCAACTCCAAAATTGTCATTGATTACGCCGACTGGGACTTTGTGCTGCGCTCGTCGGTCTTGCTGTCTGGCCCGGTCAACCGGCAGAAGGCCAAAGCTGAGGTGCCCCATACAGGCACCCGCTTAACCAATAAATACAAAACCCGCACTATTCTGGCGGGCAACAAATTTCATTACGAACAGTTTCGAAAATTACCTGAGCTAAATGACAATGTCAGCGCGATACGGCAAAGCCTGCAGCAGCTGCCCAGTGAAGTGGCGCTCAATACCCTGACTGCCAATGAGCAACTGGCCTATTGGTTGAATCTGTACAATTTGGTGGTGATAGATGAAATCAATAAAGTCTATCCGAAGAAATACCTGGAGGAGTTTGTCACGGCAGAGGGCGGCTTATTGCAACGTAAGCTGCTGAAAATTGAAGGGGTGCAGTTGAGTCTGAACGACATTCAGCACAAAGTGCTGAAGGTAAAGTTCGACCACGATCCTCTGGTACTCTATGGCTTGTACCAAGGTTATATTGGCAGTCCCAGTATTCGCAAGTTTGCTTACACCGGCGAAAATGTGATGCGGGCTCTGCAGGCGAACGCCTTTGATTTTATTAATTCCAACCGCGGTACCTATCCGGCCGGCGACAACTTTTTGGTCTCCAGCTTTTACCAGCGTAATGCCGGCTACTTTCCAAATTTCCAGCAGGACCTCAGAACGCATTTAAATCAATACCTGAAACCGGCAGAAAAAGACGCACTGCAGGATGCCGACACTATGTATGCTCTGATTGATGACTGGATTGTGACCGATATTTATGGCACCCGACAGGAGTTTGGTGGTGGTAGCTCGGTCAATATCACCAAAATAAATGGCGACCCCTATCTGCACCGCTTTCCGCCTGAACTGCTGAAGTATTTAGTCAAGCTGCAGCAACGCAATGACGAAGCCCGTGGCACCGTGTCAATAAAAGATCTGGAAGCGGAGCCGTCAGAAAACTAAGATAGCGACCATATCGACAGGGCTGCAGCGAAACGTGCAGCCCGGGGCCAGCTAATGAGGTTGAAATGCAGTTTTTACAGGTAATGCAGCAGTTTTCTGCAGCCCAGTCCGATCAGGTACAGATTGAGGTGCCTGCTGGCTGGGGCCAGGGCAGGGCGCTATTTGGCGGTATGGCAGCGGCCTTAGCAGCGCAGCATTTATTAAATGGGCCGGTCAGCGCCGCAGATATCCGTTCGCTGACGGTCTCTTTTGTTGCTCCGCTGGAACCCGGCATGGCGACTGTCAGCCGCCGGATTTTACGACAGGGCAAATCGGTGACGCAGGCGCTGGTGGAAATTGAACAGCAAGGCCAGGTGGCGCTGGTGCTGCTGGCCAGTTTTGGTGTAGCCCGAGAGTCAAAGCTGGATTTACCGTTGTTGCCTGAATTGCAGCATAACAGCATCAGTCAGCATAGAGGCTGGCAGATGCCGGCGGCGCCTGGGGTGCCGGAATTTACTCAACACATTGATTTTATGCTGGACGCTGGTGCCTGGCCTTACAGTGGTGGCAGCCAGCGGGTACTGGCGGGCCGTAACCGCTTAAAAGCGCATCAGTCTGAAGCCGGTTTGCCAGAGCTGTTGGCATTAATAGACGCCTGGTGGCCGGTGAGCCTTGGCTTATTGCCTCAGCCCGCACCGGCCAGTTCATTGACCTGGACCTTAGAGTTATTGCCGGGCTGGACTGGTTTTAACGGCGAAGAGTTTTGGTCCTATGCCGCAGAAATAGAGCAGGGCGCCGATGGCTATCATTTGATCAGCTCGCGTTTATGGAACCCTGCCGGTGCTTTGGTTGGGTTAAGCCGGCAGGTGGTTACCGTCTTTGCTTAAGCGTGTTATCTGGCGGCGCTAAACCGCTGGCGTAGCCAGAAAGCAGCCAGTACCAGCAGGCTGACTAAGTTCAGAGGCCAGTCGCCCAACTGGCTGTACAAAGTCCGGCCTGTGGTTTGCGGCACCTGCAATGACAACACCCCCTCTTCAAACTGTGGCAGGCGGCCCAATTCTGTGCCGTCCGCCGCTATCACAGCGGTAATGCCGTTATTGGTGGCACGCAGCAGCGGGCGGCCTAATTCCAGCGCCCGCATTTTGGCAATTTCCAGATGCTGATGTGGCCCTATGGATTCACCAAACCAGGCGTCATTGCTGACCGTTAACAGAAAGTCGGTGTCGTCGTTGAAATTCGCCACCATCTGGCGTGGAAACGCAATTTCAAAACAAAGTGCTGCCAACAACTGATAACCATTGGCCTGCAGGTTCGGTTGCTGCCAGTCACCGCGGCTGAAACTGCTCATCGGCAGGTTAAAAAACGGCGCGACATGGCGCAGTACTGACTGAAAAGGCACAAATTCACCAATAGGCAACAGATGGTGCTTTTGGTAGCGGTTGCTGGTGCCGTAGCTGTAATCACCTTGGGTGACGGCATTGTGGTACCGGCCAAGCACAATCATGCCATTGTAGGCGTCGCCATTGGTTTTGTAGTCCAGAATACCTGTGACCACCGCGGTTTCCCGCTCGGCGGCCAGCATATCCAGGTTAATCAGGTAGGCCAGCGCCAGTGGCTCCAGCTGAGGAATGGCGGCCTCTGGCCAAATCATCAACTGATGGTTCAGATGCTCCCGCGACAGTTCCATGTATTTTTTCATGGTGTTGGCTTCTTCGGCCGGCTCCCAGCGCAGGTTTTGTGGAATATTGCCTTGCACCAAAGCCACAGACACTTTGTCGTCTGTGGCCTGCCAGCCCTTAACAGCACCAAGAAAAGGCGTGGCGGCAAATAGCAGCGCAGTGACAGCCACGCTGCCAAACTGCCGGCGCAGCGCGAACACCGCAAAGCTGCCAGCAAACAACAGCATCATAAAGCTGATGCCGACTTCACCTATCAGTGGTGCCCAGGGCGCCAGAAAACCACTGGTCTGGCTGTAACCGACCGATAACCATGGAAAACCGGTCAGCACCCAGCTGCGCAGGTTTTCAGCGACCAACCAGCAGGCGGCCAGCAGCAGCGGCCAGGCTTTAGTGGCACGAAAACGCCAGGCCAAAGCAGCAGCCAGCGCCGGGTAGAAGGATAAATACAACACCAGCAGCGCCATAATACCCAGGCTGGCAATCAGCGGCATGCCGCCAAAAGTGGCTATGCTGACATGCACCCAACTGATGCCCACCGCAAACCAGCCCAGACCATAACTAAAACCATACAAAGCGGCCTGTTTCCAGCTGGGAGCACGCAGCACCATAATGGCCAGCGCTGTTAAGGTAAAAAGTGGAATGGCATGAGCGCTGTAAGGCGCATAAGCCAGAGTATTGAATGCGCCCAGCCCTGCAAGAAGCAGGGCTGGTAAGAAAGAGGTCCGTAACAACAACAAGATGTTCTTCCTTTATTCCGACGGCGGTTCTGCCGGGGGTTTGGCTTTGATCACCTGGAGTTGCACCAGGCGTCTGTTATTGGCTTTGCTGACTTTAAAGGTCAGCTGTTGCAGTTCGATGGTTTCACCTTTTTCCGGCATATGGCCAAAGGCATGCAACACAATGCCGCCTATGGTACTGGCCTCTTCTTCGTCAAATGAGGTGCCAAAACTTTCGTTAAACTCATCGACCGGTGTTAAGGCGCTGACCTGAAACACATGGCTGGCCATTTGTTTAATATCGACATCTTCTTCATCGTCGTGTTCGTCTTCAATTTCACCAACGATTTGTTCGAGGATATCTTCAATGGTGACCAGACCCGACACACCACCGTATTCGTCGACCACCACCGCCATATGGTAGCGTTTCTGGCGAAACTCTTTGAGCAGCGCATCGACACGTTTACTTTCCGGAATAATGACCGCCGGGCGCAGAAAAGGCCGCAGGTCCAGATCGGTTTCGCCTTTCAGTGCATGGGCCAGCAAGTCTTTGACCAGCAAAATACCTTCAATATGGTCTTTGTCTTCGTTGACCACTGGGTAGCGGCTGTGATTATTTTCCAGCAGCACTGGCATCAGTTCCTGCAGGCTGTGGTTGATATTGAGGGTTGCCATCTGGCTGCGTGGCACCATAATGTCACGGGCGCGCATTTTCGAGACATCGAGTACACCTTCCAGCATACGCTGGGTGTCGGTATCAATCAGCTCGCGACGGCCAGCTTCCTGAATAATCTCGACCAGATCGGATAAATCCTGTGGTTCTGCGGTAAAAATGGCGGCTATACGCTCTAACCAGGACTTCGCAGAACCCTTGCTAGAGTGAGAATGGTCGTCACCCATATAAAACTTTCAGCTCCAAACGAATAAAAAATTAAGATATCAGTTAATCCGGCAGAATATAAGGGTTTTCTATGCCCAGTGTGGCGAGGATTTGAATTTCTTCCTGCTCCATTTCTTCAGCGTCGGCATCTTCGATATGGTCATACCCCAATAAATGCAGACAACCATGCACCACCATATGAGCCCAGTGGTGATGCAGTGCTTTTCCCTGTTCTGCCGCTTCAGTGGCTACCACTGCGGCACAAATCACTAAATCGCCGAGCAGCGGCAGTTCGTCCACCCCTGGCGGCAGCTCAAAAGGAAAACTCAGCACATTGGTTGGTTTGTCTTTTTCGCGGTAATCAAAATTCAGCTGACGGCTTTCGTCTTCATCCACTATACGGATGGTCACTTCGGCGTCCTGCTGAAAAGGTAACACTGCTGCATCCAGCCATTGCTGGAACTGCGCTTCAGTGGGTAAATTTGCGGCGTTGCTGGCCAGCTGCAAATCCAGAATAACGGCCATAAAATCCTCAGCTTTGTTTGGGGTTCAGGTCGGATGTCGCCTTTGACTCTGACCCCAATGTTACGGCTTTGGCGGCGTCGGCCGCTGCCTGCTTTTTCGCATCAAAAGCTTCATAAGCCAGTACAATTTTTTGTACCACAGGGTGGCGTACCACGTCCTTGGCTTTAAAGAAGTTGAAGCTCAGTTCCGGTACCTCGGACAGCACATCCATCGCATGTTTTAAACCTGAGTACTGGCCCCGTGGTAAATCCACCTGGGTGACGTCACCGGTAATCACCGCTTTGGAGTTAAAACCAATGCGGGTCAGAAACATTTTCATCTGCTCTACTGTGGTGTTCTGGCTTTCATCCAGAATAATAAAGGCGTCCGACAAAGTGCGGCCACGCATATAGGCCAGAGGCGCAATTTCAATCACCCCACGCTCTAAATACTTTTCGACTTTTTCATAACCCAGCATTTCAAATAAAGCGTCGTACAAAGGCCGCAGGTAAGGGTCGACCTTCTGGGTCAGGTCGCCGGGTAAAAAGCCCAGTTTTTCACCGGCTTCCACCGCAGGTCGGGTTAAAACGATGCGGCGCACCTCGCCTTTTTCCAGCGAATCCACAGCGCAGGCCACAGCTAAATAAGTTTTGCCTGTACCCGCAGGGCCAATACCAAAAGTAACATCGTGCTGACGGATATTTTTCACATAGCGGCTTTGATTGGCGTTTCGGCCTTTGACGGAGCCTTTGCGGGTTTTGATGCTAACTTCATCCGAACCTTGTTCGTCCGGGTCCTGCTGCTGTTGCTGAATGACCAGATGCACCTGCTCAGGGGTCAGCGCGACGGCTTTGCCTTGGGCATTGACGGTCTCAGCCATCAGTAATTCCAGAATATGTTTCACCGGCTCCAGCTGAGCGGTCAGGCCGACTAAATGCACTTCGTTATCCCGGTACGAAATTTGGACCCGGTAACGCCTTTCTATCTGGCGCAGGTTGTCGTCAAATGGTCCCCACAACAAAGCAAGGCGCTGCGGGTCAAAAGGAGTTAACGCAAAATCTAGGCTGGTAATGGGGTTGTCCAATGTCCTGTCTCTGTTTGGTTCCTGGAAAAACAAAGGGCGCTGTGCACCCTTTGTTGAATCACCGGATTTCGCCTTAAGGCATATACCCGTCGTACTTGAAGCTGCGGCTTTGTTGGCTGCACCATCTCGCCTCAGTCACATAGGTTGTTATGCTCCTGGGGTCTCACTGGCTTGCCGTCTCCCCGCAATTTCAAGTGACTAGGGTATATAACTGCTGACCCCCAGCTCATCTGCTTTTGGCGCTTTCGCCAGAATAGAGGCTGGGGATACGGCACGGCGTAAATCCATCTCACGTTCGGTGCGGATCACTTTGCCTTTTAAGCTGTTGGCAAACACATGGGTGATCTCAATATCAACAAACTGACCAATCATATCCGGTGAGCCTTCGAAATTCACTACCCTGTTGTTTTCGGTGCGGCCAGTCAGCTCCATAATGTCTTTTTTCGACGGACCTTCAACCAGCACACGTTGCACTGTGCCATGCATAGCGCGGGCAATGCTTTGCGCCTGCTGGTTGATGCGGTCCTGCAGAATATACAGGCGCTGCTTTTTCTCTTCTTCCGGCACATCGTCCGGCAAGTCGGCCGCTGGGGTACCAGGGCGGGCGCTGTAAATAAAGCTGAAGCTTAAATCGAAGTTCATCGCTTTGATCAGATCCATGGTCTGCTCAAAGTCTTCCGCCGTTTCTCCCGGGAAGCCGATAATAAAGTCGGACGACATCGACAGATTCGGCCGGATTTTTTTCAGCGCACGAATTTTTGATTTGTATTCAATGGCGGTGTGATTGCGTTTCATCAGCGCCAGAATACGGTCAGAACCGGACTGTACCGGCAAATGCAGGTGATCGACCAGCTCAGGCACGTCACGGTACACTTCAATAATGTCGTCGGTGAACTCCACCGGATGCGACGTGGTGTAACGGATGCGGTCAATGCCATCAATAGCCGCCACTAAACGCAGCAGTTCAGAGAAATGGCAAATGCTGCCGTCGTGTTTTTCACCGCGGTAGGCATTGACGTTCTGACCCAGCAGGTTCACTTCACGCACCCCTTGATCCGCCAGCTGCGCTACTTCCAGCAATACGTCGTCCAGCGGACGGCTGACTTCTTCACCGCGGGTGTAAGGCACCACACAGAAGGTACAGTATTTGGAACAGCCTTCCATTATGGACACAAAGGCGGTTGGGCCTTCGGCTTTGGGTTCCGGCAGGCGGTCAAATTTTTCTATTTCAGGGAATGACACGTCAACAACAGGTGACTTGCTGCCACGCACAGCGTTAATCATCTCTGGCAGCCGGTGCAGGGTTTGCGGGCCAAATACGATATCGACATAAGGGGCGCGCTCACGAATGGCCGCGCCTTCCTGGGACGCCACACAACCCCCGACCCCAATAATCAGGTTCGGGTTTTTCTTTTTCAGCGGACGCCAGCGACCCAGTTGGTGGAATACCTTCTCCTGGGCTTTCTCGCGGATCGAACAGGTGTTCAGCAGAATCACGTCTGCGTCTTCTGCATCTTCGGTCAGAGTGTAGCCATGGGTGGCATCCAGCAGGTCCGCCATTTTGGACGAATCGTATTCGTTCATCTGGCAGCCCCAGGTTTTAATGTGCAGCTTTTTGCCCATTGGTGTTGTAGCCCGTAAAAAAGTTAACACTGAAAAAAGGTGGCGTATTTTAGCTGAGTAGCACTCTAAGTGCCAGCCTGAGTTGCGGTTGGGTTTGCGGCGATTTTGCTGAGCCGCTCCAGTTCTGAACGTACCAAAGGCACTAAGTCGGCTTTGGATTGGTGCAGTATGTGGTAGAGCGGCAGCGCTGGTGTTTTCAACAACACCGCTTTGGTTTCTTTGATACCATCAGGCACTACCCCTGCGGTGCCAACCCAGATAAAGCGGTCAACCCGCCCCAGTTTGTACAACTCAACAATATGTTGCCAATCGCGGCTGGTTTCCATTCGTGCGTGAAA
Organism: Rheinheimera sp.; assembly: GCF_037442345.1. Taxonomy (GTDB): domain Bacteria; phylum Pseudomonadota; class Gammaproteobacteria; order Enterobacterales; family Alteromonadaceae; genus Pararheinheimera. Next base: position 177,471 of record NZ_JBBIQL010000001.1, on the reverse strand, counting down.
GTGCAGCTTTAAATGCTGGTAAATCTGGGTATTGGCTGTGGTGTAGATAAGTTCATCCTGTTGGTACAACATGGATTCTTCGCAACGAATACCAGGTCTGCAACGCAAGCTGACCTGAGCATCAGTTAGGTGGTAGACGGGGACTGTGACCGAGACTAACTCGGTCATCTGAATCAGCCGCCCTACATCTCCATCAACCTGTTGTTGTTGAATAAGCAGCGGAAAACGGTCGCTTTGCACATTAATAAAACGTACCTGGTAGCCCAGGTTCTGATAGGCAAGACGCAGCAACGGAATAAACTTTTGCTCCACTTCCGGGTGGCTGGTGTAACTCAGTAGCAGGCTTTTGCTGGGGGCCGCCAGTAACGGAAAACAACTCCAGAGCCAGATAGCTGGTAGCAGGCTCAACCAGGCTCGACGACGGATACACTCTGCAGTGAGGTTCAGCATAGACGCCTTCAGTCAGTTTTTTTACCAGTGTAGCTGAGTAAGTTGGGCCCCACTACAGGGGGAGCGGAAACTAATTTATCAAACCGGACTTCTGACTCCGAACCACGAGACTCGGCACTTTGCTGCTGATTTCGCCTTGAGTAAACAGATAACACTTGTTCGCTTTGCTGAATGCTTTTACAGTGGTTTGATAAAAATAATGAATAACTTCAGGTAGTAATGCAACAGCAGCCTATTGAACACTTAGGGTTCAGACTGGCGCCACTGACCAGGGCGGATGAGTCACTCTTTATTGCCTTGTTTAGTTGTGCAGAGGTAATGCAGCAGATAGGCCCGGTACTTACGGAAGCAGACGCTCTGGCCTTACTTGAAAAAGTGCTGGCGGCGGGCCGTCAGGGGTACCTGTATTGGGTGGTCTGGAATCCGCAAGGGCAGCAAGTTGGTTTAGCTGCGTTGACGCTTGTGCCACCAGCCAGCGCTGAGTTTGGTCTGATGTTATTTCCCGAATTCTTTTTTAAAGGCTATTCAGTGCCTGTGCTGTCAGGCCTGATTAATTATGGTTTTAACCAACTGGGGTTAGAGGCCGTGGTGGCGAAACATCAAATCAGCACTGCAGCTGCACCAGGTTTGCTGAAACGGCTCTTTATCCGCTACCAGTTCAGCCGGGATGGTTATATGCACTGGTGTTTAAGCCGTGCACAGTGGCAAGAGTTAACACAACAACCACCTTACGCGACAGACAGGTAAAGAAAATGACAACAACATCAGGTAGTTTGGTTTGTGTTGGCACTGGCATGATGATGGCGGCGCATATTACGCCCATAAGTCAGAGTTATATTCAGCAGGCCGATGTGGTGTTTGCGCTGATGTCGCATGGTGTGGTGGAAAAATGGCTGCAAAGCCTGCACCCGGATGTACGCAGCCTGCAGCCCTATTATCAGGAAGGGCAGGACAGAAACCAGAGTTACCGCCAGATGGTGGACGCCATTCTGACCGAAGTGCGGGCCGGTAAAAAAGTGGTTGGCGCTTTTTATGGCCACCCCGGTGTATTTGCCCAGGTGCCGCATCAGGCAATGGCTCAGGCCAGAGCCGAAGGTTTTGCTGCTCATATGGAGCCTGGGGTGTCGGCGGAAGACTGCCTGATCGCTGATTTAGGCATAGACCCGGGCCGGGTTGGTTGTCAGCAGTATGAAACCACGCAGCTGATGATGTTCAAACGCACTATCGACCCCAGCGCTTACCTGATTTTATGGCAAATTGGCGTGGCCGGTGATTTATCAGTGGCCCGTTTCAGCACCAATCAGCAGCGGCTGGCGTTATTGGTCGAGCTGTTATCCGAGCAGTATCCGCCGGATCATCAGGTGGTGCTTTATGAAGCTTGCACTTTACCTGTGGGCAAGCCCAGAATGGACAAAATAAAACTGGCTGAATTGCCGCAGGCCGAACTCTACTTGCATACCACGCTGGTGATCCCACCGGCAGTGCCTTTGCAGGTGAACGAATCGATGCAAAGCCGCCTGAAAGCGGTATTGGATTGATAACCCAGCTGGCGGTTTCAGCCAGTGCTTTTCGTGATCATCAATGAAGGAATATCTATGAGTCAGTTACTTCAGTTTTTAACCAGCCTGGGGTCCAGTGCAGAATTGCGTTCATTAAACGCCGACCAGCTGCAGCAAAAAATGCAGGAGCAGGGCTTATCACAACAGGAAATGGCGGTAATTTTATCCGGGGATCGCAATGCAATTGCGCAGTTGGTACGTACCAATGGTGATATTGTGTGCTGCATCATTGTTCCGGACGATCAGGAAGATGAATCCGAAGATGACAGTGAAGAAAGCAAACAAGAAATCAAGTTTGCCTGATGACAACCCGGCAGTGCTTTGTTCATCCCCTGATGCTGACCCTGATGTTATTGGTGTCACCAGTGTTCATTTGTGCTGCCGAATCTCTAGATACGCGGAAAATTGACGAGCTGTTTGCGTCGAATCCAAAGGCGTTTCTGGCGTATATCCAGAGTCTGGATTCGGCGGACTCTGTTCAGGGGCTTGCTGAATCTGACCGTATTACCCTGAGTTACTATAAGGGCGTCGCCTCTTTTGCCCGCAGTGATTACGGTGTCGCCGAGTCGTTATTTAAAGAGGTACTTGGTTCCGAGGTTGGGCTTGAGTTAAAGCAACGTACACTGGTTTCCCTGACAAACCTGTATCAGCATCAGGGCGATTTTTATCAGGCTTTTGTCTACGGCCTGCAATTGAATGAAGATAAGTTTAACTCTTTGTCCGCGGCTGCCCGCAGCAATGGTGTCATGGCGATGACCCTCGCTCTGCTGGAATCCGGTTTATATGAAGAAGCCAATTCATTGCTTGGTAAACTGGATCTGAGTGACGCGAATGCCAAAGAGCGTTGTACCGCTTTATTTCTGGCTGCACAAATTGCTTATAAAGGTACTATTGATGTCATGCCTTTGTCTGAGTTTATTCAGAAAAAACAACAATGTGCAGATGATAAGCAGCAGCTTTACAGCTCGCTGACCGATTATGCGCTTAGCCTGATGTATTTACAGCGGGGCCAACTGGCCAAGGCCGAAGCTTTATTGCAGTCACAGCAAGAGCAGGCTTTGGCCTTGGGTTATGAAAACCTCACAGTGTTATGGCACGCCAGCGAGTTGCAGCTTGCCGTTAAACAACAAAACCAGGCGGCTACCCAAAGGGCGCTGGCCACCTTACTGCCGGATCTGAAAACCAAAGCTGTTGAGCATTCGCTGGAAGTGGCCCAACAGGTGTACCAGGCGCTGGCTGGTGCCTATAAACTATTGGGTCAGCCCGACACCGCTTTTGATTACCTTGAGCAGTACCAGCAGCACTATGAAAAAGCCAATAACCGGCAGTTGTCGGCTGCGCTGGCCTACCATGCGGCATTGATGCAGGCGGCGCAGCGCAAACAGGAAATTGATGCGTTAAACCAGCAGGCCAACCAGCTGCAGCTGGAAACGGCTTTGGCCAAAGCCGAAGCGGAGAACCAGCGGCTGTATTTATTGGTAGGCTCTGTGCTGGTGCTGCTGCTGGCCGCGTTGGTGGTGCGTAGTCACAGAGTCCGCATCAAGCTAAAAGAGCGGGTTACCTATGACAAACTGACCCGTGTATACAGTCGGGATCATTTTGAAGAGCTGCTGAACACCGCGTTGCGTCAGGCCGAAACACAGCAACAGGAGCTGGGTTTTATTTTATTTGACCTGGACCATTTTAAACTGGTGAATGACAACCACGGCCATCAGGCTGGTGACTGGGCCTTGCAGCAGGCGGCCAATGCCGCCAAAGAGTGTTTGCGTAAAAGTGATGCCATAGGCCGCATCGGCGGCGAAGAATTTGCCATTGTGCTGCTGGACTGCAATTTTTCACAGAGCTGGGCGTTGGCGGAAACTGTGCGCCAGGCCATTGAAGCGCTGGAGCCGGAGCAGTCGGGTTATCCCTTTAAAATGACCGCCAGTTTTGGTGTCAGTTCGGCCAAAGCCTGCGGTTATCATGCCCGTAAACTGATTTCGGATGCCGACGAAGCCATGTATCAGGCCAAACAGGCTGGCCGTAACAGGGTAAAACCGGATGAACCACGCGACAATCCGCTGATCTGGCTGGAGGGGCCGAAATAACCCAGGCTCAGCACAGAAAAATCCCCGCTGTTAAGGACAAAACCAGCGGGGAAAGTGGTTGGGAACTTGCACAGCCACAGCCTACAAAGCGGCAGCTTCGAAGGTCAGAGTTTTATAGCCAGGTTATTTGAAGCTGCAGCGCGGCGACAAGCCAGTGAGACCCCAGGAGCATAGTGAACCTATGTGACTGGGGCGAGATGGCGCCGCCAGACGAACCCGAAGGGCAGCGTCTGGCCGGTCTTTCTGCTGCGTTGATGCTCGTTTATGTAGACGAACTACACTGCACTCGCACCGCCTGGCATAAAAACCGGCCAGACGGCTGCAAAAATAACCCTGAAACGTCAACAAGCCCTAGTGTCAGGCGCGGCCACGGGTCGCGGTGGCTGGCGAGATCCGCGACGCCAGCAGGGCAGGGTAACTGACCGCCAGTTGACCGACCAGCAGCAGCACCACCACGCCTGTTGCAATCAGTCCCGGGCCTATAGGCGTCATGCTAAAGGTGCTGACCAGCCAGATATTCAGGCCCACAGCGCCGGCAGCCCCCAGCAGCACCCCCACAACGCTTATCAGCAGGTTTTCCAGCATAAAATAACGCATCACCTGCCACTGGCTGGCGCCTAAAGCGCGGCGGGTACCAATCTGGCGGGTACGGCGGCTGATGCTGAACATAGCCAGGCCGACAATGCCGAAGCCTGTGATTAAGGTCAGCACCACAATGACGGTCAGCAGAATGCTGTTGGTGGCTTTGTGTTGCTGGTAACTTTCAGTGCGGGTTTGTTCCATGCTGGTGACCCGGCGGATAATGCGGCCTTTGTCGGCTTCGGCCAGCATTTTTTCAATCACTGGCATCAGCTCGTCACGGCGGCCCGGTTCGGTGCGGATAAAAAAGCGGCTGCCACGGCTTTCCAGCTGCTGAGGGACCAGCATGGCGTTTTCCACATTGTCCCAACCGTTCCAGGGCGCTTGCAGGGTGTCAATCAAACCGCTGACCTGGATAGGTTCATGGTTATTGATATAGACAGTTTTACCGACGGCATTTTGCCAGTCGCCGTCAAATAAACGTTCGGCCATGGCTTTGGTCAGAATGGCTTTGGCCGGCCAGTCATTACTGCTGCTGGCACGCCAGACAATGTCAGTGGGCGCAAAATTTTCACCGGCAATCAGTTTGACCCCCAAGGCATTGATGCCGTGATCGTCCACCATATACACAGCCACCCCGGTGCCGTCTATATCGTCCCCTGGTTTAGTCTGCAGCCCCATAGACCAGCCGCCGCCCGACAGCGGAATGGCGTTGATCTGGGTGGCGTCCACCACACCCGGGGTTTTGCGGATCAAGTCCAGGTCCCGCGCCAGCGAACTTTGTTGGTTGTAGTTCTGCGCAAAAATGGTGTTGCTCAGGTAAAAGGTATTGGCTTCATCCAGGCCGCTGGGGCGGGCCATCTGGCCGCTGCGCTCCTGCATCATAAAAATGGCGTTCACCATAATGGTCAGCGTCAGTGCAATTTGCAGCGCTATCAGCAAAGCGCCAATTTTATTGCGCAATAAAGCGCGGAAAATGGGTCCAATCTCTAACATGCCAGGCTCCTTATTGCGCTTTCAGTTGTTGTGACGGCTGCACCTGACAGGCGCGCCAGGTCGGGTACAAACCAGCCAGAATACTGGACAGTACCGCCAGGCCAATCGCCATGGCGACCAAGGTCAGGTCGAGCCGTGCCAAATCGCGGATCCAGTCGCCGTACATGCTTTTCACGGCTTCAAGGCCGGCAAAAGCCAGCAGCAGCCCCAATACACCACCAGCCAGACCAATCAGGCCCGATTCAATCAGGTGCTGGACAAATAAATCCTTCCGGCTGGCGCCCAGTGCCTGGCGCACGCCAATTTCACTGGCTTTGCCTAAAAACTTGGCCAGCAGCAGGCCCACTGTGTTCAGCAGACACACCAGTAAAAACATCAGCGACATCGCCATCATCATGCTGGCATCGTCCGACACCACTTCACGTTTTTCCAGCCACTGCATCACATCCCGCAGCTGGTTGTTGTCCTGACGGGCAAAACGGCCAAACTGGTGCTGGTCTTTGGCGTAGTTGTTGATAAAGGTCTGGTACTGCTCTTTATCGGCCGCAGAAGGCAGCTCTACCCAAAACTGGATCCAGATGCATTCGGAGTCCAAAAAGGCCTGGTAACCGGATTCGGTGGGTTTCCAGCAGTTGGTATTGCCGCTGCGGCCCAGTTTCTGTTCGGTGATCAGGCTGAATGGCACAAACACTTCTTCCGTGTCACTGAATGCGCCTGTGGTGATGTCATAAAACTTCGGTTTCGGGTTCCAGCGCGCCATCACGCCGACCACTTTGTAGTCGTCACCGGCCAGCCGGATGCTCTGGCCGACTGAGTCTTTGCCACCAAATAAACGTTCGTTCAGTTCGGCGTTAATCACCACCACTTTTTGTTGTTTTTCATCGGCTTCGCGGTCCCAGCCGCTGCCGTAGACAAAAGGTGTGTCGAACATGGGGAAAAAATCACCACTGGTGGCGCGGCCTTCCACTAAAAAAGGCAAGGCGTCTTTTTCAGCAGGCTCCACCACGGCACTCATCTGGGTCATGATGGTTTGACGCGGTGCCTGTTTGGCCTGCCATAAGAAGGTGGCATCGCGGTAGGTCAGTTGGTCCGGCGCGTCGCCGTCATCGTAATACGGGTTATTCGGGTCCCAGCTGTCCAGCTGCACCACAAAGAGTTCGCTGCTTTTGTGCGGAATAGGGTTGGCCGACATCAGGTAGTTCACCGTAATGGTGGTCATCGAGGCGCCAATCCCCAGGGCGATGGCCAGCACCATCAGGCTGGTCATGCCCCAGGTGCGTTTGCAGCTTAAGTACGCCAGTTTTAAATAATACGCAAACATAAGCTGCTCCTTACTCCGCATTAACCAGATGCAGGTTGTTCTGGTTTTTCTGCGTCAGTTCAATAACACGGCCGTCTTTGATAAAGATCTGGCGTTTGGCGCGGGCGGCCAGCGACGGGTCGTGCGTCACCATCAGAATGGTGGTGCCGCCTTTGTTAATGTCTTCCAGCAGGCCCATCACACTTTGTGCCATCTGGCTGTCGAGGTTGCCTGTGGGCTCGTCCGCCAGTAAAAAGCGTGGCGAAGTGGCTAACGCCCGGGCTATGGCCACCCGTTGCTGCTGACCACCGGACAGCTGGCTGGGCAGGTGTTTCATCCGCGAGGCCAGGCCCACCTGGTCCAGGTGATGTTCAATACGTTTTTTGCGCTCCGCCGCGTTAAAACCACGGTAGCGCAAGGGCACATCGACATTGTCGAACAGGTTTAAATCCGGAATTAAGTTAAAGCTCTGGAAAATAAAACCAATTTTCTGGTTACGCATCCGTGAGCGGCCAGCGTCGTTCAGCTTGGCAATGTCTTCACCGTCCAGCCAGTATTCGCCGCTGGAGCTTTGTTCCAGCAAACCGGCAATATTTAAAAAAGTGGTTTTGCCTGAGCCGGACGGGCCTGTCACGCTGACAAAATCACCTTCGTTCAGATCCAGATTAATTTCCCGCAGCGCGTGGGTGATGACATTGTCGGTCACAAACGACTTGCTGATGTGTTTCATGCTGAGCATCAGGGCTCTCCTTAATTCTTCGGTGTTAGTTCAACTGAACAGTGTCGGCGCCGTTAAAGCTGTCGGTGCCAGAGGTAATGATTTGGTCGCCCGGCTTGAGGCCAGACAGAATTTCCACCGCGCTGATACTGCGGGCGCCGGTTTCAATCGGGGTTTTTACCGCCAGGCCATTGCTGACTTTGTAGGCAAAACGGCCATTGCTGCTGTCGAGGAACTGACCACGGGCCACCTGCAATACGTCTGGCCTGTGTTCCAGCAAAATACGGCTGGACAAACGCTGGTTTTGCCGCAGCGCCGCCGGGCCTTCGCCTTCAGTAAAACGCACCCGGCCTTTCACCTGGTTTTCAAATACTTCAGGCGAAATGGTGACCAGCTTGCCGGCATAAGTTTTTTGTTCGACTGTCACTTCCACTGGCAGGCCAATGGACAAGTCGTTGGCGTAACTTTCCGGCACCGCAATTTCCACTTCAAACTGGCTTAAATCCACCACAGACAGAATCAGCTGGTTTTTCGCGATATAGGTTTTGTTTTCTACGGCTAAGTTACCCAGCAGGCCATTGACCGGGGAGCGCACATTCAGCGCGTCCACCTGACGCTGGTAGTCCTCCACCAGCAAACGCTGACGGTCCAGCTGCTGCGCCAGACTTTTCAGTTCAAAATCGAGGTTCTCCACATTCAGACGCGCATCTTCCACCGCGTGGCGGTGCTGCACCTGGGCGGTGTTCAGGTCGTCCAGTGCTTTTTCGTGCTCAATTTTGCTGACGACGCCTTTTTCAAACCCCAAATCGGCCCGGCGTTTTTCCCGGTCCGCAGTGGTTAAGGTCATCAGGGCAATATCCACCGCTTTCTGATCCGTTAACTGCTGACGTTTGGCCAGAATTTTTTGCCGGTCATAACTGGTCTGCAGGCTGTACAGCGTGGCTTGCTCCTGCTGCAGTTTGCTGGTCAGCTCCGGGCTGTCGATGCTGGCCAGCACCTGGCCTTTGGTCACTTCAGTGCCAGCGTCCAGCAGCAAGGTGATAGTGCCGTCGGCCGGTGCATAGAGTTTGGGGCTGACGGCAGCCACCACCTGGCCCTGAGCCGTAATGTCGCGGGTAAAATCGGCGCTTCGCACTGTGTCGATACGCACACGCGACATGGACACCGACAAATCGGACTGAGACCAGCTTTGCACGGCCGGTGTCAGGGCCCAAATAGCCAGCAGCAACGCCAGGCCTGCGCCTGCGCCGTAGATCAGTTGTTTCGGTTTGGCTTTGGCCTGCAGCACTTCATCCTGGCTGCTGGTGTCGGCAATTTTCATAGAAGCTCCTCATAGCGAATAGCTATAAGTCGCAGCGACGTACAAAAAGGTTGGAAGCTTTGTCAGAAAAATAGCAGGACAAATGTAACAGAATATGAAACTTTATTATATTTCAATACGTTATCAGATAAGTCGCTGTCGTGTGCTGATATAACCTGCGTAGAAAATAATCAACACCCCGGCAAACCAGGCCATAGTCACAGGTTCAGACCAGAACAGATAACCAAAAAGACCGGCAAAGACCACTGAGCTGTAGGTCCAGATGCCGATGTCGGACGCCGGGGCCAGGGCATAAGCTTTGGTCATCGCCATTTGGCCGACAGCCGCCAACACACCCATAGCAGCAAAACCCCACCAGGCTTCGGCTGGCAGCGGGTTCCAGGCAAAAGGCACCGGAATAAAAGAAATGACTGCGGTCAGCAGGGAAAAATAAAACACAATACGGGCTGCAGGTTCGGTGTCGGACATATAACGTATGGTGGTTTTGGTCACCGCCACAAGCACCGCCGAGAGCAGCGCTACTAAAAACAGGTAAAAAGCACCGCCCTGGCCGGTTGCCACCGGCAGCGCCAACAGCACACCGACAAAGCCCAGGCCAATGGAAAACAGCGTCAGGCGGCTGGGCCGTTCTTTCAGCCAGTAATAGGCAATCAGCGGCACAATAAAAGGCGACATTAACAGCACCACCATGGCCTGCGCCAAAGGCAACTGGCTGATCACATAAAAAAAGCAGTACATTGAGATAATGCCGGTGGTGGCCCGGCTGACATGCAAATACCAGCGTTTGGTGTACAGAATTTGTCTGCCCTGCAGCATTATCCAGGGCAGCATCACCAACAGCGCAAAAAAGTTACGGAAGAACACCACCTGAGCATGGCTGGCGCTGTCGCTGGTAAACTTTACACAGGCACCTATACCGGCAAAACAGGCTTCTGCCAACAGCAGGAGCAGGGCACCTTTAACCAGTTGCGGTTGCATTCAGACTCCAAAACTCAGGGGGTGAACCAAGGGGAAATGGCGCGCAGTATAACAGCGGCCTCCTGAATTTCAGAGCGCCAACAGGATAAAGCGGATGGACAGCAGGCTGGTTTGAGGCGTTGTGCTTTTTGGCCAGCCAAATTAGAGTGGAACCAGAGCAGAACAACAACAAACAAGGACGCTTTTCTTATGTGGATCCAACCCGGCCCGTTACAGGGTCAGCATGTCAGCCTGGAACCTTTAACTGTGGCGCATACAGCGGCACTTCGTGCTGCGCTGCACGACGGCGAAAGCTGGAAGTTGTGGTATGCCTTTGTGCCCACACCAGACGAGCTGGAAGGCTATGTACAGCAGGCTGTGGCCGCTTCAGCGCAAGGTGAGCAGGCGTTTGCCATCACACAGAACAGCACAGGGCTGGTGGTGGGTACCAGCCGCTTTTATCAGGTGGATGCCACCAACAGACGGGCGCTGATCGGCTACACCTGGTATGCAGAATCGGTGCGCCGCACGGCCGTGAATACCGAAACCAAGTACCTGATGCTGCGCCATTTATTTGAACAATGTGGTGCTATAGCGGCCGAGTTTCGTACCCACTTTTTTAATCAGACGTCACGTAACGCCATAGAACGTTTAGGCGCCAGACAAGACGGCATTTTGCGTAACCATATGATTATGAAAGACGGCTCCTACCGCGACACTGTGGTGTATTCCATTATTGCCAGCGAATGGCCGGCGGTGCGGACCAACTTACTGTTTAAACTGGGGCGGCACAGCAACTGAGGCAAACACTGGGTTTTCAGTATCAGAGCCTGGTGCAGTTGCCTGTGATCAGTCAGGAGTTACAGCTTTATCTTTGGACAGCAGGAGAATCACAATGCAACGAGTGACAGGCATAGGTGGCGTATTTTTTAAAGCCAAAGACCCGAAGGCGCTGGCGGCCTGGTATCAAACCCATTTAGGCGTGCCGGTGGAAGACTGGGGCGGTGCCGTATTTCGCTGGCAACACCAGGGCAACCCGACTGGTACAGGCTGCACTGTCTGGAGCCCCTTTGCCGCCGACACCAGCTATTTCGGCCCAGGTGCGCAGAGTTTTATGCTGAATTTCCGGGTGGCCGATCTGGCGGCTGTACTGCAACTGCTGCGGGATGAAGGCTGTATAGTGGACGACAAGACCGAAGATTCAGAATTCGGTAAATTCGGCTGGGTGACAGACCCGGAAGGCAACCGCATTGAACTGTGGCAGCCACCCGAAGGGCAGTAGCAGGCTTTCTTTTGGCCCAGTTTGTTCAACACAGCTATCTGAGCGCACAGAGGTCAGGAATTCAGGTTTTTTGACACCAACCAGCCAACCCACCCGCAAAACAGAGGCTGTTATTAATTCAGATGCTCCGCCAGCAGGTAATTGACCAGTTCTTTGGCGGGCATGGGTTTGGCAAACAGGTAACCCTGGATCAAATAACACTGGCGGGTGCTGAAAAATGCCAGTTGCTGTTCGGTTTCCACCCCTTCGGCCACACAACTGATGCCCAGGCTGGCCGCCATCGATAAAATGGCTTCAATAATGGTTTCGTCGTCCGGGTCTATGCCAATGTCTTTGACAAAGCTGCGGTCAATTTTAATGGCGTCAATCGGCAGCTCTTTAAGGTACTTCAGTGACGAATAACCGGTGCCAAAATCGTCCAGCGACAGCTGTATACCCAAATTGCTCAAGGCCAGCATGGTCGTAATGGCTTTTTCCGGATCGCGCATCAGTGCGCTTTCGGTCACCTCGTAGCGAAGGCAACTGGCCGGTAGCTGGTATTTTTGCAGCAGCAGTGCGGTCTGATCGGCCAGGCTTTGGTGCTCCAGGTGACTGGTGGACAAATTGACCGACAAATACAGGTTCAGGCCACTGGCGCGCCACTGGGTTAAATCCTGCAGCGCCTGCTCCAGCTGCAGCATCGTCATAGGCACAATCAGCCGTAAATCTTCCGCCATTGGAATAAAGTCCGAAGGCGGCACCAGGCCTTTTTTACTTTGCCAGCGCATCAACACTTCCACCCCTATGACAGCTTCGGAGCGGCAGTCAACAATGGGCTGGTAGAAATTAACAAACTCACGGTTTTTAAAGGCCTGACGCAGCTGGGTTTCTTTTTCCAGCTGCATATGGGCTTTTTCGTTCATTTCGTTAATAAAGAACTGGAAGTTATTGCGGCCCAAATCTTTGGCGTGGTACATCGCCACGTCGGCATGTTTCAGCAGGGCGGTGGCGTCCTGCGCATCGTCCGGGTACACAGCAATACCTACGCTGGGCGACACCGACACCGTATGAGGACCCAGCTGCATGGGCTCCCCAACAGACTGCAGAATTTTGCGTGCCACATGGCTGATATTGTCCTGGTTTTTATAGGACTCCAGCAGCACCACAAACTCGTCGCCCCCCAGTCGCGCTATGGTATCGGTTTCACGCAGAGTGATTCTCAGCCGTCTGGCCACTTCCTGCAGTAACTGGTCACCGACGTCATGGCCAAGTGAGTCATTGATTTGCTTAAATTTATCCAGGTCGATAAAACAGAGCGCCAGCGACTTTTTCGCCCGTTTCGCCTGATCAATGCCGTGCTGAATGCGGTCCATCAGCAAGGTGCGGTTCGGCAGGCCGGTTAAGGAATCGTAGCTGGCAAGGTAACGCAATTCTTCTTCCGCAACTTTCTGTGCGGTAATGTCGGTAAACACCAACACATAAAATTCCACTTTCTGTTCATCACCAATGGCGCTGATATTGATCAGGGTAGGGCGTTCTTTGCCGTCTGGTGTTAATACCAGCTCTTCGCCCTGCCAGTGCTGGTTCACCGTCAGGTTCCGCAGCAACTGGGTATAAAAACGCCGGCGCTGCAGGTTAATACCTAAATGATGGGTGCGCGGTTTGGCCAGGTATTCATCCACAGAACCAAATACATCGGCAAACGACTGGTTGGCTGCCAGCACTTTCTGGCTGGCGTCCAGGATCACCACCCAGTCGCGGGTTTGCTGGAAGGCCTCACCAAACAGACGGGCCTTTTCCTGATTCGCGCGGGTTTCAGTCATATTGCTGAAAGTCCCTATCACCCGTTCCACCTGGCCTGTTGCTGACACTTCTGTCGCTTTGCCGATATCGCGAAACCAGAGCCACTGGCCATTTTTATGTTGCATCCGGTAGCTGTGATCGAAGGTGCGTTCCGGGTTTTGCAGCAGTTTTTGCCAGGCTTGTTGGTAAGGCTCTTTGTCATCCGGGTGGATCAAGGACAAATGCTGACTCATGGTCAACGGGTTCAGCGCCTCCTGATAGCCCAACATGCTGTGAATGCGTGAGGCAAACATGGAGTTTTTGTGTGAATGCCATTCCCAGGCACCGCTGTCGATCGAGTCCAGCGCCTGCTTCAACCGTTGTTCACTGGCGGTGACCCGGGCGTGCGCCAGACGCAACACTTTTTGTTGCTGCTGGCGGGTGCGTAAATAGATCAGCAGGATCAGCAGACCAACGGAACCATAGGCAATAAAAGCTCCACGGCTTAACCAGGGAGCGGGGCTGATCGTCAGTTTCAGGCTGGCGACGTCGCTTTCCATACCCGAGACAGGCGAAATGGCAATCACATTAAATTGATAATCACCCGGGGCCAGCTGACCAAAACTGACCGAACTCTGATTTTGCTCCGGAAACACAGAGCGCTGCGGGCCGTCCAGCCAGAAGCGGTAACGCATTTTGGCGGCGTCGCGGTAGTTCAGACTGGAGAAGCTGATACTCAGTCCCTGGTTTTGGTAAGGCAGTTTAAATTCGTAGTCATTGAGGCTGGTCATTGGGGCATGCAAATTGGTCTGTAATGCGCTGACCGACGTGATCACCACCGCAGGTTTTTGTCTTGGCTCGGTCAATTGAGTGGGGGAGACCAGATTCACTCCGCGTAAAGAACCAAACGCCAGTTCGCCGTTACTCAGCAGGGCGCTGCTGCGCGGAATAAACCCATTGGCAGACAACCCATCCTGTTTGCTGAAATGTTCCACATGAAGGTTGTCCACATTGAGGGAGGATACGCCTTTGTCACTGGAAAACCAGATTTGACCCTGCTGATCCGCCAGCACGGCATAGACAGCGTTGGTTTGCAGTTTGTTTGCAGTATTAAACAGATGTTTCAGTTTGCGGCTCTGACTGTCAAAGGCCAACAAACCCAGGTTGGCCATACTGACCCAAACCAGACCATTTTTATCCACCGCCATCTTGTCGCCGCTGCGGTATACGTAAGCCTGATCAGTGGGAGCCTGATACAACAGCTGTAATTCAGCGGTTTTCTCATTCGCCAGATACAGCTTTTCGTTAGCCGCCAGCAACAACCAGTCCTCCGCTGCAGGCCAACGCCCCAGAATTTGCCGAACCTCGCGGGCCGGAATGGCTTTTTGCAGCTGAGTGAGTTCCCGAACAGTACCGTCAAGCGGGTTGTAACCAAAATAGCCTTGCAGCGTTAGCAGGTAAAAAGCACCATAAGTGCAATGCAGGCTGCCTGTGCGGGCTTTTTCCAGGAGGGCGATATCCGCAGGGTTTTGCAGTGGCAATTGCTTGGGCTGCAGGCTTTGGGCATCAAAATAATTCAGGCCGGAAGAAGAGAAATACCACAGGTTTCCCTGGCTGTCGGTGGACATATTCAGGATGGTACTGCTGTGCCAGACGGCTTTTGGATCCGGGTTTTTCAGAAACTGCTGCACTTCACCGCTGTGTTGGTTCCACAAATTCAGACCGTTGCGGCTGCCCAGCCATAATTCACCGGGTCTGCGTTCTGCGACAGAGGTAATGTTATCGTTGGACAGGCCAAGGCCGTCTGCTCCGGTCCGGCTGAGCTGCTGCACGGCCTGGCTGCGCGGGTGCCAGTAATAAGCGCCGTCAAAACGGCTGCCCAGCCAGAAACCACCTAACTCATCCATCAGCATGGCGGTAATGTTGTTGTCAGATAACGCAGCCTGGCTTTGTGAAAACTGCACCAGGTTATGTTGTTCGGCGGTAGCGGTATCCAGCTGCAGTAAACCTTGTTCTGTGCCCAACAGCAGATGCTGCTGCCGCACAATGATCTGCCAGATATTGGCGTCTTTTTGCAGCACTTTGACCTGGCTGGGTTGTTCTGGCTGTTGTTCCAGCGTTGCCAGGTTCAGCGCATATAAACCCTGCACTGTGCCCACCAGCAGCTGTTGATTGTTGATAAGCAGTGACTTGACATGATTCGGGTAATCACCCGATACGGTGGCAGGCAAATGTGGAATTTTCAGCAAAGGCAGTCCAGGCCTGTGCAGGTACAGGCCTTTGGAGCTGCCAATAAATACCCAGTCGCGATACGACAGCAGGGTGCGGATATACAGCGAATTGTCCTGTGATTCCGGCAGTTGGGCCAGCAATGTCAGTTGGCGTTGTTCGGTCTGGTAACTGTAGAGGTGGCGGTTGCTGTTCAGCAGCAGTAGCTGCGGGTCTGAAGTCAGAGAGCCGGACATCCGGCTGGGCGTTCGGTCTGTGTCCGGCAAACGCAGCTGTAAATCCAGCTGAGCCTGTTCAGGCCGGAACAAATACAGGCCACCTGCGGGCGCCATCACCCATAAACGTTTTTGTTGGTCGAGCAGAATTTTGCTGTAATTCTGCGTCCAGAGTGCTGTGTTGGGCTCTCCGATGCGGAGATTCTGGTTACCATCAAAACGGTTCAGACCTGAAGCAGTGGCTACCCATAAAAAGCCCTGATGGTCCAGTTGCAGGTCATTGACTGAACCCGAGGATAAATTCTGATCCGGTGTTAAGGGCTGCAACAGGGTGTCTGCAAAAGCCGGAAGGGCCAATAGCAGCCAGCAGAAACAACAGCAGCGTAACCAGGCAGCAGTCACTTAAACCTCTTAAAACTCAATTAGTTGTTATTGTTATTTTTGCAGTAAAACTGTGGCAAGACATCAAAATACAGTGCTTTGTTCAGCCTTGTCCAGTGTTAATACAGTATTGAAAAAAGTTGCAATAAGCTGACAGAAAGTAACAGCAGATAGCAGGCCAACTGAGCTTGCTGGTTCAGCCGTACCGTCAGCCATACATCAGCAGCCTGAGGCAGCCGGGACGGCCCCAGTCTGTCGCGGCGCTGCTTTTGGCCCTGGTACTTGACGGGCCCGGCCAGATTCACCTGCAGTACTCCTGCGAGGCTGGCCAGCACCCATCGTTGTCCGCGGCACAAGTTGCTGTGTTTGCTGTGCTGCAGCTCGCGCCAGCTGCGCCCCAGACTGACTAAGACCGCATACAGCAGGCTGGCGCCCAGGTAGCCAGGCAGGCTGCAGAGCTGGCCTAAAGTTGCAGCCGCTTTGCCAAACTGCTGAAAAGAAGGCTGTTTGCTGTTCCAGCTTTGGTTGCACAGCAAAATCAGCCGGTAAGCGACGGCCGTCAGGCCGCCCCCCACAAGAAACCAGAAGCCCAATGCCAGCCAATGCCTTGCCAGCTGAAGGGCCTGGTGTTCAATACTGGCTTTGCATACACCGGCTTCGGACAAGGTGCTGCAGTCCCGCAGCACCTCCAGCTGCAGCAGATCCCGCGCCAGTCCCAGTTGTTTGCGTTGGATGGCAGAAGCGATCTGCCGGTGGCGGTGTTGCTGGCGGCCGAAATCCAGGCAGAAAAACAGCAAGAGCGCATCCAGTACCAAAGGCCAGTCGGAAAACCAGTACAGCAGGGACAGCAATGACAACAGCGGCAGCACCAGGGTCAGCAGCGCCAAGGCGCCAGACAGTTGCTGTTGACCTGTGCTGCGATTCGGTGGGTTCACTTTGTTGCCAAGCCGGGTGGCAAACAGCTGCAGCAGCGCCATTGGTTGGGTTTCCTGTGGCAGCCGCAGGTACTGGCTAAGGATCCAGACCAGCAACAACAGCGGCGGATAAAGCCAGAGTTCGGTCAGCAGCTGCGACATGGAACGGCAGGCCTGTCTGCTTAGCTCAGCGACAGAGTTTTCAGGTTCTTCAGCAGTTCGACCACCATAGCGGAACTGTGTTTTGAGGCAATTTCCAGGTAGGCCTCAAAGGAGCTGGGCGATTCTTTACCGGCAATGTCACTTAAGCTGCGGATCACCACAAAAGGGGTATGCAGCTGATGGCAAACCTGGGCAATAGCCGCGCCTTCCATTTCCACCGCCAGCATGGCCGGAAACTCAGCACGGGTTTTGGCAATACGCTCCGGCTGGCACATAAAGACATCACCTGTGGTGACCAGGCCTTTTTTGGTTTTGCAGAAGCCCAGCTGCGCAATGCTTTGTTCAGCAGCCGCAATCAGCTGTGGGTGCGCCGTAAACGCAGCAGGCATACGCGGCACCTGGCCCAGCTCGTAACCAAAAGCGGTTACGTCCACATCGTGGTGGCGAACTTCAGAGGCAATCACCACATCCCCAACATTCAGCTCTGGGTCAAAACCACCGGCTGACCCTGTGTTGATCACCGCATCCGGCTGGAACTGATGAATAAGTAAAGTGGTGGCCACGGCGGCTGCCACCTTACCAATACCGGATTGAACCAGCACCACGGCGCAGCCATTCAGGCTGCCGCTGTAAAATTCGTAATCGGCAATTTTATGCGTTTGCAGATCCTGAATTTGGGCTTTAAGCAGCGCGATTTCCTGTTCCATCGCACCAATAATTCCAACTTTTTGCATGGCCAATCCCGTTAAGCAATAAAAAAACGGGGCTGATCATAGCATCAGCCCCGTTGTGGGAGAAAGCCTGTCGTCTTTTAATGGGCTTTATGAATTTCGATGGTCTGAGCCTGCTGGTTATCGGTCAGTACACCGGCCTGATAATCGCGGATGGCCTGCTCAATTTCTTCCACGCTGTTCATCACAAAAGGACCGTATTGCACCACAGGTTCATTAATGGGTTTGGCCGCCAGCAGAATAAAACGCACCGGCTGCCCGGCCTGCACAGCCACCCAGTCGCCTTGCTCCAGTACAGCGCCGTGGTGCTCGCGCACTTTATGGCCGGCCACGAAGGCGTCACCTTCAAAAGGGTAGAGGTAAACGTTATGGCCTGCAGGCACCGGAATATCCAGCGACTGGCCGCCTTGCAGCTGCACATCCAGGTACAGAGGTTCTGTGCTTAACCCCTGAATAGGCCCGGCCATCTGTTGGCCGTCCAGTTCGACGGTACCGGCAATCACTTTGACCCAGCTGCCGGCTGCCAGCTCAAAACGCGGAATGTCGGCTGGCGCTATATCGACATAAGCGGCCGGTTTCATTTTTTCAGCGGCCGGCAGATTAATCCACAGCTGAAAACCACGCATCAGGCCGGATTCCTGCTGTGGCATTTCGGAGTGAATAATGCCGCGCCCGGCCGTCATCCACTGCACACCACCACTTTTTAAATGGCCCTGATTGCCCAGATGATCTTCATGCAGCATATGGCCGTCCAGCATATAAGTAACAGTCTCAAAGCCGCGGTGCGGGTGGGCCGGGAAACCGGCGATATAGTCGTCCGCTTTTTCTGAACCAAAAGCATCCAGCATTAAAAAAGGGTCCAGCCGCACGCCCTGGCGTTGGCCCAGGCTGCGTTTAATTTTCACCCCAGCGCCGTCAGACGCCTGCATGGCCGGAATCAGTTGTTTAATTGAACGGATAGTCATATGCACCTCCAAAGTTGATGAGGTTAGTTAATCAGGCTATCTGTTCGAAGAAAAGCGCAATATTTTGTGTTGGTTGTTCGAAAATTTTGACTGTTTAATTGGCTGATTTAAAAGATTATTTAAGCTCATCTTAAGCTAAAGCCATGGTTTTGTTCATGCTGCAGTAACCAGAGTTTACGCTCAAGACCGCCGGCATAGCCGGTCAGGCTGCCATTGGCGCCTATCACCCTGTGGCAGGGCACCACAATAGACAAGGGGTTGCGGCCATTGGCGGCACCAACAGCGCGCACTGCTTTGGGGTTCTGCAGCTGCAAAGCAATGTCGCCATAACTGCAGGTCTGTCCGTAGCCAATAGTGCAAAGTGCGGCCCATACCCGCTGCTGAAAGGCGGTGCCGCTGGCGGCCAGTGGTAAGTCAAACTGCTGGCGCTTGCCGGCAAAATAGTCGGTTAGTTGCTGCTGACACTGCTGCAAAGCGGGCTGGTTGCTTTGGCTGGGTGCGTCAGAGTGGTCGACAAAATAAATGCTCTGGATGCCCTGCTCGCTGGCGCTGATTTCAATCAGTCCCAAGGGGCTTGGCAGTTGAAGTTGTTGTTGCATGGGTTAGTCCTTACTGACCGGGTCAGGTATGGTTTTTGGCGATGACAAACTATGCCAGGCCTGAAAAGTGGCGTAACTGCGCCAGGGCGACAGTTGCTGTTCGGAAAACTGCGGCAGCTGCGCCAGTGCTTTTTGTACGCCTAAATCGCCGCCGAGCCAGAGGTCCGGGTCGCCCAAACCCCGCATTTTGGCGTAGGCCACAGTCCAGGGGCCAATGCCTTTGAGTTGCAGCCAGTCATCCGGTGTGGAGTCGGGCTGCGCTATCACAAAACGTGCCAGCGCTTTGAGGGTGTCACGCCGCGCCTGTGGCACTTTAATCATCAAAAGTTCGCTGTCGGCAATAGCTTCTGGCGTTGGAAACAGCTTTTTACCGGTGCCGGGAACTGTGCCTGCCAGTTCCGCCAGTAAGCGGTTCAGCTGAGTACGGGCGCCCTGCACACTGACCTGCTGGCCTAAAATAGCGCGCACCGCCGCTTCAAAGCTGCCCCAGAGCCCCGGAATACGTAAGCCTGGGTTTAACAGCGCTCCGAAGACCGGGCTCAGTTGCTGTTCAATCGCCAGCATATTGGCGTCTAAATCTGCCAGCTGGCGAATTTGCGCCAACACAGGGCTTAAATCAGCTGTGCTGGGCCAGTGCAGCTTCAACTGCAGACTGCTGTCTTTTTGTGGCCCTTCTTTGGGCGGACTCAGTTCAAACCAGCCCGCTGTGCCCTGATGCACAAAAGTTCGGCCATAACTCTGGCCCTGCACCCACTCCATGCCGTCCAGGGTGCGGCTTTGCCAGAAGGCCAATTGGGCCGCCCAGTCCAGAGGCGGACGATAACTTAACTGCAATTCAAGCACTGACGGATCTCCATGGGGGCGACGGCGGATTTGGCCCGGCGTCAGTTGAACCTGTTGTTTAAAGGCGTCGTTAAAGCGGCGCACACTGTGAAAACCACAACGCAGTGCAATGTCGGCCACCGGCAGCTGAGTCTGATGCAGCAGCTGTTTCGCCAGCAGCACCTGCTGATACAAAGCATATTGTTTGGGCGCCACCCCAAGGTGCTGCTGAAACAACTTACGTAAATAACGTTCACTGATGCCAAGACGGGCGGAAAGTTCTGCCTGACTCCCTTGTTGCAACGCCCCTTGTTCAATCAGCTTCAGCGCGCGGCGCAACGTCGTTTGCACACCAAGCCAGGCCGGGGATTGTGGGGCACTGTCGGGGCGGCAACGCAGGCAGGGGCGAAACCCGGCCTGAGCAGCGGCGGCAGCACAAGGGTAGTATTCCACTTGATGTTCGGCCGGTAATTTAGCCGGGCAAATGGGGCGGCAATAAATGCCGGTGCTTTTGACGCCAACAAAAAACAAGCCGTCAAAACGTGGGTCACGTGACAAACGGGCTTGTTGGTACAGCTGCAGATTGAACATAAGGCGCCCCGTTAAGGTGGTTTTGTCTAAGTGTACCTTGTGTGAACAATAAATACTGGCCGGATCCGGTACTGGATATATGGAGTGACGGTGGCAGGTTCTGACTGCTGGCGCAGCAAGCTACGCCACTACAGACGGCGCCATCACAGACCAGACGGATTATTGGATCTGTCCTGATTGACAGGGCGGTGGTTTACCCCGCCCGCCTTAGCACCTGCGTCGCGCTAGACGCTGATATCAATTTGTTGCAGCAAACCGGCTTGTTTATCTTCGGTCAGGAACACTGCGCTGCGTTGCAGCCGGCCCATGATCTGGTCGCCCTGACGCAAGGTAAAGGGGGTGGCGACAGTGTTCAGGTTCAGTGCCATCACCCCGGCTTGTTTCAGGCTGTACAAACCTTCGCCTGGCCGCCACAGATTCAGTGCCGACCAGATGTGGTCATTCTGATCAATCCAGCCGTTTTGATCCTCATCATGCTGCGCCAGTTCAGCAAAACCCTGGCCAGTTTCAGGGCCAAACAGCTCAGTGCCGTTGTCGGCCTGGCCGTTGCCGTTATAATCGGCGGCCAGATAATATTGCCCGCTCGCCAGATGCCGGATACTGCTTTGTTCTGCCGTCAGCGCAAACACGCTGGTTTGCTCAGTCAGCTCGGCCGGCTGGCCATTCATACTCAGCACCAGTGGGTCTTGCATGGGCTGCTCCACCCGCTCTGAGTAGCTGAATTCCTGATAGCTCATTTCAAAACTGATGGACCAGGCGACTTCTGTGCCGTCGCTGAAACTGGCGCTGCCACTCAGCTCAGCCGCCAGATGTTCGGCACTGTAACGCCATTCCTGCACCAACTGTGCCGGTGCTTCCGCGTTTTGCGCTGCGCTCTGGTTTTCCTGTGGCGGAATGCCACTGTAAGCTCTGGCCAGTTTCTCCAGATCAATCCAGCCTTTCAGCTCGCCGTTATTCAGCAGTTCCAGCAGGCGTTTAATGGTGCCAATGGTGTTCTGCTTATTAAAAGCAAGCTGGGCGTCTTGACTGATTTCGCTGCTGTCTTCATCGGCGGCAGCCACAAGGGGTTCAGGGGGGGCAGGCGCAATGGCCGCTCTGCTGTTATCCTTTGTTACAGTTGATTGGTCGTTTTGACTTGGAGACACCCGCCGGACAGCATAAGATACCGACGCGCCGGATGCCTGTTGTTGCTGACTGCTGCTGAGGATTTGCATAAGTTTTCCCCTCTGGTGTTCAGCAGTCTTATCGGCCGGATTTGTACAAACTTTAATCAGGATTGACCCATGCTTGAAGATTTTTTTCGCCAACTGACGATAGACCCGGACAGCATCAGTTTCAGTCAGAGCATCAGCCTGATTGATGCTTTGTACGATTTTACGCCAACCGCCTTTAAAAATGGCGATCAACTGAATGCGGCAGGGCAGAATAACGGTTCCTGCAAAATTCTCGCGTTCGCGTTATTGCACCGTTTGTCTGAACCTCAAACCCTGCAGATGTTTGGTGACTATTACCGCCAGGACGTGCTGGAACAACCGACCGGCACTGATCATCAGAATATCCGCCAGTTTATGCAGTACGGCTGGGATGGGGTGGAGTTTGACGGCCAGGCCCTGCATGGCAAAACCGGCGCCCGCTGACAGTGGGGGTTAACCTCTGGGGGCAGAGTGATACTCTGAGCCCACAGGTTAAAGCAAAACCCGCAACTGGCTGGGCAACAGCCCGGCCCAGCGTTTAAAAGCCCGCCTGAAGTTGTGTTCATCTGAATACCCTAACAGCAGCGCCAGTTGCCGGTTTGGCAGTGCCTGGGCCATGGCGTCACAGGCCACACTAAAGCGCACCTGATCACAGAGCTGCTGGTAACTGCAGCCTTGTTGCGCCAATAAACGTTTATAACGGCTCAGCGCCATGCCCAGGTGCTGGGCGGCCTGTTCCTGAGCGGGCAGATCCGGTAACTGGGCAAATAACAGTTGTTCGGTTTGTTGCCACAGCCCCTGAGATGGCGGCAGGCTTTGTTGCAAAGTCTGACACCAGCTTAGTTGCAGTTTTTTCCGGCTGGTGCAGGCCAATGGCAGCGGCTGCCGGTGCCAGTGCGTTGGCCAGCTTAAAGTCCAGTTGGCCGCCAGTTGTGGCTGCACCCCCCATTCCAGCGGGTAACTCCAGTCCGGGTTATCCGATAGCCAGGTCATACTGATTTTTTCTGGGGCCTGGCCCAATTCGCGCTGAAAAAAGCCGGTCAAAAAACTGCACAGCAGATGTTCAATAAAAGGCCGGGCTGCCCCCAGTTGCAGTGCCGGGCGCAGTTCCAGTCGCACCATGCCGTGCTGGCGCTGCAACCTGGGATACCACAGCGGCAACAGCAGGCTTTGGTAACGGACAAACAGCAGCAGCGCTTCGGGCAGGGTCTGGCAATGCTGCAGCAACTGCAGCAACGGATGTGGGTGGTGGTGCAGCCAGCTTTGTGCGGTCAGGTGCGCCAGCTCAGGCCCGGGCCACAGCTTTTGGCAGTTGTCCACCAGTTGCAGGTAATGCTGCACACTGAGTTTCAGCCGTGGCTGATCTAAATCGGCCGGAAACAGCGGCGTGCCTTTAAGCAGTTTTTGCAGATGAAAGCCACGCCGCACACAGCACTGCAGCATGTCTTTGGCGACAGCACTGAACAGCAGGCTGGGTTCATGCGGGCAGAGCAACATCAGTGCAGGCTCCACAGCTCTGTCTGTTGCTGGGGCTGCAGTTGCTGTTGCAACTCTGTCAGCACGTCTTCGGCAGACGGGGGGGATTGTTTGGTCTGACAGCTCAAGGCGCTGCGCCAGGCCTGCAGTTTCAGGCTGCTGTTCAGGTGCCGGACCGCCAGCTCTGTCAGGACGCCAGCTGTACGGACCTTGGTTTGTGGCATCAGCACCACAAAGCTGTGGCTGCTAAGGCGGCACACTAAATCCCCCGGCCTGAACTGCAGTAACAGC
Source organism: Rheinheimera sp. (assembly GCF_037442345.1). Classification (GTDB taxonomy): domain Bacteria; phylum Pseudomonadota; class Gammaproteobacteria; order Enterobacterales; family Alteromonadaceae; genus Pararheinheimera. Next base: position 153,892 of record NZ_JBBIQL010000001.1, on the reverse strand, counting down.
AGCTCAGCGAGTTGCTGCAGGCGTTGTTCGCTGGCCGCCAGCCCTTGCTGCTGCATCAGGGTTTTCAGTTCATCCAGCTCCAGCAACCAGAGGCAAAACGGCTGCTGATGTTCAGCCTGCAAGGCCTGTTCACGCCGTATGGCCTGCAGCAGGTAGTTGCGCCGGTACAGCCGGGTTAGTGGGTCCAGTAAATTGTGGGCCCGTAAATGCAGCTCGCGGCCGGTCAGCTGTGAATTAATCAGCCGCTGCTCACGGTGCCAGCCTATCAGGCCTATGGTCAGGATCAGCATGCCAATGGGCGCCGGAATAGATTCCAGCCAGCTGAGTAAGCGCTCGCTGTCCGGGTAGGCAATAAATTCATCCAGCAGGTTCAGCCAGTAGGACAACACCAGCAGCAAAGAACCGACGTACAGGCCGTTGGTGACAGGGCCGGCTGGCCTGCTGAACAGCACCAGTAACAGCCAGGCCAGCACCACTAAAAAGCTGCTGCCTTCCCCCAAAACGTCAAACCAGTCAATGCGCACCAGAGGTTTTAAATCGCCGCTTTGCAGCGCCAGTACCAAAGACAGCAGGCAGAGGCTGAAGGTCAGCAGCAGTTTACGTGGATGGGTACTGGTCATAAGGGGATTCAATCAGGTCAGTGATACAAAAAAAACCAGTCTGCGCCGGCCGGATGACAAAAACATGACAGCCATTCCTTCTGTTGCGCTAAACAGACCGGGTCTTTTTTGCGCAGGACCGGCGCTGGCCGACTTTGGCCTGTCACAGTCCGACAGCAGACTGATGCTTATTGTTTTTCAATAGGATCAGGGAATAGTTATGTCTGTGCTTCATAGAAATACCAGAGGTTTTAAAAAGGCCCTGCTGGCCAGTGCTGTAGCCCTTAGCTGCAGTTCACCTGTGCTGGCGGCTGAATTATCAGGCCGGGTGCTCGACAGCCGCGAGGTGCTGCTGGCCGGTGTTCAGGTCAGTATTCCGGCACTGAAGCTGAGCAAAGTCACAGGCCATGATGGCCGCTTTGCTTTTACCAACCTGCCCGAGGGCAATTATCAGCTGGTGCTGAGTTACGCCGGTCGCTCACAGCAACAACAGCAGGTCCAGCTCAATGGCTCACTGGTCTTGGGTGATCTGAGCCTGAGTAGTGTCGATGCCAATATTGATAAACTGACGGTGCAGGGCCAGCTGAACTCGGCCAGTAAAGCGCTCAGTCAGCAGCGTTTTGCCACCGGCATTGTCAGTGTGGCGACCACAGATGAACTGGGGCAGTTTCCGGATAAAAACTTAAGTGAATCTCTGGCCCGTCTGGCCGGCTTGTCGGTGGAGCCGGATCAGGGCGAAGGCCGCTTTATCCGGGTGCGCGGTCTGGCACCGGATTACAATACGGTCACTTACAACGGCACTCAGCTGGCTGCGCCGGAAGCAGGCCGCCGGGCTGTGGCGCTGGACGTGATCCCGTCCGATTTACTGGCTTCTGTCGAAGTCAGCAAAACCATTGCCCCTGAACAGGCGGCCGGCTCTTTGGGCGGCACCGTCGATATTAAAGCCATTTCGGCTTTTGACCGGCGCGACAATTTTTACAGCCTGAGCGCTGAGGGCAGTTACAACCAGCAACAAAGCGAAACCAGCCCAAAAGTTTCAGGCGTGGCGACGGGCATTTTTGATATAGGGGCTGATCAGGATGCATTGGGCGTGGCTTTTTCCGCCTCTTATGCCGACCGCGACTTTGGATCCGATAACGTGGAAACCGGCGGCAGCTGGGAGCTGGATGACGAGGCACTGGAAGAGTTTGAACAGCGCCAGTACAGCATCAGCCGCAAACGCCAGGGCGCAGCGCTGAATCTGGACTACCGGCCAGGCGGCGACACCGACTACTACCTGCGCACCCTCTACAGCGAATTTGTTGACACCGAAGTGCGTCAGAGCTTACTGACTGAATTCAGCGACCCTGTGCTGGCCGGTGCCGACAGTGGCGCTGAACTGGTGCGGGGTATTAAAGCCCGTGAAGAAAGCCAGAGCATCAGCGCTGTGGTGCTGGGGATGAAACAGCAACTGGATGTCTGGTTCTGGTCGTTGGAAGCCGGGGCCAGCCAGGCGGACGAAGTGACACCATACAGCCTGGCGGATGGTCAGTTTGCTGCGGAGTTTGATGAGGGGGTGAGTTTCAGCGGCCGCGATGTGTTGCGCCTGCAGGCGCCAGAGGCTGCTTATCAGGCGGGCAGCTATGAGCTGAATGAAGTGGAAGTGGCGGACACCCGCACCGAAGAACGTGAACATAACTTCAAGCTGGATTTAGGCCGTGAGCTGCTGACCCACTGGGGCGCAGTGGAAGTAAAAGCCGGTGCCAAATTCAGTGACCGTAAAAAAACAGCGGACGAAAGCCTCTGGTTATTTGAAGACTTCGAAGATGCGGGTATCAGTGCGCTGAGTCTGTCCGATTACAGCACCGGCAACGCCCGTTATGGTCTGGACCGCTTTGGCCCCGCCATCAACCCGGATCGGCTGATGGCCATGCTGAATACACTGGACAACAGCGATTATCTGGACGAGGTGGAGTCACAAATCAACGATTTCCGCGTGGATGAACAGATCCAGGCGGCTTACCTGCAGGGCAACTGGCAGGGCGATGGCTGGCAGGTGCTGGCGGGCAGCCGCTATGAGCATGAACAGCGCGACGCCTTCGGCAGTCAATACGACGACACCAATGAAGAGTTCAGCCCCCGCAGTTACAGCGGCTCTGAAGCCCATTGGTTGCCGGCAGTGATCAGTAAGTTTGAGTTGTCCGACAACAGCCTGCTGCGCGCTGCGGCCACCAGCTCTTTGGTGCGGCCGAACTTTGCCCAGTTGGCTCCGGCCTTTTTACTGGAAGAAGATGACGATGAACTGGAAGCCAGTTTTGGCAACCCGGCGTTGAAATCGCTGCGCTCCACCAACCTGGATGTGGGGGTGGAGTATTACCCGGACGCGTTGGGTGTGCTGTCGGCGACCTTGTTTTACAAAGACATTAAAGACTTTATTTATGCCACAGATTTAGCCGGCCATGGCGAGTACGCTGATTTCAGCGCCGCTGAAACTTATGTCAATGGGGACGATGCCAGTCTTTATGGTCTGGAGCTGAACCTGGTGCAGCAACTGAACGCTTTGGGTGGCTTCTGGCAGCATTTTCTGGTGTCCGCCAACCTGACCCTGACCGGTTCTGAGGCGCAGATTAGTTGGTACGATGACGGGGAACTGATGGTGCGGGATATTGACCTGCCCAGCCAGTCAGACCGCACCGCCAACCTGGCTGTGGGTTATGAAGATGAAAAGTGGAGTCTGCGCCTGGCGGCCAATTACAAGTCAGAGTATCTGGTGGAAGTAGCGGAGCTGGACGATGCACGTTATGACCTGTTTTCCGACGCGCAGCTGCAATGGGATTTCAGTGCCAAATACAAAGTCAGCCCGGCACTGCAGCTGTACTTTAATGCGGTGAACCTGACCGATGAGCCTTATTACAACTACACAGGCACGCGCCAGTTTAATGCGCAGTACGAAGAATATGGCCGCACTTTTGCTGTTGGTGTGCAGTTGAGCCGTTGGTAAGGAGAGCCGGATGACTGTTTTTTCTCATAAATTGACGCTGCTGGCGGCGCTGTGTCTGAGTGCTTGTGCCACTGCCACCACTGCACCTGAGGTGCAACTGGTGACTGCTGAATTTACTGTGCTGCCGGGGGATGAGGCCGTACAGCTGCGTGATCATCAGGGCAAAGTGATAGGTCAGTGGGCCGGTCGTTTTGAACGCTTTAAGTTGCTGCAAGGGGCACAACACAGCTGGTTTGCTGCGGTGGATACTGAAACCAATCAAGTGCTGGTGGGCCAGAAAGAAGCGGCACAACCCGCCCGGATCCTGCAGCAAACCAGCACTGAACTGGTGGTGGATGACCTGTGCTGGTACTACAGCCAGGCCAACCAACAGTTGAGTTTGTTTTTAATAGGTGACCGCGGCACTGGCGAGCAATGGTTGCTGGCGCAGGACGGCAAATGGCTGGAAAAAGCGTTGCCGGTGCGCCGCCTGAACCTGCCGACCAATGCGAGCGCCTGTGCTGTTGATCAACACAAAGGCCTGTTGTACCTGGCTGAAGGCGATACCGCACTGTGGGCTTATTCGGCCGAGCTGGAGCAGGCGGAAGACCGCCAGCTGATTGACGTCCGGGCGCCAAAAGGTCATCTGAGCGGCGAAATCAAAGCGCTGGAGCTGACGGCTGAAGGGGACTTGCTGGCACTGCAAGCAGAGCCTGCTGTGTTGTTGCGTTACCGGGCCGGGGCTTTGGAACAGGCACCTGTCAGGCAGCCTTTAACACTGGAAGAACCTGAGGTGCTGCAGTTGACACAACAAGGGCTCAGTGCCGGGGCGCGTGCCTCCAGACTGAGTCAGCTCAATAGCACAGACAAAGCCGGGCAGATGCCAGGTTCAGGTGTTACACCAGCTTTTTATCAGTTAAGCCCAACGCTGGAGACGGCGGCGGTCAGTTACCGCGGCGATGCGATAGACGACCCGGCGGTGTGGCAGCACCCGAGCGATCCGGCGAAAAGCCTGCTGTTGGCCACCGACAAAAGAGCAGGCCTGGCGGTGTACAACATGCAAGGCGCACAGCAGCAGTTTTTGCCGGTCGGCCGGGTGAATAATGTGGACCTGCGGTATGGCTTCCATTATCAGGGCCAGACCCTGGCGCTGGCATCAGCCAGCACCAGAGCAGACAATGGTATTCAGTTGTTTGGCATCGACGCGCAGGGCAAAGTCAGCACACTGGCCCGTATAGCGACCCAACTGCAGGATATTTATGGCTTGTGTATGTATCAGCCAGCCGGTACCTCAGCGTTTTATGTGTTTGCCAACAGCAAAGACGGCACTGTGGCCCAGTATGAAATCAAGGCGTCAGACCAGGGCCTTAGCGGCCAACTGGTGCGTCGCCTGAAGGTGCCGTCGCAGCCAGAAGGTTGTGTGGCGGACGATAAGCAGCATCAGCTGTTTGTGGGTGAAGAAGATGTTGGTATCTGGCGTTTTGACGCCCGCGCCAATGCCACACCCCAGGGGGCGCAGATCATCAAAGCCGATGGTCAGATGCTGGTGGCCGATGTGGAAGGCCTGGCGTTATGGCAGGCGGACCAGCCTTATCTGCTGGTGTCCAGTCAGGGCAATGACAGTTATGTGCTCTATAAAGCCACAGCACCTTATGATGCAGTACTACGCTTTCGTATTCGGTTGAACCCACAACTGGGGATCGATGGTTCATCGGAAACCGATGGTCTGGAACTTTCCACCCTGGATCTGGGGCCTGGTTTTGAACAGGGGGTGATTGTGGTGCAGGATGGCCGCAACAGGATGCCAGAACAAGGCCAGAACCTGAAGCTGGTGCCGCTGGAGCAGTTAAAGGCCGTATTACAGCAGGCAGGTTTGAAATAACAGCAGTTCCGTATGCAAAAGCCGCTGAATTCAGCGGCTTTTTTCTGTTAATCATCACATCTGTGGCAAGGGTGATAATTGCGTTTGTGTTTTTTATGGTGGCGATGGTAATGGCGCTCCTCCACCACAATTACGGCTGGGGCAGGTTCAACCACAACTGCAGGTACGTACAGGCGTGGAGGCTCGATTCAGACACTGGGGCCGGATACGGCGCAGCCGGATAACAAGAACACGGCAATAAATGGCACAAGGCTAAGACTTAACTTCTTCATGGCATGGCTCCTTAATCCGACAGGTAATAATCCACGGTGGCAACGACCCGTACTTTTTTGATGTAAGGGGTATTGCTGTCGCGGTCACTGATGCTGAACTGGCCCTGGCTGGCGGTTTTAATTTTGCCAAGCTGACTGTCGGAGTCGGTGGCAAACTTGCTGGCCACTTCGCGGGCGTTGCGGGTGGCTTCTTCAATCATGTCGGGTTTGATCTCATTCAGGCCGTTGAAAATAAACTCGGCCTTGCTGTCGTAATCCTGACCGGCGATGGCGATGCCACTTTTACTGAGCTCCAGTAAACGGGTCATGGCCTGATGGGCTAAATCCACATTGCTGCTGTACACAGTGACGGTCGAGGTGGCGCTGTAGCGCATTTGCCGGGTGTTGGGATCGTAATAGCCGGCCTGCCGGTCGACTATTTGAGGGGGGGCAACGGAAATTTCATTCTGGCTGAACCCCTGCAACTTTAAAAACGCCTGCACCTGCTCATTTTTTCGTTCAATGCTGGCCACCAGTTTGCTCAGATCATTATCCGCATCACTAAACTTCACCGGCCAAATCACGGTGTCGGCGGCCACTTCCCGCTCCGACAGCCCTTTGACCTGTACCACCCGTTCCATGGCACGAAAATCCAGCACGGCATGACCCAGGATGACGGCAGCGCCAACCAGACCAGCAGAGACAATAGCGGCGGCGAGCCAAGGCTGTTGTTGCATAAATATTCTCCTTAGTTGATATCGGCCAGTGTAGGTGGCCGAGACTGAATGCCGAATTAATCAAAATCCACCTGCACTCTGGTGTGTGGTGCGGTGCTTAATTACTATAAACGGCCAGACATCTTGGGGATTCTTTCTTATGCAGGTTGAACAACAGCAACTCACGCTCAATACAGCGACAGGCCCGATGCGGGTCTATCAGTACCAGCCCCGTGGGGCGGCACAATCCGGTAGCAGTTATCCGGCGGTGTTGTTTTATTCGGAGATATTTCAGCAGACGGCGCCAATCAGCAGAACCGCCACTCTGTTGGCGTCTCACGGTTTAGTGGTGCTGGTGCCGGAAATTTTCCATGAATTAAACCCGGCAGGCACTGTGCTGGCTTACGACGACGCCGGTAAAGACAAAGGCAATCAGGACAAATGGAGCAAACCGCTGGAGCAGTACGATTCCGACAATCAGGCCATGCTGGTGTATCTGCAAAGCCTGCCGTATGTCCGCCCGGAAGTCGGCGCCTTTGGTGTCTGTATTGGGGGGCATCTGGCGTTTCGGGCTGCGCTGCAGCCACAAGTGAAAGCCGCCTATTGCCTGTATGCCACAGATTTGCACAGTGACACGCTGCCCACGCTGACTTCAAAGCAAACTCTGGCGCTTAGTCCACAGATAAAAGCCGAACTGGTGATGGTTTGGGGCAAACAAGACCCGCATGTGCCAGCAACAGGCCGTGCTGAGATTTACCGGCAACTGACAGAAGCTCAGGTGAAGTTCAGTTGGTTTGAATACAATGCTGAACATGCGTTTATGCGGGATGAAGGGGCCCGATATGATGCAGCTCTGGCAATGGAGAATTACTCCAGAGCAATTGCTCTATTTAAAATGATGTGAAAATTTGTTAGGTTGTTGCTCGATAGTGAAGTTGTTTTGGATAAAGGAATAAATGGAATTTATGAGAGTGATCGCCTCTTTTTTTATGTTTTTGTTTTTCTTGTTTGCACAACCTGGTGCAGCAAAAACGAATGAACCTGATTTAACCACATTGTTGGCTCAGCATAGTACCTACACCGACGTCAAAATATCACCGGATGGCAAGCATCTGGCCGCGGTAATACGGGTAGAAGGTAGGCGCGCATTGCTCTTTATCGCACTGGACGGCTTTCAGATGGTAGGGAGTGCTAAATTTCCCGGCTTGATGGAGGTTGGAAGTTATCAGTGGGTGAATAACGAGCGTGTGGTGATTGAGTTAGCGGAATCGAGCCCCTGGAGCGAAGAACCGCTGTTTTACGGTGAACTGTTTGCGGTCAATTACGACGGCAAAAAGTCGGAACTCATTTTTGGTTACCGTGCCGGAGAGCAGCAGATAGGAACCCGTTTTAAAGCGAAAGAAGGGCGTCGCGCCTGGGGGCGTGTGGTGGATACCTTGGAGAAAGATGACGACACTATTCTGATCACCGCCACCAACTGGAGTGCCAGCGGCGATGGGATGGCCGAGATCCTGAAGCTGAACGTCTACACTGGTGCCACTAAGCGTCTTGCTGCTGCGCCAGCACCTTATTCCAGAATTATTACCAACGCGCAGGGAGAGCCCAGGGTGGCGGTCACGACCACCAAAAATTACCTGCAAGATGTCTATCTCAGGGAACAGGATCAATGGACTAAATTACCAGCCCAATGGTTTGGTGAAGCGGTCAAAGTTGTGGCCGTCAGCGCATCGGATGACAGCTTGATTTTACTTGATCAGAAAGACACTCCGATGCCAGCTCTGAGTAGGATGGATTTTCAAGGTCAACGCAAAACCATTTTCACCGATGCAAAAGTCGGCATTACGGATGTTGAGCTGACCAAACAGGACCAACAGCCTTATGCATTGCGCTTAGATGACGGTTATCCGGATTATGTCTTGCTGGATAAAAAACGGGTAGAGAGCCAGCTGTTTAAAGAACTGGTCTCAGCATTTCCGGGCGAAGTGCTGACCATTACCAGCCGCAGTTCAGATGATAATACCTGGATTATTTATGCATACAGCGACGTCAGTTCCGGGGCTTATTACTTGTACCAGAAAAAGGATAATTCGCTACGCAAGTTGTTAGACCGGAAACCAGAGTTGCTGCAACACAAATGGTCGACAACAGAAGCTATCAGCTACACCTCATTCGATGGGTTGCCTATTCAGGGGTATCTGACCAAAGCGAATAAAGCACAAAGTAAAGCCCTGGTGGTTTTGGTGCATGGTGGTCCACATGGTGTGCGCGACTACTGGGGCTTTAACGAAGAAGTACAGCTACTGAGTCAAAGTGGTTACAACGTGTTGCAGGTGAATTATCGTGGCTCAGGCGGCTACGGCGCCGAATTCCAGCAGGCCGGTTATCTGCAGTGGGGGGGCGCTATCCAAAAAGACATCAGCGCAGGGGTTCGTTATCTGATAGCACAGGGCGTTGCCAGTGCCGACCAAGTGTGCATTATGGGCGGCTCTTTTGGGGGCTATTCAGCCATTCAGTCTGCGGCTGTGGAACCTGAACTGTACCGTTGTGCTATTGGTGTTGCCGGTGTTTATGATTTGGAGCTGATGAAATCCGATGGGGATATACCCTTGCGTTCTTTCGGTATCGCTTATCTTGACCTGGTATTGGGGACTGATCCGGCGCTGTTGAACGCTTTTTCTCCGACACACCGGGCCAGCACTATTAAAGCGCCTTTGCTGCTAATTCATGGCAAACGCGACAAACGGGCGCCCTATAGTCAGGCTCAGGCGCTGCGCTCCGCACTGGATAAACAGGGCAAAACTTATCAGTGGTTAGAATTTGATGATGAAAGCCACGGCTTTTATGACCCACAAAACCGGAAAAAATACTTTGATACTGTGCTGAGTTTTTTACAGCAACACCTCAAGCCCTGATCAGGCTGGCGGAAGGCAGGCGGGCTGGTTTACACTAGCCCGTCTTTTTTTCGGGCGGGAATTTCTGGTGTATTGTGCGCAATTTACTGCAGGGCTTTGTCGCTCCTGCTCGGAAATAGAGCTGGATTATCAACAGCAGTTGCAGCACAAACAACAGCAATGGCTTGGGTTGCTTGAACCTTTTTCACCCGATCAGGTGGACGCTCCTTTTCCAAGCCAGCAGTCGGCGTTCAGAACCAAAGCCAAAATGGTGGTGTCGGGTTCCAGCGAGCAGCCAGTACTGGGGCTGACGTCAAGCTCTGGCGAAGCGGTCGATTTAACCTCCTGTTTATTGTATCCGCCGGCGTTTTCATCCGCCTTTGCACTGGTGCAGCAGTTTATTCAGCGTGCCCGGCTGCAGCCTTACCAGGTCGCCCAGCGCACCGGCGAGCTGAAGTTTATTTTGCTCAGTCAGTCGAGTTTCAGTGGCCGTTTTATGTTGAGGTTTGTGTTGCGCTCACAAAACCATCTGGCGTCCATTCGTAAACATTTGCCCTGGCTACAGCAACAATGGCCAGAACTGGAGCTCTGTTCGGTCAATCTGCAGCCTGTGCCTATGGCACAACTGGAAGGGGAGACCGAAATTCTGCTGACGGACCAGCTGTATCTGGCGGAACGGCTGAATCAGGTGCCTTTGTATCTGGCTCCGCAAAGCTTTTTTCAGACCAACCCACACGTGGCGGCAGCCTTGTACCAAAGCGCTGTGGACTGGACGGCGCACTTGCCGCTGCAGTCGGTCTGGGATTTGTTTTGTGGTGTGGGTGGTTTTGGTTTGCATTTGGCCAGCAGCAGGCCCGGCATTCAACTGACGGGCATTGAAATATCCGCTTCGGCCATTGCCAGTGCCCGCAAAGCAGCCGCTGAACTGCAACTGGAGCAGCCGGAATTTATGGCATTGGATGCCAATGCCTTTGCCATGGCGCAGCAGCAGGCTCCGGATTTATTGCTGGTCAACCCGCCACGCCGTGGTTTAGGACCGGCACTATGCCAGCAACTGCTGCAGCTGGCACCAGCTTATGTCTTGTATTCCAGCTGCAACCCTCACAGCCTGGCAAAAGATTTAGCCCAGCTGACATTGGACTACCGTCTGATAAGGGCCCGCCTCTTTGATATGTTCCCGCATAGCCAACATGCCGAAGTGCTTGTATTGCTCAGCAAAAAATAATTTCCCTATTTTCTGTTTTTGTTTCTGAACTGCTGCTAGTTTTTATCAGAATTATCATATCTCTGATTAATTTTTAGCTCAAAACAAGGAGAGCAAGGATGCGTAAGAACCTGCCTGTCACTGCAGTAGAGCGGACCTTTCCCAAAGAACAACAACTGATTTCATCAACCGATATCAAAGGCAGCATTCAGCATGTTAACGATGCTTTTGTTGCGATCAGCGGGTTTTCGCGGGAAGAGTTAATAGGGAAACCGCACAATATTGTGCGGCACCCCGATATGCCCGAAGCGGCTTTTCGCACTATGTGGGGCTATTTACAGCAAGGAAAACCCTGGATGGGGCTGGTGAAAAACCGCTGTAAAAATGGGGATTATTACTGGGTGAATGCGTATGTCACTCCTATCACAGAACATGGCAAAGTGGTGGGTTATGAATCTGTACGTACTTTGCCCAGCCGGGAGCAAGTCAGCCGGGCTGATGCACTGTATCAGGCGATTAATCAGGGTAAAACAATGCGCCAGGTCAGTGCCGAATGGCCAAACGACATGATGTGGGAACTGTTGCCATTGGCTTTGGTACTCATCAGTGCCTTATTGTGGTTTTGGCAAGGTGCGGCCTGGGCTGCGGGTGGTTTTTTACTGAGTACCCTGTCCGCCATTTTATTAGGGGTCAGCCGCTACAGAGGGGCGCTGGGCAAATTAAAGTCGCTGAACCCCAGCCCATTTATGGATGATTTGGCGGTGTTGTCTTACACCGAAGACAGTGGCTTGCTTGGCAAGCTGGAAGTGGCCTTATTAGCCGAGCTGGCGCACTTAAATGCGGTTATTACCCGGATTGAAGACTCATCGACCACAGTTGCCAAACAGTCCAGCCATGTGATGAAACGGTCCGTCGAAGCGGCCGACAGTATCCGTCAGCAGCAACAACAGACGGAGCAGGTCGCGACGGCGATGAATGAAATGACCACCACCATTGCTGAAGTGTCTGCCCATGTGCAGGACACGGCCACACAGGCGGATGATGCAGATCAACTGGCGCGGCAAGGGGCGCAGGTGGCAGGTCAGGCCCGCCAGGCTATTGTACAGCTGCAAAACACAGTGAATAACATCAGCAGCTCGGTAGGGGACCTGGCGCAGCAAACCTCCACTATTGTTTCAGCAGCACAGATGATTGAACAAATAGCGGAACAAACCAACCTGCTGGCATTGAATGCCGCTATTGAAGCGGCGCGGGCCGGTGATCAGGGCCGTGGTTTTGCTGTGGTGGCTGACGAAGTACGCCAGCTGGCGTCCCGCACCACAAACTCCACCAAAGAGATTTTTGGCATTATTCAGCAGTTGTCCGACAAAGCCAAAGCGGCGGTACTGGTGGCTCAGGGTGGGCAACAAGATGCAGAGCAGGGCGTGGCACAGGTGAATCAGACAGAACAAATGTTGTCTGGTATTACCGCGGCAGTGACCAGTATTGCCACTATGGCTGGCCAGATGGCGGCAGCGGTGGAAGAGCAGTCTCATGTGGCTGAGGATATCAATCAGCAACTGGTCAGTATTTCTGATTTGGCGGCCAGCTCCCTGAAAAACGGCAATGCGGTCAGTGAGCTGGGCCGGGATTTACAGGCGACATCCGAGCAATTACACGAACTGGTCGAGCGTTTTCGCAAATAACCAATCCGTAACCGGGGCAATACGGCTGCATGGATTGCCCCGCATATCAAGGTTTCTTCTGACAGAGCACCGCTGGCTGTACCGCGGCCATACGCCACTGATAACTTTGGTTTTGGCGTTCCAATATGAAAACCTGGCCATAATCCTGCTCTGTCAATTCAGGTGCAGCCTGGGCGCTGAGCTGGCGCAATAAATCCGGTACTGTATTGCTGTGCCCTACGATCAGGCTGTTCTTTTCCGTCTGCTGCAAGGCGGTCATTAAGGCACTGAAATCTGCTGCCGGGTAAGTAGCCAGTCTGGCATCTGGCCAGTCTGATGCCATCAGCTCGGCGGTCTGGCGGGTTCGGTTCAGGCCTGTGTGCCAGACCTGGCTGACAGGCTTTGGCACCAGAGCCGCCATGGCCAGCGCTTGTTGTTGGCCACACAGTGATAACTCTGGGTCTGGACTGCCGGGCTGTTTTTCCGCGTGACGCACCACCACAATCTGTTGCGGCCAGGCCTGCAGCTGCAGGCAGGTTGCAACAGACAACAACACTATTAATTTTTTCACCGCTGATAACCCCTTTTAGCCGGCTGGTTCGTCTAATTCACAAACAAGCCATGGAGAAGAATGATGATGAGCATATCTCAAGCGAAAACCAGTCAGCAATTTGCTGTCGCTATTACTGGTGCCGCAGCAGTGACTTTTTTTCTATTTGTACTGATGCAGACCTTATTGGGCCAGCACGCTGTTCCTGTGTTCCATATCAATTCAGAGCCTGTTGTCCTTTCGTTGATCAGGCCTGACACAGAGCCAGAAAAACACAAAGCTGCTTTGCCTGTGTTTCCGCCGCCGGTACAACCACCTGTGATTGCAAGAAACATTGGGGGTGAAGGGACTGGCCCTGAACTTGTCACCGAACCTCCACGGATCGAACCGCCTTCGTTTTCGGATGATCCTACAGCAGGATTACAGGACAAAGCTGCTTTGCCCCTGGTACGGATTGAACCGAAATACCCGGTGCAAGCCGCCCGAGACGGTATTCAGGGCTGGGTAAAACTGAGTTATTCCATTGATAGTGCAGGCCAGGTCACCAATGTTCAGGTGCTGGAGGCAGAACCAAAACGGGTGTTTGAGCGTGAAGCTATCCGGGCTTTACAGCAATGGAAATATCAGCCACAAATGACAGAAGGCAAAGCCGTGGCCCAACATGGTTTGGTGGTGCAACTGGATTTTGGCCTGGATGCTCAGTAGTCGCAGTGGAGGTGGGTATGGACAGCATAAGCAGAATTGCAGAAGTCAGAGACAGCTGTGCTGAACCGGAATTGCATAAGGCAACACAGCGTGGTTCGCAGGATGTGGCGACATTAGTCAGAATGCATGGGCAGCCGCTGTATTACTTTCTGTTGCGGCAATGCCCCGCGGATCTGGCTGCTGACATTTGCCAGCAAAGCTGGTTGCGGGTGATGGAAGCGCGCTATCAGTTCGAGGGGCAAAGCAGTTTTAAAACCTGGCTCTTCAGCATTGCGCGTAACCTGTTGCAGGATGAAATACGCCGGCGTCAGCGCTGGCGCTGGTTCCATGAACCGGTAGAGCCAGAAGCCGCTGAACAACCTGAACTGGAACTGCAGCTGGCTCAGGAGCAGCAGCGGTTTCGCAGGGCTAATGCTGGTTTGCCCAGAGTGCAACGTGAAGCTCTGCTGTTACAGCTGGAAGGCTTTAGTCTGATGGCGATCAGCGACATTTGTCAGGTGGGGCAAGAAACCATCAAAAGCCGTCTGCGTTATGCCAAAACCGCTATGGCACAACAGTTGGGAGTGGATCATGAGCAAGCTTGATAACAAACTGCAGCAGTTGTATGAGGCAGACAAAGCCACAGCAGCTATGCCTGCTCAGTTGCAGCAGCAATTGTCAGGGTTAAACCGGCGCAGCAAATCGCCGCACTATTGGCCCCAGGCAGCCGCAGCTGTGCTGGCGATACTGGCACTGGCTTATGTCTGGCAGCAGGACAGTTATTACCAAATTCAGACAGTGCAGCAGGCAGGCTACCACCAAGTGCAATTGCATCAGCTCACTGAACATACCGACTCCGAGCAGCCTGAACGCTGGCAACAGCGTTATCAGCAGTATGAACAGGCAAAACAGACCTTAGCGCAACAACAGGCGCTGGTAGGGCAGTTGTTGTTTGAACAGCAGCAGTGGCAGGTAGCGGTTTGTGACCAGTTGCTGGTGAAGCTGGATCAGCAGTTGGCGGAACAGTTACGTCAGGATCAGAGCTGGCGGCAGGGGCAAACCGTTGAGCTGGTGCGTGGGCAGCAGGGCCAGATCCTGGCTATTCGCAGCAGTGAGCGAGCGCTGCACTGCGCAGCTGGTTGAAACCTGCGGCTGGTTAAACTTAAAGTCCGGCTGGACCCGCAGGCAAAATTCATTACACTGCCTGTAGTTTTTGCTGGAGTCTGTTTTGATGTCGTTTGACCCTTTACGTTATGTGGCGGCTTACCCGGCCGGTATTCAGCAGCAAGTGATGCAGCTGGTGGAGCAAGGCCGGCTGGCTGAGGTGCTGCAAGGGCGTTACCCTGAACGCCAGCACAGTATCCAGACCGACCAGGCACTGTATCAACTGACCCAACAGCTGAAACAGCGTTATCTGAAATCGAGCGCCCCGATCAGTAAAGTCTGCTTTGATGCCAAATTACACCTGGATAACAGCCTGGGGCTGCACAGTCAGATCAGCAGGGTTCAGGGCTCGAAGCTGAAATCAAAAAATGAAATCCGTATCAGTGCTTTGTTTAAAAAACTGCCTTTGTCGTTGTTGCAGATGGTGGTGGTGCATGAGCTGGCGCATCTGAAGGAAAAAGATCACAACAAAGCTTTTTACCAATTGTGCCAGCACATGGAACCCCAGTATCATCAACTGGAGTTTGATTTACGGCTTTTTCTGACCCTGAGGCATCTGGAGACCCGCTTATGACTCAACCGGACTGCACACAGCTGTTTGTTTATGGTTTGCTGACCTTTCCTGTGATCACCAAAGCGCTGACCGGGCACGACTTTCAACAGTCAGAGGCGCTGTTACCAGGCTACCGGCGTTTTGGCTTGAGTAAAGATCTGGATGCGGGTTCAGTCCCTGTCTTGATGGCCGACAGCCAGGCAGAACAAGTGGGTGTGCTGTTATCCGGTGTGACGGCAGAGGACCTGGCTATTCTGGACTTTTTTGAAGAAATCGACGGCGGTTTGTACCGGCGTGAGCTGGTACGGGTCTATGCCAATCAGCAATGGCAGAATGCCTGGGTTTATTTAGCCGGGCCGCAACTGGCTCCTTTTGCGGTGGGGCCGTGGCAACCTGAGCAGGTCAGTGCGGCCCAGTTGCAACAGCTGGCAGAACAACAAATTCCTGAACTTTTGCAGCAGTACCAGCTGATGCAAAACATGACTAACAGCAGGGGCGATGCTCCGAATTAAGGGTTCTGGTGTGAGATTAACTGTATTACTGGCGGGCGCCTTCTGTTTGTTTTCCCTCCAGTCTGTGGCGGCGCCGGTGGAGCAGCTGGCCAAAGAGTTTGACCAACATTTCCGGCAGCAACTTAAAAAGGCCAATGTGCCGGGGGCGGCCTATGCCATTGTCAAAGACAATCAAATTATAAAAGTCGGAGCCTATGGTGTGCGCTCTGTTGGCAGCAAAGCCAGGGTGGATGCTTATACGGTGTTCCGGTTGGCGTCTGTGTCCAAAACATTTACCGGGCAGCTGGCATCTATGCTGGTGCATCAGGGCCGCTTTCAGTGGCAGGACCCTGTCACCCGCTATGTTCCGGCGTTCTCCTTTAAAAGTGCCAGCCAGACCAAAGCTCTGAAAGTGGAGCATCTGGTGTCGCAAAGTACAGGGGTGTTTCCCAATACCTACGATGATTTGATCGAAGCGAACCAGACCCCTAAACAGATCCTGCCGAAATTCCGCTACCTGAATCCGCGTTGCACGCCGGGTAAATGTTACGGTTACCAGAATGTGATGTTCAGCCTGATTGAACCTGTGATGGAGAAAACCACAGGCCAGAGTTTTGAGAGCCTGATGGAACAAAAGTTGTTTAAGCCACTGAAAATGCCGACCGCTTCAGTGGGGTATTCGGCTTTTCTGGCGTCGAAAAACCGGGCCATGCCTCATATTCGGGTCAAACGGGGCTGGGCTGAAACCAAAGTCAATCCCAGTTATTACCGGGTGAACCCGGCGGCTGGTGTGAACGCCAGTGTGATGGATATGAGTCAATGGCTGATGGCACAGCTGGGGCAATATCCGGCTGTGTTATCGCCTGTGATGCTGCAGGATGTGCGGCAAAAACGAGTGAAGGTTGCCAATGATTTAGGTGGCCGCACTTGGGGGCAGTATGTCAGCACGTCGCATTATGGCTTAGGGCTCAGAATTTTTAACTTTGCCGGCAATGAAGTGTTTTATCACGGCGGCTGGGTCAAAGGTTACCGTACCGAGATGGCGTATTCGAAACAAAAAGGTGTGGGTCTGGTGGTGCTGATTAATGCAGAAACCAATCTGGTGGGCGACTTATCCACTTATTTCTGGTCCAGGCTACTCAATGCCAAACCTCAGACCAAAAAGAAAATGGCCGCCTTGATGCAACCAGACATGCTGCCAGAAGCGGCAGACGATCCTGTGGGGTCCGAAGTAGCGGAGTAGAGTGAGGCAGAACTGCTGCTATAATCAGAAATCGTAACTTATTCATAATCAAGGAATATCAGTTCGTATGTCCAATGGAGCCCAGAGTCAATCCGGTTATGTTAAAACAGTCAAAACCTTGCTGAGCAAAATCCATGATCTGACCCCGATCAATGATTCCGTCTATGAAGTGGCAACCGACTATTTTCGTCATGCGAAACAGCAGGAAGAGAAGCACCAGCAACTGGTGCTGCAAATTCGTCAACTGGAACAGAAACTGGAGCAGGGTGAAAAAAGTGAGGCACTGCAAAAACAACTGGCAGAAGCAACCTCGGCGTACAAACTTTATTTGCGCATGCTGGATGACAGCCGGGTTGAGCGGTTCAGAGCACTGAAAGCCATTTGTCTGGCGATACTGGAGCTGTCAGAAGGCGACAGTTTTGAAGAGACCAACCAGCTGAGCTCCAAACTCTTGGGCACCATTCAGTTGTTATCCCCCAGTTCCGGTAAATACATGGCGTCGGTGAATCAGCGGCATAAACATTTATACAAAGGTATTCTGAGCCTGCGTTTACTGGACAGGTTACTGCTCGACAATGAACTGCAGAATGACTATGTACTGGCGAAAGTCAGAGCAGAAAAGGAAAAACTGGACTTACCGGATATGGGGTACGGTGGGCAGTATTCGCCTTTTAAACACGATGTTCAGATCCCGTTGCTGATGGCGGCGCTGTTGCAGGATATTGGCACTTTCCATCCTGAAGCGTTGCAGATTCTGCGGGGGCCCGAGGGGGACCTGAATGAGTTTCGCGTACTGGACGACGCAGACAGGGTGGAGTTACTGAAGATCAACTATCAGGAAACCCTGAACTACGTGGTCAAAGGCCTGGCCTGCGACCGCTATGTCGGCAATTCCAAAGAAGAGCGCGACCTGTTTAATAAAAACGAGCAGGACAAGCTGAACTTTGTGTTTACCTTGCTGAAGAACGCCATCAAGCCAGAAGGTGGGGTGGGCAATCTGCTGAAAATTCCGCAAATCTATACCTCTGTGGTGTTGTCAACCAAAGCGAACCACAACTACGAATCGTTACCTAAAGCGGCTCTGGTGCTGCAAAGTGGGGTGGAGCGTGGCTATTACCACAAGGCTGCAGTAGAAGCCCTTCTGCAAATCACCGGCATGTTTCCGCAGGGCTTTGGTATTACCTATATTCCAAAAGACTCCGACAAGCGTGATATGGACAGATACGAGTATGCCATTGTGGTGTCTTTGTATCCGGCCGCTGCCGATATGCCTATTTGCCGGGTGGCCACCCGCAATCTGACCTTTAGTCAGACAGCATCAAATCTGGTGATCAGTGTTGAGAACAACCTGTACTTCCCGCAGGCGCGGAAAAAACTGGAAGTGATGAGCAAAGAGCGGCTGCTGGAAATACTCAGCAAACTGGTGTCCAATTTTGAAGAGCGCAAGAATATGGATCTGCTGCCCAAATGCTGGTATCCGGACGAGTATTTTTCTTACGGCAAACACCAGAATCTGTGGAATAAAACCAGCACAGTGTCGAACTGACAACGCTGTAAAAAAAAGCCCGGCAATAAGCCGGGCGAAAAAAGCGGTCCAGGGAGATAGTGGTAACCGCTTGCGCTAGTACAGGGTAACCAGGTCTTACAACACAGGAAATCAATCTGTAGCCAGCCACGTATCGACCTTCGCTTGAGCAAAATGTTCAATTTATCGTGCTGACTTGCAGTTTCTGCGTGTTCAATAACGGCAGATAGCTCAATAACGGCAGTTTATCCATAGTCTTCGTTCCGATAAAACTATTTAATTAAATGGTCGTCATTGAAAAAAATGATGAACAGGGCCAGTCTGATCCAGACAGCATCCGCAGAATCAGCGCCACAGAATTGGACAGGAAAACCCAGGTTGGCAGGTTTGATGCTTTTTTGGCCGGAACGATCAGCCAGCCCGCAGCCGGACCGGCATCTGAACCGCTGGGGCCGCTATTTCAGCAACGCAGAAAAAAGCAGGCGTAAATTTGCTGGCGATAACAGTCGGTGGTTTTAAACTCGCGGTAGCCACGGCCCGGCGCTATCGCCACTAACCAGTCATGTTGCTGCAACCTGATTTTCTCAGTGCAGGCGCCCTGCAGTGCTTTGCTCAGCAGCCCTGCAGGTAAATCC
This sequence comes from Rheinheimera sp., assembly GCF_037442345.1. Classification (GTDB taxonomy): domain Bacteria; phylum Pseudomonadota; class Gammaproteobacteria; order Enterobacterales; family Alteromonadaceae; genus Pararheinheimera. Next base: position 134,881 of record NZ_JBBIQL010000001.1, on the reverse strand, counting down.
AGCTGGCTGAGCAGCGGCCAGAGCTGCTCTGCACTGGTCGATACAACTTTGCCTGTGGCATCAATAAAGCAGGCGGAAAAGCCATCGCGACTAGTATGCTGCCCGTTTTTGGGGAGAACATCCGTTAACATTGCACTGAACTGGGGCGCGCTGTCGAACACCAACGCAATGCCACCTGCAGGTTTTTGTTCCTTTATGGGAAATATTGCCGCCTGATACACATAAGTGGCCTTGTCCTGATAAAGCTCGCTGGGCTGAAACGGGCTGACATGGTACAGCGCTGCCGAGTCCAGTTGCAGGCAGGCATCGGCACCGGCTGACGCCGGCAGCCGCTGCAGCAGGGAGGGCACAGAGGCCGCCACTATGTTCTGCTGCTGATCAAACAGATAAATACCGGCATAAACACTGTACAGCTGATTGATATAGCGCAGTTCGTCAGTCAGTTCCTGCTGCAGCTCAGCGCGGATCGCCGGCTGTTGCAGTGCCTGACGAAAGCGGGGGTTTTGTGCCCACCAGCGGCAGTCATTGGCGCGTTCATACAGGTTGCGTTCCAGCATATCAGCAGCCTGCACGGCCATGGTCTGCAGTTCTTGCAGCTGGCTTTGCAGCACCGTCTGACTCAGTTCGCTGACCGAGCTGCTGAACACCTGATGCATATGACGGCCTATACCGCGAATGGCATCCAGCACAGGCACAAACTCGGTGGCAGCTTTGCGGGCGGCGGCAATCACGCCATTGAGCACGATCAGATCCAGCTCGTCACTGACCCGCAGCGAATCCTGGCGGATTTGCTGCAACTGAGGAAATAAAGCGCCAGGGTCCAACGCCAGCCCGGCACTTGCTGCCACTGTCTGGTTCAGCAGTTTTAACGGCGTCCAAAGCTGCAGTTGCCAGCCCGGCCCCACATAGCCCTGGTAGCCCTGGCTTTGTGCAGGGCTGACCAGATAAGGTTCGCCCTGCAAAGATTGCAGGCAACGTTTCGGCAGCAAGCCGGCAGGGTTCTGGTGAGCTGCGCTTTGAAATAACAGCTGGGCTTTGGGCCCAACCAGCCGGAAAAACTGTCCCTGTTGTTCTGGCAACAGTTGCTGACTGATGGCCTGAAGTTCATTGCTGAATTTAAAGCTCAGGCACAAGACGCCACGCACTGTGCCCGCACTGTCGGTTACGGCCTGCAGGTACAGCAGGGCACAGTCTTTCTCGCTAAATAAGGCGCTTGGACCACAGTATTCCTGAAACTGTCCGGGCTGCGCCAGCGCCTGAAGCACATAAGGTTCAGGACGGCCGGGGTCAGGCCTGTCACTTTGCAGCCGGCACAGCAGCAGGGCATCCGGGCTGAACAGCAGCACATCGTCATAGACAGAATAGAATCTGCAGTACAGGCTCAGGTGGTGCTGCAACTGGGCGGTGTCGCTGCTGTCTTGTTGCTGCAGGTAACGGATCAGGACGGCATCTTTGGCCAGAAAGCCAATATCGGCGGTGCGCTCAAACAGGTTGCGGGTGAGTAAATCCAGCGCCAGCTGCACAGAAGCCTGATCGGCCTGCAGTTGTTTACGTCCTTGCTCCAGCAGCAATTGTTCAACCAGATCCTGCTGCAGTTCCTCAAAACGCTGCCGCGTTTCATCCATGCTGTCCAGAATGGTGGATCCCACTTTCAGACAGTTAATTTTGCCAATCAGGCTGACTTTGCTCCACCAGCTGTTCAGTTGCTGTAACTGGCTTTCGTGATGGCCGACATTCTGAAAACAGAGTTTGAGTTCATTTTTATATTGGGTGAGAAATTCTTGCATACACCAACTTCTGCAGCGGTACTGCCTGGTTAATCCGCCGGAGTTTATGCAAAGCTGTTGCCAGTTTTTTCAGTTTTAGTTTTTTTGGTACAGATCCAGATAAAAATCCAGGCTGATAGCCGGCTTTGTTGCGGCAAACCCGTGCTTCTGACCGGGTTTAAATTTCCAGCTTAGCGGTGTCATGTCCAACAAGGCCAAGAGTTCAGCTGCAGGAAGCGCCTGCAGCTGATAACTGAGCTGTTGCCGGTGCCGGTGACAGAAGCCTGGGATCTGCACTATGTCTTCGCTGTGTAACCGTACCTGTGGGTAGACTTGTTGTTTCAGCTCCACCAGGTGCTGGGGGGCGGCACTGACAGCAAGCAGTGTTGCCCCCTTGTTGCTGACCCTGGCCAGCTCCAGTGGCTCACAAGGCGCACACAGCTTCAGGACGGCATCAAAGCTTTGGTCGGCAAAAGGTAAATGCCAGGCGCTGGCCACACAGTACTTCACTGCCGGATAGGCTTTGGCGGCATATCGGACGGCCGTTTTAGCGATGTCGAGTCCATAGACGGTGGTGTCCGGCAACGCCTGCTGCAGCCGGTTGCTGTAATAGCCTTCGCCACAACCCAAATCCAACAATGTGGCGGGTTGGGCACTGGCCAGCAGCGCGTTCAGTGCATCGGACAGCGGCTGATAATGGCCTGCATTGAGGAATAAGCGTCTGGACTGCATCATGTCGGCCGAGTCGCCCGGCACTTTGGAGTTTTTGTGTTGCACTGGCAGCAGATTGACATAACCCTCGCGGGCCCGGTCAAACTGATGGCGGTTGACGCAACCCAAGCCCGCCGGGTTGGGGGTCAGCACTTGTGCACAGACAGGGCAGCGGTACATCAGGCAGTCCGCCTTTGCAGCAGGTCCCATTTATTGCCATACAGATCCTGAAACACCACCACAGTGCCGTAGGGCTCTTCCCGCGGTTGTTCCAGAAATTCGACACCGGCCTGCAGCATACGTTGATAATCTGAGTAAAAATCTTCTGTGTGCAAAAATAACCAGACCCGGCCAGCACCTTGCTGGCCAATCTGGGCCCGCTGCAGCTCAGTGCTGGCTTTGGCCAGCAAAATAGCGCTCTCTCTGGCGCCGCGCGGGCGAACCACCACCCAGCGTTTATCGCCTTGTGGGCTGTCCTCCACCAATTCAAATCCCAGCTGTTGCCGATAAAAAGCCAGCGCCTGATCGTAATCATCCACCAGCAGGCTGACTAAGCTTAAGTATTGGTTCATCCGAAGGCTCCGCCGTAAAAAGGGCTGTATGCTAACGCGTCGTTGCCGGTGACACCAGAGACTTTTGCGGCTGGTGCCGGTCGGGCGCTATAATCGGCGCCATAAACGCCTATTGACCGCTTTTAAAGGAAACTGCCGATGTCGATCCCTGAACTGGAACTCTGGACCCTGGATGAACTCTGTGATCATGCTTTTGTTATTTTTGAAGAGCTGGCCGAGGAGAATCTGAACGCGGCGGATTATCAGCTGTATCTGCAGCATGCAGACGCAGCTGCTTTTGTGGATTTGGTGAGTGCTACGGATGAATGGCAAGACTGGTTTGCCGTAGAACTTGAGCCACAATTGCATCTGGAAGCCCGTATTGGTCTGGCCGATGTTGCGGGGCAGGAAGAAATTCTGCTGGCCCGGATTCTGCTCAGCAAAGAAAAACATGAAACTTTGTGTCATGCACGCTGGCGCGGCCAGGAATAAAGGCTGCTGCAGGCTTCAACGGTATTGATTTTTCCAAATTACTTGTTTGCCTGAAAGTAGAATAGGCCTACACTAAGAAAATCATGTGGTTATATGCTTTTCAATAGGTGGAGGCCCTGGTTGAGTCTGACCAAATTTGATTTCAGTAAGTTTTTTGATTTGCAGGTACTGGTGATAGAGCCAGACCCTGCTGCCTTGCATTTAATGAAACAAATTTTGCAGGGTCTCGGCATGAAAAAGCTGGAGATGGCCCGCTCCGTGCACGATTTGCTGAGCCTGGATCATCCGGCACCTTATGACATTATTTTCCTGGCTGAGGAGGTGGAGCCAGGCCAGACAGGGCAGGATTTAGTAGAACGTATTCTCGATAAACAGCTGCTGAAATCGTCCAGCCGGCTGGTGTTGCTGGCCAATCCCAACGAACGCTTGCGCCATGCACTGGATTACCCTTTTCATCAAATCAGTCTGCTGGAGCGGCCCTGCAATAAATACCATATTGACGACGAGCTGAAACAGCATGTAAAGCTGGCGCCTTTTCTGGAGCCTTGCCTGGCACTGCTGCAAAAACGCCGTTATGTTGACGCCTTTAAGCAGATTACCGAGCTGCAGCAAAAAGCGGGTGCCGATGCCCCTGTCCAACTGCTGCAGCTGAAAGTGGCGGTATTGCTGGAACTGGGGGTGTATGAGGCAGCCGCTGGTCTGATTAAAAATGCCTGTGCCCGGCAACAAGGTTGGGCTTTGTGGGCGCAATTCCGCATTGATTATGAAAACGGCGAGCTCTCGCATTGCCGGGAGTTTCTGCAAAACCCGGCGGATGAACTGCAGCCGTATCAGGAAAAACGTGAGTTCTGGTCAGTGTTTCTGGCGATGAACGATGATGATTATGCAACAGCAGCGCACTATGTCAGTCAGATCCCGGCCGCAGGCATGTCGCTGCAGATGATACAGCTGGTTCAGCTGGTGCTGGTACTGTCAGGGCAGCATGAGCAGGCCATTGAATTTATTGAACGTAAACGTCGACTGGCCGGGAGCGGCTACAACTATTGTGCACTGAGCCTGAGCTTATGCCGGGTCTTGTTGTATCTGGCCCACTACAAGAATCAGCAGACAGAGGCGCTGCAAAATCTGCTGACTCAGACCTTCAGGCAAGTCGTGGCTGATAAAGAAGTACAGGCCTTTGCTGCCGAAGTGATCTGGTTACAGGCCAGCCTGATGCAGCTCAGTTCGGGCGTGACAGCAGTGGAAGAGTTTCTGGAGCGTCAGCGCAGCCATCTGGAAAGCATGCCCATGTCACTACCGGCTTTGTATCATGGCGCCTTGTTGATGAACCGTATAGGTAAGGCTCAAGCCGCTTTTGAGTTGCTGCTGCGGGCCAACCGTTTGTTAAATCAACTGCCTTACCATGCAGGCAGAATATACGCTGAAGGCTTGCAGCGGCAGAGTTTTCAGCTGCTGTACCCGCCAGAGCAACGGGCTCAGGCGTATTGCCGCATGGGTCAACGTTATCAGCAGGATGGTGAACTGAAGCTGGCCGCCCGAATGTTTTACAGCGCTTATCAGCTTGAACCGACAGAGCTGGAGCACCAGCTGCAGCTGGCCAATTTATTAAGCCAGCTGAAGCTGAACAAATTTAAATCCTTTCAGTTGCCCTGAGATGCCTTGGCTGGCTGAGTCCAGCCTTGCTCCAGCAAGAAGGCGAGGCGGACAGCAGCCTGCTGCAGGCGTTGTTCCAGTTCGGGCAGATGCGTTGTTGTGTAGTGTGCGTCCACCAGCATGCCAGGTTTGTACCCCTGATAAATCAGCTTGACCAGCAGCACCGACTCATTGGCCCAGTCCAATACATTGACGGACTGCCACTGTTGCTGTTTCTGCAGCAACCTCTGATACAAAGCCTGTTGTTTATCCGCTGCACTGTAACCGGCCTGCTCCAGAATGACGTAGTCCCAGACGCCATGCAGGTTGGACGGTTGACCATCCACATAAACCGCGGTTTTATTGCCGCCCAGATCGTCGGCATAACCGGCATGCAGAGGCTGATGTAAATCACCGACAAAGTGGCCGGTAAACAGCAGCGCTTCCAGCTGGGCTCTGGACGGAGCGAAAGGCACCAATTTCTGGCTTTGCTGCTTTATCGCCGATAACACACAGCCTTTTGCCGGGCAGTGCGCCATGCTGACACTGGTGTCACTGCGCTGAATATTGACGTAGTGCCAGACGGCTGTGTGTTTGTATTCTGGTAACGCCCGTACCTGATCCGGCCAGGAACAGGCGGTGCCAAAGTGTTTTTCCTCATGCAACGCCAGTAACTGGTCCACTTTCTGTTGGGACTCCGGGCTTAGCAGTTTGTACGCCATATCACAGACCATCTGGTGACCGACAGGGCCAAAGGCCAGGGCCTTGGCGCACATCAGGCCAGCAACGAGCAGCAGTAGCCAGCGCATCTTATTCCTCCACCTGTTGTTCAATCCGGATTTGTGAGTTGTGCTGGGCCAGCAGCGGGTCCAGCTCTAACAAAGCCTGCTGCATTTGCTGTTTCAGCCTGTAAGGCGGGTTGATCACCAACATGCCTGAGCCTGTCATGCCAAAGCCGCAGCTGTCTGGCAGAGGGCTGTATTCAATACGCAGCTGATTGCGGATACCTGTGTTGGCAATAGCTGTCAGAAAGGCCTCCACAGCGCTGCGTTCAATCACCGGATACCAGATGGCGTAGGTGGCCTGAGGAAAACGCTGATACGCCTGCTGCAGACCTTTGACCAGATCCTGGTATTCGGTTTTCAGCTCATAAGGCGGGTCAATCAACACCAGGCCGCGTTTGGCCAGCGGAGGCAGCATCGCCTTGATGCCGTGCCAGGCATCCATCTGTTCAATGCGGCAATGCCGGCGCTGCACAAACTGGCTGGCCAGAATAGGGTGATCGGCCGGGTGCAGCTCAGTGGCCTGAATGGTATCGCCGGGCCGGCACAGCAAGGCGGCAATTTTCGGTGAACCCGGGTAAAACTCTAACTCGCCGTCATTCAGGCTTTTCACCAGCGCTATATAAGCCGCCAGCTCCGGGCTATTCGCCTGGTAGTCGAACAGACGGCCTATGCCGGTCTGGTACTCGGCGGTTTTTTGCGCCTGAGCACTGTGCAGGCTGTACAAGCCGGCCCCGGCATGGGTGTCGTGGTAACAGAAAGGTTTATCTTTTAATTTCAGGTAGTTGAGAATGGCTACCTGCACCAGGTGTTTAATAACATCGGCATGATTGCCAGCATGATAGCTGTGGCGATAACTCAGCATAAGAAAACCAGAACAAAAACAAAACGCCAGCATACTGGCTGGTGCACGAAAGGCAAGCTTTGTGCGGTCTGCTACTGTGGCACAGGATGACAAACTGCTACACTAAGCGCCATTTTTACCGCACTGGACCCATCATGACCGACCATCGTTCAGCCAAACGCCGTACAGGCCCCCGGACCGACAGCAACAGCCTGATGCACAAGCCCTGGGCAGCCAAAGCAGGGCAGGAGCTGGCAGGCAAAAAGCCGGTTTCCGCCAAAGTACTGAAACAAAACCGCAGCGAAGAAGCGAAAATTTATGGCGAAAATGCCTGCCGGGTGGCGTTTGAGCAGCGGCCTGAGGCCTTGGTGCGTTTGTATCTGAATGAACAGCTGGCACCTAAATTTGCCGATCTGATGAAGTTTCTGGCCCAGGCGAAAAAGGCTTATCACATTGTTTCTGACGACGAGCTGGAGAAGATCAGTGGCAGCCAACACCATGGCGGTGTGGTGCTATTGCTCAAACGCAAGCCTGTGCGTTCTGTGGCGACATACCTGCAGCAGGTGAAAAAACGCGATTGTCTGCTGGCACTGGATGGTGTGGGCAACCCGCATAATCTGGGGGCTATTGCCCGCACCTGCGCCCATTTTGGGATCAGCGGTATTCTGATGAAAGACGCCGACTTGCTGGCCAATGGGGCCGCCGCCCGCACCGCAGAAGGCGGAGTGGAGTTTGTCGAAGGCTTGCACTGTGACAGTCTGCCATTGGCGCTGAAGCTGTGCAAAGACGCGGGATACACTCTGGTGACCACTTCCAGTCATGGTGGCGAGTCGTTGTACAAAACGACATTACCGGCCAAAGTGGTGGTGGTCTTTGGCGAAGAAATGTTTGGGGTGTCGCAGTCTGTCGCGAAAGCGGCGGATATTGCGCTGCAAATTCCGGGCACTGGCCATGTGGAATCGCTGAATGTCAGTGTCGCTGCCAGTTTGATCCTCGGGGAGTGGTACCGTCAGCAGGGTTAGAGCATCAGCGCAAGCCAGCAGGATTGCAGCGGGCTGGTGAGCACAGGCAGATAGGCGCCTAACGCCAGAATACTGCTCAGTACCAAAAAGCTGATACCGGCCGATCGAAGTTCTGTTTTGCTGATATGCATCTGTCGTCCCTCTGTTTTAGCAAAAGTGTGCGACAAATCGGATTGCAATGGGCCACTGAAGTGGCAAGCGGCAATAAGAAGGGACAAAAGGCCAGCCCGGCGCAATACCGGGCTTTGTCTGTGTGGGGGGCGACTCAGTCCTTGTTCAGTTCAACGGCGCCCTGAATATCTGTTAAATCCAGTTCGCCGGAGCCATCGTCGTCCAGCACAAAACTGCCGGCCTGATGCACTGAAATACTGCCTGAACCGTCTGATACCCGGACCTGACCACCGACCTGACGCACCGTAATGTCACCTGAACCGTCCTCAATACGGACAGCCCCTGCCACCTGTTGCACCTGGATGGAGCCTGAGCCGTCGGTGATTGACAAGGAGCCGCTGAGATGGCTGATCTGCATCTCTCCCGAGCCGTCTTCAATCTCAACAGAAGCGCCACCGTCGAGCGCAATAGCGCCTGAACCATCTTCAATGGCGATATCTGCGGCCATGCCATTGATACTGATAGTGCCGGAACCATCCTCTATCTGCAGTGCCAGTGCTGCCGGCACAGTCACAACCAAATCAATGCGGGGCGATTCGCCTGTGCAGATCCCAACACAGTTATTGTCGGTCAGGGCTTTGAGTATGGCGCTGTCCCCCTGGCTTTGCAAACTGAGCTGAACCTGAGCTTTGTCCTGATAATACAGCCTGGCGTCAACATCAATCTGAGTGTGATTGGCTTTGCCGACAATACGGACATCCCCGGCCTGACTTTCCAGCACTAACTTTTTCAGGCCTGCACTGGTGACAAATAAAGTCTGCTGTTCCTGCACTGCAGGTTCCGGACTGGATGCATTCACATGAACGACACAGGCACTGAGCAGCAGCGGAAGGGTCACAGCGGGAAACAGGCTTTTCATAAGGTTCTCCTTTTTCTTTTAGTCTGCAACAGAGCTCTGTCCGAACGCAAAGAATAAAACTGTTTTTATTCAATGCCTTATAATTTGTTACCTTTTTTCAGGCACGGATGATCGAATTTAACAGCCAAAGAGGATATAACGAAAACAAACCAAGGAGGACGCCATGTTTAAGCAATTGTTAGCCAGTGTGGGTATTGGTGCGGCCAAAGTCGACACCGTCTTGTTAACCGATCAGCTGTTGCCGGGCCAGCAGTTTCAGGCTGAGATTATTATCCGCGGGGGGGAGGTGGAACAGCATATCCAGGGGCTGGAGCTGGCCCTGATGACGCGGATGAAAGTGGAATCCGGTGACAATCATTATTACAGCGCTCTGGCTCTGGCCCGCTGGCATCTGGCGGATAGGTTCAGCATTGGTCCCGGCCAGGAAAAACGCTTGCAGTTTAAAGGCCAGCTGCATCCGGAAACGCCGATCACTGAATTGCCGGTGCGTAATAACCAGACCGCTGTCTGGCTGGCTACAGGTTTATCGGTCGATAATGCACTGGACCCGTCTGACAAAGACCGGCTTTTTATTAAGGCCCCAGAGTTGGTGAGCCGGGTGATCCAGGCGATGGACGAGCTGGGACTGAAACTGGTGAAAGCGGACGTGGAAAAAGGCTACGTCAATGCCCGCACCTTCCGTTCCAGCACCGGCTGTTATCAGGAACTGGAGTTCAGACCCAAAGGTTTTGGTTTATTCAGCATTAATGAAGTGGAACTGTCTTTTGTTTGCGAAGCCGGGCAAACCCATGTGCTGATCGAGCTGGACAGAGCCTTCCGGCGTGACGGCTTTCAGGCTCTGACTTTCCCCAACACCAGCTCTGTCGCTGAGCTTAAACAGCGTCTGCAGGCTTTGCTATAGCCTGACGGTAACGCTGCAGCAATAATTTGACCCTGGCAATGTAACGCTGGGTTTCAGCGTAAGGGGGAATGCCTTTGTAGTGTTCCACTGCGCCGGGACCGGCGTTATAAGCCGCCAGCGCTCGTTCCAGCTCACCATCAAATCGCTGCAGTTGTTGTTTCAGGTAGGCTGAACCGGCCTGAATGTTCTCTTCGGTATCCAGGCTGTTGTTCACTCCAAGGGCTTTGGCGGTCAGCGGCATCAGTTGCATCAAGCCCAGAGCGCCAGCTTTAGAGCGCGCTGTGGCGTTAAAAGCGGATTCTGCGTGGATCACCGCCCGGATCAGGGCCTGCTCAAGCTGTTGTTGCCGGGCGGCCTGGCGGATCGGGTTTGCATATTCTGTGAGAAAAAGTGGTGTGTCAGCCCAATTGACTGCCGGTGTCAGGCCACAGGCAGCGCAGTCGTAATTTCGCACACGAAAAGGCGTTGTTTTAGGTGCGGTATCCGCAAACACCGGTGTCCCCCGGGGATCTGTGTACTGATACACTGACACTGGGTTTGCTGTTGCTGCGGTCAGCTTCAGAAAGAAAATCAATAACACAGCGTAGCTAATGCCTTGAACTGTCACAATTTGCCCCCATGCTGCTGTGAGTGTTTCATCAGTCTAGTCCAGAAGTGCATGCTGACGGCGCGGGTCCTGCTGGTTGAGTTTTGTTCAATCATTTTTATTGATTAGATTTATGGATTTAATTCGTTGTATGAAATCATCGGACCGGACTACACTGTGCAACATCTGATGTGTGTTCAATTTCACTAACCAACATGGAGTATGACAATGTCTTCTATTATCAACACCAAAATTAAGCCGTTTAAAGCCACTGCATTTCATCAGGGCAAATTCGTACCAGTGACGGATCAGGATCTGGCTGGCAAATGGTCTGTTGTGGTGTTCTACCCGGCTGACTTCACCTTTGTATGCCCAACTGAGCTGGGCGACCTGGCTGACTTCTATGCCAAGTTCCAGGAAATTGGTGTCGAAGTGTACTCAGTGTCTACTGACACTCACTTCACGCACAAAGCGTGGCACGATGCTTCTGAGACGATCAAGAAGATCAACTACCCAATGATCGGTGACCCAACTGGCACTATCACCCGTAACTTCGGTGTGATGATCGAAGAAGAAGGTCTGGCTCTGCGCGGTACTTTTGTGATCAACCCAGAAGGCGAAATCAAAGTGGCGGAAATCCACGACCTGGGTATCGGCCGCAGCGCGGCAGAACTGTTCCGTAAAGTACAGGCGGCCCAGTACGTGGCAAACCACGACGGCGAAGTATGCCCAGCGAAATGGACTCCGGGTGAAGCGACGTTAGCGCCATCTCTGGACCTGGTTGGTAAGATCTAAGTCTTGGTAAGACAGAGGGGCTGACCTCCAGCCCCTGTATTCAAACCGGCTGGCACAGCCGGTTCAATTCCAGATTTTTAATGTTTTGCCCGTGGGATTTATCCCGCATGGCGAAGCTTTGCCAAAAGGCAACAGCAGCAGACCAGTAGAGGCAGTCAAAGGAGCTAAATATGTTAGATGCAAGCTTAAAATCTCAGTTACAGACGTATTTGCAATACCTGAAAAGCCCGGTGGAGCTGGTGATTGCATTGGATAACAGCGAGAAAGCCGCTGAAATTAAAGCGCTGGCCGCAGATATTGCTGGTTTAAGTCCGCTGGTTTCCGTCAAAGAAGAAACGGACCTGACAGTCCGTGCGCCGTCGATGGCTGTGCGTGGCACTGCCAAAAACAGCCTGATCCGTTTTGCCGGTGTACCTCTGGGTCACGAATTTACCTCGCTGGTGCTGGCCTTATTGCATTCTGGTGGCCACACCATCAAAGAAGAGCAGGCGGTGCTGGAGCAAATTGCCAGCCTGACCGATGAGCTGAATTTCGAAGTCTTTGTGTCCTTAAGCTGCCAGACTTGCCCGGAAGTGGTGCAGGCACTGAACGTGATGGCGGCCGTGAACCCGAAGATTAAAACCACCATGATCGATGGGGCTGTGTTTCAGGATGAAGTGGCCAAGCGCGCTATTATGGCGGTGCCGACTGTGTTCCTGAATGGTCAGCAGTTTTCACAAGGTGCCATCAGCCTGACCACTATTCTGAACAAAGTAGACAGCAACGCTGCAGCCCGGCAGGCCGACGCGCTGAAAAACAAAGCGCCGTACGACATGCTGATCGTCGGCGGTGGCCCGGCAGGTGCTTCTGCGGCCATTTATTCTGCCCGTAAAGGCCTGCGCACCGGCGTCGTGGCTGAGCGCTTTGGTGGCCAGGTGGCTGATACTGTTGGTATTGAAAACTTTATTTCGGTGAAAGAAACCGAAGGGCCAAAGCTGGTAGCGAATTTAGAAGCCCATGTCCGGCAGTATGACGTGGACGTGATGAACAGCCAGAAAGCGGTGAAGTTGAGTCAGGGCACTGAGCATCTGGAGCTGGAGCTGGCCAACGGTGCTGTATTAAAAGCCAAAAGCCTGGTGTTATCGACCGGTGCCCGCTGGCGCGAAATGAACGTGTCAGGGGAAAAAGAGTACCGCGGCAAAGGGGTGGCCTATTGCCCACACTGCGACGGCCCTTTGTTTAAAGGCAAAAAAGTGGCGGTGATCGGTGGGGGTAACTCCGGTATTGAAGCGGCGCTGGACCTGTCTTTGATTGTGGAGCATGTGACTGTGCTGGAGTTTGATGCCAAGCTGCGTGCTGACGCTGTGCTGGTGAAAAAAGCCGAATCCACGCCCAACATCACCATTATCAAACAGGCACAAACCACTGAAGTGCTGGGGGATGGTACTAAAGTGGTGGGGCTGCAGTACACAGACCGTGCGACAGGCGAGAGCAAAACCGTCGAGCTGGCTGGTATCTTTGTGCAGATTGGCCTGGTACCAAATACAGAGTGGCTGCGCGGTGCTGTTGAGCTGACCAACCGCGGCGAGATTATTGTCGACGGTTATGGCAAAACATCACTGAACGGCGTGTATGCGGCAGGCGATGCGACCAATACCCCGTTTAAGCAAATTATTATTGCGATGGGATCGGGGGCCACAGCTGCTTTGGGTGCCTTTGATCACCTGCTGCGCAGCTAATTTGCTAAAAAGGAAAAAAGGGCTGGTTTGAAACCTGATACCAGCCCTTTTTGTTTATGCGGGTTTCGACCTTGGCGTCGCCGCTGCTTTACTGATGGCATAGCCCAAGGCGAAATAAATCATCAGGGTATGAAAGACCACCACACTGAAAAAACTCAGCACGGCATCGCTTAAGCCACTAGTTTGCACGGAGCCGACGCTGATAAATACCAGGGCGGCCTGCACCAGCGCGTCCAGCATCGCCAGGCCGTAGGTGAGCCGGGGGCGGTCTGTCAGCTGCAAATTCTGGTGCTGAGCCTGATACCAAGGGACCAGCCAGAGGCAAAGCAGCGGTGGGGCCAGCACATCGGCAACAAAACCCAGCCTGACAGGTTGCACTGCATGCAACAGGGCCACGCCGAGTAACACAAGAATGGTCAGAGCCAGGTAACGTGGCAGAAAAAACATCAACATCAGCAAACTCCTGCAAACCCTAATACCTTCAGCATAATGCAGAGTCTGTGGGCTGGCGTTACGACTTAAGTCGTAACATTCTGTTCTGCCTGCATCACTTTGTTGCGGCCCTGATGCTTGGCCTGGTACAGCGCCTGATCGGCCAGCTGCAGCCAATGCGACCAGTCGCGGGCCTGGCTGGTGCAGGCGATACCTATGGACGTGGTGATGGTTTTGTCATCCGGCAACGTCAGTTGCTGCCAGATCCCATGACGGATTTTTTCCGCCAGTTGGTGCAAATCGGCTAATTCAATCCCTTGCACCAAAATCACAAATTCTTCACCGCCATACCGGTAAATCTGGTCCTGCTGACGCACCATTTGCCGCAGCAGAGGCACCAGTTGCATCAGGATCTGGTCACCTGTCTGGTGACCATACTGATCATTAATGCTTTTAAAGTGGTCCAGATCAAGCAGCATCAACCCTGAATCCCTGCCTGTGGTGCGGTAGTGCTGCACTGCCGCTGTCAACTCATCGGAAAGGTGATGTCTGTTGCAAGCACCGGTCAGGGGGTCTATCGTCGCCAGTTTCCGCAGCTCATTGCGCTGCAAATGGGTACGGTAGGCAAAAATATAGGCAAAGATGCAGGTGATTAAGGTGGTTGCGATAAAGACGACAAACTGAAAAGAGCTGGCAAATATATGGCTTTCGTCTGACAGGTACAGCAACGCAATAGCGGTCAGCATCGACAGCAATAACCAAAGGGCTTTGAGCGGCGCAACCAGGAAAAACAGAAACATCATTAATGGGTAGATCCAATACAGCGCATCTGACCCCAGTTTATACACGACAGTGACAGCGCCAATACAAAAAGCCACGGCCATCATCAGGCCTGGCCGTTCAGTATCACCGGTGCGCCAGGCCCATTGAACCGAAAGCGAGCAGGTGCCAATCAGCAACAGATCCACAGTGGCAACCAGATAATCCCCGCTGGCCAGACGGTAGAGCACAAAAGGTACCAAGGTGAAACTGGCCAGCACGCCGACCAGTGTCACCATCATCAGGTAAAAATCCTGTTTTAAACGCTCAATCAAGCGACAACCTCTTATCCGTGGGTTTTTGCTTTGGCTAATCTGACAAACTTTTTAATCAGGCACAAGCACTGCCTTGTTTTAATTGCGGATCTTCGCTGTTAATACGGCCAACGCCTGCAGTTGTTGCTGGATCAAACCCTGAATACGTTCATCCACCAGTTCACCCTGCTCATTAAAGCTATTACCGAAAGAATTGCAGAATACTTCAGGTTTATTCACCAGGTGCAAATCGAGAAAAACACAAACCTGGCGTAAATGGTACTGAGCCCTGGACGTGCCCATACCGCCACCGGACCCCAGAATGGCCGCAGTTTTGCCAGCCAACACGGCATTGTTTGGTTCACGGGATAACCAGTCGAGTGCGTTTTTCAGGGCAGGCGCAACAGAGTAATTGTATTCAGGGCAAGCCAGCAGCAACCCATCAGCGGCGGCTGCCTGTGCTACCAGTCTGGTCACGCTGGCCGGTTTTTCTGCCAAATCTGCATTGTAAAATGGCAGCTCCGACAAGTCCGCCAGTTCAATCTCAATTCCTGCCGGAGCCTGCTGCATCGCATACTGCAACAGTGCTTTATTCGTGGATTTTTGCCGTAAACTGCCACAAATCGCCAGAATTCTTAAATTTGCCATGGTTCACTCCTTGTTGGTTGAAGCCCCAGCTTAGGCTGTAAGGTGCAGTCAGATCCAGCCCTTTCCGTGCATGGTCACAGCTAAGGATCGGTTGATGCGCCTGAATGGCAGTCAGTTCAGTCATATTCGTTTCATCATTCTCACGAATAATGAATAGAAAAATGACCTGATTGTCTATGATTCAGAATTTATAAACAGATTGATGATATTTATTGAATTATAGTAATGTTAAGTTATGTAAACTTTTATTTTGTTTTGTATGTATTTAATTACTTATGTTTTCATTATGGGTTAATTAAATTTGTTTATGTGGTTTTGGCTTTGTTTTTTGTTGTTTCATCGATGGTGTTGTTTCTTTGTGTTTCCTCTGGGGGTACTGTTTTTTTGTAGATTATTTCTACAAACAAGAAAATAATAATATCCAGGGGAAAATTATGAGATATGCAAAAAAGAGTTTGCTGGCGTTATCTATTGCCTCTTTTATAGGCATGCCTGCAGTAGCTCTTGCAGAAGATATTGTTGGTACTATTAATGCTGCCAACTCTACAACCTATAAAGTCAGTGTAAAAAATAAAGCGACGGGATTGAGCCGTGAGGTAACACCGGCCAGTAATGGCGCCTTTCGTATTTCTTCGTTGCCTACAGGAGAATATGAGCTGACCATTGTGAAAGATGGAAAAATTGTCACCACGGATAAAGTGCGTGTTACTTTAGGTAGCAACACTCAAGCCAGCTACAATTTGAGCAGCTCTGGTTCTGAAGGCTTGGAAGTGATTCAGGTCACCGGCAGCCGCATTAACCCGATCGATCTGACCACCAGTGATTCTGGTTTGGTTGTTGGCGAAATCGAAATTGACCGCATGCCAGTAAACCGAAACCTGACTGCTATTGCTTTGCTGGCTCCGGGAACTGTGTCTGGTGATAGTCGTTTTGGGAATACAGCGTCGTTTGGTGGTGCATCTGTTGCAGAGAACTCATGTTATATCAACGGCATGGAAGTAACTGATACCAGCCAGGGTTTAGGTTGCGGTACAGTACCTTTTGAATTCTACAAAGAGTTCCAGGTAAAAACCGGTGGTTATTCAGCAGAGTTTGGCCGTACTACAGGCGGTTTAATTAACAGTACGACTAAAAGTGGTACCAACGAATGGGAGTTTGCTGCTACAGCATTGTGGACTCCGGCTGGTTTAGCTGAGTCAGGCTCTGTCTCTCGGGGCGATGGTGGTACAGGTGAAGTGTTCCGTAACACGACCCAAGACGAATACACCGCAAAAGAGATTACATTTTCTGCTGGTGGGCCGTTAATTGAAGACAAGTTGTTTATCTATGCTTTAGTGAACCCCCGTAATATTCAGGATGATTTTGCATCCTATACAGGGACAGATCGTTACACTGGAACAAACCGTTTTGTAAAACGTGATTCAAGTGGCGGAGATAATCTGTTTTGGGGTACCAAAATTGACTGGTTAATTACTGACGATCATACATTGAGTTTCTTTGCCTATTCCAACCGTAGCGACACAACGTCAGATACTTATGGTTTTGATGGTGAAACCGGAGAAATTGGTAGCCTGCTCGGTACTACTATCCTGAAACGGGGTGGGGAGCTGAAGAGTGTCAACTACACAGGCAACTTCACCGATGATTTAACCTTGAATTTGATGTACGGTGAAATTGAAACTGAGTACACCAATATTCCTGGCAATTTGGATTGCCCAACGGTCACTGATTCACGTGGTCTGCCAGAGAAGATCACCAGCTGTGGTCCTGGAGGTAGTTATGGTGACAACGTCGATAACAACGAACAGTTTCGTTTAAACCTTGAGTATGTATTGGGTGATCACTTGGTCCGGGCTGGCTATGATAAACAGACTCGAGACACTATGCATACCTCAGCTCCTATTACAGGGCATAGTTGGACCTATCAGGCTTTGGCAGCCGGAGCATCCAGACGTGTGGGTAATAACCAAAATTACACCAACACTACAGACAGTACCATTTACTACGTGAGTGACCGCATTTTTGCTGGTGGAGGTGGTTTTACTACTGACTTAAATGCCTGGTATTTGGAAGATGAATGGCAAGTTACGGAAAATCTGCGTTTAAATGCAGGGATCCGCAAAGACAAGTTTGAGAATGCAGGGGTAACAGGTTTGTTGTTCTCTTCATTTGATACTGATGTAGCTCCACGCCTGGGCTTTAGTTTTGATCCCACAGGTGAAGGCACGTCAAAATTCTTTGGTACTTACGGTCGTTATTATTTACCGGTACCAAACAATACCAACTATCGTGCGGCATCAGGTGTCAGTGATACCACCACTTTCTATACCTTTACCGGTTATGACAGTACGGGGGCTCCAACAGGTCTGACTCCGCTGGCTGGCGCTAATTCAACAGTTGTGAACTCTGTACCCAATCCTGCAGTCCAGGCTACTTTCCAGTCAGAAGAAGCCGACCCATTTGCCAAAGATGAATATATTCTGGGTTATGAAACTCAACTGACCGACGATATGACAGTGTCAGTGCGTGGTATATACCGTGACGTAGTCTCTGCACTGGATGATTACTGTGGTCCTTTAGCTTCTCAGGCAACCTGTACTCTGTTAAACCCAGGCCAAGATTCTACCTGGCAATTAGATAATGATGGCGATGGCGTGATTGATGCCGATAGCCGTCGTACCTACACTGCTGAAGAGATTGGTTTACCAGAAGCGAAAAACGAATACACCGCGCTTCAAAGTCAGCTTGACTACAAAGCTGAAGCGGCACGGGTCACTCTGGTTTATACCTGGAGTCGTAGCGTGGGTAACTTTGAAGGTGCTGTGAAGTCAGACATCGGTCAAGCCGATCCAGGTATTACACAGGATTTTGACTTCCCGGCTCTGATGGATGGCGCGGATGGTTATCAGGCCAACGACAGACGTCATGTGTTTAAACTCTATGGTAGCTATGATCTGACCGAAGATCTGACGATTGGTTTTAACAGCACTCTGGCAAGCGGTCGTCCGAAAAGTGCGTTTGGTTCAGGCTACCCGAACATAGATCCAATGGTTTACGGCAGCTATGGCGACACGTTCTACATCTATGATTCAGAGACCGATAGCTTCAGATTTGTGCCTCGTGGTTCAGTTGGCCGTACACCTTGGACCTTTAAAGTAGACTTATCTGCCAACTACAGTTTCGAACTGGGTGGTGTCGATATGAGAGCAACGCTGAACATCTATAACGTTTTGGATTCTCAGGAAATTGTTTCTGTGAACGAACACTATGAAGCTGGCACGGCGGGAAGTCGTAACGAGTTTTATGGTGCGGCTTATAGCTGGCAGGCTCCTCGTTCAGTCCAACTGGGTTTAGAAGCTCGCTTCTAATGCTGTAAAACGGTGTAAACATGTTTGCAGCAAGGACGCTGCACGGTAAAAGCCTGCTTAACGCAGGCTTTTTTGTCAATTTAAATCCAGCTCCTGGGGAGGTGGATTTTTTTTACATGCATTGAGAATGCGTTATCTGTTGAATAACTCCGGGTTTAAAAAGGGGATCAATGCCAGGATTAGCGCCTGATGATAAACCGAACTGCGGCTGAGTGTATCTCTGGTTAACAGGGCTATGGCGCCGCCTTTTTGTTTCACATTCTGCTGGGCAAACATCTGGTCCATCACATCCCCCAACTCCAGGCCTTGTTGCAGGGCTTCTAGTGCTGTTGGCGGCAACATCAGACTGGCCGAGCGGGCTTTGCCATACTGGCCCTGGTGTTCAATCAGCATCCAGGCAAAAGTCATATCGCCATCCAGTCCGGCTTCTATGGCTACTTTGTAATCGGCATCAGCGTGCTGCAGCGCCTGCACCCGGTTCAGCGCGCCCTGCAGGGTTTCGTCGCTGGTCATCGGCTGGGCGGCCACGCCGCTTTGTGTGGCGACACCAGAAACGGATAAGCCGGCACTGCCAAAAACTTCCGCAAAAGCCGATTCCACAGCGCGGATTTTGGCCGGGTTGGCCGAGGCGACCAGAACTTTCATCGCAGTAGTCCTTGAACTGAAAAACAGCGCAACAGTATAAAGCCCTTAAGTTCAGACACCTAGCGCTATGGTCTCAAAATTCTGGCCACTCAAAGGGCAACTGGTGCTGCTCTAAGGCCTGCAGCAAGGGGGTTATCGCCGGTTGGTACCTGGCCCAGCGGCCGACGGCTTTGGTGTGAATGGCTTCCCGCACCTGCACTTTGGACGCAGTGGCGACAGGGCTGGTATTGCGCTCAGAGATAAAACAGCCAGGTTCAGCACTCAGGCCACAAAAACTCAGCAAAGCCTGGGTTTGTTCGGCAGGCTGGCGCACCAGTTGTTCATAGGACTGAAAACGAATTTGTGGCAGTTGCTGTTGTTGCCAGAACTCTGTCCAGCGGTAAAACCCGGCGTAAAAAGCCGCGGTGTCTGCCAGGTCAAACACATAGCTGTAATAGGGGTTTTGCAGCGAAAACAGCGCCCGGTAATTGCCCAGGCAAGTGTCGGCCGGGTTGCGCAGCATCCAGATAATTTTTGCCTGTGGAAAAGCGCGGCGCAGCAGGTCAACGTAAAAGAAATTAAATGGCAGTTTGTCGATAAAATGCGGTTTGGCTCCCGTCAGCACCCGGCTGCGCTGCAAATAACGTTCGGCTATTGCCGCCGGATCCAGCTGGTACGCCGCACTTAAGGTGGCCGGGTCTAACACTGCCTGGCCGGGGCTTTGGCTGAGTTCTTTGACGGCAGTGGCAAAATCCTGCAATTCACCGGCCGACTGCACCTGGCTGTGGCTGCTTAAAATCCGTTCCACCAGCGTGGTGCCGGAGCGTGGCATACCAATAATAAAAACTGGCTCGTTGCTGTCGCTGCCTGTGGCGGGGGGCTGGGCGTGCTGCGCCAGTTGGGTCAGGGCCGGAAACAGCTGCAGCAATTGCGCAACCGCGTTGGGTTGCGTCTGCTTTTTCTTTTGTTTGGCCTGCTGCAGTGTGGCCAGTGCGTCGGCAAAGGCCCCTTGCGCTTCCTGGTACCGGGCCAGCGCATGACTGGCGATCAGCCGCTGTTCCGGGTCCTGCTGCTGGCGGAGTAATTGATGCAGCTGAGCCATGGCAGAGGGCGCCTGTTCAGCGCTGTCCAGTTCACTTAAGGCATACCAGGCCGGGCTATGCTCCGGGTTTAGCCGGAGGGTGTGCTGCAAGGCGTGACGGGCAGCGGCAAAATCGCCGCAGAATTTCAGCGCCACCCCATAGTTGTACTGATAGGCATCCTGTTGTGGGGCCAGGGCGACAGCCCGGGCAAAATAACCAAGGGCGGCCTGATGATCGCCAAGCCGGGTCAGCGCCACCCCCAGCGTATCGGCCCAGCCTGCCTGCGAAAGCCCGGCGGGCTGCAAAGCTTTGATCAGCTGCTGCACATCGGCCATCTGTGCCAGCAAACTGCAGACTTTGATCAGCAGCACACGAAACTCCGGTTCATTGCGCAGTTTCAGCGCCTGCACCAGCAGCGCTTTGGCTTTGTGTAACTGCTGGTGCTGCAGCTGGATCTGCGCCATCAGGAAATAACTGTCGGCAACAGCGGGCTGCTGCCGGACCAGGGTGGCGAGCAATTGATAGGCCGCTTGCCCCTGTTGTTGCTGTATCAGCTGTCTGGCCTGCAGTAACGCCTCTTGGGTTGGATCTGACATAAAGTTCCGCTTAAAAAACAAAGCGCCCGCAGGCGCTTTGATCCTCTGTGACCTGGTATACCGCTTTGCCGCTTAAAGTTCAAACTGATAGTTAAACTTCAGGCCCAGAGTACGGGGGGTCAGAATGTAATGGCCATAGTTGCGCTGTTCATCTCGTCAAAACGCGCCAGACCAATATCACCGCGGTCACGGCGGGTGGCCGTATAAGCGTATTTATCAAACAGGTTATCGATATAGAAAGTGACAGACCAGGCCTCTTCCGCCAGTTTGGCCGAAAAGTTATTCACCGCATATCCCGGCAACACTTCAGCATCGGCACGCAACCCCACTTTGGTGTACACATCGCTCTGATAAGTGACGCCATAACTCAGGTCCAGCGCTTTGTCGTCAAACACTTCAGTCTGATAGTTCAGGCCAAACGACAGGCTGTGTTCTGGGGAGCCTGGCAGGCGGTCACCGGCTTTACCGTCGTAGTAATCCTGCAGCTCTGTGCCCTGGTCATCCACCACGGCAAAGAGGAAAGGTGCATCTGAGGTCAGTTCTGCCTGAGTGTAAGCGTAGGTCAGGTAGCTGCTGAGCTCACCGGTCAGTACAGCACGGCCGGAGAATTCCAGGCCCTGGGCTTTGGCGGTGGCAGCGTTTGTGGTAATAGGCTGCTGACCATTGATGGTGGCCCCTGTCACCTGCGCGTCATCCCAGTCCACCCGGAATAAAGCGGCATTTAAATGCAGCTTGTTCTTCAGCCAGCTGGATTTCAGCCCCAGCTCGTAGTTGGTGGTGGTGTCAGCGGCATAGAGGCGCTCGCTGGGTAAAGCGCAAACAATCTGACGGTCGTCCGGCAAGGGATCCGGGCAAGGGGCCACACCGTTGGAGCCACCGATGCGGAAACCTTCGCTAACGGTCATGTACAGCATCAGGTCTTCGGTCAGTTTATAGTTGCTGTTAAATTTCAGCAGGTTGCCATTGTCTTTGGCACTGGTACCTTCAAAGTCCAGAATGATTTGGTCTGACGGTGCGCCATCAAAGACTGAGTTATACAGAGGTAAATCAATGGCTGAGGCGGAATTGACACTGTAACGGTAGAAGCGGGTGCCCAGTGTGACCTGCCAGGCGTCAGTGACCTGGTAACTCAGCTCACCAAACAGTGCTTTTTCAATCACTTTGGTCTGGTCGACCGAGATGTATTCCAAAGCGTCCGGTCGCGGGTTGCCGCCGGTTTCCCATTCGGTCAGGGCGTATTCAGCAAAACCAGGGGTAAATTCTTTACTCAGGCCGTCGAATTCATTGTTGCTGTAGTAGCCACCGACAATCCAGCTGAAAGCGTCGTCACCGCTGGACACCAGGCGCAACTCCTGGGTAAAGGTTTCATCTTTTTCGTCTTCAAAGGTAAAAGCGGAAAAAGCCGGGAATTCTTCGTAGCCGTAATCCAGCCGGATCAGCAGGTCGCTCTGGTCACGCTGGCCTTGCTCTTTGGAGGTGGCCAAACCTGTGGCGGACACCAGTTCGGCAAAATCCAGGTCCACTTTCATTTCCAGGCTCAACAAAGAGTCGTCCAGATCGTTCGGCTCTTCATAACGGTAAGCGGAATCGTACTGGCCAATCTGTGGTGCCAGCGGGTTATCGGCGCCCAGGCTCTGGTAATGGCTGATCGAGCGGCCTTCGGCCTGCTGGCTCTGGTAGTAGTAGTTCAGGGTGGAGTCAAAAACGTCATTCGGTGACCAGCGCAGCGCAATACGGCCGGTCAGAATTTTTTCACCGTTGGCGTCGGCTTTGCGGCGCAGGTGCGTATCCACTTGCTCAGCATTGCTCCAGTCCGGATCGGTCAGGCTGACACCAGGCTGACGCACCAGGTAGTTGTAATCAATAAAACCCGGGTCATTGACGTAATTCAGTGAGGTGCGCAGCGCCACAGTGTCGCCAGACAGGGGCAGGTTCAGAATAAAACCACCTTCAGCACCCTGGCTGTCACTTTCTGCATTTTGTGAAATATCGCCAAAGACTGAACCGCTGGTGACGCCAAACTCAGGTTCTTTTGCGATATAACGGATGGCGCCCCCTAAAGTACCGGCACCGTACAGTGTGCCCTGGGGGCCAATCAGCACTTCGACCCGCTCAATGTCGACCAGACGTAAGTCCATCTGCACCGGCATTTCGCCAAGGTAAGTGGCGACAGTGCCACCGTCCGAATCCGGACCAGAGGAATTGGTGTTCAGGCCACGTACAATCAGTGGTGTGCCGTCACGGCCCCCTAAATCAGGAATAGTCAGGCCCGGCACCCAACGCGCCACATCGGCCAGCTCCGTCATATTTTGCTGCGCCATCACGTCGTTATCCAACGCAGTGATATTCAGCGGTGCATCCTGCACTGTGCCAGCCCGGCGGGTGGCGGTGATACTGATTTTTTCAATCTGCGCCTCTTCGGCGCTGCTTTGTTGTTGTGCCTGAACTGCAGGCAGAGTGCTCAGCGCGGTACAGACCGCAACGGTTAACAAATGGGGTTGGAAACGCATCAGAGGAGCCTCGGTTATCCTGAAAAGTTGTGATTTCATCGGATAAGAACACAAGCCGGGATTTAGCTCAAGGTTGCATTAGCATAAGTGAATATAATTCAACCAAACTTTGGTTTTTTTCTGCAATCTATTGCGTTTATTTTGATTTTTTATGCAAAAAACCCGGGAACTCTGGCGGGTTTCCCGGGTTTCTATTCAAGTTAATTCACTGTAAAAATGGTTAACCAGCCAGGCCAACATAGACGTTTTGCACGTCGTCGTCGGCGTCAATCGCCTCGAGGAAGGCTTCCACTTCGGCCCGTTGTTCATCGGTCAGGTTGCTGACCGGGTTGTTCGGTCTGTACACCAGCTTGGCCGAAGTGACGGTAAAGCCGTGGTCTGGCAGCGCTTTGGATACAGCGTCCAGGTCGGTTGGTTCAGTCAGGAACAGGGTTTCACCTTCTTCACCCGCTTCAAAATCCTGAGCACCGGCTTCAATGGCGGCCAGTTCCGGGTCGGCATCCGGGCTGGTGGGCGTCGCTTCAATGGCGCCCAAGTATTTGAAGTCCCAAGAGACTGAACCCGAAGTACCCAGCTGGCCTTTACGGAACAGCACCCGGATACTTTGAGCGGAACGGTTTTTATTGTCGGTCAGACATTCAACAATGACCGGCACCTGATGCGGCGCAAAACCTTCGTAAGTGACGGCTTCGTAGTTGACCGGGCCATCCAGCAGGCCTGCGCCTTTTTTAATAGCGCGTTCCAGTGTGTCGCGTGGCATGGAGGCTTTTTTCGCCGCTTCCATCGCCACCCGCAGTTTGGCGTTCATATCCGGGTCGGCGCCGTTACGGGCGGCCACCATGATCTCTTTGGCTAATTTAGTAAAAATACGGCCTTTGGCGGCCGCAGCGTCTTGTTTATGTTTGGCTTTCCATTGAGCGCCCATAAGTCGTTCTCGCTGTTTTTTGAGTTTTAATGAGAGTGACCACAGTGGTCATCGCAGTGGTGATCCTGGTCGTCGTCGGCAAATTCGTCGTCGCCGTCCTGGTGTTGCATCACACCCCACCCATCGTTGTAACCGCCGAATTTTTTGGCGAATTTATCCAGCTCTTTTTCTTTGGCGGTGATAGCTGCATGCTCCGGCAGCATGTTCAGACAAACGATCAGTTCCCACTGATCCAGATCGTTCAGGTTCAGCTCCACTTCACCGTCCATCTCACTGGCAGCCAAGGCAGCCAGCGCCTGTTCGGCTTTGGTTTTGTCTTCAAACACCAGATAAAAATCCAAAGCCAGCACCTGGTTCAGGTCCATGCCGGATTCAGCCATCGCTTTGAGCATATCGCCATTGCCATCATCAGGAAATTGCATCTTCAGTTCTCCGCAGTTGAAGGGACCGGCGCTTTGTCTGGCCCGGCAAAAGTGCGGCGATTATAACAAGATTTTTCCGCCCTTGGGTATGGCGCTGCGGTTGGGGGTTTTGTACTCTGGCGCAGAGTCAATAACAGGCGGAACTGCTTGAATGAAAATTTTATTGCGATGCCTGGTGCTGTTTGGACTGTGCGGAACTGTGCAGGCTGAACCCCATCCGCATGCCAGCCATGGCGTACACGGCATGGTGCTGCTGCGGGCCGGCGAACAACTGATAGCTTCCCATTTGCCCTTGCTTACCGGTAAACATGCCCATCAGATTGTGCTTCAGGTTGAGCTGGTGTTGCCTGTTGCGGCCAAAAACGCACTGGCAGCCCGGCAGTTGATCACACTGGAGCCTGAACCTTTTGCGTTGGCTGATTTGCAGCAAGGCCAGTTAAGCCGGTTTAATGCCAAGCTGGTGCTGGGCCATTTTGAGCGGGGTGGCACCGCCTTGGGTCAGGTCGAGGTCAAGGTCAACCAGCTGTTGCTGGATAAAGCCGTGGGCCTGCAGTCGGAGCCTGTGTTGTATCGGGTTCCGCTGCAGCAAGGCGAGCTGCTGGTGAACGCCATTTTGGGGCCAGGCGACAGTGATCAGATTTGGTATTGGCACCAGGGCAAAACGCACTCCCTGTATCTGGAAAGCGCCGACTTTGTGGTGCAGCCATGAAGCTGCTGTTGATCCGCCACGCCACGGCTGACGATCGCAGCCTGGGTTTAGCAGACCACAGTCGTCAGCTAACCGACAAAGGCCGCCAGCAAAGCCGGCGGCTGGCTGCTTTTCTGGCCGGAGCCGGGCTGCATGCCGATTTGTTGTTGTGCAGCACGCTGTGCCGGGCGAAACAAACAGCACAGATACTGCACCAGCATTTAAGCTGGCCGCAGCCACAGGCAGTGGACTGGCTGGATATTGACACACAAGCATTTGTGCAACAGCAGGCCATTGCCCGTTATACAGAGCAAGAAGGTCTTGAACTTCTGGTCTGTGTCGGCCACGAGCCGGATATTTCCGCCTTGATGGCCTGTTACCTGGGCACCGAAGCCAGCTGTTTTCAGATCAAAAAAGCCAGTGCCAGCCTGCTGGATCTGACTGGTCGTCAGGCCTGCCTGCTCTGGTCTTTGCCTGTGGCGCTGATGTAACGCGCTTTGGCCTGGGCAGGGCTCTGCTCGATGGCGGCCTGTTCAACGAATTGCTGTAGTTGCGGTATAAAGCGCAGAAACAGCGGTTCTATGTGTGGCTGCAACTGCGGTAGCTCGTCGGCAATGGCGGCATAAAGCCCGGTACGTTGTCCACGCAACGCAAGGGCCCGCACAGCCTGCTGAATACCCTGCACAGAGGCATAACTGCCAAACCAGTCTTGTTGCACAACGTTTTGCATCACCGCAGCCATGCCGGTGGGCATCTGAGGCAATTCCAGCTGCAACTGAAGGTAAAGCTGCGTTTTATAGGGTAAAAATGGCTGTTGGTTCCATTCTGCCCAGTGACGGATCAACAAATGATCAAAAAATAAATCCAAAGCCACCGGGGCGAAACGGCGCATTGACGGACTAAAGAGTTGCCGGGCCTGCTGCACGTCAATGGCCTGATCGGTAAACCAGTCCACAGCCCTGTGATTGTATAAGCCAGCCAACACGGCAGGGTGCTGCTGTGTTAAATCCACGCCGCGACAAAAGTCGCCCAATAAATTGCCGACTCTGGAATTGGTGTTGTGTTGGGCCAGCCATAAATGCGCCAGATAATTCATTGTTCAGCCGTCAGCCGCCAAAAGGCCATTGTGCGCGAAGTGGCTCTGGCTTGGAATATGCGGCTTGGAATATGCGGCTTGGAATCTGCAAAGCAATTCAGGTAGATTAAAACCAGAAGGCAGAAATGAGGATAGTGCATGAAACAGCTGCTACTGATGGTGTCGCTGCTGAGTCTGGGAGCTTGCAGCAGTATCAGTCAACAGGAATGTCAGTTGGGTGACTGGTTTGCTATAGGCAAAACGGATGCGCAGCAAGGTATTGCTGCCAGCCAGTTCCGTTCTTATCAGAAGGAATGCGCCAGACATGGCCACAACTCGGATTTTCAGGCCTATCAGCAGGGGCATGCCGAAGGGGCTATTGAGTTTTGTCAGTACGATCAGGGCGTGTTGTGGGGGCAGCAGGGTAAAAGCTACAACAGCATCTGCAGTGGTGCGCTCGAAGCTGAGTTTAAACTGGGCTACCAGCGCGGCCGCAGCTGGTACAGCGCCAAAGTTGCGCTGGAAAACCTGCAACAGGTGTTTGCGCAAAATACCGAGACTATTGCGGAGCTGGAGCAGCGGATTGATGCCAACACCGATGCTTTAAGTGCAGCTCAGAGTGCACAGCAAAAACAACAACTCAGTACTGAGAATAAGTCGCTGCGTCAGCAGCTGGGGGAGTTGCAGCGTTCGCAGGGGCAGTTGCAGCGGGATTTGCAGCAGGCAGAGCTGAATTTCAGCTTGCTGCAAAAGCAGGAGGGTTTATGACAGGGGGGCTGGTCAAACTGCTGGGCTTGTTGCTGCTCGTGCCTGGGGCGGCGCTGGCGGCCCCGCGGGATTTGGTCTGGAACGTGGAGAAAACCCTGACTGCGGGTGCTGAGCTGGTGATCCCTTATGACGCCAAATGGCCAGCACAACAGGCTGATATTGTCGCTTTTGGTGCCACTGGCAATGTGCCTGCCGGAGTGAACTGCAAGCTGGAAATTATGCTGCAGCAGGATCTGCTGCTGAGTTTACCCTGTACCACCTTGTATAAATTACCCAAACCCGTGCGGCTGGTGCCAGCGATGCGGGTGCAACTGCGGCTGTACAATGCCACCTTTCCAAGCCCCGGTGTTACAGTGCAGCTGAGAAACCGGTTGATACTGGATGTGCCTCAGGCCTGAGGTACTGCTCTGTCATTGGGCTGTACGGGTTTAGTACCCGCAGTCTGGGCAATGCCCGCAAGAATAATCAGGCTGACGCCCATACTCTGACGCAGGGACAAGGGTTCTGCAAAAAACCACCAGGCACAAAGCACTACCACCACAGGTTCGGTATAAGCCAGGGTGCCGTACACCCGGGCTGGCAAATGGCTCAGCGCCTGTACCGCACACCACAGTGCTAAAGCACCGGGAAACAGACCTGCCGCAATCAGCCAGGGCCATTGTGCTGCACTCGGCGCATCTTGCTGCAGCATAAAAGGCAAAGCACAACAGGCACCGACCAGCAGTTGATAAAAGGTGCTGTTCAGGCGGTGTTCTGATACAGGCACTTTTTTATTCACTAATAAAAAAGCACAGTAAGTCAGCAATGAACCCAGTGCATACCACAGCCCAGCGGAATACAGGCCGGATTGGTCTGCACTGAGATCCTGCAACAGCACAAAACCGAAAAAGGCCAGCAGGATCATCGCCAGTGAAAAAGGGGTCAGCCGCTCCTTAAACCAGAAATGTGCGATCAGCGCAGCACAGGCGGGTGCCAGGTACACCAGCATGATGGCGACTGTTAAAGACAAGGTCTGAATGGCCTGCAAAAAACACAAAATAAAGCTGGCCAGCAGCACTCCGTTGAGGACCACTGTCCAGTGCGGAGCCTGCCGCATTAACGGAGTCTGACGGCTAAACAGCAAAAATAATCCAATCGCAACAGCGCCAAAGGCCAGCCGGTAGAACGTCAGGCTGGCGGCGTCAACCTGACTGAGCCGGGCAATAGGGCCTATGCTGGCCATCAGTGCGGCAGAGCCAATAGCCAGTGCAGGGTAGTACATTTGGGAAAGCCACATAGGAAGTCACAGGAAAAAAGCGTAATGTACAAAGCAGAGTGGTTAATTTCAATCTGCTGTATGGCGGTGATGATGGAATTTGTCAGAAAAATCAAGACTGCATGGTGCTTGGTAAAGCGGAGGAATAAAAGAGTGGCAATGAAATTTGGGTGGTTGGCAGTGGTGGTCGTTGCGGCTTTGACAGGGCAGGTTCAGGCCACTGGCTCCACAGCAGCGGCCAATGTCACAGTGCTGGAACAGCGTTTTGAGATGCCAGGGCTGGAACGTAGCCGCACTGTGCGTTTGTATTTACCTGCGGATTATCAGGCATCCACTGAACATTACCCTGTGCTTTATATGCACGACGCACAGAATCTGTTTGATGCGCGCACCTCTTATGCCGGCGAATGGCAGGTGGATGAACAGCTGAACTTGCTGGCGCAACAGGGCCTGAAACTGATTGTGGTGGGCATTGACAATGGGGGGGAATTTCGCAATCAGGAGTTATTGCCATTTTCCGGCCCGCCAATAGGCGAAGCGCAGGGTGACCAGTACCTGCAGTTTATTGTCACAGTGGTGAAGCCTTATATAGACCAGCAGTACCGGACTAAAGCCGATGCAGCGCATACCGGCATCATGGGCAGCTCGATGGGCGGGCTGATCAGCCACTATGCCTTACTGAACTACCCGGACGTTTTTGGTCTGTATGGGCTGTTTTCCCCGGCCTATTGGACTGTGGGCCCACAAATTCAGCGCTTTTCCAACCAGTTACCCGCGCCGGGACAACGGTTGTATTTTTATATGGGCTTGCAGGAAGGTGGCAGCATGGTGCCGGATATTGAGCAGGTGGTGCGGCAGTTAGCCCGCAAAGGCATGACGGCGCAGCAGGCTCAGTATCGATTGGTGGAAGGGGCGGATCATAATGAAGCCGCTTGGGCGGCTGAATTCAGCCGCGCCGTGCTTTGGTTGTATCAGGGCAAGGTGCTGCCCTGATACGGCTTCGTTAAGGCAGGTCAAACCATAAAGCTTCCACCGGACCTTGCAGGGCCTCTGCGTTCAGTTGGGTTAACTGCGCCAGTTTCATGCCGTCACCCGGCTGAAGCCGCTGTTCACCTAACTGCAGCGAACCACTGATCAGGTGCAGGTAATAGCGGCGAGCAGCCTGCACTGGTAACGCCAGTTGCTGGCCTTGCTCCAGCAGCAACTGGTGCAAATACGCATCCTGTTTCATCTGCAAACTGCCGTCGCGGCCGTCAGGCGAAATAATCAGGTTCAGCCCATTGTGACGTTCAAAGGCCTTTTGCTGATAACCAGGTGTGCCGCCAAACTGATTCGGTTGGATCCAGATCTGCAGAAATTTAAGGTTATTGCTGTCACTGGCGTTAAATTCGCTGTGATAAATACCTTTGCCTGCACTCATCAGCTGGAACTCACCGGCCGGCAGGGTTTTGATATTGCCGGCCGAGTCTTTATGGGCAATTTCACCCTGCAGCACGTAGCTGATAATTTCCATGTCCTGATGACCATGGGTATCAAACCCAGCGGCCGGGGCCACTTCGTCATCGTTAATCACCCGCAGGGCAGAAAAGCCCATTTGGGTCGGGTCGTAGTAGCGGCCAAAAGAAAAACTGTGTTTGCTGTTCAGCCAGCCGAAGTTAGCCGTGCCGCGCTGATGGGCAGCTCTGAGTTCGAACATGATGAAGTCTCCTGCGGCCCTTGAGGGCCGCTGTCGGTCGATAGAATTACTGGTTTAACTTGCGGGCAATCAGGCTGTCGATGGAGGCTTTGCCGGCACCGCTGAACAACAGCGAGACAGAGGCGGCCAGTAAGGCCAGGCCAAATTCGTAACCGTTATTGCTCATAAACAAGCCGTTCTGAATATGCACCGCAAAAATGGCCACCAGCATGGCAACACTCAGCGCTGCAGCGGCAGGGCGGGTCAGCAGGCCTAAAATCAGCGCCAGACCACCAAAAAACTCAGCGGCACCAGCCAGAAAGGCCATCAGTACACCTGGGCTTAAACCTATGCTGTCCATCCAGCCGCCTGTGCCTTCCAGGCCGTACCCACCAAACCAGCCGAACAATTTTTGTGCACCGTGAGCGGCGAAGATCACCCCAACCGGTACCCGTAACGCCAGAGCGCCAAAACCTGCATTGCTGGAAAAAATTTGCTGTAAAGTTGCTTTATTCATTTTCACTCACCTTCAATTAGTTGACCTTTGGTTGGTTCCAAACGCCGTTAATTACTGCCTGTCGTGCTTGGATGTATGTACTTTAGTTGGCTTTACCCTGCACGAAAAGCGGAATAAAATCACTTGGGTGTTCAAAAAATTTGAATAAGGAAAGTTGATGGCCAATCACCCCATTCTGACGCTGGACGCTTTGCGGGCTGTGGACGCGATAGCGCGCAAAGGCAGCTTTGCCGCAGCAGCTGAGCATTTATACAAAGTACCTTCGGCATTGAGTTACACCATCGCCAAGCTGGAAGCTGATTTAGAAGTGCAGCTGTTTGACCGCAGCAAACAGAAAGCCCAGCTGACACCCGCAGGGCAGCTGCTGCTGGAGCAGGGCAGGGAATTGTTGCAGGCCGCCAGTCGTTTGCAGGATGCGATTAAGCAGGTGGATACCGGTTGGGAGACTCAGCTGGTGCTGGCCAAAGACAGCATAGTGCCTTATGAACCGGTGCTGGCGCTGGTGCAGCAGTTTATGCAGCTCGGTAAAATGACCGAAGTCCGTATTCGCGAAGAAGTATTGGGCGGCAGCTGGGAAGCACTGGAAACCGGGCAGGCGCAGTTGGCTGTAGGGGTGTCGGCGGAAATGCCTAAAGGCCGTTATGAGCTGGTCCCTATTGGGGAGGCCGAATTTGTGTTTGCCTTGTCGCCTTTGCATGAGCTGGCGGAACTGAACCGGCAGATTACGCTGGAGGATGTGGCGCAGCAAACGGCCATTGTAGTGGCCGATTCGGCGCTGGATGCCCCCAAACGCAGTTCGGGTTTGTTTACCACCCGCCGGGTGCTGCGGGTGGACAGTATGCAGGCCAAAATTGCGGCTCAGGTGCAGGGGCTTGGCGTGGGCTTTTTACCCAAACACCTGATCCAGGCCCAACTGGCCAGAGGGGAGTTGATTGCTAAAAACACCAGCATTCCGCGTGACAATGCGCCTTTGTATCTGGCCTGGCAAAAGCAGAGTCAGGGCAAGGCATTGCAGTGGTTTTGTCAGCAATTCAGTCAGTACCCCTGGCCGTCGGTTTGGGTGACCGGCAGCGATTGAAAAAAACTCAGCCTTGCCTGCATAAATCCGCTGTATTTGTGCATAAGTGTTCGCTAGAGTAGCGCAAAAAAACTAGGAATAAGGCCTGTTATGTTATTGAGTCTGGTGATTGCGTACTGGGTATTTTCAGTGGCTTTGGGGTTGTGGGCTGCGCTTCGGGTGAAAAACACCAAAGACTTTGCTGTCGCCGGACGTCATTTGCCGTTTTATATGGTGACGGCCACAGTCTTTGCCACCTGGTTTGGCAGTGAGGCTGTGCTGGGTATTCCTGCCACTTTTATTGATGGCAATCTGGGGTCGATAGTGGCAGACCCCTTTGGCGCTGCCCTTTGTCTGATTTTTGTCGGTATCTTTTTTGCGGCCCCTTTGTACCGGATGAAACTGCTGACCATAGGCGATTTCTACAAAAGGCGTTATGGCCGGCCGGTGGAAGTGATGACCACCCTGGCCATTGTGATGTCTTACCTCGGCTGGGTCGGTGCGCAGCTGATGGCGCTTGGGCTGGTGTTTCATGTGGTGTCTGATGGTGCCATCAGCCAGACCGCCGGCATGTGGATTGGTTTTGGCAGCATCCTGATTTACACCCTGTTTGGTGGTATGTGGGCCGTCGCTATCACTGATCTGGTGCAGATGGTGGTGATTGTGTTGGGCCTGATGTACATAGGCGGCGAAGTGTCCGACATGGTCGGTGGTGTGGCTGTGGTGGTGGACCATGCCGCCGCGGCCGGTAAGCTGGGTTTCTGGCCTGAAGCCGATTTAAAAGAAGTGCTGGCCTTTATTGCGGCGGCCATCACGCTGATGCTGGGCTCTATTCCGCAGCAGGACGTGTTTCAGCGTGTGCAGTCGGCCAAATCGGAAAAAATTGCCGTCTGGGGCTCCATTACCGGTGGTGTGCTGTATTTGCTGTTTGCCATGATCCCGCTGTTTATCGGTTATGCCGCCACACTGATTGCCCCGGATATGGTCAAACAAATGATGGCATCCGATACGCAGCTGATCCTGCCAAGCCTGGTGATGCAGCATATGCCGCTGCTTGCCCAGGTGGTGTTTTTCGGTGCCTTGCTGTCGGCCATTAAAGGCTGTGCGTCGGCCACCCTGCTGGCGCCTTCGGTGTCTTTTGCTGAAAACATTTTAAAGCCGATGCTGCCGAAAATGACCGACAAACAACTGCTGCGCCTGATGCAGCTGGTCACTCTGGTGTTTGGGTTCTGCACCCTGGCCTATGCGCTGAATAGTGAATCGACCATTTTTGGTATGGTGGAAAATGCTTATCAGGTAACCCTGGTGGCCGCCTTTATTCCGCTGGCTTTTGGCGTGTACTGGCGTAAAGCCACCAATCAGGGCGCTTTGTTGTCCATTGCCTTTGGTGTGATAACCTGGCAGGCCATTATCTGGCTGGGGGGCGAAGACCCGCTGGTGCCGGCGCATCTGGCGGGGTTAATCGCCAGTTTGGTCGGCATGTTGCTGGGCTCTTTAATGCCGCAGTATCTGATGCATGACCATCAGGTGCACGACAGGCTGCACCGCGGCGAAATGGCACATTTGAGCGAGGAGCAGTCCCATTCCTGAGCCGAAAATAGCCGCCCTGGTGTTCGACCTGGATGGCACCCTGGTCGATTCCAGGCTGGATTTTGTGCTGTTGTGCCAGCGTCTTGGCTGGCCCAAAGGCACCCCTATCCTGGAACAGCTGCATAGCCTGGAGTGTCCGCAACAACAGCAGCAGGCTCAGCGTATTATCGAAGACTTTGAGCTGGCAGGGGCGAAACAAGCCGGCTGGATGCCAGGTGCACAGCAGCTGTTAGAGCAACTGGCCCAGCGGCAGTTTCCCCGCGCTATTCTGACCCGCAATATGCGCAGTGCCACCACCCTTTGTTGTCAGCAGTTGCAGATCCCGATTGAGTTGGTGGTCACCCGTGACGATGCGCCGGCCAAACCTCAGCCAGATGGTTTATGGCAAATTGCTGATGCCTTGCAACTGCCGGTATCTGAACTGCTGTATGTCGGCGATTATCTGTTTGATTTGCAAACTGCCGCCAATGCCGGTGCCCGCAGCTGTTTATTCCGGTACGGTGACAATGGGCGTTTTGCCGGGCAGGCCGACTATGTGGTCGATGATCTGCTGCAATTGCTTGAGCTGCTTCCCGCCCGCTAAGGCTGGCTTAACGGGGAGGCAGATCGGTTCGTTTGGGTAAACTGTGCTGGCGCTGTTTGGCTTCCTGCAAGGCATCACTGAAGGCCGACGCCAGAATGCCGGTAGGAATGGCAATAATACAAATACCGGCGATAGCGGTAAAACCAGCCAACACCCGGCCCAGCACGGTGACAGGGTACACGTCGCCATAACCTACAGTGGTCAGGGTGGCGACTGCCCACCAGGCTGCCCTTGGGATGGAGCCAAAAGCTTCGGGTTGCAGCTGGCCTTCGACCAGATACAGCAGGGTAGAGGAGATCAGCAGAATAAGTAATGCAAAGATGGCGCTGATCAACAGCTCATAAGCCCGGCTGCGAATGGCCTGGGCAATGCAGTCCAGTGCCGTGGAAAAACGCCCGAGCCGGGCCAGCCGTAAAATGCGGATCAGCAGTAACAGCCTGAGCAGCACACCTCCATGGCCAAAATACACGGAAAATGCCACCACAATGGCCAGCAGATCGGCGAGCGCAAAAAATGACAACAGATAACGCCAGCGCTGGGCGTAGGCGTCATTCTCAACGCAGGTCCAGGCTCTGGCCAGGTATTCCAGTAAAAAGATCGAAGCCAGCGCCAGTTCAGTCAGCCGGAACCAGCGCTCATGGCCCTGCCGGATACTGGGTTCGGTTTGCAGTATGGCCAGCACAATACCAAACAGGATCACCCAGGCGATCAGCAGGTTGATCAGCGATAAGCCCTGGTGGGGGTACAGCTGGGGGTCCAGTTGTTGCGCCAGACGGTGGCGTAACGATGGCGGGTGTGACATCCAATAAACTCCGCTGGCAGTTGGGGTTGGCTGCCGGGTCAGTGATACCTCAGAGGTACGACGCAGTCCCCAGCATAACCAATAGTGCGGCTGAATTACAGGCCTGTCAGCACCTGGCTCAGCGTGCCGAGGCCTCGGCCTGCAGCACCTGTTGCCTTTCCTGTTCGTTCAGCAGGCCGCTGAAGGGGGTGACCCGGCGCAGTTTACGCAGATAACGGCGGTCTTCAGTGATCCCCCGCACAAACTGCTCCGGCTGAATTCTGCATCTTGAAGTTACTTGGGTATATAGGCTCCATAGCTTATTTGCCCTTGTTCCAGCCGCTCGGCCAGCTTGTGCTGCACCTGAGGCAGCAGTTCGGGCTGGCGCAATAGCTTTTCGGCTATGGCCTGGTGTAACACCAAAATCTGCCGGTCGATGTTTTCATCTTTAATGCCGGCTTTTTTCACCCGGTAAGGCTTGGTTGGTTTGGTGCGGCGGCTCATTAATGAAACTCCCTGGAGTAACTGCGGATAGGCCCAAGCAAAGCGGTCAGGTCGGTCAGTTTGCCGGCGATCAGATGAATGACTTCGCCTTGTTTTTCCAGTATACCCTGCACTTTCAGCAATTTGGCTTTCAGATACGGCTGGCGCTGTGCCGAAGCTGTGGCCGACCAGACCAGCAGATTTATATTGCCAGTGCCATCTTCCAGCGTGATAAAAGTAACACCACTGGCGGTGCCCGGCATTTGGCGGGAGCTGACCAGCCCAATCACTGTCACCAGGCTTTTATGCGGCAAGCCGCCAAGCTCAGAGGCCAGAGTAAAGGGCCCCAGCAGCTGTTGCTGACGCAGCAGTAACACCGGGTGCTGGCGCAGTGTCAGGCCTGTGCTTTGGTAATCTTCCAGTACGTCCTGTAACGGTTCAGCCAGAGGCAGTTCGGTTTGGGTCTGGTAAGGCAGGTTGTGCAGCAGCGGCAGGCGGTTTTCGTTATCCAGCAATTGCCAGCGGCTGGCAAAGCGACTGCCGCTGAGCTGCTGCAATGCATTGGCACTGGCCAACGCGGCCAGGTCGCTGCTGCTCAGTATGCAGGCCTGCACTTCGGCCAGGCTGCGAAAACCGGCCACCGGGCGTTGTTGCGCCAGCTGCAGTGCCGCCTGCCGGCTCAGGCCTTTGACCAGCCGCAGCCCCAGCCGGATCGCCCATTTGCTGCCCTGTTGCACCATCTGATGATCCCAAAGCGAGTGATTGATGCAGACCGGCAGAACCACAAGCCCATGCCGCCTGGCATCCTGCACCAACTGGCTGGGCGCATAAAAGCCCATCGGCTGACTGTTCAGCAGGGCAGTGTAAAAAGCAGCCGGGTAATAATGCTTCAGCCAGGCCGATGCATAAGCCAGCACGGCAAAGCTGGCGGAGTGGGATTCGGGAAAACCGTATTCGCCAAAACCACAAATTTGCTGGTAAATCCGTTCGGCAAACTCCAGCGGATAACCGCGTTTTTGCATGCCGTCGATCAGTTTGTGTTTAAACTGCAGCAGCTCACCGGTTTTTTTCCAGCTGGCCATAGCGCGGCGCAATTGGTCGGCTTCGCCGCCGGTAAAACCGGCCGCCACCATGGCAATTTTAATCACCTGCTCCTGAAAAATCGGCACCCCTAAAGTACGGCTCAGCACCCCTTCAACCGCAGGGGAAGGGTAGTCCACGGCTTCTTCACCATGGCGGCGTTTTAAATAGGGATGCACCATATCGCCCTGAATGGGACCGGGCCGCACTATGGCAATCTGGATCACCAGATCATAAAAACAGCGCGGCCGCAAACGCGGCAGCATGGACATCTGGGCGCGTGATTCAATCTGAAAGACGCCGACTGTGTCGGCTGCCTGAATTTGCTGATACACAGCCGGGTCGTCACCCTGGCGGGTAATGGCGGCCAGCGACAAGTCCTGCTGCTGGTGCTGGCGTACTAAATCAAAGGCTTTGCGAATGGCTGTTAACATGCCAAGCGCCAGCACGTCGACCTTCAGCAGTTTCATACTTTCCAGATCGTCTTTATCCCACTGGATCACAGTGCGTTCTGCCATGGCGGCATTTTCCACCGGCACCAGGTCGTACAAAGGCCCGGCGGTAATAACAAAACCGCCGACATGCTGGGATAAATGCCGGGGGGTGCCAATCAGCTGCCTGGTTAAATCGACCAACAGCACGGCAAGGCGGGAGCCCGGGTCCAGCCCCAGCTGCGCCAGCTGGGTTGTCCAGGGCTGATGTTTGTCTCGCCGGTGCAGGTTTTTCAGAAAAAACTCCACCTGCGCCTCCATCAGCCCCAGTGCTTTGGCGACATCCCGAAAGGCGCTTTTAAAGCGGTAACAAATCACAGTGGCGGCCAAAGCCGCCCGTTCCCGGCCGTATTTACGGTAAATGTACTGGATCACTTCTTCGCGGCGTTCGTGCTCAAAATCCACGTCGATGTCGGGTGGTTCGTCGCGCTCTTTGGAGAGAAAACGTTCAAACAAGACCTGAATTTGGGTGGGGTCGACACTGGTAATGCCCAGGCAATAACAGACCACTGAATTGGCCGCCGAGCCCCGGCCCTGAAACAGGATATGCTGCTCGCGGGCAAAACGCACCAGATCGTAAATGGTCAGAAAATAATAAGGGTACTTCAGTTCTGCAATCAGTTGCAGTTCTTTGTCGATCAGCGCCTGCACGTCCGCCGGCACCCCGTCCGGGAAACGCCAGGCCGCCCCTTGCTCTACCAACTGGCGTAAATAGGTGTCAGGCTTCAGCCCCTCAGGCACCAGCTCACTGGGGTACTGGTAACGGATGCTGCTTAAATCAAAGGTGCAGCGCTGTGCCAGCAGTGCACTTTGCTGCAGAAGCTCAGCCGGAAACAACTGCGCCAGCCGGTGCAGCGGGCGCATGCTGCGTTCGGCATTGACCTGCAGCTGGCGTTCGCTCTGGCTCAGGCTCTGGTGCAGCCGGATGGCGTTCAGCACCTGTTGCAGCGGCAAACGGCTGCTCTGATGCATCAGCACAGTGCCGACGGCGCAGCAGGGCAGTTCAGATTGCTTTGCCAGCTGCTGGCAATAAGGTAAAAAAAACTGATCGGCCGCGGTTAACTGCCGGCTGGCACCCAGCCAGACACGCCCCGGGTGGTACTGCCGCAGCAGCTGGGCCCAGTGCAGATCCTGCTCTGTTTCCCCACAAGGCAACCACAACAACAAACAATGCTGCAACCGCTGAAAATCCCATAAGGTCAGCTGGTACTGGCCTTTTTCACTGCGCCGCCGGGCCGCCGTGATCAGACGGCACAATTCGCTGTAGGCGGCCTTGTCCGGGCACAAAAGCACCAGACGCAGGCCGTCTGGCCATTGCATCAGGCTGCCGGTAATCAGCTTTAGCCGGTAGTGTTTCTGCGTAATGCGGTGGTAAGCCCGGACTATACCGGCCACTGAACACTCATCGGTGATCGCCAGCGCCTGATAGCCCAAAGCCGCCGCCTGATCAACCAGCTCGGCCGGGCTGGACGCTGCCTGCAAAAAAGAAAAATGGCTCTGACAGCAGAGTTCGGCATAAGGCAACTGCTCCATCAACAGAACCAGCCTTGTTGATACCAGCAGCTGGGCTGGCGTAAATCCTGGTACCACCAGGCCCACTGGCCGCTCGCCAGCTGCGCCACGTAATAATCCCGGTGCACACTTTGGGCCTGCCACCAGCTGCAGCTGAGCCGCTCCGGCCCTATCAGTTGCCTGGCAGGGTGATGCACCTGCTGCGCTGTGCTGTGCAATAAACGCGGACGCCAGCTGCTGGGCGTGCTGCTGGCGGCTGGCACTGGCTTGAGCAGCTGGCTGGATTGGTACTGTGGTGACGGCTGTTGCACCTGGCTTAACTGGTTGGCTTGCTCCGGCACTAAATGGTTGGCCAGCACCGGCTGTTGCACCGCCTGCTCGCCGAGCCGGGCGCGCAGCAACGACAGCAGTGCGGCCGGGCTGTAACGGGCCTGGTGCCGGTCAAACAACGTGTTTTGGTCGGCATAGCGTGGGCCGGCCTGCTGCAGGGCTAAATCCAGCTGAATAACCGGGGCTTTCAGTTGCACCTTTTCCAGTTTCAGGGCCAGCAACTGTTGCCAGGCGAGCGCCTGTTGTTCGCCTGCGGCTGAATTTAACAGCAGGGGTTGTTGCTGTTTTTCCCGGTCGGTCAGGCTTAGTTGCAGCTGGTAAGCCAGCGCGTCGCGTTCGGTCAGAAACTGTTGCAACTGGCGTAATAAGCGGTGGGCGGGCGCCAGCAATAAAGCACTGTCTGACACTTCATACCAAAGCTCCAGCCTGGCTGAAAACTCATCCGGCCGCTGCAAAGGCTGCAGTGGCAAGGGCTGTTCCCCCTGCAGTTGCTGCAGGTAATGCAACAAGGCCGGGCCAAAACGCCGGCTCAGTTCAGCCCTGGGTAAATCCAGCAATTGACCTAAGTGTTTCAGACCCAGCCGCTGCAGCGGTTCGGCCTGTTGCTCCGGCAGCTCTGCGGCCGCCAGTGGCAGCTGGCGTAAGGCTGCCCAGCTGTATTCCGGTTGGGCTGAACATTGGTTATAACCCTGGCGAGCCAATAAACGGGCCGCCAGCGCACTGCCCGCTGTGGCAAAACCACATTGCCGGGCAAAGGAGGGCAGGGTCTGCTGCATTTGCTGCCACCAGGGGGTAAACCCCTGATACAGTGCCAGCATAGGACCAGGCCTGAGCCAGAGCCCCCGCGGCGGATCGGGCGCTAGGTCAGCACAATGCTGATAGAGCTGCAAAGCCAGCTGTTGCAGCAACTCTGTTTCGGCTAAGGCGTCATAGGGTTGCAGTTGCAGCTGGTGGCACAAAGCGGCGGCACTGGCCAGGCCTGTGCCAGGTTGTAAACCGGCCTGACGCGCCAGTGAATTAAGCTGCAGCAACTGATGCTGATCATCCACCAAAGCACAGGGCAAAGCCGGGTCCAGCAGCTGTTGGGCACCGGGATGCCGGGGCTGCTGCAACCGGAAGTCCAGCAGCAGGTTGGGAAAGTGCAGGTAACACCAGAGTTCAGCCATGATCAGCTGGCCACAGGAAATGAGTCCGGCTGCAGCTGCTGTTGTGAAGAGCGATACGCCGGAAAAAATTGTGGGAAGAGTTCAGCCCAACTTAACCTGAAAGGATCCGGACGGGCAAACCCCTTACGCCTGAGCATCTGCAGCTGCAAAGCATCGGCATCAGCCTGCAGTTGCAGGCTTAAATCCCAGGGCAGCGCCAAAGGCGATTGCCCCTGCTGTGGCACCTGCACGACCAGCAGCAGGCTCTGGCCCTGCTGTGCCGCCAGCTGCAGACGTTTATGCTGACGTAATTCCAGTTGCTGCTGCCACAGCAACACGGCGTGACAGCTGCCGCTGTGCAGGCATTGTTCGGCGGCCCAGAGCGCGTCGGCGCTTTTGCCCGCCTGCAGCTGCCACAGTTGCGACAGCGGCTGACTTTGCCAGGCTTCGGCACCCAGCTGAGCTGGCGGGTTAATGCAGACCAGCAGACGGGCGCCTGGCGCCAGCAAGCGGCCAAGCAGCTGCAATTCACCCACCCCAGTAGCACTATGCATTAACACAGTGCCTTGTTGCGGCCAGCCGCCGCCTAACCATAAATCCAGCGCCGGCCAGCCAGATGCACACAACTGCGCAAAAGGAGCCTGAGTCTGGCCCCCCTGCCAGAGCCATTGTTTATTCTGTAACTGCTGCAATAAAGGGTGCATAATAGGGTAAAAATAGCTGTATATAAACACAGTATAAAAGATCCAAATCAGATCGCAAGCCGGATCTGCACAGCCGTCAGTCTGTTGCAAAATTGTGGTACAGTGCGCGCCCTTATTGCCGGAGGTGGTATGAATTCGTCGTTGCGCTCTGCGCCCCAGCTGGGCTTGATCCTGGCGTTGATCTTATTGGCGCTGACCTTAAGGCCGTCGATGGCGGCCATTGGCCCTGTGTTGCCTTTTATTCAGCAGGAGCTGCCTTTTAGCTTTAGTCTGGCGTCTTTGCTGACCATGTTGCCGGTGCTGGCGATGGGGCTGGGTATTTTATCTGCCCATTTTTTTGCACAAAAACTGGGGCCTTACCGGCTGATCTTCTGGGCGGCGGCCGCTATTGGTCTGGCAACGCTGGCCCGGTTCTGGACTTACAGCGTCTGGGATCTGATTCTGACCGCTGTGCTGTCGGGCCTTGGCATTGCGATGGTGCAGGCGGTGCTGCCTGCAGTGATCAAACAACGTTTTGCCAGCCATGCCGCTTTGGTGATGGGCTGGTATATTTCGGCCATTATTGCCGGCGCCGCGCTGGCGGCCTCCGTCAGTGCTTATCTGGCGGAAGTGTTGCAAAGCTGGCGTCTGGCGCTGGGAAGCTGGGGGCTGTTGTCTGTACTGGCGCTGCTGGCCTGGTACTTACTCAAGCCCTCGCTGAGTCAACTGGCTGCTCCCACTGCAGGGCAAAACCCGCTGGGCTACCGGAAGTTCCGCCGCGGCTGGACTCTGGCCTGGTTTTTTGGTCTGGTCACCTGTGCTTTTACCTGTGTGCTGGCCTGGTTGCCGGCTTATTATGTGGAGTTGGGCTGGTCTGAACCTGAAGCCGGGTTGTTATTGGGCTTTATGATCAGCATGGAAGTGCTGTCCGGTATTGTCAGCCCTATGCTGGCGAGCCGGCTTTATGACCGCCGCCCCGTGCTTGTGGTACTGGCGCTGCTGATGCTGGCCGGTTTTGCCGGTCTGCTGCTCTGGCCGGCGGCCGGTTGGCTTTGGGCTGGTTTATTGGGGCTGGGTATTGGCGGTTTGTTTCCCTTGTCGCTGATTGTGGCGATGGACCATCGCACCGAGGCCCAACAAGCGGCCAGCCTGACCGCTTTTGTGCAGGCGGTGGGGTATACGCTGGCGGCGTTTTCACCATTGTTTGCTGGCCTTATCCGCGACCTGACCCAGAGTTTTCACCTGAGCTGGCTGCTGCTGGCGTTGGTCAGCCTGTTGGTGCTGGGCCTGTGCAGCCGTTTTAACCCGCGTTTTTATGCCGATTGTTTTGCCACTAAAAGCTCAGTAAATTAGCGACCTGTTGCATAAAGGCGAGGGAAGACTATGCAAGCCAATCTGATGTTATTACTGGCCGCTGCTATTTGGGGCCTGGGCTTTGTCGCTCAGCGCCTGGGCATGGATTACCTGGAGCCTTATGCTTTTAATGCACTGCGTTTTTTGATTGGTGCTTTGAGCCTGCTGCCACTGATTTATTGGTATAAAAACACCGGCCGCTTGGGTGCGTACGATAAAAAAGCCCTGCTGTGGGCCGCATTGCCAGTGGGGGCTGTACTCTTTATTGCAGCGTCGCTGCAGCAGGTCGGCTTGCTCTACACCAGTGCTGCCAATGCAGGTTTTATTACCGGCCTCTATATGGTGCTGGTGCCTGTGCTTGGTTTGTTATTGGGACAACGCACCAGTGCCAATACCTGGCTGGGGGCTGGGATTGCCATCAGTGGTTTGTACCTGTTAAGTGTCGGCGACAATTTTACGGTGAACCTGGGCGACTTGTTGCAGCTGATTGGCGCTTTATTCTGGGCAGCGCATTTGCTCTGTATTGACCATTACACCAAAAAAGTGCCGCCTATTTTGTTGGCTTGCCTGCAGTTTGTGGTCTGTGGCCTGCTGAGCGCCATTGTTGCGCTGAGTATCGAAACGCCCACCCCAGCTCAGGCGGTGGCGGCCTGGCAGCCCTTATTATTTTCAGGTGTGGTGTCTGTCGGCATTGCCTATACGCTGCAGGTACTGGCGCAAAAACATGCGCACCCGGCCCATGCCGCCATTATCCTCAGCCTGGAAACTGTGTTTGCGGCCATAGGCGGCGTGTTGTTATTGGGGGAAGAACTGGGTGGCCGGGCACTGCTGGGCTGTGGCCTGATGCTGCTGGGCATGCTGGCATCGCAGTTGCCGCTGCGCTGGTTGTTACGCTCCAAAGCTTTCCATTAGTACTGCAGCTTAAACAACAATTCAGCTAAATCGGGTTGCCACCAGAACTCTTTCGCCACCCGGCCGTTGCGGACAACAACCCCTTCGGCCAACAGCAGCTGTTGCTGCGTCAGTGCATGGGGTGTGCCTGCGGCAAAGGCCAGTTGGCCACCACTGCGCATCACTCTGTACCAGGGCAATTGCATGGTATCGGGGGCTTGCCCCAACACTTTCCCCACCAGTCGGGCCCGGCCAGGCAAGCCGGCTAAGTCGGCTATCTGACCATAACTGGCAATTTTTCCGGCTGGAATCTGTAAAACGGTTTGCCAAATGCGTTGCTGTTTTTCATTCATCGGAGTGGGTTTTCAAGTTTTGCTGGCGCTTATGCTACACTCTGCGCCGTTTTTGCCCAGAGGTTTTTGCATGAACCAGTACGTTCAGATTGGTGAGATTAAAGTCAAAGTGCCGGATGAAGAGCCGGTGCCACCGGACAGCAGCGACTGTTGTGGCAGTGGCAGCTGCTGCCCTTGTGTCTGGGACTATTACCGTGCCCAGCAACAGGCCTGGCAACAGGCTCAGGCCGGGCGGGCGGACTGATGCAGCTGCCAGCGCAGCAACACCAGCAGATTGGCCATAAACCACAAGTCTTTAATCAAAAACTGCCCGGAACCTGTCAGTACTGCAGGCCCGGAAAATGCGCCGGCAAAAGTGACTAAAAAACTCTGTGTGGTCAGAAAGACGGCCAGACACATCAGCCAGCCGGGCCAGAATAGCGGTTTGTATTTCAGGCCTATGCCCAATAAGCTCAGGGCCACCAGATCATAAACACCAATCAGGTTGGACGTGGTCTGCACGTCAAACAGCAGATACAACCAGTTGAGCAGCGGCGAACTTTGCACCAGATCTTCAATACCCTGCGCTTCAATAGCGGTAAATTTCATGCCGCCTATCCACAACAACACCAGTGCCACAGGGGCATAGTTCAGCCAGTGTTGCCACTGGTGGAAAGGGCGCAACCAGTAGCCGGCCAACGCCACTAAGGCGGCGTATTTGATAATACCCTGACCTGAACCAATAGCCGGAAAACCTCCCAGACTGTCGATCCAATGGATGGAACCGGCCAAAGAAACTAAAGGGGGCAGGGCCGTGATCAGCAGAAGCAGCGCCAGTACCCCAGAGTAGCCGGGCTTAAAAAAGGCCAGCCAGGGCAGCAGTGCCAACAGGCTGAACAGCAACAGCGTCAATGGACGCAGCAGTGCCAGATTGGCTTCGGTATTCAGCTGATAAAACCCCAGCACTTTACTCAGGGCTCCGTCCACACCGGCAGCACCGGACAACGCCAATAACCCAAAACTCAGGCTGACACAGGCGGTGATCAGCAAGGATAAACAGGGTTGGTTCGGCACCGAAAGGGAAATTTTAAACACAAGGTCTTCTCCGTATTACCACTAAAATGGCATGCGAAGAAGACCTGCGCCAGCGGTAAACACGTTCAGCCTAATACGCTTTATTGACCACAGTACGGCCAATCGGCATCAGCGTCAGGGTGGCCAGTTTTAAGTGGGCCAGGCCAAAAGGGATGCCGACAATACTGACAAAACAGGCCACGGCATGAACCAGGTGCCCCAGCGCCAGCCAGAAACCGGCAAACACCAGCCAGATCACATTGCCCACCAGGCCCAGCGGGCCAGTGCCAATATCAGCCACCCGGTTTAGCCGCTCCCGGTTGACATGCTCATTGCCAAAGGGCCAGAACGCCATTTCACCAATCACAAAACAGGCACGGCCAAAGGGGATAAACACAATACTGATAAAACACAGCAGGCCAACCAGCCACCAGGCCAGCCCCATCACAAAACCACCCATCACAAACCACAGCAGGTTAAAAATCAGTCGCAGCAGGCTCATAAAGTTCTCCTTTTTTTGTCTCTGTTAAAAAGGTATCAACTTTAATGCCATACTGTTAATTTTAATTAAATCAATGACTTGTCTTGTTATTGAGCCGGTGCGTAATGATGGTTTTTACTAATAGCTGGTGGTTTTGACCACTGGATCCGCAAAACAACAGGGTAAATTTATTTGCTGCGGGTCAGGGCATTGGGTTTAATACGGGACCTGGTCTGCACAGACAGACTTCAACATAACAAGATCAACACAAAGCGGAACTGTATGACAACCACACATCTGGCCGGGCAGCGTGAGCTGTTTGGGCACCCATTAGGGCTCTATATCTGTTTTTTCACCGAAATGTGGGAGCGTTTTGCCTTTTATGGCCTCAAAGCGCTGCTGTTTCTCTATCTGACCAAACACCATTTATTTTCCGATAACGACGGCTATATTCTGCTCGGTACTTACGC
The DNA here is from genome assembly GCF_037442345.1 of Rheinheimera sp. GTDB lineage: Bacteria > Pseudomonadota > Gammaproteobacteria > Enterobacterales > Alteromonadaceae > Pararheinheimera. Next base: position 90,057 of record NZ_JBBIQL010000001.1, on the reverse strand, counting down.
TGGTCTGGCCTATGCGTTGCCTGTGGTCGGGGGGCTGCTGGCTGACAAATACCTGGGGATGCGCAAAGCCGTGACTTTTGGTGGCGCTCTGATGGCCGTGGGTATGCTGGGCATGGCCTATCGGGGTTATGCTGCTACACCTGACATGGGGTTTGATCAGGTGGCCGTGCAGGTGATGTATTTATCACTGGCGCTGGTGGCGGTGGGCGTCGGCTTTTTAAAACCCAATATTTCGACCATAGTGGGCCGTTTATACGCAGAGGATGACCCGCGCCGTGATTCGGCTTTCACCATTTTTTATATGGGCATTAACCTGGGGGCTTTTATCTCCAGTTTGTTTGTGGGCTGGGTGGGCATTGAATACGGCTGGGAATATGGTTTTGGCTCAGCCGGTATTGGTTTATTGCTGGGGCTGGCGGTTTTTGTGCTGAACAGTCAGCATTTGCATGGTCAGGCCGAACCGGCCCAGCCGCATTTGCTGCAGGAAAAACGTTTTGGCCTGAAACGGGAATGGCTGATTTATCTGGGTGCTGTGGCCGGTGTGGTGCTGGTGCAACAAATTCTGCAAACCCGTTTTGATTTTGGCGCTTTGGCTGCTCTGTTGGGGCTGGCCGAAGGCACTGAAATTACCGCCACTGAAGTAGTGGCTATTGCGATGAGTATCGGTTTGTTGGTCTGGTGGTTTAAGTTTATTTTTGTGCAGTGCAACCGGGTGGAACGCGCCAATATGGTGGTGTTGATGGTGCTGATTGCGATCTCTGCGGTGTTCTGGGGCCTGTACGAACAAACCTATGGCACCTGGCTGGCGTTTTCCGACCGGGTGATGAACAGCTACACCTTTAATTTGGGCCTGGCCGAGTTTACGCCCAATGCGTCGCAGCTGACCGCAGTTGGTGCTTTGTTTATTTTCGCTTTGGCTATTCCTTTTGCCTGGCTCTGGCCTGTGCTGGACCGTAAAGGCTGGAACCCGTCTGCTTCAGCCAAGTTTGGTTTTGGTTTGTTGTTTGCAGGTTTAGCCCACTTTATTCTGCAGTATGCCGCGCTGAACCCGGAAGCGAACGGCCTGGCCTGGTTCTGGTGGTTTATTCTGGCTTATCTGGTACTGGAAATTGGTGAAATGGCGCTGTCTCCCATTGGTTTGTCTGCGGTGACCAGCTTATCGGTGCCACGGGTGGTCAGCCTGATGATGGGCGTCTGGTTCCTGGCCTCCGCCTTTGGTGAAATGCTGGCTGGCCGTTTTGGCACTCTGGCGTCGATGCCAGCCGGAACCAGCACAGAAGCGGCGCTGGGTATTTATGCCGATGTGTTTGCCACCTTAGGCTGGATAGGTGTGGCCTGTGGTGCACTGATGTTTGTACTCACCCCGGTACTGAACCGGCAGATTAAACTGGCCCAGGGCCATTAAGGAATTCCCCCCTTTAACGAAAAAGCCAGCGATGCTGGCTTTTTTTATGGCAATTCTGCGGTTTTCGGATTGGATTTGTTGTGACCAAAAGCCGGTGACTGGCAGAGCGCGACTTCATACCTGTAGCCCAGCTCAGCCTTTGGATCCGGGGTGATCCGCAGCACTTCAAAGTCATTGATATGCACCAGATGGGTGGGGGCTGTCAGCGCGCAACTGGATGCACTTAAGCTTTCTATCTGGTAATTGAACGTCGCCAGCGTTTTATTCAGCCACAACATGGTTGGTAAGAGCGGGCCTTCGTCGCCCAGCACATTGATTTCCTGCCTCTGAGCTATGGCTGTTTTTGCGCTCTGCTGGTCCGTGTTCATTTCCAGCACAGTGTTGTCGTCACTGAACAATTCTTCCGGTTTACCGCTGAAATAGCTGGCCAGCGCCATCAGCAAAAACATGCTGACCACCGGCAGGTAAAAAATGCGGGCACAGAGGGTCCAGCCAGGGTAAGGCTCGTCCGGCAAAATATGCCGGGCCCGCAAGCCAAAGGGGCGTAGCATCAGCAACAGCATGACTTTACTGACATGCAAAGTGGTATAGAGCTGCAGTACCAGCATACTGCCAATCAGGGCCCAGGCTGGGGCCAGCAATAAAGCGGCCAGGTTGACCGTATAAGGCACCACATCAGGCCGGATACCCAGCACAGAATTCACCATGGATTCGGCATAAGCAAAAGAGAAGTTCAGCACTATGGCATAAAACACCAGGATCAGTGCTTTGCCCAGCAGGCTATGCCACCAATGCGCAAAACGTTGCCACATTTCTATCGCGGTGGCGGCGAGCAACAACACGGCAAACAGCTGGAGCAGCAGGCTGGCTTTGGCCATGCTCAGCAGGTAGAGCAGCAGGCTCAGGGTCGCCAGTACATAGAAGCGCTGTGCCAGGTGCAACAGACGGAATTTTTCAACGAAATTGCTCAGATCAACCATGGTCACTCCTTGAACGACGCCTATTGTTAGCATGTTGATCTGATTGGGTAAATTACGCTGAGTAAAATTATCTTCTGTGCCATGCGCTTTACCCCCTTGCGGTTGCGCTGGACGGCAAAGCGTGGATAATCGGCGCACCACAACAAATACAATCACAGGTCCTTATGAAATACAGAGTACTTACTGCAGCCCTGGCTGCTGTTTTGGCTTCATCTGCCTATGCCGATGAAGGCCAGTGGCAACCGCATCAGTTGGCTGAATTGCAAACAGAACTCAGCAAAGCCGGTATTGAAATTCCGGGTAAACAACTGGCCGATTTAAGCCAGTATCCGATGAATGCCATTGTCAGCCTGGGTTATTGCTCAGCGTCTTTTGTGTCAGGGCAGGGCCTGGTCGTCACCAACCACCACTGTGGTTACAACGCCATTCAGAATAACTCGACCAAAGACAACAACCTGATTGAAAAAGGTTTTCTGGCGAAAAATTTAAAAGAAGAACTGCCAGCCGGGCCGCAGGAGCGTTTGTATATTACTGAAGAGGTGCTGGATGTGACGGACAAAGTCACAGCAAGCCTGAGCGGTCTGACCGGCGCTGCCCGTTATGAAGCCATTGAAACGGCGCGCAAGAACCTGATTAAAGACTGCGAAACAGACCCGAACTACCGCTGCTCAGTGGTCAGTTTCCACCATGGCATGCAGTATTTTCAGATTAAACAGCTGATGCTGCAGGACGTGCGTCTGGTGTATGCACCCAGTGAAGCAGTTGGCAATTTTGGTGGCGACATCGATAACTTCGAATACCCGCGCCACACCGGCGATTACACCTTCCTGCGTGGTTATGTCGGCAAAGACGGCAAACCTGCGCCTTATGCTGAAGAGAACGTGCCTTACCAGCCGAAGAGCTTCTTAAAAGTAAATGCCAATGGGGTACGGGAAGGGGACGGCATCTTATTGGCCGGTTATCCAGGCCAGACCAGCCGTTACCGTCTGGCGGATGAAATTGCTTTTGCCGCCGACTGGCAATACCCGGCCATGGTGAAAACTTATCAGCAAATGATCAACAGCATCGACCGTTTAGGTGCCGCCGATGCTGAACTGAAAGTAAAATACGCCTCAGTGGTAAAAAGCCATAACAACCGTATGAAAAAACTGCAGGGCTTGCTGGACGGCTTTCAAGTGACCGACATTCACGCCATTAAGCTGGAGCGCGAACAGCAGCTGAACCAGTGGATCCAGGCGGACCCATCCCGTGCGCCTTACCAACAGGCCATGGCAGAGCTTGCCAAAGTGGTGGATGCCGAGCAGGCCTTTACCCAACAGACTTATTATTTTGAAAATGCCAAACGCAGCGATTTATTAACAGCTGCCAGCACCTTGTACCGTCTGGCGCAAGAGCAGCAGAAACCCGATGCAGAACGCGAAATGGGTTACCAGGACCGCGACTTGCCGATGATTAAAGCCCGTCTGGCGCGGCTGGAAAAAAGTTATGCCGAGGCCATGGATATTGAGCTTTGGTCGGAGCAACTGGCTGACTACGCGGCACAGCCGGATGCGGTGCGGGTGGCTGAACTGGACCAGGCCTTGGGTTTAACCGCTGGTATGACGCAGGCGCAAATCAAACCCTTGCTGCAAAAGCTGTATGCACAAAGCCAACTGGCCACGACCGAAGGACGGCTGGCCTGGTTAGGGCAAAAAGCTGCGGCCTTCGAGCAAAGCGACGATGCCTTTATTCGTCTGGCTGTGGCTATTGCCGGCAAAAACAAAGCGCTGGAACTGCAGGACAAAACCCTGAAAGGCCAGATTGCTGTGGTGCGCCCGGCTTATATGCAGGCCATTATTGCCTACAACAAAGAGCAGGGTAAGCCGGTGTACCCGGACGCCAACAGCACGCTGCGTATTACTTACGGCACAGTGGATGGCTACCCGGCCAAAGATGGTGTTTACAAAACACCCTTTACCTCAGTTAAAGGTATGATAGCCAAACGTCAGGCGGCGTATCCGTTTCATGTGCCGCAGGCGCTGGTGGATGCTTACACCCAAGGCAAAACCGATGGCTATTTTTATGCCGATTTAGCGGCGCAGACAAAAAGCCCCTGGTACTGCGGTATTTTTAGCTGCCCGGAGCCAAAGAAAACGGCGTTTAACTCAGTGCCGGTGAACTTCCTGTCCAGCGCTGACACCACGGGCGGCAACTCAGGCTCTGCGGTGATGAATGCCCGCGGTGAACTGGTGGGATTAAACTTTGATTCCACTTATGAGTCCATTACCAAAGACTGGTACTTCAACCCGGAAATCACCCGCGCTATTCACGTCGATATCCGCTTTATGCTGTGGATGATGCAGTATGTGGACGGTGCCGATAACCTGCTGAGTGAAATGAGCATAGTGCGTCACTAAGGGCTGCAGTAATGGCGCAGCTTGCTGCGCCAACTCTGTGAATAGCGTGTCGTGAGAATAGCCCCTGGCAATTTTTAGCGAAAACAGGGCCGGAGACCTTCACTCAAATTAGCCAAAAAAGAACAGGGCCACCTGCATCAGACAGCGTTGCTGGCTGCAACTTAGCGGTGCTGGTCCAGCATTATCTGATTCCCGTCCGGGTCTTCCAGCACTATATGGGCTGGGCCTGAACTGGTTTCATCTGCGCTTTTCTGCAACTGAATGCCTTGTGCCAGCAGGTGCTGCTGAATTTGCCGGATATCAGTAAACTCAGTCAGAGGTTCGGCATTCTGGTTCCAGCCTGGGTTAAAGGTCAGGATGTTTTTCTCAAACATGCCCTGAAACAACCCCAGTACTGTGTCGCCATTTTTTAAGATTAACCAGTTCTGGCTTTGGTCACCGGCAAAGACACTAAACCCCAGTTTCTGGTAAAACTGCTTTGACGCCTCAATATCCTTCACCGTTAAGCTGACGGAAAATGCACCTAATTCCATGCGAATCTCTCCTTTAACCTTTTAAGTAAGCTTCTTTTAGCCAGTGTTTCAGTTCATCGTTCAGATCGGTCGCCTGACTGACCCGGATGCGATGGCTGCACATGGCGCTAAAGCTGCCGGACGCTTCCAGCAGTCCCTGTGGCTCTACCCCTTTTAAATTCAGGCCTATGTCCAGCCGGCTGGCGGTGGAGGGCTGAATTAACGCAAATTGTTTGTTGCGCCTGATGCTGACATAAGTTTTTTTCGGGCTGATTTCAATGTCGCTGCCCAGGCTGTGCAGATACTGCAACAGCTCGTCATACCAGGGCTTCAGGGCGGCTTTAGCACCGGCGTATTGAGCGGCCACTAAATCTTCTTCTAAGGCAGGACCGCCCGCGGCGGCTTCTTTGGCCCTGTGCGCCACCAGATTGGCGTAGCCATGGCCTATGCCAAATTCGCTTTTCAGCCAGTTCACCACTTCACTGTGTTTGCTGAAGCTCTGTTGATTGGCAAGAGTCAGCCACTCTGCCTGAGATTTGCCGGTGCTTTGTTCCAGGTTACGCCATTGGCTTTGTTCGGCGGCTGTCACGTCGGTCATGCTTCTATTCCTTATAAAGGCCAGTGTTCAGCGCGGGTTTTGGCGGGTAACACAAACCCCAGTTTGCTGAACAGGAAATACATCACGCGGGTACCAAAGGCCGGTTTGCCGGTTTCGACCACCGCCTTTAAGGTGTTCAGGATCAACTGACTGCCCCCGGCCATATCTTTGGCGGTGCGGGTGCCCACTGGCAGGTTCTCGACAATCAGCGACACTTCCACCCCTTGCTCCAGCTGTTTCAGCTCGTAGCAGACAACACATTCCGGGTCGTCGTACTGGGTAAAGCGAAAGCTGTGAACAAAACGGTACGGCGGTTCATACGCCATCACCTTGCCAATCACCAGCACATTGCGCCCGTCTGCGGTTCGCATCTGCAAGCTGGCACCGGGCACCAGCGCCTGGGCATGTAACCAGGCATTAAATACCGCAGCCTGGGGTTCGTCGTTTTTGGTCAGCTCGCGCCAGATGGCTTCGAGACTGCCGTTGATCGTAATTTTGGACACCAGTCGGCTGGTTTCGGTCATAACAGGTCCTTAGTCAGTTCTGTTGTAGTGTGGTCAGGCTGTTCCACTGCTGCTTTTAACCGCAGCAGCTGGCTGGCCCAGAAATCCCGGTATTGGTCGCCCCAGCGCTGATGGATTTGCTGCAAAGGCACAGGGTTAAAATACAGTGGCCGTTCCCGGCCTTGTTTTTGTGCCATCACCAGACCGGCATCCAGCAGCACCTGCAGATGCTTCATCAGGCCAATACGGCTGATGCTGAATTCGGCCTGCAATTGGCTGAGGGTACAGCCTGGTCTGGCGGCAATCAGGTCGAGCAGCAATCGTCTGCTGCTGTTGGCCAGCGCCAGAAACACCAGATCCAGTTGTTGTTCATTCATAGGGGCTCCATAAGTAACTAAAAGGTTACCTATAACGGCATCCCTGTCAAATCGGACCAGTGGTTGTGGATAGGCTGGTTTCTTGCCGAAGCTGGCTTGTTTACTTCTGTTGCGGTGGCACAGTGGCGTTACACTGAAGTGATCAACAGAGGAACCTTTATGTATCAGCTATTTATTGCCAATAAAAATTACTCGTCCTGGTCGTTGCGGCCCTGGTTGCTGCTGACGGAACTGGGCATTGCCTTTGAAGAGCAGCAGGTGCTGTTCCGGAGCAATGACAATGCCGGACTGTTTAAAGGTTTTGCGCCCAATGCCAAAGTTCCTTGTTTGCATGACGACGGCTGGGTGGTGTGGGATTCGCTGGCTATTGTTGAATACCTGGCTGAGCGGCATCCGGGGGTCTGGCCTGCTGATGCCAAAGCACGCAGCTGGGCACGTTCGGCCAGTGCGGAGATGCATTCAGGTTTTAGCGCTTTGCGCGGGTATTGCCCTTTCCATGCGGCTGGCCGTTTCGATAAAACGCCTTTACCTGCCGCTGTGCTGACCGACTTACAGCGAATTTCTGAGTTATGGCTGCAGGGGATAAGCTGGTTCGGAGGCCCTTATCTGGCCGGTTCCGCATTCAGTGCCGTGGATGCGTTTTTTGCTCCTGTGGTGTTTCGTTGTCAGAGTTATGGTTTGCCGCTTTCAGAGCCTGCTGCAACCTATGCGTGCTTTTTGCTGCAGCAAGCTGGAATGCAGTTGTGGTACCGGCAGGCACTGGCCGAACCTTATCGCGAGGCTGAGCATGAACAGGCTGCGCTCGGTCAGGGGAAACTGCTGGCGGATCACCGAATAAGCGGTTGATGGATAGTTACACGCCCTTAGAACCTCAGCGATTACCCAAACCTGCTGAACGCTCAGTCTTCCTTTTTAACCTGTATCGAGAATCACCAGCCTTTGACGGCTGGTGATTTTTTTGTTGTCACAAAAAATTAAAGAAAACCTCTGGGGGGGTCGCTTTAGCCCACTGTTTTGTATTCATTCTTCTGTTGAGAGTAACACCTGATGCTGCGTAAATTAAAAGTAGGGAAACGACTGGCTTTGTCGTTTGGTGTGTTAGTGCTGGTCAGTGTGATTGTCGGGATGGTGGCTATGCTGCGTTTTGCCGAAACCCAGACCAGTATCGACAATATTGCTGACCGGCGTTTACCGGCCACTATGCTGGTGGCAGAGATGAACCGTGAATTTATGCTGATCCGCCTGCACACTGTGAATATCCTGCTGGCGCAATCGGAAGAAGAGCGTGAACAACAATGGCAGGCATTGGCTGGCGTGATGAAAAATTACGAAGATTTTTCTGCGCAGGCGGCAGAGTTTCATAAAACGGCCGCAGGCAAGTCAGCTTTTGACAAAGTGCTGCAGGCCAGAGCGGGTTATGCAACCTTGCATCAGCACATGCTGGCTTTAATGAAAGAGCGGAAATTTGCAGAAGCCCAGGCCATGCGTAATCAGGGTATTAATCAGGCGTCAGCGCAGTTGACCCAGGCACTGGCCGATTTAGCTCTCTACCAGAAACAGACAGCTCATCAGCAATCTCAAAATGCCAAACACAGCATTCTGCTGGCCAATATCAGCATGATCACTGTGATTGGGCTGGCTATTCTGTTGGGGGGCCTGTTGGCCTTTTTCTTCAGTCGCAGCCTGACAGTGCCAATGAACAATGCGGTGCTGATCAGCCAGCGTATAGCGTCTGGCGATCTCACTCAGCAGTTTGCTGACGAGGAGCCTGACGAAGCCGGGGAACTGATCCGCGCTATGGCCAGAATGCAACAACAGCTGCGTCAGACTATTCATGATATCAGCCACTCATCATCCCAGCTGGCCGCTACTTCCGAAGAGCTGAGTGTGGTGACGGAACAGTCGTCGCGCACCCTGAACCAGCAAAGTATGGAGCTGGATATGGCGGTGACGGCGGTGACTGAGCTGACGGCGGCAATTGAAGATGTGGCGCGCAATGCACTGGAAACCTCACGCAACTCCACTGAAGCCGATGAAGAAGCCAAACAGGGCAAACAACGGGTCGACCTGGCGGTGCAATCGATCCGGCTGCTGGAAACAGACTTGCAGCAGGCCCGTCTGGGCATTGAGCAACTGGTGGAGCGGGTGCAAAGCATAGGCTCTGTGCTGGATGTGATTCGCGCTATTGCTGACCAGACCAACCTGCTGGCGTTAAATGCGGCTATTGAGGCCGCCCGGGCCGGCGAAAGTGGCCGTGGTTTTGCCGTCGTGGCTGATGAGGTGCGTGCGCTGGCACATCGAACTCAGGAATCGACCAAAGAAATTGAGAAAATGATGCAGGCAGTGCAGGCAGAAACTCAGCAGACAGTGGAAAGCATTGAACGCAGCAGCAGGGTGGCGACAGAAACCCGCCAGGCTTCAGACGCCGCTGGCAGTGCATTTTCCGGCATTGCGGTGTCGCTGGAGCAAATTAATGATCAGAACATGACAGTCGCCAGCGCTGCTGAACAGCAAGCCACTGTGGCCCGCGAGGTGGACAGAGGCCTGCTGAATATTCGCGATTTGTCAGCCCAGACCTCTGAAGGGGCGCATGAAACCCAGGCGTCCAGCGCGGAGCTGGCCCGCCTGGCAGAACACCTGAACCAGCTGGTAACACAGTTTCGGGTGTAACTCTCACACGGAGGCAAGACGAGAAAGCCGGATTTCGCTCCGGCTTTCTCGTCCGTACTGAACAGAGTTCAGGCGGGCTGAGCCTGAATCCGTTCTATTCTGGCTTCCCTTATAGGCAAATTCGCAGCGGCGGCCAGTAAAGCCAGTGCTATATCGGCGTACCACATCCAACTGAAATCACCAAAAGCAGTGACCGCCAGGCCCCCAAGATAAGCACCTAAAAAGCCGCCTACCTGGTGGGAAAACAGCGTCAGGCCAAATAAGGTGGCCAGGTAGCGGGTGCCAAAGAGTTTGCCGACTATGGCCGCAGTGGGGGGCACAGTGGCCAGCCAGGTCAGGCCCAGGCCTACCGCAAAAATGTAGAAGGTCCACTCGGTTTTTGGCATCAGCAAATACCAGCCAATCAGCAGTGCGCGTGAAGCGTACATCAGCGCCAGAATATGTTTGCTGCGGTGGCGGGACACCGCCGCACCGGCATAGAGGCTGCCGGCAATATTGGCCAGACCAATCAGCGCCAGAGACCAACTGGCCACACTGGCCGGCAGGCCACAGAGCTCGACTTCACCGGGCAGATGCGTCACCAGAAAGGCCACATGAAAACCACAGGTAAAAAAGCCCAGATGGATCAGTGCGTAACTGCGATCGCTCAGAGCCCGGCGCAAGGTGGGCCAGAGTTTCGCTTCGGTGCCGCTTTGCCCTGATGCGGCATTGTGAGGACTGTTGCTTTGGCCTGTCACTTTATTTATCAGCGGCAAGGCAGCCAGCGCCGCCACTGCCAAAGCCCATAAAGCACCCATCCAGCCAAAGACGGCGATCAGCTTTTGTGCCAGTGGGGCAAACACAAACTGGCCCAAAGAACCGCCGGCATTGATGATGCCGGAGGCAGAACCGCGCACTTCAGCCGGTAAACGCTGGGCCGCAGCACCTATCAACACCGAAAAGCTGCTGGCACCCGAGCCGATGGCGGTCAGCAGGCCGACCGTAAAAATCAGGCCAAAACTGTTTTGGATAAAAGGCGTCAGGGCGCAGCCAATCGCCAGGATCAATAAACCATAAGACAACACAGGTTTGGGGCCATACTTGTCGGCCAGAATGCCGGCCACAGGCTGCACCGCGCCCCAGCAAAACTGCGCTATCGCCAAAGCAAAACTAATAGCCACCAGGCCCAGGCCTGTGTCGGCGTTGATTGGGTTGACGAACAAACCAAAAGACTGGCGTATGCCCATGGTCACCATCAAAATACCAGCGGCGGCCAGCACCACGCCCTGCACTCCGGGTTGACGCACTGCATTAAACATAAAGGGCTCCATTCGGTTCTGCTGAGGACTGTACTATCGCTGCATCCGCCCGAGGCGACAAGTGGCAGACAGGCCAGAAGCGCAGCTTATCCAGCCAAAGCGGGAGCGGAAAAAAAACAGACTTGACCGCTTGACCGCCCACTCTGGGCTCAGTTAGTTTGTTTTCTCTTTTAATACAAGGATGTAACAAGAATGAAATACCCTGCGTTGTCGGCGGTGCTGGTTCTGTCTTGCCTGACGTCTGCTTTGCCTTTATCGGCGGCCACCAGTAAAACAGCGGCCACCCCCAGTGCCGGATTTGCCTCCCCCCACATCGAAAAACAGCGCTCCTGTTTCTCAGGCCCCGCCGCCAGCCATCAACACTTTCTTGACTGGCTCAGCGCTCAGCCCGGCAAAGCCGGAGTGGACCCGCAACAGCGTCGCGTTATGCTGGAGCAGCAGTTTAAAGCAGAAGATTTTGGCCGGTATCAGGCCAATTTAGACTGCAGGGAAATTCGTTACACTGTGGATGGTCTTTCCGTGCGGGGTTATATCCTGTCGCCCAAAGGGGCAAAGCAAAAACTGCCCGTGCTGATTTTTAACCGCGGCGGTAATGGCGACTTTGGCCAACTGGTGTTTGGTCAGGTGTATCAGTTACTGATGCCGGTGGCGGAGCAGGGCTTTGTGATCCTGGCCAGTAACTACCGCTCCGATGAAAAAAAGCTTGGGACCACCCTGTTGCGCGACGAGTTTGGTGGGGCTGAAGTGGCCGATGTACTGGCATTAAAAGCCATTGCCGACCAGTTGCCTGAAGCCGATACCAGCAAACTGGCCATTTGGGGGCACAGCAGAGGCGGCATGATGACGTACCTGGCGGCGACGCAGTGGCCAGGTGAAGTCAAAGCCCTGGTCGCAGGGGCTGGGGTCGCCGATCTGGAATCCCATCTGAACCTCAGGCCTGAGATGGAAAAAATTTATCAGTACCGTATTCCCGGCTATGCCGACCACAAAACAGCTGCGTTACGTGCGCGCTCTGCGTTGTATTTGCTGGACGAATTACCCAGGGTGCCGCTCTTGCTGCAACATGGTGAACAAGACGAGCGGGTGGAAGTGGAGCAATCCAAACGCTTGGCCACTGAGCTTGAAAAGCGTCAGTGGCCCTATCAGCTGCTGCTGTATCCGGGGGCCAACCACAGCTTTGCCCCTGTTCAGCAACAAGTCCGGGCAGATATGGTCCAGTGGTTAAAACAGCAGCTGAAGTAATTGAATTATTCAGGCGTTACCGGTGTCAGCCACAGCACCTGGTAGGGCTGTAACCGGGCAGTGCCAGCCGGATAGTGCTGGCCGCTCAGCTCATCGGTAAAGGCGCCTGTGGCGGGCAGCGTCAGCTGCTGTGGCTGCTCTGAAAAATTCACCAGAGCCAACAGCCTGTCGCCTGCCAGTTCGCGCTGATAACAAAACAGATGCGGATTGCCACAATCCAGAATCCTGGTACTGCCCTGGCCCAATACCGCGAGGCGGCGGCGGGCGACCAGCAGTTGTTGCAACTGCTGGTAAATCTGTCCTGATAACGACGCAGGGTCTTTAGCCTTTGCCAGCTGCGCCGCCGTGACTTTCACCCTGTTGACCCACCGGCTGTCGTCTTTCTTCGCCGGGTCGTTCACAAAACTGTAGTCATTCAGCAGCCCTAATTCGTCCCCCATATAGAGCAACGGCAGGCCGCCTATGCTCAGGATCACCGAATTGAGCAGATAAATCCGCGCCAGTGCATGTGCAAGGTGCTGTGTATTGTGCTGCAGCTGCGCCTGTTCGACACCAGCCAGCGACGCCAGCATGCCTGCGACCCGGCAATCGCCGGTCACAGGGTTTTGCTGGAAGGGCACGCCGGTGGCAAAGCTGCCGGCAAACTGGCCGGTGTAAAACTGGTTGAGGAAATGCCGGTGATGATCAGGGTGAATGCCCAGTTGCCAGGCCACATTGTCATCAAAGGTCCAGCCAATATCGTCATGGCAACGAATGTAATTCACCCAGCTGCAATGCGGGTCAATGGCAAAACGGCGTTTTAAGGATTCGGTCAGCAAGCGGGTCTTTCGGGTGGCCAGACTGTTCCATAACAGGGCCATCAACAGGGGGTTGTAGGATAACTGGCATTCAGTGGGGGCTATGTATTTCACCACTTCATCCGGATGCACTATGGCTTCCGATTTAAACTGCAGCGCAGGCGCCGCAATACGGGCCACCGCATTAAAGGCCTGGATCAGCAGATGGGCTTTGGGCAGGTTTTCACAGTTCGTGCCTGCTTCTTTCCAGACAAAGGCCAGCGCATCCAGCCGCAGCACCGCCGCGCCCTGATTGGCCAAAAACAGCATTTCTGCGGCCATGGCATTAAAAACGGCCGGGTTGGCGTAGTTTAAATCCCACTGAAAGCTGTTAAAGGTGGTCCAGACCCATAAGGCGGATGCCGGGTCCTGGGTAAAGCAGCCCCGACGGATTTCCGGGAATATTTCGCGCAGGTGAGGCGCATAGCGGTCGCGCTCGGCTTCGGTCAGGAAAAAATAAAAATCGCGGTACTCCGGGTCGCCTTTTTTGGCTTTTAGCGCCCAGCTATGTTCGTCGGACGTGTGGTTAAACACAAAATCCAACACAGGACGGATGCCCTCACGGTGCAGCTCGGCCATCAGCTCCGCCAATTGTTGCATGCTGCCCAGCGCCGGCATGGTCGTGCGGTAGTCCGACACCGCATAACCGCCATCGCTGTTCGGTTCCGGCGCTTTAAACAAGGGCATCAGATGCAGGTAATTAATACCTGTTTGTTTTAAATAAGGGATACGTTGTTTCAGCCCTTCGAAATCGCCGGCAAATAAATCAACGTAACAGGCTGCCCCCAGCTGGTCGCTGTGCTGGTGCCAGTCCTGCGGCTGTTCGTCCAGCTGGCACAGGTAGTCCGGGCGGCTGGCGCTGCTTTTCGCCAGGCTTTTCAGCAATTGCTCCAGATGGAAGTAACAGTCATAACGTTCAGCATATAACTGCAGGTACAGCCTGAGTAATACCGGCAGCTGTGCATTCAGCCGGGATTGCAGCGCGGGCCATTGTTGTTTTGCCAGAGGTTTCAGGGTTTGGCTGAAACGTTTTAGTAGTCTCTGACATTCCAGTTGTAATAAGCCTGGCTGACTAAGTAGCTGAGCTGTGGTGGCCTGCATGGGGAGATCCGGGTTGAGCACGAATAGTGCTGCTAATAAAACGTGATCTGAAACGTTTTTGCAAGGTTTTCTCCGGCCTAAAGCAAAAAAAATTTCTGCAAGGAATTTACTGAATACGCAGAAAAGACTAATCTGCCTTAAACGATTAAGTTAAGTTTGTTCAATTCGAGGTGCATCTGATGCCGACTGTCCCTGTCTGTTGTTTTGGCGAAGCATTAATCGACTTTCTGCAAGACCCGGCTCAGCCTGATCTGTTCCGCCGTTATGCCGGTGGTGCGCCTGCCAATGTGGCTGTGGCGGTGGCCCGGCTGGGGGGGCAAAGCCATTTTCTCGGCATGTTGGGGCAGGATCTCTTTGGTGATTTTTTGCATCAGCAATTAGTCAGCTACGGCGTGAACTGTGAGCTGGTCCGCTTTACCAGCGACGCCAAAACGGCGTTGGCTTTTGTGGCGTTAAATCAGGACGGCGACCGCAGCTTTTCGTTTTACCGGCCACCGTCGGCAGATTTATTGTATCGGGCTGAGCATTGCCCTGCGGCATTCTGGCTGCAGCCCGGCATTTTGCATCTGTGCTCGAACAGCCTCACCACGCCTGACATAGCGGCCACCAGTTTCAGCCTGATCCAACAGGCCAGGCAACATGGCTGGCTGATTTCTGTGGATGCCAACCTGCGGCACAATCTGTGGGCTTGCGGCCAGGCTGATCGTGTTTTGGTGCGCCAGTTGGTGCAACAGGCTGATCTGGTCAAGCTGGGCGAGGATGAGCTGCGTTATCTGGCGGATGAGCAGGCTGATACCGACTGGATTCGGCAGTTACTGGCAGGCCAGGCCCGTTGGGTACTGGTGACGGCCGGGGCCGCCGAAGTGTGCAGCTACAGCAGAGCCGGGCACTTTGTGCAGCAGGTAACAGCTGTGCAGGTGAAAGACAGCACAGCGGCCGGTGATGCCTTTGTCGGGGCCTGGTTGTATCAGCTGGCCGAAGCCATCCGGCAGGGCCAGGCGTTGGACAACTGTCTGGTCTCTTTGCACTGGCAGCAGCAACTGGTGCAAGGCGCAATAAAGGCGGGCTCATTCACCTGTATGTCTTATGGTGCTTTTGCCGCCTTGCCAGACCGGCAACAATGGCTGGCTGCGCAAAACAGCTAAAGCAGCAGAGTCTGTGAATCTCGCCAAAAGAAAAGGGCTGACAATGTCAGCCCTTGGGTTGCAGACAAAAGCCTACACTCTGATGTCAATATTCTGACCCAGGTTGCCCACGGGAGATGGGCTTTGCAGCTGTGCCACAGGCATGGCTGCGCTTTGCAAGAGCTCAAGGGCCGCACGGCCTTCTGCCACTTGCTGTTTTTTGGCCAGACTGGCGCTCAGAACTTCATAGCCTTCGCTTAAACCAGGGGCTCCGCTTATGGATGTTGTCATGTTTACTCCCATGCCATTTATCCTTTAACTCTATCGGCAGCCGGTTCTGCAGCTGAAGTAAAAATTTGTAATTTTTATTTAGGGCATGTAGACGGCGATAGCCAATCAATAAAAAAGCCACCCGCAGGTGGCTTTTTCTGTCACTGACTGATGATCAATGAATAAGTGCTGTGGACTGCGCTTTGATCTGGTTTGGCGACAACACCGGAGTTAAAGGGCGCACCGGACGGGTTGGGCCTTTTTTCATATGGCCTTTGAGCAGCGGGTCTGGCTTTGGCAGGTTCTTGCCAATTTTGGCGGCCAGCCCGGCCTGAATATCAGCCACTGTGTAATCGGTGCGGACTTTCATGCGGATATAAGGTAAACCCGCCGCTTCCAGAGCCCCGCTGACAAACCAGTCTGGCGCCGCTTTGTGGCCATCCTTGCTGTTGTTATTTACCAGGTCAATCACCGCGACAATGGTCATGTCTTTTGGATCGCACAGCACAAAGTCCAGGTACTTGGCATTCATTTTCAGCATGGCCGCCCGGCGTGATTTGCTGTCGGTGTTTTGTTTGAAATCGAGCAGGTCCAGCATTTTGACTCTGTTCATAATTTTGTATTCGCCATTGACCGCTTGCTCCAGCAACACCAAGAAGTTGCGTTCGACCTGAGTAAATAAGGTGGCTTTTCTGCTGACCGGAAAGGGGTTGCCCTGCTGCATAAAGCGGCTTGCCAACAGTGCAGCGGCGACCACCAATACCACCAGTAACAATAAAACCAATTCCATAATGACCTCCGACAAAAATTTGACTGAACAGACGCAGCTTTGTGTCTGATACAGGGGGGTATGCAGGGGCTGTGCCAATGAATTAGTGTTTTTGCTCTAATATATATAAGCAAGGTGAATGTCTGGCATTGCTGCTATTAATGGCTGAAATAGGCTTGCTCACTTATAGTGAAGCTCACCCTACAAAGAGAAAGGCAAGGATCAACAGATGACCACCATTTCAGCTTTAACTATTCGTGGTGCTATGCACAGCGGCTTCGAGCAGATACTGACCCCAGAGGCGCAACAATTCCTGGTGGACCTGACCCGTGAGTTCCGGCCACAACTGAAAGCTCTGCTGGCGGCACGCCAAAGCAGGCAGCAGCAATTTGATGCTGGTGCGTTGCCAGACTTTTTGCCAGAAACCGCCAGTATCCGTGAGGGCAGCTGGTCAGTGGCTGCTATTCCGGCTGATTTGCAGGACAGACGGGTGGAAATTACCGGCCCGGTGGATCGTAAGATGATCATCAACGCCTTAAATGCCGATGTAAAAGTGTTTATGGCGGATTTTGAAGACTCGCAGGCCCCAAGCTGGGCTGGGGTTATTGAAGGCCAGATCAACCTGCGCGACGCCAACCTGGGCACTATCAGTTACAGCGACCCGCAATCCGGCAAACAATATGCGCTGCGGGACAATCCGGCCTTGTTGATTGCCCGGGTGCGTGGCCTGCACTTATGGGAAAAACACCTGTTGGTGGACGGTGAGCAGGTGCCGGGCTCGCTGGTCGATTTCGCTTTGTATTTCCTGCATAACTACCAAACCCGCTTAGCCAATGGCTCAGGCGTTTATTATTACCTGCCAAAGCTGCAAAGCCACAAAGAAGCGGCCTGGTGGGACAGCGTGTTCCGTTTTACCCAGGCGAAGTTCAACCAGCCGGTGGGCAGCATCCGCGCTACTGTGCTGATTGAAACCCTGCCTGCTGTGTTTGAAATGGATGAAATTCTGTATGCGCTGCGTGAGCATATTGTGGCGCTGAACTGCGGCCGCTGGGATTACATCTTCAGTTATATCAAAACCTTAAAGAACCATGCAGACCGGGTGTTGCCAGACCGTCAGGTAGTGACCATGGACCAGCCGTTTTTGTCGGCTTATTCGAGGCTGCTGATTAAAACCTGTCACAAACGCGGCGCGCTGGCGATGGGCGGCATGGCCGCTTTTATTCCGGCCAAAGATCCTGTTGCTAACGAAGCCATTCTGGCCAAAGTGACAGCCGACAAAGAGCGTGAAGCCAGCAACGGCCACGACGGCACCTGGGTGGCTCACCCTGGCCTGGCTGCCACGGCCAATGCGGTGTTTAACCGCTACCTGACCAACGGCAAGCTGAACCAGCTGGATGTCAGCCGCAGCGAAGATGCCCCTGTGACGGCGGCTGAGTTGCTGGCGCCATCAAGCGGTGAGCGTACCGAAGCCGGCATGCGCACCAATATCCGGGTGGCTTTGCAGTACATTGCGGCCTGGGTGAGTGGCAAAGGCTGTGTGCCAATTTATGGCCTGATGGAAGACGCGGCCACTGCGGAGATTTGCCGCACCTCCATCTGGCAATGGATTAAACACGGTAAAACCTTAAGCAACGGCCAACTGGTGACTAAAGATTTGTTTGCCCAGATGCTGCAGCAGGAGTCTGAGGTGGTGCGCACTGAAGTGGGTGAAGAGCAGTGGCAGGCGCAGAATTTTGCCAAAGCACAGCAGTTGCTGCTGCAAATTACCACAGCCGACGAGCTGGTGGATTTTCTGACCTTGCCAGCTTACGATCTGCTGTAACTCCTTAAATTTATAGGGGTCAGAACCTGACCCCTTTGTATTAATCCCTTTGTTTTACAACTCCTCGGCCACTTCGCCAATTAAACGGCGCAGCCAGATATGGCTGGCGTCCTGGTGCAACAAGGGGCTCCAAATCATTTTCAGTTCTATCGAGGGTATTGGAAAAGGCGGGTCCAGCACCTGCATGGTACTGTCATTCTGATACAAGAGCGCCGCACGCAATGGCAGGGTGGCGATCAGGTCGGTTTCTACCGCCAGATGCATGGCCACATGGTAGTTGCGGGTAAAGACGCTGATATTGCGCTGTTTACCAAACTTGGCCAGCGCTTCGTCCACCCAGCCCAGTTTCTGCACGTCAGCCGGGTCCATGCCCACCCCCACGCCAAAACCTGTTTTACTGACCCAGATATGCTGGCCTTTTAAATAACTGTCGAGGTTAAAGTGGCTGACAATGGGGTTTTGTTTATTCACCAGGCAGGCAAAGCTGTCACGCCAGATGGTCTTCTGGTGAAAGGACTGCGGCAGCTGGTCAAAGCGGTTAATTGCCATATCCACTTTGCCGTTTTCCACGTCGTGAAAGGTCACGTCGGAGGGCGTCATAATGTCGAGCGAGGTGGACGGGGCCAGGGCGCGCAGTTTTTTCAGCAGTGCTGGGATCAGGGTGGAGGCTGCGTAATCGCTGGCCATAATACGAAACACCCTGTGGCTGTGGTCGGGCTCAAATTCTTTGTTGGGTTGTAAGGTTTCTTCCAGCGTCAGCAAAATGCCCCTTACTACAGGCGCCAGCTCTTTGGCGCGTTCGGTCGGCACCATGCCGTCGGAGGTGCGCACCAGAATTGGGTCGTTTAATAAATCACGCAGCCGCTTTAAACCATTGCTCATGGCGGGTTGGGTAATGTTCAGCTGGTTAGCGGCGCGGGTCACGTTTTTCTCCCGCAGCAACACGTCCAGGTACACCAATAAGTTCAGGTCAATTTTGCTGATATTCATCATCCGGTCCTGTGGCTGTCTCTATTCACATAATGAATGATGGGAATCATAAAAATCAACTACATGAATTCTAAAACTGAAACCTATAGTGAATTGCAACAACAGCACTTTCGCTGCAACCACAGAACAGCAATCACAGGGGATAAAGATGTCAGCTTATTTAGATGCAGTGGCGCAACTGGAACAGAGCGTAAAAGGGCAGGGTACTGGCTGGAATGCAATCAGTGCTGAATATGCGGTGCGCATGCAGCTGCAAAACCGCTTCAAGACCGGGCTGGAGATTGCGCAGTACACCGCCAATCTGATGCGTGCGGACATGGCGGCCTATGACGCCGACAGCAGCCAGTACACTCAGTCGTTAGGCTGCTGGCATGGCTTTATAGGCCAGCAAAAACTGATCTCTATTAAAAAACATTTCGGCAACACCAAAAGAAAATACCTGTATTTGTCGGGTTGGATGATTGCCGCCCTGCGTTCTGACTTTGGCCCATTGCCAGACCAGTCGATGCATGAAAAAACCGCGGTGCCGGCCTTAATCGAAGAGTTGTACACCTTCTTAAAGCAGGCCGATGCCCGTGAGCTAGGTGGCCTGTTCCGTGAACTGGACGCAGCCCGTGCGGCCGACGACCAGGCGAAAGTAACGGCCACTTTAGCCAAAATCGACAACTTCGAAACCCATGTGGTGCCTATTATTGCCGACATTGACGCCGGTTTTGGTAACGAAGAAGCCACCTATTTACTGGCGAAGAAAATGATTGAAGCCGGTGCCTGCGCCATTCAGATTGAAAACCAGGTGTCGGACGAAAAACAATGTGGTCACCAGGACGGTAAGGTCACTGTGCCCCACGCCGACTTCCTGGCCAAAATTAACGCGGTGCGTTACGCCTTCTTAGAGCTGGGTATTGAAAACGGCATTATTGTCGCCCGCACCGACTCCTTAGGGGCTGGTTTGACCAAACAAATTGCCGTGACCAAAACCCCGGGGGATTTGGGCGACAAATACAACAGTTTCCTGGACGGCGATTACATTCAAAGCGCGGACGATATTCAAAACGGCGATGTGGTGGTGAAAGCCAATGGCAAGCTGTTAAAGCCCAAGCGTCTGGCCAGCGGTTTGTTCCAGTTTAAGGCCGGCTCCGGTGTCGACCGGGTGGTACTGGACTGTATCACCTCGTTGCAAAACGGCGCCGATTTATTGTGGATTGAAACCGAAAAACCACATATCGGCCAGATTGCCGACATGGTCAACCGTATTCGCGAGGCGGTGCCAAACGCCAAGCTGGTGTACAACAACAGCCCATCCTTTAACTGGACCTTAAACTTCCGTCAGCAGGTGTTCGATGCCTGGCAGGCTGAAGGCAAAGATGTGTCGGCCTACGATCGCGCCAAGCTGATGGCGGTGGAGTACGACACCACTGAGCTGGCGTTGGAAGCGGATAACCGTATCCGTACTTTCCAGGCCGATGCGGCACGGGAGGCAGGTATTTTCCACCACCTGATCACCTTGCCGACTTACCACACGGCGGCCTTGTCGACCGACAATCTGGCCAAAGAGTACTTTGGTGCCGCAGGTATGCTGGGTTATGTGGAAGGGGTGCAGCGCAAAGAGATCCGCCAGGGCATTGCCTGCGTAAAACACCAGAATATGTCGGGCTCGGATATGGGTGACGACCATAAAGAGTACTTCTCAGGCGACGCTGCCTTAAAAGCGGCAGGTAAAGACAACACGATGAACCAGTTCTAAACGGACTGGCATCTACAGCGTTGATAACGTGGTCGGTAAACACTGACAGTTTGGGCAGCTTCGGCTGCCCTTTTTTACTTCTGGCCGTGGTGGCAAGCAACCCAGCCACCGGTAACTACTGCGTTCGCCCGTTCGCTTCTGGCGCGCTCACTTTTATATCGCTCACTACGCAGTTACCCGCGTCTGTTTTGCTGATGGCCGGGTTTACGCCAAAAGCGAACTGCTTTGTCTGACCGAAAATAAAGCTGTGTCGTCTCAGTGCCAGCTGGTTGTTTAAGCCTTTTATTCGGGTTATAACCTAATTTCTCGTGCCAGTGTTCGGGACTGTCCGCTTTAAGTCACTGAAGTCAGTTGAGTTAACGGCGAGAAATACAGAAGAAATGTTTCGAAAATGGGGATGTTGTGCGATTTAAAGAGTGCGCCGTGTATTTGATTAATATGTTAGAGCCCATGGAAAGTTTGGGGGGAATCATGAAGGACTCTGAATTCAAGAGGATTGCTCATCCAGTCGGAAACCTCGTAATTGCCTCAAGAGGAACGACGGTGTCTCAAGGTTACAAGCCTGATATAACGGTCGAAGATAAAAATGGTGAATCGACCAGACTTTCTTAGACAGTTTGTTGCCTCATTGGCTGTTTTCAGTGTCTAGTTCAGCCATAAAGCTCGCCAGGTCATAATCAGCGTCACCACTTTGTTCGCCTTCCACTAAGAGTTGGCGCAGTGATTCTAATTTGGTTTCCTGGTTTTCCAGTAAACGCAGTGCAGAGCGAATGACTTCGCTGGCAGAGCCGTACCTGCCGCTTTGGACCTGGCTGGCAATAAAGCCTTCAAAGTGCTCACCCAGTATGATACTTGTATTCTTGGCCATCAGCTTGCCTCTGTTAATACCAATAAATACCAGATTATGGTATTTGCTGAGCGGACGGGCAAGGTTTTACTTTATAACAACAAAGAAAATGCCAGCCCCGATTTTGTATGCTTGCGATTGAAGCTAATCAACTGGCCCAATCCGGAGGCCTTGCTCCAGAGCTGCCAGATCCGGTATACAGGGAGCTTGTGGTGCCAGCCTGTCACATTTTTTATCGTGAGGATGAACACAGGGCTCTCGTTTTCTATGTTATGCGAGAGGAGCGGCAGCTTCGTGCGTTTATGCTGGGAAACACTGACAATCTGTGTCATTCGGGGCCTTCCCTTCGGCCCTTAAGACTTACAGGTTCGCGCGCAGGCGCGGGCTGTTCACCTGCTTTAAGGAGACTCAATGGGAGCACATAGAGATCAGCTTTGTGGCTTTGCCCGCTATAACCGCGAGTTTAACCTGTCGCTGTTTAACCAACTGGCGAGGGTAACTGACCATGAGCGCAAGCGGGACCTGGGGGCTTTTTTTGGCTCCATCCACAGTACCTTGAACCATATTTTGCTGGCCGACCGGATCTGGCTGGGTCGCTTTGCCAAAGCACTGCCCGGCATCAGGGCGCTGAGCTCGGCAGACCTGGTGTATGAATTTGACTCATTGCGGCTGGAATTATGTAGCGACTTCAGCACCTTGTTTCGTGAGCGGCAGGCGACAGATCAGGTGATTACCGACTGGGCCGGGGAGTTAACGGATGAGTTGCTTGGGCAGAGCATGCGTTACAGCAATTCAAAGGGCCAGCTGCGTGAGCATCCGGTGTGGGTGGCTACCGCCCATATGTTCAATCATCAGACCCATCACAGAGGGCAGGTGACTACCCTGATGTACCAGCTGGGGCTTGACCCTGGAGTGACGGACTATGTTGCTTACGTGCAGGGCTGAACACCGGTCTGCACCTAAGCTAAAAGAAAATGCCAGTCAGCTGAGCCGACTGGCATTCTGAACATGAAATCCGGGGCCATTAATTCGGCGCTGCTACTACATCAGAAATAGACACTTTGCCTTTGCCGCGTTGCTCGTAACGTTCCAGCATTTTCACCACTTTGTGTGCTTCATAAGTGCGGGCAAAGGTCACTAAAGGCTGGCCGTTGCACACCACTTTATCCACGGCGTTTTGTTTGCTCAGCCGGTTGGTTTTCAGGGTTTTGTTTAAACCAAATTTGTCATCGTCCTGGCTTTGTGTGCAGACCTTCACCAGCAACTGCTCAATGCTTGGGTCCATGATGTATGAGGTGTCGCTGGCCTGGGTTGAGCCAGAGATTACTGCAGCCAGAATGGCAATAGAAGCTAAAACTTTCATTGGGGTATCCTCCGCTATGGCACCGAGCCATGCCTGAATTCTGGCGGAGCTTTTGCTGGTTTTCTGCGCAAATGGGGCCACAGGCAAGCCCGCTGTGACAGCAGGGGGCGCTGAAATATTTAGCAACATTGGGCAATATTTTTGCGGGTTCTATGACAGAAAACTGACAAAACAACAGGCAGAATTAAGGGGCCCGGGCCGCATTGGCCTGAGGTGTAGCTCAGGCGGCTCGGCTGCAACTCAAAGGGCCTGATGATCGGATCCGGTCAGCGCTGCGTAACTGCAGAGGAGCCGTTGTTATTCACTTCAGGAAAACCACTGTGACCATCGCCATTATTGGGGCCGGTATGGCCGGAGCGGCCTGCGCCAGTCAATTGATACAACAGGGCTGGCAGGTCAGCCTGTTTGATAAAGGCCGCAGTGTGGGTGGCCGCATGAGCAGCAAACGTACTGAGCAGGGGTACCTCGACCTGGGGGCACAGTATTTTACCGCCCGTGATACCGCTTTTCTGGCTCAGTGCCAACACTGGTTGCGTGCCGGCAGCATTACGCACTGGCAGGGCCGGCTGGCACAGCTTGAAAGCGGGGCTGTTGTTGCTTCACCAGACGAGGAGGTGCGTTTTATCGGTGTGCCTTCCATGCAGGTACCGGTTGCGGCTCTGCTGCAGGGCCTGGCACTGTATACCGGCCGTCAGGTTGAGCGGCTGGCGTTTGACGGCAACCGCTGGCAGCTGTTCAGTGCCGGTGCCAGTCTGGGTTGTTTTGAGCAGCTGGTGCTGGCCATACCGCAACAACAGGCTGAGCCCTTGCTGCGTGCGGCTGGTGTGGTGGATGCTGAACTCAGCACTGTGTTTAGCACACCGGCGTTGCTGCCTTGTTGGGCGGTGAATGTGCAGCTGTCGCACAGCCCCTGGCCCTATGACGGTATTTTTGGCAACGCCGGCAGTCAGTTCAGCTGGCTGGCGCGGCAAAGCAGCAAACCGGGCCGTAGCCAGGGTGAGCACTGGCTGTTGCACTTCAGCACCGCTTTTTCTTTGCAGCATCTCGAATCCGACAGCAGTGAAATAGCAGGTTATGCGTTGACGGCGTTGCAGCAGTTGGTTGATCAGCCGCTCTCTGCGGATGTCACTCATTGCCATCGCTGGCGTTATGCCCGGCAAAACCCGGCCTACCCGCTTTATGGCATGTGGTACCGGCCAGCACTGGCTTTGGGGCTGGCCGGGGACTGGCTTTATGGGGGCCGGGTAGAACATGCCTGGCTCAGTGGCATGCAACTGGCGCGGGAGTTACTGCGATGACGCAATCGGTGTTGTCTGTATTGGTGATTGGTGGCAGCAGCGGTATCGGGATGGCGCTGGCACAGCACTATGCCGGAGCAAAAGCGGCTGTTACTGTGATTAGCCGCCAGTCGTCCCCTCAGCTGCCGGATCTCAACTGGCTGCAGGACCCGTTAACCTCAGAGCCTTTCAGTGCAGAGATGGTCGCCAAGGCGCTGACGTACCAGCCGGATATCATTTTTATCTGCAACGGTGTGCTGCATGACAGCCAGGCCATGCCGGAAAAAACCATACGCCAACTGGATATCGGAGTGCTTGCCCAGCGTTTTGCCACCAATGTGCAGGTGCCTGCTCTGTATCTGAAACTACTTTTTGCGTATATATGCAAACAGCCGGCAGTTAAACTGCTGGCCCTCAGTGCCAAAGTTGGCAGTATTGGTGACAACGCGCTTGGCGGCTGGTACAGCTACCGTATCAGCAAAGCGGCGCTGAATATGTTGATAAAAAACCTCAGTATTGAAGTGGGGCGGCTGAATAAAACAGCCGCCATCGTCGGTATTCACCCAGGGACCACCGATACGCAGTTGTCGGCCCCTTTTCAGCAGAATCTGCCAGCCGGTCAGCTGCAAAGCGCGGCGGCTACGGCCAGACGTTTGGCCAGCGTGGCCGCCGGGCTCAGTGCCGGCCAAAGCGGCCAGTTACTGAACTGGGATGGGAGGGTATTGCCCTGGTAAGTCCCGTAAAACTTAAACCTGTACAGAGCACACAACAACGCAGCAGCCCAGTTAAAGCTGCTGCAATTTGGGCGACCAGTCGGCTTTAAAACGCCGGGACGCCACCACCTGTTTGCCGTTGGACAGTTGCAACTGGTAGTCGTTGTTATGCGGTTGCACTTTGTGCACATGATGCAGGTTGACGATGGATGAGCGGTGCACCTGTACAAACTGCGGCGGCAGCCGCTGCAATAAGTCTTTCATGGTTTCGCGGATAATCAGGTTCTCGCTTAAGGTGTGAATGCACATATAGTTGCCGGCCGCTTCAATCATCAATACGTCTACATCATCCAGCAATAAAGTAGAGGCACCGGTTTTAAAGGTCAGCTTTTGCGCCACAGGCGCAGGCACCAGCTGCTGCTGTTTATCCAGTGCTGTTTTGGCATCGAGTAAGGTCTGCGCCAGGCGTTGGCGTGACACGGGTTTTAACAGGTAATCAAAAGCAAAATGCTCATAAGCGGAAAACGCATAATTGTCGTAGGCCGTCACCAGAATAATCAGCGGGGCGGCCATTGCTGAGGATTTGGACAGTTGCTTCAGCACTTCAATGCCTTTGAGCCCGGGCATCTGAATATCCAGAAAGACTAAATCCAGCTGATGCTGCTGCAAATAGGCCAGGGTGTCGTCGCCGTTATCAAAACTTTGTTCCACCACTATATTGGGGTAAGCAGCCAGTTTGGCTTTCAGGTTGCTGACAGCTAAAGGTTCGTCGTCGGCAATAAGGGTTCTAATCAATTGCATCCAGAGACTCCAGAGGTAACGAGATTTCACCGGTAAAAAGCTGTGCCTGCTGATGAAAGGCCAGGCTGGCTTTAGCGCCAAACAGCAGGCTTAACCGTTCAGCCAGGTTTTGTAAACTGCCGCTGCTGGCCTGACGGGGCCAACCGGCGGCCAGTTCTGCGCCCGGGCCGTTATCCGACAAAGACAGCTTGATAAAATGGTCGGTCAGGCTGACTGTAATGCGAATTTGAGCTTCGCCTTTCATTTCGGACACTGCATATTTAATGGCGTTTTCCGCCAAGGGCTGCAGCAGTAGTGGCGGTATTTTGTAGTTCAGCGCTTTGTCATCCAATTGCCAGCACAAGGTTAGCCGCTCGCCAAAACGCACCTGCTGAATGGCCAGGTAAGCTGCCAGTGCGTCCAGTTCTTCTTTGAGTGGGATCAGGTGTTCGGTATGGTTTTTCAGTGAGTGGCGTAAAAAGGCCGACAGCTGCAGGATCAGGTTTTCTGCATCCAGGCCTTTGTGCTGCACTATCAGTGAATTCAGTGCATTGAGGGTGTTAAACATAAAATGTGGGTTCACCTGGTAGCGCAGCACTTTCAGCCGGGTCATCCGGGCTTGCCGTGCCAGCTCCTGCTGGTGGCCAAATTCAAGCCGGTCCAGCACATTGGCTTTGTAGACCATAAAAAGCGCCCCCCAGCCGGCTATGGGCATCAGCACCAGATTAAAGGCCAATAAATAATGCAGCGGGCTCACGTCGTTTTCATAGTTCAGCATGGCGTAGTTCATCATCAGGTACTGACGCAGTGGCACCAGCGCCATCCAGAGCGGGATCAGCCAACACAGCAAAATGATGGCCTGTTGCCTCAGGTTATGAGAAGCGCGCAGCTCACGTTGTCCGAGCAGGCCTGTCACCACAAAAGCAATACAGCTGAGCAGCAGATAAATCATCAGATACGGAAACACGGCGCGGCCATCCAGCGGCACCAACACCGCCAGATGGATGAATTTGACCAGCAGATAACAGAGCCAGTACAGCAGGTGCCAGTACCAAAAGCGGCCCAAGGATGGCTGAACTGCGCTCATAGGGCACTCCGCTGCAACGGCAGCTGGATCAGTACAGCAAAGCCCTGCTGACCTGCTTCCACCATCAGACGGGCGGTCTGGCCGAAGTGCTGTTTTAACCTGTTGCGGATGTTGCTCAGGCCTACACCGGCACTTTGACCGGCCAGCGCAGTGGCGGCTTCACCCGGGCCGTCGTCCTGTATTTTCAGCCAGAGTTCGTTGTTTTTGCATTCGCCGCTGATGGTGATAGTGGCGCCTTGCTGGCGGCTGGCGACGGCGTATTTAATGGCGTTTTCCACCAGAGGCTGCAGCAGCAGCGGTGGGATCAGGTGGGCAGTGGCTGCAGGCTCAATTTGCCAGTCTACCCGCAGCTTATTGCCAAAACGGGTTTTCTGCAGTGATAAATAGGCATTAATGGCCGCCAGTTCGTCGGCCAGCTGCACCAGTTGCTCCGGTGAATGGCTTAATGAATAACGTAAAAAAGATGCCAGTTGTTCCGACATCAGTTCGGCATCGTCGTAACGTTCAGCTTCAATCAGGGCGCAAACCGAATTGAGTGCATTAAAGGTAAAGTGAGGGTTCAACTGGTGGCGCAGCGCCTGCAGCTCCAGCTGCTGAATTTTCTGGCTGAGACGGCTGGACTCCTGTAGCCGGAAATTGCGTTGCTGGTGCAGCACATAGGCCAGGTACAGGCTGGTCCAGACAAAAAAAGCCAGAGTGCTGCTGTCAAGGTTGCTCAGCAGCAGGCGTAAATCGAATGCTTCACTTTTCATCGGCAGCAGCCACAGAACATTGTCGAGCGGAATATAGACCAGCGTGGCAGCCACTGCGGCCAGTACAAATTGCCAGACGGAAAAATGCTTCTGCTGAATTTGCTGTTGTGACCACAGCAACACGGCGCCAGTTAATACAAAGGCACCCGCGTCGCTGATAAAGGCCAGCCCCAGATACAGCAGGCTTTCCGGTTTTTGCCAGATCAGATAATCCAGGCCCCAGCTGAACAGGCTAATCACAAAGATCAGCAGCCAGAACCAACTGTGATAACGCATAACGGCGGAGGTGGGCATGGTAAGCACTGCAAAGTCCTGCATCAATAGGTCAGAAGCAGTATAACCAAGCGCTTTTGAAAAGCGATGGCGGCACAACACCACAGGAGGCAAAGATGGGACCAGAGGTACCGGACTCACAAATAACAATAGGCGTAGCGGCGTGCTTGCGGTATCTTGTTAGTGCATAACGGCCGGGCAGCGATTCCGGCCGTTGTTTTATCCAAAAACAAAGGCAGGTATATCCAAGTAACTTGCAGTTGTGGGGAGGCGGCAAGCCAGTGCGGCCCCTGGAGCATAGTGGACCTATGTGACTGGGGCGAGATGGTGCAGCCAACAAAGCCGCAGCTTCAGGTACGACGGGGATAGACAAGTTGTATTGCCATCCAATGCCGTGGGGAACATGTAAATGAATGAGTTAGTCAATGCCATTAATGGCGTTATCTGGAGCCCAGCCCTGATTTACCTTTGCCTTGGGGCAGGCTTGTTTTTCTCCGTAATGACCCGCTTTGCGCAGCTGCGTCATTTCAAAGAAATGCTGAAACTTCTGCTGAATAATTCCAGTTCAGACAAAGGCATATCGTCTTTTCAGGCGTTAGCCGTTTCGTTATCGGGCCGGGTTGGGGTAGGTAACATTGCCGGTGTGGCTGCGGCCATAGGCTTTGGTGGCCCCGGCGCTGTGTTCTGGATGTGGGTGGTGGCCTTTTTGGGCGCCAGCACCGCTTATGTTGAGTCGACTTTAGGTCAGTTGTATAAAGTCGAACAGAACGGCCAGTACCGTGGTGGTCCGGCCTATTACTTTGAACGTTGCCTGGGCTGGAAGCCTTTGGGTGTATTGTTTGCTGTTTCCGCCATTATTGGTTGTGGCTTGTTTTTACCGGGCGTGCAGGCCAATGCGGTCGGTGATGCGGCGGTACGGATCTTCGGCAACGGTGCTATGGTCGACACGGCTTTTGGCCTGGTTGGTACCAATAAGCTGATCACGCTGGCGGTGATCCTGATGATCCTGGGTTTTATTATTTTCGGTGGTATTCGCCGTATCGCTAATTTCACCCAAATTGTGGTGCCATTTATGGCGCTGGGTTACATCATTATGGCGCTGGTGGTGGTGTTTCTGAATCTGGATAAATTACCCGGCGTGTTTAGCCTGATCATCAGTGACGCATTCACGGCTCAGGCCGGTTTAGGTGCGGCTATTGGCTGGGGGGTGAAACGTGGTATTTATTCCAACGAAGCGGGTCAGGGCACTGGTCCTCATGCTGCTGCGGCAGCGGAAGTAGACCACCCGGCGCAACAAGGCCTGGTGCAGGCTTTTTCTGTTTATGTCGACACCCTGTTTGTCTGTACCGCAACAGCCCTGATGATTCTGATCACTCAGCAATACAATGTGGCGGGCACCTTAACGGACGGCAGCCTGATAGTGCAGAATGTGGCAGCGAATACGGAGATCAGCTCACCGGCCTTTACCCAACTGGCACTGTTGCAGGTGTTTGGCGACTTTGGTTCTGTGTTTGTCGGCCTGGCGCTGTTCTTCTTCGCCTTTACCACCATTCTGGCGTATTACTACATCACCGAAACCAATGTGGCTTACTTAAACTCAGTGTTTGGTAACAAGCTGCCGCTGGTGCTGTTTAAACTGGCGCTGATGTTTATGGTGGCTTATGGTGCGGTGAACAGTGCAGGGTACATCTGGACCATAGGGGACATTGGTGTGGGCTTGATGGCCTGGATTAACGTGCTGGGTATTTTGCTGATTTTCTTTATGCACAGGCCGACCATTCGTTGCCTGCGTGATTACGAAGCGCAGAAACAGGCCGGTGGCCCTATTCGTTTTGACCCGGTGAAGTTGGGCATTAAAAATGCCACTTTCTGGGAAGAAAAAGCGAAAAAGCAACAGGCGCAGTCTGAGCAATAACAAAAAAACCGGAGCCCAGGCTCCGGTTTTTCTATGCACTGGATTAGAGTATGCGGAACTGGCAGCCGCATATTTCGGTGATGGAGAAATTGATGTTAACCACGGAACGTTTAATCATTCGGCCTCTGACGCTGGATGACGCCGCTTTTGCCCTGGCCTTGTATAACGAGCCAAGTTTTTTGCACTACATTGGCGACAAGGGCGTCCGCACCTTAGCGGACGCCCGCAGCAACCTGGAGCAGGGCGCTTTGGCCAGCTACCAGAGATTTGGTTTTGGTATGTACAAAGTGGTGTTGCAGGACGGCACTGCGATTGGGCTTTGTGGCCTGATCCAACGTGATTTTCTGCCGGTGCCGGACTTAGGCTACGCCTATTTTCCGCAGTTTACCGGTCAGGGGTATGCGCTGGAAGCGGCACAGGCTGTTGTGGCCCATGCACGGACGTTACAGCTGACAGAGCTGCAGGCCATTGTGTCGCCACAAAATCTGGCGTCGAAAAAACTGCTGGAGAAAGTCGGCATGTTGCCGATAGCGCCAGTGCTGGTGCCGGACAAAAACGAATGGGTGGACGCTTACCAGCTGATACTGTAACTCAGTTCGGCTCAGTGCTGCTGTTGCTGCTTTTTAAACTCTTCATAACTTTGTTGAGCCTGCTGCAGGCACTGAGCTTTCACTTCAGCGGGCAGGCTGTTGC
Organism: Rheinheimera sp.; assembly: GCF_037442345.1. Classification (GTDB taxonomy): domain Bacteria; phylum Pseudomonadota; class Gammaproteobacteria; order Enterobacterales; family Alteromonadaceae; genus Pararheinheimera. The sequence goes on along the minus strand of NZ_JBBIQL010000001.1, from coordinate 59,720 downwards.
AGTGGGCTCTGGTGTCCCGTTGAGTTCTGTCATACCACCATTCATCTGAGCCACGCTGGCTGTATGCACAACCTGTTTGGGCCAGCACCAGCAGCAGAACTAACAATCGCATGATGACTCCTCCGTATTTTTTTCAGTATGCCGCCTAAGTCGCTGAAACTCCAGCTATTCATAGTCTGCTGCTGTCATGAAAAGTTCACTTTAACTTGGGCTTTTTACTTTTATGCTGAAGAAAAACACCGATAGAACATGATGGGGAGAGCTGGGTGCGTTCAGCCCGGGTACGACATTTATTGCCGGAGCTGATCCGGCTGGAAGCCTTGCTGGACAGGGCGCCCGCAGCGGTAACGGCCCAGTGCTGGGCTGAATTTGAATTTGCCGGTCTTACCCTGCCCAGTTATCTGGTGGAATTAGGGGCGCATGACCCGGCCAAACCAAATTTATTGCTGGTGGGTGGTGTGCATGGTCTGGAGCGTATTGGCAGTGCGGTGCTGATTGCTTTTCTGGAAAGCCTGCTGGCCCGGTTGAGCTGGGACCACACCTTAGCCGAAACACTCAGTCAGTTGAATCTGTATTTATTACCTATGGTCAATCCTGTGGGCATGGCGCTGAAAACCCGCAGCAACGGCCATGGCGTGGACCTGATGCGCAATGGTCAGGTGCGCTGCGAAGGCAAAGCGGCTTTTCTGGTGGGCGGCCAGTTGCTGTCTAACCGTTTGCCCTGGTACCGTGGCAACCCGTTGCAGCCGGAAGCTGAAACTGCCGCGTTGCTGCGGCTGGTGCGGGAAAAGCTGTTTCAGGGGCCTTTCAGTTTAGTGCTGGACTGCCACTCGGGTTTTGGTGTGATGGACAGATTGTGGTTTCCTTACGCCAAAAGCCGCGAACCTGTGCCGCATCTGGCCGAGTTATTCCGGCTGCGCCAACTGCTGTTTGACAGTTACCCTTACCAGCCTTATCAGTTTGAGCCTCAGTCTCAACATTACCTGTGTCATGGCGATTTATGGGACCAGCTGTATGACGAATCGCTGCGAAGCTCCACCTTGTTTTTACCCCTGACGCTGGAAATGGGCTCGTGGAACTGGGTACGGAAAAATCCCTGGCAGCTGCTGGATCTCCTGGGCATGTTTCATCCGGTCAAACCGCACCGGGTGAAAAGGGTGCTGCGTACCCATCTGACCCTGCTGCATTTTCTGATCTCTGCCACAGCGTCGCAACAACAATGGCGGCAAAGTCTGTATCCGCGTATGCATCGCCAGCAGGCTCTGGAGCTCTGGTATGGCCGCTGAAGTTGTGTTGTTACTGCGTGGTCTGGTGCGCGAAAAGCGTCACTGGCTGAATTTTCCTTCGCAAGTGGCGCAGCAACTGAATGTACCTGTACTGACCCTGGATGTGCCGGGCTGTGGCGCACTCTGCCAGCAGCCAAGTCCGCTTAGTATTCAGCAAATGCGCCAACAGCTGCAGCAGCAGTTTGGCCTGCAATTTCCACAACACCGGCACGCCCGGTTGCATCTGTGTGCTATTTCGATGGGCGGTATGCTGGCGCTCGACTGGGCTGTGGCCGCGCCAGCACAGGTGGCGTCTTTGGTGCTGATTAACAGCAGCAGTGCGCTGAGCCCGTTCTGGCACCGGCTGCGGCCGGCACAGTATTTCACTTTGCTGCGCTGCATGCTCAGTCGCCAGCCAGAACAACGGGAAGCGCTGATTTGGCAATTAACCAGCAACCAGCCATTGCAGCCTGAGGTGATTCAACAGTGGGTGCACATAGCCTGTGAAAGCCCGGTATCCGCTGCCAATGCGGCGCGTCAGCTTTGGGCGGCAGCGAGATTCAGGCCTGTAACCAAAGCCCAATGCCCAGTGTTAGTGCTGGCAAGCCAGGCAGACCGGCTGGTGGACTGGCAATGCAGTGAACGGCTGGCGAGGTGGCTGAATGCAGAAGTGCGGCTGCACAGCGAAGCCGGGCACGACCTTCCGTTGGATGATCCACACTGGCTGCTGGCGCAGTTAAAGCTGTTTTATTCGAAGGTTAAATGCGGTTTACCTGCTATATAGTTGCGGCGAAAGTGCTGAAAATACAGCGCCAGGTCCTGGCTGGCCTGGGTATCGCCCGCCAGCTTTAACACCTCTACCGCCACTTCAGCTGTGCACAGCTGATGCTCATGGGCCGCTTCGCGCAGCTGATAACTGGACGCCTGCTCCGGCTGAATGCCCAGCACCGGAAAGCCGTCCAGATAAGGGCTGCTTCTGAACATCTTTTTGGCTTCGCGCCAGGTGCCGTCCAGCATCACAAAAAGCGGAATTTTATCGCCGGTTTCAACCGAATCAATACAGCGCTCTGGTGCGGCATATTGCTGAGGAAACACAATAATGGGCTGATAGCAGGGCTGTTTGAGCAACGCCAGCAGCGCTGGATCCGGCTGGGTACGGTCCCAGACAAACGCAAAGTTGCGCTCAGCTATGTCGGCAATCAGCCGGCCCGTATTGCTCGGCTTATAAGCTTCACCTGTGTACATTAAAAACAAAAAAGCCGAGCGGGCAGAGGCGGAAGGTTTAAGCGCACAGATACAATCCGGCACCGGCAATAAACACTGTTCACAGCGCACGACTTTACTGCCGCGGGCGCGAAAGATGCGGGTGGTTTTTTGCAGTTCACGCGCACGCAGCGCCAGCACAGAATTAATATGGGTCACAACAGGCTCCGGTTCAGGCGGCGCATTGTACGCAAGCAGCCCTGGCTTGGCTACGTGAATTCATCCGGGTACAGCTGACAAAAACGTTGAGACTGCGGGTAAGGGAAAATGTCTTCGACCACACCGTCACGAATGGCCTGCTGTTTCTGTTGCCAGTAGCGGGCGTCGGCCAGTTCCGGGTGCTGCTCGAGCAACATCTGGCGAATATCCGGCTGCGCTGTGACATAAGTGGTGATTTGCTCCGGAAACACATCACCCGGTGCCACGGAATACCAGGGGTCGCTGCAGAGCATATCGTCGTAATTGTCAGTGTGCGGAATGGTGCGGAAATTCACGTCCAGCAGGTACTGCACTTCGTCAAAGTCGTAAAACACCACCCGGCCATGCCGGGTTACCCCAAAGTTTTTCAGCAGCATGTCGCCGGGGAAAATATTGGCGGCAATCATGTCTTTCAGCGCCTGACCATAATCGTCCATCGCATGGCGTTTCAATGCCGGGCTCGCCTGCTCCAGGTAAATATTCAGCGGGATCATCCGCCGTTCAATATACATATGGCGGATGATCACCAGGCCATCTTCAATCCGCATCGAGCTGCCTATGCTGTCCCTGAGTTCCTGCAGCAGTTCCGCACTGAAGCGGCTGAGTGGCAGTGCAACGTCGGAGAACTCCATGGTGTCGGCCATCCGGCCCACTCTGTCGTGTTTTTTTACCAGTAAATAACGGGCCTTGACGGTAGCACGGTCAAATTGTTTGGTTTCGGCAAAACGGTCGCGGATCACCTTAAACACATAAGGAAAAGACGGCAGGGTAAACACCATCATCACCATACCGCGAATACCTGGCGCGGCCACAAAGGGATCGTTGGACTTGGTCAGATGTTGCAACAGTTCGCGGTAAAACTCGGTTTTGCCCTGTTTATGCAACCCCACAGATGAATACAGCTCTGCGAGCGTTTTGTGCGGCAGCAGTTCACGTAAGAAATGCACCAGGGCTGAAGGCACCGTCATCTCCACCATAAAATAGGCGCGTGAGAAGCCAAAAATAATACTCATCTGCTGCGCGTCGGTGATCAGGCTGTCTACGTAAATGCCATCATGGCCCTGGTGCAACAGTGGAATAATAAAAGGCTGCTGACCGTCCGGAGTGACCACCCGGCCAACGATGTAGGCGGCTTTATTACGGAAGAACAGCGATTTTAAAATATCAAAACGCACCAGTTGTACCGGGTGGCGGCCATGGCTGGATTGCTCGGTAAAAGTGCGTACCAACAAGCGGATATCGCGTTCGGGATCCACAAAAGGCACATCCAGTTTAAAACTGGCCATAATGGCGCGGATGCTTTGTTTCAGGCCATACTGCGACGGAAAATAACTTTCATACACAGAGGCGACCGGCGCTGGCAATTGCTGTTTGTTTAAGCTGGACTCCACAAAAATATTCTGGTTATGAAAATACTTACGTTCATACAAACGGCAGAACACTGAGTTGTAAAAGGTTTCAGCCAGCTCCGCCTGAGGGTGAAACATCAGGTAATACTGGTAGTGCTGGCGCACCTGCTGCCACAGTCCTTCATTCAGTTGTGCGGCTGGCAATAAATGTTGCAGTTGGGTCAGGGTCTCACTGACCCGGCTGTCGTAATAAGAAATACGTTCAGAATTATCCTGCTGCAGCCCTTGCCAGTTCTGGTAGCTGAAACGGTTTTTCGACTGAGCGGTAATACGCTGGAACAAGACAAAATGACGGCGAAAGCCTTTCAAAATTAAATCAGCGATGTCTTTAGCCTGCAACATCAGGGCTGCTCCTGCAAATAGCCAAAATCGGCCGGTACAAACCAGTACCTGGGGTTTTGATAGTCGGTGTCAGGGCTGAGTAACGGGTTTTTCAGCAGCAGCCAGCGGCTGGCGGCCTGTTGGCTCAGCGGAAACATTTGGCGGGTCAGTTCACTTTGTTGCATATGGGCCAGCAGTTCGCCGTCATCGATCATGGCTTCCAGCCCCTGTTCTATCCACTGCGCCAGTGCTTCATGCTGCTTTTGAGTGAAAAAGTACACGGTAAAAGGGTAATGCAGCATCAGATCCGGGTAACGCACTAAGTTCGGGTACAGGCTGTGGCGTTGCTGCAGTTCGACCAGACCTTCATGCAAACCCCGTGGAAAGTAGTCGCAGCGCCCGGCATTGGTTTGCTTAAAAATGTTTTCATAGACCGGAGCCTCCAGCACCTTTAACCCGGCCGCACGCATAATGCTGACGTCGGGCCAGTAGGCTCCCTGGCAGGCGGTCAGGCGTTGCAGGCCCTGCAGGCTGTGAATAGTGTCAAATAATGCCTGCTTGTCTTTATGCAGAGTCATCTTGCGAAAACCCATCAGGCCACGTTCAAGCGGAATACGGATAGCACGGAATTGGTGTTCTTTTTCCTGGTCAGTGCCTACCCAGAACACGTCCAGCACTTCACCTTTGGCCAGCTCACGCAAGGCACGCCCTTGTTCCATCTGGTAGCTGGCGACCAGCCTGGGGACAGGGCGGCCTTTAGCTGCTTTGCGCAGTGCCTTGTCCAGCAGGCTGACATAGTACTGATGGTTGATATCGTATTCGGAGCGGGGTTTGGGGATCAGCAGCTGTGGCAGTTCCTGCGCATGCAAAGCCAGGCTCAGATACAGAACTGACAAAATGCCCCACTTCATGCTGTAGCCTCTGGATTTTCTTGCCAGTCTAACCTCTGGCCGCAGGGGCGAAAAGAGCTGGCGGCAAATTAAGGGCATTCGTATTCAGCTTGCAGTTTGCCGGATGGCGGGCCAGCATAAAAATCAAAAACAACGGAGGGCAGAAAGATGTTGAGATGGATGGTGGCTGCAGTTTTTATGGCAGCAACGGCTGTGCAGGGGGCAGAAGCGCTCCTGCCGCAGGTCAGCAGTGGCACGCTGGAGCGGGTCAGCAGTTTCAGTTCTGTCCATGTGCCAGCCCGGACTGTGGATATCTGGCTGCCGCCTGGGTATCCAAAAGCCGCGCCTTATGCCGTGCTTTATATGCACGACGGCCAGATGCTGTTTGATGCCAATACCACCTGGAATAAGCAGGAATGGCAGGTGGATGAAGTGGCTTCGGCTTTACAGACGCAAGGCAAAGCACGGCCTTTTATTGTGGTGGCCGTGCATAACGGTGAACAAAACCGCCATGCTGAATATTTTCCGCAGCAGCCTTTTGCAGCGCTGACCCAGGCTCAGCAAGAGTTGCTGTATCAGGCTGAGCGCAGCCCCGGTATAAAACTTTTCAGTCAGCCGGTGTATTCAGACCAGTATCTGAAATTTCTGGTGACAGAGCTGAAACCTTATATCGACAAAAAGTACCGGGTGGCTACCGATGCTCAGTCGACCGCGCTGATGGGCTCCAGCATGGGCGGGCTGATCTCCATGTATGGCCTGCTGCAGTACCCTGATGTGTTTGGTGCCGCCGCCTGTCTGTCCACCCACTGGCCCGGTGCTTTCAGTCAGGACCATAACCCGGTGCCTGCTCAGTTTCAGGCCTATCTGAGCCAAAAACTCCCGGCGCCCGGCAAAGTGCGGCTGTATTTTGATTATGGTGACCAGACGCTGGATGCCTGGTACCCGCCGTTGCAGCAAAAAATCGACGCGATCATGCAACACAAAGGCTACAGCGAGACGCAGTGGCAGAGCCGGTTTTTTCCAGGGGCGGCTCATACCGAATCGGCCTGGGCAGCCCGGCTGGATCAGCCGCTGCTGTTTTTATTTGGCCGGGCGACTCCCTGAGCTGTGGCCCTTGTCGCTGATGCAGATTGACCCGACTTCGCTGCCGGTTTTGTGTTCAACGCATCACCAGGGCGAACAAAGGTTAATTCCGAACGGTTCACAGGCTTGAACTGCAGGGTTTGGTTTTGGTAAAAAATCCGTTAAATTAGCAGGGAAGCTAATTGAATCATAAGGATAAGTGATGGACCAAAGTATGTTTTTTGACAGCCAGTTGCTGGTACCTCTGGTGCTGGTGGTTGCGGTGCTGATTATTATTGGCAAAGCCATAGTGATACTGCCGCAGAATATGGCCTATATCATTGAACGCCTGGGTAAATACCACGAAACCCAGACGGCCGGCCTGCAGTTTATTATTCCTTTTATCGACCGTATTGCCTACCGGGTGTCGCTGAAAGAAAACGCCATCGACATTCCCAGCCAGTCAGCCATTACCAAAGACAATATCAGCCTGACCATTGACGGTGTGCTTTATATCAAGGTGATGGAGCCGTACAAAGCTTCGTATGGTATCGATAACTATGTGTATGCCGTGATCCAGCTGGCGCAGACGTCAATGCGTTCTGAAATTGGTAAGCTGGATCTGGATAAAACCTTTGAAGAGCGTGACAGCTTAAACGCCAAAATTATTGACGCCATCAACCAGGCATCCGCCGCCTGGGGTGTGCAGGTAATGCGTTACGAAATTAAAGACATTAACCCGCCCAGTTCAGTGCTGGACGCGATGGAAAAACAGATGCGTGCTGAGCGGGAAAAACGCGCGGCTATTCTGGATTCTGAAGGCAAGCGTCAGGCGGCTATCAACCTGGCCGAAGGGGAAAAGCAGGCCACTGTGCTGGCGGCCGAAGCTGAGCGGGAACAGCAGGTATTAAAAGCTGAAGGCGAAGCCCGTTCTATTGAACTGGTGGCCGAAGCCAAAGCCAAAGCGCTGACCATGATAGGTCAGGCGGCAGCCACGGCAGAAGGCCAGGCGGCAGTGCAACTGGATTTAGCCACCGAAGCCATTGCGGCGAAAAAGGCCATAGCCCGTGAATCGACTGTGGTGCTGATGGATAACGACAAGTCCTCGGCAGGCCATACTGTGGCTGAAGCCTTGGGGGTCGTGGCCGCTATTCAGCAATCCGGCACCTTAACTAAATAAGGAGATCCGTCGATGGATTTATTCTCCGTCCTGATGATTTTGGGCCTGGTCTGCCTGGCGTTATTACCTTTTGCGGTGCCGGGTTTGCTGGAAGTGCTGTTGTCGCTGGCGGTGTCTGCCTTGCTGGTGGCGGGGGCTCTTTATCTGGGTTGGTTGCCGGATCAGTTGTGGCTGAGCCTGCTGAGTCTGGCGGTGCTGGCGGTGATCACCACTTTATTGCTGTGGAAGCCGTTACGGCGTTTGCAGCATAGCGGTGAGCGGTTGCAGGAAGACAAAGGCATTTCTGATTTTGTTGGCACCCAACTGGTGCTGGCAGGCCACACCAGTAAAACCCAGGCCAGTGAACTGCTGTTCAGCGGTGTGCACTGGCAGGTAAAACTGGACCCAGACAGCAGTGACACTGAGCTTGTCGCTGGTGAGCAGGTGGTTATCAGTTCGGCTCAGGTCGGGCTGTTGTTGGTAAAAAAAATCAATGGTTAAGGCTGGTCTTTGCTGGCGGGGGAACCCCCGCCACTACAACAGCTTTTTGATTGATGAATTTTTTTGAACACCCTATGCAGAATTTCCCGCTTTTTTCTGGTCTGTAAATCCGTAAACTGCCCTTATCCCGTAACCCAAGCCACTGACCACAGACGACCGGACAACTCAGGCCGTTTGGTTAAGCTGCAGTCTGACACCGGAGTATTGCGATGAAACCACAACGAGTCTGGACAGGCCTGATGGCCCTGACTGCAACCCTGGCGTTGGCTGCAGGCCTGAGTGGTTGCTCTGCTAAAGCCACGGGGTTAAGCCCTTTGGTCTGGCAGCAACAGCTGAATTTACCTTCAGTGCAACAGGCAGAGCAGCTGGCTTTGGTCCTGACTGAGCAAGTGGAAGAAACCGAATTTCACTGGTTTGACGAAAGCAGGCAGCGTGCAGTGCCTGCGCTGCTGTTCAGCCCGAAGCAGGCAAAAGGCAAAGCAGCACTGCTGGTGTTTTCGCACGGTTTAGGTGGCTCGAAAGAACGTTATGCCTATTTAGGCCAGTATTGGGCCAGCCAGGGCTATTACAGTTTGCACCTGCAACATGAGGGCAGTGACCGTAAAGTCTGGCAAGGCAGTCGTTTGTTATTGCCTTTCCGGTTAATGGATGCGGCGGATGAAGCCGAAGCTTTGGCCCGGGTGCAGGATGTACGTTTTGCACTGGACCAGTTTTTAGCGTCAGACGTTGCCAAGGCGGTGGATCAGCACCAGATCCTGATGGCCGGCCATTCTTATGGTGCCAATACCTCCATGCTGCTCTCTGGTGCCCAGGTCGAACAGCAGGGCCGGTTGGTCAGCTTAAAAGACCCACGCATTAAGGCCGCTATTCTGATTTCAGCCCCACCTTTTTATAACGACCAGCCACTTGCTCAGGTGCTGGCCGATGTGACCATTCCGACTTTGCATATCACCACCACAGAAGATGAAATAAAAGTACCGGGCTATTACTCCTCACCGGCGGACAGGCTGGAGTTGTTTTATGCCATGGCCAGCCCGTACAAAGTGATGGCGGTATTTAATGGCGGTAGCCATAACATCTTCTCCGGCTGGCGCCGCAATGACGAAACGGCCAACCAGAATAAGGTCATTAAAGCCGCCACTCAGGCCTTATCCGCCGCATTTATCGAGCAGGTGGTCAAAGGTGACGGCAGCGCGCTGCAGCAGTGGGAGCAACAACACAAAGCTGTGCTGGCCGATTTTATCCGTAGTGATATGCTGGCGCTGCGTTAGTTGCCTGGTTGGCAATGCAGCATTCAGCTGCAGTTGTCGCAAGCCGCTGTGCATTCTATTTGATGTTGCTAATTAACTTGTGCTAGCTTCTGTGCAGTTTTTCGCCTGGTTGATTGTGTTTCCTGATGCGGTTTTTTCCTGCTGTTCTGATACTTTCTCTGTTCTGTCAAAGTCTGACAGCTGTGGCTGCAGCTCAGGATTTTTCTGAGCTGCGGGAACAACTGAAAGAAGCCCGTCAACAAGGCAATTTGGTGAAAGCGGACCAGCTTGCCAGCGACTATCTGGCTTTAGCCGTCAGAGTGAATGATCCGCTGCAGCTTGGTCTGGCGCATTTTCAGTTGGGCCGAAACGCGATGGAGCGCAACAATTACCAGGTGGCTAAGCCTGAACTGGAGCAAGCCGTCGCTTTGCTGCAACCTTTGGGGCAAAGCAAGGCGCTGGCGGATGCACTCGACAGATTAGGCATGACCTACCGCTACCAGAGTGACTATGCCAGTGCCCTGAAATACATGTATCAGGCGATGCAGATCTATCGTGACCTGGAAGATTTAGAATCCATCGCGTCCGGCTACAACAATATAGGCACTGTGTTGGAGAAAATGGGGCAGTTTGAAGAAGCTTTGCACGCCCACCAACAAAGCCTGGAGCTGAGTTATCAGTTGAAAGACAGCGAAAGCATTGCCAGTACCATTTTTAACCTTGCCGATTTACACCGCAGCCTGGGCGACAATGACCAGGCGTTAACGTATTTCCGGCAGGCACTGGAAATGGATATTGCCAGTGGTAATAAACGCAATATCGCTTACAGCCATAACAAGCTGGGCTTTTTGTACAGCGGGCTGAAGGAATTCGACAAAGCCCATTTTCACGCCAACCAGGCGTTGGCGTTGTTTCAGCAGATTGGCGCGAAACGTGATACTGATTGGGCCCGAACCGGGCTGGCCAAGCTGGCAATGGAACAGGGCGACTATGCCGGTGCTCAGCAACTGCTGGATGCTGTGATAAAACGGGCGTTGCAGCACAGCTACAAAAGTTTGCTGATAGACACTTATAAGATGGCGGCGGAGCTGTCATTGCGACAAGACAAGGTGCAGGCGGCTCTCGCTTATATTGAGCCTGGTATTGCGCTGGCGCGGCAAACTCAGGAGCGCGCCGATGAAGCCCAGTTGCAGCAAATGCGGGTGGACGCCTATATTCGGCAGGACGCAGTGCGTGAAGCACTAAATGCACTGCAAGCGCAAAAGCAATTGGAAGACGAGATATTCAGCAATAAAAAAGCGGCCACTATTGCGGCCATTCAGGCTCAGACCGAATACACCCGTCAGCAGTACCAAATTTCGTTGCTGCAAAACGAACAAATTCTGCAGCAGGCCAGGCTGGAGCAGAGCCGGCTGACCCGTAATTTCTGGATCTTCGGGTTGGTGGCGGTATTTGTATTGATGATTTCTTTATACCGCCGTTATCTGCAAAGCCAACAAAACCGCAGTCTGGAACAGGAAGTAAAAGCCCGTACCATCGAGCTGGAGCAAAAAAATGCCGAGTTGCAGCAGGCTTATCAGCAGCTGGAAGTGATCAGCCTGACCGACAAATTGACCGGGCTCCACAACAGGCATTTTCTGGAGAGCCATATCGAAACTGAACTGGAACAATGCAGGCGCAGCTGGCAGGACTGGCAAAGTGGCAAAACCAGCCAGCCTGAACGCGCTGAACTCGCGGTGTTTTTAATTGATTTAGACCACTTTAAAGCACTGAACGACAGCTATGGCCACCAGGCGGGTGACGAGGTATTGCAACACTTCCGGCTGAAACTGCAGCAGGTATTTCGCCAGTCCGATTACCTGGTACGTTGGGGCGGCGAAGAGTTTGTGGTGATTGCCCGCAGTATTAACAGAGCAGAAGCCGCTCCTTTGGCACAACGACTGGTTGACACTGTGCAGCAAGAGTTGTTTCCGCTGAGCGAGGCGCCGCCAGTTGCTGTCAGTTGCTCTGTCGGTTATGCCTGTTATCCGTTGCCACTGGGTGAATCCCCTTTGCACTGGGAACACCTGCTGAAACTGGCGGATCTTTGCCTCTATGCTGCTAAATACAGTGGCCGCAATGGCTGGGTGGGGCTGGAAACAATCAAGGCCGACACAGGGTTATTGTCGGGCATTATTGCTCCCGGCCAGCTGCAGCTCTGGCATGCTGAAGGGAAATTGCAGGTGCAGCACAGTTTTGCGCAACTAAAATGGCAGGGTTGACTGAAAAGCAAGCAGCTAAGGCTGGTAGAAGGTGCCGTTGTTTTTAATGCGTAGGATCCATTGTTCCGCCAGAGCAGCATCGAGCCGCCAGCTGGGTCTTGTTTGAACCTGCATAGTGGGAAGAGTTTCTGGCGGGCTTGTGTCATCCGCTTGCAACTCTGCAGCAGGTGTTAACTCAGTCTGAGTCGGCCTTGGTTCATTGGTGTTTGATGGGGATGCCATCTGCTCGCCAGAACTTGGCAGCCCGTTCAGTGTGCTATCAGAGCCCGTCGTAGCAAAAGCCTGACTCAGCAGATAAACACAGAGGCCAGTCATCAATACAGCCAATAGACTCAGCGCTTTATTCATTGTGTATCCCTTCAGGCTGACCCAAGTCCATCGCTGCAAAATTGCTATCGTCCTTGCCACTACGCAAGACCATCTTTGTCGCCATGCTGAGGTTGGCGTCGGCGGACAGGCTGACAGTGAAGTCATATAATACACATGGATTCAGGGGGTTAACCACCAACTGGTATCTATTGGTGCTGTGCCTGCGGGCACTGCCGTATTGTTCAGAAAAATCATGGTTCTGTTGTTTAAGTTGGCCTTCTTCAGTGTGTCGGCATAATAACGGTCAAACAAAGCGCGATAAGAGCCGTCCTCTGTGGCCTTTGCCAGACCTTGTTCCAGCACAGCAGCCAGATCGGGCCTGTGTTTACTGACAAAAAAATACACAGGGTGCTGATAAAACAACATGATATTGTCAGCAATGATCAGGTCGTCTGAATGCAAGGCTAACTCGCCCCATACCTCATTCACACCTCTGGAAAAGTAGTCAAACCGGCCATGTTTCAGCATTTCAAACAGAGCTTCATAATTGGTAGAGCTCACTACTCTTAAACCATTCGTCTTAAAAATGCCAAAGTCACTCCAATGTGGATTGTGGCCGGCCACATAGGGTTTAAGCTGTTTCAGTGAGGTTATATTTTTAAACTTTTCATTGTTTTCCGGTGTGATTAACAGCAGCCTGAGTCCAAGCAGGCCGCGGTAAATGGGGACTTTAATCGGGATCATAGTGCGCTCACGCTCTGCAGAGGTGGAGATAAACAGCATATCCAGCTCTCCATTCACCACCATCTTTTCTACCCGGCCTTCTGTTAAAACCTCAGGTGATTGCACAGCTTCAATACGATAAGGAACGCCGTTTTTTTCCAGCACCAGCTCCAGTAGTTTTAAGGCAAAACCATGACGGGGTTGTAAATGATAATGCCGGATATGAATCACCTCTTCGGCTCTGAACTCTGCGGGGAACAGCATTAGCACACAGAAGATCAAACCACTGACCATCAATGACATGGCAAAACCAATTTGAAGAGAAACCAGCATTAAGAATAGATGCAGCTTATTGATTTACAAGGGGAGAAGCAGCCCGAAATGACTCAGTACATCAGGTTGCCAGTCAGCTTTTTCTTTGGGCCGCATCTGGGGGGAAGTCGAAAACAGCACTGTCGTGTCCGGCCGGATCTTAAGAGGAATAGTGGACAGGTGGAGCAGGTCAAGACTGACACCCTCAGCAAGCACCACGAACAGGCCAGGATCTTTATTTATTCGGTTTTACCTTCAATATGCCCCAAATCCATCGCGGCGATTAAATAGCCGTACTCTTTGTCGCTTAGCTGACCGGCCTGATGCAGCTGTCTGGCAAGTTCGTGCGACCAGCTTTTGCCCGCAGGCGCCGCGGGCAGAGTACGGTTGATGTCCAGCAGGTGCTGTTCTGAGACTGTATGGCCTTGTTTGGTGGCCTCAGTCGCGCAATAACTCAGAATATATTCCACTGCATATTTATCTATGCTGGGTTGCCAACTGTATTCCGTGTGACAGGCGGTTTTATGCTCGCCGCCTGGCGTAACGTAGCTCAACTGGCCTGTGGTGCAGCCAGGCAGAGCCGTTATGGTTAACAGCAGTGCTGTGATTTGAAAAAGCCTCACTAAAACTCCGGCGTTTAATCGACTGGGACTCTATCTGGTTGTTTTACCTTGAATTTCAAAGGGGTTCAATCATTGATGTAGAAAACAGTAGTCTATGATTGTGCATGCTTGGCATTCATCTTTAATGAAATTCAAATGGATTAATAGCAGGTTGCTCCTGAGGGTAGATAGTTAATATTTCGTTTATTTTTTCATCGAGCTCAATTGAATCTATAACGCCATGGCGATGCAACCAGCCAAACTTTTCAAGCTCAGTTTCATAGTCGCTGTGAGAGTTCACATTTCCATACATTCTGAGTAGCTCTATTTTTCGTCGGTTCATTATCTCGGAGTAGATCTGATCATGTTTTTTATCCTGAATGATGAATAGATTCCCAGATTTAGTAAAAAGAACCGTATATTTTACTCTGCTAGCTAAGTAGTGAAGAAAGAATGGAGCAGAAATGACTAATAAAATCCAGCTTCCGTCCATTGGCTTTCCCGTAAGCAATATACGGGACACATTGACTATCCAGATCACGATCCACATAACGGCCATACATAAGGACCAGTCATTCTGCTCGACAGATTCTTGCTTTTTAAATGGGATTTCTGCGTAGAAAAAATCAATGTCTGTAGTGCCAGACTTATCCTTAAGAATCATATTTATGTAGTCTTTATGGAATATGAAATCGATTTTCCTACCAAATTCCTTTTGGGTTATATGCATCCTAATTCCTATGGCATTTTGGCTTCGTGGACTAGCTTATGACATTAAGCTTAAAGTGAGTTATTGCTCAAATTAATAATAGAAGAATCTGAACTACGTATTGATGCTTAGTTCCTAAAAAGGGTTTGAATAAAAAGGGCGCACCAAGGTGCGCCCTTACATTTTGTGTTGAGAACTTAAACCTGCAAATAATCCAGAATACCTTCAGCGGCTTTGCGGCCCTGGGCTATGGCGGTGACGACCAGGTCGGAGCCGCGCACCATATCGCCACCGGCGAAGATTTTTTGCTGGTTGGTTTGCAGCGGGTAAGGGCTGGTTTCACTGGCCACCACGCGGCCTTTGTCGTCCAGCGCCACACCCATATCCTTCAGCCACTGCGGTGGGCTTGGCTGAAAACCGAAGGCGACAATCACGGCGTCGGCGGCCAGCACCTGCTCAGAGCCCGGCACCACTTCGGCGTTACGGCGGCCTTTGGCGTCTGGTGCACCCATTTGGGTGGTGACCACTTTGACGCCAATGGTGTTGCCGCTTTCGTCCACTTCAATGCCCAAAGGCTGCAGGTTAAACAGAAACTCCACCCCTTCTTCGCGGGCATTTTGCACTTCACGGCGGGAGCCCGGCATATTGGCTTCATCGCGCCGGTACGCACAAATCACCTGGCTGGCACCCTGACGAATGGAGGTGCGTACGCAGTCCATGGCGGTGTCACCACCGCCTAACACCACGACTTTTTTACCGGCCATATCGACGAAGGGGTGCTCAGTCTGCCAGCCCATCAGGTTGTTGATATTACCAATCAGGAAGGGCAGGGCTTCGTAGACACCCGGTGCATCTTCATTCACCAGGCCACCTTGCATTGGTGTGTAAGTCCCCAGCGCTAAAAACACGGCGTCGTATTCAGCCAGCAAGCTGTCGAAACTGACATCTACACCCACATTGGTGTTCAGGCGAAACTCAATGCCCATTTCGCTGAAGATTTCGCGGCGCAGCTTCAGCACATCTTTTTCCAGTTTAAAGGGCGGAATACCGAAGGTCAGCAGGCCCCCAATTTCCGGGTAACGGTCAAACACCACAGGGGTGACGCCGTTGCGGATCAACACGTCGGCACAGGCGAGACCTGCCGGGCCTGCACCAATCACCGCAACCCGTTTGTCGGTTTTGACCACAGCCGATAAGTCCGGCCGCCAGCCCATCTGAAAGGCTTTGTCGGTGATGTACTTTTCAATAGAGCCTATAGTGACTGCACCAAAGCCTTCATTCAGGGTACAGGCGCCTTCACACAAGCGGTCTTGTGGGCAAACCCGGCCGCACACTTCCGGCAGGCTGTTGGTTTTATGCGACAGCTCAGCCGCTTCAATAATTTTGCCGTCGTTGGCCAGCTTCAGCCACTGCGGAATGTAGTTATGCACCGGGCATTTCCATTCGCAGTACGGGTTGCCACAATCCAGGCAACGGTCGGCCTGACCTGCGGCCTGGGTTTCTGTCATTGGCTGGTAAATCTCAACGAATTCAATAGTGCGCTCGCGGTGCGAGCGCTTTGGCGGGTCCACCCGCTTCACGTCGATAAACTGGTATACGTTTTGTGCCATGATGAGTGCTCCTTACATCGCCTGCACCCGCAACTCGTCAGACGAGCGCGCACGGTGACCCAGCAAGGTGTTTACATCGCTGGTTTTTGGTTTCACCAGCTTGAATTTAGGTAAATAGTGACTGAACTCAGTGAGGATGCGGTGCGCTTTCTCACTGCCTGTGGCTTCCACATGCTGGTGCAGCAGGCTGCGCAGGTGTTCCTGCAGAATAGGCATGCTGACATCCAGCGTTTCCACCAGTTCAGGGTTTACCCTCAGACACAAATCGTCCTGTTCATCTAATAAATACGCAAAACCACCTGTCATACCGGCCCCGAAGTTCACGCCGGTCTGGCCCAATACCAGCACCACGCCGCCTGTCATGTATTCACAGCAGTTATCGCCTGTGCCTTCCACCACGGCAATGGCACCGGAGTTACGCACGCCAAAACGCTCACCGGCGCGGCCTGCCAAATACAGACGGCCACCTGTGGCGCCATATAAACAGGTATTGCCGGCTATGGTGGCGTCGTCTTTTGAGTAGCTGACGCCTTTGGGCGGGTAAATCGCCAGCTGGCCGCCTGTCATGCCTTTACCGACATAGTCGTTCGCATCGCCTTGCAGGGACAAATGCAAACCACCGGCGTTCCAGACACCAAAGCTTTGGCCGGCAGTGCCGTTAAACTGCACTTGGATAGGGTCGGTCGCCATGCCCTGGTTGCCATGATGACGGGCAATTAAACCCGACAACGCAGCACCGACAGAGCGGTCCGTATTACGGATGGCCAGGTTTAAGCGGCCACCGGTTTTATGCAACACCATGTCTTTGCAGCGCTCAACCAACAACTGGTTCAAAGCACCCGGGTCGAATGGCGTATTGTTCTGCACACAGTAGAGCGGTTTGTCTGAACGCACGCCAGAAGACTGCAGAATAGGGCTTAAATCCAGTTTCAGCTGTTTCTGGGTTTGTCCTTCACGCACGGACAATAAGTCAGTGCGGCCAATCAGATCAGTCAGTTGGGTCACGCCCAGCTCAGCCATCAGCTCGCGCACTTCCTGTGATAAGAACTTAAAGTAGTTCATCACCATTTCCGGCAAGCCGTTAAAGTGGTCACGGCGCAGTGTCGCATCCTGAGTTGCGACGCCCGTGGCGCAGTTATTCAGATGACAGATGCGCAGGAACTTACAGCCTAAAGCCACCATAGGGCCAGTGCCAAAACCAAAGCTTTCCGCACCTAAAATGGCGGCTTTGACCACATCCAGGCCAGTTTTCAGACCACCGTCCACCTGCAGCCGCACTCTGTCACGCAGGCCGTTGTCGACTAAGGCCTGATGCACTTCAGCCAAACCTAACTCCCAGGGCGAACCGGCGTATTTAACTGAGGTGAGCGGGCTGGCGCCCGTGCCGCCGTCGTAACCGGACACGGTAATTAAGTCGGCATAAGCTTTGGCGACCCCGGTGGCAATAGTACCTACACCAGGTTCAGATACCAGTTTCACTGACACCAGAGCGTCCGGGTTCACCTGTTTTAAATCGAAAATCAGCTGGGCCAAATCTTCAATGGAATAAATATCATGGTGTGGCGGTGGCGATATCAGCGTGACACCTGGCACTGAATAACGCAGCCGGGCAATTTCTGCGGTGACTTTTTCACCGGGCAGCTGACCGCCTTCGCCTGGCTTGGCGCCTTGCGCAACTTTGATCTGAATCACTTCAGCATTGACCAGATAATGGGGGGTGACACCAAAACGGCCAGAGGCGACCTGTTTGATTTTGCTGTTTTTCTCAGTACCAAAGCGGCGAGGGTCTTCACCACCTTCACCTGAGTTCGAGCGCCCGCCCAGGCGGTTCATCGCAATAGCCAGGGCCTCATGTGCTTCCGGGCTTAAGGCGCCAATCGACATGGCCGCACTGTCAAAACGGGGGTACATCTGTTCTGGCGCTTCCACTTGCTCCACTGCAACAGGGGTAACTCCGCTGGTATTGAGCTCAAACAAATCACGTAAATGCGCCACCGGACGCTGATTGACGAAGTCGGAATAGACTTTGTAATCGGCGTATTTACCAGAGCGCACGGCTTTTTGCAGGCTTTGCACCACATCCGGGTTATAGGCGTGGTATTCACCGTCGTGCACATATTTCAGTAAACCACCGTGGGTCAGTGGTTTGCGTTTCAGCCAGGCGCTGTTGGCACGGTTTTGCAAATCCTGCTGGAAGTCTGCGAAATCGGCCCCCTGAATACGGGATGGCATATCAGGGAAGCACAGCTGCATCACGTTTTTATTAATACCGACCGCTTCAAACAGGTTAGAGCAGCGGTAGCTGGCCACAGTCGAAATCCCCATTTTCGACATAATTTTGTACAGACCTTTATTGATGCCTTTGCGGTAGTTCAGCACCGCCTGACGGGCCGTCAGGGCTAAGCTGCCTTTTTCCACCAGCTGTTCAATGGTCTCGTACACCATAAAGGGGTAAATGCCAGTCGCGCCTAACCCCACCAGCACGGCAAAGTGGTGCGGGTCACGGGCCGACGCTGTTTCGATAATAATGTTGGAGTCACAGCGCAGCTGGTTATCCACCAGCGCATGATGCACAGCACCCACCGCCATCGCCGCCGGAATAGGGATTAAGCCCTGAGCGATGCGACGATCGGTCAGGATCACCAGCACAATTTTGTCGTCACGCACCACCCGCACCGCCTCATGGCAAATGCGACGGGTGGCCTGTTCCAGGCTTTCTTCGCTGGGGTCAAAGTTCAGCGAAATAATATGGTGCTTGTAGTATTTTTCGTCGGCAGTTTTCAGCTGTTTTAAATCGCTGTACATCATCACCGGCGATTCAAACTGAATACGGCGGGCGTAACCTGCTGTTTCGCTGAACACATTGTGCTCGCGGCCAATACTGGTCGCCAGTGACATCACATGGGCTTCGCGCAGCGGATCTATAGGCGGGTTGGTGACCTGAGCAAATTGCTGGCGGAAATAATCGTAAAAGGTGCGGGTTTTCTGCGACAGCACGGCCATTGGCGTGTCGTCGCCCATAGAACCCACAGCTTCCTGGCCGTCTTTGGCCAACACACTGATCACCTGCTCAATTTCTTCATAGCTGTAGTTAAACAGCTTGTGGTACACCAGCATTTCGTCGTCGCTGAACACACGTTTGCCAATCAGGTCACTGTCAAACTGCTCGTACGGCACCAGGCGCTGCACGTTGGCAGACAACCACTTACGGTACGGATGGCGGTGCATCAGGTCGGCGTCGATTTCTTCAGAGCGCCAGATTTTGCCTGTTGACGTGTCCACTGCCAGCATCTCGCCCGGGCCAACACGGCCTTTTTCCTGCACTTCATCTGGTGTGTAATCCCAAATGCCAACTTCAGAAGCCAGCGTGATCAGTTTATCTTTGGTAATCACAAAGCGGGCCGGACGCAGGCCGTTGCGGTCCAGGTTACAGGCGACATGTTTACCATTGGTCATCACGATACCGGCCGGCCCGTCCCAGGGCTCCATATGCATGGAGTTAAATTCGTAGAAGGCTTTGAGGTTATCGTCCATCACCTTATGGCCTTGCCAGGCTGGCGGAACCAATAAACGCATGGCTCGGAATAAATCCATGCCACCGGCCAGCAACAGCTCCAGCATATTATCCAATGAGCTGGAATCCGAGCCGCTTTGACTGACAAAAGGTGCGGCTGTCTGTAAGTCAGGCAGCAATGGCGAGGCGAATTTATACTGCCGGGCACGCGCCCACTGCCGGTTGCCGGTAATGGTATTGATTTCACCATTGTGTGCCAGGAAACGGAAAGGCTGCGCCAGAGCCCAGCGTGGCATGGTGTTGGTGGAAAAGCGCTGGTGGAACACACAAATAGAGGTTTCCATCCGCACATCGGCCAGATCCAGATAAAAACGCGGCAAATCAGCCGGCATCATCAGGCCTTTAAATACAGTGACCAATGAAGAGAAACTGGGAATATAAAAGTCTTTGTCGTCGGTCAGTTGTTTTTCGATCCGACGGCGAACCATATAAAGGCGGCGCTCTAAGTCGTGGTCGCCCCAGCCTGGCTGGGCGCTGACAAAGACCTGTTTAATCTGTGGCATGGAGTCAAGGGCCAGCTCACCTAACACCGATGCATCAACCGGCATCTCACGCCAGCCGACTAAGGTCAGGGTTTCACGGGTAATTTCCTGCTCAATAATGGCCCGTGCCAGTTCGGCTTTCACCGGGTCCTGGCTGAAGAAAATAATACCCACCCCATATTTAGTGCCTAAACTCCAGCCTTGTTCGTCCGCAATAGCGCGGAAAAAGCTGTCTGGCTTTTGCATTAACAGGCCACAACCATCACCTGTTTTCCCATCCGCTGAAATTCCACCTCTGTGCTGCATCCGGTCTAAGCCGCTGATCGCAGTTCTCACAATACGGTGGCTGGCGACGCCTTCTAAATGGGCGATCAGACCAAAGCCACAGTTCTCTCTCGCCTGACTGTGGTGATACAACGCCATGACCCTTCCTCCAACCTGTCCAAAAGTAAATATAAATTTATAAATAGTGAATTATTATTCTTATGTGTGGCGTTTTTATCACTGAAAGAAAACAACATTTATGCTTTCATGCAGTTTGCTGACCTTTGGGCTGCATTTTTATGCCGTTTAGACGTCTATCCATAAAAATGCCTTTTAGATATACCGAGATTTCCTGCAAATTGCAAGACAGATTTGCCGCACTGCCCAGGCCATTAGACCGCAGGATCGACAAAGGGTTTTTTGTAATTTAATTACATGAAATTTAGTTTTTTTGGCCGGAATTGCCAGAAAAGACAGAAAAAAGGCCGGCAAGACCGGCCTTTTTTGTAACTGAAGAGATATTTTTTATGCGGAACTTATGCGACGTAACCTGACGCCACACCTTTCACTGTGACTGCAACAGCATCATGGGCATGCAGAGATTCATAGTGATTCACCCGCAACCAGAAATCGTCAAATTCGGTCAGGGTGTTCAGTGCCTGTTTTAAACGACGGGCTGCATCTTCACAGAACATCAGGTTCTGTCCGTTTAGGCGGGCAAATTCCTGTTCATCAGCGCGTTTAACTGCAGCCTGAACCGGTGTTTGCAATGCATCTTCAATGGCATCAATCAGCGCAATGACCGGGAAGTCGGTCACTCTGTGGTTCAGTTTCACTTTGACTTCGGCAACGGAGCGCTGGCTGTGTGGTGTGGCCACTATACCCTGAGTGGTGCCCAGCCAGTCTTTGACCAGTTCCATACTGACTTCTTTATGGCCGGCAAACTTGCTGACAAAAGCTTCCTGAATTAACTGACGGGCCAGAGCGGCTGAACAGGGACAAGTGGATGAATAAGGCACATTGACCTTCAGCTCCACTGATACCTTACCGTCTTTGCGTTGACCAACAATAGTCACAGGGTAAGCTTTCCAGCCCTGTTTTTCTGTGATTAAGGCTTTTCGGCGCAGATGCAGGTCAAAGTCGAACTTCACAAACGCATGAGTGCTCAGCTCTTCATGGCTGCTGATAAAATCGCTCAGCAACTGGCTTAAGGTGTGAAAACTCAGACTGGATTCATTGGACAACTGATCCAATAACAGATAAAGCCGTGACATATGAATGCCTTTGGCTTTTGGATCCTTCAGGTTCACAAAAGCTTCTACTTTGCTGCTGACCTGACGTGGTGCTTCGCCGGCGACGGCGAACATCAGGGGCAGTTCAATCTGGCTCATCCCAACCCAATCCAGTGTACTTTCGTAACTGGCAGAGGCATGGTTGGCTACGTCTGGCATTATGCTCGGCATGAAAACTCCAATGTCCGTTTTTATACAACCCTGTGCTATACGGGCTGCCTTAAAAATTGGCGCACTTTATACCATATTTTTCTGTATGGGCCTGTATAAAACTTGTGCGGCCTAGGCTGATTTTTTTCGAATGGCTTAAACGAAAAAAACGAATACCTGAGTGTTTTGCTCAGTTATTCGCTAGATTGGGCTCGCCAGTACTGAATTCAAGTTATTGGCGGAACTTTCGGCCTGCTGGCCCAAAATGATGGCGACAAGCAGATCTGTTTTTGGCAGACTGACGATGTTTTTCTGCAACCCAAAAGGCTCGCATGCAACACAGTGTTCATCCTGTGATCCGGAAATTGGCCAGTTACCTGAAGCAGTGGGGCTGGGTGCAGTGTTTTTTCCTTTGCTTCATTTTATTACAGGCGGTTACCGGGGTTCTGGCGGGTGCCTACAGCCTGCTGCTGTATGAAGTCGTACTCTGGCCTCTGGTGCTGGGGGCTTTGTTATTTTCGCTGACCAGCTCGCCGGTATTTATTCTGATCTGTTTTTATCTGGTGCATCACCTGGACGAAGCCTTGTTTTACCTGCAGGACTCCATTCGACAGGAGCGCTTGTTGAATCAGAATATGCAGGAAACCATCCGGCAACTGAACTTCGAAATTGAAGAGCGGAAAAAAGCCTTCCAGGCTAAACGCCGAGCCGTTGACGAGCTGCGCCGTGAAATCGCCTGGCGCCGAAAAACCCAGCAAGAGCTGGAAGAGCAGAGTTTACTGATGCGCTCTATTGTCGACAGCTCGCCGGATTTGTTTTATTACCGCGACGAAACCGGGCGTATTGTCAGTTGCAATAAAATGTTTGAAGTGCTGATGGGCAAATCGGCAAAAGAGCTGATAGGCCATTATCCGGCCGAATTGTTTGACGCCGACACTATGCCAAGCGCCATCCTGACCGATCAGGAGCTCACCATGAGCCGTACGGCGATGACACTGGACGTGGAATACAAAACCCCGGATGGCCGGCTGATGTGGTTTGAAATGCGCAAAGTTCCTTTTTTCGATAAACAAAGCCGTTATATAGGGTTACTGGGCTTTGGCCGTGATATTACTTCACGTAAGCTGGCCGAGCAGGCGCTGGAAAAAGCTTATCAGGACAAAGGCAAATTTATTGCCACCTTAAGCCACGAGTTGCGCACACCGTTAAACGGCATTGTCGGTTTAAGCCGGCGCCTGCTGGAAACTCAGTTAAGCAATGAGCAACGCAGCTGGAGCAATACCATCTTCAGCAGTGCTGAGACACTCGGCAATATATTCAATGACATTATCGACCTGGACAAAATTGACCGGCAGGACCTGGATATTTTGTATCAAAGCGTGCAGCTGGGGGCTTTTGTCCGTGATATCTGTAACTTTGCCAGCCTGATCTGTCAGCAAAAGGAGCTGGAGTTTATTGGACCTGACGAGTTTTCTGCCGACTGTTACGTCAAACTCGATCCTACGCGGGTGCGGCAGGTGCTGTGGAACCTGTTGAATAATGCCGTGAAATTCACTGCCAGGGGGCAGGTGAAGCTGGAAGTTGAGTTTGTGGCAGAGCAAAATTCTGAACTGGTGTTCCATGTGCGGGATACCGGTATTGGTGTGGCTGAAGCCGAGCAGCAACGCATCTTTGATATGTACTATAAATCCAGCGACGGCCGTCGCTTAAGTATGGTGGGGTCAGGTATTGGATTGTCGGTGTCCCGTTCATTGGTGGAAGCGATGGACGGCAGCATCAGCCTGCAAAGCCAAACCGGCGCGGGCAGTTGCTTTACTGTCAGGCTGCCCACGCAATTGTTGGCGCCACCTCAACCTGAAAGTTTGCCTTTGCATCCGGCACTGACAGTACTGCTGGTCGAAGATGTGCCGCTGAACGCTGAGATTGCCATCAATCTGTTGGAGCAACGTGGTCATCAGGTGGTGCTGGCCGAAACCGGTGAAGATGCGATGGCGCTGCTGGACACCGAAGACGATTTGGATTTAGTGCTGCTGGATATGCAATTGCCGGATATGACCGGCGATGAAATAGCCCGCTATATCCGCTCAGAACCTCAGCTGGCTGAGTTGCCTGTTGTGATACTCAGTGCCAATGTGCGCAAAGCTCAGGAGCAACTAAGTGGCATCCGCATTGAAGGCTCCCTGGCTAAACCTATTAATACCAATAAGCTGGATCAGCTGCTTAACGAGTTATTTGGCTCCGGCACTGGCAGCAGTGCTCAGCTAAAACCCCCACGAAGTTCAGACATTCTTGACCTGGCAACGCTGGATGATTACCTGCAGTCATTAGGGGTGCAAACGATGCAACGCAGTGTGCAGCTGTTTGCCCAACTGATGCCGGGTTATATCAATAAGATGATTGAAGCTGCGGTGCAGAAGCAGGAACAGGAGTTTCGGGATGCGGCACATAAACTCAAAGGTGCTGCCTCCTCTGTCGGGTTGCTGTGGGTGCAGCAGCAGGCTAAACAGCTTGAAACTGACGACAATGTGCAGTGGCAGGGGATGGAAAAGCAGCTGGTGGACTTTCACTTAACAATAGAGCGGCACCTGGCCGCTCTGGAAGAGTATCTGCACGCTGGCTGAATTATTTTTCCAGCTTACCGACAAAGCGGTAACCTTCACCGTGAATGGTGCTGATCAGCTCCGGGCAATCCTGCTCTGATTCAAAATGCTTACGAATACGGCGGATAGTTACATCCACTGTGCGGTCGTTTGGGCGCAGTTCACGGCCTGTCATATGACGGATCAGTTGTTCCCGGGTAAAAATTTTGCCTGGGCTGTCCAGCATCAGACGCAAAGCGCGGTATTCACCCTTTGGCAAACGACGGGATTCGCCGGTAGGTGAAGTCAGGTTACGGCTGTTTTCATCCATGACCCAACCGTTAAAACGTACCACGCTTTTATGTTCTTCAGCGACCGGTTGATTTACGGTGCGGTTTAATAAATTGCGGGCACGAATGGTCAGTTCACGCGGATTAAAAGGTTTGGTCAGGTAATCGTCTGCACCAATTTCCAGACCCAAAATGCGATCGACTTCACTGTCCCGGCCGGTCAGAAAGATCAGGCCAAGGTTCTCTTTCTGACGTAATTCACGTGCCAGAATTAAACCGTTTTTGCCTGGCAGGTTAATGTCCATCACGATCAGATCCACTTTCTGTTCTGACAGTTGCTGGTTCATTTCTTCGCCGTTGATTGCTTCCAGCACTTGATAGCCTTCGCCCTGAAACAGGCTTACCAGATTCAGGCGAGTTACTTCCTCGTCTTCAACGATCAGAATCACAGGAGTCTGCATTGTGCTAAAACCTTATTAAATTGTATTTAAGTTTTTGAATTTAAAATAAATTACTGGGTGTCTACCCATAACAAATGTCTGCGCAATTATATAGAGCGCTACATTTGTTAACAAGTTAATTTGTTAACAAATCGCCTGGTCTTCCATTCTGGAAAAGGAAATACTTTTTTGCTATTTGGGTATAACTGGAAAATCTATGTGAATATCAATACCTTGACCCAAAGTGCTGTCGAGCTGAATTTTACCATTGAGAGCCTGAGTCACCAGGTTATAGACCAGGTGCATACCTAAACCGCTGCCACCTTCGCCGCGTTTGGTGGTGACGAAGGGGTCAAAAATACGTTTTTTGATATTCTCAGGTACACCGCAACCATTGTCTTTGTAATGCAGATAGCAGCGGCTGTTGGCCAGAGTGACACTGACAGAAATTTGCCCTTGTTCTGTTTGCTCAAAGGCGTGGATCAGGCTGTTCATAATCAGGTTAATTAAGATCTGGCTGATGGGGCCGGGTTTGCTTTCAAACTCCAGGTGTTCATCACATTCGATCTGTACCTGATGTTGCGTTTTTTTCAGGTTGGGCCGCAGTGACAACAGTACTTCGTTTAATAGCTGCGACATATTGAAGACACGTCTGTTGTCATTGGACTGGTCTACAGCCACTTGTTTAAAACTACGAATGAGGTTCGCGGCGCGTTCCAGATTACGGTAAATAATGCCAAGATTTTCGTTACTGTCGGATAAAAATTTCGCCAGCTGGCTGGATGTCAGTTTTTTATCATCAAAGGCGCGCTGGATTTCCTGCAGTTTGTCCTGCATCAGGGTGGAAGCTGTGACACCCAGACCAATAGGGGTATTTACTTCATGGGCAACCCCGGCCACCATCTGACCCAGACTGGCCATTTTTTCGGTCTCAACAATTTGATTCTGGTACTGGTGAAGCGTAGACAAAGTGTTCAGCAGGTCCTGATTAGAACTTTTCAGTGCCAGAGTACGTTCGTTGATTTTATGCTCCAGATCCTGGTTCAACTGACGTATTTCCGATTCAGCCCCCTGCAGTTTGTTAATTTGTTGCTCGGTGCGATCCAGCATGGTATTCACGGCCCGGCCCAGGTTATGAAATTCGATAATCTCCATGGCGGGTGCCCGTACATGATAATCCTTGTCTTTGGACACTTTCTGCACCAGCGACAATAAACTGTATATGGGTTGGGTAAAGCGGTTTTGTAACCGGATAGCCAGAATAAAAGCGCCAATCAGTGAGCAAAGTGCGATCAGAATGTCGAACAGTACGCGGTTTTGCACATAATTGCTCAGTTCATCCAGACTGGCGCGTAAGTAAACATAGCCCAGTCGTTTACCGTCACTTTCAATCACCTGACTGAGTTCCATCACGCCTTCACTTAGTAAGGTGTTTTTCAACTGTTCTACTTTGGCAAATTGGGTGGGGTAAGGGCCTATATCACTTTTGTTATAACTGGCAAAAAAAGTCAGCTCGCCATTGTCCTGTAGTTTGTAGATATGAATATTGTTCAGACGGGGTTCGGCGCTGAAAGAGGCCAGGCGTTTGTCCTCCACTTCTGGGTCATCTATTTCCAACGAACCCACAGCGTTAAAGGCAATAATGGCGGCATAGGCATGCAGCTGTTCGGACAGATTTTTCTTTTCGGCTTTGATGTCCTGCAAGGTGGCGATGGTCAGGGACACACATAAGGTAATGCTGCAAATTAACATCACCACCCATATCAGCGCGCCTTTCATTGATGTTGCTTTTAACGCTGAACTCATTGATCCATCCGCGATTTTCAGTACGTCCTTGCTTTATAGTATTGAAGTTACACTCAATTGCAACTAACTGATTACCAGCCCTGACAAAAAAATAAAAGCAGTTTATAGTAACTGCAGCCTGATACAGGAGTGAACGCATGGACTTATGGGATCAGTACAAAAGTAGTGTGTTTTTATGCCATCAGAGACTGGGGCAGGACATCAGTTTTGCTATTATCAGCGCTCAGAACCCCGCAGGTGATCTGCACAACCCCTCCCAAAATTTAGTTTTCGACAAACACTTCGCCGATTTTCTTGATCAGTTAAACCTGCCTTACCGCGCCATTATTGGTTGTTCGCCAGATCTGTCTTTTCAGGAGAAAAGCTGGGCTGTGCTCTGTGAAAAAACCAAAGCAGTGGACCTGGCAATACGATTTAAACAAAATGCTATTTATTGGGTGGAGGCGGGAAAACTCTTTCTGGTCCCTGCGCTTTTGCAGCATCCGGAAGAATACCTTGGCGCTTTTCATCCGAGACAAATAGTGCTGGCAGAATAGTCAGTGGCTTTTCAGTACCGCGAGTATCGGGTCTATCGGCTGGCCCAGCTCGCTTTCCAGCTGCATTTTTTTCAGCTGCAATAACTGGGCATCGGCTTTATCTGCCGGAACCGTCAGAAATTTTTTAAAGTCTGTGGCACAAATACAAAGCACTGCGGGTTTTTCCATACCCGGCAATTGACCAAGGCGGTACAACATATTGGGGCAGGCTTCAGTACGGTTTGGCGCCTGAATACATTCAGCGGCAAGGCTTTGGGTACTTAACAACAGCAGTAAGGCGGTAATGAAACGCATCAGTGCTTTCCGCTTTGGGTGTTACTGACAATAATAAACCACAAAACCATCGCGCCGACCAAGTTCTTTTACCTGATTAAACAGGCTTTTCAGTTGTTCGGCATAAGGCAGATGTACATTGGCAACCAAGGTCAGGCTACCGCCAGGTTTCAGTTGCTGTCTGGCATTCTGGAAAAACTGCTCACTGATCTGGTAATCCGTTTTCAGCCCTGTGTGAAAAGGCGGATTACTGACTATATGGTCGAACAGGCCTGTTTTGCCGGGAAAACCATCGGCGCAAAGCACAGTACCAGACAACTGATTGGCGGCCAGTGTCGCCTCTGTGGACTCCACGGCCAGAGTGCTGATGTCGCTGGCCACCAGCTCAATGGCGCTGTGATTTTTCTTCAGGTAAGCACCGACAATACCTGCGCCACAGCCAAAATCCAGCACCTTGCCTTTTTGCACATGACCAAGATGCTCCAGTAGAAGCCTGGTGCCTAAATCCAGTTTGCCGTGGTTAAAAACGCCCGGTTGGGAACACACCACAAATTCGGTGTTGCCGCTTTTTAGCTGAAACTGCAAAAAACCAGTAGGGACAGGCTGCAGTTCAGACAGATGATCCAGTTCAAACCACAGGCAATGTTTGGCGTTATCCAGCTTGTACACTTTTACGCCGATTTTATCGGCTAAAGCCGGCAGGCTTTTGATACCACCTTTATTGTCGCCAACTAAAAAACACAGACTGTCAGCTTTGGCCACAGCTTTCAGCTGCTGCAGCAAAGCTGGCAGCTGTTCTTTGCTTTTGGGGTGAAAAATCAGCAGCGAATCAAAGTGTTGATCTGGCAGTTTGCCCAAATACACAGCGTCAGCACTCAGGCTTTGCCAGTTATGAGCTACAGCAGCATTGGTGGTAAAACAGCGGGCCTGAATACCCAAAGCGGCCAGTTCAGTGACCAGACGGTCTGCTGGGGGCTCAATGACCAGTACAGTACCTTTCAAATCAGCACTGTTGCGCAATACCATCTGGCTGCTGTTATCAAGCATCTCAGTTCACCTTTTTAAACATCAGGTCCCAGACACCGTGGCCCAGGTTCACGCCGCGGTTTTCAAATTTAGTCAGAGGTCTGTGGTCAGGGCGGGGCACATAGTCATTGGTTGCTGACTGGTTCTGGTAACCTTCAGCGCTACTCATCACTTCCAGCATATGTTCGGCATAATTTTCCCAGTCGGTGGCCATATGAAAGACTCCGCCCGGTTTTAACTTGCGGCGCAGTAACTGAACAAATTCAGGCTGCACTATGCGGCGTTTGTGGTGACGCTTTTTATGCCAGGGATCCGGGAAAAACAGCTGCACTGTGTCCAGTGTATTGTCTGCAACACAGTGCTCAAGAATTTCTACCGCGTCATGCTCAAATAAACGCAGATTTTTTACACCATGAGTTTCGGCTTCACCCAGGCAGGCACCCACACCTGGCTTGTGGACTTCAATACCGATAAAGTCTTTTTCCGGCGCTTCTTTGGCCATTTGCACCAAAGATTTGCCCATACCAAAGCCGATTTCCAGCACCAGAGGGGCCTGACGGCCAAAAATTTGCTCAAAATTATAGGCCTCAGTCTGATACTGCAGGCCCATAGTAGGCCAGAACAGGTCCAGACTCCGTTGCTGGCCTTTGGTCAGCC
Organism: Rheinheimera sp.; assembly: GCF_037442345.1. Taxonomy (GTDB): domain Bacteria; phylum Pseudomonadota; class Gammaproteobacteria; order Enterobacterales; family Alteromonadaceae; genus Pararheinheimera. The sequence continues at coordinate 30,507 of NZ_JBBIQL010000001.1, read as the reverse complement.
GGCCTTCGCGCAGCACAAAACTTCTGATTTTACGCAGGAATTTTTCTTCCTGTGGTTGTTCAGGCTGGTCGGTTGGGTGCTGCTGTTCGCTCATCAAAGGCTCTCCGCTATAAATTGGCCGCGTATTATCCTTATTCTGTGCAGGCAGCTCAACTAATACCACGCGCATCTGCAGCTCTTTTACGGTTAGAATGGCGGCGTTTTATTTGATGGGTAACTAAGAGTGTCGCTGTATTTACAATCCCCTTCTTTATTGGCTGAAAAAATGATCAGCTGGCAGGCCAGCCAGGGAAGGCATACATTGCCCTGGCAACAAAACCCCACGCCTTACCGGGTGCTGGTCAGTGAAATGATGCTGCAGCAAACCCAGGTCAGCACTGTCATCCCTTATTTTGAACGCTGGATGGCAGCATTTCCCGATGTCACAGATTTAGCCAAGGCGGAAACCGACCAGGTGATGGCCTTGTGGCAAGGGCTGGGGTATTACGCCAGAGCCCGCAATTTACATAAGGCGGCCAAAACTATAGCTGCGCTTGGTGATTTTCCATTTGAACTGGCTGATTTATTGCAAATTCCCGGCATAGGCCGTTATACAGCAGGCGCCATCCGCTCTTTTGCTTACGACAGCTGGGGTCCGATAGTGGATGGCAATGTGCGGCGCCTATTTTGTCGCTTGTTTGCTATTGAAGGTGTGCCTACCAGTTCAGCCGTTGACAAAAAGCTCTGGGCTTTGGCGGAGCAGTTAACGCCAGTGAAACACAACCGCCGCTTTGCGCAGGCTTTGCTGGACTTAGGGGCAACTGTCTGTAAGCCCCGTCAGCCCTCATGCCATGCCTGTCCGTTGCAGGCCGGATGCCTGGCTTATCAGCAAAACCGGGTGGCTGAATTGCCAACAGCGAAACCGAAAAAAGTCACGCCCGTCAAACAGGGGCATTTTCTTTGGGTAGAACAACAAGGTTTGTTGCTGCTGGAAAAGCGTCCTTCCAGCGGCATTTGGGCTGATTTGTGGGCTCTGCCTCAGGTTGATGACGCACCAGAAGCTGTGTTACAGGGCGAATTTAACCATGTGTTTTCACATTACAAGCTGGAAGCGAAAGTCTGGCTGCTGGACGTCACAGAAGCCAAACCTGAACAAAGCTGGTACAGCAAAAAGCAGCTGGAGCTTATTGGTTTGCCAGCGCCTATTCGCAGCTGGATTGACAAGAAGCTGCAGGTCGAAGCTGATTAACGCTTGGGGCTTCACCCACACTGGTTTAAACTAGCGCAAATTTTTAAGGCGAGGTGAAGCATGTCACGTCAGGTTTATTGTGTTTATCTGAAAAAAGAAGCGCCAGGGCTGGATTTTCAATTGTATCCGGGTGAGCTTGGCAAAAAGATTTTTGACCATATCAGCAAAGAAGCCTGGGCTTTATGGCAAGCCAAGCAGGTGATGCTGATTAACGAAAAAAAGCTCAATATGATGAATCTGGAGCACCGCAAATTGCTGGAAGAGCAGATGCAGCAGTTTTTATTTGAAGGTGCAGACGTGCATATTGAAGGCTACGTGCCAAAAACCTGAGACTCTGTGTTGCCTTTCTGAAACAGAGCTGGTGAAGCCTGTCAGCTCTGATTTATACTGCCATTAGAAAAACTTATTAAAATCTTCAGGACTCCAGCCATGGCAAGGCGCTTACCTCCTTTGAATGCACTGAAAGCTTTTGAAACTGCGGCACGGCATTTGAGTTTTACCAAAGCCGCAGAGGAAATGTTTGTCACTCAGGCTGCTATCAGTCATCAGATCAAAGCTTTAGAAGACCATTTGGGACTGAAGCTGTTTATGCGAAAAAACCGCTCTTTATTGCTGACTGAAGAAGGCCAGAGCTTTTTCCTCGACATCAAAGAAATTTTCTCCCAGTTGCATGAAGCCACCGAAAAGCTGTTAGCCCGTGGGGCCAAAGGCTCATTGACTGTCAGCCTGCAACCGAGTTTTGCCATACAGTGGTTGGTGCCACGCTTAAGTAAATTCAGCGAAGCGCACAGCGATATTGATGTGCGGATCAAAGCCGTCGATTCGGACGAAGGCTCGCTGACCGACGATGTGGACGTCGCTATTTATTATGGCCGTGGCAGCTGGCGTGGTTTGCATGCGGACAAGCTGCATACAGAGTATCTGTTGCCGGTCTGTTCGCCTTTGCTGCTGACCAGTGGCAAGCCATTAAAAGAGGTGTTGGATCTGAAGTTTCATACCTTGTTGCACGACGGTTCACGTCAGGCCTGGAAAGACTGGTTTGTCGGGCAAGGCATAAAAAACTTTAATGTGAACCAGGGACCGATATTTTCCCATACCGCTATGGTGTTGCAGGCGGCTATTCACGGGCAGGGCGTGGCGCTGGCACATAACGTGATGGCCAGGCCGGATATTAACTCAGGCCGGCTTATAGTGCCTTTTAACCATGTGCTGCTCAGCAAAGACTCACATTACCTGGTGTGTCGCGAAAGCCAGACTGAACTTGGCAAAATCGTCGCCTTCCGCCAGTGGATAGCGAAACAGGTCGAGCTGGACCAGCAGGATTTTGCCGAGCACTACTTTAATAACAGTACGCCGGACTGACAGCCCGATGCCACAACTCTTAACTGCCGCAGAAAACCCCAAGGCCCGGCTCTTGCTTTGTCATGGCGCCGGTGCTCCGGTGCAGTCGGACTTTTGTCAGCAACTGGCAGCGCAACTGGCGTTGCTGGGCATAGAGGTTTGGGGCTTTAATTTTGCTTATATGCAGCAATGCCTGGCCGGGCAAAGGCGGCCGCCACCGAAAATGCCGGTGCTGATTGCGGAGCTGCAGCAGCAACTGGCGGCTATGGCGACAGATTTACCTCTGCTGCTGGCGGGTAAATCCATGGGCGGGCGTGTGGTGACTATGCTGTGTGCGGGCAGTGCCGGTGAGGTGCCGGCACAGGTGAAAGCGGTTTGTTGTTATGGCTATCCTTTTCATCCGCCGAAAAAGCACAGCTGGCGCACCGAACATTTTGATAAGTTGCAGCGGCCTGTGTTGGTACTGCAGGGTGAACGGGACCCTTTTGGCACTCTGGCTGAACTGACTGAGTTGCACTGGCCCCAAGTACAGCTGCAATGGTTGCCAAGTGCAGATCATGATTTTAAACCGCTGAAATCCAGTGGCCTGACTCAAGAGTTATTACTGCAGCAAGCGGCACAGCACAGCAGGAGATTTATCAGTGACGTTATTCTGGAAACTTAATACCAGCCTGGCGGCTTTATATGGTGCCCTTTGTGTAGGGGGAGCCGCTGCCTTAATGCATCTGTGGCAATCCACTTTACAGGGCGGCCAGCTCGCTGTGCTGATCAGCGCTGGTTTTATTCTGGCCTTGCATTGCCTGGCTTTATTGGCGCTTGGTGCTGCCGAAAAGCTACAGCAACAAAGCCCCTGGTTAAGCTGTATTGTTGCAATAGCCTTGCATTTAGGCTGCTGCGGTTTTGTGTTTACTTTAGTCGGTGGCGTGTTTAGCTGGAGCCTGCATTGGGGCCAGCTGGCGCCTCTGTCCGGACAACTATTAATTATCAGCTGGCTGTTGCTGGCTTTCAGCCCCTGGATCAGGAAATAACATGAGACAACTATTACTTTATTGCCGCGCCGGTTTTGAAAAAGAATGTGCGGCGGAAATCCAGGACAAAGCAGGCCAGCAAGGAGTGGCTGGGTTTTGCAAGCTGAGCAACAACAGTGCCTTTGTCATTTTTGAAGCTTATGACGGCGACAGTCTGGCTACCTTTTACCGGGACTACGACTTTAACAAGCTGATTTTTGCCCGCCAGTGGTGTTTATTGGTGGACGAAAAACTGGAGCTGGACCCGGCTGACCGGGTTTCTGCCATAGTACAGGCTGCACTGGGCGCTGAACTGCGTAATTTAGGCGAACTCAGGGTGGAATACCCTGAAACCAATGACGGCAAAACCCTGTCGACTCTGGCCCGCAAATTTACAGTGCCACTGCGCCAGGCGTTGCGCCAGTGTGGTGTCTTGCTGCAAAAAGAAAACCACAGGGCTCCGGTACTGCACCTCTTTATGTTGTCGGGTAAAGAAGCTTATTTGGGCATGTCGTACCCCGAGAACAACAGCCCGCTGGAAAACGGCATTATGCGGCTGAAGTTTCCGTCTGAAGCGCCAAGCCGCAGCACACTGAAGCTGGAGGAAGCTTTTATTCAGTTTATCCCTAAGGATGAATGGGAAACCCGGCTGGCGTCCGGCATGAACGCGGTGGATTTAGGCGCCTGCCCGGGCGGCTGGACTTATCAGCTGGTGAAACGCAGCATGATGGTGGTGGCCATTGATAACGGCATGATGGCCGACAGCCTGATGGAAACAGGTCAGGTGCGGCATTTGCAGGTCGATGGCTTTAAATACACACCGGATAAGAAAAACGTGTACTGGCTGGTTTGTGACATGATTGAAAAACCACAACGAGTGGGCGAACTGGTTTGCGACTGGCTGATCAACGGCTGGTGCCAGGAAAGTATTTTTAACCTGAAACTGCCGATGAAAAAACGTTATGAGACTGTGGCTGAAGTGCTGGAGATGATGCAACACAAACTGAAAGACGCCGGACTTCGGGTGCGTTTCCAGGCCAAACACCTGTATCATGACCGCGAAGAAGTGACGGTGCATGTCTGCAAAGCCTGATAAACAAAGCGGGGAATTTTAGCCCTGGTAGTATGAGGTTAAAAATAAATCACTTGTTTAGTGTCTCAGGGTGTAACTAAACTTTGCTTACCTAAATAAACAAAACTTAACATTGGTTTTGGCTGACAGACGCATACCAGCCTGGCAGGAAAGGGACAAACCAGTTACCAGTATGAAAAACGTGATAATGCCTTTGTTTGAAAACTTTATGTTGCTGGATTTTGCCGGTCCAGCTGAGGTTTTTGCGTTGGCTAACAGGTTTTTGCCCGACCCTGAGCGTTACAAAGTGGTCACTCTGGCTGCCAGCACAAACGCAGTAAGCTCGTCCAATGGGGTCCGTGTAGTTCCAGATTCCAGCTTTGATCAGTTTCAGGGCAGTTATGATGTGCTGCTGGTACCTGGTGGTCCAGGAGCCTATAACCAGCACCACCCTGAGTTATACCAATGGTTAACTGCTTCTGTTTGTAAAGCGGGCTTGTATGGCTCGGTTTGCACTGGTGCTTTTATTCTGGCAAAAGCAGGCTTGCTCAACGAGCGTAAGGTCACTACGCACTGGAATTACACCAAGCGTCTGGCGGCGGAGTTTCCGCAGGTGCTGGTGGAAACAGATCAGGTGGTGGTGCAGGATTCTTCGCTTGTCACTTCAGGTGGTATCACCACGGGTATAGATTTGGCATTGAGTATCCTCGAGCGCCATCACGGCAGGGCTCTGGCGGTGAATGTCGCTAAAGTGTTGTTGGTGGTGATGCGGCGTCAGGGCGGTCAGGTGCAGTTCAGTCCGCTGTTAGCCGAAGTGGCGCGTGACAGTTCGGCGGTGTCACAGGTGCAACAGTTTGTGTTGGCGCACCTGCATGAAAAATTCACCGTAGAACGCATGGCTGAGCTGGCGAATATGAGTGTGCGTAACTTCTCCAGGCTTTTTCAGCAGGAAACTCAGCTGACCCCAATGACTTTTGTGCAGCATGCCCGGGTAGACCAGGCAAGAAAGTTGCTGGAAAACAGCAACCTGCCGATGAAAACTGTGGCATTTGATTGTGGTTTTGGCTGTGTGCGGCAAATGAGTAATCTGTTTCAGACCAAACTGGGCTTAACCCCTGGCCAATACCGGCAGCAGTTTGGGTAAGTATTGGCCTTTCCTGACATCATTTTGGCAGAATCCTTCCTTTTACCAGCATTGAAGCTTGATGCGCTCTGAATAACTATTAATGCACCATTCACAACGCTGGCTCAGTTAAGCTCCAGCTGTACAGCTTGATGGCGCCATCACACCAGGGAGTGCGTGATGCCTGATACAGAAATGCTGACCTCTTCGTTGCGGTTCGGGCCTTTTTTATACCATGAGCACAGACGGGAGCTGGTGCGGGACCAGCAGCCCGTAGCTATTGGCAGCCGGGCTTTTGATATTTTATCAGTCTTACTGCGCCATGCTGGCCGGGTCATCGACAATGATACGCTGGTTGCTGCCGCCTGGCCTCATACAGTAGTGGAAGAAAGTAATCTGCGGGTGCATATTTCAGCCTTACGTAAGGCGTTGCAGGAAGAGCAGCAAGGTATACGTTATATCGAGAATATTCCGGGCCGTGGTTATTGTTTTATCGCAGAAATAACCCCCATCAGCACGGCGTCGGCCTTGTCGTCCTCTGTGACCGGAACTATGCAGACATCTGCTGTACGTTCTTTAGTGCCTGTGCTGGGACGGGACAGAGAACTGGCTGAAATTCGCCGGCTTCTGCTCGACCGACGTTGTGTCACTATTACCGGCCCCGGCGGTATGGGTAAAACTATTCTTGCGTTGACGGTGGCTGAGCAATGGCAGGCTGAGTTCCCATGCAAGAGCTACTTTATCGATTTTTCGCTTCATACCGACAGCAGGCTGGTAGAGAATTTTCTGGCTATGGCGCTGGATTTGGTCTGTGTTGACAGCAATCCGTTGCAGGAAATTATTCATTCATTGGCACAAACTCCGGTGCTGTTGGTGCTGGATAACTGTGAGCATCTGGTGCAGCGCATCGGTGAACTGGCTGAGCAATTGTTGCGGCAACTGCCTCAGGCACACCTGTTAATCACCAGTCGTGAACCTTTACGCTCTGAAGGTGAGCAGGTGTTTCCATTGGAACCTTTGGGTTGCCCTGAATCTGAGCGGTTATTCACCGCCGGACAGTTGATGGACTACCCCGGGGTACAGCTGTTTATGAGCAGAGTGCAGGCGTTATTGCCCGACTTACAGCTGTCGGCTGAACAGGTGGATGCCGTTGGTCGCATTTGCAGGCGCTTGGATGGCTTACCTCTTGCGCTGGAGCTGGCTGCTGTCAGGGTGCCTGTATTTGGCTTTGCTGAACTGGAGCGGCGGCTGGATAACAGATTCAGTTTTCTCACTAAGGGCCGACGTACAGCACTGGCCCGGCATCAGACACTTAAGGCTGTGATCGACTGGAGTTACGACAGCCTGACGGCCGATGAGGCTGGTGTGTGGCGCAGTCTGGCGGTCTTCGCCGGACGTTTCGATTTGGATGCGGTACTGGCCGTTAACCCGGATTTCAGTGAGGCAAATATTCTTGATTTGATGGACAGTTTGGTTGCAAAGTCCTTAGTGCGGGTGATGGATCTGGATGGCCGGGTGAGTTTTGCATTGCTTGAGTCGATGCGTTACTTTGCGTTGGATTTACTGCAGCAGCATGGCGAACTGGAACCAATCCGCCACCGGCATGCCCTGTATTGTCTGAAGCAGACGCAGCAGCCCTTGGATGAATGGCATGCTGACACCCCGGCCAATTGGCTGCAGGTTCGAAAACAGGATGTGGCAGATATCAAGCTGGCGTTGCACTGGGCCTTTGCTGAACCTGATAAACATGAACTGGCGATCAGGCTGGTGACTGAATCCGCTCCTTTGTGGTTTCGCTCATTACAGCTGTCCGAAATTCAACTTTACCTGGAACAGGCCTGGCATTTCGCCAGCAGCCGTTTAGGGCTGCTTCCGGCGGATTTAATTGCCAAACTGGGCCTCGCGCTTGGGCATGTGCGTTTTCATCACTATGGCGCTTCGGCTCAGGTGGCTGAGTTATTCCAGTTGGGTTTGCAGTATGCAGCTGTAGCGCAGGATCAGGTATTGCAAATTCAGCTGACCTGGTCTTTATACGCTCATTCAGTTCTTGGCGCCGATGACGCCTCACTGGATTATTGGAGCCGTGCTTATCTGAGTCTTACCTCAAACAACAGCCTGCCACAAATTGCTGCCACCCGCTCGCGGATCCAGATGATCAACCAGCATACGAGGGGACACTACACGGCAGCGCTGGTTTTTGGGGAAGAGGCCATGCAGCTTGAAGTCAGGCAACCTCTGACTATTCCTGCCCATGTGTATTGTTACGATCATTTAGTGGCGGCCAGTGCTTATCATGCCCGCTCTTTATGGATTGCAGGCCAGACCAATGAAGCGATACGTTTGATTATCCGCATGCTGGACAGAGCTAAGAGCATACGGCAGCCTTATGCGCTGGGCTATTTTTTGGTCTGTGGTTTATGTCCTGTGGCGCTGTGGCAAGGCGATACCCAGTTGGCCCGCTACGGCATAGACATGTTGTTACGGCTGAATAGCGGTATGCCGGCGCAAATCTGGAAAGCCGGCGGTCAGGTGTTCAGCGAGGCGCTGAACATTTTAACGGACCACGGGTCACCGGATGCCGGTTTGGGGGGACAACTGAACAGGTTTTACGGCAACTTGCTTGCTACTCTTGATTACCGCTTTCTGCCAGAATTTGTCGGGACCCACCAGGACTGGCCGGTTTCAGCCTGGTGTGAAGCTGAAATGATCAGAGCGCGGGCAATGGCGGTGAACCATCATGGTGGGTCCAAAGCTGAGACTCAGCAGTCTTGCTACGAGGCTTACCAGTTGGCCAGGCGTCAGGGCGCATTGTCCTGGCAACTGAGGGCCGCGATGAGTCTGAAAACTTTGGGCTGGTCAGGAGCGGAGCAACTGTTGCAGCAGACTATGGCTCTGTTTCCGAAAAATCAGCAAACAAAGGACTGGAAGGAAGCCTGCCTGTTACTCGAACCCTGCTGCTAAGAGGGCAGGGCGGCTAAAAACTGTTGCGTCAATGGGACAGCCGATGCCGTATTCTGACCTGTGAATAAGGTTCCATCCTGCACTACGTAAGGCTGATGCGCCGGTCCTGTACTTAACAGAGCGCCGCGTTGTATTAACTCGTTGGCCGGGTCCAGTGGTAATACACAGTCGGGGTGCAGCAGCTGCCGCTCCTGCTGACTCAGCATGGTTATTTTTCTCCCTTCAACCAGCGGCTTATGCTTGTCGTCAGCCAGCCACAATAAGACGGCTGCGGCGTGTCCAATCAGCGCAACAGGGCGGTTTAAGGCAAAGGTTTCTTTCAGCAACCGGATAGAACAAGGGGCCTGGATCAGGTCTTTTAACAGACCCAGTCCGCCAGCATAAAACACCCCCTGGAAGTCTGAAGGGTAAAGCTGTTGTAGCTTTAGCGTATCTGCCAGCGCGCTGCGGGCGTTTCTGTCTGTCAGAAAACGCTGAGATTCCGGCGTTTGTAGTTCCTGCCGCAAACTGTCCGGATCAATTGGGGCTGAACCTCCTTTTGGTGATGCAAGAGTCAGCGTATGGCCTGCATGGAGTAACAGGTAATAAGGAATAGCCAGTTGAGCCAGCCACAAGCCAGATTTTTCATGTCCGCAGCTGCCGTCTGAGGTCACCACAATTAAAACATTTGCCATGGCGCTATCCATTTTTGTGCCCTGGCTTCAGATACCAGAGCCCTGAGTTCCTGTTCTGCTTTTTCCATTGTCGATACAAAGTGCTGGTCAGGCGAATCAAATGCTGTGAATTGTTGTGAATTGTTCACCATAGACGGCGGTCAGTACTGCAGGGTAAAACCTGCTTCAAAAAACAGACTGTGCTGCCTGGCTGTGGCCTGCGCCAGAGTGGCCGTAGCGTTCAGGTGGCTCAGCAAAAGTTCAAACTCAAGCGACGGACTGAATTTCTGACTGAGTCTGACAGTGAACACATCGGCCAGTTTACTGTTGCCTTTGGTTTGAGCACTCAGCAACACAGAACGACCCTGAGCATAAATGGCGTCATCTGCCGTGAGCCGCGCCAGCCATTGATACTCCAGTTCAAGGCGCAGGCCTGACGGTGTTTGAGAATGCAGCCCAAGTTGCAGATTTTTGATGTTGCTGGTGGCAATACTACCGGCTTCAGAATAAAAAGGCGCCTTGGCGAAAAGCGGCTGAAAAGTAGACAGTTTCTGGTTAAGAGGATTGTTGTCTCCACTGGCCAGACTGAGGGCGGCTGACCAGCTGAAGCTTTGGTTCAGGCTTTGTTGGTAGCGGACAAAAAACCAATGAGCGTCAATAGAATACTGTTGTTGGTCGCCCCATTGATAAATATGCTCCAGCGCTACGTCGTGATGATTTCCCTCTAGCCTGAGGCTGAACTCCATGGAGTGCCGGAATTCGTCTTTGCTGTCTCTGTGGTCCAGATAACGCAGATAATGCAGGCGCAGCTGCTGCTCAGGTGTCCATTCTGTCTGCAGCAGCATGCCGCTTACACGCCAGTTGTCTGAGCTTTGATCATTCCAGCTGCCAGGCTCAGCAATGACATGCTGACCATGGTACAGGCTGAATTGTGAGGCTTCCCGCTGGCTGGTCAGCAGCAAACCATCGAAACGACGGCGGACATTGGTTCCTTCACGTTTGCCCAGTTGACGCTGGTTGCCAAAAGCCCAGACCTGCCGTCCCAACTGCAGTTGCCATGAATCGTAGTTTGTCTGCAGTATCAGCCGGTGCAGCTCTGGTGCAGTTTGTTCCAGCGGTGATGTGCCCGCGTTGTGAGGGCTGTCAAAGGCCACAACAGGTTCCAGCAGCAAAGAGCTTGACTGGAGCAGACTGAGCTCGAGCGAGGGTAACCACCGCTGCAGCCAAAGCGTCTGATGCTCAGCACTGAAGTCGGCATTTTGTACACTTTGCAGTTTTTGTCTTATCTCCATTCCAAAGGATGAAAAGGACTCTGCTGCCGGGGCAACGCCAGGCAGCAGAATCAAACCGGCAGCAAAGACTGCCGGGTAGTGCGGGGACTGCCTCATTCGGATGGAACAAAGTTAACAGGGGACCAAAGCGGTTCAGCTTTTAACCTTGGCTTAGCGAACGCCGGGAAGGCTTTGCTGGCGTATTCAGTCCGGCCATCGACCACTGTCAGCTCACTGCGGGTCTGCAATAGCTGCTGTTCTTCCACCTGAAAAATGTCCTGATTCAGGATACTGAAATCAGCCAGCATGCCGGGCGCTATGGCCCCTTTTTGCTGCTCATCACCGGAAAACCAGGCGGACCCCAGGGTAAAAAGCTTTAATGCGGTGAGCCGGTCTAACCGTTGTTCCTCAGCAGTCAGCTGTGTACCTCCCAGGGTTTTTCCGCTGACCAGCCAGTAGTAAGTGACCCAGGGGTTAAAACTGGCCACTCTGGTACCATCTGTGCCTAAACCCACAGGGATACCCAGCTCAAGCATTTTTTTCACCGGCGCTGTGGTTTGGGTTTTCGTTTTGCCATAGCGGGCCAGAAAATCTTCACCGGCAAAAGCCAGCCGGGCCTGCACAGCAATACCGCCGCCCAGGCGCTGGATCCGCTCAAGATTGCGGTCCGACACTGTTTCGGCATGATCAAAAGCCCAGCGGACTTTGTTCAGCGGCTGGTCTTTATTGATTTTTTCCAGCACGTCCAGCATTTTGTCGATGGTTTCGTCATAAGTCGCATGGATCCGAAACGGCCAGCGCATCAGCAGGTGCATACGCACTATATTTTGCAGCTCCAGCTCAAAACCAGGTTTCAGTTCTGGCCGTGGTGAGCGGAAGTTCTCATAGTCGGACGCTGACCAGGCCAGCAGCTCACCGCCGCCGGCAATGGTGTAACCTCTGGGATGACGGGCGTCCAGATTCTGGTCCTGCTGATAATTTGCCATCCAGCGGGCAAACTGATTCAGCTCGTCACCGGGTTGTTGCGGGAACAGGTAGTTGGCGATCCGAACAGGTAGTTTACCTTCGACCGCCAGCCGGGTACTGGCCTGATATTGCTGGGGAAACTGGTGGCCGCCACCTCCGGCATCCACCACGCTGGTGACGCCATAACCAAGCAGGGCCTGAAAAAACTGCAGTGAGGAGTTCAGTTGCTGCTCGGGGCTCAGACCTGGCAGTGCTGCAATACTCTGATACAGCAGCTGCGGATTCGGATCCGCCACCAGCTGGCCTGTCAGTTGTCCTTTGGCATCTTTTTCATAATAACTGCCTTTGGGGGCCTGGCTTTGACTGGTAATGCCAAGTGCTGCCAAACCTGCGCTGTTCAGTATGGCGCCTGAATACAGATGCAGAATAAACACGGGTGTATTGGGTGCAGCCTGATCCAGCTCAGCCAGAGTTGGCAGGCGCTTTTCCGCAAATTGTTCGGGAGTCCAGCCGCCTACCACCCGCACCCAGTGGCCTTTCGGAGTCCGTTTGGCTTGCTGAGCGACCAGTGACAGCGCCTGTTTCAGGCTGTTGATGCCTTCCCAGCGTGTTTCCAGGTTATAAAAGCGGCCGCCCCGGACCACATGCAGGTGGGAGTCGTTTAAGCCAGGGATCACCAGCCGGCCACCGGCGTCAATAAGCTGGGTGGCGCTGTCTTTCTGGCTTAACAGGTTTTGGGCAGAAGAGCTGAGTTCGGTAAAGCGGCCCTCTTTTACCGCAAAAGCGGTCACGCCTTGTTGGTTAAACGAAGCCACTTTAGCGTTATAGACAATAAGATCCGGAGCTGCGGCCAACGGCAAAGAAGGCAACAGCGCCAGTAGCAGGATACCTGTTCTCATGGAGTCTCCTTCGTTGGCGTCTGGTGGCTGTTGGCACCAGCCTGAGTGGAAAAATAAGCGACCAAATCAAGAATGTCCTGATCAGATAGCGGCGCGGCATTGACGTACATAATCTCCGCCAGGCCGCCTTTGCGTTCGCGGCTGCGGTAAGCTTTCAGCGCATATTCCAGGTAGGCGGCATTCTGTGCCGCCAGGTTTGGGTTGCCCGCTATTGGCGAAATACCGGTTTCGCCATGGCAGCCCCAGCACTGACCTGACAGCTCTTTTCCCTTGGCTGCATTACCTTGCGCCATGGCTGTTGTGCACAGCAGGCACAGCAGTAAACAAAAAAATTTCATTACTGACTCCAAAAAAAGAAGAACCCCTGCTTGTGCAGGGGTTCTGGTCATTGATTAATGGCCTTCTTTGGCACCAAACATTTCTGCTGCGTAGATAATACCCAGGCCATAACCGCCCGCATGTTCTTTGGCAATGGAGGTCACAGGTACATAAGTGCCGGTGCGGGCCCAGTCACGTTGCAGCTCCAGCATGTATTGCAGCCAGGTAATGGGTTTTGCTCCGGCCTGAATCATACGAAGCACGGCCATGTCATGGGCTTCTTTGGTTACCCCCCCAGATGCATCGGTGACGAAATAAACGTCATAACCTTCTTCGATGGCCGACAGGGCGGGTCCTACACCACACACCTCGGTCCAGAGTGCCGCGATCACAACGCGTTTTTTCTTAAAGGTTTTGATTTTGTCCGTCACCCTGTTGTCTTCCCAGGTATTCATGGTGGTGCGGTCAATAGGTTTTTGCTCCGGAAATACCGCCTGTAACTCCGGGAATAGTGGCCCGCTGAAGGACTTTTCAGCCACAGTGGTCAGAATGGTCGGGACCTTAAACACCTTGGCAGATTTGGCCAGGGCGGTCACATTGTTACGGATATCCACCACTTCGTGCGAATGGGTGGCAAAAGCCATTTGTGGCTGATGGTCTATCAATAACAATACGTGATTGTCTGGGGTCAGCAGGCTTTTGGCAGGCTCACCGGCCACTGCACTGCCGATAAATGACAGGCTCAAGGCTGCGATGGCCAGGCTCTGTTTAATCTGATTTGTAAACTGAATCATAACTGTCTCCAACGTTTAAGTTTCCTGAAAAATCAGGCTGATGTGCCGTTCCTGCACTGCGAGGTTGCACACCCAAGCCTGAATTGATGTTGTGGTTTTTATACTTGTTTGGCATCGCTCCTAAGTGGGGTTTTGCGGCATTTATAAGAAATGGATCAACCCGCGCTGCACACCGATGGATACAGCCTCAGTTCTGCTTATTGCGTTCAATTTACTCAGAATGTTTTTCATATGGGATTTGACTGTCCACTCTGAAATACACAGGTTGCTGGCGATGGATTTATTGGCTTCGCCTCGGGACACCCGTTTCAGCACTTCGACTTCCCTGTGGGTCAGGTGGTCCGAATTTTTTGTATTGTGCTCAGTGCAAAACTCCAGCACCTTTTTGCCGGACTGGATGGCCCTGACAGCCAATAACAATTGATTCGGTTCGGTGTTTTTGGACAGATAACCACAAACCCCTGTGTCGAGAAATAACTGCTGCTCTGATCGGTCCGGGCGATTGGACAGCACCAGTAGTTTGCCGCTGGCATGGCAGATGCGTCTGAGAGTAGCGAAGTCGGTTGGGCTGGTCTGGCAAAGATGCAGAATTGTCAGTTCAGGTTGCCATTGTTGCCATAAAGGCCAGAGCCGGGTGGCATCCCTGCTTTGGGCCACCAGTGTGAGGTCCGACTGCTGTTCCGCCAGTTGGTGAACTGCCCACAACACCAGTGGACAGGGGTCTATCTGCATCAACTGAAACTGTCTGCTCATAGTTACTCTCCTGAAACATAACTCAGTGCAGAGTAAAAGCCGGACAACATTGCGCCAAGTTAAGCCTTGCAAAGCCGCACCTGTGGTATTCAGCGTCGTGAATTCCTGTAAAACCTGGTGAAATCGCGCTGCAGCTCCGTATCCGATGGTGAAATCGCTCCTTAGTGTGATGCTCCGTCGGGCGCTTTGTATTTCAATGCGTCAATAAAACCTGAATCAAACGTCAACGGAGTCAACGATGAAAAAAATACTGGTGTTGTATTACTCAAGTTATGGGCACGTTGAGCAGATGGCTAAAGCAGTCTGTGAAGGCGTAAGTGCGGTTGCTGGCGTTGAGCTGACATTAAAACGGGTGCCTGAGCTGGTGCCGCAGGAGCTGGCAGAAAAGTCAGGTTTTGTACTGAATCAGACAGCGGAGCTGGCAAGACCGGCCGAATTGGCTGATTACGACGCCATACTCTTTGGTGTGCCGACCCGTTTTGGCAATATGGCAGCGCAAATGCGCAATTTTCTTGATCAGACAGGTGGTTTGTGGGCTCAGGGCAAGCTGATTGGCAAAATTGGCAGTGCCTTTACCTCAACAGGGACTGGCGGTGGCAATGAAACCACCTTGCAGTCGCTGCATACCACCTTGTTTCACCACGGGATGTTGGTGGTGGGGTTGCCCTACAGTTGCCCCGAACTGGCAGATATCACTGAAGTCAAAGGTGGTTCTCCATTGGGCGCGGCCTGTATTGCCGGTGCGGATGGCTCGCGTCCGGCTTCAGCAAAAGAGCTGGCGATGGCCCGTTTTCAGGGGAAGCATGTTGCTGAACTCTGTTTGCGTATGGGTAACTGATACGACCTGCAGTTGTTGCCCTGTGTTGCTGGCACTGGGCGCTGTTCGGCAAGGCGGTTTTTTGCTGTAATAGCGCCTGTTTATTTACGGCAACAACTTATGCGCATTCAACTCATTAAGCCAGAACATTGGCTGACTCAAGCCTGGCAAAATGGCGGTGGTATCACCCATCAGCTGTTGCGCCAGGATGATGAGCAGGGCTTGTTATGGCGTATGTCCATTGCAGAAGTGGCCAGCGATGGCCCTTTCTCCGCTTTTCCTGGTATTGACCGCATTATTTTGCTGCTGCAGGGCAAGGGGGTTCGCCTGCAGCTGCCAGCTGACACTGTTGAGCTGGCAACGCCATATACTGCGTTTGAATTTGCAGGTGAAACCGCAGTGCAGTGTTATCTGACGGACGGTGCTGTCCTCGATTTTAATCTGATGAGCAGACGTGGCGCTGTGCGGGCCAGTCTGGACGTGCACCAACTGCCGCACTGTGTGGATCTTGCCACAGAGCTCTGTGGTCTTGGGGTTTTTCTGGCGAAGGGCAGTGCAGTACTGCAAAGTGCACAGCAGTGTATTGAGCTGACCGAACTGGATTTATGCTGGCAGCAACAGCCGGTACAGGAGTTGAACCTGACCGGCAGCCAAGATGCCGTGGTCTTTATTATCCGTATCTGCTCAGACTAAGGGCGGCTGAATATTTTCTCTGGCATAGACTTTTTGCACCGCAGGACGGGCCAGCATACGTTGCAGCCAGAGGGCAATAAAGGGGAAATCGCGGGCTTTTTTGCCTGAGAAATTGCGGGTCCAGCGACATAACATCATGGCGTAAATATCCAGCAGTGAAAATTCGTCGCCTAAAAACCAATGGCCGCAATGGCTCGCCATCTGTTGTTCCAGTTGCTCCAGCAGGCTAAGTACTTTGGCCTGTGCCTGGGCTTTTATCTCGGCAGCGCTTTGGGCGGCAGTCACCCAACGCTCCGGGTAAAAATACAGAATCAAGCTGCTTTGTAAGGTAGCTGACAGCCAGAACAGCCATTTATAAGCCTCGCCGCGTTGTGCTGTACCAACTGCAGGCATGAAGCCTTTTTCCGCATGTTGATCACAGAGATGCAGGCAAATAGCTGCGGTTTCAAATAACACCAAATCCCCATCCACCAGAGTAGGGATTAACCCATTGGGGTTAAGCTTCAGGTACTCTGCTGTTTTATGGCTGGCGGTGGCCGTGTCGGTCAGCACCAGTTCAAAAGGCTGTTGCAGCTCTTCCAGCAGAATATGCGGCGCCATGCTGGCGGTAGAGGGTGAGTAGTACAACTGATACATCGTAAATTCCTTCTGTTTTAAGTGGAAAGGCCGCCTTGGCAATTTACAAAATTTGCCGGGCCTATTCAAAACAAGGTTGACGGAGATAAGGAAACACTGAGTTTCAGCAATAAAAAAGCCGCTTAACAGCGGCTTGTTCGGTTAAAGGCGTTCCAGCACTGCGGCGGTAAAGTCTGTGGTACCGTGGGTACCGCCTAAATCGCGGGTGGTGCGGTCGCCCGAAGCGATCACATCTTTTAACGCAGCCAGAATTTTTTCGGCTTTGTCTTTCATGCCGAGGTATTCCAGCATCTGAATAGAGGCCAGGATCACTGAACTTGGATTGGCCAGGTTTTTACCGGCGATATCCGGCGCACTGCCGTGCACTGCTTCAAACACCGCGCAGTCTTTACCAATGTTGGCACCCGGGGCCATACCCAAACCACCGACTAAACCGGCACAGAGGTCAGACAAAATATCGCCAAACAGGTTAGTGGTGACAATCACATCAAACTGCTGCGGGTTCATCACCAGCTGCATACAGGCGTTGTCGACGATCATTTCGCTGAATTCGATATCCGGGTAACGGGCCGCCACTTCACGCGCTGTCTTCAGGAACAAACCTGAGGTCGATTTCAGGATATTGGCTTTGTGCACTGCAGTCACTTTTTTGCGCTTTTCACGACGGGCAGTTTCAAAGGCAAACTCAACAATCTGCTCTGAGCCTTTTTTCGTCACAATGCTCATGGCTTCCGCCACTGTGCCTTCTTCTTTGACGATTTGGCCAGCGCCTGAATACATACCTTCAGTGTTTTCACGGATGGTGATGATGTCGATATTCTCGTAACGGGCTTTGGTGCCTTTAAATGAAATTACCGGCCGTACGTTGGAGTACAGGTTAAATTTCTTGCGCAAGGTCACGTTGATTGAGGTGAACCCTTCACCAACAGGTGTAGTCAGCGGGCCTTTTAAGGTGATTTTATTCCGGGCAATCGCATCCAGAGTGGCTTGAGGTAACAATTCGCCGGTTTTTTCCAGCGCGGTTAACCCTGCGTCCACATACTCGTAACTGAAGTTACAACCTACTTTATCCAGAACCTGAATAGCAGCTTCAACAATGCTTGGACCAATGCCGTCACCTTTGATCACGGTAATAGTTTGAGAACTCATAATAATCCTTACGTAGACAGGTTGATGCCAGCACCGTTATTGCTTGAAGTCTTGGGTTTACCCAGAGTGCCGGCCAGAAAAAACGGCGCGAATATAGCATTTTTGGTGGTTAGTTTCCACTTTATGCGCTTATTTGCTGGGAAACAGGCTGATTTTGCCGGGTTTCGTTGCCTAATGCTGAAATTAAATTACAAAGAGGTGACAGCTCTGTTGAAGGCTGAGTTGCCGCTACCAGAAGCTGCTGGTAGTGGCTGGCCGGTTTCAACTGGCGCTGACTGCTTTGCTGCAAAAAACGCAGGCTTTGTTCGAGTCGGGCAGGCTCATCGTCAGACACCGCAAACAGGCTGATTGCCAGTTCCATGGCGGCGGCAAGCAGCAGTGCCTGAGGTGATGTCTGGGCGTGCTGAGGCAAGGCCCTGTAGTGTTTTGCCGCGATCAGCCAATCGACCGGGCAGTGCAGATGGACCAGTACTTTGTTCAACAGCTGCTGGTACTGCGCCTGCTTCCACAACTGCTGCTTTAAATACAGTTCCAGATAGCTGCGCCCCTGCGGGCTGACGAGAGGGTAAAACCTGGCATCATTTTGTTGCCACAAAGGCCAGACACAACACCAGGCCAGCGTATTGGCACTGAAGCTGTTCAGACCAAAAAAGTTCAGTTCCTGGTCGAGTTGCAGCAGTGCCTGTTGCAGCACCAGGCGGAACTGCAGCAACTGATGATGCCAGGGGTGAGCCTGCAGCAGGCAATGTTGAGTCAGCCAGCTTTGCTGCAATACGGCCGGCAGGTTCTGCTGGCCTATCAGGGCGATCGCATGTTTTTCTGACTCCAGCTCCAGCTGATGGCGGCTTAATGCGGACGCCTGCTGTTTCACCAGTGCGGCAAGCTGAGGCTGTTGTTGTAACATCCTGCTTTGTTGACTGACAGTTTGAGCGGCGCTGAGCTGTTGCAGCCAATTCAGGTTTGGCAACTTGTCCGGTGCTGCCAGCTGCACGTCGCTTTCCTGCCAGAAACTGCAATAAAACCAGTCGGTAAAAGTTCTTGGCTGTAGCAGGCTCAGGCCATCGTCAGCTAATTCAACCACCTGGCCGAACTCTTTTTGCTGTTTGTTAAAGCAGACCAATCGCAGCAGCCCCTGATGAGGCACCGGGTTTAACAGCATCAGCAATTGCTGTTCTTCATCCTGTAAAAACCGGCCTGTCAGCCAGAGTGAGTCCTGGCTGATTGCTTGCCATAACAACAGTTCTGTCTGATCCGCCTGAGGCAGCAACGCCGCACTGATCTGCTCAAGGCCTGGGTAACGGCCAGAGCCCGGCACCATCAGCCGGGCTACTTGCCAGCAAAAACTCACGATCTGAGCTGTGCTGCTGCTTTGCCAGAAGGGACGGTTTTTGGCTTTGTAATCTGTTAGTTTAAAAACAGCGTTCAGGTTCAGTTGCTGACAAAGCTCTGGTTGTTGTTTCAGGCTCAGCAGCGCCGGGTAACGCTGCTGGGAGGCACTGAGTTCTGCACTGTCACCAGCCAAGGCCAGTGGTTGCACCAACAAGGCATGCAGTATCAACAGACACCAGCTGTCCGGCAGTTTCAGGTTGCGTTGCAATAAACAGAGCAAGGCTGTTTGTTTGACGGCCAGTAAGGCCAAAATGGACTGTTGTTGTGGTGTCAGAGATAACTGACTGAGCAGCAATGCCGGATGGGTCTGGCTCAGGGCCAGTAAAGCCGCTGCCAGCTGTTGCACCTGACCGGCGCTGACAGGCGTCGAAGCATACAATGCCTCAGCCTGCTGATAGAGCCCGGCCAGCAGGTTCAGCCTTTTATCTGAGCTGGTTGTACTGTTCAATTGCATTTTCGCCTATAGCGATCAGTTGATTGTTTTTAAACAACAGCGCTGTGCATTCATCTTTGGTGGTAATACCGTCGCTTTTGGTTCTGTGCGTCCGGTAATACATCATCTGGTAAATTTGTTCTGACACCAGAATGGCTTCGGTAATGTCGGGCCCGCCAAGCGCTGCAATCACTTCAGTCCGGCTTATGGGCTGCTTCATATCCATCTTGTAAATCAGCTTGGTGTTAAAGGCTTCTCTGTCCTGCCAGTCCATTTGATCCGGCTCATCTTTATAAAACAGCAGCACCAAAATTGTCAGGGCCAGATACAACAATATGCCGCTTCCAAGCAGTAACCAGACTTTTTTACTCATCAATCTGCCCTTTGTGGCGAATAACGGAATTGTTGCAGGTTCAGCCCCAGGCGCAGATCCGTTTTCAGGCTAAGGATCTGCATAAAAATCATCAATTCTGCTTTGGCGGCAAGAATTTTCTGCTTCAGCTTTTCCGGGCAGTCCGGATGACTCAGCGCCGTTTTGATATCAGCTCCCAGCTGCAGCAATTCTGCGGCTGTTTTAGGGCCTATACCCGCAATACCGCTAATATTATTCGTTTTATCCCCCACCAGGCTCCAATATCGGACTAACTGCTCCGGCAACACGCCAAATTTCTGCAGCACTGTCGTGGCATTGTGCTGAACCCTGTTGAAGTGGTCATACAACTGTACGCCTGAGGGCAGCAACTGCAGATAACCTTTGTCAGTGGAGACTATGGTGGCCTGTTGCTGATGCTGGCGCATTTGCATGGCCAGGCTGGCTATCAGATCATCGGCTTCCTGCTCAGGCAATTGCACAGAGCTGAAGCCGTTGTCCTGCAGGCGTTGCTGCAGCGCTGGCAGCGCCAGCTGCAAATGCTCCGGCATAGGGTGCCGGTCTGCTTTGTAAGGTGGGTACAAGCGGGCACGCCAGTTCAGGTGTGGTTGTTCAAATACCAGCGCCAGATGGCTGGGTTCAAACTGACGCACCAGTTTCTTTAACACCAGCAGCGCCTGTTCACTGGTATTAAACAGCAGCTGCTCGCCTGTGGCGGCAGAGTAGGGGGTTGCCGAATGCAGAAAAGGCCTTTCCTGTGCGGCATAAAGCCGCCGCACCAGGTTCAGGCCATCAATCAGTAACAAATGCGCCATGTCATTTCAGTATTTGATAACAGGGCTCGTACTTGCTGCCAGGTAATTTCATCCGGCCCTGTTCAACAAAAGCCTGAAGCAGTTTGTCCATCAGGGCCATCAGTTTGGGTTCGCCTGATAATGTAAAGGGGCCATGCTGGCTGATCGCTTTAATGCCTTCATCTTTGACATTGCCTGCCACTATGCCGGAAAAAGCCCGGCGCAGATTGGCGGCCAGACGGGCCTTATCTTGTTCCAGATGCAGGTCCAGTGCAGCCATATTCTGGTGGGTTGGTGCAAACGGATGCTGGAAGTCTGGATCTATATGCAAGGTCCAGTTAAAGTGGTAAGCGTCGCTGGTTGTTTTACGGTACTGTCGAACTTCTGCACAACCCTGTTTTAATTTCTGTGCAACGGCGACCGGGTCGTCAATCACAATCTCAATCAGGCTGAGCGCCTCTTTACCCAGAGTTTGTTCAATAAAACTGGCCAGTTCAGCAAAATAAGCGGCACTGCGCTGCGGGCCCGTCAGGATCACAGGTAAGCGCTGCTCTTTGTTTTTTTCATGCAGCATAATGCCAAGCAAATACAACAGTTCTTCTGCGGTGCCGGCACCACCAGGGAAAATAATGATACCGTGGGCCACACGGATAAAAGCTTCCAGCCGTTTTTCAATATCCGGCAGAATCACCAATTCATTCACTATAGGATTGGGTGGTTCTGCGGCAATGATGCTTGGCTCCGTCAGCCCCAGATAGCGGCCATGGGGATTGCGCTGCTTGGCGTGACCTATAGTGGCGCCTTTCATGGGGCCCTTCATGGCTCCGGGACCACAACCTGTACAGATATTCAGGCCACGTAAACCCAGCTGATAACCCACCTCTTTGGTGTATTTGTATTCCACTTCGTTGATCGAGTGCCCGCCCCAGCAGACGATCATGCTGGGTTCAATACTGGCATCAATCACCCTGGCATTACGCAGAATATCGTAAACCGAATGGGTGATATGGTCAGTGTTGCTTAAATCCAGCCGGTTCGCGTGGGTTAATTGGGTATGGTAAAACAAGATGTCGCGCAGCACGGCAAATAAATGCTCATGAATACCACGGATGATCTGACCATCCACAAAAGCCGACTGCGGAGGGTTAAACAACTCAATTTTGATCCCTCGTTCACGCGCAATCAGATTGACGTCAAAATCTTTAAACTGCTGGTATATTTCGGCGGAACTGTCGGTATGACTGCCCACATTCAAGACGGCCAGACAGCAGTTGCGAAATAACTGAAAAGCGTCAGCACTGGTGTTGGATTTAAGGCGGTCAACTTCCAGTTGAGACAATAACGACATGGCCCCCAGGGGGTTTAACTGTACGTGCATAGATGACATCCTTATGCTTTGGCTGAGTAGGGCGGCACGATTTCAGGAGCTGGCCTGAAACCTTGGCTCGCACTAAGGTTTTAGCACCACTCTGTCCCGTCCGGCGCGCTTGGCTTCATATAAAGCTTCATCAGCCCGGTCAAAAGCCGCTCTGTTGGTATCCGAGGCTTTGAGTTCAGTGGCACCAAAAGAAATCGAGATTGGGACGTTTTTGTCTTTAAACTTAAACGGAATTTTTTTAATACGTTCCCGCAGATGATTCAGTGGCAGGTTTAATTCCCCCAGGCTGGTTTCCGGAAACAGAATAATAAATTCTTCTCCGCCATAGCGGGCGATAAAGTCGGTGTCGCGCAGGCTTTGTTTTAAGGCCTGGGCTATGACTTTTAAGGTTTTATCTCCAGCGCTATGCCCGTAGTTGTCATTGATCTGTTTAAAGAAATCGACGTCAGCCAGGGCGATGGTTAAAGGCTTACCATAACGCTGCCAGCGGCGGATCTCCAGTTCAAAACGTTCGTCAAAAGCAGCGCGGTTAGGCAGTTCAGTCAGAGCGTCCTGCAGGCTGCGGAACTTTTGTTCGGACAGGCGTTTTTTAAACTGGCGGGCTTCGTCTTCAAGTTCTGCCAGCCGTTGTTCCATGCTTTTTAAGGTGCTCAGGATCAGCTCACGCTCATCTTTTTCCAGCGCTTCTTTCTCTTTCAGTGAGAGACTGATAGCGCCGAGCTTGTGGCTGACTAACTGCTGCAATTGTTCCAGTGACGTCGCGTTTTTACTTTCAGCGGACAGGGCATCAATTTGTTGTTCTATCTGCTGGTTCAGTTGCGTCAGTTTGTCGCGGAAATTCTGGCTGCCGCTCAGCGACGACAACAGGTTCTTTTGCACTGTGTTCAGCGCATCATTCAGTTTCAGCAGAAAATGTTGGGCAGACTGTCGCTCGTCAGTAACCGAGGCAATGATAATTTCAATGGTACGCAGGCAGCATTCCAGCAGCACCTCAATGTTGATATCAGACAGCAGGGTCAGACGGATTTTTTCGACATCGGCGGCATATTTGGCCTCAAATGCCAGTTCACTGAGCAGATTGGTCAGCTCCACGGAGATCTGACGGCAAACATGCTGGTATCTGTGCTCGTCGGTCAGGCCGGCTTCTTGCTGTTGCTTGGTGCCCAAAGCAGTCTGGTACAGCTCGGTCAGCGCGGTAATATGAGGTAAAAACGCATGCACTGTGGCTGAAGGCTCATCGACCCGGTTTAACAATTCCCGTAAATCACGCCTTAGTTGATCCGGCAATCCCCGTTGTTTTTGCAGCAATTTACCTGCTTCTGACAGAGTGTTTTGCGCTTTTTTCAGGTCTTGCTGCTGTTTGGTTTCCAGCAATTTCAACGATTCGGACGTGGATTCGACCAGCGGCAGAATTTTTTCCAGATCGGTGCTGCGGTTAAACTCCTGGCGTAGTTTGGCCAGCTTGTTATCCAGCTCTATATCAATACCTTTGCAGGTCAACGACAGACGGGCTACAAACTGGGACAGAATTTTAAACTGGGATTCGTAGGTGTCTTCTAATTGCTTGCGCGCCTTCAGAGCACTCGCCAACTGCAGTTTCAGGTCGTTTGGTTGTTCGGCCACTCGTATTACTCTCCGCGCACAGAAATACGGCTTATTCTGGCCTAAGTATATCCGGATTGACTTTAAAAGCGACAGTAGTCAATTGAAAAAAATGAAAAAAACGGACCACAAGGGTCCGTTTCATCAGCAATTGTAGGGTATGTTTGACCGGTTACTTTTTGGTTAAATAGTAGGGTAACCAGTTTTGTTCTTCGGCAGAGGTCAGATAGTTCATAGTGTTCTCTTTAAATCTGCTTTTATTTGTCCGGTTGGACCTAGCGTATTAAACCAGAGTACGGAACAAAAGTAAAAGTTAATTTGAAAGTTTTCATGATGGGTTACATTTTTTTGATCGCTTCAAGCCAGCTTCCTGCCGCCGGAAAAGGGTAAGTTATTGGATTTATGGTATCTTTGCTGTATTCGTTCTGGAGGTGTCGTTTGAAGTTTCTGAAAGTTTTGTGTGTGTTGATCAGTTTGCTGTCGATGAGTTGCTGGGCGCAGGTGCAGTATCAAATCCGTATAGAGCAGCCAGAGCACCATCTGGCTCAGGTCCAAATGCGTTTTGAACAGCCCACAGCCGGAGCCGTCACGCTGCATTTACCCGCCTGGCGCAGCGGGAAATACCAGATTATGGACCTGGCCAATGGAGTCAGCCTGTTTAACGCCAGGATGGCAGATGGCACTGCAGTTCCTTTTGTAAAAACAGAAAAAAGCAGCTGGCGGCTGCAGGTGCCACAGGCCGGGGAACTGGTGGTCAGCTACCAGATTTATGCCAATCAGCTGGGGGGGCGTACACGCCATATTGATGAAACCCATGCCTATATCAATGCCAGTGCTTACCTGATGTACTCGGAGCACACCAAAGCACTGCCGTTGCAGGTTGAACTGCAGGTGCCGCAAGGCTGGAAATCGTACTCCGGGATGCAGCGTGGTGCAGCAGACCACAGCTTTATCGCCGCCAACTATGACGTGGTCGCCGATTCACCGATTGAAACTGGTGTAAGCCAGTACCGCAGTTTCACTGTCGATGGCAGAAAGTACGAGCTGGTGTTGTGGGGGGAAGGCAACTACAACCCCGACCAAATGCAGACCGATTTGAGTAAGCTGGTGGCGCAGGCCGACAGCATCTGGTCTGGTTACCCTTACCAGAATTACCTGTTTATTGTGCATGCAACGGACGGGGTACGTGGCGCCACAGAGCACTTAAATTCCACGGTGATCCAACGTGACCGTTTTAGTTTTGCCAGCCGTACGGATTACCTGGAGTTTTTAAGCACGGCGTCCCATGAGCTGGTGCATACCTGGAACGTTAAAGCGTACCGGCCTGCCGAACTGGTGCCCTACGACTACCTGAACCCGAATTACAGCAGGTTGTTGTGGATCTCCGAAGGCAGCACCAGTTACTTCCAGAACCAGTTGCTGCTGCGTGCCGGCCTGATGAGCAAAACCGAGTTTTACGCTGATATTGCCAAACGTTTGCAGCGTTTCCTGCAGACGCCGGGGCGCGAACTGCAGTCAGTCGCCGAAAGCAGTTTTGATAACTGGATAGCTTTGGGTGGTGACCATGCGCTGAACTTCAGTGTGAATATTTACAGTGAAGGTTACCTTGCCAGCTGGTTGCTGGACTTGTGGCTGCTCGAGCATTCAGACCGTGAGGCCAGCTACCGCGCGCTGCATAACCAGCTGTATCAGCGTTTTGGCAAAACCACCGCCTTTACGGCAGAGGATGTACAAAAAATTGCGTTGGATTTAACAGGCTCGTCGTTGCAGCCATTTTGGGCGACTCAGGTCGAGCAACCTTTAAACTTCCAGCCTGCCGAGCTGTTGAAAGCCTTTGGTTTAGAGTGGCAGCCAGGCAAAGAGCAGGAGATTTATACCGGTGTCAGCAGCGCTGAGCACATGGGCTTTTCGTTGCTGAAAACTGTCGAGCGTGGCTCTGCAGCCTGGAACGCCGGTCTGACAGCGGAGGATCTGGTGGTGGCGGTGAATGACCTGCAACTGAAAAAGGGGCTGGCGGAGCGGCTGAAAGACTTTAAGGCAGGCGACAAAGTGCAGCTGAACTTCTTCCGACAGGGCCGGCTGCAGCAAACCGAACTGGTGCTGCAACAAAAAGCCAAAGGCCCAGGCCAGGTGGTACCTGTGGCCAAACCAAGCCGGGCACAAAAAGCCATGCACCAGGCCTGGTTGGGTGTGGCTTTATAAATCGGTTCCGGCAGCGACAAAAAAGCCAGCATCAATAGCTGGCTTTTTTGTCAACGGCTCAGGCTGTTATTCGACACTGCGCAACAGGGCATTAATGCCTACTTTAGCGCGGGTCTGTGCGTCCACTTTTTTCACAATAATAGCGGCATACAGACTGTGTGAACCGTCCTTGGACGGGATAGAACCAGGCACCACCACGGCACCCGCAGGCACCCGGCCGTAGCTGATTTCGCCGGTTTCCCGGTCATAAATACGGGTGGACTGGCTGATATAGACCCCCATAGACAAGACGGCGCCTTCTTCCACTATCACGCCTTCCACCACTTCAGAGCGGGCGCCGATAAAGCAGTTGTCTTCAATAATGGTCGGGTTGGCCTGCAGCGGCTCTAACACGCCACCAATACCTACACCACCAGACAGATGGACGTTTTTACCGATTTGAGCACAAGAACCGACAGTGGCCCAGGTGTCCACCATAGTGCCTTCGCCAACATAAGCGCCGATATTGACGTAAGATGGCATCAGCACTACGTTTTTGTCGATAAAGCTGCCTTTACGCACTGCGGCCGGTGGCACCACACGCATGCCTTCGGCGACAAAACGTTCATGGCTATAATCGGCAAATTTCATTGGTACTTTGTCGAAGAAACGGTTTTCAGCCCCATCCATTACCTGGTTGTCATTGATACGAAACGACAACAACACGGCTTTTTTCAGCCACTGATGGGTAACCCATTCACCGGCGATTTTTTCAGCCACCCGGGCTTTGCCGCTGTCCAGTAACTCAATGGCCTGCATCACGGCGTTTTTCACTTCTGCCGTGACTGTTGCTGGCGTAATGGCCATACGGTTGTCAAAGGCGGTTTCAATGATGCTTTTTAACTCTGTCAAAATATCAGTCCTCAGTCTGTGGAGTTAATTGCTCGACCAGCACCTGACGCAGCCGGGCTTGTTGCTCGGCATCCAGCGCCTGATCCTGACGGGTAGAAATCATAAAAAAGTCTTCAGCTTTTTCCCCAATGGTGGTGATTTTGGCTGCATGAATGCTGACCTCACATTGTTGAAATACGGCACTCAGATTGGCCAACAGGCCTGGCATATCCAAAGCGGTAATTTCCAGCATGGTGCGGTGTTTGTTCTGAGCCGGTAAGAACACCACTTTCGGTGGCACTGTAAAAGAGCGCATCTGGCGCGACAGACGTTGTTTGCCATGGCTGGTGGTGCCTTTGCCCTGAATAAAAGTTTCCAGCGCCCGTTTTAAACTTTGCAGACGGGAAGGCGAGGTGACAGGTTCGCCGTTTTGCTCCAGCACCACAAAGGTGTCCATGGCATAACCATCTTTGCTGGTCATGATCTGGGCGTCGTAAATGGTGACCTTTTTGCTGTCGAGCGCTGCCACCAAGCGGGCAAACAAGCCTTCCTGATCCGGCGTGTAAACAAAGACCTGGGTGCTGCCACGGTAGGGCGTTTTATCCACCAGCACCAAAGGCTCTTTCGGGTCTTTGTGGCGCAGAATATGTTCAGAATGCCAGACAATTTGTTTCGGACTGTAGCGGGCAAAGTAGTCGGCTTTGACACGGCTCCACTGGTTCAGCACTTCATGTTCGGTAAAGCCTTGTTTTTGCAGCAGCTTCATTGCCTCGGCCTGATTTTCGCGGATTAAATCACGCAGGTCTATCGGTTTTTCCAGACCACGGCGCAAAGCCTTTTGAGTGCCAAGGAACAACTCGCGTAATAAGGAGCCTTTCCAGTCGTTCCACAGGTTGTCGTTGGTGGCGCGGATATCAGCCAGTGTCAGACAATAAAGGTAGTTCAGCCGCGTCTCGTCACGCACCTTTTCAGCAAACTCGGCAATCACCGCAGGGTCATGAATGTCGCGACGCTGCGCAGTGACCGACATCAGCAAGTGGCTTTCCACCAGCCAGGCCAGCAGCTTGCTGTCAAAGTCACTTAATTTGTGCAACTTGCCAAATTCCCGGGCGTCCAGAGAACCCAGCTCTGAGTGGTCACCGCCGCGGCCTTTGGCGATGTCATGGAATATACCGGCCAGGTACAACAGCTCGGGTTTTTCCATCCGTTTGACAATTTCAGTGCAAAGCGGAAATTCGTTTTCAAAACCCGCCTGGCTGTAGCGGTACAGGTTTTTCAGCACCCGGTGGGTGTGTTCATCCACTGTATAGGCGTGGAACAAATCAAACTGCATCTGGCCAACGATATTGCGCCAGGCCGGCAGGTAAGCCGCCAGAATGCCGTGACGGTGCATCAGGGTAATGGCTCTGTCCATACCACGCGGGTGCCTTATGATGGTCAGAAATAACTGTCTGCAGGCTTCATAATCCTGCAAATCGCCCATCAGACGGCGACGCACCAGGCGTAACAAACGGATCGTATCCGAATGAATGCCGGTAATATTGGAGTTATTGGCAATATGCCAGAACAGCCGCAGAATGTTTTCGCGCCGGGCAAAGACGGCGTTGTCGGTCGCGCGGATAAGCGGGCCGACCAGTTCAAAATAATCGTCCAGTTTCAATTGCTTAAACTTGGCGTGGCTGTTCAGAATACTGATTTCAAAATGCTGCAGCAGCATGTCGTTCAGCTCAGTGACACGCTGCACCGTCTGAAAGAAACGCTTCATCATGCGTTCAACCGACGCTTTGCCATCATCACCAAAGCCCAGCCGCTGCGCGACCGCCGGCTGGTAATCAAACAAAATGCGGTTTTCATTGCGGCCCGATTCAACATGCAGCGCAAAACGCATTTGCCATAAATAGGCCTCACACTCCATCAGTTCCTGGTATTCATCTTCAGTCAGGTACTGATAAGCCACCAGCTCCCGCATGGTGCGGGTATTAAAGTGTTTTTTCGCCACCCAGCCAATGGTCTGGATATCGCGCAGGCCTCCCGGGTTGGCTTTTAAATTGGGTTCCAGGTTATAGGCCGTGCCATGGTACTGCGCATGGCGCTGCTGCTGCTCATCGCGTTTGGCCTGAAAGAACTTTTGTGAGCTCCAGAAACTGTCTTTGCTGATCTGTTGTTGCAACTCAGCAAACAGCTCTTTACTGCCGGTCAGCAGGCGCATTTCCATCAGGTTGGTGGCTATGGTGATGTCATCTTTACCCAGACTGACGGTTTCTTTCACCGTGCGTACGCTGTGGCCGACCTCCAGCCGTAAGTCCCACAGCAGGGTAATAAACTGACTGATTTGCTCTTGCTGCTGCGCGTTGGGCCGGCTTTCAGTCAGCAGCAATAAGTCGATGTCTGAGCAGGGGTGCAGCTCGCCACGGCCATAACCGCCGACGGCAATCAGCGCATAGTGTTTGTGTTTGGACAGACCAAAATGTTGCCAGAGTGCGCATAAGGCGTCGTCGACAAACCGGGCACGGGCTTTCACCAGACTGGCGATGGTCTGGTGCTCAAAGGCCACTTTCAGCCAGTCGTTAAAGTCGGCAAAATGCTTTTTGTAGCTGTCCAGGCTGCAGCTGGCAGGTAAAGACTTGTTGAATGCCAATGCCATATTCATCGCTTTACCTCATCATTGCCGCCAGACGGTCAGCTGGCGGTCAGGATCCGTTCAATGGTGTCGTCCTGACGTAAGGTCAGAATTTCGCAGCCGGTTTCAGTGACCAGAATGGTGTGTTCAAACTGCGCAGATAAACTACGATCTTTGGTGATAACCGTCCAGCCGTCTTTCATCAATTTGCTGTGGCGTTGACCCGCGTTAATCATCGGCTCTATGGTAATGGTCATGCCAGCTTTTAATACTTCACCTGTGCCAGGACGGCCGTAGTGCAGCACCTGCGGGTCTTCATGAAAGGTGGCGCCAATGCCGTGGCCGCAGTATTCGCGCACCACTGAGTAGCTGTGTTTTTCGGCGTGTTGCTGGATCACATGGCCAATATCGCCCAAACGGGCGCCATCTTTCACTTTCTTCAGACCCAGGTACAGGCATTCCTGCGTCACTTTAATTAAACGCTCTGCCAGGATGCTTGCTTTGCCAACCACAAACATTTTGGAGGTATCACCGTGGTAACCGTCTTTAATGACCGTGATATCAATATTGATAATGTCGCCGTCTTTCAGTTTTTTATCGTCGGACGGAATGCCGTGACAAATTACATGGTTGACTGAGGTACAAATCGATTTTGGAAATCCATGGTAGTTCAGCGGGGCAGGGATGGCCTGTTGCACATTGACAATATAGTCGTGGCAAATCCGGTTCAGCTCTTCTGTGGTGACGCCAGCCACCACATGAGGCTCAATCATCTCCAGCACTTCGGCGGCCAGACGACCAGCGACACGCATTTTTTCAATTTGATCCGGGGTTTTGATGGTGGCGGCCATGGGGTTCTCTCTGCTGCAAAATTACACAATGCATTGTGTTTCAAGGGGACATATGGTATAAAGCGCGCCGCAATTTGGCAAATCGGATTCGGTGAGTCAGTTGCTTAACTGCGGTCAAGTCGCCGCGAATTACATAACACACATACATCGACACATAAGCCGGGGTGCCAATACGCCAAGCGTAACGGTCGGCTCTATGGGATGTATGGAGGCCCAACCCCATTAGAGGACTATTCTAAATGGCAAAAGTTTCTATGCGCGATATGCTCCAGGCGGGCGTACACTTCGGTCACCAAACCCGTTACTGGAACCCAAAA